>NZ_QYZD01000026.1:0-76239 GCF_003591545.1 Paenibacillus thiaminolyticus
ATGGAGCCATTAACAACTTTACGATCATGGGGGAATAATGTCGGTAATCAACAAGGCCATGTGATGTTAACGCAGCTGTACGAAGGTGGAGCGAGAAATGAGATATGACCCGGAAGCAGTATGTCTTCATGTTTCGAATCTTACTCGATTTTGCTGCTGTTCATACGATTGATGAAATGATGACCTCGGTTCATTTCTCTATTCTTCCTGAAAAAGGGAGGAATAAGGAATCGACTTGATCATTCTTGACATCAAGTGACCACCTTCTGTTCAGATATGAAGTGCAGGAACGAATTCGGGGGATCGGAATCGGCAAAAAGAGAACCCCAAGTCTCTTCTCGAGGTTGATCATTAGCAGTTGCAGCCCGATCACGGTCTCGCTCGTCGTCCTTCCCTCTATCCCCCCTACGTTCTCCCGACGCTCGCCATCGTAATACGACCAAAAAATAGGCCCACCAGAAATCTCTGATTGACCTAATAATACGCCCCCCTCCCAAAACTCGTTCGGGAGGGGGTGCGTTTCGCCGCATACTTCTCGCATTTTACACATCTATGATTGGATTTTCGATGGATTGAGTAACGACAGAACTTCCTCCTGACTGGCGCACTGCAAAGCCGCTGCGGCCAATTGGGCGCAGTACTCGCTGTCCAGCGAGGCCGCCCTCTCTCGGATGCCCAGGATGGATGACGCCGACATGCTTATCGCATCCAATCCCAAACCGATCAGAAGTGGCAGGGCGGACGCTTCGCTGCCCCATTCGCCGCATAGGGATACAGTTATGCCGTGACGGTGCGCCTGCTCCGCAATATAGCGAATTTGCCGGAGAACCGCCGGATGATAAGGTTGATATAGACGAGCCACCGCTTCGTTCATCCGGTCGCAAGCCATTGTATATTGAACCAGATCGTTCGTCCCGATACTGACAAAGTCGACCATCCCTCCGAATTGATCCATCAGCAAGGCGGCAGCCGGCGTTTCCACCATGATGCCGACCTTCATATACGGATCATAGGCAATACCTTCTCGCTCCAGCTCCTCTCTCGCTTGTTGCAACAAGCGGTGCGCCTCCCGAATTTCTTCGGCCGCGCAGATCATCGGCAGCATGAGCCGCACCTGTCCGTAATGGCTGGCGCGTAAAATAGCGCGCAGTTGCGTAAGGAACAAGCGGGGCCGATCCAGGCAAAGTCGAATGGCACGGTAGCCCAGAAACGGATTCAGCTCCTTGGGAACTTGCAGATAAGGCAGTTCCTTATCGCCGCCAATATCGAGAGTACGGATCGTCACCGGCTTTCCGTCCATCGACTCCACACTTTTTCGATAAGCGGCCAGTTGTTCGTCCTCCGCTGGGAAATCGTCGCGATGCATGAATAGAAACTCGGAGCGGAACAGGCCAATCCCTTCGGCCCCTTGACGCGACGCTTCCGATGCTTCGTCCGCATGTCCAATATTGGCCTGCAGCGCGATTCGCTTTCCGTCCGCCGTGGCCGTCGGCTCGTCCTTCCAACGGGCCAATCGGCTGCGGCTCTCCGCCAGCTTGCGCCGTTTCTCTTCATACTCGCGCAGCAGCGCCGGGGACGGATCAACCAGGACGACACCGCTGCCGCCGTCCACAATAAGCGTCTGTCCCGTTCGAATCCGTTCCCGCAAATCGCCGGCGCCGACGACCGCCGGAATGCCCAACGAGCGGGCGAGGATGGATGAGTGGGACGTTCGTCCGCCCGTCTCCGTGATCCAGGCCTGAACCGTGTCCGGATCTAATGCGACGGTGAGCGAAGGCGGCAAATCGTTAGCTACCCATACGACGGGCCCGCCGAACGGTTCCCCGCCCCCGTAGGCGGCACCCTTAAACCGCATCAGCAGCCGATTGCCGAGATCCCGCACATCGCTGGCCCTCTCCCGCATATACGCATTGTCCATGCTTTCGAACATACGAATCAATTCGTCCACTTTCGTCTTCACCGCAAATTCCGCAGAAACGCGCTCTTCTTCGATCAGGCGCGCCATGCCTTCGATCCAGGAGCGATCCTTCGTCATCAGGATTTGGCCTTTAACGATTTTTGCCGTTCCATCGCCATGTTTCGCTTGAGCCTGTTCATAAACCTTTTCCAGGTCTTGTCGGACCCGTTCCAGCGTTTGCTGCAATTTCAACTTTTGCCGTTCCGGTTCCGCTGCCGCTTCCGCGCCTTCCCCCTGCCCATCCTCTGCATCAATATGTGGAAGAACCCAGGCCGTGCCAATGGCGATACCTTCTGCCGCTGCGATACCCCGAATCGTATTCATTCGTCCTCCCTCATTTCCTCAAGGACCCTTTCCAAAGCGACTAGCGCCTCCTCCTCATCCGGGCCCTCTGCCGCAAGCACGATTTCCTCACCGCACGCGATCGCCAGCGACATTACGCCGACCATACTTTTCGCATCGACCGAAAGGTCTTTTTTAACTAGTGTAATCTTGCTGGCAAAAGCGGAGGCGCAATCGACGAGTTCCGTTGCCGGCCGCATGTGCAAGCCGTTGACGTTGCGGATCGTAGTTCGTTTCTCCACCATGTTTTCTCCCCACCTTTATTTCTCATGATCTACTGCTTAACTATAATTTATAGTCCCGTCAAGGGGTAATATTCCCGCTCTTGTTCCGGCTGCTGCGAATCCAGCCCCACGCCACCAACAGAACGATCAAAGCCGGCACGACAAACGGCAGCAAATGAAGCGAATGAAGCAGCTTCACCCCCGACAACACGATTAGCGCGTCGGACAAGAGGAGAGCAATCCCCGTCACACCATACGTTTCCAAACCATACATCGGAAAAAACAAGGCCACCGGAACGGTTAAAATAAGTCCATATATAAATCCGGAAAAGATCGCCCCCCGTCTTCCTCCCAGCGTATTGCCGAAAATACCGGCAACTCCTCCCGTAAAAAATCCGCCGATAATGGATGGCAGCGGCACAATCGTACCGAACGAACGGGAGACGAGCATCCCGAGCACCATGCCGGCGATACTGCTCAAAAAGCCGATGATGAGCGCATTTGGCGCAAAGGCGAATACGACCGGACAGTCCAAAGCCGGTGTCGCTCCGGGAACGAGCTTCTGCGCAACGCCGCGGAACGCGGGCACGATCTCGCCCAAGAACATCCGTACCCCTTGCAGCAAAATGAGCACGCCTGCGGTAAAGCCCAAACCTTGCACCATCGCAAACACAATCCAGTTTTGGCCGTTGCTAACCGTCTTTACAAATTCGGGACCCGCTACGAACACGGATACCAGGTAGATAAGAAGCATGACAGCGGAAATCGAAACCGCCGTATCCTTGAAAAATTCCAGACTTTTCGGTATCTTCATATCTTCCGAGCTTTTCTGCGGGTTGCCGACGAGCTTGCCAATGCCTGCGGACAATACGACACCGGCCGTCGTAAAATGTCCGTAACCGATATCGCCGGAGCCGGTTAATTTGCGCATAATCGGTTGGGCCAACGCCGGAAAGAGCACACATACCAAGCCCTGTACCATCGAGCCCCATACCACTGCTTGCATCGTCGCATAACCCAGATCGTAGAAGGCCCAGGCCAACGCGCCCGACATAATCCACAGCATATGTCCAGTGAGAAAGATATATTTGAAAGGCGAAAAGCGAGCAAGTATAATATTGATAACAAAGCCAAATGCCAAAATCAGCGAACCGTTGCGGGCGATTTCAGGCACCTTTTCGGACAGCGCTCCGATGACGGCTTCGTCGAACGGAACGACGCCCGTCAATTGAAATCCTTGGGTGAATATCGTGGCAAACGGTTCCAAATATTGAACGATAACGCCTGACCCTGCCGATAATATCAACACGCCAAGTATCGTCTTCAGGGTTCCTTTCGTGACGTCTGCAGTATTTTTGCGCTGGATCAGAAGGCCGATCAAAGCGACTAATCCAAGCATCACTGCAGGCGTCGTTATTAATTCAATAAGGAAATCAAGCATGACTGCACCCCTTTGCTGGTTATCGATTCAGGAAAGCCGTCACTTTCTCCCTAATTTCAGCTTTATTTGTCATATTTTCGAGAAAAATAACCGGCGCCCCGACCTCGGGAAAACTGTTTTCCATCTCCTTGGAGGTCACGAATAAATCGGCATCGAGACCTTTAATCGATCCCATATCCATCGCCTGGGTATCGGCTTGCTTGCCAAGCTCCTTCAGGATATCGTCAATCGTCATCTTGACCATTAAGCTGGTGCCGAACCCCATTCCGCATACGGTTATAATTTTCATCGTCTTCCACGCTCCTTTTTAAGTGATTTACATTTTTTTACTTCTATAGGAACGAAACCTGCGAATATTTGCTTTAAACTTATCGGATTACAGACATTTAATACGGTCTTTGTAACGGCGAATATATTCGGCATTGATCGCATCGCCTTTATCCAGATTGGAACTGACCCAGATAGGCGGCTGCACGCCGCGGTCGCACAGTTCTTCAACGGTCTGGACGATCAGCGATTGCAATAAAGTGAAGCCTAGAACCGATGAAGTCGGGCCGAACTTGGCCGGCAATCCCTCCCGTTCCATGATCGCGTCCCCGCTGACCCCGCAATTGTCGAGCACGACATCGGCCAAATCGATCAATTTTTTGCCGGACGGATGCCGGGATGTCACATCATTGGTAAACTGCAGAGAGGTCAAAGCGATCACATGCATGCCGCGCTCCTTGGCGGTGATCGCCATTTCCAACGGTACGGCGTTGCGTCCGGAAGTGGAAGCGATCAGCATCACATCCCCCGGAGAAATGCGCTCATGCTCCAGCACGATCCGGGCGTACCCTTCGATCCGTTCGAACCAGGTGCTCTTCGGCGCCTCTGGCCGCAGTGACAATGCCGGTTCGAGTATGGCGTTTACCGGCACCAATCCTCCTGCGCGGTAAAATACTTCTTCCGCGTACATTTGCGAGTGTCCGCATCCGAAAACGTGGAGAACGCCGTCTCGCTCCACCGCATCCGCCACCAGTTTGGCCCCTTGCCGAACGGCTTCCAGCTGGGTATTCTTCGCTGTCTGCATCATTTCCATAATTTGATTGATATAAGCTTCTGCCAACATACTCATCCTGTCTCCCTTCACCATACGTTAATTTCATCATGCGTTAATGAAAAATAAGTAAGAGTCTTTGCAACCGAGCGTCAGCCATGGAGTAAATTGAGAGCTTCCTCGACCGACATCGCCCGCATTAAAGCGTCTAACCGCTGATCGTCATTAAACAGCGACATCAGATGGGACAAAGCCTGCAAATGCGATTGCGGGTCCGTCGTTCCAAAAGCGAAAACCAACCGGACCGGATCGCGGCTCGCATGCCCGAAGGCCACCCCGTCGCGAACAATCTGCAAGCTCATGCCGACTTCGTTGACTCCGTCTTGCGGCCTTGCATGCAAAAGCGCCACTCCCGGCGCCACGACCATATAAGGCCCGTGTTTGCGCAACCCGTTCATCATCGCTTCCGTATATCCCGCTTCAACGGCTCCGGTTCTCTCCATCAGAGCTCCCGCCGTCTTCACCGCATCTTCCCACGACATACACTCGGAACGGCATACAACGGTTTGCTCCGTTAATAAATCGGACAGCATTTTTCCTTGATCGCTCCTTTTCCAAAAATGAGTCATCGCTTTCTCGCTGTGCGCGAAATAGGATGCGATAGTTTGGCTCACCTCCTTTGCAAATTGCGGATGATGCATTCCCAAGCGGGCCGCCGCTGCGACCACTCCCTCCGTCAGCCGTTCCTTCGCGTCGGCGAAGGGCGAGGTTCCGTCCGCCCGCCAGGCGCGAAGGGCCAAGACGTCTTTGGAGTCGAGGAAGGGGCTGCACTCTATAACCTCCACCCCCTCCAACTGAAACGGCACCGTCGTCAGAAACAAATCGGTTTTCCCGTCGAGCCATTCCGTAACGGCAAACACGGAGCAGGTCGCCCGGACATGAATCTCGGGAAACTCCTGCATCAAACGGACTTCCAACATTTGCGAAGTGCCCAGTCCGGTGCCGCAAATGATAACAGCCTGTGTGCGGTCGACCGAAGCCCTGCCTTTTTTCCGCTCGACTGCCGCCCCGATATAAAGTGAAAGATGAGCCACTTCGGGATCGGGTACGGAGATGTCAAAAAGTTCTTCGACCGCTTTCACCCCGGCCCACGCAGCATAGAAAATCCACGGATAAGCATGCTTCACATCCATTGCCGCCGAGGAAACGGCCAGCTTCCCAATCCCGTAACGAAGACGTTGAACCATCGGCCCCAGATGGTTGGCCAGCCCCCGATACAGCTCGCGGTCCCCTTCGAAGGTCAAGCCGAGAAAACGTTCCGCAATTTCGACCATGTTCTGCACCGCCGCCAGCAAGGAATTTTCCCCTTCCGAAAACGACTGCAATTGCTCCTCCAGCAATTCGAGCACGTTGGACGCCGCCAAATGGACGGCCATATTGAGCACTTCTTCCTCCGGCCAGGGCGGAGTATGCGGCGGCTGTATATTCGCCAGCAACGGGGCCAGCCAAGGATGAAGATTCTGGTGGCGAATCCGCTCCTTCTGGCCAGAACTGAAGGCGATCCGCCCTCCAAGCGGGATCCGGTACGCTGCGATCGCCATATGCAGCGCATAGGCGGCCAAAGCTTCATCGGTCAGCCGCACGCCCTGCCGCTCCAAGTCCTTACGCAAGCCCAGCAATACGTCAACGGTTCGTTCTCGTTCCGTTCCCGTTCCGCCAGCTTCTTGCCCGCCCGCCGCCAGACAGCGATAAATATCGTCGCGGTACTGTTGTGCGGCCGGAATTTTCATCAGTTCCTCATCGGTCAGTAATTGGAACATCGCATTCCGAATCGCACGCTCCTCTCCCGATACGAAAACCCCGAAATTCGGCCGCTTTACAAGCCGAAGGGACGAATTCCTCCACGTTCGCTCCAAGGCGCCCAGGTCGCGCAAAGCAGTTGATTTACTAATCCCCAGCTTGAATTCGAATTCTTTGACCAGCACGGCTTCATCGCGAAACAGCAATTCAAGCGCCATCAACTTTTGCCGGTCGTCCGGCCTATAAGCGATTTGTTGGCGAAAAGCGGACGGAGAAAGGGGCGGCTTGCGAATGAATCCGCTTCCAACTGTTTCAAGCCAAACGCCCACATTCGGTTTGCGGCAAAGGCGCAGTCCCTGTTCCTTGCACCATTCATCCAATCCTTGAAGATCGTTGCGAATCGTTCGCTCGTTCACCTCAAACGACCGGGCCAAAAAAGAAACCGTCAATGGATCTTGGCTCTCCTGCAATTTTTGAAGCAGCAAATACGCACGCGTTCTAAGCATCGGCCATCTCCGTCCTTTTCACTGAATGCTGTTCTTCTCACTGCTTGTCTTTTTGAAATTTCGGGGCGGGCAAGCTTCCTTGCTTTAAGTTCATTGTAGTAGCAATATCTTTATCAATTCAATGTGGTAATCTTTTGATTCCTTCCCCGGCAAATGCGGAAAGATGACATCAATTTCAACCAACCGCGCCATTCCGGTAAAAAAACCGAAGCCAGGCTGTATTGAATGTTAAAAAAAGGATGTTTCTATAGAAGCGGATCGGCACCGGCACGAAAGTTTCGCAGCAAAGCAGCCCATACTAAAAACAACAGGGGTCTACTTTGTCGGTCCTTATTTTCCTCATCTATTTCAGCCGGATATGTTACAATAGAGTGATACTATAACTCGCGGTTCCCGCCGGGCAGCGCCCTCCAGCGCCTGGCCCCGCCGGCCCGCAGCAAAGACGGTGATATCATGACAACTGCGAATGCCCATACCCGTGTCGTCGTCGGCATGTCGGGGGGCGTCGATTCCTCCGTAACGGCCTTGCTGCTCAAGCAGCAAGGATACGATGTAATCGGCATTTTTATGAAAAACTGGGATGATACCGACGAATTCGGACATTGCACCGCAGAGGACGACGCCGAAGACGTGCGCCGGGTCTGCGAGCAGATCGGCATCCCTTATTATACGGTCAACTTCGAGCGCCAATATTACGACAAAGTCTTCGCCTACTTCCTGGAGGAGTACCGGCGCGGACGGACACCGAACCCGGACGTCATGTGCAACCGGGAGATTAAGTTCGGGGAATTCCTGCAAAAAGCGCTCGATCTCGGCGCCGATTACGTGGCCACGGGCCATTATGCCCGCGTCGTGCGGGAGAACGGTCAAGCCAAGCTCCTTCGGGGCATCGACCGCAACAAAGATCAGACCTATTTCCTGAATGCCTTGAATCAGGATCAGCTCGCGCGCGCCATGTTCCCGATCGGCCATCTGCCGAAGCCGGAAGTGCGCCGGATTGCGGAAGAAGCCGGACTCGCGACCGCGAAGAAAAAGGACAGCACCGGCGTCTGCTTCATCGGCGAACGCAATTTCAAGGAGTTTTTGAGCCAGTACTTGCCGGCCCAGCCTGGGGACATGATCGATATCCGCAGCGGGGAACTCAAAGGCCGTCATGACGGCTTGATGTACTATACGCTCGGACAGCGCCAAGGCCTCGGCATCGGCGGTTCAGGCACGGGCGAGCCTTGGTTCGTGGCGGAGAAGGATGTCGCCCGCAATATTTTATATGTCGTCCAGGGCGATCATCCAAGCCTGTATTCTACCGGGCTTCGGGCGACCGGTGTGAGCTGGATCGCAGGCGAGGCGCCGGACAAGCTGCATTGCACGGCGAAGTTCCGTTACCGGCAGCCGGATCAGGAGGTTACGGTCGAGCGAAGCGGCGACGGGACCTATGAAGTGACGTTCGGCGCGCATCAGAAGGCGGTTACGCCGGGACAAGCCGTCGTGTTCTATGAAGGCGAGGTCTGCTTGGGCGGAGGAACAATCGACGCCGTCCATAAGCTGAAGTACTAATCGCAATCCGGGCTCCGTCCACAAGCCCGGAATACAACAAATCCCCCCTCGCTCTGGCAGCAAGGGGGGATTCGTGTGTTCTATACGGTTGTAGAGGCCGAAGAATCGACTTCGTCGCGGGCCGGCGCATCAAGCTTGCGGACATGCAGCCGCGCGATGCGAAGATGATCGGTCTCCTCCACGATGAACTCGAAGTGAGATTCGACCGCGATGGTCTGGCCTACCCGCGGCGGCACTTCCACCTGGGCGTAGATCCAGCCACCGATGGTATCATAATCGTCCGATACGATATCGGTGCCGAAATAGGAATTCACTTCCTCAATCAGCAAGCGGCCGTCAATCGAATAATTCGACTCGTCCCGCTTCTCGATCTGCGGCCGTTCCTCGTCGAATTCATCCTGAATTTCGCCGACGATCTCCTCCATAATATCTTCCAATGTAACCAGACCTGCCGTTCCGCCGAACTCATCGATGAGCAAGGCAATCTGCACCTTGTTCTTCTGCATCATCTTCATCAGCGCGCTGATGGAGATCAATTCCGGCACGCTCATCATCGGTCTCATTACTTCGCGTATATCTTCAATCCCCGGCGGCGCCTTCACCAAATCCTTAATATGGACAAAGCCGATAATATTGTCCTTGTCCTCGTCGCACACCGGATAGCGTGTATGCATTTCCGTGATTGCTTTCTCTTTGTTCTCCTCGAATGAATTCTGCGCATAGAGGCAGACCATATCCGTGCGCGGGATCATAATATCGCGCGCATGCGTCTCTGTGAAGTCAAAAATGTTATCGACCAAGGCAAGCTCGGTATTGTCAATCAGACCGCTCTTGTAGCTTTCTTTCATCAAAATGCGTATTTCTTCTTCCGTATGAGCTGACTCATGCTCGGAAGCAGGTTGAATACCGAATAACTTCAGCAGCAGGTTCGCGGTTCCGTTCAAGAGCCAGATGAACGGATACATAATCTTGTAAAAGTAACGGAGCGGTGCCGCCGTCAACAACGTAATCGCCTCGGCTTTGCGAATGGCCAAAGATTTCGGCGCGAGTTCGCCCAGCACGATATGAAGCACCGTAATGATGATGAACGCAATTACGGTCGATACGCTGCGCAATACGACCTCGCCGAGGCCAAGGGCCGCCAGCGGCTCTCTGAGCAGCTGCGCCACCGTCTTCTCCCCGATCCAGCCCAGGCCGAGAGAAGCCAGTGTAATGCCCAACTGGCAAGCGGATAAATACGCGTCCAGATGCTCGGTCGCATGCCGCGCGAACCGCGCCTTCGTATTGCCTTCCTGCACCAGCGTATCAATCCGGCTGCCGCGCACCTTCACCATTGCGAATTCAGCAGCGACAAAAAAACCGTTCAGAAATACAAGAAATGGAACCAAAAAAATGCCTAAGCCTATCGGTAACGGATCACCCAAACTTTCCCTGTCTCCCCGTCATCGGAATAGACAGGTACACCTCCCCATCATCTAAAAATAATTGCATTAAGAACATTATATAAGAAAGTACTTCACCGTCAAATGGCGGCACGGCACGAAAAACCGATGAAATGGCATCCCCTTGCCGTGCGCCCGGTTGACATTAAGTATATTCCGCCCTTACGGCGTCCTATCACCCGTTTTGCTCGGAAACGGGGCTTTTTTATAATTTGGAAGCATACCGGACCGCTTCATTCAACAATCCGATAATATAGTCATCGTCGCAAATGTATAAAATATTTTGTCCTTCCCGCCGGTAACGGACAAACCGGTAGGCCCGCAGCGTCTTCAATTGGTGGGATACCGCCGACTGGGACAGCTGCAGCGTCTCCGCAAGCTGGTTCACTGCGCATTCTTCCTTGGCAAGCATGGACAATATCCGTATCCGCGTCGGATCTCCCAGCGCTTTGAAGGTTTGCGATACATGTTCGAGCACTTCAGGATCCAGATCTTTTCCCAGGAAATATTCCATCATTGTCTCTCCTTTGTCCTTAGGTCCATCCCCTTGTATACCGTCTCCGGACGGGGATGAACATATCCTCATATGTTGGCAAGCTGTTGCCTGTAGGATATGACAAAGCGGTTTAATTTAAACATGGCGTTTCAAGGAAAATGACGGCACGCGAATCGGTGCAGCCCGCTTATACGGATGGTATCGGGGTAGGCGTAGGCTCCGCATATCCTTCTTTATACTTCTCGTCGATGGCGTTGCGGATATCGATGTCGCTCATCCCTTCGCGCTTCAGCTTGGAAGCCTCTACCGCGATATTAAGGCATACGCCGCAGCGGGTGCCGTGATCGTCCCTTACGATGGCGCCGTCTTCTTCGATCTCCGCGACGAAGCAGTTCAGATTGCTCTGATGTCCTGCCGATTCTCCGCAGCCGCAATAGCACGGCATCGAGGTCAGCAGCTCATGGCTGGCGGCCGCCAGCTTGTATATCAACTGCATCTCCTCGCTCTTATCGTCCATAAAAGGCGGAAGCTGGTCCGCGGACGCGGTCGTTTGCCGCAGATCCCCATTCGGCATCAGCCGCTCGGCCGCCTCCGGCTTGCCCGTCCCGGCATGGCCGGCCTCGCCGGCGCTGCATCCGACTGCTCCGAGCACCGATACCGTTACTATAACCGCACCGATAAGCATCTGAATCTTATTCCGTCCCATTGAGAAACGCCTCGCTTGGAACATGTCGACCCCTCCATTTTCATTTCATTGCGTTCGATACTGCGCTTGATCTTGCGGTCTGCGCTACCCTGGCAGACCGGCCAGCCATTGTCCTCCCGCCGCAGCGGCGAGCCCAACGGCTGCCGTCAGGAACAGATACAGCGCGCAGCGGGCGCGCTGCTTATCCTTCCATAGCGTCAATGCTTCGAAGCTGAATGTCGAAAATGTCGTAAAGGCGCCGCACCATCCGACGGCGGCGAAGACGTACAGCGGAGCGGGCAGCACCTGTCGCATCCCGGCCAACAGGCCCAGCAGGAAGCAGCCGCTCCAATTGACAAGCAGCGTCCCCCACGGGAAGCGGCTGCCTGCCCGCTTCGTAATATAAGCGCCCAATTCATAGCGGCTCCAGGCGCCAAGCGCCCCGCCTATCGCTACCCACAGCATATTCATCGCCGCCCCTCCTCGCATACGCGTGCCGGCTTGGACCGTGCCGCCCAGCGCATTCCGAGCCAGGCCAGCCCCAGTCCGAAGCCGATGCTCGCCGTCAGATAGATAGCCGCCGCGGCATATCGCTGGGCTGCGAACAGCTCCAGCACTTCGACCGCGAAGGTCGAGAACGTCGTGGTCGCCCCCGTAAGCCCGGTTCCGAGCAGCGGCTTCCATAGCGGAGACAGACCGGGACGCTCCGGCAGCCAGGTGAAGAACCATCCGAGAAAGAGACAGCCGGCCAGATTGACGGCCAAGGTCGCCCATGGGAAGCCTGCCGCCGGATGGAAGGGGAGCAGCAGGCCGATGCTATAGCGGAGACAGGCTCCTGCGCTGCCCCCTGCCGCGACGGCGGCTCCCGTTGCTCTACGCCTCGCTGCGGCACCCGTTCTATCTGTATGCTTCGCCATCATCGCTTCCCTCTCCCTCCGGTGCTGCCTGTTGAGCGCCGCTTCATGATGATTAGATGTATTCCACCATGGGAGCCGTTCGGTCGCTACCCTTGGTCCCCGTTATCCGGCTTCGGTTGGCGTCTCCGTTCCTGATTGTGGCGCATCTTCGCCTCGGTCCCTTGCTCGCTCGCCATGAAGAAGACCCGGTTGCGAATCGAATCCGGCAAATATTGCTGATCGATATAATGTCCAGGATAATCATGCGGATATTTGTAGCCCTTATGCCCCAGCTTCTCGGCCCCCTTATAATGCGCATCGCGCAGATGGAGCGGCACAGGGGCCGACGGATAATCGTCGAATGCGGCCATGACGCGAGCGATGGCTGCCGGAATCGAATTCGACTTCGGGCTCTCTACGGCGAACAGAATCGCCTGGGCGACAATATATTTCGATTCCGGCCATCCGATGCGGTGGTACGCCTCCAGCGCGCTAACCGCCTGAACCATCGCCTGCGGATTGGCCAGGCCAATATCCTCGCTGCACGCGATCGTCAGGCGGCGGATGAAGGTCATCGGGTCCATGCCCAGCTTCTCCACTGCATAGAGGAACCAGTACAGCGCCGCATCGCTGGAGCCGCGGATGCTCTTGTGGAAGGCGGACAGCACATCGTATTGCACCGATTCATCCGCCTGCACGAGCGGCCTGCGCACCGACTCCTCCGCGACCTCCATCGTGATGCGGACCGTTCCGTCCGCCTCGGGCGAGGTCGTCATGACCGCTAGCTCCAGCGCGTTGAGCGCCCGGCGAATGTCGCCATTCGCCATCGCGGCGATATGCTCCAGCGTTCCCGGCTCCGCCTCCACCTTCATGAAGCCGAGCCCCTGTTCCGCGTCGGCCAGCGCCCGCCGCATCGCGATCAGCGAATGCTCTTTCGTCAGCGGCTTGAGCTGGAATAGCGTCGAGCGGCTCATCAATGCTCCGTTGACGTGGTGGAACGGATTTTCCGTCGTAGCGCCGACGAAGATGATTGTTCCCTTCTCGACGGCAGGCAGCAGCGCGTCCTGCTGCGACCGGTTGAAGCGGTGCACCTCGTCCAGGAACAGAATCGTCTTCGTATTGTACAGATTGCGGTTGTTCTCCGCCTGCTCGATGACCGCGCGCACGTCTTTGACCGAGGCATCGACCGCATTGAGACGGACGAACTCTCCCTGCGTCCGCTCCGAAATAATATTGGCCAGCGTCGTCTTGCCGCAGCCCGGCGGGCCGTACAGCAAAATCGAAGAAATGCGATCCCCTTCGATAGCCCGCCGCAACAGACGGCCCGGCCCGATGATATGCTCTTGGCCGATATATTCGTCAAGATTGCGCGGGCGCATCCGATCGGCAAGCAGACGCATGCCCGGATCCCGCTCTTCCTGATAGGAGAATAAATCCATGTTCATCACCGTGATTCTATCGTAGTAAGCAGATCGCGGACGACGACGCTGACCATGATCAGCCCCGCCACCGGCGGCACGAAGGAGTTGCTGGCCGGCGGCTGCTTCGCCTTGCGGATATCCGGCGCCGTCTCCGGAACGATCTTCTCGGTCACGTCAACGCGCGGCTTCAACGGCTCCTCGGTCGAGAAGACGACCTTGACTCCTTTTTTGATGCCGTCCTTGCGCAGCTTCTGCCGGATGACCCGCGCGATCGGATCGACTGACGTCTTCGAGATGTCCGCCACCTGGAAGCGCGTCGGGTCCATTTTATTGGCCGCTCCCATGCTCGAAATAATCGGTATGTTGCGGCGCAAGCATTCCTTAATGAGGTGAATCTTATAAGAGATCGTGTCCGAAGCGTCCACGACATAATCGAGATCGTAGGCGAAGAGCTCCTCATACGTCTCTTCCGTATAGAACATATTCAAGGCGATGGCGTCGCACTCCGGATTGATGAGCTTAATCCGCTCCTGCATCAGCTCCGCCTTCTTCTGTCCGACTGTCGTCGTCAAGGCGTGAATCTGACGGTTCACATTCGTGATGTCGACGACATCCTTGTCGATCATAATGATGCGCCCGATGCCGGTGCGCGCGAGCGCTTCCGCAGCGATGCCGCCGACGCCGCCGATGCCGAGCACGGCGACGGTGCTGTTCTTCAGCTTGTCCAGCCCTTCCGGGCCGATGGCTAATTCTGTACGCGAAAATTGATGCAACATCAGCTATTCCTCCTGCGGGCCTATCGCCCGAGTATAATGGCAACGCCCCTGGCCGCCTGCTATATAGCATAGATCGGCAAGGGGCGTTCGTTCAAGCTGCTCGGAGCAGCGGACAGGTTATTGCTCTTCTTTCTTGTCTTTCTTCTTGACGGCCGATTTGATATGAAGCTGCTCCAATTGAGCCGGCTCCACGACGTTCGGCGCATCCATCATCAGATCGACCGCGCTGGCCGTTTTCGGGAACGCAATCGTCTCGCGAAGATTCGTGCGTCCTGCCAGCAGCATGATAAGACGATCAAGACCGAGGGCGATCCCGCCGTGCGGCGGCGTGCCGTATTCGAATGCGTTCAGCAAAAACCCGAACTTCTCTTGCGCTTCTTCCGGGGAGAAGCCGAGCGCCGTGAACATTTTCTCCTGCACGTCGCGCTTGTAGATCCGTAGCGATCCGCCGCCGACTTCGTAGCCGTTCAGCACAAGGTCATACGCCTGGGCCCGGATTTGGCCCGGATCCGAATCGAACAGATGCAGGTCTTCATCTTTTGGACGGGTGAACGGATGATGTGCCGCAACATAGCGCTTCTCATCCTCATCATAGTCCAACAGAGGGAAGTCGACGACCCAAGCGAACTTGAACACGCTCTCGTCGATCAGATTCAGTCTGCGGCCGATATAGAGGCGCAGGTTGCCGAGTACATCGTATACGACCTTGCGCGTATCTGCGGAGAACAGCAGCAGGTCTCCGTCCTCGGCGCCCGTCCGCTCGCGCAGGGCGGCGATCTCTTCCTCGGTCATGAACTTGACGATCGGGCCGCGGAACTCTCCGTCCTTCACTTGAATCCACGCCAGGCCCTTCGCCCCGTAGCGGGCCGCGTACGGTCCGAGATCATCGATATCTTTGCGGCTCCACGTGCCGCAACCTTTGGCGTTCAGCACTTTGACCACGCCGCCCTTCTCGATGACGGAACCGAATACTTTAACGCCGCTGTTGGCCACGAGGTCGCAGACGTCGACCAGTTCCAGGCCGAAGCGCAGATCCGGCTTGTCGGAGCCGTACTTCTCCATCGCTTCCTGATACGTAATGCGCTGGAACGGCGTTGGAATGTCCACGCCGATCGTCGTCTTGAACAGGCGAACCATCAGTTGCTCCATCATGCCCTGCAGCTGCTCCTCGGACAGGAAGGAGGTCTCGATGTCGACTTGGGTGAATTCGGGTTGGCGATCGGCGCGCAGATCCTCGTCGCGGAAGCAGCGGGCAATCTGGTAGTAGCGCTCCAGGCCCGAGACCATCAGCAGCTGCTTGAACAGCTGCGGGGATTGCGGCAGAGCGAAGAACTCGCCCGGATGCACGCGGCTCGGCACGAGATAATCCCGCGCCCCTTCCGGTGTGCTCTTCGTCAGAATTGGCGTCTCCACCTCGACGAATTCCTGATCGTCCAGGAAATCGCGGATCAATTTCGACGCTTTGGAGCGCAGCTTCAGCGTACGCTGCATTTCCGGACGGCGAAGGTCCAGGTAACGGTAGCGCAGGCGAAGCGACTCGTCGATCTCGATGCCGTCTTCAATGAAGAACGGCGGGTTTTTGGCCCCGTTCAATATTTCAATGTCCGTCACGCGAACTTCGACATCCCCCGTCGGCATGTTCGGATTGACCGTCTCCGCGTCGCGCATGACGACTTGCCCGCTCACCGCCACGACAAATTCATTGCGCAAGCGATCGGCAATCTCATGGGCACGGGAAGAAAACTCCGGGTTGAATACAATCTGCACCAGACCGGTGCGGTCGCGCAGATCGACGAACAATACGCCCCCCAAATCCCGCCGGCGCTGTACCCAGCCGTTCAAAGTGACCGTCTCTCCGATGCGGGCCTTCGTTATATCTCCGCAGGAATGCGTCTTATACATCATGAACTCCACTCTCCTCATCATCGTTCGTTCTTCATCTATGTTTTTGCATCGTCTGCCTCTTGGCAGCACGCGGCGCCTCTGCAGGTGTCAAGCCTGCTTCACTTGCTGCGCCAATTCGGATAGCGGCACGAACCGCTGCTCCCCGCTGGCCAGCTCCTTCAACGCAATCTCGCCCCGGGACAGCTCGTCATCTCCCAGAATCCCGGCATATCGCGCATGCATGCGATCAGCCGATTTCATCTGCGCCTTCATCTTGCGGCCCTGGTAATCCTTCTCGGCGGCCAGTCCTTCGCGCCGCAGATCGTTCAGCAGCTTCGTGACCTCAGCCTCGGCCTGTTCGCCGAGACCGACCAGATAAATATCGAGCGGCGACGTCTCATTGCAATCGACGCCCTGCTTCTCCAGCAGCAGCGCGATTCGTTCGAGCCCGATGCCGAAGCCGATGCCGGGCTGATCCGGGCCGCCGATATCCGCCACCAGGCCGTTGTAGCGGCCGCCGCCGCCGACCGTATCGATGGCGCCGATGCCCTGCGCCTTGTACTCGAATGCCGTATGCGTATAATAATCGAGTCCGCGTACGAGACGATGGTTCACTTCATAGTCGACCCCCATCGCCATTAAGTACTGCTTCACCTTGGCAAAATGCGTTGCGCACTCTTCATCGAGGCTGTCCAGAATCGAAGGCGCATTGCCGAATTTGTCCTGATCCACCTTGCAGTCGAGCACGCGCAGCGGATTGCGCTCCATCCGGGACTGGCAGTCCTTGCACAGCGATTCCTTCATCGGCTCCAAAAATTGAAGCAGACGCTCCCGGTAAGCCGCGCGGCTCGGCACATTGCCGACCGAATTGATCTCCACGCGGACGCCGGTCAGCCCGACTTCCTTCATGAATTCATATCCTAGTGCAATAATCTCCGCATCCAGGCTCGGATCTGTAGCCCCGAACGCCTCTACGCCGAATTGATGGAACTGGCGGTAGCGTCCCGCTTGCGGCCGCTCATAACGGAACATCGGCCCGATATAATACAGCTTCGTCACATCCGGTTCGCCGTAGAGCTTGTTCTCCACATAGGAGCGGACGACGCCTGCCGTATTTTCCGGACGAAGCGTCATGCTTCGATCGCCCTTGTCCTTGAACGTATACATTTCTTTTTCCACGATATCCGTCGTCTCGCCGACGCCACGCTCGAACAGCTCAGTCTGTTCAAATATCGGGGTTCGGATTTCCTTGTAGTTGAATCGACGGCACAGATCACGAGCTTTGCGCTCGACCGTCTGCCATATTTCGACGGTGCCCGGCAGCAAATCCTGCGTGCCTGTCGGCTTCTGGTAAGCCATGTTCTTCCTCCTCCTGCCTGCTTCCTGAAAATAAAAAAACTCCCGCCCTGCAAATGTAACATTTGCTAAGGGACGAGAGTTGGTTGTCGAATCCAATCACCCGTGGTGCCACCCACATTCCGCTGTCCGCTCTCCCTCGCTGGCCCATATGCCTCCGGATCGCTTCCCGCGCTTCATTCACGTGTAACGCACGCCAAGCGCCGAACGGCTACACATCCATTCTGAATGGAGTTCGCCGCCGGTTCTCGGGGATGTCCTTCGTCCGTCCATCATCAAGGTTCTTCCAGCCAAGGAACCTCTCTCTGCACATGTGGGTCGGGTTACTTGTTCCCGTCATTGAATCAATTTGCTATGTCAGAATATAAAGAACATTGTAAGGATGTAGCACGCTAAAGTCAAGAAAAAAACCTACATCAGATGTAGGTCCAGCAAAAGAATATATTAAAAAGGGGGTCATGCATTCAGTATAGGGCGCAAATATTAAAGGAACATGAAGCAAAGATTACAAACAGATTACAAAAAAGCAAGCGTTTCCTTTAGGTCTCTTTGAACAATTCCTTCATCATTTCTATTTTTTTGCGCGTCACTTCCACATAATTGTCATTGTATACTTTCGGTTCCTTCGGGTTGGCGAAGCGGGTAATCGCGCCGGTTTTCGGATGCACCCATTTGGAGGATGCGCCGCAGCCCAGGCCGAGAATCGATTGTATTTCTTCGATAATGAGAATATTGTACAGACTCTCCGTTCCCGGCATTGCATAGCCGACATTTTCCAGGTTGCCGAGGATATTTTTCTGGCGGTACAAATAATACGGAACATAGCCTTGTGCCCCCGTCCATTCCGCCGCCATCGTCATCATCCGCTCGACCTCTTCCCGCTCGGCCACCTTGAATTTCTCCTCGCCGCGGTGGCGAGTCATCTCGGAGGCGCGCTTGAACGAGAGCGTATGGACCGTCACTGATTCCGGCAGGAGCCTTTCCGTCTCCCGCAGCGTATGGGCGAACTCCGCCGTCCCTTCTCCCGGCAGCCCGATGATGAGATCCATATTGATATTGTTCATGCCGAGCCCGCGCGCCAGCTTGTATTTCTCTACAGTCTCTTCCACGCTATGATGGCGTCCGATAATATCGAGCGTCTCCTGAATGTAAGACTGCGGATTGATGCTGATGCGATCGATATTCCACTTCCGCAGCACATCCAGCTTCTCCGGCGTGATCGTATCCGGGCGTCCCGCCTCGACCGTAATCTCCCGCACCTGCTCGACATTCGGAAAAGAGGTCATCATTTCCTCATACAGCATATCCATCTCTTCCGCCGTGATACTGGTCGGGGTGCCACCGCCATAGTAAATCGTCGTGATCGGAATATTCCGCTCCTTCAGGAAGCGCCCGATCTCGCGCATTTCATAGTGTAGCCCGCCAAGGAAGGAATCGACCGAGCCTTGACGCCCGTTGATGTCGTATGCCGGGAAGGTGCAATACGCACACTTGGTCGGACAGAACGGGATTCCGATATAAATGCTCAACTGGTTCTGAAGCTGATCCAAGTCGGGGAGCGCCGTCAACTGGCGATCCACAATCTGTTCCATCAGCGCGATCTTGCCGTCCGTAATTAAATATTCTTCGCGAAGCATCTTCTTCGCCTCGTCCTGCGACAGTCCGCGCCGCCGGGCTTCATGCATCAGCTTCGTCGGGCGGACGCCGGTCAGAATGCCCCACGGCTGCTCGATGCCGGTCCAAGCGGTCATCACCTGCAGCAGCGCATGGGAGAATGCATTCTTCACCTGCTTGCGGTACTGCTCATAGGTCGCTTCCACAGGAACCGGCCGTTCATTAACGGCTTCCAGTGAGGCGCCGTCCTTCCGCTCCAGCGTAGCCCGGACGCGAACGTGGCCCGCTGCCGCGAGCGGGAACGATTCAGGCGCGAGCCCGCCCTCCGGCTCGGTCTGCGCGAGTCGGATGACCGCTTCGGCTTCCTCTGCCCGTTCCGCCTCCGGCTGCTGGCTTACGTGATACGTGACCTCCGGCTGCTCGATGAACAATTGAATAATATGAATAAGCGAACGTTCAAACGCCTCTTCATTGGCGATTAATGTAATGCGCATTTTCCTGCAAGCTCCCCCCTCACACGGCCCAAGTTGGCTCTTCGTCCCAAAAAGGCGCCCATCCATGCGGGCGCCAGTCCTTATCCTAACATATTGACTTTCCAAAATAAAGGGAAGATGTTAGCCCTCTTCTCCCGGGTCAAAATATCCGCCGTTCTCGCGGATGAGCCGGACGGCATCATCATAGTCCGCATCATCCGTCTTGGCGGTGACGACATAGCGCAGCCCGTCCGGCTCCTCCATCCGCTCGGAGGATGCGATGCCCCTCCCTCCTTCATTATCGGTCAATTCCGTGGCAGGGGTGGTCATGAGCGCCTCTTGCCCGTCGTCGCGCATCGACACGATTCCGCCCGGGCCTACGGCCGATATCCCGCCGTTATAAGCGGAGCCATTCGCACTGCCGGTTATGAACGGAGCGAACAGCATCTGCTTGCTGCCAAGCGGGCCTCCCAGTTCCCCGACCTCGATATTCGTGGCGCCTGCCGCGATAAGCATTGTGCGCAGCGTCTCCGCCTCGTCCTCCGTCCGCGTATATGCTTGAATTCGTTTCATCTTCCGTCACCTCGCCGTCTCCTGATATCGTATTTTGTTACCCTTCTCATCCTGTGCGCCAAGATATAGATGCGGATGCTGGCGGAAGTCCTTCGGTACGACTTTATACCCCAGCGGCCCAGCCAGCGAAACAGACAGCAATGCCCGGCCCCTTCCTGATGGAAGAAGACCGGGCATCGAATGACCGCGGCTATCGCTTTACATTGGCTCCTTGGCGGCGAAGAGCGTCCTGCTCGGCCTGCTCCTCCCGCAAGAGCGCAGCCGCTTCCTTGACGGATTGAACGGCTGCCCAGGTGCTGTACTTGATCGCGAGCTGATGCAAAGATTGTCGCACGATACGGCTCCTTTCCGCAGCTGCCGGCCGGTCCCGATTGCCAAGCGAAGCATCCGGTCGGGCAGGGCAGCAGGCTCAGGGTTCCTCCTTAGTATGGGCCGCGTCCGCGATCAATTATTCCGTTATTCCATGCACTCTCTCCAGGTTTGCAGGGCCAGCTTGTCCGGGATGAGATTACTCCCGGCTGTCCACGATGAGCGTGACCGGCCCCCAATTCACGAGCTGCACATCCATCATCGCTCCGAAGCGGCCGGTCTCCACAGCAAGCCCCAGCCCGCGCAGCCGCTCATTGAAGCGGTCATAGAGCAGCTCCGCCTGTTCCGGCCGCGCGGCAGCCATGAAGTTGGGGCGCCGTCCTTTGCGGCAGTCGCCGTACAGGGTGAATTGCGAGACGGACAATATCGCCCCGCCTACATCCTGAACCGACAGGTTCATTTTCTCCGATTCATCCTCAAAGATGCGCAGCCCGGCAATTTTGTCGGCCGCCCAGATTACGTCCTGCTCCGTATCCTCATGGGTCACGCCGACGAGCAGCATCAAGCCTTGCCCGATGCTCCCGACCGTCTCTCCCTCAACCGTTACTGCGGCTTCCTTGCACCGCTGAACCACGATTCGCATGCTTACCTATCATCCCTTCCTGCAGCAGTTGAACTATCTCTATCCTACAGCCTTAGTTGAAAAATCTTTTTAAATATGTGTTCAAAAAATATGTGTACCTCTTAACATGCCAAAAAGTGCAGCAAGCTCATTGCATGATCCGCTGCACCGTATACACGTCCTTCACACGTTTAATCTTCTCGACCACCGAATGGAGATGGTCGGTATTCCGGATGAGAATCGTCATATGAATCATCGCCAGCCGATTGCGATCCGAACGTCCCGAGACGGCGGCGATATTCGTCTTGCTCTCGGAGACGGCCTGCAGAACCTCGTTGAGGAAGCCTCTCCGATCCATGCCGGTAATCTCGATGTCGACACTGTAATTCGCCTCTGAGGAATCGCCCCATTGCACATCGATAATCCGTTCCGCCTCTTCCCCGTCGATCGTCGTCGGGATGTTCAGGCAGTCGGCCCGGTGGATTGAGACGCCTCGTCCGCGGGTGACATACCCGACGATCTCGTCGCCAGGCACCGGATTGCAGCAGCGGGCGAAGCGAACAAGCAGATTGTCGATGCCTTCGACCTTGACGCCATGGGCGGGCCGGGATTTGCGCTCCGGCTCCTTCTTGACTTCCTTGACCTCGTGGGTCAATTCGATCTGGTTGGCCTCTTCCGTTTCCTTGCGCAGCTTTTCAGTCAAGCGGGTCACGATCTGGGAGGCGGTAATGCCGCCGAAGCCGATCGCGGACATCATGTCATCGATATCGTTGAAGGTGAATTTCTTCGCGACCTCGACCAGCTTGTCGTCTGTCATCCAAGCCGACGGCTCCAGTCCGAGCCGTTTCAATTCCCGTTCGATGCCATCGCGGCCCTTTTGAACGTTCTCTTCCCGCTTCTCTTTTTTGAACCACTGTTTGATCTTGGAGCGGGCATGCGACGACTGCGCAATTTTGACCCAGTCCGCGCTTGGCCCATAAGAATGCTTCGACGTCAAAATCTCGACGATATCGCCGGTCCTCAACTGATGATCGAGCGGCACAATACGGCCGTTCACCTTCGCCCCGATCGTCCGGTTCCCGACCTCCGTATGGATGCGGTACGCGAAATCAAGCGGCACTGAGCCGGCCGGAAGCTCGATGACTTCTCCTTTGGGCGTGAATACAAATACCAAATCCGAGAAAAAATCCATTTTGAGCGATTCGACGAATTCCTGCGCGTCGTTCGTCTCCTGCTGCAAATCGAGAATTTCGCGGAGGAACGTCATCTTCTCTTCAAAGCTGCCCGAGTTGGCTCCGCCCTCTTTGTAAGCCCAGTGCGCCGCAATCCCGTACTCGGCCGTACGGTGCATCTCCCAGGTCCGAATCTGCACCTCGGTCGGTTCCCCCGTCGGACCGATAACGGTCGTATGGAGCGACTGGTACATATTCGTCTTCGGCATCGCGATATAGTCCTTGAACCGGCCCGGCATCGGCTTCCAGAGCGTGTGGATAATGCCGAGGGTGGCATAGCAGTCTTTGATATTGTCAACAATGATGCGAATCGCCAGCAGATCGTAGATTTCATTGAACTGCTTGCTTCTGGCCGTCATTTTTTTGTAGACGCTGTATATATGCTTCGGTCGGCCGGACAGATCGGCGATGATGCCCATCTCCTCCAGCTTCTCCTGAATGCGCGCGATCACGCCGGCGATATACTCCTCCCGCTCGGCGCGCTTCTTGTGCATGAGGTTGGCAATGCGGTAATACTGCTGCGGATTCAAATAGCGAAGCGCAATGTCTTCCATCTCCCACTTGATGGCCGAGATTCCGAGCCGGTGGGCAATGGGAGAGAAAATTTCCAATGTCTCGTAGGCGATGCGCCGTTGACTCTCTTCCGATTGGTACTTCAGCGTTCGCATATTGTGAAGCCGGTCCGCCAGCTTGATGACGATAACGCGGATATCATTGGCCATGGCCACGAACATTTTCCGGTAATTCTCGTTCTGCTGCTCTTCCTTGGACCGGAACTGAATCCGCTCGAGCTTCGTTAATCCATCGACCAGCATCGCGCATGTGTTTCCGAATTTGGTGCGCACTTCCTCCAGAGAGACGGACGTGTCCTCCACTACATCGTGCAGCAGCGCAGCTACGACGGAAGTCGGATCCATCTGCATGCCCACTACGATGTCGGCGACAGCCAGAGGGTGCAGTATATAGGGTTCACCGGATTTCCGGACCTGCCCCGAATGAGCCTGCTCCGCGAACAGATACGCTTCGCGCACCCGATCCAGATCCGATTCTTTCATATACGCCGAGGCCTTATCTAATAATTGCTCGATGCCCATTGGAGTCGTTTCGGTTCCTTTCTTCAGTCGGGGAGCCTATCCGCCAGACTATAGATTTATATCCTTTAATTATGCCTTTATTCGGTGTCTCCCGTCAATGGTCTCCCTAGGCTCCCTCGATCGAGCCTGTCTTTTTTTGTCGAAAAACAGGGTTTTCATTCGAAAAAACACGATTTTTCTGACATTTTATTGCCTCATCAGAAAAATGTTGTTGAAAAATAGGCTGGATAGCATGTAAATTATATAGTTGGGTCTAAGGGATACTATCCAGAAATGGATTATGACAATTTCATATTAAAGGAGTGCATTCGACTTGCAACGCGAAATTCAAGTGCATGAAAAACCGGCTTTCGGGCCCGGACTGCTGCTAAGCATCCAACACATGTTCGCCATGTTCGGATCGAACGTGCTGGTGCCGAACCTGTTCCACGTCGATCCGGGCATCGTACTGCTCATGAACGGATTGGGCACCATCTTCTATCTTGTGCTGTGCCGGGGGCTCATCCCAGCCTTTCTCGGATCGAGCTTTGCGTTCATTTCTCCGGTTACGGTCGTTCTCACCGGCAATGGCGGCAGCTATGCCCAAGCGCTGTCCGGCTTCATCGTATGCGGGCTTATCTTCGTGGCGGTCGCGCTTATCGTGAAGTGGGTCGGCACTCGCTGGCTGGATGTGCTCTTCCCGCCGGCCGCCATGGGAGCCATCGTCGCGGTCATCGGCCTTGAGCTGGTTCCGGTCGCCGCCGGAATGTCGGGATTTATTCCATCCGATCCGGGAGCCGCTCTCGATACGACTGCTATTACGCTGGCCTGCGTCACGCTCGGCGTGACCGTGCTCGGCAATGTGCTCTTCCGTGGGTTCTTCAAAATTATTCCTGTTCTAATCGGTATCATTACCGGTTATGCCGTCGCTTACTTCATGGGCGTCGTCAGCATGGATCCGGTCCGGGAGGCCGCCCTGTTCAAAGCGCCGACATTCACGTTCCCTGAATTCAACTGGACGGCCATCGCCATTATCGTGCCAGCGGCACTGGTCGTCGTCGTGGAACATATCGGCCATCTGATGGTAACTAGCAATATTGTAGGCAACGATCTGTCGAAAAATCCGGGGCTTCACCGCTCCCTGCTCGGCAACGGGGTCTCGACCATTTTCTCTGGCTTCTTCGGCTCCACGCCGAACACGACGTACGGGGAGAACATCGGCGTCATGGCACTGACACGCGTCTATTCCGTATATGTGATCGGCGGCGCGGCGGTCATTGCCATTATCATGTCCTTCTTCGGCAAAGTCTCGGCCCTTATCGCCAACATCCCGGTTCCCGTCATGGGCGGCGTATCCTTGCTGTTGTTCGGGGTTATTGCGGCATCCGGCCTGCGGGTGCTGGTCGATGCCAAGGTCGACTACGGCAAGCCGAAAAATCTGCTGCTGACGACGCTGATCATCGTCATTGGCATCAGCGGCGCCACCTTGAAGCTGGGCGCTGTTGAATTGAAGGGAATGGCGCTGGCCACGGTGCTCGGCCTCGTGCTCAATCTGTTCTTCATCATCATCGACAAGCTGGGCTTGTCCAACGAGCAAGCCTGATGCATGCAAGAAACCCCCTGGAACGGGCGTCAGCCCGGTTCAGGGGGTTTTTGACATTCAGCCTATTAGTACGTCATCAGGGAACGCACGTCAATATCCGGCAGCTTGGCGCGTCCGTTCAGATCGCTCAGTTCGATGAGGAACAACGCCCCGACCACTTCTCCGCCCAGTTGGCGAACCAGATTGACGGCTGTGGAGATCGTGCCTCCGGTTGCCAGCAGGTCGTCGGCAATCAACACCTTCTGGCCAGGCTTGATTGCATCCTTGTGCATAGCCAGCTTGTCGCTGCCGTATTCCAGCGCATAGCCCGCTTCAATCGTCTCGCCC
Organism: Paenibacillus thiaminolyticus; assembly: GCF_003591545.1. Taxonomy (GTDB): domain Bacteria; phylum Bacillota; class Bacilli; order Paenibacillales; family Paenibacillaceae; genus Paenibacillus_B; species Paenibacillus_B thiaminolyticus_A. Next base: position 25,646 of record NZ_QYZD01000026.1, read on the forward strand.
GGCAGCTTGCCGCTCTTGCGAATCGGGACGAATCCGGCCCCGATCGCCAAGGCGAGCGGAGCGCCCACGACGAACCCGCGCGCCTCCGGACCGGCAATCAAATCAATTTGTTTATCCTCGACCATCTGCTTCATTGCGGCGATCGCCGCCTGGTAAGCGGAACCGTCCTTCAGCAGCGTCGTAATATCTTTGAAGCTGATTCCCGGCTGAGGAAAATCGGGGATGACCCGAATATACGATTTAAAATCCATCTGAACTCCTCCTAAGTAATGAAACATCGCGTTCTTCGTCCCAGCAGGACCACAGCCATGCCGCGAACGCCTCTGTCGCTGGCTCATACCAGCGCTGCTCCCAGGCTGCTGCGCTTGCCCAGTCCTGGTAACGTTGGGAAGCTTCCAACGAGGTCTTCGCCGGCTGTGCCGCCATTTCGAATGTCGTTGTATGTTTATGATGAGTGCAAGATAAAAATTGCAGCTCCTGGAACATATCGAGCAGCAGCATGAATTCCCGCAGGGACAAGCTGACGCGCTTGGCCAGCAACCGCATCGGCTCGGGTTCATTGGTCCATGTATGTACCCGTCTCAATTCAGCATAAGCCCGCTTGATTCGATCGCGCGTCGGCATATGAAGCCGTCCCCCGATCGGTTCGCGCGGCAGCACGACATGCAGCCGTTCCATATGGCGAAGCTGGCGCGTTAACCGCCTCATCTCCTGCTCTGATGGCGGCATCCCGAACAACACCATCTCGCGAACGCGCTCCGACATCGCAGCAATGAACGGCTCGTCTTCACGCCATGCGCCCGGAACGACGACCGGTCCTTCCTCCTCGTCGCTGTACAGCCACGCGAAGGATTCCGCGGCATGCACGCCCGCCTGCTCGCGGGTCGTAACGAGCACGTTGGCGCCGTCACCATCCTGCTCCAATATGCGCGCCAGCTGCACTGCCGTCTCCCAAGCATCCGGGATCCCCCGCAAATCGAACAGCTGCCGCTCCTGGATGCGGATATCCTGCATAAATAACTGCGGCCTGCGCCGGCCGTTCCATTCATTGACGGACAACTCTCCCAGCACATCCGCCTTCACGTCACTCGTAATCCTTCGGGCCAAGCCCCCCCGGTGAAAAGCTACCGCATCCAATGTAGCACGGTCTTGGCTCAACATCAACTTCAAATGTTGGCCTTCCTTGCCCATCGTCCGGATCTCGCGCACCCGCGCGTTGCGGATGACGATCCGGGGGCTCGGATTGCCCATGCCGAACGGGGCCAATTGCTCCAGCTGGTCGATTACTTCCAGCGGAATCTCATTCAAGCCGCATTCCGCGTCCACTTCGACGCAAGGAACGAAGTGCTCCTTTGTCAGTATGCCCTCGGCAATCTCTTGCAAGCGCCGCTCAAGCTCCGCAAGCTTGTCTGCCTGAATCGTCATGCCTGCCGCGGCCTGATGCCCGCCATAATGCTCGAACAGCTCGCCGCACGATTGCATCGCCTCGTACAGATCGAAGCCCGGGATCGAGCGGGCCGACCCTTTGCACAAGCCGGTCTCGCCGTCGATTCCCAGCACGAAGGTCGGACGGTAATATTTTTCGAGGAGTTTGGAAGCGACGATGCCGATGACACCGACGTTCCACCCCTCCGCAGCCAATACGATGACTTGGGGAGGCTCGCCCGTATCCTCCATCTTCTCCACCAGTTGGGCTTCCGCTTCCTTGACGATGCCGTCAACGATTTTCTGCCGTTCCTTATTCAACCGGTCGAGCTCCCATGCGAACGCCTCGGCCGCCGCGTCGTCTTCCGCCGTCAGCAGCTGAACCGCGATGTCGGCATGATCGAGCCGCCCGCTGGCATTGATTCGCGGAGCCATCGAGAAGGCAATATGGGTCGAGGTCACTTCCTTCGGATCAATGCTGCATACTTGAAGCAGCGCCCGAATCCCGGCATAGCGGGAACACTTCATCCGCTGGAGGGCCGCACGCACGAGAATGCGGTTCTCATCCAGCAGCGGCATCAGATCGGCGACAGTGCCGATCGCAGCCAGCTCCAGCCACTCCTCGGGAATCCGTCCGAGCAGCGCATGCGCCAGCTTGAAGGCTACGCCGACACCGGCCAGCCCTTTGAACGGATAAGGGCAATAAGGCAGCTTCGGATTGACCAGGGCGCAGGCGTCTGGAAGCTGCTCCGGAGGCTCATGGTGATCGGTCACCACGATGTCGATTCCGAGCTCGCGGGCATAGGCGATTTCGTCCACTGCGCTTATTCCGGTATCGACCGTCACGACGAGAGTGACGCCGCAAGCCTGCGCAGCTTCCAGCGCAGCCTTGTTCAGCCCGTACCCTTCGTTGGCCCGGTGCGGGATATAATAGTCGAAATCCGCCTCCAGGTGACGCATCAAATAAATCATAAGCGATGTGCTCGAGACTCCGTCCGCATCGTAATCGCCATAAATGCGAATGCGCTCGCGGTTCGCAAGCGCTGTCCGGATCCGGGCCACCGCGTCTTCCATTCCTGCCAATAAATATGGATCATGCATCTCATCAATATCCGCATGCAAAAACCGGTGCGCCTGCTCTGCGTCTGCAATCCCCCGTACGGCTAGCATACGGGCGACCAGCTTCGAGACCCGTGCTTCCTGGGCCAATTGCTCGATACCGGTATCCGGCACGTCAGAGCAGATCCACCGGGAGCGTGGATGAAGCATCCTCCCACTCCTTTAACATTCTCATTGCAGCAGCGTAGGCTCTCTCCCGTCATTCTGCGGAATCCGGTACGGATTACCGGTATCGAACGGGTTCACATGGACACACACGTCTGCCACATGCAAAAAACGCTGCATTAAATGATTTTTGACCCGCTTCGCAATCGCATGGCCATCAGCCACCGATATGCGGGGATTTACACTGATTTTAACATCGACAATAACATAATGGCCATGCTCCCGCGCCCGCAGATTGTCGACGGTAATGACGCCGTTGACGGACTGTACGGCCCGGATGAGCGGATTCGCTTCTTTATCATGAAGAACATGGTCCATCGTCGAGCGAATCGCTTCCTTCACCAATCTGGTTCCCATATGCAGCACCAGTAGCGCGACGATAAATCCGGCTGCCGGATCCAGATACAGCAGCCATTCGATATGATACATCCCGCCGAGCATCGCGGCTCCCACCCCGATCAGCGCGGCGATGGAGGAATAGACATCAGAACGATGCTCCCATGCATTCGCAATCAGAGCTTGCGACGATAAGCGCTTGCCCAGCCGGAACTTGTACTGGAACATCGCTTCCTTCACCACGATAGACATCATAATTGCGGCGAGAGCGTACCATTTCGGGATGTTCACCCGCCCTTGCCATACCGACTTCACTGCGGAGACGGCAAGCTCAAGCCCGACGACGAGCAGCAGCGCCGAGACGATAATGGCGGCGATGGACACCGCTTTGCCGTGTCCATACGGATGATCCTTGTCCGGAGGGCGCTTCGCTGCCTTCAAGCCGATAAGGACGGCGCCGGAGCTCGCCACATCCGAGGCGGAATGCCAAGCGTCCGCAATGAGCGCTTGGCTGCCCGCACAGAAGCCGGCGATCCCTTTGAGCAGGGCGAGCAGCAGGTTGCCGATAATGCCCAGCCATCCCCCTGCCTCGGCCCTTGCAAACCGATCGGTCATCATGTCGCAACCCTCGCAATCAATTTTTCAATTCCTACTGTGGACTTCGACTTCGCAAGAATCTGTTCTTGCTTGCAACATCAAAGCCGCGTCAGCAACCTGACGCGGCTTCAACGTTATGCTTGCGCCGCAGTATGCGGCAAGGAAGCCAAGCCGGGACTCGCTCCATTGCCGCCGCATCCTTCGGCTTGAAGTTGGCGGTTACGCCTGCTTCGGCTTCGCCGGAGATTTGGACTTGCTCTTCTCCTTGTTCTTCAATACGACCCACAGCGGGCTCGCGATGAAAATGGAGGAATAAGCCCCGAATGCCAAGCCGACCAGAATAGCCAGCGAGAACATGCGAATCGACTCGCTCCCGAAAATAAACAGACAGAGGGCCGCCAGGAGAACCGTCAATACTGTATTGATGGACCGGGTCAGCGTCTGATAAATACTGTCGTTCACGAGATGGGACAACTCATGAATATTTTTGATCTTGGCAAATCTCATATTCTCGCGAATTCGGTCAAAGATAACGATCGTATCGTTGATGGAATACCCGATGATGGTCAGCACCGCGATAATGAACGGCAGATTGACCTCGAGCCGGAATATCGAGAAAATGCTGATTACCATGAACGCATCATGCAGCAAGGCGACGACCGCCGAGATGGCGAAGCGCCATTCGAAGCGGATGCTGATATAAAGGATGATGCCGAGGCTCGCAATCAGGACCGCGAGCAGGGCATTGCGCTGCAGCTCGCGCGCAATCTCAACATCGACCGTACTGATATCGAACGAAGCGCCCTCATCCAGCTTTTTGAAGTCAGCCTTGAACTGGTTCTCCATCTGCTCAGTCAGCACTTCCGTGAATCGGATCGTCATCCGGTCGCTGCCGATCGTAATGGTCGGCTCCTTCTTCAATTGGTACGGCTCAAGCATCTGCTCGACATGGGCTTTCTCCACCGGCTTCGTGAGCGTTACGTCCACGCTCGTCCCCGAGCTGAAGTCTACCCCGTAGTTCAAACCGAGGACGCCAAGCGAGATCGCGCCGACAATCGTAATAATAATTGAGAAAATAAAGAAAAATTTGCTTGAATGAACAAAGTTGAATGTTCCTTTAAAGCGCACGGATTTCACTCTCCTTCACGCCGAAGTACCCCGGTTTGGTGAGCACATTCGCTTTGACCAGCGCGTGCAGCATGATGCGGGAGAGGAACACGTTCGTCAAAATACTGACGATAACGGTCATCATCAGGATGAGCGCGAAGCCTTTGACTTGGCTCTCACCCAAAATGTACATGACGACGCCGGCAATAATTGTTGTAATGTTCGCGTCCATAATCGTCCGGAACGAGTTCTTGGAGCCTGCCTTCATCGCGGACTTGATCGACTTGCCGCTGCGCAGTTCCTCCTTAATCCGTTCATACGTAATAATATTCGCGTCGACGGCCATGCTGAGACCCAGGATGAAGGCCGCAATGCCAGGCAGCGTCAGCGTAATCTCGGACAACCAGAATACAAGCAGCAGAACCCATGTGAACAAAATCAACGAGAAGCTGGCAATGACGCCTGGCAGCCGGTAGATGACAAGCATAAATAACAGAATCAGCGCCGTGCCGATAATTCCGGCCTTCACTGTCTGCTCCAGCGACATCTTGCCAAGCGTAGCCGTAACGGTCTGCGAGTACTTCTCAGTCAGCTTGAGCGGCAAGGAGCCGAGATTGATCGTATCCTTCAGCTCGTTCGCTTCTTCCTTCGTCCGCTGGCCGGTAATCGTCGCTTCCCCGCCTGGAATCTCATAATTGACGGACGGGTCGGAGATGAGGGTGTCATCCATGAAAATCGCCAGATGGTTGCGCGCTTTGGTCGGATCCGGATCGTACAGACCGGCGAGTCGTTTCGTAATTTCGGCGAATTTGCTTGCATCCTTCAGCTTAATCGCTACGATTGGACGCTGCAGCTCGTCAAATACGACGCTCGCTCCGCCCTCGACGAAGTCCGTTCCTTGCAGTTCAATCTTGCAGTAATCGGAGGCGTCTTCACAGCCTTCAGAGCTCCGGAATGTAAGAACAGCCGGTTCTTTCAGCTTCTTCCGCACCTCTTCCTCGTTCTGAACATCCGCGATCTTGACGCGGATCCGGTCCGTACCTTCGATCGTAATCTCCGGTTCGCTCGTACCGGTTGCATTAATCCGTTTATCCAGACTTTTGGCGGTCTGTTTAAGCGCATCGTTAGTCACTTTCCCGCCCGATTCCAGCGGAGAGGCTTGGTATAAAATCTCGAAGCCGCCCTTGAGATCGAGTCCGAGACGTATGCTGTTGACGATCGAAGGGCTAGTCCAGACAATGACACCTAGCGATACGACAACGATGAGCAGAAATGCTAACACCCTTTTCATATCGTCCCTATTCCCCTTTCATATTCAATATTCCTATTATATCGACCGTCATTTTTCGAGTCAATTTTTGAGATCATGGCATAAAAAAATCTCGCCTTATATAAAGGGAGACCCGCGATAAGCCGCCATCGTCATAAAGTTCATGAACTGCGTTGCTTTCAAAGACAAAATATCATTGACGACCTGATGCATGGCCGGTTCAGCGTCTTCTTTTTTATACTTGGCGCTGACGCACTCCCATACATCCTCCCCCGTTACCTGCTCGTAACCGAGCAGCCTTAGTTCTTCCGCCTTGCTCTCACAGCACATTTCGATCGCCTCGAGTCGCTCCTGTTCCGTGCATGGCTCAGACACGCCGCTCACTCCTTTCCATGTCTATCTATATATTCGCGCTCCTTCACGCAATTCCTGCTTCACGTCCCATAGCAATCATTGCCTCTCCTGACCTTCCGCTTCCATTCGTACAAGCCAATCGTCATGGATTGGGGACAACCGCATATTTATGATTATATCAGGACAAGTCCGCAGGGGAAGAGGGATGATCGGAACGTGAAGAAGCAGTCATTTATTCAGGGAACGCTGATTTTATTGGCCGCAGGCATTGTGAATCGCATACTCGGGTTCATTCCGCGCGTTACTCTTCCGCGCATCATCGGGGCGGAGGGGGTAGGAATCTACCAGCTCGGCTACCCCTTCCTGCTCGTCATCCTTACGCTGATTACAGGCGGTGTTCCGCTCGCCGTAGCGAAGCTGATCGCCGAGGCGGACTCTGTCGGGGATCATGCCCGCGTGCGACGCATTTTATCCGTCGCCATGAAGCTGACCGTCAGTGCGGGCATCGTCTTCTCTGCCGCGTGTCTCGTGCTCGCGCCATGGATTACAACCCGCGTTCTGACGGATAGCCGGGTGTACTATACGTTTCTCGTCATGACGCCTATCATCGTCATGGTCGCTATCTCCGCGGTGCTGCGCGGCTACTTCCAAGGCATGCAAAATATGGTGCCGACCGCCGTCTCCCAAGTGACCGAGACGCTCATCCGCATCATCGCCGTCATCGGCTTCGCCTATCTGTTCCTTCCTTACGGGTTGGAATGGGCGGCGGCGGGCGCCATGGTTGGCGTCGTCGTGGGCGAGCTCGGTGGGCTGCTCGTCCTCGTCTTCCTGATGCGGTCCGCGCGCAAGCAGAAGGAGAGCGGCGCAGCGGACGGATGTCCGGCTTCACCACAGCCGCCAGAGCACGGGGCTTCTCACCAGGTAGCACCCCGCTTGCTCCGCATTGCGTTACCTGTAACGGGAGGCAAGCTTATCGGCTCGCTGTCCTACCTGCTGGAGTCGATTGCGATCGCCCGCAGCCTGGCGGCGGCCGGTGTTCTCACCGCGATCGCGACGGCGCAGTACGGCGCTCTGCAGGGCATGATTATCCCGATATTGATGCTGCCCGGGGCGTTGACTTACTCGTTGGCTGTCTCTCTCGTGCCTTCGTTATCCGAAGCGCTCGGCCGCAATGACATGAGCACGATTCACAAGCGGATACATCAGGCGCTACGGCTGGCGCTCGTATGCGGCGCGCCTTTTGCCGTCATTATGTTCGTGCTCGCGCTACCGCTCTGCGTCCTGCTCTATAACGATGCCAGCGTCGCTCCCATGCTGCGGTGGATGGCCCCGATTGCGGTCTTCATCTACTTGCAGGCGCCGCTTCAAGCTGCACTGCAGGCTCTTGAACGCCCGGGAACCGCCCTCGTGAATACATTCATCGGAGCCGTCCTGAAGCTTCTGCTCATTATTCAGTTGGCTTCACAGCCTCAATTGGGCATTTATGGAGCCATTATCGCGATATGCATCAATATTGTGTTGGTCACGCTCCTCCATGCGGTGAGCGTCATCCGTCATCTTGATCTGAAGATTCCGTGGTTCGACTTCATCAAGGTGGGATCGGCCATGGTGATTATGGCAGGCTGCATTCAGGCGGTCTATGTGCGCGCGCCGCTTCCGGAAGGCTACGGTCTGCTCCGCTTCATCGCGGGGGGGATGGCGGGGGGTATTGTCTATCTTCTGCTGCTCATTATTATGGGCCTTATCGACCGCGATGATGTGACACGGCTTCCTCTGCTCCGGCAATGGCTGCCTGCGAAGCCGCATCGCAAATAATCATCCGGTTGTTCCTACTTCTGCTTCCGATCAACGTATAAGTGCCCCCGATGATCGATAGAACAGAAAAAAACGTCTTTAAATTCGGTGATACCTTTCAGATTAAGCTGATTTTTCAACCAGAACCGCGTCTTATTGATGGTCGACAAATTATTATCCTGCACCTTGCCATCCATAATAAGCGGGAGCGGCAGTGTCGTGAAATGGTAACGCTCCGGCTTGCGTAGGGCGGGGCGTTTTTTCTTCGCCTTCTTCCGGCCGCCCGACGAGGAGGCCGAGTTGGCGGGGGTAAGCGGACCGGGACCTTTCGTGTCTCCGGTATAATCTTCCTCCAGGATCCCGCCCGATTGTTGCGCGCCGTTCTGCTTCTCCTGGGCAGGAGAGGTATCCAAATTCTCCTTCAGGAACACGGTCAGCTTGCCGTTCGCCTCCAATATCGCATAGTGAACGTCACCCATATTGTCCACGCCCTGCTCGCGGAGCTGCTGCATCAAGTCATCCAGATTGTACCGCTGCCGGCCCATCTCCGTGCGGTCAAGCTTGCCGTTCTTGATAATAATGCTTGGCTTCCCATCAAACAAATGCCTTATCCATTGGCTTTTCAAAGCTATGTAAGCCACGCTGATCTGAATGATAATCAGAACGATGATCGGGACAAGCCCTTGCCATAGCGGCTTCTTGCTGTCTTCGATGACAAATACGGCAATCTCCGCAATCATAATGGAGATAACGACATCGAATACGGACAGCTTGCCAATCTCCCTTTTGCCCATCAGACGAAGCACGGCGAAGACAACAACATACATCAGTACCGTGCGCAATACGAGAGTCCACAGTTCCATTAGCAACGCCTCCCGGAGCCATTTTCGGTGTGCCAGTATGTGTATTCTGGCCCCGGGCTTCGAGAGGCATGCAGCTTTTTCTTATCGAAATGTTCCCATCCTGTATCTTACAGGACGATTAGGCGCTGTTCCAACCTGCTTGTGGCTCTGGCTCAGCGAACGGTTACAGAATAAACAGGAAAATGTAGGCGGTTGAAATCGCCAGCGCCAGCAGCGTCAACGGAGCTCCGATTTTGAGAAAATCCATATACCCGAAGCCATGTCCCTCGCGCTGCGCCATCCCTGCCACGATCACGTTCGCCGATGCGCCGATCAAGGTACCGTTGCCCCCCAGGCAAGCGCCCAGCGCCAGTGACCACCAGAGCGGATTCAATTGGTTCGGATCCGTAATGCCCATCTGAGTTCCGACATCCTGCAGGAGCGGAATCATCGTCGCCACAAAAGGGATATTGTCAATCGTCGCGGATGCGATGCCCGAGCCCCAGAGCACGAACATGGCTGTTCGCGTCATATCGCCGTTCGTAACGCTCAACATCCATTGGGCCAATTGCTTGATGATGCCGGCTTCGATCAGTCCTCCGACGAGAATGAACAGGCCGATGAAGAACAAGATGGTTATCCATTCCACCCGATGCAGCGCTTCTTCCAGCTCCTCTTCTCCCTTCAGTCCGATCAGCATCAGCAGCGTGGCACCTGCCATCGCGATGACCGCCGGCTCTACATGAATGGCCGAGTGAAGCACGAAGCCCAAGATCGTCAAGACGAGGATCGTGACCGATTTCTTCAAGAGCCGCTTGTCGGAAATATACGATTCCGCCGACAGCTGCATCAGGGCATCGCGCTGGCTCTCCGTAACCTTCAACTGATTCCGGTAGATTAGAACGAGAACGGCAAGCAGGACGGCCATGATGACAGCGATGACCGGCGTCAAATAAATCAAGAACATATTAAAGGTCAAATGCGGGTTCGCAGACCCGATCATAATATTCGGCGGATCGCCGATCAATGTCGCGGTACCGCCCACATTCGACGCGATCACTTCCGTAATCAAAAAAGGAACCGGATTGATATTGAGCATACGAGTAATGGAAAACGTAATCGGCACGACCAGAAGCACGGTCGTCACATTATCTAGAAAAGCCGAACCGACCGCCGTTAAGGACGCCAAAATCACCAGAATCCGAAGCGGCCTGCCTTTTGTTCGCTGCGCGGCCTTGACGGCTGCATATTGAAAGATGCCGCTCTTGTTCGTAATCCCGACCAGTATCATCATCCCGACGAGCAGGAAAATCGTGTTCCATTCGATAAACTCGGTGAACGCGCGGTGCACATCTACGATTTGCAGCACAAGCATCGCCACGGCTCCAAGCAGCGCGATAATGGCCCGGTTAATCTTTTCTGAAATGATGATGGCATACGTCACCAAAAAGACGATTACCGCAATCGTGACCTGCCATGTCGACACATCCTGTCCCATGTCATTCCATCCCTCTCTGCGGAATAGCTTCAATATTCGGATCCTCGCATCACACATGACGGATTCGATATATTTTGCTCACACATTATAACGCCGGTCACTATTTTTCGTCTACGCCTTGTACTATTTCTATCGGCTCGCCCATACGATCTGTACTACACGATATATTTTGTCCCAGCCATGCTGGGGGACGATTATTCAAGCCGAAAGGAGAATCCCAATCATGAATGCATTGCAGCGTGTATCTCAATGGAAACCGAATCACCCCATTTTGGCCGGCATCGTCAATTCATTTATATGGATGGCCATGGGAGCCTTGGCCTTATCCGTGCTGCTCTACTCCAGTTCTGCTAATGAGGATAAGACACTCAGCTATATTTATCTTGTCCATATCATCGCTCTTTTTATCGGGGGCTGGACGGCAGGACGGCGCAGCGGGCGGAGAGGCTGGTACTATGGCGGTCTGACCGGGTTTTGCTACGCCATGCTCGTCCTCATTATCGGCTTTCTTGCCATGGATGCCGGAATCAGCTTGCAGAAGCTTGTTCTCGTTGTCGCGGCATGCGCCTGTGGCGCGCTCGGCGGCATATTCGGCGTCAATATGAGCCGCAACAAATAAGCAACCGGATCGGCAGCAAGAAATGGTCGCTTGGGTGCGTATGTTCCCCCTGCTCTTTATGGTATACTATATGAATTAAATAACCGTTTACCGGAAATATATAGGGGGATATTTGTGGTTTTATTTCACTCCATGCAGACGGTCACGTTATGGACTATCGGGGTCGTTATCCTGCTGCTATGGTTCGGATCAGGCAAGCAGCCGCTGGCAGTCGTCGCTGCATTTTACAAGGCTTTGCGGCATTCCCGCTCTTTCTTATTCGCTTTTATCGGCCTTATTCTTATCCTGCTCGTGAATAACTTTGAGCTGACCGTTGAGAAAGCGCTGGCCATCAACTGGGATTTTACTTCCCATATTCATCAGCTGGAAGGGCAATTCGTACACAGCATTCAGAAGCTGTTCCATCATCCGCTTCTTACTCAGGCCGTCGCCTTTTTTTATATTGTTGTCTTCCAGTCGCTCATTGTCGGATCGATCGCCATCTATATCGCGAAGGATAATCTTCGCATGGCGCGGGCGGTATGCTATGCGGTCATCATCAATTATGCGGTAGCCATCCCGTTCTATCTGTTCTTCCCGGTGAACGAAGTATGGTCTTACCCGCCGGCTGCGGTAGAGTTCCGTATGCTCGACGTGTTTCCGTCCTTCGAAGAGAACTATCGGCAACTATCCGGATTGGATAACTGCTTCCCTAGCCTGCATACGTCGATATCCGTGACGGTTGCGCTGCTCGCCTCGCAATCCGGTAACCGCCGTTGGGCGATCTTCACCTCGATCAGCGCCCTCATCGTCATCTTCTCGATCTTCTACCTCGGCATCCATTGGCTGACGGATATGATCGCGGGAACGATACTGGCAATCACGGCTTCATGGCTCGGCATGAAATGGGCCGGGGTCCAGGCTTCGTGGAATACGGAGCTGTCCAAGCGCAGCGGCAAAGCTTACACCAAATCGTATCCGGATTCGAAAATCTGAAAGGGAACAAAAAAGCGATGTCTCTGAAGAGACATCGCTTTATTCATACTAATGATGAGTGTTCTGTAAAAGGCGACTAGACTATGATGACGCGCTTGCGGCTTCCTCGCTGTTGACCACCGTGCTAATCGCATTGCGGTCAAATGTCATCTTCGTCACATCATTGACACGCAGAACGACGATGTCCTCGGTAATCTCCATAATCGTGCCATGAAGGCCGCCAATCGTCACGATTTTGTCCCCTTTTTTCAACTGGCTCAGCATCGAATTACGCTGCTTCTGCTTCTTCTGCTGCGGTCGGATCAACAGGAAATAGAACACCGCAAACATCGCTACGAATGGCAGCAGCATCGTTAACAACCCGCCGCCAGCGCCAGTATCAGCTGCTCCGGCTAAAAACATGGACAATCCCCCTTTCTCCAAATGGTTAACCTATGTATGGACTCCTCCTGCCAATGCCGTTGTCTATATGCGCGCACTCAGCCATCGGCAGTCCATTAAAAGCCGCTCTCGTTGCGATCCATTCCGTAAGCTTCAAAAAATTCGTCCCGGAAGTCACGCAAACGATCTTCGCGAATGGCTTCACGAACTTGACGCATCAGATTCAATAGGAAGTATAAATTGTGATACGTCGTCAGGCGCAAGCCAAACGTCTCATCCGCCTTAATCAAATGGCGGAGATACGCACGCGAATAATTGCGGCACGTATAACAATCGCAGTTCGGATCAAGCGGTCCGAAATCCCTTGTGAACTTGGCATTCCGCACGACGAGACGGCCTTGGCTCGTCATCGTTGTCCCGTTGCGCGCGATACGGGTAGGCAGGACGCAATCGAACATATCGATTCCGCGCATCGATCCTTCCACCAATGCATCCGGCGATCCGACTCCCATCAAGTATCGCGGCTTGCTGTCAGGCAAGAGGGGCACCGTCGTCTCCAACACCTCATACATCAATGGCTTCGACTCGCCCACACTGAGTCCTCCAATAGCATACCCCGGGAAATCCATCGAAGTCAAATCCTTGGCGCTCTGTATGCGGAGATCTTCATACATTCCGCCCTGAACGATAGCGAACAGCGCTTGATCATGCGGTCTCGCATGACTATTCAGGCATCGTTCCGCCCAGCGGGTCGTCCGCTCCAGCGAATGCTTGACGTAGCTGTGCTCGGCAGGATAAGGAGCGCATTCGTCGAACGCCATCATAATGTCGGAACCGAGCGCATTCTGAATCTCCATTGCTTTCTCGGGAGAGATGAACAGCTTGTCTCCGTTCAGATGAGAACGGAAATGCACGCCTTCCTCTTCAATGCTGCGCATCTCGCTCAAGCTGAACACTTGGAAGCCGCCGCTGTCCGTCAATATCGCACGGTCCCAGTTCATGAATTTATGCAATCCGCCCGCTTCCCGCACGATCTCATGTCCCGGCCGCAGAAACAGATGGTACGTATTGCTCAAAATAATCTTCGCGTGCATCTCCTTCAATTCTTCCGGGCTCATCGTCTTGACCGTCGCCTGCGTGCCGACCGGCATGAAGGTTGGCGTCTCGAACGAACCGTGCGGCGTATGGACGATGCCCAGGCGCGAGCCGGTCTGCTTGCATGTTTTAATCAATTCATACGTTACTGCTGCTGCCATCGAATCATCATCCTTGTCGTAAGTAGGTTAGTCATCTGCGAAGATGAACATCGCATCGCCGAAGCTGAAGAAACGGTAGTCTTGTTCTATCGCTTCCCGGTAAGCCGCCATAATATGCTCCCGGCCGGCGAAGGCGCTGACGAGCATTACCAAGGTTGACTTGGGCAGATGGAAGTTCGTCAGCAGCGAGTCGACAAGACGGAATTCATATCCCGGGTAAATAAAGATATCCGTCCAGCCCGAGCACTTCGTCACCGGCTCTGCCCCATAGCGGCCGGCTACGGTCTCCAGCGTCCGGCACGAAGTAGTACCGACCGCGATAATTCGGCCGCCCGAGCGTCTCGTGTCGTTAATGAGCGCGGCTGTCTCTTCGGACATCTCGTAATATTCGGCATGCATCACATGCTCCTCGACCACATCCGCGGACATCGGCCGGAATGTGCCCAGACCGACATGAAGCGTGATCATGGCGATGCGAACCCCTGTGGCCCGAATATGCTCCAGGATGCTGTTCGTAAAATGAAGACCGGCTGTCGGAGCCGCCGCCGAGCCTTCGTGCTTCGCGTATACTGTCTGATACCGCTCCCGGTCATCCAACTGCTCCTTAATGTACGGGGGAAGCGGCATCTCCCCCAAGCGATCGAGAATCTCATTGAAGATGCCCGCGTACTCGAAGCGGATGAGCCGTGCGCCCATCTCGCGCTCCTCGATGACGGTCCCTGTAAGCTCGTCCCCGAAGCGGACGCTTGCTCCCTTCTTCAGCCGCTTGGCCGGCTTGGCCAGCACTTCCCACATATCATCCTGCTCCTGCTTCAGCAGCAGCACCTCGACATGCCCGCCAGTATCCGGCTTGACCCCGAACAGGCGGGCCGGGATGACCCTCGTATCGTTCAGGACGAGCAGATCGCCCGGCTTCAAGTATTCAATAATATCGGGAAAAGTTCGATGCTCCATTTCCCCGGTCCGCCGATTCATTGCCAGCAGGCGCGATGCCGTTCGATCCGGCAGCGGTGTCTGGGCAATGAGGCGTTCCGGCAAATGAAAATCAAATAAATTTACATCCATGTTATTTATGCCCTACCGTTTCACTAAATCTACGTTTTTATAGTAGTATTTCAAGATTCCTTCGTAGTCATACCCTTGGTCGGCCAGACCCTTAGCGCCCCATTGCGACATGCCGACGCCATGGCCGTTGCCGCGTCCGACGAACAGGAAGGTAGGCTCCTTCGGCAGCACTTCCGCCTTGCCCTTGCCATCCACGCCAACCACAGCGGCGGTTCCGGCCGGCACGATATCGAACAGCGTGCTCGGCAAGCCGCCGAACGCGCTCCGGAAGTTGTCCGGGTAGCTAACTCCAACAGGAACGCCGTTCGCCTCGACCTTGGTCACGCGCCCGGAAGGTCCGCGCTCGGTAATCTCCAGGCTCGTTACCGGACCGGACAGCTCCGTCTTGGTCCGCTCCTTGAGCCAGGCCGTAATCTGGGAAGAAGTATAAGGCCCGCGGATCCAATTCATCTCGGTTGATTCCGGCACCGTGTCAATGACGGTCATCTCCGTCCCTTGGTTCACCTTGGCTACGGGAGCGACATTCGATTGGATAGCCGGGATCGGCCTTACGTTGGTTCCGTCCTCAATCGCGGTAACCTGCTCGAAGCCCGCTTCATTATTGCGGTTGACCGGACGAACGACATCTTCCCGCACATAACCCCTCTTCCCGTCCGGAAGGATGACCTGGAACCATGATTTTTTGCCTTCGAGCACCCCTTCGTCGGGGCTGTCCACGACCTGGAAGTAGCCATAGTCTCCACCCCAGATCTCGCTCGGATCGGCGGTCTTCCCTCCGGCATTGGAGTGGAAGATGGCTTCGATCAGCTTCCCATCCTGCATGAGCACTTCCCCTGCCGTCGCTTCCACGGCTTTGCGGATATTGTCATGCTCCTTCTCTACGCCGAAGTAGGCCTGGCTTAACGTCGTATCCACCACATTGGCAATCTCGAACTTGTCGTTCTGGTAGAGCGCGAACGTCCGGGCAGCGACCGCCTGAGCCTTCAGCGCATCCTCCGGCCATTCGGCGTACACCTCGCCGCCCACGACAGATACCAAGTATTGCTCCAGCGGAACCTCATTGACGAGCGCCAGCTTATCTTTGTGCAGACTGATCTCCATATCCCCGCGATAGGCCCGGCCATAACGCTCCGTTACCTGGATCGTGTTTGGTGTGCTCGTCGACACCATCCATTTCGCGTCCCCGTTCACGCGGTAATGCGTGATCGTCTTGCCTTCGCCGGCTTCCTTCATATGTATCAGCGCGCCTTCCCCCTGCGCAGTTACGGCAGTCAAGGAGGTGCGGGCTATTTTCTGCTTCGTGTCGCCCAGATCGGCTGCCGAGGCCGCTTGCCCGGCCCATACCGCTACCCGGCTCTTCCCTTTGTCCACCATCGTAACGAGGTAGGCGTCGATATCGGCATCCAGCAGCGTCTTCAGCGCCGGTGCCGCCTCTTTCTCGGACGAATAGGTCCCTGCCTGCAAGTAATTCGGCCCGGCTAATGTGGGCTTATAGCCCTGCACCAGCTTCATCAAGGCTTGATCGTCCTTCAGGCGATCAAGCGCCTGCCCGGCCGCCTTGTGGGTCGGGTAGCTGCCCGCATAGACCGCATAGAATGTCGCCCCGCGACGGCTGAATTCAACCATAACAGCAGTGTTGTTCGCCTCCGCCTGCTTCTGCACCGCCAGAGCGGCCGCCTTGTTCTTCGATTCATACAGCTTGATTTTGTAATCATCCGCACTGAAGCGGATCGTCCCATCTGCCGTCAACGCTCTGGACGTTCCGGCCCCGCTGGCTCCGATCTGAAGCCCGACGGTCGAATTCAGGGTCACCTGAGGCGTCTGGCCTGGTGAACGGCTGCCCAAATCGGCAAATAATGCGACACGAATCGGTTCGGATACGCTCTGCTCCGGTGATTGGGCTCCGGCCTTGGCTGCTTGTCCGTTATCTGCAAAGGCTATAACCGGCGCCGCAGGGAAGCCCCCTGCAGGCAGCATTGCGGCTCCCCCGATCAGCAGCGTGCCTGCTATGGCGCCAGTGACGGTTCTTCGAATCACATTCCGGTAGGTGGTAGTCATACTCTTCTGTTCCCCTTCCTGCTAGTCGAGTCTTGTAGATGTCGTGCAAAAATTCCGCTTGGGCAAACAAGCGTAAAAGCGATGTTCGATTGAATTTATTTCTCTGGAATGGGCAATCCTAGATGGTGATAAGCCTGATGGGTAACCATGCGACCTCGGGGTGTCCGCTGCAGAAATCCGATCTGCAGCAGATATGGTTCATATACATCTTCGATCGTCTGGCTCTCCTCTCCGATGGTCGCGGCAATCGTATCCAGTCCGACCGGACCGCCGCGGAAATGGGAGATCATCGCTTGAAGCATCTTGTGATCGATCGCGTCGAGGCCAAGGGCATCGACCTGGATCAAGCGCAGCGCTTCCCCTGCCAATACGGGCGTAATAATCCCGTCGCCGCGCACTTGAGCGAAGTCGCGTACCCGCTTCAAGAGCCGGTTCGCAATCCGCGGAGTGCCCCGCGAGCGGATCGCGATCTCGTCGCTGGCGTCGCCAGTAATCTGGACGTCCAAAATATCGGCCGCCCGGCTCACGATGAAGCTGAGCTCGTCCTTGCTGTAATACTCCAGCCGGCTGACGACGCCGAAGCGATCGCGAAGCGGCGCCGAGAGCAGGCCTGCCCGCGTCGTCGCCCCGATAAGGGTGAAGCTGGGCAGATCGAGGCGAACAGAGCGCGCGCTCGGGCCTTTGCCGATAATGATGTCCAGCGCGAAATCCTCCATCGCCGGATACAGCACTTCCTCCACCGTCCGGTGAAGCCGGTGGATCTCATCGATGAACAACACATCGCCTTCCTGCAGATTGGTCAGCAAGGCCGCCAAGTCGCCCGGCCGTTCGATGGCCGGGCCGGAAGTCGTGCGGATGTTGACGCCCATCTCATTGGCGATAATGTTGGACAGTGTCGTCTTCCCCAATCCGGGCGGACCGTACAGCAGCACGTGATCGAGCGCTTCCTTGCGCATTTTGGCCGCTTCGATGAATATTTTGAGATTGTCCTTCACCTGGTTCTGCCCTATGTATTCAGACAAATAACGCGGACGCAGGCTCAACTCGACCGCCTGATCCTCCATCATATAATTGGCTGAAATGATGCGTTCTTCCATCTGTACCGCCTCTCCTTACCCTGTAAACAGCAATTGCAGCGCCTTCTTCATGAGCGAGTCGATCGTCTCGTCCGCATGGACGCGATGCTGGAGATCGTTCCAGACCCGATCCAGCTCGACATCCCTGTAGCCAAGCGCCTTCAGCGCTTCGCGGGCTTCACCCCACACGCCGTCTTCCCGATCATCCTCGATCATCTGCACTTCTGAGAACAGCGATCCCGGATCCATGTCCCAGCCCATGCCGTCCAGCTTATCCTTCAAATCAAGCACAATGCGCTGAGCCGTCTTCTTCCCGATTCCGGGCAGCTTCGTCAGGAACGAATAGTTCTCCTGCTGAATCGCCGCCACGACCGAATCCGGCTTCCCTGCGCTCAAAATGCCGAGCGCGACCTTCGGCCCGACACCGCTGACTTCAATCAGGCGGCGGAACAGCTTCTGCTCCTGCCGCGACGCGAATCCGAACAGCAGAATCGCGTCTTCCCGCACATGATGGTGCGTATATACGGTTACGGCCGCTTCCGACTTCGCAAACGCGTACGGGTTCGGCGTATATATGCGATATCCGATCCCTTGAACATCCAATACGACATAATCGGCTTCCAAATGGACCACCGGTCCGCGAACAAAATCAATCATGGACGCAATACTCCGTTCAATTTGTCATGTAATCCGCTGGAATGCGCATGGCATAGCGCCACGGCCAAGGCGTCCGCCACATCATCCGGCTTCGGTATCGCCTTCAGCTTCAGCAGCAGCCGCACCATTTCCTGCACCTGTCTCTTCTCGGCGTTGCCGTAACCGACAACCGCCTGCTTCACCTGCATCGGGGTGTACTCCCCGATCGGAATACCCCGCTTCGCTGCCGCGAGAATGACGACGCCGCGGGCTTGTCCTACGCTGAACGCATTCGTGACGTTGCGGTTGAAGAACAACTTCTCTATCGCCATCGCGTCCGGCTTATAGCGATCCAGCAATTCCTCTGCCGCTTCGAACACTTGAAGCAGCCGGATCTCCGGAGCAGTGGCCGAATCGGTCTGAATGCAGCCATATTGCACGGGAATGACCTTGTTGCCGATTTTGTCCACAAATCCGAAGCCTACAATGGCAATGCCCGGGTCAATTCCTAATATTCGCAAAAAAAATCTCTCCCTAACAATTCCGTGTATATCTGGCGAACATATGTGTTCACTCCATTATAACACAGATCGAAAGGAAGAGAATGAGTCTTTCCGCGCTATTGGCAGGCTCGTACGGGGACATGCCGAACAGAAGCGGCGGGGGCCGCCAGCCGATCGTCATGTCTTCCGTCAAGACTGCTTTGCGCCCTGCCCAAAGGCCAATTTGAGCATCGGCGGTGTGACGAGCGTCGTCACGATGATGACGATAACGAGGGGCGTGAACAGGGCGGGGTCGAACAGCGCCCCCTCCAGACCGGTAGTTGCGATGATGAGGGCGACCTCGCCGCGGGATATCATCCCCGTCCCGATGCCGAACGCGCTCCGGCGGCTGAAGCCCGTCATGCGCGCGCCCAGCATGCAGCCGAACAGCTTGGTGGCAATCGCGATAAGCGAAAATAGCAGTATAAATCCAACATTCTGGCCCAGCCCGGCGAAGGTGACCTCCAATCCGACGCTGACGAAGAAGACCGGCACGAAAATTCCGTAAGCGATCGGCTCCAGCCGATGCTCTACCTCCTGCTTGAAGTCGGTCTGCGAGATGGCGACGCCGGCGGCGAACGCGCCGATAATGCCGGCCACCCCCAATTGCTCCGCGCCATAAGAGAAGGCGAAGCAGATGATGAGCGCCGCGCTGATGACCGCTTCGCTGACCTTCAGTGGAGCGAGCCATCTCATCAGAAGGGGAACGACAAAGATGCCCGCGGCAATCGCCCCGGCGAAGAAAATCACTTTCTTGCCGACAATCCATCCGAGGGAAGCCTGCTCCGTCCCCGCTCCGAGAAAGCTGAGCATGAAGGCCAGCAGGATGACGACGAGTACATCATCGACGACGGCGGCTCCGAGAATCGTCGTTCCTTCCCTGGAGCTGAGCTGTCCGAGATCCTTCAGCGTCTGAACTGAGATGCTGACGGAAGTGGCGCACAGCAGGAGCCCGATGAACAGCGACTGCCCTTGATCCATCCCGAGCGTGGTTCCTGCCAAATACCCGCCGATGAAGGGCAAAATAATGCCGCCGAGCGCGACGGCGACCGAGGCTTTCCAATTCTGCTTCAACTGCTCGAGATCGGTCTCTAGGCCGGCGATGAACATGAGCAGAATGACGCCGACCTCGGCCATGTCGCGAACGATCTCCCCATTGGTCACCCAGCCGAGCACCGCAGGGCCCAGAATGATGCCAACGATCAGCTTCCCCAGCACAGAGGGCTGGCCCAGCCTTACCGTCAAGTCACCGGCCAGCTTGGTCGCCGTCAGTACAATGAGGAGCATCAGCACGATATCCATGCGCATTCTCCTTCCTTGGAATCAGACGATTCTTATCATTCCGCCGCAGCGAACAAAAAATAGGGGGGCTCATAGGCATTGAAAAGGATTGAGGAGACGAGTCAACAGAGAATGCAGATGCGGGAAAAAGAAAACGCTCGCATAAGACTGTACAGATCGGAAAAACGGCAGCGCGCACTACGGCGGATGGATCAAGCAATGAAATCCTGCGTGGATGCAGCAATTTCTGCTATTTAAACCGCTATTTGATGAAATTCCTGCATAAGTCAGGCTGTTGAGAAACTCCAGGGGATTTTTTGGCACTTCATTTTTTATGTGGTGGATCTCGTCTCTCAGTAGAAAAAATCGATTTAAAACGCTATGGGTGCCGAATTTTGAGTAGGAAAATGGATAATTTCCACCCCTTCGTAAAAAACAGGGGTTTTCCAACGGCCTGAAAACTGCACCATTCCCCTAGACATGTCTATCCGGTAGGCGAAATCCGCAAAACTGCACGATTTGTCCAGACACGCCTATTCGGTAAGCGAAATCCTGCGCAAATACAGCAATTCGATATGGACGACTTTACCAGAAAGGGAATCCTGCATAACTGCAGGAATTTCACCCGTTTCGCTTGAGCTTGAAGCAAAAGGGCCTAAAATGATGTAGATTTGCAGCAATTCCTCGGGATGTGGACTCATTGAGCCGAAATTCCTGTAAAATAGCAGCAATTCCCTCCACACGTTCAAGCCCCAGGAGGCAACGATGCCTCCAGAAGGCAATGATGCTTCCTGAAGGCGATGATGCCCCCAGGATCCGACGCGGTCTCTTGGATCCCGTAAAATCAGGCCGTTGAGAAGTCCACGGGGATTTTCGCCACTTCATTTGTTATGTGGTGGATCTCGTCTCTCAGTAGGAAAAATCGACTTAAAACGCTCTGAGCGCCAAGTTTTGATTAGGTAAATGGACATCTCCACCCCTTCGTAAAAAGGCGAGTTGAGTTTTGACATCAGGGGGCTGTCTCCATGTAGTTGAATACTACTTTGGGGACAACCCTCAGTTCGTATAATATCCGGTCGTCAATTATCCTCCTCCGCCGGCTTCATCACTTTCTGCGAGGCTTCCACCGCATAATCGCTGAAGGTGGACAACACGCTGTGGTATTCGTCGGTATCCGTAATCAGAATGCCGTCATACAGCTGCTGAAGCACATTCGGCGGTAGCGCGCTCTCCATCGATTCAATATCAATTTGGAAAAAGGTCCGAATCACTTTTTTCTCCGCAGGCGGCCCTTCGTACAGCGTCAGATTCCCGTCCTCGTCGAGACTGATGCGGGCATCCTTGCAGCGATCGGACATTTCCTCAATCTGTTCCTCCATAATGACCCGGCCAGCGTCATCCATCATGGCGCCCCAATCCGGATGATTCAGCAGCAATTGAATGATACCAGCCGAAGTATGTTTGCCCATCGTCTCATCCCGCTGGCCGCAAATGAATTGCTGGCGGTGAATGACTTCACGCTTCCGATCGTCCTGCTGAAGCAGCTGATTCAGCACCAGCCGGGAAGAATCATGCAGCTTCGCGAACTCATCATCATGCAGCAGCGAGAAGGTCTCCATCGAAATGGGCGTCTCCCGCTCGTAAATGAGCTGCCGGATCTCCATCGACATGCGAATACCTAAGGTCAGGGCACCAAAAAATAATACAATAGCGACTAGCCACCAGATCGGGCCTTTCATGCGGCGGATATCCTGTTTCCATTGCTTCACTCGAAAATAGAACCGGGAATGGGAACGATGTTCTCGAGTCATGACAATCCCCTCTTACTTTTTTATCCATAGTTTGACCCAATAGAGGGGGATGTTATACCATTTTTACCGCAGAAGCGTCTTCGAAGACATCAACGGCCATCCGGGAGTAGGCTGTTCCGGTTCTGCAGCAGGATGACCGCCAAGATCGCGCATCCGATGCTGAGAACGATGGCAACAGCGATCGCCCCGCCGAACGATTCGGCCCGGGCGCCCGGCATCAGTTGAGCGACCGCATCAGCGGGCAGAGCCGAAGGCAAGTAGCGAGCGCCTGGAACGCGCCAGCTCTGGACAAGCGACAAGAGCAGCACAACTGCAAGAGTCAGGCCCGCAGACGCCGCTCCGCTGCGCACACAGCTGCTCATCAGGAGCGTAACGCTGCTTGCGAAGAGCATCCACAGGGCGTAGCCGGCTCCGGCCGCCATACCCTCTGCGACCGGCACAGGTCCGAACAGCTGCGCCGTATAGTACCAGCCCGCCCCATATCCGCACAGGAAGGACACCAAGGTCAGCGTTGCGGCTCCCAACCATTTCGAAGCGACAAAAGCCCCGTAACCTACTGGGCGGACCAGGACAGCACCGGCAGTGCCGGTATGGATCTCGCCCGAGATGGATGACATCTGCGACAATACGAGAACGAGAAGACCTACCGTTCCGAACTGGTTCAGCATCTGCGCCATAATCTCTCCCGCCTCCAGTTCCGGGAAGGCCATATTCATTCCTTGCGGCATGCTTCCCGACCATGCCAGAATGTCGGGCAGGAACTTCATCACGAGAGGCTGGCTGATGCCAAGCATAATGAATACGAGCGGCACCCAGAGCAATTTGTAGCTGCGAACCATTTCCAGCCATTCTTTGCGCGCAAGCACATGCCATCGGCTCATGAGATCATCGCCTCCATAAACATATCTTCCAGACTGGTTACGCCGCATTCCAGCCGAAGAAGAGGAATATCCAAGTTCGCCGCCTCCGTCAGCATCGCGCGGCGCGCCTCGCCCATGCTGCGCACCGTGAATTCCGCCCGCCCCCGGGCGATGCGGCTATGCTCCACTTCCGGCTTCCCTGCCCAACGCCGCAGCCAATCTAGCGCGGCAGGATGCGGCTCGACCTCGACGGTCAACCGGGGCCGCTCCGCTCCGCTTCGTAATTGCTCCCATTGCCCTTGCATGACGATGCGGCCTCGGTTCATCATGATCAGATCGTCGCATAATTCCTCGGCATCGGACAATATGTGAGTGGAGAACAGTACGGTGGTCTCGCTCGCTATCTGCTGGAGCAGCGTCATCACATCTCTGCGGCCAATCGGATCGAGCGCCGATACCGGCTCGTCCAGAATGACGAGCTTCGGGGCCCCGATCATCGCTTGGGCAATGCCGAGCCGCTGCTTCATCCCTCCCGAGTATCCGCTGATGCGGCGCCGCCCCGCATCAGCGAGCCCGACCTTCTCCAGCCATTGCGACGCCGCCGACCGCGCTAGCTTGCGGGGCATGCCGCACAGCTCGGCATGATAGACGAGCCACTCGCTTCCGCTCATCCAGCCATAGAAGGCGGGCGTCTGGGACAGAAAGCCTACCCATTGGCGCAAATCTCCCGTCGCAGCCGCCCCGTCCTCTTGCAGCAGCCGCACTTCGCCGGATGTCGGCCGGATAAGCCCGGCGAGCATATGCAGCGTCGTCGTCTTTCCGGCTCCGTTCGGCCCGAGCAGAGCCGTGCAGCAATGCTTGCGTATGCTGACCGTCACGTCCTGGACCGCGGTATGCTCCCCGTATCGCTTCGTCAACTGATGTAATTGAATCGCATTCATGCCGCATCTTTCCTTCCCATAATGAAATAAGCGATCGTCCCCGGGATATTCAACAGGACGATAATGATCGCCCACAGCCATTTCGGACCGTTCGCCCGCTCCGATCTAGCCAGAGACACCAAGGCAACGCACATCAATATGAGCTGGACCGCAAGCAGTGGCGCAATCAGCGGCCATAGCATGTTTTCCGGCATACTGGCTCCTCCTCCCCATATCATCAGCCTAGGCGATCCCGGTTGCGCTTCTTCCGCCAAGGCTTCACTACGAACAACAAATAGCACAAGAGCGGCGTCGGCGTGCCTGTGAAGCCCCATATTCCCCAGAACCACGGATATTTTCCCCGCTTGCGGGCATCCAGGAACAGCCATGTGCCTTGCACAAGGAGGATAACCGCAATGAGAGGCCATAGCCACCACGGAACTTCGGCGGCTGTATAATGTCGTTTCATTCGTGCTCACCTTCTTCCGAAGCGCGAGGCGGCGACTTCACGAGACAGAACATCACGCCGCCCAATAGAGCCGCCGCCTGGAAGCCTGTAAAGGCGCGCCAATCTGTCATGGCCAGCGACAACCCCCCGCCGACGAGAATGCAGGCCGCCCCCCAGAGCAGAAGCAGCTCCTTCCACAGCCGGCTGCGCTTGCGCCGGGAGCGGCTGTGCAGCATGCGCTGCAGCTGCTCCACATCCGGAATCTCGGCATTCCGCTCGCTTGCCTGATCCAGGCTGGCCCATGCTTGGTGCAGCCTTCGCAGCGAGTCGCTGTCGGCTTCCCATTCCGCAGGCGCCGGGTCCGTCTTGTTATTCCCCGGCTCGGCAGTCATCGGGATATTCAGCTTCTTCTTATTGCGCTTGTTCATCTTTGCTCCACTCCTTCCGCAGCTTCACCAATCCGTAATGGATTCGGGATTTGACAGTGCCTTCATTCACGTTCAACATGGCCGCGATCTCGGGAATCGAGTAGCCGTAATAATGCTTGAGCACGATCGGTGCGCGCTGCTCGGCCGTCAACGCTCCCAGTTGTTCAAGCAACAGCGACCATTCCACATCGCTCGATTCCATATAATAGCGAAGCTGGCGGGCTGCCTGCTTCTGCTCCGCTTCCTGCCAACGCTGCTCTACCTTTCTCCTTCGCAGCATATCGATATACAGCCGCGAGCCGATCATGATGAGCCACGACGAAAACTTCATTTTCCCGTTATACGTGTGTATTTTCTCCATGCAGCGCACCATCGTGTCCTGCACGACATCTTCCGCCACGCTCGGGTTCATCGTCAGCTTCAGCATATATTTGTGTAAAAAGGAGTAGTGTCGATGCAATAAATGGGCCAACGCATCGGTATCGCCGCGAACGGCTCGCCGAATCCACTCCTGCTCCTGATCCACTTGTTGCCCGCCCCCCTTCTCTCTTGACATCAGGTGAAGTACTCATATTACGTTTCAGTCTGTCCGATCGTTCAATCGGGAATTACAAATGGACCCAAAATTATCGCTGCATGCAAAAAACTCTTAAGACCCAGTGTAGACTGTTTCTTAAGAGCCTGTTGCTTTTTTTGAGAGGTGCCCGTGAATTACTTCAGCCAATCCAAAATGGCCTTGATCGCAATTCTATGAGTGCCGATCTGACAATACTCGGCTCCGCCTTCTTCCTCGGTGAACCTTCTGCCTGTTACCGTGTTGGCGTTGGCAAGGCGGTCTAAGCTACTCCAGGAAAAGCGAGTCATTGCGCCCATCCCGGTCGATACGGTATTTTTTCAGATCCGCCTTATTGACATAGAAAATATAGTGATCGTCGCAACGAAAGTCGAGCGCCGTTTTATCCGTTATTTTTCGGATTACCGAATCGCTCAAGCTCATGGCATAGATTTTTTGCTGATCCTTGCGATTCAAAAAAAGCAGTTCTGTATCGGTCAGCACGAAATAATCCGTAATAATATCGGGAAGCACCGTTTCCGTATCCGTCTTCGTGTCGTACTTCGCCACCTCGGATTTCTCATTGACATAATAAATATCCCGGCCGTCAAAAGCGGCGCTTCGCAAGACCGGATACCGGATAATGACATTCGCGCGCCCTGTGAAGGTATTGAACTTCCTAATCTCGTTCTCGCCAATGAAGTAGATGCTATCGTCATCCAGAAAGAAAGAGCTTACCGTGTTAAAAAAGCGCAAATCGCTCTCATCCGCGTGAACGAGCCCCAAAAAATTGCTTTTTTCCGTGTTTACATTCTTTTCAAACACAATTCTCTCATTGAAGGTCGAAGTATCTACTTCGATAATGGACAGTCTGTCAACGGCTTCCCGAAATTGCGACTTGTCGTAATCATATTTCATATAGTAGACAAGAGGACCGTTGCCATAAATACTATTCTCGACCTTGGTGAGTGATTGCAGCGGATTGCGAATTAAGCTTCTTGTCTTGCCGGTTTTTTTATCCTCGAAAACGATTCGGCTATCATTCAGATCCGTATCATCCACATGAAACCGGTAGCGCTCATTCTCAAAAGATCGCCGGGAAGACCAATTGTAAATATCAGCGTTGTCCGCGTTCTCCATCGGGACACAGCCGGCAAGGCTGGATACGCCACAACAAAGGATGAGCGAAAGACCGAGCGGCCTCGCCCAATGGCGCCGTTGCCTTGCGGCCCATACATTCATATGCCGAGCCAGGATTACGATCAACATCCCGATACTGAGGCACAACGTGACGGCGAACAAGATAAGCCAGACAGGGCCGGATACTTCCCGGAACACGACGTCCATCTGATCCGTGAATATATTATGATGGTATTCATTGCCTCGGAAATAACCGGTCGCAACCATAAACCCGAGCGGCCCCGGCACAAAATATTTGGATGATTCCAGACTAAATCCGAAATATGGGAGCAGGATCAAGGCGGTACAGGCAAACAGGGTAAGCGCATATTTTTTGATGCACACTGCCACACACATGATCAGCATCGCAAAGCTGAGATTGCCGAATATTTTACAAGCCGTCACCGTCAGAAAAGTGCCGAATAACGAGATGTTCTTTGTAGACATTCCGAAGTATGACAGGCTTTGCAGCGGATAACTCCCATTCTCCAGGCCATATTTTAAATCGAAAAACCAATATCTCAAGCCGGACATCAACAGGCATAGGATGATAACGCTCACGGATACCAGACCTATTTTGCAGATGGCCTGTGTCTTTGTCCCTTTATGCACGGTGAGGATGAGGGGATCCATTTTGCTGTCGAACTCGTAACAGAATATAGGAGTCACGAGCACCAGCAGCAAGGCAAGAAATAACAAATCAAGACTGTCGTTCGATAACAACCCGTCCCAGCCGTTCGTGTACAGAAAATACCGGTTGTCCGGATGTTCGCGGATATAGGCAAATTGGTCATAAATCAGTTTAAAGCCTCTTTCATTTTGCACGGTTGTCTCCAGCGGACCGGATAGGGCTTCAAATTCTTCCTCTGAAATCTTCCCGTCATACCAATTATCGTATGCTTTGCGCAGCGCGATATTGGCGTCGGATATTGTTTTGGATTCGTTGGCGAAGAACCGTTCCGTGTCCTCCGAGTGCGGACCATTGACTTGATCCAGGTAGTAAGAATACGGCCCGGAGTTCATCTCGATATCCTGGTTGGAGGGCGTGTCAAAGCCAATCAGGGACGCCATGCTGAAGACGAAAAACAGGCCGATAAATAATAAGCCCTTCTGATGGACAAACATCTTTTTCATCTCATAGCTCAATAATGACACGCTGTCTTCCCCCTTGTCTGCAGAGAGCGTTCTTCCTGACCACAATCGCTATGCCTGCCACACATATCGCCCCCCAGGCTGCCGCAATCAGCAGGGCCGGAACAAAGCTGAGCACGGGAAAGCCGAACAGATTGACAAACTCCGTGTTGCGAAACAATTCCCGATTCACCACCAGCATGAACGGATTAAACATTTTGAACAGAACATGCCCGGAGCCCATGTACGCCTCCTGCATATAGATGCAGCCAAAGCCAGCGAACAGGCTAATCATGTAAGGCAATAACGCATTTTTAAAAAGGCAGGAGAGCAGCAAAAAGACGAATCCGAGCACTAGCATTCCCGCTGTTTTCACTATGCCGGATAGCAGCGCGTAGTAGCCCAGGCTTATGTTCAGCGGAGCATTCGCGAAATTTTCAATGGCGTACAGAGGGGAGAAGGCACCTTCCCATGAGCCAAAAATAACCGAAAATGCCGCAAAATCAAGCAGCCAAAACCAGAAACATATGCTGCATACAAAGATGGCCGTTGCAAAGATTTTTGCCATAACCGTTCTGGTCCCGCCGGATTGCGCGGTCAATAACAGGGTGTCCATCTCCGTTTCCTTTTCGGATACAAAGACGTTCACGATGCCGTACAGACAAAGCAGAAGCACTAAAAACGCCGAAAAATCATAGTGAACATAGTATTGATACATTTCCGTATAGGAAAAATCCGTTATCGCTCGTCCTGTAAACCGTTCCGCAATGGCCGCGTTTTTGCGGTACTCGTATTCATTACCGACCGCCTTATAAAATTCCATATTGTCCTTGGCGGCGGTTACGACGTCATTGGCCAACCTTTTGTAGTTGTAGGCATACTCCATCGGATTGACGAAGCACCAGCGGAAGAAATAGTAATCCCGATACACATTCCCCGTGAACGTATTGGGATTGTCGTTCGTCTTGCTTGCGGTGCGATCGGCAGTTTGGTTCTCAAGAGGCCGATAAATGGACATCAGCTTCCCGATTTTTTCGTTCGTGATTGTTCCTCCGAAGTCCTTGTACATCTCCCAATAGAGGCTCTTCCACTCCGGATCGGACGTTGGGGACAGCAGCGAGTCGGCATCATAGATGCTGTATATTTTGACCACGCTCAGTATGGAAAAGAGAAGTAGCGCTACAATAATTGACCTTTTGAGAAAATGCTTGCGGCATTCAAAAAGAATTAATTTTACCATTGTTCGCCCTCTCCGAAATAGTACAGAAAGACATCCTCCAAATTGGCCTGTACATTCACGGCATGGTCATCCGGTTGTTCATCGGCAATGACCCGCAAATGAATCTCGTCACGCTCCCGCATCATATTGCTGATCTTTAGCCTTGACAGCTTCTCATCGATCGTCGCATCCGTGGCCGTCACCGACCACACCTTCCCCTCGATTTCCTCCGCGAGCGCCGCTGGAGTATCCTGCTTCAAAAGCTGCCCGTCCTTGAGCAGAATGACCTGGTTGGCGATAAATTCAATATCGGAAACGATATGCGTGGCCAACAAGACAATGCGGTTCTCGGAAAATTTGGTAATCAGATTCCGGAAGCGGATTCTTTCTTGCGGGTCAAGACCGGCTGTCGGTTCGTCCAGAATTAAGATGTCGGGATTATTGAGCATGGCTTGCGCGATACCGACGCGCTGGCGCATTCCCCCGGATAGAGCCCCGATTTTTTTGGTGGAGGCGCTGCTTAAATTTACGATATCCAATAATTCTCTCGCTCTTTTTTCGCCTTCTTCCTTAGGAATGTTTTTGAGCACGCACATATATCGTAAAAACTCCATCACCTCAAAATTTTTGTAGAATTGCGGGTACTGAGGCAAATAGCCGATACGGGATAAAAAGTTGATCCCCATGCTCCTGACGTCCACATCATTGATCGAGACCTGCCCTTGATCGCTTTTTAAAATGCCGACAAAAATATTAATCAGCGTCGTTTTCCCCGCGCCGTTCGTTCCGAGGAGCCCGTAAATGCCGTTCTCCAGCTCGGAGGTGAAATCTTTCAATGCATATTTGCCTTTATACTGCTTTGAAATTTCTTTAAAGGTTACTTTCACAAATCGGCCCCTCCCATAGAAGTGAGGCACTTTCTTCGGCATGGCAAAGAAAGCGTCCGGCTTTCCGTTTAAAACTGACTGATCACCATTTTCGTATCAATTCCGGCCTGCTTCGAGCCCAGCAACACAATGCAAGTTCTGGTCTCATCCACCAACTTAATGATCGGCTCATTGGCCATATACAGCTCCTTGCCTTCACTGGAGATGATCTGCTCGGCCTCTACAGCGCCTGTGTCCGTGTTGTAAATCCGAATTTTCCAGACCGATCCATCCGACACCGGCGCCGCGAAATAGCGTCCGGAGTTAGAGCCCGCAATGTTTCCGCTTTCCTTTTTTTCGTTCAGCGTAATCAGCTTCGTCTTCCCGCTAAGCGGATCCATTAGCAACATTCTTCCGGTAGCCGTCGTAAAATCTTCGGCCAAAAACAGATGCTTATTGTAAGCCGTTAGTTCCTTGCAGGTGTAATTGTCAAAGGTCTGATTCGACAGTCCGGAACCATCCGTATTGACGATTCCGCAGGTGTCGAAGGAAGGCTTGCCCGGAACGGCGGGGATATCCAAGCTTTGCGCCTTGAACGCAAGTCGCTTGTCCTGATCGGTAAATCCGATTTGCTCCAAAGTAACCATGCCGGAACGCACCGCCGCATCATCCGATGCCAAATCGATAATCGTTGTCTTTTTTTCCGCTTTCCAATCATAGAGATACAGTCCGGCGGATGTGGCATAGGCAACTTGACTTCCATCGGCAGACAGCGCAATCGCTTCAAACGATAACATCATTTCATCGCCTTCCAGCAATGAATCGAGATCGAACTCGGAGATCGGCTGTAAGTTCGCATCGTACAAGATGCAGTGATACTGGTTCGCGCCATTCGTCATGACGATGCCCCCGCCATCACCACTGACCAATGTTTCTCTCACTGCCGCGTATCCGTTTTCAATAACCCAATAATTTTCCCGTTCGAAGGCGGGCTGCGGAGATGACGCTGCGATCTTCCGGGCTCCCAAATCATACAAATAGAGTTGATCAGCCGAAATGAGAACCTGATTGCCGTGCGCGTAATAAATATTTTTGATGCCGCCTTCTATATTCTCCAGGTTCAAATCTGACACAACGCTCGGCTCCGCAGCGCCGCCCTTGCTTTCAGTCCGGGAGGTCGGATCGCCGGGTTGAACCGGCTTATTTGGGCTTGCGCCGCTGGAATTGAATTGCAAGCATCCTGCAGTAAGCAGTACGAATATGGCCAATATGACGCTCAACCGTTTCATGTTCATGTCACCCTTTTCTCCAATCATTTGTATAGTAAGAGGGACAAGGTCTTCTGCAAAACAATCACATCATCGGGGAAATCGGCCGCATTCACGGGAACGGACACCACATAAATCGTGCTGAAATCGTCCAGCTTTTCCAAATCAATATCCATGTCGATTACCGCCACCTCTCCCTTGGCCAGCTCCGTGTCAAAGGAGCTTCCGTCCTTGCTTGTTACCGCCTGATGATTGATAAATAGCGTGTTCCGATACCGAACTCCGGGATGGCCGAATATTTTGAAGCTAACGTGAAGGGTTCCGCTGTCATTGACCTTAACGTTGTCGCGCTTGACCTCGCCGTCAATATACAAATCGCTAAACATGCGCTGCTCCAATGTGTCCATATCTACGGCCTCCATGCCGCTTTGCGCTTCCAGCAGTTCCTTCGTCACCGGCTCTGTCGACAGGCGGACATCGCTTGCATACTCATATTGCGGGATAGAGGAAGGATCAAGAGCATCCGCGTCTTTGTTAAAATACAGGGTTCCTCCCGCTTCCAACGTACTGTGATAGCCGCCGTACGAGCTTGTCTCTTTCATATCCGGGATAAAGCCCGGATTGTACATGCTGGCGATGCTGATGCCCAGGGTATCCCCCTTCTTGCCTGTGACCGGGGTGAACACGAATGTGAACGGCGTGTCTTTATCATCCTCCTCCAGCTCAAAAATGTGCATATATTCGTAGGGCGCATCGGTTGTGTTAAATTTATAGGGCTGCGGTATCCCGTCTACAAATACGAGAAAGCCGACATTTTTGGCTTTTCCCGAAGCGTTCACGGAATAAGGAATTTTTATCTCGCCGCCATCGTAGCGCAAGGAACGCATTTTCCCGTTCTCATCTAAGTCCGGATTGACAAACCCATGACCGATGCCGCCCAGAATGACAGTTTCCTCATTACCCGCTTCAAACGGATTCTGATTTCCGTCGCCGGTGGCATTGGATTCACCCGGATTTGGATTTGAATTCGGATTCGGATTGGAACAGCCCGCTGCCAACATGACGACGATGAGCAGACAAGAAACTAACCTAAAAAGCCATGCTTTTTTCACAATGTCATCCCCCTTCGATATTTCCAGCCGATTCACTAAGAAAGAATTGAATTCCTGAGCGTGCCTGCTCTGCCGTGTCCTTACTCGATCTTGATTAATTTAGGTCCCTCAGCAGCCGGACCCTCCATCTCCACCTTTTGCTTTCCCTGGATTAATCGTGGAGAGGCATCGTTAGGAAGAAGCTCATGCTCAGAGGCAGATCCGTCCTTACTTGCGTCGAGGTGATGTACTGGAGAAGTTGATTCAGGAGGATGCTTCACCGGAAGCTTCTCTACCGGATCCGCTTCCACCTTCGACAAAGGCGCGGGTTGGACGGGATAAGGTGACGGCGCGCTCAGCGTTAACAGCGTACCCGTGCTTAACGTCGCCGCAATAACGAGCGCCACAATGGGCGTCCCCCATTTTTTGCTTCTGGCATCCATGATGGAGAGAACCCTGTTTTTCAAGCCTTGCTTGCTGCCATAAAAATTGGTGGAAAATACGGTTTGCGCTACGGACTGTTTTTTTAGCATCCCGATAATGGCTTCGACATATTGTTGCCGACCGGCGATATCCTTGTTTTTGACCACTTCCTCGTCACAGGAGAGCTCGCATTGAAGGGCGATTTCTCTTGCCATGACGTAGACGACTGGATTGAACCAGTGGAAGGCGGCGGCTACGAACACGAGTGCTTTATACCATAAATCTCTTCGCTTCAAATGTACCAGCTCATGCTTAAAAATCAGTGGAAGCTCGTCTGAGGGGATCTTGTTGGATGGAAGCAAAATGGTTGGCCGGACAAAGCCGAGCAGCATCGGACTGGAAATGCCGGGACAAGCTTGCAAAGCAACTTGCTGTCTTATTCCCAGCTTTGCTTGAACATCATGCAGCATATGTAGCGCTTGCCGGTCGCGAATCTCCGTGCTCCACCGTGTCACCATTTGCAGAAAGCGCCGGTGCCGAATGGTGTGATAGGCCAGAAATACAACGACTCCTGCAAGCCACAGACCGCCAGCGACGGCCTGCCACGGAATAGCTGATGACGTCGCCGCTGCGGACACGGCTTGGCGGGCGGAGCCGCTGTCCGTCATCTTCACCACAGGCAGCAGCGTATCGAGACGGATCGCCGAGACGTGCGGATGAAGCCGGAACGGGATAATGAATCCGAGTATGATGACCAGCCATGCATAGTAACGTCCTTTTGCCGTGAAGGTCTTCGCAAGCAGCGGGGTAATCGCCATATATA
Source organism: Paenibacillus thiaminolyticus (assembly GCF_003591545.1). Lineage (GTDB taxonomy): Bacteria > Bacillota > Bacilli > Paenibacillales > Paenibacillaceae > Paenibacillus_B > Paenibacillus_B thiaminolyticus_A. The sequence continues at coordinate 59,062 of NZ_QYZD01000026.1, forward strand.
GAAGGGCAATGACGGACATCGAAAGCGAACATTCCAGCAATGCAATCATAAATCCCTGCACCGGCTACTCCCTCCGTTCCTTGGCCCATTTCAACAATTCATCCAACTCTTTTTCCGTAAGCTGCTTCCCGTTGTACAAGGTATTAACAAAGCTTAAAAATGAGTTTTCGTGATACTGCTTCATAAAATGCTGCGTTTCTAAGGCAAGATAGTCTTCTTTGCGTATGAGCGGATAATATGTGCGTTCCTTCCCTTCCTTTTCCGTCTGCAAAAACCCCCGTTCGACCAAACGCAGCATCAGGGAAATGACGGTAGGAGCCTTCCATTGGCGTTCATTCCCGAGTTGCTCCATAATCATGGCAGTCGTAATCGGCGGTTCATTCGCCCACACTACCCTCATAATGTCAAATTCCGCATCAGGCAGCTTCTTCATCTTTCTCATCCCATTAACTCCTTTTTGACAATTGTCTTACATAAAGTTTTACACTTGTCAAAAATAAATGTCAATAGGTTGTGCGAATATTTTTTTACAATTGTCTAATATGTATTTCCCGTTATAAAAAAGAAGATGTTTATACCAAGCAAACAAAGTCTAGGCAGACTTGATCCGCATTGGTATAAACATTCTTCTACACAGCCATGACCCTGCTCTTACTCCAGCTTACACGTGTGTGTAAGTGTATACGGCCTTAGCGCCATGGGTGTTTCCACCCTGCACGCCATGCGCTCCATATATAGCATAAGCTTTGGAAGGCAACGAGCTCCAGGAGCCCGATAAATTAGTCGCTCCTCTAGAACTGCGAATTTCCTGCTGCCGGACAAGTGTTTTGCCGTTAATGTCTTGAATCGTGCCTCCGACTGTCAGGTACGCATTGTCACGATTTTGAGAGACCTTTGTCTTATAGGATTTACCCGATAACTCACCGGTAAGCGTTCCATAGCCCGGTGCCGACGTGGAGCTTGTGTTCGCAAATGCCGCCGTGGACAAGGAGAAGCAAGCTACAACAGCGACCAATCCAGCAATTGTCTTTTTACCTAGTTTCATAGAAAACCCTCCCACTTTGTTTTTTGAACATTACCATGACCTCGACTTCAAAACTTCCTGCAGAACTTTACACTGCATCAGACGTTGCGGGGGACACACACCTCCTGCCCGTTAGATGATGGATGTAAAGTCATGATGAAGGTTTCTCTATATAGTAGACGGACAAGGCTACCAAAATATGACGAAATGATTTTTTATTGTATAAAGTAGTAAGTATTATGAGAAATTTCATAGATCAATCTACCTTTTTAGTATATATTAGTATATATAGAAAAAAAGGGCGAGATAGGAACATATGCTTGCCAGTTCGTGGAGGGGGCATTATGGAACAGTGGTTGTCTTTTTTACAGCGTAATTTTCAACACCTGGACCGCTCATCCCAAGAATTGACTTACCAATCCTACCGGGAATTCATCTACCATGACATTTACTTTTTACTGCAAAATCATCAGCTGACGGAAGACGTTATCCAAGAATCCTTCTTGAAGGTGATTGACTCATCGCCTAAATCGAAAAATGCGGCCAATATGAAGGCGTGGCTCAAAAAAATCGCGCGGAATACCGCTTATGATTATTTGAGGAAAGACAAAAAATATCAATATTTATCCAACCTGGAGAGCATAGAGGAAAAGGAACTGTTCTCTTCCGAAGCCGAAACGGCCGTAGCCGATCAAGTGGAGGAGCAAATTCGCGATGAAATGCTTCATGAAGCTCTTGACCAGCTTAATGAGAGATATCGCAATGTGTTGTTTCGCTACTATATGGAAGATAAGTCACATCGAGAGCTGGCTCGGGAATTAGGGATCAGCGAGCAAGCTTCTGCGCAATTATTGGTTAGAGCGCGCAAAAAATTGCGTTACTATTTTTGCAAAAGATGGGTTGATCGCGAAGAAAAAAGATAATGTCTTATGCGGAAGACGGCGGCAGCCTCCCGGGGCAAGTAAGCACACAGCCGCTCCCCGGCTGCATCCCGAGAAGCGCCGCCGATTCACTCGGCCCCTCAATGGCTATAAGTTGCTCATTTCCAGCTGACAGGCATCCTTCATCTCCTTCGTTGCCTCTTGAATCGGCGTCTTGCCGACAAATCTGCCTCTCGTCAACACCCGCGCCTTGCCGCTGTCATCACAGGTGATCAAGGTCAACATTCGTTCCGTGCCCTCATCCTCAATGACTTCGACCGCCGTTGCTTCGATCGTTTTTTGCTCCTCGATCTGATATTCATAGATATACTGCATATCGGTTACATAAGCTGCCGTGCCCGTTTTGACTATAGATTATCCTTGCAGCGGTTCTCTTCTTTGTGCCCATTCACGATCCTCCCGTACGTGTTTCTATCCGCTTTTTATTATAGGCGACTTCATGAAGCAGCGACACCTGAAAACTAGACAAAATCTGGACATACACAAATTAAACAATAAGTATTTATCGATAAACAATAAATTTTTATTGACCAGGAGGATAACCGACGAGTATGATAAGACCTGTCGAGCCGCATGGCGGATCATTCAAGGTGCCGTTGCGGAGGTGTACTGCCCTTCCGTCAGACGGATTCCAATGCAGGGGGAACCTATCATGGCTTTCAAGCTTAAATCATTTGTCGAGTTCGGCTGGCAGCAGGCGCTGTCCTGCCTGTTCCCGGCCATTATTTTTGCGGCGCTTGCGCTCACGCGGGTGATAGACATCCCGTACATTCCCGCTTACGACTTCATGCTCCTTATCTGTCTCGCGGTTCAAATCATCATGATCCGTTCCGGGCTGGAAACGATGGACGAGCTAAAGGTCATTTGCGTGTTCCATCTGATCGGGCTCGTGCTTGAAATTTACAAAGTTCACATGGGATCATGGGCTTATCCGCTCGACGGATGGACCAAAGTGTTCGGCGTGCCGCTCTATAGCGGATTTATGTATGCGAGCGTCGCCAGTTACTTATGCCAGGCGTGGCGCCGGCTGCAGGTGAAGCTGCACCGGTATCCGAAGCCGTGGTGTACCGTCCCGCTCGGCGCGGCGATTTACCTCAATTTCATGACCCACCATTTCATCTACGATTTGCGCTGGGTGTTGACCATTCTGCTGTTCGCCGTCTTCCTTCGCACATATGTCGAATATACGGTGCTGGGCGTGACGCGGCGGATGCCGCTCGTGCTCTCGTTTGCGTTGATCGGTTTCTTTATTTGGGTAGCGGAAAATATCGGGACGTTCCTGGGTGCTTGGCGCTATCCGCATCAGGCCAATGGTTGGAATCTCGTTCAGTTGGGGAAATTCAGTTCATGGTTCTTGCTGGTCATCGTATCGTTCATGATCGTCGCCCAGTTGAAGCATGTGAAGGAAGGCCGCTCCCAGAGCATAGAACAGCCGCTTGAGATGCCATAAATAGATGTTAACCAAGAAACATGAAAAACATATTGATAAACGATAAATGCAGTGATATGCTATTGCCATTCATTTTATGCGAGGTGCTGTATGCTGCGAAGAAAAACCGCTTTCCTTAAACTGGCTATCGCCATGATTGGGATTACGGCTTTGATTTTGTCTATATTCTGGCTGCCCGGATTCGTGACCAGCCGTGCAGCGGAGTATCCGGATTACATCTCTTTGAAATATCCGGTACTCATCGTTGTATATACGACATCGATACCTTTTTACATTGCTCTTTATCAATCTTACAAGCTGCTCCAATATATCGAACGAAAACATGCTTTTTCCGATTTCGCTGTAGCATCGTTGAAGCGCATCAAACAGTGCGCCGTTGCAATCGCGATCATCTATGCTTTAGGTGGCGCATTCCTTGGCTTCCAGAGCGTCCTGCTCACTTCCATCGCACTCATAGGAGCAGTCATCATTTTTGCCGCTTTCACGGTAGCGATTTTTGCGGCAGTGCTTCAAGAACTGCTAACCCACGCACTTGAAATCAAATCAGAAAATGATTTGACAGTCTGAGGTGTCCATATGGCGATTATCATCAATATCGATGTTATGTTGGCAAAACGAAAAATGAGCGTCACCGAGCTGTCGGAGAAGGTCGGCATTACGATGGCGAACCTGTCCATCCTGAAAAATGGCAAAGCGAAGGCGGTCCGCTTTTCTACCTTGGAGAAAATATGCGAAGTGCTGGACTGTCAGCCAGGTGATATATTGGAATATGTAAAAGAGGATCCGTCCTGAACGAGAACCAGCCCCGCGCTTGCATCCAAGCCGGGGCGTTTTTCATTCTTCCCTATTGACCCGCCAGTTCCATAAAATTATCTGCAGCCAGCCGGATAGCCAAGACGCTTCCTGTATTGAGGGAATTATCAAGCCCGTCGGCTTCAGCCGTACTTGCACCGCCCGGTTGCTCACTTTCATGCACATTGGCCCCGTTAAGTCGAAGGCGTGTTCTCCACGGGCGTGCCGGAACAACCGGCCAGCACTCCTATCAGAATGAAAAGCGAAACAATCAAGCCAGTCCATCTAATCATGTTGCTCCCTCCGGCATACTCTCAATATGATGTAACCAAATGCTTCATCTTGGAACGCCCCGCAATCATCGTAAAAAACCCTGCTTGGCATCGGCTCCGGTTCATTCCAATGACAGATGTTGCATGCCTAAATGATCCTTTAGAGTCGAGCCTGTATATTCTCTTCTGAACAAACCTCGCTCCACCAACTGCGGCATCAACTTTTCAAAAAATAGCTCCAGCGATTGTTCCGAACCGCCCGGAAGCGCGATGAAGCCGTCGATTGCGCCTGCTTCAAACCGCTCCATAATATCGTTCAGCACATCCTCGACCGTTCCAACCGCAACCCAGTGAGCGGACGCGGTCACATCAGGCCTTGCCAACACCTCTGCTACTGTAGGCTGATAGGCAGTAATATATCGGCGCAACAGCTCAGCATGCGTTCGGCTGCGGACGGGCTGATTCGGATCGGGCAGCATATCGGCTGTTACGCGATGATCCGGAGCAAAGCCGCTTACATCAAGGCCCAGCACAGATTGGAGCGATGCCTGTCTGCGCTCAACACTCAAATGCGCGTGCGCAGCTTGATATAAGGCATGCGCTTCCTCGCGGGTCTCGCCCAAGAAAAAATACAGTCCGGGCAGAACTTTGATGGCATCCGGATCGCGTCCATGCGCCTCGGCTCTTCTTCTTAGATCATGTCGCAACTCCACCCCCGATTCCAGATCCGGCATCGCCGCAAAAATGGCATCCGCTATGGAAGCTGCAAAATGGCGTCCCGTATCCGATGCGCCTGCTTGAAATAAAGGAATCGAGCCCGATGGATGGGCAGGCAAAGTAAGCGGTCCCTTGACACTGAAAAACTCGCCTGAATGATTGATCGGGGGAACTTGATCCGGATCCGAAAAAGTGCCCGACTCGCGGTCAATCACGATGGCTTCATGGGGAAAACTTGCCCAAAGCTTGCGTACAACATCAGTAAACTCCCTTGCTCTCGCATATCTTTCTTGCGGAGAAGGCATAGGCGACTCACCGAAATTGTCCGCTCCTTCAATCGAAGTGACAATATTCCAGCCGGCCCGTCCGTTGCTAAGCCAATGCAGCGACTGAAGCTGCCTTGCGACAATATACGGCGGATTGAACGTGGTGGACACCGTGGTAACGAGGCCGATCCGCTCCGTCTCGCGGGCGATCGCCGCTAACATCATCGTAGGGTCGTGACTGCCAAAATTAGCGGAATCACCCAGCATCTGCGGGCTAATATAAAGATAATCCGCCCTGAACAGAAAATCGAGCTTTGCCTTCTCCGCCATCTTGGCCACTTCGATGTAATAATCAATCGATCCCATTTTCTCCACGCCGCTATCCGAACGCCGCCAACCGTGTCCTTTCATCCAGGTTGCCGATAAGGAAAATCCGATACATAATTGCCGATATGCAGTCACTTCTACCAACCTCTCCTGTTCGATAATATGGTCACGGAAAATATCAATAACGATTCTCATTATCAGTGAATAGTGTAGCAAGGACCCCAGCAAAAGCAAATACACAAATCCCAAATGAGGCATGAACAATTATCTAATCCGGGGCTGAAACACATCCATCTTCACTCATAGATAGGAATATTTTATTGATCTGCGTATGCGGAGGGAGACATGCCGAATTTCTTTTTAAACGCTCGGCTGAAATATAACGGATTGGCGTAGCCGACACTGACAGCAATATCACGGATAGGAAAAATGCCGGCTTTAAGCAATTCACTCGCTCTTTCCATACGATAATTGATGAGATAGTCGATTGGGCGACACCCTGTATATTTATGAAAAAAGTAGGAGAAGCTTTTAGGGCTCATAGCATGCAGCCCCGCTATCTCTTCCAGTGTCAGCGGGTTCATATAATGTCTTTTTATGTAATCAGTCGCTTCCTCTATCACTCGTTTACTTGGAGCGCTGCTGGTCATCCGATGCTTGTGGCCCACCAGCACTTGATGCAGGATACTTAAAAATAATTCCTTCACGCGAAGTTTCCCAATCCCTCCAAGTGTTTGGGCATTCTGATGAAGCATAGTCAGTAAGTCGATCACTCTCGGGTTGGCTCTGGGCTCCAGCTTGAAATGAGCATTGCATCCATGATCGCGTTTTTCTTCCCCGCTCTTATCCAGGCGATAAAAAATAGAATAATATTCCAACTCGGATTGGCCTATCACTCTCGAGTCCAACTGCATGCCTGGAGCCGCATGAAATACGAATCCTGGATGTAAATCGTAGATCGTTCCATTCACACAGATTCTAGCTTGTCCGCGAACTATAAAAAGAAATCCATGCCTAACGGTTCGAAATTCACGCAAAATACTTTTCGGCTGGATGACTAAACGGTAGACATCTTCTATATTATAGGGATCATTGGCAAAAACTCCAGCTAACTTCTCCACATCTATCATAATATCGCACCTGCTCTCTATCCCAATATTGAATACTTGGGCTTGCCAAGTCATTTTTGAATCGGCAATTTCACGGATAATTGTATCACCTTTTTGGAGTCCGTCCGCCGGATCATACCTAAACTGGCTGGTCAACTCCCAGACTCCAATCCTTCGTTATTCAAACTTCCTTCGGTAATGCGCTAATGCAAGCAGGGGAAAGATATACCGGTAACTATGATAATGGATATAAAACGCTCCTCCCATCCCTTGGCCTTTTGGATAGTCCGTGGTCCAATCCTCTTTCTCAAGGGAATCTAGCAAAAATGTGATACCTTTTTGGATGGCCGTCGTCGGCCGGTCTGCAATGGCTATCAAGGCATCCAACGCCCAAGCCGTATCCGTCAGCGTGCTCGTCTTTAACGAAACGTAGGTCATTTGAATGTCACTGCGGCACGATTCGCCCCATCCGCCGTCCGCATTCTGAATACTCCTCAGCCATGCGGCCGCCTTTTGCATGCTTGGATGCTTTTTTGATACGCCTTCCGCTTTCAAACCTGTAACAGCGCCCCATGTACCGTAAATATAGCAAATCCCCCAGCGCCCGTACCACGAACCGTCCTTCCGCTGATCTTTTGACAGCCAATGTACAGCAGTCCGGATAACGCATGGCTGGCGGGAAGGTTAGTATAGTTCCCCAAAAATTCAAGCGTTCTCCCGGTCAAATCCGCACAAGGAGGATCCAGCAGCAAAAACCGGCCCTTTTCAAGCGGAATAAATTTTAATAGCTTGGAATCCGTATTTTTTTCAAAAGCAGACCACCCGCCATTATCGTTCTGCATCGGCAAAAGCCAGCTGATGCCCCTTGCCCAGGCCGTTGGATGCTGCGACGCAATTCTGGATATGGACCTTAACGAGGCCGTCGTGTCATCCACATCCGGATTCATCGTATTCACATCAGAAAAACCCCAGCCGCCCGGCAAGCCGTTGGGATTGTGCACGACCCAGTCGCCGAAGCGGTAATGCTGGCGGCTCAGCAAATACTTGTTGGCCTTCATCACCATTGGGTCTTCATGCGATACTCCCGCTGCCTGAAGCGTATAGCCTATTAACGAGGTATTCCACACATTGGCCGTAGTGTATTGCATATGAGGGAGGCCATTAATTTCGCATTTCATTGCCCGAAGCCCCTCGACGGCCTGTGTAATGACCGGATCGGTTTTTTTATAGCCTAAGGACAGCAGGGCAAAAATCATCAAAAAGGTACTGCTGTAATAACTATAAAACGTTCCGTCCTGCTCCAAATGATCCAGCATATAGGTTCGGGCACGCTCAAACGCTAAGCGGCGCAGTTCCCTCGGGATGCCGATCAATCTGTTGACTCCGTCCTGAATAAAGGAGAGCAGCGAGCGCCATTCCCTTGAGCGAACCCATTGCTCCTCATCCTCCCTGGACCATTTCAAATCAGACAGGTCGGGGGCATATACGGTTTTCATCGAAAACTTTTGATCAGCCAGTATCATAATCGGAGTCAGGTTGGCTCTCCCGAAAACAGAGAAAGAATAGAAATTGATAGGGAAGCTGCTATCTTTTTTACAAGAAAGCGCCTAAAAAACGCCGCTTGAAACGATTCGCGAGGAATTAAAGAAAAGAAAGAAACACTCCCCTGCCATCTTGAATGAGCTAACTCTTACCGAGAAAAAGATTCTGAACAAAATCAGAGAGATTACACAGGACCACAACCTAAATAATGTGACGAGAACAAAAGCCTATCTCGAGTTCTATCTCCGTCATCCTGATGTCCACTGGGCGTTTTTAGGCCATATGGTATCGCGGAATGGCGGCTGGAATATGACCGATCTAAGGGAGAGTTTATTTCTGCTTTACGATGAGGGTTTACGGCAAAATAGACCCATGTTTTATCTGCTGCCTCATTTGAATGCTTCTATTTTTATGGAAACGGTTTGGAATTATTTTTGGAGAGTCCGAGATACGTATATTCTTTGTATAGCGTTAGTTATCAATGAACAGAGCTATTTGGAACAAAGGGTCATCCAAATTCCAGTCTCTCCATGAGCGAATTTTACTTGGCAAAAGGCTGTATGCGATTTTGTATAAAAATAAGGATTTTCATAGGCAGGCTCTGGAGTGGGCGACACATCAGCCGCATACCGGATCGAGGAAGGACTACTGGCCGTATTTATTCAATGATGTAAATGAAGGCGCACCGGGAATTACGTATCCATTACGGTTAAAATCATGCCGGCTTCGCAAGGGAGCGAGGAGAATTTACAGCCCTAAGCTGGAGTATGTCTGGAAAAATGTCAGCCAGCCGGAAGCGGAACCGGGGGATTGGTTTCAACATATAAGCGTGGTGGATTATTTGGAGGATGACCTAGAAATGATGGACGGAGAGATTAAGAATGACTACTGCAAAACATTGGAGCGGCTCGAAATTGCCGCGCTTGCCAAAAAAAACGATTCACTTTCTGGAACAAAGATAGTTTGGCATGTGCAGTACTTGGATCATTGCTTGGTACGGGAAGGCAGGCATTATCCTGTTTGTCAGCCTGTTGATGCCGATTTTGGAAAAAATAGCAGAGCGGCTTGGACTGTTTGTCCATTCCGATATGCATTTATACAGCTTCTTCGGTTATTTACTGTTTTTCACGATAATTTCAGGGGTTTATTTTTGGCTGAAAAAAAGAAGCGGATAAAACAAAACTCAGACTGGAGAAGCCACGAATAATTTATTCACATTGTGTAATTCTATAACTACGTGATATCCAAAGAAATGGAGGAAAGATGATCTTGCGTTTATTCTTATTAGTTCTAGCAGGGCTTATTGTGCTGTCGGGATGTGCTCAGAATCACGCGCAACCAAAGCCTGGAAGCAATCCTTACAGCTACAGCGTTCCCGAACAACCGCATATTTTGCAAAATTCTGTTGGATCTTCAACACCAGATCTTTCAGATGGACCAGAGGCAAATTTGCGTGAGCCGCATGCCCTTTCTTTGTCGGATTTGCGGGCCAAGTACCGATCAACATTTCTACTGCACGGTCCCGGTACGAAACGGGAAATTGCCCTTTCATTTGATGATGCGCCAGATGACAACTTCACCCCGAAGGTGTTGGATGTACTCAAAAGCGAAGGCGTAAAAGCAACTTTTTTCGTTGTTGGTAACAGAATCGAGAAGCATCCAGACATCGTGAAACGGATTGTCGAGGAAGGCCATATCCTTGGTAATCATTCTTACAACCATGCAAATTTGCCTAAATTAAGCGATGCAGAATTTCGCGAACAAATCACTAAAACGGATCAATTGATTCGCGAGCATACCGGATATACCCCCAATATCGTCCGGCCGCCTTATGGTAATATCAGTGAGGATCAAATCAAGTGGTTGGGAAGCCAGAAAAAAAAGATCGTCAACTGGAATGTCGATTCCCTCGATTGGAAAGGTTTGGACGCGGAAGAAGTGAAAACAAATGTCCTTGCTCATGTATCCCCAGGGGCGATTATTTTGCAACATTCTGCCGGGGGGACAGGCCAAGATTTATCCGGAACGGTTGCGGCTTTGCCGGATATCATTCGTACACTGAAAAACGATGGGGTGAAGTTGGTGACCATCCCCGAATTGCTGGATCTGAGTGTGAAATAAAAGGCTTACCGGACGCTCATGCAATACGCGAATGTGTACAGCTTAAAAAACAAAAAAAGTTCTTCAGGCTTGTTTAAGCCCAAAGAACATCGTCGCTTATGCTGGTGCCGGTGAGAGGACTCGAACCTCCACGGTTTCCCTCACGATTTTGAGTCGCGCGCGTCTGCCATTCCGCCACACCGGCCTATAAAGTTAATCTGGCGCGCCCTGAGAGATTCGAACTCCCGACCTTTTGATTCGTAGTCAAACGCTCTATCCGGCTGAGCTAAGGGCGCATTTATTCTGGAGCGGACAACGGGATTCGAACCCGCGACCCTCGCCTTGGCAAGGCGATACTCTACCACTGAGCTATGTCCGCGCATCGGCTGTCCAGCCTGTCCATCGTCATTCCATCACTTGCCGCGATAGTATGCTCGAAGAAGGACATTTATTAATATAACAGACCGCCTATCGAAAATCAATTCTTTTTTGATGAAAAGCGATGTTTTTTTCTTAGCTTTCTCTTCTTCTATATGCGGGCAAGAATGGAAAAAACCGCCTTGTCTTCAGGTTATCCCTTCGGACAAGACGGTATCGACTTATACTTTCTTCTTACTTTTTAACCCACTTCAATTCGAACTTCGCTTCCCGCATGCCAACGACCCGGCCATTGTCGTTCTTCGTCTCTGGCGGACTAAGCCGCCGCAGACGCTCGATCGTCTCCGCGTTCGGATATTCAATCTCCTTCAAAATATGGGCCACGATGAGCGGCCATTGATCCTCGGAGCCGTCCATCACTTTGAAGGCGATCCCCATGCGCTCTTGCCGCAAGCCGAAGCAGTAGATTCCTTTGGCGCCGCCTTTGGCGACGATGTTGTCGTCCTGCAGAAGCGTCGGACAGATCAACTGGGTGCCGGATACGTAGAACGGGTGCCGGTTCATTAGCGTCGTCAAGCGGATGACAGCTGCTCGGACCGCCTCATCCGGAATCAGATCCGGACAAGCAAGCCGCAAGTACAGCGTAGCGATATTGCGGATCGGCAGCGCATAGACCGGGAAGCCGCATCCGTCCGTCCCTAACCGGATCTGCTCGACAGGCACATCCGAGAGCGCGGACATCAGAGACAGCACCTGCTGCTGCACCGGATGGTCCTGCTCGGCATAGTTCTCGGTCGGCCAGCCTTTCATTTTGCAGAGCGCCAGCACCCCGAGATGCTTGCCCGAGCAATTGTGGTAGATGGAGCGTGCAGGCTCTCCATGGGCGATCAGCTCGTCGCGGGCCGCTACGTTCAGCGGATACGTCGGCTTGCATACGAACTGCGACTCCGAGATTCCGGTCTTGCGCATGAACGATTCCAGCGCTTCTACATGGAATTGCTGCGCCCGGTGGGATGCCGTCATAAGCACGATCTCTTCGTCGCTCAATCCATAATGCTCCGACACTCCGGCCATGAGCGCGGGCAGCGCCTGAACCGGCTTCGATGATGAACGCATGAAGCTGACATAGTTCTCGTCCCCTACCGAGAACAGCGCCTCTCCCAGCTCATTCACACCGACCATATGGCCGGTGTACGCGCATTCCAACCAATTGCCACGATACTCTTCTACTAACACTTTACCCAAGTCTACCACGTTGGTTCCTCCTCGCAACTCCGGGATGTCTGTCCTGCTGCTACTCATTATACTCTACGACGACCATTTGGTGGCATTCCAATTGAGGCACGGTAAATTGCACATCTCCCCCGGACGCCTTGAACTCGATTTCGGTCATTTGCGGAGCCAGATAGACCCGCTTCACGTCGGTCACCGGCAGCTGGAGCTGAACCTCGACCTGTTGCAGCGGAATCATATCTTCAATGATTTCGACCCGTTCCCCGCGCTTCACTGGGGAAGCATACAGCAAATGATTGATATATCGGCGCTCTGCTGCTTGATGCTGGAGCGTCGTCACGCCCTGGGCAGGCAGCGTCGTCTTCAACGTGATCTGCTCCCCGAGCAGCCGGCGAAGCGCGAACAGGACCATTTCCTTCAAAATGAGACTGCCCTTCGTCGCATAATCTTCAAATACGTTCCAAGCGATATAAATGCCTTGGGCGGATTCGACCATGCCAGGACCGCCATCCTGTTCAGAACTCGGTGCATGCTGATGGGAACAGAAACGGAATGCCTGGCGGTTGAAGTACGGATCCTCTCTTCTTCCAAGCTTTGTGCCGTCTGTCAGCTCGATGCGGCGGCCTTCTCCGTACATGACATAAGCCGCTTCTCCGAGATTCGCCATTCCATCGCATAGCGGACGGAAATAATCCGGACGGAACGGATTCGGCCCGATATCGGTGAAGCCAAGGGACAGCATCTGCCGCGTCAGTTCGATATTCAGGCCGGAACGCCCGGACGCCAGCACTTTGCCCCCTGCAGCCAAGAACGCCTCCACCTTCGGCAAAATGGGATCCTTCATCACGATCGAGTCCGGGAGAATGAGCACCGTATAGCCGCTCCAGTCGCTTTCCAGGTCTACAATATCGAACAAGATTTTGCCTTCCAGCAGCATACGGACCGCACCCATATCGACTTTGCCGGAATACATGGCTCCGCTTTCCTGCTGTACGCCGGCGGCCTCTACCGTAAGCAGTGCGACATCCGCATGGTTGACTGCGTTGATGCACCATGCTTCCTTGGCCTCCACTTCCGCGTACGCCTTCCTGATCAGCTCATACGTCGCCCGGTCCATCTGTCCGCCAGGGTGAAGCTGGTCTCCGATCGAGCAGCGGGCACCGTTCGCCAAGCTCAGCGCTGTCTCATAGCGCAAGGCGTTCGGATGCTTGTAACCGCCGAATTCGCCCCAGAAGGTATGGAATTTCCCGGTCATGCCGAGGAAATGGAAGCCGGTTGGCTGCGCGTACCGGGCAGACAGCGGGAAATGATCATACCCCCAGCCGCCGGTCGGCAGCGACTCCAGTTCAAGATGGGAGTTCATGCCCATCAGATCACGGCGCCCCTGATGAATATGTCCCGCGTTATGGAAGACCGGCAATCCCGGCTTGATCGCGTCGATCGCTTCCCGGATGCGTGTCGTATAGTTCGCGTAAATGCGGCGGCCGTTCGCAATCACCTTTTCCTTGTTATGCGGATCGAGGCCGTCCGCCTGCATTTGCTTCAGACAGGTCGTACAGTAGCACGTCCGCTCGCCTACAATATCGAGGAAAATGCCGTCGCCGTCATACTTCCGCACCACTTCCTGCACCTGCTCAATGACCAGATCTAGATAGGGCGTGTTCAAGCAAAATTGATGATAGCCCGGCTTCATGAAGGAGTCCACCCAGTTCATCCGGTCCGCTTCATCCCGCATCAGCCATTGCGGCTTCTCCCAAGCCAGCTTCTCATCGAAGCCGACGGAAATATAAATCGGCACCTTGACGCCGATCTCGTGCGCCGCTTCGATCTGGGCGCCAAGCAGGTCAAAATCAAGCCCCGGATGGATTGCATTCGTTGCCGAAGGGAAATACGCCCAGCCGTGATGGCATTTGGCGAACACGGTTATCGAGTCCACATGTCCCAGCTGCAGCATTTCTTGAAAATTCTTTTTAGAAAAATTTCTCCCGATATCAGAAATATGCTCCGACGTATGGAAATCGAGGTGAACCTGTCTGTAGCGCATAATATCCTCCTATACATGACATTTTCTTGAGATCATTGTATCATTTACGTAGGCGGACGTATTTAAGACAGCTTCCTGTCATTTATACAAAATTCCGATCATGTGGAGGAAAAACGATGAAACCGCTCATTGAGGTACAGCCCCATATCCGTGCGGCGCATATGTACAACTATCGCGGGGCTCCTGAGGAGCAGCGGCGCAGAGGCTACAGCTATGCCTTCCATCTCTTCACGGAAGGCCATGGACATATGATTGTCAATGAACAGGTATACCCTGTTGCCAGCGGCAGCCTGATCTTCGTCCGTCCGGGAGAAGGACACTATTTCGTTCCGGCCCCGGGGGCAACGATGGATGCCTGCAATATTTACTGCGACTTATGGTGCGTGCCCCAGCCCAAGCAGCCGACCTTCGCTTATCAGTGGGACGACTATGATCCCCGGTGGCTTACGGAACAGATACCCTGCCCCGAATTGGATGGGCTGCCGACGAGCATGTCGCTGCGGCCTTACCCGCATCTGATCGAGCTGATCAAGCAGACGCTGGCTGCGTTCAACCGTTCCGGAAAATATAGGGCACAGGCAGTCTCCGCTTGCTTCTATTGCTGGATATTGCAATGGCATGAAGTAGGCAGCCTGACCGAGACGGCCGATTACCGGATTACCCGCATATTGGAGCAGATGGAGGCCTGTCCGGAGCAGCGGTTCTCCGTAGATTACTGGTGCAGCGAGTGCGGATTGGAGAAATCGCAATTCTATCGGCTGTTCAAGCAGGAGACCGGAATGTCGCCCAAAGCCTACGCGCTGCAGGCCCGCATGAAAAAAGCGGCCGTCCTGTTGATGGAAAGCCGCCAATCGATTACGGAAATCGCGCTTATGCTCGGATACGACTCCATTCATTATTTCTCCAACCAATTCTCCTCCGTCTACGGAATCAGCCCCTCATCCTACCGGATGGGCAAAGGGTACCAGAAGCTTGATCGCTGGTCATAACGCGATGCTCGGGCCAGCTTGTGCTTGTAAGCAAGCTACCGCTGGCCTGATTGGCCACCCCATTCGTCCAACCATCGAATGGCGGTCAGGCGTTCCCCCCAAGTATTCTGCAGCAGCCGGGATAGACGCGAACCTTGGCCGTTGACCGCGCTGCGTGTGGCCGCCCACGCTTCCACCGGCAAGCGGAACAAAGAGCCGATCAATGTCCGTTCCGCTGCCGCCAGCGGACGCACCAGCTCATACCCCTGTAACAGCGCTCCCATTAACAACGGATTGAAATTCGTGGTATTCAGAAGCGTCTTTGCGATTTCGTAGTAGGTTGAGTCCATTCTGACCTGATCCCAGTCAATCAAATACAAGCCATTCGAGTGCATAATAACATTCGGGAAGGTGACATCCCCGTGGATTAATGCCGGGATGCGGATTTCCTCCTGGAGCACCTGCTGCGTCTCCGTCCTCTGGATAGACCTCCACGCCTCCTCAGCCAAGCGAATGCACTGATCGCCATGTTCCCTGAACCAGTTCGCGATGCCCTTCCGCTTACGCATCATCGTCAATCGGCGGCGGAACATTCGGTCCTGTTCTCGGAAAAATGCAATCTGATAGGAAGTGTATGGAGACATGGGGGGAAGATCTGCCTGGCATATCGTATGAAGCGTCCCCAGCGCCCGGCCGAGTTGCTCATAGTGGTCTTCGTGCTGGAGTTTGCCGCCTTCTACCCACTCCATCATGTAGTACGGCCGCCCAGATTGATATACCCAATAACGGCCGGATGCGGTGACCAGCCAATGGGGCAGATGGGGATAATGCTTTGCCTGCAGCTTATGAATATAAGCCGTGACGCTAACAATTTGCTGCTTCGCAGTCAAATTCGTCCTGTTTTTTCTCCGGTAAAATGGCTTGATGACATATACGCCTTCATCGGTAAGCGCCCGAAATGCCGCATTGCGTCGATACAGCGAATGGCAGGGCTGAATGTGACGCAAGTGCAGCCCGTATCGCCGGACAAACGGTCTAAGCCGTGCTGTACTGATTCGCCTTGCCAAGCCGTCATCCTCCATTCTTTTCCCTGCACATGGTTACAATGTATTCGGAGAATGGTTCAAGGTAACCCCTTAACCGGCGTAAAAAAAAGCCTGCGCAACTGCGCAAGCTTGTTGAATGCATACTGGTGAGCCATGAAGGACTCGAACCTTCGACACCCTGATTAAAAGTCAGGTGCTCTACCAACTGAGCTAATGGCTCGCATGGTGACCCGTACGGGATTCGAACCCGTGTTACCGCCGTGAAAGGGCGGTGTCTTAACCGCTTGACCAACGGGCCCCAGCATTTGATAATAATGGCGGAGCTGACGGGATTCGAACCCGCGTTCTCCTGCGTGACAGGCAGGCATGTTAGGCCTCTACACCACAGCTCCATAGTTGTTATTCATTTTCCGCATCGATGCGTAATAACCGCTCTCGATGGAAATAATATTGCGGGGACAGGATTTGAACCTGCGACCTTCGGGTTATGAGCCCGACGAGCTACCGAACTGCTCCACCCCGCGATAATATGGTGGACACTAACGGGTTCGAACCGCTGACCCCCACCCTGTCAAGATGGTGCTCTCCCAACTGAGCTAAGTGTCCATATGAATGTAATGGTGACCCGTACGGGATTCGAACCCGTGTTACCGCCGTGAAAGGGCGGTGTCTTAACCGCTTGACCAACGGGCCACAACTGGCGGAGAGAGAGGGATTCGAACCCTCGAGACGCTTGTGACGCCTACACGATTTCCAATCGTGCTCCTTCGACCAAACTCGGACATCTCTCCATGGCTCCCCGAACAGGACTCGAACCTGTGACAACTCGGTTAACAGCCGAGTGCTCTACCAACTGAGCTATCAGGGAATGTAACGTATCTCTCAGACTTCTCCGGAGACCGATATGTAAAGCCTCTGCTTGGCAGCGTCCTACTCTCCCAGGACCCTGCGGTCCAAGTACCATCGGCG
>NZ_QYZD01000027.1:0-75029 GCF_003591545.1 Paenibacillus thiaminolyticus
GTCAATATGACCTCTTGCACAAACATCACTCGTTGTTCAGTTTTCAAAGAACAATTTTTCGCTCAAAAGCCGTCTATAAAGCTTCTAAAAGCCTTTATATTATTCTCTTTCGCGTCGTCGTTGCGTTCAGCAGCGACTTTTATAATATATCACATTCGAGCATTCTTCGTCAAGCATTTTCTTAAATCTTTTTTTCGATGTCTTTCGACATCTATCATCTGCTTGCCTCGGTCTCTCGAAGCGACGCTTATTAATGTATCACATAGGAATACAGCAAGTCAATAACTAAATCATAACCATTTTCAAGAAAATAATCGCCGCCAAACCGGGCACTCCAAGCAACCCGACCGTAGATAACGTGAACGGGTTGACAGGCACATATACGTCAGCAGCCAAGCTGGTCGCATTCACGATATATAGAAGCACGAAGGCCGCTGTGCCATGGAGGAGGAAGCTCAAGATTCCCCGCCAGGCGACTCGTTGGCGCAGCAAGACGAACAGCAGCGCAGCCGCCGATACGATGAGTACGCCAATCATCATCCATTTCATTTACGCCCACCCTTTCCCCAGCTCTAGCGCATGCAGCTTATCCCGTTTTGCTTTTTTGATTAACATCCCCACTCGCTTCTCGGCAGCCTCCAGCGTAAAGATCGCATAGTCGACCTCATCTTCACCGACTGCATACTGGAATCGGACATGGGCCCGTTCCCATTCCCGAAGTGCCCGTCTAATGTCATCCATCAGCTCTTCATGCTCGATCGCCTCCGCAACTTCCTGCTTTTGGACCTTGGAGAACCAACGCTTGATCGTCAGCCATCGCACGTTCCGTCCCTCCCCACTCCTTGGTATAACTAAGGTTATGGGAATCTGGACAAGACTAGAACCGAAAATGCTGACAAAAAGCCCCTGGCTGAATGCCAGGGGCTGAGATCGCTTATGCTATGATTATGCGCAGCCACAATGTTCGACGCATGAAGTTATTGAATTTCCCGCCGTCCCTCCAGCGCTTTGGACAGCGTTACTTCATCGGCATACTCCAGGTCGCCGCCAACCGGCAAGCCGTGGGCAATGCGCGTCACTCGGATACCGAAAGGCTTCACCAGGCGAGATATATACATCGCCGTCGCCTCTCCTTCGATATTCGGATTCGTGGCCAAGATCAATTCCTTAACCCGCTCATCGCTTAGCCGCTTCAACAATTCGGATAGACGGATATCCTCCGGCCCAATTCCCTCCATCGGAGAGATTGCGCCCTGCAGTACATGATAATACCCCTGGAACTCCTTCGTGCGCTCCATGGCCACCAGATCCTTCGTCTCCTGCACGACGCAGATTACGGACGAATCCCGGGTCTTATCCTGACAGATCCGGCACGGATCCGAATCGGTTATATTGCAGCATACCGAGCAGTATTGCAGATTGCGCTTCACGTTGACCAATGCTTTGGCGAAATCGATAACATCATCTTCAGGCATGCGGATGACATGGAACGCAAGGCGGGCAGCCGTCTTGGGCCCGATGCCCGGCAAGCGGGAAAATGCCTCGATCAACTTCGCGATCGGTTCTGGATAATACAAGGCTGCCTCTCCTTTTCAATGGCATAGGATGCAGACGCCGCTTCTCGCGAACCGGCTATCCGCGTGACAGACTCCGCAAAATCGAAATCTCCGTTCCTATAGGGCATATTCAAAAAGACCGGTTTTCAGCACGAAAGAGTGCAACAACTCAAAGCGGATTTCTGAATGTCCTCTACAATAAACAGAAGGGCATATACCGAATGGTATATGCCGAACATGTCGCCTTACTTAGAACAAGCCAGGAATTTTCATACCGCCTGTAAATTTGGCCATATCGTCATTTGCCAAATCTTCTGCTTTGGTCAGCGCGTCATTGACGGCGGTAATCACGAGATCTTGAAGCATTTCGATATCTTCCGGATCAACGACTTCTGGCTTAAGCGTAATGCTAAGCACTTTCTTGTGGCCGTTCACTTCAACGGTAACTGCCCCGCCGCCGGAGGTTCCAACTATTTTCTTGTCAGCCAGCTGCTCCTGGGCCTTCAGCATTTGCTCTTGCATCTTTTTAACCTGCTTCATCATTTGATTCATATTGTTCATCGCTGTAATTTCTCCTTTTTTACATAGAATAATATAATTACTCTTTTATGACAACGAGGTCTTCTCCGAACATGTGGAGTGCCTCGTCAATCCAAGGTTCTTGCGCCGGTTCCGCTTCGGAACCTTCCGGCTCCAGCCGGAACGCCGGCTCTTCCTTCTCTCCGGCAGACTTCTCCGCCGCCTCTTCCCAATCCTTCAGCATCATCGTATCGAGCTGATACGGCTTGCCGAACACTTCGGACAAGACGCGCTCAATCACCTGCTTGTTGTTGGGCTTCTCGGTCGTATCCCGGTGAATCGTATTTTTGAAGGCGACCAGCACCCGATCATCCAGTGCCGATACCGGCTCCCCATTGACAAGCCAAGCATGAATCGTGACGCCGGCTTCCTTCACCCGCTGCAGCGCCTGCCCCCAATTGGAGCGGATGCGGTTCGAGTCAGCGGAATCCTTCGAGGCCGTATACCGTTCGAAGTGAGGCGGCTGCTTCGCCATCCGCGATACCCGCGCAGGCGCTCTGGTGGCCGCTGGGGTCCGTTCGGCTTGTCCGCCGTCTGCCCGCCCATCCGGTATTCTCGCCTTCGCCAATTCATTCAGCTTCGCTTCTAATGACGCAACTTGACGCTGTAATTGTTGCACGACGGAAGAAGATCCCACCGCATCGGAACGATCGGCCTGCCGTTCAGCCGTTCCCGCCTCCGGTTGGCTGCTCAGCGCCCCCGGTTGGTTCTGCACGGCTAACTGCAGCAAGGCTACCTCGAATAACGTTTGCGGTTGCACCGCATATTTCATGTCTGTCTGATACCGGTTCAATGTGTCGATAATCTGGAACAGGCTCGCCGCTTCAAAAGCATCGGCCAGCTCCCGGAACGCTTCCACACGCGTCAGCCGATCCGTCAGCCCTTCTCCGTCCGGCACCATCTTCATCATCAACAGATCCCGGAAAAAGTAGAGCAGACTCTCCATGCACTTGTCCGCGCTCTTCCCTTCCTGCATCATCGATTCCACCGTGGCCAGCACGGATCCTACATCCCCTGCTTGAACGGCACGGGCGATATCCGCGAACTGTTCCTCCGGTATGCCGCCGGTGATGTCAAGGACTTGCCGATAGTCAAGACGTCCATCGGTGAAGGATGCCGCCTGATCGAGCAGGCTGATCGCATCGCGCATGCCGCCATCCGACAGCTTCGCGATATAGGTCAGACTGTCCCGGTCTGCCTCAATCGCCTCATCCCTGCACACTTGCTCCAGTCGGGCAACCTGTTCTTCTAGCGTCACTCTGCGGAAATCAAACCGCTGGCACCGGGAGATGATAGTCGCCGGCAGGCGGTGAGGTTCCGTCGTAGCTAGAATGAACATGACATGGGCAGGAGGTTCCTCCAGCGTCTTGAGCAGCGCGTTGAAGGCCTCCGTCGTCAGCATGTGAACCTCATCAATAATATACACTTTGTGGCGGACCTCGGAAGGCGCGTATTTGACCTTTTCCCGAAGATCGCGAATTTCTTCTACGCCCCGGTTGGATGCGGCGTCAATCTCGACGACATCCATGACCGCACCGGCGGTGATGCGCCGGCAGGCTTCGCATTCATTGCAGGGCTCTGGACCGGGTCCCTGTTCGCAGTTGACCGCTTTGGCCATGACCTTCGCAGCAGTGGTCTTGCCGGTTCCCCGGGGGCCACTGAAAAGGTAGGCATGCGAAAATCGCCGCTCACGCAGCGAGTTTTGCAATGTCTGAATGATATGCTGTTGTCCGACCATGTCACCGAATGACTGTGGCCGCCAAGCGCGATACAATGCAATATGTCCCATGCTGTAACCTCGAGAGCGTTTTTCTTATTATACTATATCACAAATTGTAAAAAAACAGCCATTCCCTCTCTTTGGCAATCAGGAAAACGGCTGTTCATGACTCCTATTATGTTCGAAAATCCCAGCGTTTATGGCAAAGGGAATGGGAAGTAGAGGGTGAATGTCGTGCCATAGCCTTTGCTCGATACCCGTATCGAACCGCCCAGATCATGAATAATGCGCTGGCAGACAGACAATCCTAGACCTGTGCCGTTCGCCTTGGTCGTGAAGAACGGATCGAAAATTTTGTCGATAATGTAACACGGGATGCCCGGACCCGAATCATGAATGTCGATCAGCACCCGCTTGCTCTCGTCATCCCGTCTTGCCGTCACATTCAACACGCCGCCTTCGCTCATCGCCTCGATACCGTTTTTGGCAATATTAATGAACACCTGCTTGAGCAGCTCGCGGTCACCGATGACCAGAGGCAGCGGCTCGTCCGCCTTGTAGTTGACTTGAACCGCATGGAGAACCGCCTCATTCTGAATGATAGGCAGAATCTCGCCCAGCACCTGGTGGAGATTCACCCGCTCTATCGTAAGATGCTTCGGCTTGCTCAGCAACAGGAACTCGCCGACCAACTCGTTAATCCGGTTAATCTCGGTCAGCATAATATCGGTGTAATGCACTTCCTTGATCATGCCATGCTCGTTGAGCTTCTTCTTGAACATTTGCAGGAAGCCCTTGATTGAGGTTAGCGGGTTGCGTATCTCATGAGCCGTGCCGGCTGCGATCTGGCCGATCATGGCCAGCCTGTCGCTCCGCTGCACTTGCTCTTCCAGCGAGCGCAGATTAGACACATCCTTGAACAACACGTAAGCCCCAACAATCTGGCCCTGGTCATCCCGCAGCACGTTCGAGTCCATCAGCAGATCATAGCGATCCGATCCATTGGTCCAGGGGACGGCATGATTATGTGTGACGACACCTTCCAGAAGCGACCGCTGCACAAGATGATATTCGGTCGGCATCTCGCCGAACAGGTCATTGACCCGGCGATGCAGCACTTCAGGCTTCACCCATCCGAGAATCCGGCATGCCATATCGCTAATATCCACCAGGCGGAACTGGACATCGAGAAGCAGGATGCCCAGATTGACGTCCTTCAAAAAAGCACCCGCAAACTGCTGCAGCAAATTCAGCTTCCCTTGCTCCTGATCCTGGCCCTCTGTCGATCCGGCAGAGGAGAGGGAACACGCTTGCTGAGAACCAAGAGACTGATTCAATTCCGTCATAGGCTCACCTCATCGTATTATTGCGCCCATCTCTACCGCTCCCTGATGATGCCGGGAGATACCTATAGTATTCCGTAAACGCAAAAAAAATCCTGCCTTATTATTAATATTTGAGCATATATTCATAAATGGAGAACAAAAAACACCGATTCGCTCGGTGTTGGATATTCGATATGGAACCGTGCACCTGTTATTGATAATTGTGATCCGAGCGGCACCCTCGTCTTACAGCTCAGGTCAGGCTTCCCTCCGGCACATGAAAAACCCTACTTATGGCTGCTTCCTTCCGGACCTGACCAGATTCATAGGTATCCATTGCGAAGGACCCGGCCGTCAACACCAAAGACGAATACCAAGCCTCACATCAACAAAACCTCTAACAGGAATTCAACCTCGCTATAGCGGATTGCGAGTTACAGGGCACCGCTACCTCCCCGTCTAGCACGGCATAACTTAGTATAGACGATCTGTGCCGAAAGTGCAACCAAAGTCAATTGTTTACAGCTTTCCGGCCCTCCGCCGGTTCATTCTCCGCATCGGCTTCGACATCTCTGAAGCCCCATAATACCAGCGTTCCGGCTGTGTTAATGAAGCCGTACAGCGCATATGCGCCTATATGCGTGTTGTCCAGCGGATACCCGCGCAGGATGGCACAGGTAACCAGCACCATCCACGCTGTCCCGAATACGATCCAGAACGGGCTCAAGCTCAGTCTGCGGCCGATGAACAGCAGATAGAGACAACCGAAGCCGATAATGATGCTGTACGCGACAAGCAGGCTCAGCCATGCCAGGGCCGGATTCGCGTCCGTCTGCTCCAGCCAGCCCCATGCCAGAAACGCCCCCTTGGCCAGCGCAAGCAATCCGTAGATGACGCCCCATATGACGAGCGCTCCTGCCATGGATAGCAGGCTCTCGGCTGCGAGACTGGAGAGCTTCGTCTCATGCGGGGGATGACTGCTACGTTCCGCCTGTGCCCAGGCTTGGTAGCGCCGCTTCCCCCATATTTCTACGGCGGGGGCCAAGAGCAGCATCGCTCCCGCCGCGAGAAGCAGCGTGGGGGACAGATCGCCGCGCAAGAGCCGGAGGAGATATCCTAAGCCGAATCCGAACAGCTTCTCGGCCATGATGTCACTCCTCCCCCGGTGCGGAGAGCCCGGCCTCGAAGTCAAGATTTACCGGGGCGGCAGGCAGGGACTATCCGATCTCCGGCAGCATATCGGTAACCGGGAGGTCTCGTCTACCTCATGGGGGCAGAGCCCGGTTATGAGCCAACCCGGCGGAGCGGTCTGCGGAGCCCGCAGCGGGTTGGACGGCTGCGCAGCGTCATCATATACATCGCGTCTGCATAAAAAAATAAACCCCCTCGCCGTCACCAGCAAGAGAGTCTAGATTTAACGTATTACATGCCATATTTCTTCTTAAATCTATCCACACGACCGCCTGCATCAAGAAACTTCTGTTTGCCTGTGAAGAACGGATGGCAAGCCGAGCATACCTCTACCTTCAGGTTTTCCTTAACCGAACCTGTTTCGAACGTATTGCCGCATGCGCAAGTTACCGTTGTAATGTGGTATTTTGGTTGAATCGCTTCTTTCATTCGAATTCACCTTCTTTCCGCCCTGAGCCCTTTGCGTGCCCAGAGTTATATAGAACAATAATGAATTATAGCACGGCCCGCCCAACTGCGCAACCAGAAAGTAGCGCATCGGGAAGAGCCCTCGCGTCTGTCGAGCAGCCCGGCGAAGCTATCTCAGCCGCTCTCTATCAGCTGACTGAAGTGCTCCGGGTGCGGCGCGTCGGCGTCGGCGTGTTGCCGTTCGTATCCAAGGTAGCCAAGAATTCCGTGTTCGTTTTCGTATCACGCAGCTTCTTCAGGAACTGATCGATGAACTCCGGCGTTTCGTTCATATTTTTCCGAATCATCCACAGCTTGTCGAGCTCTTCCTTCGACAGCAGCATCTCCTCCCGGCGGGTCCCGGAGCGTCGGATATCGATGGCCGGGAAAATACGGCGTTCCGCCAGTTTGCGATCCAGATGCAACTCCATGTTCCCTGTGCCTTTGAATTCCTCATAGATGATATCATCCATGCGCGACCCGGTCTCGACCAGAGCCGTCGCCAGAATGGTCAGGCTGCCGCCTTCCTCGATGTTGCGCGCCGAACCGAAGAATCGCTTCGGACGATGGAAGGAAGCCGGATCGATACCGCCCGACAGCGTCCGGCCCGATGGCGGAATAACCAGGTTATACGCCCGAGCCAGCCGGGTAATGCTGTCCAGCAGGATGACTACGTCCTTCTTGTGCTCTACGAGACGAAGGGCACGCTCAAGCACCAGCTCAGCGACCTTGATATGATTTTCGGGCACTTCATCGAATGTGGATGCCACGACTTCGCCCTTAACGGAACGCTGCATGTCGGTTACTTCTTCCGGGCGCTCGTCGATCAGAAGCACGAACAGCTCAATTTCAGGATTATTCTCCGAGATGCTGTTCGCGATTTCTTTTAAGAGAAGCGTCTTCCCGGCCTTAGGCGGTGCGACGATCAAGCCGCGCTGTCCCAAGCCGACAGGAGCAATCAAATCCATAATCCGTGTTGAAATGCGGGATGGGGAAGTTTCGAGCACCAGCTTCTTCTGCGGATAAAGAGGAGTTAATGCAGGGAAGTGCAGCCGTTGCGCGGCATCTTCTGGATTTTCGCCATTCACGGCATTGATCTGCAGCAGACCGAAGTAGCGCTCGTTCTCTTTCGGAGGACGGCACTTGCCTGAGACGACATCCCCCGTTCTCAGATCGAATCTACGAATTTGGGACTGCGAGATATAAATATCCTCCGCGCTCGGCAAATAGTTGATCGGACGGAGGAAGCCGAAGCCTTCCGGCAAAATGTCAAGAACGCCCTCCATGAACATGTAGCCGCCCTGCTCCGCTTGCGCGCGTAAAATCGCGAAAATCAATTCTTTTTTCTTCAATTGACCGTAGCCCGGAATTTGGAACTCCTTCGCCAGCTTGTACAATTCGGTCAACTTCTTCGTTTCCAAATCGGAAATTTGTAAATCCATGAATACAACTCCTATTCTGTTATAAAATGCGGACAATGTCGTATCAATAAGTCCATTTCCCTTATTCAACTCGGGAATACAGCAGTTGTTCTTTTATCTATGTCATTGTATTGATGGGCTGTTTCACCGGAAAGAAATCGTGGACGGAATGAAGATGAGAAGATGGTGGGCCAGAGGCAGCCAATTCTTCGTCATAGGTTGATATATCGTAGAAATAGAAATCTTGTTCTGTATGGATTGTGCCCATATCAATCTATTATTAACCTATCTTTACCCCAACAGAATCGATTTATTCCACCTGACGCCATACATCGGCGCCAAGATTGCGCAAATTGGACACGAGATGATCATACCCGCGGTCGATAAATTCCACTCCTGAAATCTCCGTGACATCGGTATCTACCGTTAAGCCGGCAATGACGAGCGCGGCACCGGCACGCAGATCGGAAGCTCGCACCTTCGCCGCATTCAGCTTCGTGCCTTCGATCACGGCGGTTCGCCCTTCAACCCGTATTTTGGCTCCCATGCGGGCCAGCTCCGGGACATGCTTGAAGCGGCTGCTGTATACGAGATCCGTCAGCATGCTCACCCCTTTGGCTTGCGTCAGCAAGCTGGTCATCGGGGACTGGAGATCCGTCGGAAATCCGGGATAGACAAGCGCCTTCACATCGATGCTGTTGTATTCGGGCTGGCCGATAACGCGAAGCGACTCATCGCCCTCAATAACGCGCACGCCCATTTCTTCCAGCTTCGCCGTAAGGGCTTCCAGATGTTTTGGAATAACATTGTCGATCAGAATATCGCCGCAGGTGGCCGCAGCCGCAATCATATACGTTCCCGCCTGAATGCGGTCCGGAATAATCGAGTGCGTGCAGCCGCGCAGGCTGTCCACGCCTTCAATGCGGATCGTCTCCGTGCCCGCTCCCTTGATGCGGGCGCCCATCGCATTAAGCAGTGTGGCAACATCTATAATTTCAGGCTCTTTGGCCGCATTTTCAATAATCGTAGTGCCCTTGGCGCGTGAGGCCGCAAGCATAATGTTAATGGTCGCCCCTACACTGACGACATCCAAATAGATTTTGGCGCCGCGAAGTTCCCGCGCGTAAATATGGACGGAGCCGTGATCGTTCGTCACCGTCGCGCCCAGAGCTTCAAAGCCTTTGATATGCTGATCGATCGGGCGAGGCTCGAAATTGCAGCCGCCCGGCATGCCGATGGTCGCTTCGCCGAACCGGCCCAGAAGCGCGCCCATCATATAGTAGGAGGCACGCAGTTTTTTAACGGGTCCATTGTGCATCGGTACCGAAATCATCCGCGACGGATCGATGCGCAGACAGGAACCTTCCCAGCTAACCTGTCCGCCAAGCTCCGTCAAGATCTCCATATAAGTGGCGACATCGCTCAGTTCGGGCAAATTATCCAGTACGACTTCCGTCTCCGCAAGGATTGCTGCAGGAATAAGCGCTACCGCGCTATTTTTGGCACCGCTGATTTGCACGGCACCCCGAAGCGGCCGACCGCCGCTAATCATTAACTTCTCCATGACAAGCCAGTTCCTCCCATGCGTTGCTGACAACCCCGATAGCCGGCGACATCCGGCTTATATCGGCTCCCCATAATGCAAAAAGGGAAGAACACCGGCGAACCGGTGCTATTCCCGCATTCGTAAACGTAAGTATTAACTATGGAATTGCGCTTGTTACGCCTGGTTGTTGCTGCCGAACAAGCGAATTTTGCCGCGAACGACTTCCACCATCGCTTTACGAGCTGGAGTCAAATACTTACGAGGGTCGATAACATCGGCATCCTTCGCCAACGCTTCGCGAATCGCTGCCGTACAAGCAACTTGGTTCTCGGTGTTCACGTTGATTTTGCCGGCACCTGCCGCGATTGCTTTGCGGATGGATTCGTCTGGCACCCCGGAACCGCCATGAAGCACAACCGGTACAGGAATTTTGGAAGCTACCGCTTCAATGATATCGTAATGAAGTTTTGGCTCGCCTTTGTACATGCCGTGAGCTGTACCTACCGCAATCGCCAGCGCGTCAACGCCCGTTTCTTCATAGAAACGGATTGCTTCATCCGAGTTAGCCAGCTGTGCGGATGCTTCATCCACTTCCAGGTCGTCTTCGACCCCGCCGATAGTTCCCAATTCGCCCTCGACGGATACGCCCATCGCATGAGCCGCTTTAACGACTTCCTTCGTCAAGCGAATGTTGTCTTCGTATGCATGATGGGATCCGTCGAACATGACGGATGAGAATCCTGCACGGATACAAGCCATAGCGACTTCAAATGTGCTGCCGTGGTCAAGATGCAAAGCGATTGGCAAGCCGGATTTCTTCGCAGCCGCTTGCGCCATGGCAACCGTATATTCCATTCCCATGTAACGCAACGCCCCTTCGGATACACCGAAAATAATTGGGGCATTCTCTTCCATAGCTGCTTCCGTAATGGCTTGTGTGAATTCTAGGTTGTTAATGTTGAATTGGCCCACCGCAAATTTGCCCGCTTTTGCTTGTGGCAGGAATTCGTTCATCGAAACTAATGGCATGGTCTCCATCCTCCTAAGAAGTTGTCTGTGTCTGTATTTCTTGTAGTTAGCCGACATCCAGTACGGTGTTATTATATCACATTTGCCCGTAAAAAAGTAAACAACCTCTTGACAAACCCTGCCTCTTCAAGACTGCCGTCAGACCGCCATTTCCACGCCTCGTCATTCATCCGTCCCCGCAAAACAAAGAAGCCGGGTGTCAGCGCCCAGCATCGTTCAAACCTATGTCATTGCCTTGTCTGTCGGGTCATGTCGTCATATTCGCCGGGTTCGCCGCCGAATGGTCCTGTTGAAGCGTCATGTTCACCGCCACTCTCATCTCATCAATGTCGAACGGCTTCGTAAAATGCATGATCGCGCCGAGATCGGTCGCTTCCTTGATCATATCCAGCTCTCCGTAGGCTGTCATCATAATCACTTTCATCTGCGGCTCCATCTTCTTAATCTGCTTCAAAATTTCCAAGCCGTCCATGCCTGGAATCTTCATGTCCAGCAAGACAATATCCGGAGATTCCTCACGCACGATGTTCAATGCAATCTTCCCGTTGGAAGCCTGGTAAGTCGAGTACCCTTCACTGCTGAACACTTCCATCAGAAGAACTCGAATACCGTTTTGATCATCGACTATCAATACTTTCTTCTTATCCAACTGGTACCCCTCCCATCGTGTAACACGAGCGAGTGCATCCGCTAAGACAGGCGTCGCCTCGTATGAACATGCTTTTTTTTCCAAAGCAAGAATAATGGTACTTATTCGCCTTGATATATTAAAATCCTGCTTGAAATACGGAAAAACATGAACTTCCCCCTTACGAAGTGCAAAAATAGGCGGAAATCCCCATAATGGGAATTTCCGCCTGGTTCATTATCCGCGGTGTGCCACTGCCGCCCGGACAAACTCCCGGAACAGCGGCTGCGGGCGATTCGGACGGGATGTGAATTCCGGATGGAATTGCACCGCCAGGAACCATGGATGATCGGCCAACTCCACGATCTCGACCAGCCGCCCGTCCGGAGACGTGCCGCTGAACTTCAGCCCGGCGCGCTCCATCGCTTCACGGTATTCATTGTTGAATTCATAACGGTGACGATGGCGTTCATACACCAGCTCGTCCTGATAGCTTGCCATCGCAAGCGAATCTTCCTGAAGCTTGCACGGATACAGTCCCAGACGCATTGTTCCGCCCAGATCCTCGATGTCCTTCTGTTCCGGAAGCAGGTCGATGACCGGGTAATCGGTCGACGGATTGATCTCCGAGCTGTTCGCGCCCGTCATGCCCAGCACGGAACGGGCATATTCGATAACCGCCACCTGCATGCCGAGGCAAATGCCGAAGAACGGAATCTTCTGCTCGCGCGCATAGCGGATCGCGGATACCTTGCCTTCAATGCCCCGATCCCCGAAGCCGCCCGGTACCAGAATGCCGTGGACACCTTCGAGATGCTCCCGAGCATTCTCATCCGTAATCTCCTCCGCATTGACCCAGCGGATGTTCACTTCCGTATTCGCATCGAACCCTGCGTGCGCCAATGCTTCGACGACAGACAGATACGCATCGTGCAGAGCGACATATTTGCCTACGATCGCAATCTCTACTTGTCCCTGAAGCTGCTTCACTCGATCGACGAGCTTGATCCACTCGGTCATATCCGGCTGCTGCGTCTCCAGCTTCAAATGATTGACGACAATATCATCCATGCCTTGATCGCGAAGCATCAGCGGCACTTCATACAAAGTGGACGCATCGCGGCATTCCACGACGGCATTGGCATCGATATCGCAGAAGAGCGCGATCTTGCGCTTCAAGTCCTCGGACAAAGCGTGCTCCGTCCGGCATACGAGCATGTTCGGCTGTATCCCGATGCTCCGCAGCTCCTTCACGCTGTGCTGTGTCGGCTTCGTCTTCACTTCGCCGGCAGCCTTGATGTATGGAATCAGAGTGACATGGATGTACATGACGTTGTCGCGGCCCACATCGCTCTTAATCTGGCGGATGGCTTCCAGGAACGGAAGGCTCTCGATGTCGCCGACGGTGCCGCCGATCTCGGTAATAACCACGTCGGAACCGGCTTCCTTGCCGGCGCGGAAGACGCGCTCCTTGATCTCATTCGTAATATGCGGAATCACTTGAACGGTGCCGCCCAGGTATTCACCGCGGCGCTCTTTGGAGATGACCGAAGAATAAACCTTGCCGGTCGTAACATTGCTGTTCTTCGACAAGTTGATGTCGATGAAGCGCTCGTAGTGTCCGAGATCGAGATCGGTCTCTGCTCCGTCATCGGTAACGAACACTTCGCCATGCTGATACGGGCTCATTGTACCCGGATCTACGTTAATATAGGGGTCGAACTTCTGGATCGTAACCTTCAGCCCCCGATTCTTCAGCAATCTTCCCAGGGACGCTGCGGTGATCCCTTTGCCTAGAGAAGATACAACGCCGCCCGTCACAAAAATATACTTTGCCACTGGTGAAACCCTCCTATGATCAAATGCATACAAGACATGTTCTCGGGAGGCTTTGACTCTTGAGTCAGGGTTCGAAGAAATCACATACTGCCTGATGTTATCGTAACCCATTTGCACGAGAAAAATTGATGAAAAAATGTCAATAAAAAATAAAAAAGTGACTCCCGTAGTGTCACGGGGCACTTTCATCTTTTAGCGTCAAACAACCTATTCAATTACAAACAAATCAAAAGCCCATATGCTAGTTTACTCTGTAGGACATGCCGTGTCAAGGGAACGTTTACGGATTTTCCAGCTAATTGATCAGGGTGCCGTCCCGATCCAGTTACACCCATCGGTAGGAGGGGATTTCCGCCGCTTCCAGGCGGCAGCGGCCAGCTCCGGCAAGCGGGACAAGAAGCATGACAAGCCGCGCGAGAGAGCGGTTCCATTAAAAAACCGTTTGCTTATCTTCCCGCCGAAGCGCCTCCAGGGAGATCGCTCGGGAATCATAAGCAAACGGTCCGTCACAGCCATAGGAGCGGATTCCGATTACCGATCTTTATCCTCGTCCATATCCGGCTCTTCTTCCTCGTCAGGGTTGTCTTCATCGATCTCTTCCTCATCGATCATGACTTCCTCTTCTACTTCGGCCTCTTCTTCTTCATCCACAAACATTTCTTCATCGTCTTCGCTCTCTTCGTCCACGAAGCCGAAGTCTTCCTCATTGTTGTAGCTGTCGTCCTCTTCGACGAAGATATCGTCATCCTCCAGATCATCGTCGTCATCATTAATGATGCGAGGACGCTTCGTGCCCATCGACTCTTCCGAGCGATCGACAGGATACCAGCGCTTCAAGCCCCAGAGATTGTTCCCTACGCACGCGAAGCGGCCATCAATGTTGATTTCCGTATATAACTGTGCAATGACATCATTAATTTGCTCTTCGCTAAGTCCGCGAAGCTTCGCAACTTCATTCATCAGATCACGGTAGTAGAAAGGCGTGTTGGCTGCTTTCAGTACGAGGAAAGCAATATCCACCATCGGCATTTCTTGCACTTTGTCGGGATCTAACTTCAATTCCAACGGGGTGCTCATAAGGACACATCCTCTCTCAAAGGTTCAAACGGATAGTTACGATCATATCCAGTTTCACACCTAAGTAAAACCGATTTTCCATGAAAAAGCAAGTTTATCCGACGCGGACAAAAAAATGCCACATGTCTGTCCACTTCCCCTGCCGTAAATGGAATAAAGAAACGCGAAGGGCATCCCTTCGCGTTCGACTGTATCCGCACCACAGACAGGTTTACACCTCGTCTACCGTGTGCAAAGCCCCTCGCCGGCTCTTCTTCATCCTATGTCTGCAGCCGCCTTTTGACACGGAAGAAGGCCTAACTTTCGCAAAAAAGGCAGCTACCCCAGTCCACCATCTTCCCCTTGGCATACGATACCCCACAAGGAATTGTCGGGAGGGACTCGACATTGGATATGACGGCCTTATTGCACATGTTGCTTCAACAGATGTCCTTAAGCGGACGCCCTGCGGCGAAGCAGTTGATTCGCTTCCACCAGCCGGAACGGTTCGTTGCATTCAGTCAGGCGCTCCGCAGGCTTCGCCGGAATCGGCCCGAGCTCCAGCATATCCGCGAACTTCCGCTCATCCGCGCCTGGAGCTGTCCGGTTCCTGAATCGGTCGCACAGCTGCTGTCACGGTATCCGAACGAGTTCACGATAGAGGACGACGCGTTGATCGCGATTCAAGCCGCTTCTCACAGGCCGGTCTCCTGGGAGCGGGGCATTCCGTGGGGCGTACGGCAGATCAAGGCTCCGCAGGCATGGGGATCCACCACCGGGCACCGCGTACATATCGGCGTGATTGACACCGGCGCCGATTACCGCCATCCCGATCTCCGCCAGTCACTGATGCGCGGAGTCAACTTCGTTCACCGCGGCATGCCGCCTTATGATGACAATGGTCATGGCACCCATATTGCGGGCACGATAGCTGCGGCCAATCAAATGTACGGCATTATCGGCGTGGCTCCCCGCGCCCTGATCCATCCCGTAAAATCATTTGATGAGAACGGTGCTGCTTATGTGTCTGATATTATCAATGGCATTGAATGGTGCGTCCGCAACGGGATGCACATCATCAATATGAGCTTCGGTATGAAATCCCGCAGCAAGTCGCTGCTGCAAGCGGTGACCCAGGCCTATCAATCCGGGGTCACCGTCGTCGCTTCATCCGGGAACGACGCGAAGCGGAAGTCTGTCGATTACCCGGCCCGCTATTCCCAGACGATCTCGGTCGGGGCGACCGACCGCTTCCGGCGGATTGCGCCGTTCAGCAATCGGGGACAATTCGTGGACATTTACGCTCCCGGCGAGAAGATCGTATCCTCCTGGATTAAGGGCCAATACCATGAGATGAGCGGCACCTCGATGGCGACCTCGCACATCAGCGGTGCGATCGCGCTGCTGCTGGCCGTGCGTCCGCGCTTGAAGCCGGGCGAGATCAAGGCCTTGCTCCGGCGGACGGCGAATCCGATCCGCAGCCGCAAGACCCGGAACGTCCAGGCCAAGGTGCCCGGAGAGGTAGACGTTGTCCGCCTGCTGAAGGAAGCCGAGCGGCTGTAGCCCATCGCCTATGCCTTATCCTTGGACGTTGCTGGAAGCGAGCGGCCTTGGATGGGCCATGCGCATACAATTGCCGCGAACTGGCCTGATGGGCTGCCGAGCAGGCGTGCGCCGCCCCCTGGAGATAAAGCGCGCGAGCAACTGCTCCCGGAGAGGCTGTTCCTGTTCCAGGCGGGAGACATACTAACGAGCCTGCGGGATATTTTTGTTCTGCTTGTCATTACATGAATCTTCTTCCCGTTGGTCACGACCGTATTCGTCATATGATGAGCGAGGGGCAGCCGTTCCTTACTGTTGCGAGAAGCGGCCGCCCAGCTTGGATTCACGCCCGTGCTGCTTCCGCAATCGGCGCCGGCCAGTCCTCTATCGTATAGGCCATATCCCAGAACAGATATTCCAACTGGCAGCTGGTCACAAAATGCTCCTCCAGCCGCTGCTTGCGCGCCGCGGGTAAAGACTCTGCCCACTCATCTAGCAGTCGGCGCAGCTGCATCGTAATCCCGCTCTCCCGCTCTCCATAAAAATGCATCCATTCATAGAACGGATGGGATGGATCCGGCTTCACTTCCTCCAGCAGCTTGCGGCCGATTTCCGTGTACGTCCACGGGCAGGGCAGCAATGCCGCCACGATATCTTCCCGCGTTCCCCCATGGGCGACCGTTAGCATATGGTTGACATAGTGATTTGCTGAAGGGGCCAAGGCATAGCCCTGCAGCTCTTCGTACGTCACGCCGGCGACGTCGCAAAAATTTTGATGCGGATGGGTCTCGCTGTCCAAAATAAATGAAATTTGCTCGTTAAAAAGAGCCATCGCGGCGCGGTGGTCGCATTTGGAGATCGCAATCCCGTATACCCGAATAAAGGCGTTCAAGTATTCAAAATCTTGCTTGACATAGTGAATAAGCTGTTCCTTCGCTAACGTTCCTTCCGCGATGCCCCGAACGAAAGGATGGGCAAAAATCGCCGTAAAAATCGGATCCGCCGTACGCCGGAGTTCTTCGGTAAAGCATGCCATAGTCAGCACCTCCGCCACATTTTTGAGGAAATCCAAACCAGGGGCGCCGGCGCGGCCATACAAAAAAGCCGCCCCGAAATGGAGCGGCTTCGCCAAGTCTTCATAAAAAGAGCATGAATTCGAACCTGTGAAGGCCGTCTCCACTTTCCTACGCCGGTATTAACCGGATCAGGTTCAAAGGGTCCAAGCATGTCTTGTCTCAGCCGCCTTGCACGGCTCCCCTAGCGGATTTCGTATAAAGTTCCTTATCATGTCCTACTTTAGCTGTGATTGCCAATCTTGTCAAACTATTCTTACTGATTTATGCCTGCGCGCCGAAGCGTCTGCCGGACAAGCGCTCCTATACCGTTCATGTCATGCTAAGCGGTTCGAGATTCGCCCGCGGCCCGTTCCACAGTTCAAGCCACTTCTTGATCGCCGATACCATGATGATGATGCCGAGCACCAGCATAATGATGGACAGTGTGGCGTTCAATACGCTATACCCGGAAGCTGCCGGGTTAAGATACACGTTCTTGACCATCCAGTAGCCCGCATAGTTAACCGTGACGAACAAATATGCGAGCGGGATGAGGCAGGTCAGCATATACCTCCGCTTATCCGCTATCTTCAGAATAACTGTCGCGCCAATAATAAGTCCGATCGAGGCCATCAGCTGGTTGGAGACTCCGAAGAGCGCCCAGACCGAGCCGATATCTCCCGAGTAGAGCAAGTATCCCCACATGAGACAAGCCAAGGCGCTAGCGAAGATGGAGCCCGGTACCCAGTCCACCTGCTTCAGCGGCTTATAGATGTCGCCGAAGAAGTCCTGAATCAGATAGCGAGCCACCCGTGTGCCGGCATCAATTGCCGTCAGAATGAACACCGCCTCGAACATAATGACGAACTGGAAGAAGTAGGACGACAAGTGGCTGAACCACGGTATCTTGGTAAAAATGTACGTCATCCCAACGGCCAAGGTAACGGCTCCGCCTGTCCGTCCTTCCAGATCAAGGCCGATCTGCTGCGCCAGCTCCGGCAGATGCACGGTCGACATCCCGAGCGTCTTGAACACTTCCGGCGTTGAATTAATTGCGAAATAGTCAGCCGGTTGAAGCGCCGCCGCCGCAATAAGCGCCATAATTCCAACCAGCGATTCGACAAGCATCGCGCCGAAGCCGACCACCTTGATGTCGCTCCAGCGGTTGATCATCTTCGGCGTCGTGCCCGAGCCGACGAAGGCGTGGAAGCCGGAGATGGCTCCGCAGGCAATCGTGATCGAGATGAACGGCCAGACCGGACCGGCCAGTATCGGGCCGCCTCCATTCACGAACTCTGTGACGGCCGGGAACGGGATTGCCGGATTAATAATGAAGACGCCGAGGATAAGGGCGATGAAGACGCCGATCTTCATGAAGCTGCTCAGGTAGTCCCGCGGCGCCAGCAGCAGCCAGACGGGCAAGGCGGCAGCGAAGAACGCATAGATGGGCAGCAGGATCGCCAGCGTACTTGAGTCCAGCGTCAGCCAGTCTCCTAGGACGGTGCCTTGGATCTGGGGTCCGAGAAATACACCGGCCATGAGCAGAATGAAGCCGACGGTGGACGCAAGCTTCAGATTCCCCGTCTTCTTGTAGAACAAGCCGACGCCCATCGCGATCGGAATCGTAATCCCGACGGCGAAGGTGCCCCATGGGTTATGCTCCAATGCGTGGAGCACGACCATCGAGAGCCCGGCCATCGTAATTGTAATGATGAAGAGCATGGCCAGGCCAGTACAGAAGCCGGCTACCGGACCGAGCTCGTCCTTCGCGACCTCGGAGAGCGACTTGCCCTGCTTGCGCATCGAGGCGAATAAGACGACGGCATCATGCACCGCGCCGCCGATGACCGCGCCGATAAGCAGCCACAGCAGGCCGGGCAGGTATCCGAACTGCGCCGCCAGTATCGGCCCGACGAGCGGCCCTGCCGCCGCGATCGCGGCGAAATGATGACCGAAGGTGACCCATTTGTTGGTGGGGACATAATCTTTGCCGTCATTCAGTTCATGGGCCGGGGTCGGCTTGGAATCGTCGAGCTTCAGCACCTTGGCCGCCATGAACGTTCCATACAGCCGGTATGCGATCATCAGGATACATATCGATCCAATCACAATCGTTACCGCATTCATGTGAACCACTCCCTGCATTCGTATTGGAGTCATCATACAATATGAAAGCTTCTCAGCTTCGTTTTCATG
Organism: Paenibacillus thiaminolyticus; assembly: GCF_003591545.1. Classification (GTDB taxonomy): domain Bacteria; phylum Bacillota; class Bacilli; order Paenibacillales; family Paenibacillaceae; genus Paenibacillus_B; species Paenibacillus_B thiaminolyticus_A. The sequence goes on from NZ_QYZD01000027.1 coordinate 19,131, forward strand.
ACAGAATGCGATAGATGCCGCTTCAACTGCAAAAAGGAACCTTCGAAATGCAAACGATTACATACCGAGCAGCTGCTTCAACTCCTTCATATAGGTGCGGCTGACCGGAATGCGGGATCCATCCTGCATCTGAAGATGGAAGGTCGAATGGAACCACGGCTGAATCTCTACGATGCGATCCAGATGGACGAGAAACGCCCGGTGCACGCGGACGATGGAAGGATGATTCAGCTTCCGCTCCAGCTGGGTCAGTGATTCCCCAACCTTATACTTCCGCTCGGTCGTCGCAATGACCGTCTTCCCCTCTTCGAATCCGAGGTAGACGATATCGCCGACATGCAGCACGATGATTCGTTCGTCGACCGTGATGGCCAGACGCTCCTGCCGCTCCCTCTCCGCCATCCCGGCCCGGGCGGCGGCTGGTGCCGAAGGCGGCAAGCTCTCCCGCTCATGGAGGCGCAGCAGCTTGCGGATCGTCTGCTGCACCCGCTGCTCGTCGAACGGCTTCAATATATAGTCGGCGGCGTTCAGCTCGAACGCCTTCAGCGCAAATTCATCATACGCGGTAGCGAACACGACATCAGGCGGTGCTTCCAGCTCCCGGAGCCGGCCGGCGATATCGAGCCCGCTCTCTTCCTGCAGCTCAATATCGAGGAAGACCACATCCGGCTGCACCACAGCCACTCCCGCCAAGGCATCCTCCAACGTGTCCGCTTCGCCGACAACCTCCACCTGCCTCGTCCTTCTCAGCAAATAAATCAGCTCATCTCTTGCCAACGGCTCGTCATCGACGACAAAGGCTTTCAGCATGACGCTTCCCTCCATTCATGGAACTGAATCGGCACGGCAATCATTACCGTCGTCCCATATCCAGGCTCGCTGTCTATCCGGAAAGAGGCCTGCTTGCCGTATATCTCGGCCATTCGCTTCCGGATGTTGTACAGCGCCGTTCCGGTGCCCTCCGCGGAATCGACGGCCTGCTTGCCGAGCGTCCCCTGGATATCCTTCGATATGCCCTGTCCGTTGTCCCGTGTCAGCAGAATCATCTGTTCGCCTTCCCGGTACGCTTGCAGGGTCACGCTCCCGCAGGGCGGAGCCGCGCCACGAGGGAAGGCATGCCGCACGGCATTCTCGACGAGAGGCTGCAGCGTGAACGGCGGCACGAGCACATCCTCCAGCTCCGGATCGATATCGGTCGAGACAGTATACTTGTCCGGAAAGCGCGCCTGCTCCAAGGACAAATACGCTTCCACATGCTCCAATTCTTTGTGCAGCGGGATGAGCATCGTCCGTGCGCCCTGCAGATTGCTGCGGAAGAAGATGCTGAGCTGCTGCAGCAGATCGCGGGCCTTCTCCGGATCGGTCCGGCACAGCACCGAGATCGTGTTGAATGCATTGAAAAGAAAATGCGGATGAATCTGGGCCTGAAGCGCCTTAATCTCCGCATCGCGGAGCAGCTTGCTCTGCAGCTCCGCCTCGGCTAGCTCCAGTTGGGTGGAGAAAAGCTTGCTTAGCCCTTCCCCCAGCTCCTGCTCGACCTGATCGAGCTGCGTGGAGCGGGCGAAATACAGCTTCAAGGTGCCTACGGTCCGGTGATGCACCTTGAGCGGCAGCACGAGGGCCGCCTGCAGGACACAGTCTGTATTGAGGCAGTGGATTTCCTCTCGCGATTTCGCCATATGAATCCGCCCTTCCTTCATCACCGTCTGCGTAAGCTGGGTCGAGATCGGCTGGAGCGGCACATGATGATCAGACCCTGCCCCGACATGAGCCAGTATCTGATGCTCATTCGTGATCGAGATGGCGTCCGCATTCGTCTCCTTCAAGATAATTAGAGCCGCTTCCCGGCAGGAATGGGCGTTCAACCCTTGGCGGAAATAAGGCAGCGTCTGATCCGCGATGTAGAGCGCCTGATGGGTCTGCAAAGCGCGGGTCCGTTCCTCTTCCTGAAAAATCGACTGGATAATCAGCATGAAGAGCAGCGTGCCGAAGCCGTTGACGACAATCATGGGCACGCTGATCATTTTGACCAGCTCCAGCGCATGGCTCCAAGGCTCGGCCGCCAACAAAATAATGCCCATCTGCGCCCCCTCCATTAATATGCCGATGAGGGCTGCATGCCAAGCGGCATAACGGTTCTGAATGCGGAAGCGCTTACCGATCAGGCCGGTGACTATGCCAGCCATTATCGTCGAGATACCGCAGGCGAAGGCGGTGTATCCACCAAGCATCAGCCGGTGAATCCCCGCGAGCAGGCCGACGCCTGTCCCGACCAGAGGCCCGCCGAGCAGCCCGCCGATGGCCACCCCCATAATGCGCGTATTGGCGAGCGCGCTGTCACCATCGACGCCGGCGCTCCACGCCTGGGTCGAAATGAGATTGTCATGAATCTGGACGGCGGTGTAATTGCTTACAATTCCGAATGCGCCGAAGACGACGATCAGCATCAGCTTCGCGGCAATGCCATGCTCGTTCTGAATAATCTGCCGGAACGACTTCATCCGTGACAGCACAAACGCGATAATCAGCAATATACCGACCCGCTCCAGCATTAACGGAAGCAGGTGAACCATGGGCCTCACCTTCTCTTATGATGATTGTGCTTCTATTATACCTGAGAACCGGAAATAGACGATGGAGAATCATGCTATTCCACGCACGGCAGAAAAGCCGGGCCCGACAGGCGGGAACCGGCTCAATCGCGTGTTACTATTCGTCTTCGTCGCTGCCTTACATCCGTTCCGGAGCGGATACGCCGACCAGACGGAGCACATTGGCCAGCACGGTGCGCACTGCGCCCAGCAAGGCCAGGCGGGCCTGGGTCTGCTCCGCATCCTCGGTAATAACGCGCTCCGCCTTGTAGTAGCTGTGGAAGAGAGACGCCAATTCATAGACGTAGCGGATGAGGCGGTGCGGCGCATAATCGCGCGCGGCGACTGCAATCTCTTCCGGCAGCTCGCCCATCTTGCGAAGCAGGTCGTACTCATGCTCCGCGGTCAGCTTCGCCAGATGAATCTCCGCCAGCGGCTTCAGGGCGATTCCCTGCTCCTCCGCTTGGCGGAAGATGCTGCAAATCCGCGCGTGCGCATATTGCACGTAGTAGACCGGGTTCTCATTGGAGGTCGAGATCGCCAGATCCATGTCGAAATCAAGATGCGAGTCCATGGAACGCATCGTGAAGAAATAGCGAATGGCGTCGACGCCGACTTCATCCATCAGATCCTGCATCGTTACGGCTTTGCCCGTACGCTTGGACATTTTCACCTTCTCACCGTCCTGATACAGGCTGACCATCTGGGCGATCAACACGATAAGCTTGTCCGGATCGTTGCCCAGCGCTTCCATGGCGGCCTTCATCCGCGGAATATAACCGTGATGGTCCGCTCCCCAAATGTTGATGATCTGATCGTACCCGCGATCATACTTATCCATATGATAGGCCACATCCGGCGTCAAATACGTGTATGAGCCGTCATTTTTGATCAGCACGCGATCTTTATCATCGCCGAACTCAGTCGTGCGCAGCCATGTCGCGCCTTCATGCTCATACACCTTGCCGCGCGCCTTCAACGCATCCAGCGCCTTGATCACTTCGCCGTTCTCATACAGCGAGGTCTCGCTGAACCAGACGTCGAACGGTACGCCGAAGCGTCCGAGATCGCGCTTGATCTTATCCAGCTCCTTCTCCAAGCCATAGCTGCGGAAAAACGTCAGTCGCTCGGCATCCGCCAGGTTCAGCAGCCGATCCCCTTCCTTCTCGATGAGCTCCTGCGCGAAGCCCTTGATATCTTCGCCGTAATAGCCGTCCTCCGGCATTTCCGCTTCCTGCCCGAGCGCCTGCTTGTACCGGCATTCGATCGACTTCGCCAGATTGTTGACCTGATTGCCTGCATCATTAATGTAATACTCGCGCGTCATCTCATAGCCGGCGAAATCAAGCAAATTGCAGAGCGCGTCGCCGACGGCCGCCCCGCGGGCATGGCCCAGGTGAAGGCTCCCCGTCGGATTGGCGCTGACGAACTCCACCTGGATGCGCTGTCCGGCGCCCATGCCGATCCGTCCGTAATTGTCGCCCTGCTCGCTGACTTCGCGGATAACATCATGGAGATAGGACCGGTCCATCCGGAAATTGATGAAGCCCGGACCTGCAATCTCCGCGCTCTGGATCGAAGCCGCCGACAGATCCAGATTCTCCACGATAGCCTCCGCGATCTGGCGCGGATTGCGCTTGGCAATGCGAGTCAACTGCATAGCCGCATTCGTCGCCAGGTCGCCGTGCGACTTATCCTTCGGCACCTCGATGACGAAGGCCGGAAGCTCCGATTGCTCTGCCAGTCCAGCCTTGACGACAGCTTGTTCGATCGCCGCTTTGACAGACTCGTTCATTTTTTCCATTACACTCATGCTCATGTAACCTGCTCCTCCTAGTGCTTCAGCGGGCCTCGGCCCGTATCTGTAGTTGAAAATAACCGGCTCGCTCTTCTTCCATATATAGCGTATAGGACCATGACGCCGTCCAGGCGTGCAGCCTTCCGGCTTCATCCTGCTCGTATACGGGCGGCTTCCAGTCCGATGTCTCCGTGACGACGGAGAACCGCATGCCGCTTACTTGATAGTAGCCTCCGCCCCGCCCGTCCTTGACGAAGGACAGCTCCGAGTTCACGCTGCCCCGGCGCATCAGCTTGCCGCCGTGCTCGCCCGCTTTGAAGGTGACGGAGGTCTCCAGCGGATCCCCCCCGGCATGTCCGGCTGCCCCGGGCCCGACCGGACGCTCCGTGTCGGAAGCCGATTCCTTGTACAGCAGATAGAAGCTGCTGCCTTTCCGGTACAGCTGGCCATCCGCATAGAAAACGGTAACCTCGCCATCCTGCCGGCTCTCTATGGCGATGCGGACGCACTCGGCTCCTGTGTGATCATTGCTCATCTGATTCAACCTCAATCCCTGATGTGCATCATCTCTTCATCTTATCACTTCATTATCCGGTATGCGTGCTTCTTTTGCAACATGGAATGAGACGGCTTATTTCACAGCGGAGGCGTTCGAGCCGGCATCAATGCGGTCTGTTCCCTACGCATCTTCCGGGTGCATCCCAAGTGGTGACACCTGCTGCGGTCATATGGAAGAGGCAGGCTGCCAGCGGATGGAACAGGGAGTGAACCGCAAGCTTCATTCCTGATTCACTTCCCGATACGGGCCATATATAGACTCCCTCGCCAGCTCTCTCCGTAAGGAGATGCGCTTTTTCTTGATATTGAACGCTAGCGCTACTGGCTTGCGGGATCCGGCAGGAACGCCGGCTTCGATAAAGAAGTGGAGTTGCCTTCATAGGCGGCTTCTTTTTGCGTTGTGAAGGGCTCGATTTGCGCACCCTATATATATGGAAAACATATCGAAAATGAATGAAATATATATTTTTCATATAGATGTGCCAATGATACGATGGCATCAATACGATCTTCGCAGGCAGTGGGGTCTGGCGCTCCCTGCCATGACATCCTAGGATTAGGCTGATTTATCGGCCGGTTGGACGCTTCCGGACGCACCGCCGTTCTGGCTGCCGTGAACGGGCGGGATGCGGACACCGCCCGTGCGCTGATTGATCTCGGAGCTGACGTGAACAAGCAGGATCAGCGCTGCGACAACCCACTCTTGCACGCAGGCGCCGAAGGGCTTCTCGACATGGTCCGCCTGCTACTGAAGGCGGGGGCCGACACCCACCGGACGAACCGCTTCGGGGGCACTGCGCTCATTCCGGCTGCGGAACGCGGCCATATCGCTGTCGTTGAAGAGCTGCTGACCCATTCGGATGTGGATGTCAATCATATCAATAACTTAGGTTGGACCGCGCTGCTGGAAGCCATTATTCTAAGCGACGGCGGGTCCACCCACCAGCGCATCGTCAAGCTACTGCTCGATCACGGAGCCGATCCCCGCATTGCGGACAAGGATGGCGTGACTCCGCTCGAGCATGCCGCAAAGCGGCGTTATCGCGAGATCGAGAAGCTCCTTGCCGAAGCGATTCCGCGAGCCGGCAAGCCGGAGCGGCCGTCACGATGACGGTCCCGCATCGTCCGGAGCCTGCGGCATCCTGTTCATCCCCATATCCTCAATATGAAAGGAAGGGTTCTTATGTATAGCGAATACTGGCTGACACATGTCCGGTTAGAGACCGGCTACACGAGGGAAGAGGGGCACATTACGGGCACCTCGGCATCCTTGTTCCATATCCGCGTCAAGGACGGAATCATGGAGGAGATTCGTCCTGCGGCATCTCTTCCGGCTGACCCGCTGCCGCGGATCGATGCGCAGGGACTGCTCCTGCTGCCGCCCTTCCGCGAGATGCATATTCATCTGGACAAAACCTATTATGGCGGGCCATGGAAAGCGGTCCGGCCGGTCTCGAGCATCTTCGAGCGGATTGAGGAGGAGCGCCGCCTGCTGGTAGAGCAAGCTCCCTATGTCAGCGAGCGGGCGGCGCAAATTCTCGACTTGATTCTGCGCCACGGCTCCACTCATCTCCGGGCTCACGTCAATATCGACCCGGTCTCCGAGCTTCGTAATCTGGAGATGTGTCTGGAGGTGCTGGAAGGTTATCGCGGCATGCTCACGTATGAGATCGTCGGATTCACCCAACACGGGCTGCTCCGCTCCAACGTAGCCGGATTGCTCCGGCAGGCGGCCCGCAGCGGCGCAGGCCTCATCGGCTCGGTCGATCCGCATTCGGTGGATGGCGATATGCAGCAGTCGCTCACTACGCTGATGGACATTGCCGTCGAGACGAATACGGGCATCGACATTCATGTCCACGATGGCGGGGAGCATGGCTTGGCCACTCTGCATCATCTGGCGGATCTCACCGAGGATGCCGGCTGGCAGGGCCGCGTCGCCGTGAGCCATTCCTTCGCCTTCGCCAGCGCCTCATCGGAAGAAGCTGCAGAGCTGGCCGGCCGGTTCGCCGCACTCGGGATCGCGGTCCATTCGACCGTACCAATCGGGCGGCGCGTCATGCCTCTGCCGATGCTGAAGGAACGAGGCGTTCCTGTCGGGCTCGGCACGGACAGCCTGACCGATCATTGGTCGCCGTTCGGCACCGGCGATATGCTGGAGAAGGCGGGACGGCTGGCGGAGCTGTACGGTTACTCGCATGAGCATGGGCTGTCTCAGGCGCTCGGCTATATTACCGGCGGAGTTACCCCGCTGAATCCGGATGGGCAGCAAGTCTGGCCGAAGGCAGGCGTTCCGGCAAGCGGCGTGCTCGTTACCGCGAGCTGCTCCGCCGAGGCGGTGGCCCGCAAGAGCATACGACAAGCCGTGCTGCACGAGGGCCGGATCGTGGCGGGGTCGCTATGATTGGCCCGCATCGACAGGAACGGCCAGCGATGAGTCATCAGGCATTCATCGAACAGGCCGTCCGCCTGGCTTACGAGCATACCGTCTTCCGGGGAGGGAAGCCATTCGGGGCAGTCCTCGTCCGCGAAGGCCAGGTCATCGCCACAGCCGTAAATGAGGTGCTGACGAGCCATGACCCGACTGATCATGCGGAAATGCGCGCCATCCGCGACGCCTGCCGGCAGCTGGGTACCCCCGATCTGTCCGGCTGCGTGCTTTACGCCAGCGGCGAGCCATGCCCGATGTGCCTGAGCGCAGCCTATCTGGCCAAGCTGCCCGTCATCTATTACGCCTACGGCCAGGCGGACGCCGAGGTCGCCGGGCTGGGCATGAGCTGGCTGTATAAGCAGCTCGCCCTGCCGGCGGAGGCGAGAACGCTCCGGATCGTGGCCCAGCGGGCGACACCGAAGCGGACTCGCCGTATACCGCCTGGATGCGCCGCCAGGCCGACGAGAACAGCGGATAATGACAAGGGGGAGCAGATATGGATGTAAGGCAGCTTCGCTATTTCATCGCCATCGCGGAGGAACGGACCATTACGGCGGCGGCCCGGCGGCTTCATATCGCTCAGCCGCCTCTCAGCCAGCAGCTGAAGGCGCTGGAACGGGAGCTGGGGGTGCAATTGATCTGCCGCAGCCGCAAAGGGCTGGAGCTGACCGAGGCGGGTCAAGCCCTCTATCGGCACGCGGCAATGTTATTGAAGCAGATGGAGGAAGCCGAGCAGATCGTACGGGATATTGGAGGCGGCACACAAGGGACGCTTAAAATCGGCGTCAACACGCTGTCCGATCGCCGCCTGCCGGATTGGCTCCGCGCCTTCCGGGCGTCCCGTCCCGACATGAGATACAAGATTCACCAGAACGACTCGCGCCAGCTGTGCAAGCTGGTGAAGGAACGGGATATTGAACTCGCCCTGATCCGGCTTCCGCTCGATCTGCCTGAGTTCTGCGTTCACCCCTTTCCCGCAGAGCCGTTCTATTTCCTGGCCGGCCGTTCCTTCCAGCCCCCGCGTCCGGAACTGACGCTGCAGGACATAGCTTCCGCTCCGCTCCTGCTGCCCAGCACGGAAGGGCTGGGAGTCTACCAGGTGATTATGGATGCGTTCCGCCAGCGACGTCTCGAAGCCCACATCCTCGGGGAATGCTCCGACATTTGGTTATTGATGGAGCTCGTCTCCACCGGCTTCGGCATGAGCATCGTGCCGCTGTCCGTACAAGGCCGCTGGACGGAGGAGAACATTCAAGCATTCCCTCTTCCCGAGATTAGCGGCGCTTCGGCTCTAATCTGGCTGAAGGAGCATCATTTGTCCCAAGCGGCGCTGAAGTTCATCGAGATCGTGTCGCGATAAAGGGGTTGGGAGCAAGTAAGAGTGAATGCCCGTGAGTGGCAGTCTTACTTGCTCTTACATTTTCATAGTACTCAAGCAACGCGTCATTCCTATGAGAACTCATCGTAAATGCCCCTTCACCTGCTCCTGCATCATTTTGGTCCAAGATTTCCATAAGTGCCCGTTGGAAATGGAGAACTCCTTCGCAATATCGACCCTTTCTTCCCCTCATTCCAATCCCGTCATTGTCCATGCAAGTGAGAGCTTCGTTCATATCTTGGTGGGGCAAAAAAACCGGTGAATAGTAAGAAACGCTTTACCGGCCCTTATCAAGGACGGAAAGCGCTTCTGTGACCAAAATCCCCCTCCATTCGCCTCACCGCGCCAACGTCGGCAGAGATGCTGGAGGGGGATTAACGTGATGCGATCGATGCTACTTCACGAAGCCAAGCAGCATCTCGCGGATAATCTTGCTGGCCGTAATCGGCGTCTGCTCGGTCGGGTCATAGATCGGCGCGACTTCCACGAGGTCGCAGCCGACGATGTTCGCCTCCGAACGGGCGATGAGATGCACCGCTTCAAGCAGTTCCTTGGACGTGATGCCGCCCGCTTCCGCCGTGCCAGTGCCCGGCGCGCAGCTCGGATCGAGCACGTCGATGTCGATCGTGACGTAGACCGGACGTCCTGCCAGCTCCGGCAGCACGCTCTTGAGCGGCGCAGCCACATCGAACGGATGGAAGTTGATGTTCTCGCGGGCATAGGTCCACTCCTCGCGGGAGCCGGAACGGATGCCGAATTGATAGATGTTCTTGCCGCCCATCAATTCCGCCGCCTTGCGGATCGGGGTCGAGTGCGACAGCGGCTCGCCTTCATACTGCTCGCGCAGGTCAGCATGCGCATCGATATGGAGAATCGCCAGATCCGGATACTTCTTATACACTTCCTGGATAACCGGCCAGGAGACGAGATGTTCGCCGCCCAAGCCGACCGGGAACTTGCCGTCCGCCAGCAGCTTGCTTACGAACTCCCCGATGATGTCCAGGCTCTTCGCCGCGTTGCCGAACGGCAGCAGCAGATCTCCGGCATCGAAATAGTTCAGCTCCTCAATGCTCTTGTCGAGATAGGGGCTGTACTCCTCCAGCCCGATTGAAGCCTCGCGGACGCGGGCCGGGCCGAAGCGAGATCCCGGGCGGAACGATACCGTGTAATCCATCGGCATGCCGTAAATGACCGCCTTGGCGCTCTCATAATCTTCCGAACTGTAGATGAACACGTTGCCCGAATATTTTTGATCCAATTTCATAGGTATGCTCCTCCTCGCTGCAGCCTGCCTTACGGCTTACTTGCAGAGATCCTCGACGAATTTCGGCAATACGAAGGCGGCGTGATGCAGACGCGGCGAGTAGTACTTCGTCTCCATCTCCGGAATACTCGCTTCCTCCACCTTCAGCGGATCATGCTTCTTGCTGCCCATCGTGAACGTCCACATGCCGCTCGGATAGGTCGGAATGTTCGCTGCGTAGACGCGGACGATCGGGAAAATCTCCTTCACGTCCCGGCTCACCTTCTGAATCAGATCGGCCTTGAACCAAGGATTGTCCGTCTGTGCGACGAACAGACCGTCATCCTTCAACGCATCGTAGATGCCTTGATAGAAGCCGCGTTCGAACAATGGAGCTGCAGGACCAACCGGCTCGGTAGAATCGACCATAATGACGTCGTACTCGTTCTTGCTGTTCAATATATGCATATATCCGTCATTCACCTGTACTTCAACCCGCGGGTTATCCAGCTCGCAGGCGATTTCCGGAAGATATTTTTTCGAATATTCGATTACTTTGCCGTCGATATCGACGAGAACGGCCTTCTCCACCGAAGGATGCTTCATAATCTCGCGTATCACTCCGCCGTCTCCTCCGCCGACGACAAGCACTTTCTTGGGATTGGGATGCGTTGCGAGAGCCGGGTGCGCCACCATTTCATGGTAGACGAATTCATCCTTCACCGTAGTCATTACCATGCCGTCCAATACGAGCATTCGTCCGAATTCTTCGGTATCCAGCATGACCAAATGCTGAAACGGCGTCTGTTCATTCACGTAGGTCTCGCGAATCTTCGCCGTAATGCCAAAGCTCTCCGTCTGCTTCTCTGTAAACCACAATTCCATAGGAATCAACCTTCTTTCTTATCGGTAATGGTATCGTTGGTCCCTGCCGAAATGCTCGTAATGGTTCCCATGTGTACATTCGTAACACTTCATCTACATATCGCACCAAGCTGCTCAGTGTATAAATAGACCAATTGTATTATACGCGAGTCACCTCGTCTTAGCAAAATAAAAAAACAGCCGGCAAGCAATCCTGGCACGGCGCCGATCGGACATCCGATTCTCCCCTTTTTGCCCCGTCTCCTGTGTCCCCGAATACGGAAGAAGCCCTGCTCCCGGCTGCGCTGAGGCAGCCGATTTTTTAGCTTGCCAGGAATAAGCCATTCTATTCTTTTCCATACTGAGAAATAACGTGAATGGATGTCGAACGGACGGGATATCGGGGATAAGGAGGAGTCATAATGGATCGACGCCGCACATCAACCAAGAAGCGCAAGCGGCTACGCTTGCTGCTCATCAGCTCCAGCGCCGCCTTCGTCATGGCGATCGGCGTGGCTGCCTCCGTGCTCGGTTACCTCTATGTAAGCGATCTGCCCGTCACCGCGACGGAGCAGGCCTCGCGGATTCTCGACGGCCAAGGCCAGCCGCTGACGACACTGTCCCCGGGCCAGAAGCAGCAGATACAAGTCCCCTTGAAGGATATGGCCGAGGATCTGGTCCGCGCGACGCTGGCTACGGAGGATCGGCAGTTCTATCACCATCCGGGGATCGACGTGAAGGGAGTCGCACGGGCAGTGCTCGTCAATCTGGAGAACATGTCCACGCGGCAAGGAGCCAGCACATTGACCCAGCAGCTGGCCCGCAATCTGTATTTGAGCCATGAACGGACATGGAAGCGTAAGGTGAAGGAAGCGCTGTATGCAATGCAACTGGAGATGAAGTACACCAAGGACGAGATTCTCGAGAAGTATCTGAATCAAATCTATTACGGGCACGGGGCCTACGGGATCGAAGCAGCGGCACAGCTCTACTTCGACAAGTCGGCCCACGATCTGACCTTGGCCGAGAGCGCCATGCTGGCGGGCATTCCGCGCGGCCCTGTCTATTATTCTCCCTTCCTGCAAATGAAAAATGCGAAGGATCGGCAAAAGACCGTGCTGAACGGCATGGTCGAGACCGGATATATCTCGCAGGAGGCGGCCGACAAAGCCTACCATGAGATGCTGACCTTCCGGCCGCAGACGGAACGGCCGGACACACTCGTCGCCCCCTACTTCCGCGACTATGTGCGGCGGGAGCTCACCGATCTGGGCATCCCGGAAGTGGAGATCGACGGCGGCGGCCTGCTCGTCTATACGACGCTTGACGCCCGGGCGCAGCAGACGGCAGAGGATGCAGTGGCGAAGCAAATACCGGCGGAAGGAGATCTGCAGGCAGCTCTTATCGCTATCGATCCTCGCAACGGGTACATCAAAGCGATGGTCGGCGGCAAAAACTACCGCCTCAATCAATACAACCGCGTCTTCGCGGATACGCGCCAGCCGGGCTCGGCCTTCAAGCCGATTGTCTATCTGGCCGCCCTGGAGAAGAAGGCGATCACGGCGGCGACCCATTTCGTGAGCGAGCCGACGGCTTTTCCTTATGACGACGGGCGGCAAGTATACCGGCCGAGAAACTATGGCGGCAAGTACCATGGCGACATCGATCTTCGCCAGGCGATTGCCGCCTCCGATAACATTTATGCGGTTCATACGATGCTGCAGATCGGTCCCGACAAGGTCATCTCGCTAGCGCGGCGGCTCGGCATCGAAGGATCGATGAAGCCGCTCCCGTCCTTGGCGCTGGGGACCTATCCGGTCAGTCCGTTCGACATGGCCGCCGCCTACGGCGTCTTCAGCAATGAGGGCAGGCGGGTCATCCCGCGCGCGATCCTGAAGGTTACGGATCAGGCGGGCCGCATATTGTACGAAGCGCCGCCGGTGGAGGCGGAGCAGGTTGTGAACCCGGCGGAAGCTTATGTGCTCACCAGTCTGATGGAGAGCGTATTCGAAGCGGGCGGGACCGGCAACCGCGTCTCGCCGGTCATCAAGCGCCCCGTAGCCGGGAAGACCGGCACGACCGATGCCGACGCCTGGATCGTCGGCTACACCCCGGAGCTGTCGACCGCGGTATGGGTCGGCTACGATCGGGGCAAGAACATCTCGCTAACTGAATCGCACAAGGCCGCACCGATCTTCGCCGAGTTCATGGAGAAGGCACTGCACAGCGTGCCGCCCAAAATTTTTACGGTGCCGGATGATGTGGTCAGCCTCTATATTGATCCGGATTCCGGACAGCTTGCTGGTGAAGAATGTCCCGGCAAACGGCTTGAGACCTTCGTCAAAGGAACCGAGCCGACAGAATGGTGCGGCCTGCATCGTTCAGCGAAGCCGGAGGCCGGACCGGACAAGCCGGACGAGAAGGAGCCGGAGAAGCGCTCGTGGTGGCAGCACTTCAAGCGCTGGTGGACTGGATGAGGAATCAGGTGCTCATGCCGGAGGTATCGGACGACAAAAACAGCCGGACCGCTGGCGCCGCTCCTCCTGAAGAGCGGCGCCGGCATCCGGCTGCTGTGGCTGTATCGTCCGCAGCGGGATAGGCCCGGGAAGCGGCTGCTGCTTAATCGATATACCGGTTCCGCCCCGCTCCCAGGCCGGCGACGACCATGATGGAGGATGTGCCGAGCAAGGCGATGACTGGCCACGTCCAGGCCGCTGTCACATCATGCAGCGCCCCGAGGCATATCGGGCCTAGCGCCGCCAGCGCATAGCCCATTGATTGGGACATGCCGGACAGCGCCGCCGCTTGCGTCGCATTTCTGGCGCGAAGCGCGATGAAGGTCAGCGCCAGGCTGATGCAGATGCTCTGCCCAATTCCCATCAAGATAACCGCAACGGTCACAATGGCGGCGTTATCGATTAGCAAGCCGGCATAGCCGGCCATGCCGATAAGCGCCCCAGCGGCGGCCACGAGCCGTTGATCCTTCAATCGTTCCGCAATCGCCGGAACCAGGAAGTTGAACGGAATGCCGGTCAACTGCATGACCGACAGCATCCAGCCGGCATTGACGGGAGACCAGCCGTGACTGAGGAGAATCTCCGGCAGCCAGGCGACGGACACATAATAATTGAAGGATTGGAAGCCCATATAGATCGTAACCTGCCAGGCCAGACCGGACTTCCATACATTCGCGGTCTTGCCGGAGCCGGTACGCTTCGCGCCACCCCCGCTCCGTGCCTGGGAGGACCAAGCCATCGGCAGCCAGATCAGCAGGCCGAGCAGCGACAGCGCGGCCCACACCAGGAGCGTGTTCCGCCATCCCCAGCCCGCGCCCTGAGACAGCGGGACACTGATGCCCGCGGCAATTGAGGCGAAGATGCTCATCGTCATGCTGTACAGGCCGGTCATGAAGCCGACCCGGTTGATGAAGTTCTGCTTCACGATGCTAGGCAGCAGGACGTTGCACACGGCGATCCCGATGCCGACGCCCGCGGTTCCGACGAAGAGCAGCGGAACGGAATCGAAGGCGCGAAGCCCGATCCCGATCGTCATGAGCGCCAGCGTCGCGACCAGCGTGCGCTCTGTCCCGTATCGGCGCGCCAGCGAAGGCGCGAACGGGGACAGCACGGCGAAGCCAATAAGCGGTATCGTCGTAAGCCAGCCGACGGCCCCGTTCGACAAGCCGGTATCATCGCGAATGAAGCCGATGAGCGGTCCCACCGAAGCGATGGCAGCGCGCATGTTCGCGCCTACAAGCACAATCCCCAATAAGAGCATCACTAATGTTTTATTTGACGGAACCGGTTGTTCTGCCTGCAGTGCGGGTCTCACTATGCATCTCTCCCTCTTTTTTATCTCTAATTTATCTGTTTCTATCTACTTCTCTACATGTGTACGTTATGTGTAAGCCGAATAGGCATCCATAGGCATCTATCTGCCGGTCAACCATTCATTCTCATTCGGAAATTTCGAAGTTCAGCTCCAGCAGTTGGCGTACGAGCTGCTGCGCCGCGTTCCCGTCCTGCCGCTCGATCACGTCGACCAGTTCCTCGTGGAAGCAGGCCATCTTCTCCCGCTGCGGGCTGCGCTTGACGAACAGATCCACCGATTGCCGCACCGCATCCGCGATACTGCTGTATAAGTTGACCAAGAGCTGATTATGCGTCGCCGTCGCCAAGGCCAAGTGAAACTGATAATCATAACGGACATAAGCATCATCGTCCCCGATGCGGTACGATTCGCTCATCAGGCCAAGCCAGCGGCGCATCGCTTCCAGATCCGTATCCGTACGCCTCTCCGCGGCCAGCCTCGCGATCTCCCGCTCCAGACAGAAGCGGACCTCGGCCGCCTCCCTTCTATCCGCCTTCATCAATTGATGATGGAGGATCGCATTCAAGCTGCTCTTGGAGCAGACGTACGTTCCGTCTCCCTGCCGCGCCTCCAGCACCCCGACATGAATAAGCGACTTCACCGCTTCCCGAATGCTGTTGCGGCTCACATTGAACACTTGCATCAGCTCGGGCTCAGGGGGGATACGGCTCCCCAATGGCCATGACTCCGATTGAATCAATTGCTCAATCTGTTCGATGACCTGCTCTACTAGGGTTTGTTTCTTAACCGGACGAAGCTCCACTATACTCCTCCTCAGATCGTAAACATAGGATGATTGGATGTTTGTATGTAATCATACAGGTGGCCGAGAATAATTGTCAATCAAATTTTAAGTGTCCCGGCTCCGCATCTCTGGGCTTCCGATCGGCCCCCCATCACATTCCAGGGAAACACCAAATGAGGCAAAAGGATGCTGGCGCTTGCCAGTCCGCTCGGACTTAGCCGCTTAAGCCATGTGATTGTAAACATACAGCTAATGCGCTGCGGCCCGGAAAAAAGCTGCAATCATACAGTTTCTTCACTGAACCTCCTTGAATGAAAAGAAGATCCTGCGAATATCAGGCTGTTGAGAAAGCCCGAGGGATTTTGTGGCACTTCATTTTTTGTGTGGTGGATCTCGTCTCTCAGTAGAAAAATCGATTTAAAACGCTATGGGTGCCAAGTTTTGAGTAGGAAAATGGACAATCTCCACCCCTTCGTAAAAAACAGGGGGGTTCCAACGGCCTGAAAACTGCACGATTTCCTCAGACACGTCTATCCGGTAAGCGAAATCCGCAAAACTGCACGATTTCTCCAGACACGCCTATTCGGTAAGCGAAATCCTGCGCAAATACAGCAATTCGATACGGACGACTTTTACCAGAAAGGGAATCCTGCAAAACTGCAGGAATTTCACCCGTTTCGCTTCGGCTTGAAGCAAAAGGGCCTAAAATGATGTAGATTTGCAGCAATTCCTCGGGATGTGGACTCATTGAGCCGAAATTCCTGTAAAATAGCAGCAATTCCCTCCACACGTTCAAGCCCCAGGAGGCAACGATGCCTCCAGAAGGCAATGATGCTTCCTGAAGGCGATGATGCCCCCAGGATCCGACGCGGTCTCTTGGATCCCGTAAAATCAGGCCGTTGAGAAGCCTATGGGAATTTTCTCCATTTCATTTTTTATATAGTGGAGCTCGTTTCTCAGTAGAAAAAATTCTGAGTGCCAAGTTTTAATTATGTAAATGGACATCTCCACCCCTTCGTAAAAAATAGGGGTTTTCCAACGGCCTGATAATTGCAGGATTCTTGCCTAACGGAGAGATACGGAGTAGAAATGCTGCAGTCATGCAGGATCTGCTCAGGTGCTTCAGCAAGCAGGGCAGCGCGTCGCCTTCGCCGCAGCACACAAAAAGACCTGTTCCCTCAAGCATGCAGGGACACAGGTCTTCTTCATGTAACATCATTCTTCATCGTTGGGTTACTATGCCAGCTTCGACTTCAACTCATCCGATGAGCGCTCCCACCATTCCGCATTATGCGTCAACAGCAACTCGCGCAGCGCTGCCTTCTCTTCCGCGTCGAGTCCGTCCACGATGACACGGCGCTTCATCGCGTAATCCATATTATTCACATGGTCGGCGAGAATCTTCCAGCCGCGTCTTGCCTCCGTATCGATGAGCATCTCGCAGGCGGTGACTCCGCCATAGGATGTTCCTTCCGCCGTCCGATCAACCGCGACCCACACAATCCAGCAGCGGCGGCCATTCGGCACGTCCTCGCGGTTCGGCGAGAACTTGATGCCCCGCTCTACCTTGCTCTTCGCATGCATGGCACCCATATCGATGTATGCCCGGCCTTCGTCAATAATAACCGGAGATACGTTGTTCAAATCGATGCTGCCGGCGCCAAATCCTTTATGCTTAGTGCCGCTCACGACATTGAGCGCGAGAGGCTTCTTCATCTTCTTATCGGAAGATTCCATTCCGCACACTCCTTCCTCACCCGATGCTCCTGACTGCGGAGAGGCCGGGTATCAAAATCATTTTCATTTTAGCTAATATTCCGCAAAAAGCCAACATATACATGCCATAGATGCTTGTCAACGGGAGGTAAGAATCGTATGACCCGACGCAAAAATTATCGCCCACTGCTCTGGATCACCGCACTTCTCATCGTAAGCTCGATCTTGTATGTCCGCTTCTGGCCTTCTGAGTCGGTCCCTTCCCTCGGTTCAGACATGCCGAAGAACATCGGGATGGAGCCCGTTACTCCCCAGAATATCGAGTCTCCGGCTGCAGAAGTGCTCAGTGAACGAATCGCTGAATATCATATCAATGTCAGATTGGACGAGTCCGCTCATCTGCTGCAAGCCGCCCAGACCGTAACGTGGCTCAATCCGGGCAAAAAAACGGTGAACGAGCTCTACTTCCATCTATATCCGAATGCATTCGAGTCCCCGGATACGACCTTCATGCGGGAGTCGGGCGGCAGGCTGCGGGAAGATGCCATGCCGGCGGACGGATACGGCGGCATAAGCTTGATGGCGCTGGATACGACCGCCGGTCTATCCTTAATGAACCGGATTGAGTATGTCCAGCCCGATGACGGCAATGCCAAGGATAAGACGCTTATGAAAATTCGGCTTCCTCAGCCGATCAAGAGCTACGAAAGGATTACGCTCACCATGAAATTCGAAGTGAAGCTGCCCAAAGTTTTCGCCCGCATGGGGTATGCGGAGGATTTCGTCATGGCCGGCCAATGGTTCCCCAAAGTGGCTGCTTATGAGAAGGTCGGCGTAAGAGGCCGTTCGTCAGAAGGCTGGAATCTGCACCAATACCACGGCAATTCCGAATTTTACGCCAATTTTGGCATTTACAGCGTCAAGATTGAGGTTCCCGACACGTATACCGTCGCAGCGACCGGCTTCCCTACGAAGACGCCGGTATTGGTTAACGGCCGCAAGACGTATCAGTTCTATGCGGATGATGTTCATGATTTCGGGTGGGCCGCCTCGCCGAACTTCATCTATGTAGAGGAACCATTCTCAGCGCCAAATGTGCCGGGCGTGCGCATCAAGCTCTATCTCGATCCGAAGCATGAGAATTTGAAGGAACGATATCTGTATGCGGCGAAGGCCGCGCTCTCCAAGTTCAGCGAATGGTACGGCTCATATCCGTATTCGACCTTGTCCATCGTCGTGCCGCCCAAGGCGGCCAACGGCGCAGGCGGGATGGAATACCCTACGCTTATCACCGCCTTCGGTGCGGAAGATGACAGTCCGGGCTACAATCTGGAACGAACCGTCGTTCATGAGATTGGCCACCAATACTTCTACGGGCTGCTCGCCTCCAATGAATTCGAGGAAGCGTGGCTGGACGAGGGCTTCACCTCCTATGCCGAAGACAAGCTGATGGAGCATGAATTCGGGGTCGCACCGAATCTTGCCGTGGAAGGGAGCTACATGACTGACCCGGCTCCGCTCAAGCTGGCAGCGTGGGAATACAAAGACCACAGACATTATGCCGAAAATGTGTACATGCGTTCCAAGTTAGTCCTGCTCGCCATCGAGAAGCAGGTCGGCGAAAAGACGATGCACCGTATCATGCGGACGTACACACAGAAGTACCGCTTCAAGCATCCGACGACCGCAGATTTCCAGCGTGTCGTCGAGCAGGTCACCAAGCGGAAATGGACTGATTTCTTCAATCAATATGTGTATGGGAACCAGATGGCGGACTTCGCTGTCGAGGGGATCGATACCCGCGTTCTGGACAACGAGGGAGCCCCCCGCTACGAGGCCACGGTTCACATCGTGAAGAAGGGCGCCGATTATCCGAGCGTGCCGATTATATTCCACTTCGCGGACGGCACCAGCACCCGCAAGGTGTGGGACGGAGACGGTGAACGGATGCAATACCGGCTCAACCATACGGCGCCGCTGGACTGGGTCATGATCGACCCGCTCTATACGATTGTCGTGGAGAATAAGCATATCAACAATTATATGAAGGCGCATGTGGAGGAGCCCGTCCGCACCCGCGTCAATCTATCCATCGTCAAATTGCTTGAAATGATCTCGAGCACAGTGGGGTGGTGAATCGAATGAAAGCCTATATGAGCCATGGTCTGTCCTGGGTGAAGGAGCATATCTATATCGCAGTCATCCTCTTCTTATATCAATTATTATGGGGCTTCTTCGTCTATCGCTTCATTGACGGCGCGGTGCTCCCCGTTCTGCAGCGGTACCCCGATCCCGCGCCGACTGAGATGACGGCACGGCTGTTCCTGGCAGAGAGCCAGTTCATTCTGATGAAGACGAACGATTACTTGCCCTTTCTGTGGACGTTGGCCGCCTTTGTCTTCATCCGTCTGCTGCTGACGCCATTCATTCGAGCGGGCGTATTCTATTCCATGGCCCGGCAATCCGGGTCGGGGCTTGCCTTTTTCGAGGGAATCAAATCGATCTGGAAGCCGATGCTGCTCCTCTACTGGCTCGAGACGGTGCTTATCGCGCTTCCTGCCTACTGGCTCGTCCCGCATGCCGTGCGCCAGTTCGCCGATCGTCCGACGCTGGCGGCCGTGATGACTGACACCGTGCCTTACGCTGCCTTGTGGCTGCTTGGTGCATGGGTGGTCCGCCAGTTGTTCCTGTCGATGCAATTCGGGGCCGCCTCGGAGCTCTCTATCCTGCATGCCCTCCTGCAAGGAATTCGACGCATGGCTCCGCTGCTGGGCTTGTCTGCCATATTCGCCGCCATCGCCCTGCTGACCGGTCTTCTGTTCACTGCGGCGGCCATGTTCTGGACGGGACTGACGGCGCTCATTCTGCAGCAGGCGTTCCCTGCTGTCCGCACGCTGCTCCAGTTATGGGGATTGTCCTCCCGTTATTCGGTATGGCAGCAATCGGGAACGGAAGAAAAATAAGACGAGAGAAAGAGGCTATTTCTATCCGATAGAAACTCCTGAATTTCAAAAAACTTGTCCATTTCGTCACGTCGTGGCGATCCGGGCAAGTTTTTTTGGTATTTATGGACAAAAAGTATTTGTCAAAGCGAAAAAGGTCTGTTACAATAAATCGTAGATTTATTACAACTTTGTCATGAAAGCGGCAAGATCTCTTGCATTTTTGTTACATATCATTGAACCTGAATCTTAGACAAAGGATGCCGAATTTCCGGATGGCCGGAAAGCGGGGGAACCAGTTTTTTGGGTGAATTGATCTCTTTCGCTTCGATCAGAGATCATAGGGGACCTTCAACCGAACCCTCCAGCTAACCTCGCAGGCAAGGAAGGGGCTTTATCATTTGAAGAAGAAGCTGGTAACTGCTGCATTGGGCCTTAGCCTCCTGATCACTTTCAGTGCAGAGAGCGCTTTTGCAGCCACGAAGATGGATTCTACAATTGACGATTTGATGGGTATTTCTTACATGTATGGCGGTTCGACAACCAGTGGCTTCGACTGTTCTGGCTTCACGAAGTACGTATTCGACAAATTCAACATCGATCTGCCGCGTTCGTCTTCTACCCAATTCGAAGTTGGCGATAAGGTTAGCAAGAGCGATCTTCGTCCTGGCGATTTGGTCTTTTTTGACACCAGCGGCGGCAATGGCGTATCGCATGTCGGCATCTACGTCGGAGACGGCAAGTTCGCCCATGCTTCGACGAACAAAGGCACGCGCATTGATGAGTTGAGCATGGATTATTATGAGAAGCGTTATGTTGGTGCCCGCCGCGTCATGAGCGAGAAGGAATACGCCACCTACGCTACAGAAGAATAGTACCGCAATCATTTATATGTTGGTTACCTAACCCGATGGGAAGCGAATATTCGCTGCTTATCGGGTTTTTACATTGCCCTGCAGAAGAAGATCGATCTGGACTTTAAATCATATGCTCGCGGCTCAAGACACGTTCTGGTCATTATCACTAGAGAAAAGATTCTATCAATGATTTACCCCGTTTGTCCTCATTGAAAACTCGCTTTGAATCCAGATGAGTCAGCCACCCGCTTCCTGTAAGAATGGATGCAGACTGCCTTGTCAAGCAAGGCAGTCTGCATCGGGCCGAACAGAGCTCTTGGTTACTCTCCTATTCGTCTATCTTCAGCATGACTGGCAATCATTCGCCATGACGTTCCATATTGCGATGTTTCTCGTGGAACAATCTGCCTTCCTTGCCCAACTTTTCCCTCAACTCTTGTCGAATCTGCTTGCTGGTCTTGCCTTCCGTCGCAATGCCATGCTTCTTCGCAAGCAGCTGTATTTTTTTCTCGTGCAGCGATTTCATCTGCTGGCGCAATTCTTGCATCTGCGTCTTAATCTGCTCCAATTCCTTATCCGTATCGGCCTCTTCCCGGGAACTGCCCTTGTCCGCCGCGTTCGCCGGCTGTACAATATCCGACACGACCTGTCCGAAAGGCTGCCATTGGGCCGCTTCGTTGGCGCTTCCCGCTTCTGCCGCGGCGGGAGAGGCAAGCAGCAGAAGCATGAGGGTCGTCCATGCTGCTACGGCTGGAGTCCGCTTCATGAGTATCCACCTCCTTATGCCGAAGTTGGTACTAGTATGTTCATCCAACCTGAAACAAAACTGAAAAGAAACTAAAACTTTGTTCATGTCGAATCGGAAGCGCCTAGTTGCCCAGTGTAAATTCTCCGGAAAGAGTGCGAACCTTCAGCATTGTTCCACCATTGCCGAATGCGCCCCGTAGCATATGGTCATTCTTGTCCTGCTCCTCGTAGCGCATGCCGTCCCAACGGATGCGACCGCTGCCCGAGCCTCCGCTGAAGTCCACGGCCAAGTCTGACGGCTCCTTGGTCAGGCTGACTGTGACATTGCCGCTGGACGCCTGCAAATCCGCATCGTACCGCAGTTCATCCGCTTCAATCGTAATGTTGCCGGAGCCCGATTCGCCGTTCAGCTTTGCATGTCCGTCCGATAATCTCGCATTTCCGCTGCTCGTACGGAAGTTCAACACGCTGGACTCATATTTCTCCACTCGAAGGTTGCCGGAGGAAGCAATGGCTTCCATCTCAACCGCTTCGATATCTTGGATGCGGATATTGCCGCTCTTCGTCTGAACCGTGAATGACTCGGCATGGATGTCCCCCGTCGTAATATCTCCCGATCCGGCCTGCAGCGCGGCAGTCCGTGCCTCGATTCCGTTCATGCGGATGTTGCCGCTTCCCGTAATTACTTCCATTAAAGCGCTGTTGAGACGTTCCGCTTCCACATTGCCGCTCCCTACCGCGACTTGAAGCCCATTCCACTGCTGTTCCGGCAGTTCCACCGTCAGCTTGACATCGAAAATGTGAACGCCGAAATTCACGCCGTCAGGCAGCTGAACGCTCAATTGAAGCGTATCACCTTGCGGGGTCACCTTCAGGTCAATGTTGCCCGCATCATTGTTGCTGACCCGGCCATGCAAGCGGGCGACAATATCGTCCGTGCTGCTGGACATCAGCTGCACATCTACGCTTCCTGTCTCGACGGCTACATTTTTAATCCCGCCCGCATCAACCGATTTCTCGATATGTACCTCCTTGGTCGCCGTGTTGAGCAGACTGTCTCCCGCTTGGGAGAGCCATTCGCCAGACTTATCCGCCATAGCAGGATTGAACATGAACACGACTCCGATGATTCCGGCAATGATCAACAATACCCCGATAGCTTTTCTCATATCTCTTCTCCTATAATCGCCCGATTTTACAGATGAACACGCGGTCCGCCTGATTAGTCTGCTTCAGTATATCACGCTGCGCCACATCCATCTCCGGTCCGACGAAGTAAACGAAACCCGACTTAGGTCCAGTTCATGGAAAGACTTGGGCTGCGGATAAACGATTTAGGTATGACAATTTTATCCTCCATGTCGGTCCATCTCCAGTGAGAAAGGTTGGGAAATCGAAGGGCGCCAATCGGTATGCGGCGCTTGGGTGCGGGGCAGGGTCGTATGCCGGTTAATTCTGCCCCTCCCTGCGATCATAGTTCGACTGGGGAAGCCAGGTGCCGTAAATATAATCCCGAATTTCCTGCACCGTGTACGCCGCGGCCCATATGCCTTGAACTCCGCATAGGTCCCTGCCGGAAGCTCCATATGAACATATCCGGGCCCTAATTGGCCGGCATCGATGCCGGGCTGGACCTCCTCCCCGACGACGAATGTAAGCTCGCCGGTGTCCTCGAACTTACAGGACACGCCGAACGCCATGTTGGGCGGCGATACCAGCAATGTGCAGCTCTTCTTGGAGATGTTCTTCAATATACTCGATGTCCGCTTGAATTCTTCGATAGTCGTTCATCTCATCCCCTGCCCTCCGTTCGTTCTTCTACTGTCATTATGCCGGATTTCGGTGCCGATTTTTTGATAATCCGTGCGATGTCCCAGGGCTCAAATGGAGTTCGTATGTTCGGCTGAAGCTGCCTTGTTCGGCTAGTTGCGGGCTTGTGATTCGAGTGTGGACCGGGACCGCAAGTAAACATGGCCACATCCGTTTTCGGACAAGCTGATCTCCGCTTCTCCCCGGATGTTGACGCCAGGAGCATGCCCCGTGGGCTCAACTGGCAAAAAATCCGGCAAAAACGCATCTTTTTACCGCCATCGTTTTAACTAAGAAGAGAATCCTGCAAATCTACATCAATTACAGGTCATTTCTACCCATAGTGTAAGATTGATCGAGAAAAGCTGCCGCTGTGCAGGAATTCTACCGGATTCGTCATCAAAGCGAGAAATTGCTGTAAATTCGCAGGAATTCAGCCGGGAATGATACGAGGTTCATATTCCTCGGTATGAATCAAGGCTGCTCGACATGCTTCATAGGACTGCGGCAGCAGCATCGCAAGCACTCCGGCATGCAAAAAACCGCAGCTTCAAGCTGCGGCACATCTGTAATATCAGATTTATGAACGCTTCGACGCTTCCGCCGGGATATCCTCCATCTCCAGAATGACGGGGCAGTGATCGCTGCCGATAATAGCCGCATCAATCTTCGCGTCCTCGATATATTCATTCAAGCGGGCAGAGACAAGGAAATAGTCAATGCGCCAGCCGATATTCCGTTCCCGTACCTTCGGCATGAACGACCACCAGGTAAAAGCATCCGTCCGGTCCGGATAGCGATGCCGGAACGTATCGGTGAATCCGGCATCCAGCAGCCGGGTCATCTTGTCCCGCTCTTCCGGAGTGAAGCCGGAGTTGCCTTGGTTCGACTTCGCATTTTTCAGATCGATCTCTTGATGAGCCACGTTCAAATCACCGCATACGATAACCGGCTTCCGCGCATCCAGCTCCCGCAAATAACGGCGGAAGCGTTCCTCCCACTCCAGCCGGTATTCCAGCCGGGACAGATCCCGCTTCGCATTGGGCGTATATACGGTAACAAGGTAAAAAGACTCGAATTCCAGCGTAATCATCCGCCCCTCCGGTTCGCTGTCCTCCTCCATGCCGTATCGTACCGAAAGAGGCTCGATTCTCGTAAAGACGGCGGTGCCAGAGTACCCTTTTTTCTCCGCATAATTCCAGTATTGCCAGTACTGCTCGCCCAGCTCCAGGCAGATCTGTCCCTCCTGAAGCTTGGTCTCCTGCACGCAAAAAATATCGGCATCACTTGCCTTGAAGTAATCGATAAATCCTTTATTGACACAGGCCCGCAGGCCATTGACGTTCCACGAAATCAGCTTCATCCCCATAATCTCCTTACTATAGACACGTTTTGTTACTGCTAGTGTATCATAGTTGGCCTGCTCGAAGGGAGAGCTCGATAGACCTCCACGATCTTGAAAAAATTTATCCGCATTTGGAGTCTCCGGTTGAATTTATGGGGATCGTGATGGATTTTTTCGTTAGAAGGATAGCGAAAAACTCACCATGCTGATGCAAAAAGGCCGGGAATCTCCTTGCGGAGAAACCCGGTCATCCGATTCGCCACCTCACAGGCAACAGTTAGGAATCGTGCTCCTTATAGGAAGCCGCAGCCTCGATGAAGCGCTCACGCTTTTGCTCGATGTTCGACTGAGTTGTCCAGAAGATTACCTGCGTGAACTGCTGCGGCGATTCAATCAGCGTAATGAGCATCGCGATTTTTTCTTTGTCCTCCGAGACGCCCTGGATCTCGAACTGCAAGGCAGGCAAGCCGTTGATGCTCACGCTCTTCGGCTCTTCTACAGCCCCCCCTGATGCGAACTCGCTATAGTTATACTCATATAGCAGATCATAGTAGTCTTCCAGGGTCTGGATATCTCCCATCTCCTCGCGATCGTCAGGGATGACGATGACGTATTCATTGCCCGCTGGATAGAAGGCGGAAATCTCGGCATCTTCGTTCAACGGATATTCCATCCAATTGGCCGTCAGCGTCAGTTCCATCCGGCTGTCGGAGCTTTTAATCACTTTCGGCTTTGCCGGGGCTGTGGCCGCCGCTTCCGAATCGCTTGCTTTCAGCACCTTGAATGTCTGCGTGCCCTGTTCGAATTCTTCCTTGTATTTGTCGAACTTGGATGCCTTTGTCCAAAATACGATTTGGTAGAAATTATCCCCCTTCTCCACTGTCGT
The DNA here is from genome assembly GCF_003591545.1 of Paenibacillus thiaminolyticus. Classification (GTDB taxonomy): domain Bacteria; phylum Bacillota; class Bacilli; order Paenibacillales; family Paenibacillaceae; genus Paenibacillus_B; species Paenibacillus_B thiaminolyticus_A. The sequence continues at coordinate 44,911 of NZ_QYZD01000027.1, forward strand.
AACAAGATAATGAACTTTCTCTTTGGTGCCGTTTTTGTTGATGCCGCGGAATTCCAACTGCTTGGCTGCGTCAGAGCCGACGGAGGTCTCCCGGTTCTCAATGACTTCCATATCATCCAACGTTATCGCATCAGCACTGCTGATGGTCCGATCGACAATATCGTCTACCGTTGCCCCTTCCTCCAGATCGGCCTTCGACGTCCTGCTCACGAGGGCGAACCTGTTATTGCTTCGATGATACGCAGCGAACTGCGCCATATTGTTGAGCTCATCATTCTGTCTCCAGGTGCTCGGCAAGGTCAGCTGCATAGTCCCGTCAAGGCTGGTGAACGCGGTACCCTTTGGTTTCGACTTCTCCGCGGTTTGCTGAACTGCCGTACTATCTGCTCCCTCCTGCTTGCTATCCGAGTCACCTAGCGACCCGTTACCGTTGCCGCATCCGGTGACCAGCATGGACCCGATGACTACCGCCATTCCGATTTTGTGCCACTGCCATTTCATCGTTTCTCTTTTACCCTCTTTCTCTCTATGCGAGTGCTATACTAGGATGGAATGAAGATCCACAATTTCCCTTCCTTGATGATCATCGGCGACTCCCCAAGATTTCTTTAGGAGCAAGGGTTGTTTCCGAATCGGGCACTACTAAGGCGTATGGCAATTTCTTGTACATATTGATATTAGAAATGCCGCGACGACTAAGAAGGTGATGTGGAATGAAAAATAAAGATACTTGTTCTTTTCGTCTTGCTTGTGATTGTAATTCGGGCTGTACTGAAAACAGGGCAAAAGAAATGGAGTAAAGCAAGCAGGTACTAGAGGATAGTCTGGAGGAGCTTTTGACTTTGAAATACGGAGGTAATGTCAAAAATCTTCACGGCTTAGATGTGAATATCTTGGAAACATCCTGCTTCGTAACCTATCTTTTTGAAAAAGACAGTGTGAACTGGCATGCTGTGTATGCTGAAAAAATGCCCGATGACAACTATGAGCCTGGCTTTCTCCATGGAACGAAACGTACGAATCATGACCCGCTTAGCATCTATAATATCGTTAGCAATACAATATCGGACATAAAAGAATTCCTATCGTCACGGGAAGCATTAATGATCATCGTGTCAACGGACAAGAGCCCGCCCCGGGTCATCCGGAACGGGCTCTATTTTTTTCATGGCCGTTCTAATCCAATACCGCTGCCATGTGCTCGGTCGTTACCGCCCAATGGGAAGCCGTCCAGTATTTTTGCTTGCCTTTGACATAAATGATTTGCGGCGACTCATGCTTCACATCGAGATCCTCGGCAATCTGATTGGAGACGGGGCGGGACTCGATCACCTTGACGAGAACATAATCAATATTGCCGTTCGGATCGCCCTGTAGATACTGCTCGTACTCGTTCAGCGCATTCTCGCTTACGGGACAGGTGGTGCTGTGCTTCAGCACGACAACCCCGCGCTCCGCCGATTGCGCCAACAGCTCTGCCCACTCGTCTGCTGTCGTAATCTCTTTCCATTCCATCGTTCGTTCGCTCCTTTACCGTAGTCTTGCTGACCCTACCGACTGGTTTTGTGTATTATAGACCTTTTATCACAAATTGCAGATATTCGCAAGGCTCATCGTATGAGAGACAGTCCGACTGAGCCATCCCACATGCACGGCATGGGTGATCCAAAGCGGGATGACGGCCTGCCCGGAGCGCCTCGCCAAGCAAGCGAAACATCTGGCATAATACACGCTATTCCGCATCCTCATCGTAAGAGGCGGGAACGGAATGCTCAGCATCAACGGGGTTCAGCTATGAGCTGTCCCGGGGAAGGGCGGTGCTATGCGACGCCGGGATCCCACTGGAGCTGCAGCCGAAGATTCTGCACTGCAGGGAACCGCGATCGTCTGGGAGATCGGTTCCCATGCGGCATATTGCTTCGGCAGCAGCTTCGGGCGTGGATGCCACATCCTCTACGAGGATCTCGGCTTCCGTCCTCCCTCGCGGCTGCTGGAGCTGGACATCGCGGCCCGAGGATATATAGAAGCCGACATCGAATCGATCCCGTCAGCGTTCCTGGTATTACGATCCGCTCGCTGTACTTGCCCAGACCGAAGAACTGGCCGGCTGGCTGGCCACTCAACCTGCTCATTAAGTGCAGGCAGGGATCGAACCGTGTCTCGGAAAAAACCGCAGCCCGGGGGTCCCCGGGCTGTTCGGCTTGCTATTCAGGTGAGTTCGTCCGCTTGATCTTCCTATCGTGGCCGTCAGCCTTACTATGGACGAATTGCCGGGCCCCGCCCCTGCTCGCTTATGCCGCCTCGGAGCGATTGAAGTCAATAGGAGATCGGCCAATCCGGCGTATCACGATCTCCGCCAACCCGAAGAGCAGCAGGATCGTAGCATAGACGGCGGCCGTGTAGCTGGCCGGATACGGCAAGCCCAATCCATCATGGAGCGCAAATGTAAGGAGATGAATGGTCAGGTTCGTGAAGCAAAAGACGTAGCTGCGAATCATCCATGCCCGGTGCCGGATCATCTGTTTCTTTTTTATGTTCACGATCGCCATCACCGTAATGAACATCCAGATCATATTCAACAGATTGAAGGCAATGCTCGCGGGCTTCCCTCCTGTCGCATGCGGAGCCATGTAGCCTGAAGTAAGCACCACCGCGAAAACGGATATCACGTACAGATAGCCGTTGATTCGATGGAAGAGCCGATATTTTCTCAGCAGCGTATGTATGAAGTTAACCGCTCCCCCCAGGATCGCCAGGCAGGCGAATGCCACATGGACCTTCATCACCGGCAACCAGACGTGGGTGTTAATGGGACGGGCTGAATTGGATTTGCGTCTCAAAAATGCAGCGGCTTGCGGATCGTGAAGGTAATTGATATACAAGACGTATATGACGTAACCGGCAAGGACAGCCAGCAGAGACCAAGTAAAAAATCTTCGTTTCGTCATCTATTCATACCTCGCTCGAATCAAATTAGGGCGGCATTAACAGTCTGCTGACAGGAAAGTTCCGTCTTGTTCACTTTACCATCTGCCAGAAGGGATTCCCGAAAGGATCAGGATCATGCGCAAAGGGGCTGTCCAAGTCGGGAAGATCAGACCTGCTACAATAAGCAGCGCCAATACCAAGCTTTCCATAGAAACAAAGAAGATGACTCCCGATGAATTCAGAAGCCATCTTTTGTAAGCTTAGCAAGATAAGTCTTTATCGTCCAGCCGCTTATTTACCGAGAAAGCTGTGAATGAAGAACTCAAGCTGATAATCCAGGCTTAGCGGATCGTTAAAGTAGAACGTCTTCGCGTTGACCTCGAATACACGATTGTTTTTGACTGCCGGAATGTTCTTGTATGCCTCGGTATTTTGGAATGAGTTGTCCTCATCTGCATTTTTGCTAAAAATCACGTAATCGCCAAAATAATCCTTCAGCACTTCCGTCGACAAGGCAAAATAGCCGTCCTTGCTCGTTGCCTCCCTAACCTTCTCCGGCATAGAAAGCCCAAATTCCGTATAGAGAATTTCGGTGCCGCGGCCAAAGTTCTCGCCATAAACATAGAGCTGCTTGTAGAAGGTCTCGATGACCGAAACCATGGCATCGGAGCCGATCTTCGCCTTGATATCTTCTCCGGCTGTTTTGGTTCTCGCTTTAAAAGCGTCGACCCAAGCTTGCGCTTCCTTTTCCTTGTTCAACAATTTCCCGATTTCTAGCTGCTGCGTTAAGTAATCGACTTTACCATACGTATAAGTGACAGTAGGTGCGATTTGTTTGAGTTTGTCGATGTTCTTAATGTCTGAAGGCCCAATGATAAGATCCGGCTCCAGTTCGATGATCTTCTCAAGGCTATCTTCCGACACGGCCTCAACGTCTTTCAGCCGCTCTTCGAACCTCGGGTTGTCCTTGGACATCTCATCAACCCCAACCACGGGCACCTCAAGCGCCATCACGTTGCCCGTTAAAAATCGGGTAAGCACCACGACGCGCTGCGGATTCGCCGGAACCTCGATCGGACCGTTCTCGGCCTGGTATGTCAACGTGCTGGCTTCTGAGGCGGCCGCGCCCGATGAAGATGCCGTATCTGCCGATTCGGCCGAGGCTGGCTTGCAGACGGATTGCCCGCCTTGTCGGCGTTGTTCGTTGGGTTGCTGCCGCAAGCGCTCAGAAGCAGCGTAAGGGTCAGGACGAACGGTATGAGTAACTTTTTCATTAGATGAGACTCTCCCTTATCAAGTGCCATGTACATCGCGAATGAGTTGCTAGTGATTTGAAACTTCATAAAAGATTGATAATGATTATCAATTTCGCCGAAGATTATAAAACCCTGGGGAATAGGTGTCAATAGCTCGGGTTGTTATAATACGAACAGCTTGAATCTCCCGTTACAGGAGATATTACAATACGGGCCGGAGGTGCATCGATTTACATTCTAACCGTGAAGCGGCTACACAACCACAACAAAATATGATGCCGATACCGCGGCGAAGGACGGAACCTATTCGATCGGGGAAGTGGCCAAAATAAACTGGATGTTAAAGACAACAGATAATATTTCAACAATTCTCATAAGTATGGAACCACCTCATTTACCGCTTGCTGTGGGCTAATTCCAACGAAATAACCTCCTGTAAGGGAACATAGAAGCCTTATTTTTCAGTTCATCCGAGAGTCAGACCGAACCGGCGCCGATTGGCGGGCCATACGAAAAAGCAGACTCCTCGTGTTGCAAAACCCGCCTGTAACGCGCTTTACGACACTCAGAGCCTGCCATCTCTTTTTGATAACGACAGAACTGCTATTCGATTGTTCTGCTTCTGCGTTTAATATGGCCCTCCCAGTTCTTACTGCTTCCCCCGTAGCAATTCACATCTAATCCAATCGCTCCCGCTATCGAACGACCAGAAGTTCACAAGTGTTCTGAATTGTTGGCGAGGATAATATTTATTTGCACTGACTTATATATTTTTAGCCCACTTTATAAGTACACTATCAAAAGGCCTTTGATGAGTTAAACTATTTAAAAAGAACCTTTTTTCATCTTTAGGAAGTCCAGAAACTCCATATATAAACGCCATCTTTTGCCAGGGATCCATGCTTTGATAATTTTCTTTTTGCTCACGTAACCAATCATAAGCAGAGTTTTGATATGCCGCAAGTAATATTTCTCTTCTAGCAAAAGGCTCACTTACAGGGAATTTATTAACTAGATACGAAAAATGATTAATGTATTCATTCTTCGTAAACAAACTTAATATAGATAATCGGAAAAATTCATTATGCACTACTTCCTGAGAATCGAGAAGTTTCAATAGTTGTTCTCCAATATAAACCCATTGTTCTGCACTGATGGATTGAATGGAAGCAAGATATGCACATATATTTGCAAAACATGGACTCAGTTGCGATATATTACTAAGTGAAATCTCAATTGCACCTGGATGACCAATTTGAGCCAACCTTCTATAAAACCACCTAAGTCGTATGTAATCTACTTCTTTTTGATCGATGTATTCTCGGATAATCTTACCAATTATTTGGTCAGTAAGCGATTCCCAGTCTTCTTTTGAGATCTCGCTATATGTAATAGTTCTATAAGGATCGCCATTAGAGTATTTTCTTATTAATTTGAGAATTTTATCTTCATCTTTATTGATTGGTCGGTCCTCAATCATTTCATTACATAAATGTCTAAAATCATTAGAACTATATACTTTGGTCTTGTGTCGTTGCAACATCAATCGTTGCTGTTTGTCCAAAATGGATGCTATTTTAGCAAGAGCAATTTTGGCGGATTGTGATGAGTCGCAGAACACTAAAATATCATCAGCATATCTAAGAAAATCTATTCCTTGCGTATGTAGGCTATTGTCTATTGGTATCATTGCCGCTTCAGCTAAAAGATGAACAGCATGAGGGCCAATTGGAATACCTCTGGATACATTCGCTGTAGTAGAGTTAAGCAACTTAATAATCCACTTTGTCTCCTGATTTGGAAATCCAGATTCATGTAACTGATTTTCAACAATATGGTGGTATATTTGATTATAATAGTCTGCAATGTCGCAGTATAATACAAATTCATATGTGCGGCTCTTTTCATATGCAGTTTTCCAAAAATCATTCCATGCCGTTTTTGATGAGTATAGACCATGACTTATATCTGGAGAAAATCTATAACTATATACAATGTTATTATGCAATCTCCTAGCTTCGATCCCAGATCCAAATTGATGAATTATCGAGGTAAGTATAATGCTATCTTGTGGATCTAATTGTGTAGCTTGTCGGTAAGAAATCTCGTCTTTGGGAACAATAAATCTTCTACAGGCTCCGGGAGTAAACTGTGTTAAATCTTTGCCTTCAATCAGCGCTACAAAATCATCAATATAGCTGGATATTGCGTTAATCTCTAGAATTCTAGGAAACAAGTCTCCATCTGAGTGATTTTGAATAAAGTCTATTGCCCAATTTATAGAGTCTTTAGTCAACATTATAGCAATTATTCCCTCCAATATTTTTCTTCAACAATCACAGAGAGGATTAAAAACTTAAATCCACTATATCATTCCAATAAACCCATTGTATAGAGAGCGGATTGTTGACTGACCATTGTTGACTTTATCCGTCTCATCATACCCCTATATAAAAGGGATACTTTTAAAACTTTAAAACCTCAGCAGAGGCACTGTTCATGGTCACAATTCCTTCAGTGTCGGGCGCATAATACTTTGTTACTATTAAATGCTCTTTCCCCCATAGTCGTTGACTCCCTGTTGATTTAGAGCATAAAAAATACACCTCCCAAGCTACCATAGGATGAGGCGATGTACCTCATCCCTAATACTCTGTATTGTGTCTTTCCGTCCTTATTCTTCTCCAGTCGCAATCTCGTTTTCCGGATACGAACTCCAATCGCTCCAGCTCCCTGCATACAAGCGGACCTGCGGGTAGCCGAGCTCATGCAGCGCCAGCACATTCGGACAGGCGCTGACCCCGGAGCCGCAGTAGACGATGACCTCGCGTCCGGCTTCCAGCGCTTCCACGACAGCAGCGAGCTGCTCCCGGCGCTGCGCTTCCAGCTTCCAGGCGCCGCGCTCATCGACATTTTCCTTCCAGAACTGATTGATCGCCCCTGGAATATGTCCCGCCTTCGCATCGATTGGCTCGGTCTCGCCCCGATAGCGTGCCGCGTCGCGCGAATCGACGAGCAGCACATCCGGCCGGTCCAGCTTCTCCCGGACCTCCTCCATGCGCGCCAGCATCTCTGTGCGAACCTCCGGGGCGAAGGATGCCGGCACGACAACCTGCTGCGCATCGGTAACCGGGTACCCGGCGTCCTTCCAAGCCGTGAAGCCCTCCTCCATCACATGGACGGCGTCATGGCCGAGCCAGCGCAGCATCCACCACAGCCGCGAGGCATACATCCCGCCCTGATCATCATAGACGACGACCCGGCTGCCGTTACTGATGCCAGCGCGGCCGAGCCGTTCCGCCAGCACGTCCGGATCAGGCAGCGGATGGCGGCCGCCATGGGCTTCGACCGGCGCCGATAGGTCCGTGTTCAGATCAAGATAGACGGCGCCCGGAATATGGGAGGAAGTATAGTCTTCTCTCCCGGCCTCAGGCCATCCAAGGTCGAAGCGGCAATCGACGATTACGATATCGGGCTCATACATACGGGCTAACAGCCATTGCTTGGATACAAGAATTGGTCCACTCATAGAGCGCCTCCTTAGTCGTGTACTGCTTATGCATAGTGTATCACAGAGACCGGACCGCCGGTTATCGCTTGCGCGGCGCAATTATCCCTTACAGCCCCGCTTGCCGGCCGCCGGCCAGCTGACTGACAATTGAATCTGTATCCCTCATTGTCAAGCCGATGCAAACATGCGAAAATAGCAACTAAGAAAAATCAAGCAACAGAATGCACAATCTGGAACCGACGCCGCATCGTTCGGTATCTCCTGTTGAGGAAGTGATTGCATTGCCGGCTTCTTACCGCCATTCTTCGTCCCGTTCGCCGCGGCTGCCCTTCCGGGTGCGCCCGATGACCGAGGAGGACGGTGCCCATATCTGCTCATGGACATATGAGCCGCCTTATCAACTGTATGGATTCCTCCCGTGGGAGCAAATGAAGGCCCTCGAAGTCGAGTTCGGCGATGCCCGCATCCGAAGCGAGCAATATTTATCGGTTACGGATGCCGATGGGGAGCTGTTCGGGTTCGCGCAGTTCTTCCCTCTGCTCGGCGTGACCCGTCTCGGCCTAGGGATGCGCCCCGATCGACTTGGGCAAGGATATGGCGTGCCCTTCGTTCTGGCGATCGTCGCAGAAGCCCGGCGGCGCCATCCCGTCGATATGATCGATCTGGAAGTGCTGACTTGGAATGAACGTGCCATCCGCACGTACCGGCGCGCCGGATTCCGCATCACCGATACGTACACACGGCAGACGCCGACCGGGCCTGGCGAGTTCTACTGCATGGTCTATCACTCGTAATCGCGGCCCGCGCTCATTCGAGTGCGGGTCGAATCAGGTCAAGGCGACACGGGCTACCGTCGCACTGTCGACGACGACCTCGATTAGATGGAATTCGGGGTCATACTGCACGCTTCCGCTGCCGATGAACAGCAGCCGCTCCTGGCCAAGCCCGTAAAACACATCATCCGCGAGCGCCTCCAGCACTTCGTGCCGCTCCTGCTCCCCCAGTGCATCCCATTCCTCCTGCCCCATGTCGAAGAACTGATAACCGTCCGGGATTAATGCAATGGCCGCAACCAGATCCTCCAAAATATCTTTATACGGTCTTCCGTAAGCAACGCCCATATTCATGCTGCCCCTTTCTGCCCACGCTTGTCTGTTTACCTCGTATTGTAGCATAGGTGAGCCAGCTTTCTCGAACCCGGAAGCAGCCAAAAGACCTGTGCAACCATCCGGGCATGCACAGGTCTCTTCACTTCAAATGATACCATCCGACATCGAAATCAACGCTTAGCGGACATCGCTGCGATAAGCTCCTCTGCCGTTAAGACCGTATCGGGAAGCCCCCACCGCTTCCCGAGCTGCGTCGCATACGGCGTATCGAGACAGGCTTCGCGAAGAATCTCCTGTCGGGAGAACACATGACGCGTCTCGTCGTCCATCAGCATACGGCCCCGGTTCATGACAATGGTCCGTTCGAAATGAACCGCGGCGAAGTCCATATCATGCAATATCGCCAGCACAAGCTTGCCCTGCTGCTTCAACTGCTCGATAATGCCGCCAATCCGGCGCTTGCCCGCATCGTCCTGCGCGATGGTCGGCTCGTCCAGAATAAGAATATCCGTATCCATGGCGACAATCGAGGCGATGCTCACCAGCTTCTTCTCGGACAAGCCGAGATCGTGGGGATTCATCTGCCCGTGCGCGGTCAGCCCGACCATGTCCAGCGCCGCCATAGCCCGCTCCTTCGCCTCGGCCGGGCTCCGCTTCAGGTTGAGCGGCCCGAACATGACCTCATCCAGGACGGTGCGCTTGCATATCTGATCGTTCGGATTCTGGAAGACAAGCCCGATTCGGCCAGCCAATCCGGCGACCGTCGCTTCCTTCGTCCTTATCCCGCACACCGTTATTTCGCCGGCCGTCGGCTTCAGCAGCCCTTTGAGCAGCTTGACCAGCGTCGTTTTGCCAGCGCCGTTCTGCCCGATGACCGCCGTCGCCCGCGTATCGAAGTCCAGCGTGACATCATGCAGCACCGGCTGCCCCGGGGCATATTCGAAATGCACATTCCGGATGCGAATCATCTCACTCATCCCGCTTCCCCTCTCCCGTGCCTGCCGCTTGGCCGTCGCCGCTCTTCCCGCCGTACACCGCCGTATAAGCCTCGGCCGCCTCCTCCAGGGTCACCGGATATGTATCTTTGCCCGGGGAGCGCAGCCCGAGCTCGCGGCATACCTGCGTATAGACAGGAGGCTTGACCCCGTATTCCGTCAGATCGGCTCGGGAGAACAGGCGGGACGGCGTATCCATGCCGATTAGGCTCCCTTCGTACAGAAGAGCGATCCGGTTCGCGTACGCGGCGAGCTTCTCCGTCTTATGCTCCGCCAGAATGACCGTCATTCCCTCCCGGCTCAGGCTCTGGATGGCCTGGAACACTTCCTCCGAGCCCTGCGGGTCGAGCTGCGAGGTCGGCTCATCCAGCACGATGACCTGAGGCCGCATCGCAATGACGCAGGCGATGGCCATCCGCTGCATCTGGCCCCCGGACAGGTCGAACGGCTGCCGATCCTTGTACTCGTACATATCGAGCAAATAAAGCGCATGATCGATGCGCTCGATCATCTCGTCCCGCTTCACGCCCAGCTGCTCCAAGCCGAAGGCAACCTCCTCGTACACCGTCAGCTTCGCTCCGGTCACCTGCGTGAACGGATTCTGGAACACGATGCCAACATGGCGTATCATCTCATCCACGCCGCTCTCCGCGACATCGGAGCCTGCGATAGATACGCTGCCTCCGTATGCCCCCCTATAAAAATGCGGCACCAGGCCCGTAAGCGCTTGGCAGAAGGTCGTCTTCCCCGCTCCATTGGGCCCGATAACCCCGATGAACTCCCCGGCCTCCACCGTCAGCGAGATATCATTCAGCGCCAGCTTCTCCGTGGACGGATAGCGGTACTTGAGATGTTCCACTTCAATCAGATTCATGCGAACATCCTCCATAGAAGAGCGGCAGCGACGATGGCGAGCATCGCCAGCCGCAGATTGCCGCTATGCCGGTACCGCTTCTCTTCATTCAGAAATGTTTTGCGCCCGGGCACATTGAAGCCTCTCGCCTGCAGCGCCAGCGTGCGCTCCTTCGTATCCAGGAGCGAACTGAGTACAACCGGGCCAATAAGCGGAAGGAACGCCTTGATGCGCGTCATCAATCTTCCTTCCGTCTCTACGCCCCTCGAACGCTGTGCGTCGGTAATCGTGCCGACGGTCGCCATCATCTGCGGAATGATCTGGAACACGGAGTTCAGCACATAGCCGATGCGGGGCGACAAGCCTTTGCGGACGAGGGCTTCCACCAGATCGGACGGCTTCGTCGTCAGGACGAGGATGAGGAAGGCTCCAACGATGTTCAAGGCACGGAAGCTGATGCCGAGGGCGAACAGCAAGCCTTCCTTATAGAACGGCCATCTCCCGACCGTGAACAGTACCGTCTCATTGCCGACATGGAAAAACCCCTGGATAATGACCACCGTCACCAGCACGAAGCCGACGAAGCCCATGACCGTCAGCCCCCGCCGGAACACTCCCCCTGCAGCGAGCAGCCCGAAGCTGATTAGCATGCAGACCCAGGCGGCATGGAGGGAGGGTACAATGATGGGAATCGCGATGGCCGTCGCGATATAGGCCAGCTTCGTTATCGGATCGATGCGATGGATGGCCGAGTCTCTTTCCACGTACAAGCTCATAGATTTCATGCATATCCCACCTTTGCCAACCACTTGCGGACGGTTACAGCTTCTCGATATCTCCGCTATTCTTGTACATATTCATTAGACTGTTCGGCAGCACGCGGTATATCCCGTAAGCGACAAGAACGGTAATGAGCTTATCCGGCAGATCGACGACCAGCTCATCCAGGAAGGAAGCGAGCCAGACCGATTGGGTCCCTTGCAGCACATAACCGAATACGATATCGCCCCAGACATTGCCCGTCTGGCCGCCCCAGAACGCTACATTAAGCGGGGTGGAGATGACCACGGCCGTCAATCCTACGGCCAGACCAATGACGGCCGCCTTGCCCCAGCTCGAGATCCAGCCCTTATGCGCCATAATCCCGGCGACCAGGCCGATAAAGACGCTTGTCAAAGCGTAGACGAACGATATCGGATCCATCGTGAGGCCGTAAATGATATTGTTGATGAGTCCGGACAGCCCGCCGATTACCGGACCCGCCAGCATACTGGCCAGGACGGTCCCGATCGCGTCGAGCCATAGCGGCAGCTTGAGCACGCCGGCGAACAATTTGCCGATGTAGTTAATGCCGACCGCGACCGGGATCAGCACAAGCGCCGCGGTTGAGAACGACCATATGCTTCTTTTCGACATCATAATCCCTCCCGAAAAATTCATCCTTCTGTTCCTTATATCCCCGGATTGCTACAACATGCCCCTCTCTGAATCTGCCTTCATAGCTGCACCGTTCCGTCAATCATGCGGCCGTTCGCGAACGTTGCTGGACTCGGCGGCAGCGGCACCGTCATCATAATCATCAAGTGTTCCCTCTGAATGCCGAATCATGCGACGTCATGTAATCATTATCATGAACGAGACAGGCAATTTCTCTCTATTCGGCAGGCATACTGCGCAGAACGAATTCCGGCGGCTTCCGCTCCCGTCTCTTTCTTCTCACTATATCTTGTTCCAGAGCAAAAGAACAGGTCTTTTGTCGGCTCGTTCCGGAAGGAATTTGTAAGGGCTTCACCCCTGGCCGCGACGGGCTTTGACGCCTGATCAAAGACGGGATGGATGCCCCTTTTTCCCTGCCTCGCGCCTGCCTTGCCTTTTCGCTGCCATTAAAAAAAGGTCCGGTTCTGCCGATAAAAAAGGTAACGTATCAAAACTTTCACGCATTCCGTTGAACGCTGTCGAATGCGGGACGCAGGAAGCACCATTAACTCATGGATGAGGTGTGTATGGAATCATGGAAAAATCAACTTTGATCGGTCTTATCTTTGGCGTCGTTTCGATTACGCTAGGGATGTACTTTAAAGGCGCGCCGCTTTCGAATTTGGCCAACCCTGCTGCCATCATGATTATTTTTGTCGGTACGGCAGCCTCGCTGTTTATCGCCTTCCCGATGAAGGAATTGAAGAAATTCCCCAAGCTGTTGGGTATGATATTCAAGCCTCAGGCGCTGGTTGATCGGGTACAACTGATTCAGTTGTTCATGGAATGGGCCAGCATTACCCGCCGCGAAGGCTTGCTGGCGCTCGAATCGAAGATTGACGACATTCAGGATGATTTCCTTCGCAACGGAATGCGAATGATCATCGACGGGAACGACCAAGACTTCGTGCGCGATGTATTAATGGAGGATATTCATTCGACCGAAGAGCGCCACCGTGCGGGCGCGCTTATCTTTTCCCAGGCAGGAACCTACGCGCCGACGCTCGGGGTATTGGGAGCCGTTATCGGCTTGATCGCAGCTCTGGGGCAGATGGCCGATATGGAGCAGCTGGCCCACGCGATCGCAGCGGCCTTCGTCGCGACGCTGATGGGCATTTTCACCGGTTATGTGCTCTGGCACCCGATTGCCAACAAATTGAAACGGCTGTCGTACAGTGAAATTCAGATTCGGTTGATGATGGTGGAAGGCCTGCTGTCCATTCAATCCGGCGTATCGACGATTGCCATCAACCAGAAGCTGTCCGTCTTCCTGACGCCGAGCGAGCGTGCGCAGCTGAATGCGAAGGGAGAGGCTGGAGAATGAGCAACAAGCGCCGCCAGTCTCACGATGAACATGTCGATGAATCTTGGCTGATCCCGTATGCCGATATTTTGACTCTGCTGCTGGCCCTGTTCATTGTCTTGTATGGGATGAGCACGGTGGATGCGAAGAAGTTCCAGGAGATGAGCCAAGCCTTCAACATTGCCCTCGATAGCGGAGGCGGCGCGGGGATTCTGGATCAGCAAGCCATCATTCCGCCGAACAATACCAAGAATGGCATGAAGGGTGCGGATTCGAGCGCGGCCTCCCGCAACAGGGAGCGCAATGAATATATGGTGAAGGCCAAGCAAGAGCAAGCCGAGCTGGAGACGCTGCGGGACAAGATGGACGAATATATTGCCAATGGCGGCTTATCCAACCAGCTGAACACCGAGCTCAATCATTCAGAGCTGAAAATAACGATTAAAGACAGCGCGCTGTTCGACTCCGGGAAAGCGACCCTCAAGTCTGACGCCAAGCAGTTGGCCATCACGATCGGGGATATGCTGAAGCAGTACAAGGACAATGATATTGTCATCAGCGGGCATACTGACAACCGCCCGATTCGCAATAGCAACTTCGAATCGAACTGGGATCTGAGCTCGGCTAGGGCGCTCAGCTTCATGAAGGTCGTGCTTGAGCGTTCCGGTATCGATCCGAAGCACTTCAAGGCCGTCGGCATGGGGGAATATCACCCAGTAGCCGATAATAGTACGGTCGAAGGGCAGGCGCAGAATCGCCGGGTCGAAGTCTCGATCCTCCGCAGATTCGTAGACAAGGACGCGCCATCGGATCCGTCATCCGAACTGGATAACGGGGCGAATGCTCCATAAACAATCCGCGCCAGAACGGGAACAGAAGAGGGTGCTGTAGCCGGGAGCTTCGCGCTTCCTGCCGCAGCACCCTCTTTGTGTCTCTAGGTCGGCATTTTCTCCCCGGCCGGGACAGGCAGCCTGCCGGCCCCTGCCGGATCAGACGCGTCCACTGCCGGCAGCGTCACCATAACCTGCGTTCCCCGATTCAATTCACTCTTAATATCGATACAACCCCGATGACTGTGAATAATCTGCTGGCTCACCATCAGCCCCAGCCCGGTTCCCTTCTCCTTGTTGGTGAAGAAAGGATCCCCTAGTCGAGACAGATCCTCCGCTGGGATGCCAATCCCATAATCCTTGATGATGACAATGACGCTCTCAGTCCCGCGCGTCTCCACGATCAACTCGATCTCGCCGCCGCCGGGCATCGCTTCCATCGCATTTTTCATAATATTGATAAAGACTTGCTTCAACTGATTCTCCTCGCAGTCCACCAGAGGCACATCCTCATCGAATCGCTTGACGAATTCAATGTTGTGCAGATTGGCCTGACTGTCCAATAAGGAGAGCACGCTGTTCATAATGAGGCGCACATCCTTCGGTTGGAACCGCACCGCCTGCGGCTTCGCCAGAATGAGAAATTCGCTGACGATCAGGTTGATCCGTTCCATCTCGGACAGCATCAGCTCGACATGGTTCGTATTAACACGCTGGGTCTGCTGCTGCAATTGCAGGAATCCACGGAGCGTCGTCAACGGATTACGTATTTCATGGGCGACACCGGCCGCCAGTTGGCCGACGGTCGTCAGCTTCTCCGATCTCCGGAGCAGTTCCTCCATCCGCTTGCGGCTCGTCATATCCCGGGTAATGCTCGCCCAAGCGATGCGCTGCCCGTTCTCGTCATAGATCGGCGAAGTGCTCACGCTGACGTCGAGCAGCCGTCCATCCTTCGTCAGCCGTGTTGTCTCCCGGTTGCTAACGGATTGGCCGTCGACAAGCGCCGCTTCCGATCTCCGCTCCTCCTCCATCGCCGATTCAGGCAATGTGGGCAGCGGCTGGCCTACCACTTCCTTCTCCGTCCATCCGAACATATCGACGAAGGCCTGGTTCACCCGCTTCACCTGGCCTTGCAGATCGGTCACATGGATCGCATCATTCGACTGGTTGATGAACGATTCCAGATGCTCCTTCATCTCCCGATTCTCTTCATAGAGCGCGGTTAACCGGCCGGTAGAGAGCTGAAGATTGCGGGCCATCATATTAATGCGATTGGCCAGCAGCCCAAGCTCATCCTTGCGCTCAATGTTCAACTGGGTGTCGAACTGGCCGGCGGATATCATATTGACCTTGTTCAATATCGACTTGATCGGCTTAATAATCATACCTGCGAACAGATAGCTGCATATCAGGACCGCTTCCAGCAGCAGGACTCCGATCGCGATATTCCGCATCAATTGATCGTGCAGCGCTGCATTCAGCGCTTCAAAATCCATAACTACGCTCAATACGTAAGGCTCCTGAGTCTGTGTTCCCTGAATCGGAACAAAGCCCTTAATAATCGGGCGCTTTTGATAAACGGCCTCATAGAATAACGGCTTGTCCTCGGCCAGCGCTTCCCGGACATAGCTGATATCACGGTTGTCGCGGATATTATAAATCCCGTACAGCACCCGGCTGTCCTGCTGCCGAATATATTGGACGCCGTCGCTGCGCAGCGTAATCTTCGGAATCTGCTCCATCGCCCGCGGATTCAACGCGCTGATCTCCACCACATTCGCCTGGGTGCGAATCGTCTGATGGATGAGCAGATCCGGCTTGTTCAGCTCCGAATATACATCTACATTCCCGTCGCGTATATACGGATTAATAATATAATCCCGCTTGCCGTCGTAGTAATACCCCCACTTGTCCATGAATTCCGGGTTGGACGTCGATACATCGAACGGACCGGACCAGAAATGGTTCATCGTCTGGCCTTCCTGCACCGTGACCGGCTCCCCGTTCAATATCTGTTCAAAGGCCTTGTACCAATAGCCCCAAGTGCGGGTGGACAGGCCGATCTCCTTGAGGTCAGACGATTTCTCGATAATAATATCCTCCCCGTCGGGGGAACGGTGAAGCAAAGAAATATGGGCGACTCCCAATTCCTTGCATAGCTTCTCGAGCTGTTCATTCGTCACCTCTTCCAACTTGGGAGGAAGCTTGTCCGCCGCATAGATGGAAGCAATGTATAATTTCTCAGCCACTTGGATCTCAAATGCTTGGGAAGTCTGCAGAGATTGCTTGTAGGAGATATTAATCTGCTGCGCAATCACATTCATGCGCTGCTGCATTTCCTCGATGAGTTTATCTTTGGTGATAGTATAGGTGAGGGTCATATGAAGTAAGAGCACGACGAGCACAATGCAAGATATCGAGATGGATAATTTAGCTTTAATTGAAAGTTTCATGCTTCACCTCTATCAGGCGTCTATCCCAAGCTGTGGATAACTGGGACGACTTTTCCTGACAAATGTAGTATTTCACTGGATCTTTACATTCGAATCATATCTAATCTATAGCATTTTGTCCATGTTTTTTGGAGATAACGAAGAATAAAGAGTATAATTGAAAGCATCAGTGGACAGGTACAGAATGATTGCAAACATAGTTATACACAAAATGTGAACATCTATGGATAATATGTGGATAATTATGTGCGCAAATTTGTTTATCCACAGATTTATACACAGTGTGTTAACAATCCGAATGTCTGTTCGAGGAATAACGGGGGAATCAACAATGGAAGACATGATGGTACATGAACAATGGATGCGTGCAGCCATGGAGGAAGCGAAGAAGGCAGAGGCTATCGGAGAGGTGCCGATTGGCGCCGTCGTCGTTCGGGACGGGCAGATTATCGGCCGCGGCCATAATCTGCGCGAGACGACGCTCGACTCAACCGCTCATGCGGAGATGATCGCTATCCGGGAAGCAAGCAACGCTCTCGGAGCTTGGCGGCTGCTGGATTGCACCTTATACGTCACGCTGGAGCCGTGTCCGATGTGCGCGGGGGCGCTCGTTCAATCCCGCTTGCCGCGTGTCGTCTACGGGACGGCCGATCCGAAGGCCGGCTGTGCCGGAACGCTCATGAACCTGCTGCAGGAGCCCCGTTTCAATCATCGGGTCGATATTATCGAAGGCGTGCTGCAGGAGGAATGCGCTGCGATGCTGACCGACTTCTTCCGCCGTCTGCGGAAGAAGAAATCATAGCGTTCTCATGTCCTTGTCCTTGTAAGGCCTAACGGCCCGCCAGCCCTGTCCCAGCGGCCATACCTCCTTTAGCGCTACGATGCAAGGGCATGGTCTGGCAGCCTTGACCACCATGCAAGCAAGTACTTGCATTCATAACATTCCGCCGATACAATGCAGGTAAGTCGACTAAGCTATTATCTCATCTTCAATGACGTGTCGGCGCGGGATGTGCAATACGACGATTTTCGCAGCCTGTGCGGCCCCGGCACCAGCACAGATTTCCACCAAAGCAATGGACTCGGCCCTTTCCTTGTCACCCCCGATGAAGTGGGCGATCCGCTATCTTTAGCCGTTTCAGTGCGGATAAGCAATCGATGGATATGGGAGGGCTGCACCTCGGAATATTCAGCTCACCCGCAGGAGGTCGTCGATTATATTGGTTCGATCTTCACACCGCCCCCGGCACGATTGTCGGTATGGGCACCATTCCCGGTTGCTGCGGCCTGGTTCGCGATCAATGGTACGTCCGGGTGACAGAGTATCGATTATATTCGACAAGCTTCTTTTGCCTGGCAAGGCGATCGCATCTGCTGCAAGGAGAGCCGCAGCATCCGGTCCGGATTCCCGCACTCTTCTTTTTGATTCAGCATCCTTCACGCGGCAATATTTTGTTCGACACTGGCTATTCTACCGATTCCATGCTATTACTTCGCGGTTCCCTTACGATCACGCCGACGGCGTTCACGACTTTACGCATGCTTCCATCTATATTGACCGGCGGGAGTGGGAGTTCGGCCAGCGCTTCATGTGGAGGCTGCTTCGGAAAGGCTACCTCAAGCCATTGTATAATCAGATTAATCCGTCTACAATAAATCTATTAGATTTCGGAGCAGGCTGCGGTTCCTATGGACCGTTCGAACATGCCATTGACTTGCTGTCCGATGGCTCGCTTATTCTCGTCCCGCTGCGTGGTCATACTATCGGGCAATACGGCCTCTTATTGAACCAGCCCGATGGGCGAAGATATTTTCTGATGGCCGATTCCGTCTATGTGAGGGCGAATTACCGGACGCTTGCGACAGGAAGCTGGGCGAGCCGACTCGCCCATTATAATGCCCGTCTGTACGAGAGTCTATTTCCGATACTGCGGCAGCTCGAAGAGAGCAATCCGGAGATGGTATGCATTCCATCCCATGATTCGGAGGCTTATGAGCAATATGTTGTCGACGGGCCGCAGCCTTTTTAACACCACCGGGATTGCCCCAGTGAAGCCTATGCAACGATGCTCGTATCGATGAATTTCGGCTCCTTATATCATCGACTCATGCACGGAGGCATATCGGGAGTCTCCGAGGAAGACTTCATCGAAGACTCCATCGCTATCGTCGCGGATGGCCTAGTACCATAGCCTTAACGGGTCAGCCGGAGCATACAGCTGGCCGGTAACATATTGACTTTGACCATTTTGCTTCGATTAACCAGCAAGCTTTAAATATAGCGGAATCCCTCATTTCTTTTGCCAACGGACAGATTGTTAAGCAAAGACACGGCGGTTCCCATCGCCTCGGCAAGGGGAGGGGATAAGCTGCACTGATGCTGGCTTACGCGTCTTTACGGCAACCAGCGCCGCATCCGCGGGCCTCCATAACAAAAACCGGCTCTCGTACATGAGAGCCGGTTTTCTTCTCGCTGTGTTATTAATATCCAGCGAACATTTCCTCTAATTCGTCCATCGTAATGGCATCCGCTGGCTTGCCGATTTTGAATTCAACCGGCTTGTTGATGTTCGAATATTGGGTCGTCATCTTGGCGGCAATTTTGACTTGGTCGCCATCTTCGGAGAACTCAAGATTTACTACCGCACGTTGATATGTCGGGAATTGATCTTTATTAATGGCTGTCAACAAGCTAAGCTCATTGATTTTCATCGTTTGTTTAATCTCTTCGATGCCCTTCTTCAATTCATTCTCGTCCGTAGCGATTTCCTTCTTCGCTTCTTCGATATCCGCCTTCTCCAGCTCGAACAGCTTGAGATACTCATCCTTGTTCAACGCGTCGAGTGCGGCAGGAAGCGCATCCTTCACCAATGTCGTCACGAATTGATCGAAGTTGTCATTGCTGACGTTGAATTTCACGACTTGATTCACATCTACGCCTTCCGGCAGAGCAGCTTCCTTCTTGTCGACATTAACGAAGAAAGATTTCTCTTCGAACTTGCCAAGAACGGCCTTCACCAGATCGTTAGACGCATTTTGCATCGTCTTCATGTCTGCTGCCGTAGGCATTGTTTCGCCAGATTCTTCTGCCAGCTGCTTCAGGTCGAACTCGATGAACTTGCCAACGATCTCGGTCGGCATTGGAAGCATCGGAATGTTCGGCACTTTAATCCACATCTTGTCTTCCGTCATTACTATTGGAAGTGTGAATGTCATTGCCATGTCGCCCTGGAGCTTCACTTCCAGGTTCGCTTCAAGCTGCAATGGCTCCTGCTGGACAGCGCCGGAGACTTTCAGCTCCGCGTTCTTCAGCATGCTCATGACCATCTGCGCGTTCGGATCCGTCGCGCTCGCTGCATTAATTTGCAAATCATCGATTACGATGGATGTTTCGAATCCGTATGATTTCAATTCAAGCGCCTTTTCAAATGCGCCTTCAACCGCCGCTCTTGGAGCAGCCGCTTTGGCCCCGCACCCCGTGATGATGAGGGCGAAGACAAAGAAGATCGCCAACGCGCCCTTGTACCATCTTTTCATGTTTACGTTCAGCTCCCTATCCCATTTTGTCGTATCTGGATAACCCAATCCATATTACCCTATACGAATGAATTTGAAAAGAGTTCCAAAGATTTAAATATCGTAACTAGCAGCAAAGACATACGAAATATGTCCTGCGCCCTTTCTGCCTAGTGAATATCTTTCTTTTTGAAGCGCCCGCCCTTCACGTCATGGATATTGCCGATCGCCAGAAACGCTTGCGGATCCTGCTCTTCGACGATGGATTTCAGCTTCGCTTCCTCCAACCGGGTAATGACCGTGAAAATAATTTTCTTCTCGTCGCCGGAGAAGCCGCCTTCCCCATTCATGTACGTCACCCCGCGGCCCAGCCGGCTCAGGAGCGCATCGCCGATGGCCTTATAGTTCTCGCTAATAATCCATACCGCTTTGGAATCGTTCAAGCCTTCTACCGTAATATCAATCATTTTGAACGCAATGTAATAGGCAATCAGCGAATACATCGCCCGATCCCAGCCGAATACGAAGCCTGCGCTCGACAGAATGAACAGGTTGAAAAACATGACGATTTCGCCGACAGAAAAAGGCGTCTTTTTATTCAGCAAAATGGCCACGATTTCCGTACCGTCCAACGAGCCGCCAAAGCGGATCACCAACCCGACGCCGATCCCTAAAATGATGCCGCCGAATACCGCTGCCAGAAATGTATTCTCCGTGAACGGCTGTACCGGATGCAGCAAAGCGGTGCTGAACGACATGACAGCGACGCCAAGCAGGGTCGATAACGCAAACGTTTTGCCGATCTGCTTGTATCCCATGATCAGGAACGGAATGTTGAGAAGAAAGAGAAACACACCAAGGGGAACGGAGGTAACATGGGACAAAATAATGGATATCCCGGTGACACCGCCATCGGTGATCTGGTTGGGAACGAGAAATAATTCCAACCCGACACCCATCATGATCGAGCCGAGCGCAATGAATATAACTTGTCGCAGCATCTTGGCAAAGCCCATCTTCGTATGCTGGTAAGACGGCTGCAGCGCCGCGACGGCCGCCGCAGGGTCTATTCCCGGAATGGACGCTGCCAACATGGCGTTGCTATTATATTCTGCGTCGGCTTGCTCATCGCAAGTGCGCTGCGATTGCGCTGCAAATCCGGATTGTTCCTTCGGGGAGTCTGTCATCGCATTCACCTCTCTATTATGTCATTACTATTATATTATATCGGAATAGAGCATGGTTAGGTTACAGTTGGTAAAAATTTTTCGTTCTCTTAATGAGTGGATCAAAAACGGCCTCCTCCCGATGGGGGAAGAAAGCCGTGAAATCACTTACGTATGAAGGCGTGCGATCCGATGATTAGGTCAGCCTTCCGGGTTATTATGGCTCACATGGTTAGCGGTCTTGACCTTCTTTGAGCCCGATAGCGGCTCTTGAATTCCTTTGCGGCCTTCCGCCTCATGATGGCGGACCTGCTGCTCCGCGGCGGGAACAGGGATAGACTTCGGCTTGTTCATTGAAAACCACGTTCCTTTCCAAAGATTTATTAATGCTCCAGATCGGTAGGCTTGTCATGATTCAACGCATCCTGATGCCTCCGGTCATTGCGATCCTGCTGAATCTGCTGCGCATGATGCGAATTGGCCGGGGCCGTCTCGAGATCTTCAATCACATTACGCAAATTTTTATCCTTATCTTTTGTGTTCATCATTACCCTCCGTTCGCCGTCGTATCGCCATGATGGGTCAGATCATGAAGATGCTGGGCGCATTCATGAATATGTCTCATGTAATCCTGCGCCATCTCCTGCACCGGTTGCGTCCGTTCGTCAATATGCACACCGTCGCGCTCGACATCGATTAGCTGCAGCTCAATCTCCCTCGAGTCGACATAGCTGCAATGGAAGTCGAATGTGTAGCTCGTACGCCCGTCACTGTCGATATGAATGAGAAATGCTTGCGGATTCGCGGCATCCGGCAGAATGGTCGCTTTGTTGCCCGGCTCTAATTTGTTCGTCAACGTTTGCTGCCATGCAGCCACAAGCTGATGTTGATCCACTTGTACGATATCCTTGTCGTTCATGACCACACCTCCACTATTCCTTTACAGTGTGTGGCGCGGACCACGATTTTATACTATGCCGGAGTTATCTCCAAAATACGTCCGCCGGTAATGCAAAAAAACCTTTGCCGGTATCGGCAAAGGCTTCATTATCATGACTATAATGGCGGAGAGGGTGGGATTCGAACCCACGTGGGCTTGCACCCTAACGGTTTTCAAGACCGCCCCGTTATGACCGCTTCGGTACCTCTCCATTGGTTGACTGCCCGCTTCAAGTCGGACAGTCTATATTTTAGCATGATTGAATACAACACGCAACTGTATATTTTTAGTTACGGAGTCAGACGCTCCAATCCACCCATATACGGACGCAGTACATCCGGAATGATGACACTGCCGTCTGCCTGCTGGTAGTTCTCCAATATCGCGGCGACCGTACGGCCAATCGCGAGCCCCGACCCGTTCAGCGTATGAACGAACTCCGGCTTCGACTTCGCATCGCGGCGGAAGCGGATATTCGCGCGCCGCGCCTGGAAGTCTTCGAAGTTCGAGCAGGAGGAGATTTCGCGGTAGGTACCGCTGCTCGGCAGCCATACTTCCAGATCATACGTCTTCGCCGAGCTGAAGCCCAGGTCGCCCGTGCACAGCGCCATGACGCGATAAGGCAGCTTAAGCTGCTGCAAGATGTTCTCGGCGTGGCGGGTGAGCGATTCCAGCTCTTCATAGGAGTCTTCCGGCTTCACCAGCTTCACCATTTCAACCTTATTGAACTGATGCTGGCGAATAAGCCCGCGCGTATCGCGTCCTGCCGCACCGGCTTCGGAACGGAAGCAAGCGCTGTAGGCCGTATAGTACCGCGGCAGCTCCTCCACGTTCAGAATCTCATCCCGATGCAGATTCGTAACGGGCACTTCCGCCGTCGGGATCAGGAAATAGTCCGTCCCTTCCAGCTTGAACAGATCCTCTTCGAACTTCGGAAGCTGTCCCGTTCCGATGAGGCTGTCCCGATTGACGATGAGCGGCGGCAAAATCTCTTCATAGCCATGCTGCATCGTATGTACATCCAGCATGAAACTGATAAGCGCCCGCTCCAGACGCGCACCGGCCTTCTTATAGAAGACGAAGCGGGAACCGGTTACCTTGGCGGCCGCTTCAAAATCAAGAATGCCCAAGTCTTGGGCTGCTTCCCAATGCGCCTTCGGCTCGAAGGAGAAGGATGTCGGCTCGCTCCAGCGGCGAATCTCCACATTCTCCTCTTCCTTCAGACCGACAGGAACGCTCTCATGCGGAACGTTCGGGATAGCCAGCGTCATCTCGACGATGTGGGCATCAATGCTCCGAATTTCCTCATCCAGTTCCTTAATCCGGTCCCCAACCTGGCGCATTTCGGCAATCAGATCATCGGCGGATTCACCCGCCTTCTTCTTCTTCGCCACTTCTTGAGAGACGACATTGCGGCGGTTCTTCAGCTGCTCCGTCTCCTGTAGCATCTCTCTGCGGCGAGCATCCAGTTCAGGGAACTCGGCGATCATCTCTTTCGATTTGCCTCGCTGCTCCAGCGCTTGCTCTACCCGTGCAAACTCATTTCGCAATACTTTGGTATCTAACACTACCGATTCCTCCTACGCATGCAGAAAGGGCGATTGCCCCTTCCACGAAGCAAGGAGCACCGATTCTGCCTCTATGACTGATTCATTAAAAACACCTTAACCTGTCCCTTGAAGGAATCGCAAGTCAAGGTGTTTTTTTCATTGCGTTCTATCTTTATCCTGCTGCAATTCCGCTCTGTTTAACCATATCGGCAAAATAACGATGAAGATTAACATCATCCGTCAGCTCCGGATGGAAAGAGCAGGCCAGCAAATGGCCTTGTCTGGCGATGACAATCTCTTCGTTCACTTTGCACAGCACGTCCACACCGGGACCGGCTTCCGTAATAAGGGGAGCCCGGATAAATACCGCCCGAACCGGCTCATCCACCCCGATAACGTCCAGGTCGGTCTCGAAGCTCTCACGCTGCCGTCCGAACGCATTGCGGCGCACCGTGATGTCCATCAGCGCCAGATGCGGTTCTTCAGCTCCGCCCTGGCCGGCGATGCGCTTGGCCAGCACGATGAGTCCGGCGCATGTGCCGAAAAGCGGCTTCCCCTGGGCGGCAAAAGCGCCGAGTGCCTCCACGAAGCCGTATTTCCGCATCAGCTTCCCGATCGTCGTGCTCTCTCCGCCGGGAATAATCAATCCATCGATTTCTTCCAACTGTTGGGGATGCTTGATGGCTAACGCGGTGACTTCGATGGCTTCCAGGCTTCGCATATGCTCTCTGACGGCCCCTTGCAGGGCCAACACCCCGATCTTCATACCTGTTCCCTTCCTTCTTACCAGCCGCGATCCTGCATGCGCTCGGATGGCGCCAGCTTGGAGATCTCAATCCCCTTCATCGGCGTGCCCAGGTTCTTCGATACTTCCGCGATCAGCGCGAAGTCTTCGAAGTGGGTTGTCGCTTCCACGATAGCACGCGCGAATTTCTCCGGGCTGTCGGATTTGAAAATGCCGGAGCCTACGAATACGCCGTCTGCCCCCAAATGCATCATCAGAGCCGCGTCAGCCGGTGTAGCGACGCCCCCCGCCGCGAAGTTGACGACCGGCAGCTTGCCGTTCTCATGCACCTCAAGCAGCAGCTCGAAAGACACGCCCAGATTTTTCGCTTCCGCATACAACTCGTCCTTCGACAAATTTTGAACTTTGCGAATCTGGCTGTTAATAAAGCGCATATGACGCACGGCTTCTACAATGTTCCCCGTTCCTGGCTCACCCTTCGTTCGAATCATGGCTGCCCCTTCGCCGATACGGCGCAGCGCCTCGCCCAGATCCTTCGCTCCGCAGACGAAAGGGACCGTGAACGCTTGCTTATCAATGTGATACACTTCATCCGCCGGAGTCAATACCTCGGATTCGTCAATATAGTCAACGCCAAGCGATTCCAACACTTTGGCTTCTACGTAATGGCCAATGCGAGCCTTCGCCATAACAGGGATGGAGACAACCTTCATAACTTCCTCTACAATGGTAGGATCCGCCATCCGTGCGACGCCGCCTGCGGCGCGGATGTCCGATGGGACTCGCTCCAGCGCCATGACTGCCGTCGCGCCGGCCGCTTCCGCAATCTTTGCTTGCTCCGCGTTCATGACGTCCATAATGACGCCGCCTTTTTGCATTTCTGCCATACCACGTTTAACACGAGCTGTACCTGTTTCCATTATGCCTGCCTCCCGCCATTTGCTATCGTAATGATGCCCGGAGGATTCTTCAGCATCCCATGCTGTAGCCTATCGGGCCAACCGTAATGGTCTATCCCCTTATTCTACATGATAGAACAGGGAATACACAACCGATTTTGTCGGAATTGCCTGCCCGGAACGGCCAAAATCGTCCTTTAGAACAAATTTTTGATGGATTGGAACAAATCAACGAAAAATTCCCCGATGGCCCGGAAAAACAACCGCCACCAGCTGCCCTTTTCCACCTCTTCCGAGGCAATCAGATTTACGGTCTTCTTTTGCTCCAAGCCGTTATCTTTGTATGTGAACGTAATCGTTCCGACCTTCTGCCCGTTCTTGATCGGTGCAACCAACTCGTTGGCTGGAGTGAGCATCTCTTCATGCGTAACTTTGCCTTCCGTGCTGGCCCCCTTCGCCACGGCGAAATTTACGCCGGTCTCGGGCACAACAGGCACCTCGGTGGAGACGCCCTTCTTAATCGGAGCTGCTGCGACGCCGTCCACCGCCTGCTTCGGGGCCACGACGGTCTGGACTTCATAGTTGTTATACCCGTGATCAAGCAGCTTGGCGGTTTCTACGAACCGTTTTCCTTTATCGTTAATATCCGTGCCCATGACGACGGAGATGAGGCGCATGCCATCCCGTTCCGCCGTTCCGGCAAAACAGTTGCCCGCTTCGTTCGTGAATCCCGTCTTCATCCCGTCCAGACCCGGATACGCATACCGCTTGAAGTTCGGAATATTCTTATTCGCTTCCAGCATCCAGTTCAGATTTTGAATCGGCGTCTCGTCACGCTCGCGGAACTTATATTCCTGGATCGTCGTAAAGTCCCGGAATTCCGGATGCTTGATGACAATCGCACGAACGAGCTTCGCCACGTCCATGGCGGACATGACGGTCTCATCCGTACCTTCCGGACGGAACTTCTCCGGCATATCCTCCCGGCCTAACCCGGTCGAATTGATGAAGTGCGCCGTCGTCATGCCGAGCTTCTTTGCCGTCTCGTTCATCAGGTTCGCGAACTCTTTCTCAGTTCCCGCGATCCGCTCCGCAAGCGCTACCGTCGCATCGTTCGCCGATCCGATCGCCATCGCGATATATAGATCCCGAACCGTATGCTTGTCCCCTTGCGCGAGGAAGATGCGCGAGCCCCGCGTCAGAGAAGCATGCTCGGATGTCGTGACCTCTTCGTCCCATGACAACTCCCCGTTCTTCACCTTCTCCATGACGATGTACTCCGTCATCATCTTGGTCATGCTGGCCGGAGGCTTAGGGGTATTCGAATCAATATTTACAAGCACTTGTCCTGTGCTAGCTTCCATTAGAATAGCCGATGTTACTTCCAATTTGAGCGACTCCTTGGTCGCCTTCACCGCAGACGCAGACTCGCCCTTATTCGCTGCGGCTTCCCCTTTCTCTGCCGTCTGTGCAGCAGCTTCAGCAGCAACCATGCCAGCCGAAGGAAGCAGCGTGAATGTAAGTATCTGGCAAGCCGTTGCAAAAGCGACGATGCGCTTCCACTTGCCTTTTTTTGTCGCGTCTTGTTGTTTCAACACTAGCGTCATCTCCTCTCCCATTGAATCCATATGTTATTCTATCACAGCGAGACAGACAAAAAAAAGGCAAGGGTGTTGGACCCTGCCTTCTTTTGCCGATAAAACGGGATATTAATATTTTACAAGGAATAATTTGGCGCTTCCTTCGTAATTTGCACGTCATGCGGATGGCTTTCCCGAAGGCCGGCGCCCGATATTTTGACAAAATGCGTATCGTTCTGCAACTCTGTTAGATTATGCGTGCCGCAATACCCCATGCCTGCCTTCAATCCGCCCATCAATTGATGAATGGTATCAGCCAGCGGCCCTTTGTAAGCGACGCGGCCTTCGATGCCTTCCGGCACAAGCTTCTTCTCGTTGCTGCTATCTTGGAAATAACGGTCCTTGCTGCCTTTCTTCATCGCTCCCAGGGAGCCCATGCCGCGGTATACCTTGAAGCGGCGGCCCTGGTAAATCTCCGATTCGCCCGGGCTCTCTTCGGTGCCAGCCAGGAGGCTTCCCAGCATGACGGCCGATGCCCCTGCCGCGATCGCCTTCGTAATGTCGCCGGAGTACTTGATGCCGCCGTCGGCGATGACCGGGATGCCATACTCGCGTGCGACCGTGGCGCAGTCATACACCGCCGTAATCTGCGGAACGCCGATACCGGCGATAACCCGAGTCGTACAGATGGAGCCCGGCCCGATGCCGACCTTGACCACCGAAGCGCCTGCTTCGATCAGGTCGCGCGTCGCTTCGCCAGTCGCCACATTGCCGGCGACAATCGTCAGCTCAGGATATAGCTCGCGCAGCTTCCGTACCGCTTCAATGATATTGATGTGATGGCCATGCGCCGAGTCGACGACGATGACGTCTACGCCAGCTTGCACCAACGCTGCCGCCCGATCGAACGAATCTTGGGAGATGCCGATTGCGGCGCCGCAGAGCAAGCGCCCTTGCTCATCCTTGGCCGCTTGTGGGTATTGGATTGCTTTCTCGATATCTTTTATCGTAATGAGGCCTTTCAGCGTGTTCGTCTCGTCCACAAGAGGCAGCTTCTCAATTTTGTGCTGCTGCAGAATGACTTCTGCTTCTTGAAGGGTTGTGCCGACGGGTGCGGTCACCAGATTCTCATGAGTCATGACTTCCTTGATTTGAATATTGTAGTCATGGACGAAGCGCAGGTCACGGTTTGTCAAAATCCCGACCAGCTTATGCTGCTCGTCCACAATCGGAACGCCGCTGATCCGGTATTTAGCCATCAGTTGGTCCGCTTCTTCTACCGTATGCTCGGGAGACAACGAGAACGGATTCGTAATAACCCCGCTCTCTGAACGCTTGACGCGGTCTACCTCCTCCGCTTGGCGTTCGATCGACATGTTTTTGTGAATAATGCCGATTCCGCCTTCGCGCGCAATCGCGATCGCCAGCGGTGCTTCCGTTACGGTATCCATCCCTGCACTAATCATCGGAATGTTCAACTTTACTTTGCTGCTCAACTGCGTAGATACATCTGTTTCCCGTGGCAATACATTCGATTTACGAGGCACCAATAGCACATCGTCAAACGTTAACCCTTCTTTTGCAAACTTAGACTCCCACACCAGTAAGTTCCTCCCTTAATGTAAAGTTGCACTCAGCGGACAAACCCTTGTAATGACGGGCTTGTCCGCTGATTAGAATACTCTCTCTCAATATATTAATTGCAATCTTAGCAAAGCGCCTTACCCCTGTCAAGGAAAGGTTGCAGGAATCCGCACTTTGTTTTCAATTAATTTCAGTAATTTTACAAACGAATGAATGTCCACTCCACATGTACATTCGACAAAGGTCGTGCCCTAAGCGATGAAGCACCTCGTTCTGGTAACCTGTCACATAAGGTGACCCTTTCTGGGCGATTCTATGCGCGTAGGAGCGCATTCCGATGGGGCGGATGGATTTCCTCCTTCGCGTTAGTTCCGGGAATACGCGCGCCGTTAGGGCACGTCGCGTGCTGCGTGCGGCCTGCGGCGTTCCCCTGACCTTAGCCGCACATGCACGATGCCAGTTAACCCGGGCGTCATGTAGGCGAGGATAGGGTCGGCCTGCCCATACTGCAGCATTCTCCTGCCCGGGCATAGTCAGTACGGGAAATGCTGCAGCTCTGCACGATTTCTCTAGACACGCCTGTTCGGCAGGCGAAAATCCGGCAAACTGCACAATTTCTCTTGGTTGGCCTACTCGAAAAACGAAATCCGGAAGAACTGCACGAACTCTCTAGACTCGCCTATTCGGTAAACGAACTCCTGAAGAACTGCACAATTTCTCTAGGCAGACCAATTCGGCAGGCGAACTCCGGCAAAACTGTACGATTTCCCAAGACACGCCTATTCGGTAAGCAAAATCCTGCGCAAATGCAGCAATTTGATATGTACCGCTTCACCAGAATAAGAATCCTGCAAAATTACAGCAATTTCCACCGACTCGCTTCGATTTGGAGCAAAAGGGACTAAAATGATGTAGATTCGCAGGAATTCCTCTGTATAAGGGCCCATTGGGCCGAAATTCCTGTAAAAACGCAGCAATTCCCTCCGCACGCTCAGCCCCTGAAGGTCAGCCCCAGGAAACAACAACGCTTTTAGAATGCGATGATGCCTCGGGATGCAACCGCCTCCAGATACAACCGAGCTTCTGCGCCTCCAGGATCAGAGGGTGTCTCTCTGATGTTGCTCTAGGAAAAGATAACGCCTCTCCGATACGCCTCAGATGACATTTCAGAATGCAACGATGCCTCTAGGATGCGATAACGCCCCAGGATGTGACGAGCCTCAGGATGCGATGACAGGTCCGACCGGTTACCGCGTTGCCCTGCACCGCCTCTGCCCCGTCTGGACGATTCCGCTTTGCCCCCGGAACCCGCCCTGGATACAATAGCTGCGGACATAAAAAAACCACCGACAGAAAGTCAGTGGTCTTTGTCTGCTTGGCAGCGTCCTACTCTCCCAGGACCCTGCGGTCCAAGTACCATCGGCG
>NZ_QYZD01000028.1:0-197 GCF_003591545.1 Paenibacillus thiaminolyticus
CCGCGCAGCCTTGCTAGTGGCAACAGCCTAGGCGCCCCAAGTGCCTAGCCGCGCAGCCTTGCCAAAGGGGCACAGCATAGCGCCCCAAGGGCCCAGCCGCGCAGCCTTGCACGGGCATCAGCATAGCGCCCCAAGGGCCCAGCCGCGCAGCCTTGCTAGTGGCAACAGCCTAGGCGCCCCAAGTGCCTAGCCGCGCA
>NZ_QYZD01000028.1:207-73962 GCF_003591545.1 Paenibacillus thiaminolyticus
CCGCGCAGCCTTGCTAGTGGCAACAGCCTAGGCGCCCCAAGTGCCTAGCCGCGCAACCTTGCAAGGGCACCAGCATAGCGCCCCAAGCGGCCTAGCCGCGGCATTGTAAGGGGAGCAGCAATTGCGCCAAGTGGCATTCCTGCAAAAGTGCAGCAATTTTGGCAAGGTCAGGGGAAATATCACGAAATTGCTGCGCAGCTGCATCATTTTCTTCAAACTGCGACGTATTCAAGCGAAAACGAGTGAAATTCCTGCACTTTTGCAGGATCCCCTTTTCCAACGATCGGATCATGTAGAATTCCTGTATTTTTGCATCATTCCTGGCAGGCGAAGGAACCGTTCGAACATACAGGACAACCTTATCTCGCGACAAGCCGCCCATCATAGTCAATCCAGTTTACACTTCCCTCGCAGCGGAGAAAACTGCATCTTTTTACCGTTGTATATCGAATATGTGTTCGTATATGCTAGCTAGAAGTAAACAAATGCGAATATTCGGAGTGATGTATAGTGAAGACAGAGCATTATATAGGCAGCACGATCGAAATCATCTATGAGGATCGGCACGGAACCATTACTCAGCGGCGAATTGTCGTGCGCAATATCCGGGAGGACGTCCTGCATGCAACCTGTCTCGCGGCAAGGGGATGGCGACCGTTCCGGCTGGAACGCATTTTATCCTGGAAGCCGCTGACCGGCCGCGGGCGATCGGCATGATACATCCTGACCAGAACGTGGTACAGTAGAAGAAATAGCTGGAAACCGCAAGTCTTAGAGGATAGCCTATGCGCAGCCATCTCTTGCACCTGAACCGTATGCGCAACCATCGCCGATTGATGAATTGGCTCGTTCTCGCCGCCCTGATAATCCTTTTTGCTGGATATCGATCGTACACCTATACAGAAAAGCAGGCGGCGCTTGAATTCTCCAGACAGTATGTGAAAGCGACCTACGCCGATAATTTTCAAATAGATGAAGGGTAGAACATGATTTCTCTAGAGGACCTACATTATCTCTGCTAATGATATCGATCGGAATATAATCTATATTCTTGTCTTGAAGAAAAATTCGTCAGGCGGCTTTCGTGTAATGGAGTCAATTGAACAATAGCAACCAGATATGCAGTATTTCCTCACCTCTGTTCCCAGGCTCCTTCTGCCAACGCAGAATTCCTCGAATTCGGTTCCGCCGCATGAATGTCTTCCCTCCGCTGGCGCATAATAAGTGAATCTTCACTGCTTGCGCCGCATCGCGCACCGCAGAGAATGCTCGACAGTTGTGAAGGAGGAAGCGACATGAAGCGCGTAAGGAAAAGCCTGGAGCGTG
Organism: Paenibacillus thiaminolyticus; assembly: GCF_003591545.1. GTDB lineage: Bacteria > Bacillota > Bacilli > Paenibacillales > Paenibacillaceae > Paenibacillus_B > Paenibacillus_B thiaminolyticus_A. Next base: position 1,534 of record NZ_QYZD01000028.1, read on the forward strand.
CGGCACGAATCGGGATGAGCTGTCTTGTGGCTATAGCCTTGCTGTTCGTTGCGCCAGAGACGAAGGTTCATAGAGGGGAGGCTGCAGGAAACGTTGCCGGCGATGAGGCCGTCCGGCAGAGACACCCTGCTGCTGCGGCTATGGAAGAACTGGAGCCAATGCCGGCGAACGCAGCTATAAAGCCGGTTCGTAAAGATCGGGCTTACTTCGAGGAGCGGGGAGATATCGTATGGGAGGTGCCGTCAGCCGGTAAGCGAATTGCCCTCACCTTTGATGATGGTCCTGATCCCAAAAATACGCCTGCCATTCTGGAGCTGCTGAAGCAGCATGACGCCAAGGCTACCTTTTTCCTGGTTGGTTGGCGGGTGAAGGATAATCCGGAATTGGTGAAACGTACCGTCCGTGAAGGGCATGAGGTCGGGAACCACTCGTATTACCATAAATATTTCCGCCGCGGGATTTCGGCCGCTGAGATCAAGGAGGATATGATGAAGGCGCACCGGGTCATCAAAGAGGTGACCGGAACGGCCCCTCACTTGTATCGTCCGCCCGGCGGCTACTATAATCAGCAACTGGTCGACGTCGCTCGTGCCAACGATTACCGCATCGTCATGTGGTCATGGCATCAGGACACGAAGGACTGGAGCTCGCCCGGTGTGCAGCGCATCGTCAATAAAGTACTGAATTCGGCCCGAAATGGGGATATCGTGCTGATGCATGATTTCGCGGAGGGCCGTGCGCAGACGGTGGAGGCGTTGAAGCAGATTTTGCCGGAACTCAAAAAGCGGGGCTACTCCATAGTCACGGTCTCCGAGTTGATGTCGCACCGGGTCAAGGGAGAATTGAAAACGCCCCGCAAATAATAATGATGCAGCTACACGTATACATGCTCGATTTCCAACTGTCTCCGCTGTGCCAGATCGACGAACTCTTGATCGATTTGCACGAGCGGGCGGAACAGCTCGGTCTGATTCGACATCACGATGACTCCCGTCCGGCCGTCATTCAGGCGGGCTTGCTTGTGCAGGAAGTTCGGAATCATGTTCCGGATAAAGGTGTGGGTCATCGTCGGATCCAATTGACCAAAACTCATCGCGTGCAGATCCCGCAATACGCAGAACAGATTCTGCTTCGGCTGACCGCTGCAGGTCGAGGTCATCTCACTGTACACAGCGGCAATTGCAACGATACGGGAGACGGGATGAATCTCGTCTTCCTTCAGGCCAGACGGATAACCGCTTCCATCTAGCCGTTCGTGATGCTGCAGCGCGGTCAGATACAGCCATTCGTCCTCATAGGTCCCTCGTAGCAAGTCGCACCCGAAACGGGTGTGCTTTTTCATTTTCTCGACTTCTTCCTCGTTCTGAATACCCGCAGCAGTAAGCGATGAGGTATCCGTATCCACCAGAGCCATGCCGATCTCATGAAGGAAGCCGGCCTTGCCGACACGCACCGCATCCGCTTCATTATAATTCAGCCACTTCGCCAAATAATAGGATAGCATTCCGACTTGGACCGAATGCTGGTAGGTGCAATCATCTTCCGCCTCCATCCTCAAGAGCAGGGAGACGACATCCCGTTCCGCTTTGATCTGGTGAATCAGCGGCGTTAATGTTTGTTCCACCTGTTCATCTTGTATATGACCATGGGCAGCCGCCTCATAGAATAACTGCTCCACTCCGGCGACCGCTTCCTTATAGGAAGACTGCAGTTGATCCGTTCCGGAAGAGGAAACTAATTGTGGAAGCGTTGTCATCGATTCGGCTTGTCTCTCTTCAATATCGATAAAATCAAGATGATGCCGCAGGAGCAGGGCGATATCCTTCTCCTTCAATTTCGTTCCAGCGGAAATCACAAGAAGACCGTGTGAATTAAAAATATCCTTCGCTACGATATCGCCGTCCGTAACGCTTAAGACATGAACCTTCACGTTCATTCACCGTCCTAGCCAAAAATAGACAACATATGTACCGTAATCATATCAACTTCATTGGAACGTGACAACAGCATTTCCCATTTTGCTTAAAAATTATCGGTCATCAAATCAACGCAGCGCTCGTATACAGAATAATAAGGCTTGTATGCTCCGCTCCTTCCGGCGAGGGTGCCCGGCCATCCCTTCGTTCTTCCACAGTAGTCACCCGAATCGGACACATGCTATTCTAATCTGTGCATGACATTCTAGATTAGGGAAGGATGGGAGATACGATGCCATCGCCTCAGTTGAATACATCGGCTTCGATTCTATTGCTATACACGAACGATATTCATAGCCATTGGAACGGAGCGGCCCGTCTAGCCTCGCTCATGAGCCGTTACCGGCAGCATTGCGGGGAGAAGATCGTGCTGCTGGACGGTGGCGATCATATGGACCGGGCTTATATGGAGACAGAGGGGACCTACGGCGCAGCGAATGTGCGGCTTATGAACCGGCTCGGCTACGATGCCGCTGTGATCGGCAATAATGAAGGGCTGACATTCGTGCCGGAGCGGCTCGGGCAAGTGTATCGGAGCAATGCACGCTTTCCTGTCCTGGCCGCAAACGTCACCGCGCTCAGCACCGGGCAGCGTCCGGACTGGCTGAAGCCGTGGGTCGAGATGGAGCGCGAAGGAATTCGGATCGGCATCGTCGGCGTTACTGCTCCTTATGTCGATTATTACCGTTTGCTCGGATGGGAGGTAGGCGAGCCGATATCCGCCGTTCGGGAGGCGCTCTCTGCTCTCCGTCCTCGCGTTGATCTGCTCGTCGTCCTGTCGCACTGCGGGCTGACGACGGATGTGAGAATGGCAGAAGAAACGGAAGGGATCGACCTTATTCTGGGCGGGCACAGCCATCACCTGCTTCCGGACGGGCATAAAGTGGGCCGGACCTGGCTGCTGGCTGCGGGGAAATACGGCGATCATCTGGGTGTGGCCGAGTGCCGGCGGGCCCCATCGGGGGAGATGGAGCTGTCAGTGCGTTGTACTCCAGTGACCGGAGAGCTTCCTGATCCGATCGTGGAGGCCGAACTTCTCCAGGTCAGGGCCGAGGGGACCCGGACACTGTCTGTCCCTGTCGCTCAAGTCGCGGAGCCGCTCGCCGTGCGTTACGATCGGCCGTCTCCTCTCGGCCAGCTGCTGGCCCAAGCTATTCGCGACCATACCGGAGCGGATATCGGTCTCGTCAATGCGGGCCAACTGCTTGGGGATCTGCCAGCCGGCACGGTGACCGAGGGCATACTGCATACGCTATGTCCCTCTCCCATTAATCCGGTCCGGATGCATCTATCCGGCGCAGACGTGAAGCAGGCAATCCGGGAGAGTCTCCATGAGGAATGCTACGGGCGGGTGGTCCGCGGTTATGGGTTCCGCGGGGATCAGCTTGGCACGCTGTGCGTGGACGGGCTCCAGGTGGAATGGACGTTCGATCCGTCCGAACCGGACGAGGAGCGGATCCGGCTGTGGTTCGACGGCCGGGAAGTGGCCGATAACGACAGGCTTGTCGTCGGCACGATCGACATGTTTGTTTTTGGCGGAGGCTATCCGAGCTTGAAAAATGGACAGGATATCACGTTTTTCCTGCCGGAGATGCTGCGCGATATTTTGGCCGTCCAGCTGCGGAAGGCGGAGGAACTGCGCCGCTGCCGCGAGGATCGGCTTGCGATTGTCCATTATCGTTAGTCGGAAAGGTGGACACCTATCATGGTCTATATTTGGATAGCGGTCATTTTGGGCATCGTGGAAGGCTTGACGGAATTTATCCCGGTTTCCTCTACCGGGCATATGATTTTGACGACCCGGCTTATGGGCATCGCCGAACAGGAGGAATTTCTGAAGACGTTCGAGATCGTCATCCAACTGGGCGCGATTCTCGCGATTACGGTCGTGTACTGGCAGCGGATTCTTGAGATGCTCGGACTGCGAAGCCGGACGGTGGCGCAGGGGCATGTCCGCACGCAGCAGCTCAATCTGCTGCATGTGGCGCTTGGCATCGGTCCCGCCCTCATCGTCGCTTTCTTCGCCCGAGATTACATCAAGAGCCAGTTCGACAATACTCCGACCATACTATGGGCTCTTGTGGCCGGAGGCGTATTCATGTGGATTGCGGAATGGTTCGGCTCCCGGCGCAAGCCGGCCGCAGAGACGATGGATGACATTACGTACCTGCAGGCGTTTTTGATCGGACTGTACCAGATTCTCTCTGTCGTCTTTCCGGGCTTTTCCCGTTCGGGCTCGACGATGTCCGGGGGCATGCTAAGCGGGGTCAGCTATCGGGCGGCTGCCGACTTCTCCTTTCTGATGGCGATTCCGATTATGTTCATGGCGAGCGGCTACGAACTGATCGACGGGTATCGCATGCTTACCCTGGATATTATCGGTTTTTTTGCTCTCGGCTTTATCGTTTCCTTTATCGTTGCGTATATCGTTGTCGTCATCTTTTTGAAGCATATCCAGCGCATTCGGCTGCGCCATTTTGCCATCTATCGCTTCGTGCTTGCCGGACTGTTCTGGTTCTTTATTATCCGGTAAATCGGCGATGCCAATGCGGACGTTCACCATCCGACAGTTTCTGCAACAACCCGCTCCGGGTAGCGACAGAAAGCAACATTCTCCTCTTCGCGCACGGCAGCATTTTTGCTATGATAGAGTAGCTGATGGAGTCGTACGATCATAGGAAAAGAAATTGCAAAGTCAGAAACAGCAGGGGTTGACCATGTGTGCGTTGGATGCCAATTCAGGCTTGCCGTCCCGGCATGCGGCTAGCGAAAAAAATTTTCAATGAAGAAGGCCTCGTCCTGTTGAACGAGGCGGTACAGTTGTCCGAAGCATATATTGACCGGCTCTGGAAGATGGGCGTCTCTTATGTCTACATTGAGGATAACCGGACGGAAGGGATCGAGGCTCCTTCGCTGTTAAGCGAGGAGACGCGCAGGGAAGCGACGGGCGTAGTTCGGCACCAGTTCAAGCAGATGATGAATGATTCGACATCACGGAAGCAGCCGCGGCAACCCTCTTCGATTGGCAAAGCATTTGGAGGCATACTCGATTCGATTATCGACGAGCTGTCCGGCCATGAAGACGCAATGGTCATGCTGAACGATATGCAGGCGACCGATCATTACCTGTTCCAGCATTCGTTGAATGTATGCATTTATACGACGCTGCTTGGCATCCACCACGGGTATGGGAAGGAAGAGCAGCGGGTATTGAGCATGGGCGCGCTGCTTCATGATATCGGGAAGACGCAGATTGATCTGAATATTTTGAACAAGCCCGGGAAGCTGACGGATGAGGAATTCGCTCAGATGAAGCGGCATGCCGAGCTTGGCTATCTCATCTTGAAGGAGGAGCCGAATATTCCGCTGCTTGCCGCCCATTGCGCATTTCAGCATCATGAGCGTCTGAACGGCAGCGGCTACCCGCGCGGAATTCGTTCCGATGAGATTCATGAATATGCGAAATGGGTGGCGATCGCCGATTCCTATGATGCGATGACGTCGCATCGGGTGTATAAGGAGGCGATCTTGCCCCACGTAGCGCTGGAATTGCTGTACACGGGAGCGGATACGCTCTATGATGCATCGATGCTTGCCGTGTTCCGTGACCGGCTTGCAGTCTATCCCGTCGGGATGTCCGTCCGCCTGAGCACGGGCGAGACCGGCGTCGTTGCCCGCATTCATTCGGAATACCCCCAACGGCCGATTGTGCGAATCTTGACCGGACCCGAGGGAGAAAAGCTCGCCGTGCCGCACGAGGTCGATCTGGCCCGGTCGTTGAATGTGACGATCGTCAGCTCGCACATCCAAAATTGACCCTGTCACTCGGGAAGCTTACAATGAAGCTATAATAAGAGTGGTCAGGGGGCGACATACGTGCGGGAATCGGACAGCCGCGGCTTTTTTTGGACATGGGGACAATGGGTATACCGTCGACGACACGCTGTGTGGATCGGTTGGACGGTATTCTTTTTGGCCATGTCTCTCTTAGCCCTGCAGGTTCCTTCGATGCTCAAGGATAACGGCTTTACGCCCACCGGCAGCGAATCGGAGCAGGGGCTGTCCATACTGCGCAGCGAGGTCGGGCTCTCTTCGACGACGATGGATATCGTCTATGAGAGCCGGGATGGCTCCTCCTTGATGACGGAAGACATATTCAGGCTGATCGAACAACGATTTTCCGGACTGAAGCAGGAGCCGTACGTCAGCGACGTCCGTATTCGCCAGGAAGGGCGGCAGGATGACGCGCGGCAGGATGTCGTCGCCGTCCACGTCATTCTCAATCTGGATACGAATGAAGCGTTGGAGAGATATCCGGAGATCCGCAGCCGGATACCCGATCTTCCGCAGGCTGACACCTATGTCAGCGGAGCGACCCCCGTCTATTACGATATGCAGGAAGCGAGCAAGCGGGACATTGTGAAGTCGGAGTTGATTGGACTGCCGATTGCGCTCATCGTTCTGCTTGCTGTATTCGGCACGCTGCTGGCCGGACTGCTGCCGCTCATCGTCGGTGTTGTCAGCGTGATTATCACCCTCGGTCTGATCTACTTCATCTCATTTGGGACCGATTCGCTCAGCAACTTTCTCCCGAATGTCGTGACGATGCTCGGGCTCGCCGTCGGGATCGATTATGCGCTGTTCATGGTAAGCCGCTTCCGGGAAGAGCTGCGGCAGCAGGGCTCGGTTGAAGCCGTGGTGGCGATGACCGCCCAGAAAGCGGGGCGCTCGATATTTTTCTCCGGTGTGGCAGTGTTGATCGGGTTGGTGGCGATGGCGTTCATCGATCTGGCTCTGTTCCGTTCCTTGAGCCTGGGCGGCGTGCTCGTCGTGACGATGTCCGTCATCGTAGGCAACTCGCTGCTGCTGGCTCTGCTGGGCGTATTCGGCGAGCGCATCAATCGCTTTCCGGTTATTCCTGTGCGCTTCCGCAGCCTGGATGCGGAAGGAGGCAGCGCCTTCTGGCGCGGAATCGCGCATCGCGTAATGAAGCGGCCGGTTACGATTGTCATCATCCTGTTCGTTCTGCTGACCGGCCTCGCGCTGCCGATGGCCGGCATGAATATCGGTATTCCGGACGCGGAGATGCTGCCGCCGAAGTACGAGTCGCGAGCTGGCTCCGATCTGCTGAACGAGGCATATGACAAGCGGGAACTGAACCCGATTCTCATCGCGCTGCGTATGGAGCAGCCCTATACGGATGCCGGGACGATCCGGCAGGTGGAAGCCTGGCAGACCGAGCTGAGCCGGATCAATGGAGTGCGGCGCGTCGACAGTTACGTAAGCTTGATGAGCAGACTGCCCGGCCTGGACGCGAAGGCGGAGGCCTTGAAGGATCCTGCCCTGCGCGCTCAATTGGAGAGCAGCCATCTGTCGAAGGAGCGGCTTATCGTCATGCAGGTCATTCCCGATGGCGACCCGGAAGGGCAGGAAGTGCGCGATCTCGTCCACAGCCTGCGGAATTGGGAGCTCCAGGGCGGAATGACCGCCAAATATGTGACAGGCGGACCGGCGGTGCAGCTCGACATAATCGAGCGCATTACGGGGGCGCTTCCTTATGTCGTCGTCTTCATCCTGATCGTGACATACTTGGTATTGTTCATCGCTTTCCGTTCGGTTCTGCTTCCATTGAAGGCGGTGCTGATGAACATATTGAGTCTCGGATCGAGCCTCGGCATCGTCGTGCTTGTCTTCCAGCACGGATATTTGGCCGATCTGTTCCAGGTCACGTCGACCGGCATGGTGGTTGCGATGCTGCCGGTCATCATATTTTGCGTCGTCTTCGGCATATCGATGGATTATGAAGTCTTCCTGTTGTCGCGGATTGCCGAGGAATACGAGCGTACGGGACATAACGAGCACAGCACGGCAGACGGCCTCATGAAGACCGGCGGAATCATTACGAGCGCCGCCTTCATTTTAATCGTCGTGGTAGGCGCCTTTATTTTCACGGATAATGAAATGATGAAAGCGATCGGCCTTGGGCTGGCCACTTCGGTACTGCTCGATGCGACCTTGATCCGCATCTTCCTCGTGCCCTCGCTGATGAAGCTGATGGGGCGGGCCAATTGGTGGGCGCCGAAGGGGTTCCGTCGCAAGGAGAAGAAGCGTGCGGCCTAATCGATAATCGGCCCGGATGACCAGCTTTGCCCGGAGCAAGCGCTTCGGCTGCACGGAGCGAGCCTCTGGCCGCTCGACAGTTGGAGAGATGACTGCTGTTCGGGCAGGGTGGCGAAGGAAATCGCCAGCCAACAGGTTAATGGAAAAATAAGGTGGAATGTAGTATGAATCAACTAGAAATGGAACGAGTCAAGGAAAAGCAACAGATCAGCCCGGCGTATGATCCTTGGGATCCGATTCGCTCGCTGCGCGCGTACGGACGTCATGTCCTGACCAGCGTCGAGATGACGGTGGCCCAGATGTGCAACATGCGCTGCGAGCATTGTGCGGTAGGACACACGCTCATGATGAGCGAGCCGCCGAAGCTGCCGCTCTCCCTCATGCTCAAGCGGCTGGATGAGGTCGAGCATCTGGAGACGCTCAGTATTACGGGAGGGGAGCCGATGTTCCATCTGAAGACCGTAACCGACTATATCGTTCCGATTTTGAGATACGCCAGCGAACGAGGAATACGGACCCAGATCAACTCGAATCTGACCTTCGATATCGGCCGCTATGAACTGGTCGCTCCATATTTGGACGTCATGCACATTTCGTTCAACTATACGTGCATGGAAGATTTCCATGCGGTCGGGTTCACTCATACAAGCCATGAGGTCAAGTCCGGGGCCGCATCCCGGTTATATGAGCGCATGATCGAGAATACGAAGCGGCTGAGCGAGGCAGGAATGTACATTTCGGCCGAGTCGATGATCAACTACCGGACACACAGTCAGCTGAGCGAGATTCATCAGCTTATCGTCGAGATGGGCTGCCAGCGCCATGAGGTGCATCCAATGTACCCTAGCTCGTTCGCTCAGAATCTTCCGGTGCTGCCGCTGTCCGATCTGAGACAGTCGATACATCGGCTGCTCGACACCCGCCACCAAGACGTCTGGATGCTGTTCGGGACGCTGCCTTTCTTCGCTTGCAATACGGACGAAGAAGACCAGAAGCTCCTTCAGCGCCTCCGCTCTGAGCCGATGGTCACGCTGCGGAACGATCCGGACGGGCGCAACCGGTTGAATGTCAACCTGTTCAGCGGCGATGTCTTCGTGACCGACTTCGCGGACATTCCGGCCTTCGGCAGCATTTACGAGAGCCGGCTGGACGATATTTTCAATTCCTGGTTGCAGGACCATCCGCTGTCCCGCACAGTCGACTGCCATTGCCCGGCGGCCGCCTGCTGCGGACCGAATCTGCTTGTCGCAGATATGTACTACAAGGGCGCCGATTTCAAGACGAGAACGGCCCTGCTGCCAGCCTTGGCGAAGTAAGCAGCAGCTTCAAAATATTTATGATACTGATAGGCGGAGGCCAGTTGGCAATCCGCTTTTTTCATTTGAGAGAGCATGATTTTCAATGTCGGGTAGGGAGTCGGAGAAGGTCCAACTGCCTTATATCCACTCTCCCCGTCGGTCAGGAAGCTGGATGAGCCTGGGTTGCCCAATTACCAGCTCTCCTGTCGTCAGGAAGAAGGGTGTGCTCGGATAGCCTTGTAACCAATCTCCCTTTGGGTCAGGAAGATGTATATGTGCAGGTTACCTTATAACGAAACTCCCCGTCGTTCAGGAGGAATGTGTTTGGATTGCCTTATAACCAATCTCCCTTTCGGTCAGGAAGATGAATGAACTCGGAGTCTCTTATAGCCAATCTCCCCATAAGCCAGGTAGAAAGTGAATAACCATAATAGAATTAGATCTAACAATCAAAATAAGATGGTTTGGATGGAGTGTTCTTGCTTTAAAATAATGTGTTTATCTGAATATTGGATATTGTGTGTTAGAACTTTGAGCCGATGGGGATGTAAAGAACTAGTGGGGGATCGTCCTGACTCGATGTGATAGTGGTGGAAAGAGTTGAAAAGTGAGATCGCCCTGACTCGATGGGATAGCGATGCAAAGAGTTGAAATATGAGATCGTCATGACTCGATGGGATATCGACGAAAAGAGACGGAAAGTGAGGCTGCCCTGATGCAATGGGAGAGTGGTGTCATGTACCGTAATGAAATATGGTGGAGGGCTATCCGTTTACGGCCTGTGATGTAATGCGTGGGAGGCGGCATTCCGTTAGAATGGGCCTTACACTCGTGGAAGGTGCTTGCTTAGTCCAATAAGAACAGAACGTGTTCATTCACGTAGGATGCCTAGTAAGCCGAACGAAGACAGCATAATTTACGGATGAAGCCTGGTTCTATGGAAAGGGGCACGTGTCCGTTTACCGGACGATGCTAGTCCGATGGAGGGCGGCATGCGGACCAATCACGGACGGAGTACGGTCCATGATTGGCGGATCGCACTCCATCCATTTGGGAGCCGGGCGGCTATCCGTTGGTCGTACGGTCTTCCGCCGCGGCGTCGGGGTTGGGGCCGATATGGTCGGCAATCAACCGGCCATGGTAGCGGCCGGTCTCGATGAAGACTTCGTTCGCATTGCGGCCCGATGCGATGACGCCCGCAACATACAGGCCGGGCACGTTCGTCTCCATCGTCTCCGTATCATAGACGGGCTTGTCCTGATCGTTCTGCATGCGGACACCGCTCGACTCCAGCAGCTTGCGATCGGGACGGAAGCCGGTTAGGGCGAGCACGAAGTCACAGCTAATCTCTTCTGTCGACCCGTCGCCGCACTCAAGGCGCACCTGATCTTGGGCAATATCGACGACACGGGAGTCATAACGAATATGGATCCGCTCCTTGGCGAGCTTGCCCTCCAGAATTGGGCGGACCCACGGCTTGATATTGCCGGAGATCTCTGTGCCGCGATAGACGATGGTTACCTGGGCGCCCACCCGCTCACATTCGAGCGCGGCATCGACGGCAGAATTGCTGCCGCCGATGATGACGACCTTCATGCCGGCGTACGGATGCGCCTCCTGGAAATAATGGGTGACATGCGGGAGATCCTCGCCCGGGATGCCCAGGAGGTTCGGATAATCGAAATAGCCGGTCGCAATGACCACATGCCGGCTTCGGTAAGTAAGCGCTTCTCCGCTGCGGGTCTCCGTGTGCAGCGTGAAGATGCCGTCCTCCTTCCTGGCGATATCCTTAACTTCTTCATAGGAGCGGATACGGAGCCCATACTGCTCCGACACCCTGCGGTAATAGACGAGCGCTTCGTGACGGTACGGCTTCTCATTCGGGGTCGCGAACGGGATGCCGCCGATTTCCAGCAGCTCCGGCGTGCTGAAGAACTGGAGATGGGTCGGATAACGGTAGATGGAGTGTACGATGCACTGCTTCTCGATAATGAGCGGATCCCAACCGCTGCGCTGCAATTCGATCGCGGCCGACAGCCCGCAGGGCCCGGCGCCTATAATTATCACTTGTTCCAAATCGGTTCGCCTCCGTGTTACATGCTGTACTATGATGTTATCCGATATGCAGACGTTCCTCAAGTGAACGGGCAGGAGCCGTAACATAATTTTAAAGAGAAGAATAAGGGAAAACGCTCCGGTTGGGCCGCTGCTTATGGTATAGTGGGGTCACTGACCGTTAACTTAATGACGACAATTGGAGGGACTTGTTGTGAGTATGGCCACATTGCGCGCAGACCGGCTTCCGCGCCCGGAAGCGATGATCTTCGATATGGACGGGACGCTGTTCCGCACGGAATCGCTTTTGGTGACAGCGTATCATCGGGTATTCGATACATTGCGGAGCGAGAAGCTGCATGAGGGGCCGACGCCCCCGGAAGATTTGATACTCGGATCGCTTGGTATGCTGCTGGCGGACATCTGGAAGCAGGTCATGCCGGAAGGCAGCCCGGAGGCGCACCGGCGCGCGGACGAGCTTCTGCTGCACTACGAGTTATCCGGATTGAACGAAGGAATCTCGGAGCTGTATCCGCAGGTGAAGGAGACATTGGCCGAACTGCAGCGGGAAGGCGTGAAGCTATTCGTCGCAAGCAACGGGCTGGAGGAATATATACAGGCGATCATAAAGACCTTCGGCATGGACGAGCTGTTCACCGGTTTATACAGTGCGGGGGGAAGAGGCACCGAGACTAAGGTGGAACTGGTGCGGATCCTGAAGTCGGAGCATGGCATCGATTCGGCCTGGATGATCGGCGATCGCTCCTCTGACGTGGAAGCGGGGAAGGAGAACGGACTTGCCGTCATCGGCTGCCAGTATGCCGGCTTCGGTCAGGAACAGGAGCTTGAGGGCTCAGACGTCATCATCCGTCAATTCGACGAGCTGTTGGACTTATACCGTACGACAGCATCTTAACCGCGACAGGCGCAGACTCTGAGAGCTGCGCCTGTCGTATATGATGGACGATTCTGAATTCAACCGTCATTCTTATCCTTCCGATTTGTTGTCGGCTGTCGGCGGCGGCGATTTGTCGGAATCCGGCAGTTTAATGCCCGCCTTTTTCCGGTACAGCCAGGATGCGTATTCCAGCGGGCGCACAATCGAGTTGCGGTACGTCTTCTTGTCGCCGATGCGGTGGAACACTTCTCGCGCCGGCTTCGGATTGACCTCAAGCAGCCAGATGCCCCCTTTCTGGTCGATCGCGAGATCGAGCGCCAGCTCGCAGAGAGCATCATATCGCTTCTCCAGGAATTCGGCTACCGCGAGACTGAGGGCTTCGGCCTCCTTGCGGATATCCTGGATGCGGCCTTTGTCTCCTATCCACTGTGTCAGCAGCTCCTCCATCCGCACGGCCTGGCCTCCGCCATGGAGATTGGATGTGATGCTATTGATCGGTCCGACGCGCCCGGCGCAGCCCGTAACCGACCAGGCGCCAGAGCCGTTCTTCTGAACGAGCATCCGGTAATCATGCACGCGTCCGCTCGGCAGCTTGAGCGCGATGCCCTGCTGGATGAGGTAGCGGTCGTTCGCCTTCCAGGAGGCTAGCCTGGCGGCCAACTGAGAGAAGGTCATTTTCATCGGCCGGATGACCTGCCGCTGATGATCCCTTCCCTCGACATAGACCACACCGTCCGCCGAGCGGAGGCGCTGGATGCGAAGAATGCCGCGCCCTCCCGTACCGTTAATCGGCTTCAGGTAGATCAGCGGCCGCTCCTTCAGCATGCGCTGCACATCCTGAATTCCCGAATACAGCCTTGTGTCGGGAAGATATTTTTTCAAGGACGGGACCGTGGAGAGCACTTGGTAGATCGTCCATTTATTGCGGAGCGGACGATTCAGATACAGGAGTTTCGGGTATTTGCTGCGGAACCGCTTCAGCTGCTCGAACCGGTAGCTTTTCTGAATGCGGCACCGGTCGAAGATCATAGTCGGGAAGCGGGTCCATTTACGCGTCCAGCGCCCGCTCTTCGGATGGTACCACATACCGTTGATTCGCTTCTGATGGTCATCGACATCCTCCGGGGTGAATACGAAGACGGTCAATCCCAGCTTCTTGCCGGCCACAGTCATCTTCTGATAAATATGCCGTTCTTCCAATTGTTTGTGTTCATTCATATAGAGCGTCAAGATGCCAAGAACGGGTTCATCCAAGCGTCTTCACCTTCTTTGACGTTATCCGCCGGTTCGGGACAAATAAGTCGAATACTGGAAAATTCGTTCCAGCGAGCGCCTCCGAATATGAGGCTCATCGAATTTCATTGGCTTCGCATTGGCTTCGAAGAACCAGATGCTGCCGTTCGTATCTACGCCCAAATCCATCGACATCTCGCCAAGCATATGCCCGGAGCCTCGTTCGATCTGCCGGGCGATGATGATGGCCGCGTTTTTAGTCCGGGCCATCGTTCTCCGCGCTTGTTCGGCACCGAAATTTGCGCTGAGCAGCTTCTCGGGATTCTCGATGCTTCCGCCGCGGGGGACATGGGTCGTAATGCTCGAAGAGCCGGCGACACGGGCGCCGACACCGGTAATATCCCATTGGCCTTTGCTGTTCTTCTGCACGAGCACCCGCAAATCAAACGGCCGCCGGTTCAACGTAGCCAGTGGAATGCCTTGCTGGACGATATAATCATGGGTCCCGGCCTGCTTGCGTATCCGGGCCCACAGCTTCGAGATCGTGGCGCATTTGAACAGGGCGCTCCTTCTCTTGTCCTGGGTTTTCAGCCGGAACTTCATCGCTTTCGTATGATTGACGCGCAGCGTCATAATGCCCATGCCGGCCTTTCCCGTCTCCGGCTTCAGGAACAGATAGGGATGTTTGTTCAACATTTTGGCCAGCGCGACAGAGGTGCGCAGCCGCCGCGTCGCGGGGATGAAGGGCCGGGTGGCCCTCGATTTTTTCAGCCATTCGAACAATTGCCATTTGTTGAAAAAGTAAGGATTATACAGGCGAATGCTGTGATGCTCCAGAATCTCCTCAATCTTGTTGCGGACGGCAGGCAGATTCTCATCCTCCCGCAGCGGTATGCGGTTATAGACGATGCGGGGAGGGGGGAACCAATCCTGCTGCCAGGCCTGCTTATCCTCGTTGTAATCATAGCCCGCGATTCGCTTGGCATCGAGCTTCAGATCCCTCACGGTCACGATATATACGGTAAATCCGAGATCCTTGCCCGCACGCAAGATATCCAGGAAGTTATCGCGATTGCCGCGGAATTTTTCCTTGGCATCCTCGATCGTCAGAATGGCGACGACCGGCAGCTGATCTTGCTCTATGCCACTCACATCGGATCCCTCCTGCGGAATTTGCTTAGGAACAAACAGTGATCCAGGATATGTTCAATGGATGATTGACCTTCAGTGCGCAAGGATGGATGCTTGAATATTGAGCGCCCAGGCTTGGCATTGGCCTCGAACATCCATACATGCTCATCCCGGTCAATGCCGAGATCGAAGCCGAGCTCACCAAGCAGATGAGGATAGTTCCGTTCAATGGCCAGCGCCAGTTCGATGGCTACCCTTTTCATATTGACAAGCACTTCGTCGGCTCTGTTGCCGAACATCCGCTGGAGAGCCTGCTCCGGCGTCATCAGTTGACCGCCATTCTTCACGTGGGTGGTAACGCTGCCTTTGCCGGCTTTCTTGGCCCCGATTCCGACAACGGTCCAGTCATTCTCCCCGTTCTTGTGCATATGGAAGCGGAAGTCGATCGGACAGCCATCGATCTCGACGAGCCGAACTCCCTGCTGCACGACATAGTTACGCAGCGAACGGCCGTGCCTTCCTTGCAGCATGCGCATGAGGCTTGAGAATTGCTTGAAGCGGAGCAGCGTGTTTTTGCCGTTGACTGTGTAACGTGCGAAATATCCTTTTCTCGGTAGGTAGGTCAGCCGATAGATGCCGATACCGAGGCTTCCCGAGGTCGGCTTGTAGTAGACGAACTGATGGCGGGCCAGCATGTCGCGAATCGTGTCCGGCGTCGGATTCATGACCGAATCCGGCACGTGGAGATTGGCCTCCAGATCGTTTTCCAGCAGCTCGTAGATATCGGATTTTTTGAAGAAGCTCCAGTTGAAAAAAGGGATGTTCCGGCGAACGAACCGCTCCCGCAGCATCTGGATCGAGGGCGTCGTCTCTGCCCTCCGGCTCGGCAGCCGGTTATATACGACATCCGGCAGCGGCACGGTGCGCCGGATCCAACTGCCGGATTCCGATAGGAAGTAGGCGTTGACGGTCTCGTTATGCCAATTGATGTCGCGCGGAGTGAAGGCAAAGACGTAGGCTTTCTTATTGCCGGCGCGCAAAATTTGCTTAATGAACGAGGTTCGGCCGCCGAATGGATGCGACTGCGTGCGCAGCGAGGAATCCGATAAGATGCCGATTAGCGGTCCCAATTGCAGATCGCCTTCCTGATCGTTGCGAAGATAGACCATACCGGATTTCGGCACCCGGACGAAGCTACGAAGGCCAGCTGGTATGATGACATGGTTGCCTGGACGCTTCACCGGCTTCAGCGTAGCAGGGATTGTCGCCTTGCCCAATCGAAGCCGTACTGATTTTTTGCCGGTTAGCTTCAGTTGCTTCATTAAGGTGCTGGAGAGATACACTGTTTTCTCGGATTTAGGTGTTAAGTGGACGTTGCATACCGTCAAACTCATGGACTTACCCTCCTAAGATGTCGACCCAATACATAGCGCGCATACAAGATGGGATTTTCCACGGATTTCACAGCGGCTTCCCGCTCGCCTGTCTGACGGAAGACCGTCCTGCCCGGCTTCGAATTGACCTCCAGCAGCCACATGCGGGCTTCCCGATCAATGCCGTAATCCAGGCCGACCTCCATCAGACGCCCGTGTCGTGCTTCAAGTAGAGGGGGAATGCGCTCGCTATAGGCATGCAGCTGCTCCATGAGCCGCTCGGCACGCTCCAGGTCGTATTCGCGCTTCAAAAATGGAAGGACAGACACGGCCCGCCCGCCTCCATGGAGATTGGAAGTAATGCTGTCAGGGGCACCGATGCGTGCGGCCATGCCGGTCATCGCCCAACGGCCCCGGTCATTCTTTTGCATCAGCACACGAATGTCGAATGGCTCGCCTGCCTGCGTCAGCAAGGATAAGCAAGGCTGCATGACAAAGGTTCGTCTGCCGATAAAGCCGGCAATCCAGTCGTATCCATTCTCGGTGCATTCAAAATGCTTCGTCAGCGGGCGGTTGCGTTGATCGCGTCCTGTTATATGGAGTAAGGGGGCATGGCTTCCATCTCTTTGCTGTGCCGTCCGGCGATACTGTACCCGGAGCGCAGATTTCCCCTTGGAGCCGGCATGAGGCTTCAGGAACAGGCTTCCGTCGTAGCGGGACAGCGCAGCAGCGAGGCTGCGCTTGCCCTTGTAAAGATGAGTGGGCGGCAGAATCGCGCTCAGGCCAGACTCTGTGGATAAGGAGCGGTAGATGTCCCATTTGCCCCGCAATCCGACCCCCAACTGGGCTGTGCGTCTGCTCCGCAGCAGCTTGGCAAGGGCGGTTGAAGCTTTGGCGCTGGCGCTTCCGCCGGAGAAGATGCACCGGTTGTACACAAGGGAAGGCAACGCGGTAGTGCAAGGCTCCCATCGCTGGTCGCCGTAGACATAACCGTTCACCGTACCGGAAGCAAGGTCGGCCCATTCAGGCGAAAATACGATAACTCGGACGCCGTGTTTGCGTCCGGCCTGACAGAGTCGGCGGCAATATTCAGGCTCGGTGAAGGGGGGAGTGCCGGGCGACTCGTTCTGCAGAACGCCGATGACAGGCTGCTGATCGGTTCTCTTCTTCTTCATTCCCTGCCACCTCCTTAAAATCCGGACAAATACCGGGCGTATTCCACCGTTTTGCGGACGGAGGGACGGACTCGGTTGACGTTTAACGGAGTATTGTCATTTTTGGAAGGCTTGGAGTTGACTTCAAGCAGCCACACTTTGCCTGACGTATCGATAGCCAGGTCAATCCCCAATTCACCGAAGTGAGCGGGAATATGCGTGTCGATGCCGCGCGCGATATCGAGCGCGGCCCGCTGCAGCTTGCCCACGATATCGCTCTTCGCGCCGGTCGGCAGATTCGAGCGGCTGACCGCTTCCTTCACGGTGCTGAGCGTTCCGCCGCGCGCCACATTCGACACGAAATGCTGCGTGCTCGCGGTTCGGGCGACGATGGACGTGATGCTCCAGCGGCCATGAATGTTCTTCTGAACGAGCGCGCGGAAATCAATCGGGCGCTTGGCATAATCGATTAAGTTCAAGCCTTGCTGGATCTGGTAGCGGTTCGTCTTCAGCTTCCCGGACAGGGAAGAGAACAGCTTGGTTAAGCTGTTGAAGTTCTGGCGCTTGGTGCCGCTAATATTGGAATAGAGGGCTTGATAACCGTTATCCGAGGTACGGTTAATGCAGATGATGCCTTTGCCGAGGCTTCCCCGGGCTGGCTTCAGGAAGAGGGTCTGGTATCGTCCGCTCATCGTCTTGAGGGTAGAGTAGCTGCGCAACAAATACGATTCCGGCAAGTAGCGGGTCAACTCCGCACTCGACTTCAACGCGTCGAATACCTCGGTCTTATCCAGAAACTTTTCATTGAATACATGCGACTGGTAGCGTAATTTTACTTCTTTCATGAAATGCTGTACGCTAGGTTTGTTCTCCAGAGATCGTGTAGTCAAGCGATTGTTAACGACATCCGGGATTGGCATGCTGGTGAGCTGCCAAGTTCCTTTTGTAAAAACCCATGCCTGTATCCGTTGAGGGTCCTTCAGATGTTCGGGCGTGAAGAAGCAGGCAACGGCTCCTTGGGATTGGCAGGCATCGACCATCTCCCGGCAGAAGGCGGTAATCGTGCCGAACGGCCGATCTGGAATATCAGGATAATCCCGGCTGATCAGGACGCCGATGAGCGGACCGATTCTCAACGTCTGCTGGGTATACGTTAGCCGCAGGGTACCACCGTTCGACAGGCCCATATTACGGGCAAGCGCATGATTGATCCGGAGCCCGTCAGATTTGGGAACGGAGGATACGGTCACACTCTGTCTGAAGGAACCAAAGCGCAGCGTAATCGGATGGTTTACGGGAATTTTCCATTGCTTGACATAGCTGTCGCCCAACATGATTGTGTCTTCCCGCAAGATGCCGGCACTCACAACGTGGAGCCTCACTTTTGATTTCGACATGTTGGTTCTCCTTCCAACGACGACTTGCATGATGAATCACGGTATGCACCGGGCTGGAGTCGATACTAATACAGGTGAACCGCATACGTAATTCATCATATGAGGACATATTTCCCTTGGTGATTGACCTGCACCATGAAAGGAGGGGTGGACGTGCCCAATTGGTTGTTTATTCTATTTAGCGTCATTGTGGCTGCGTTTGTCGGCGGCATTACGAATCATTTTGCAATAAAGATGCTGTTCCACCCGCGGCAGCCGATTCATCTGTTCGGACGGAGAGTGCCGTTCACGCCCGGCCTCATTCCGAAGCGGAAGTTAGATATTGCGGGCTCGTTAGGGGATGTCGTATCTGAATATTTGGTGACCAGCGATGGGTTGCGGGTGATGCTGCGCCAGCCGGAGGTGCAGGAGCGGGCGGCGGCCGGCCTGGCGGGCTTTCTCGACCGGCTGCTGGCGGATGATCGCACGCTGCGCGAATGGGCCGCGCTTGCCTTCCCCGGGCACAGCTGGCCTGAGCTATGTGCGGCCTGCGGGGAGCGGCTCGACAAGCTGACTGAGTCGGGAATCCGGCGCGGCTTGGCGGGCAGCGGCTGGGACGAGCGTCCGCTGTCCGAGTTCCTGCCGGCAGGGCAGGAGGAGAGCCTGAACCGGCTGGCAGGCAAGGCCGCTTCCGCCATCCTGCTGTCGATTGAGCGGGAACTGCTGTCGTCCAGCGGGCAGCGCATGCTGCTGCGGATGGCGAAGGAGTTCGTGGACCGGTCGAAGGGCTTCATGGGCGTGATGGCGGCCATCTTCGTCGATGAAGATAAGCTGGTCACGCGGATTACGCCTCTGCTGGCGGAGCAGCTTCGTTCCGACAAGGTCCATGAGACCGTGACCCGCATGCTGGAGCGGAAGCTGGAGGATTGGCTGAGCCAGCCGCCGGCCGAGCTGCTGCGCGTCTGGTCGGGCGACGAGTCCGAGCCTGCCGGCCAGATTATCGGGCTGGCGAAGTCATGGCTGCAGTGGAGCCGCCGCTTGGAACGGTGGGGAGACGCGCGGCCGAGCCGCTGGCTGGAGGAGAGCAAGGAGGCTTGGCAGCCCTACGTGCCGCGGCTCGTCGATTCCGCGATCGCGCTGCTGGATCGCAATCTGGACAAGGTCGTGCGTGCCGCTCGTCTGGAGGAAGTCGTCCGTTCACAGGTGGAGCAGTTCCCGATCGAGCGGCTGGAGACGATTATTTTGAGCGTCTCGGGGAAGGAGTTCCGTGCTATCACGTGGCTCGGGGCGCTGCTTGGTGGGATTATCGGCTTGATTCAGTCGCTGATTCTTCTGGCCATCGGTTAGTAGCACTCGCGACAGCGGCCGCTCCTGTATGGTATGCTGACTTACGAGGAAGAACGGAAAGGATGAGAATGGATGAGTGTATATGATCAAGCCCATGAATTGGCCCGCGCCTTGCAGCAATCGGACGAGGCGAAGGCCGTCGAGACGGCGATGAAGGCGATTGAGGCCGATGGGGACAGCAAGCGAATGCTGGATGATTTCCGCCTGCGCCAGATGGAGATGCAGCAGAAGATGATGACTGGCGAGATGCCGGAGCAGTCGGAGCTGGACAAAATGGAGAAGCTGTATGAAGTCATCAGCATGAATTCTGAGATCGCGCAGCTGTTCGAAGCCGAACGGCGGCTGGCGGTCGTCATTCAGGATGTGAACAAGATCGTATCGGATGCGCTCGGCCATCTGTATGCCTGATACCGGCACATTGAGCGCGAGGCCTACGCGGCCGAGCGATACTGATGCCGCGGGTGCTGCGGTGTGAACGAATCTGGCATGTTATCTATGGATGCCGCATACGCTCTACTATAGCCAAGCTATAGGATTACAGAACGATGGCGCCGCCGGCTGTCTTCGTTGCTGTTGAAGGAGAGCGATTGCCCATGATGAACCGAATGTCTTATTTCCGTTCTTCGAAGCGTAGTGTATGGAAGCATGTCCTGTCGATAGGGGCTGCCCTTGCCATGCTTGTCATCGTACTGCCGACACTGTCTTTCCAGGGTGGCTGGACGCCGGCCGTCTGGTTCTGCATCGTCTGGTGCGCCTTCGCGCTGCTTATTATTGCCGCCCATCTGCACCGCCTCCTGTGCGTGGATGAAGAGACCGAGAGGGACCTGCAGCGTATCAAGCAGGAGAAGCTGCGGCGTTGGGAGGAGCGGCTGAGCCGCAAAATCGTGCGGATGAAGTGAGCATGGAGCAAAGGGGCAGCCCGGTCTTGGCATTGACCGCGGGCTGCCCCTTTTTCCTGTCTGTCCGGTTGTCTTATTTGCCGCGAAGTGCTGTCTCCAGCGCGACTTCGATCATGTCGTTGAACGTCGTCTGCCGCTCTTGGGCCGTCGTCTGCTCCCCGGTCAGAATATGATCGCTGACGGTGAACATCGCCAAGGCGTCAATACCGTATTTCGCCGCTAAAATATAAAGCGCCGCCGTCTCCATTTCTACGGCGAGAACCCCGTATTTGCCCATCTTCGTCTGCATCTCTACAGTGTCGGCATAGAAATGATCCGAAGAGAAGATGTTCCCTACCTGAAGATGAAGCCCTTTTTCCTGGCCGATCTCATAGGCGCTGCGAAGCAAATCGAATGTCGCAATCGGGGCGAACTCGGCATCCGGGAAGTAGTGCTTGTTGATGGAAGAGTCGGTGCATACCGCTTGCGCCAGCAGCACGTCGCGCAGCTTCACGTCTTCTTGAATCGCGCCGCATGTTCCGATGCGGATGATGGTCTTGCATCCATAATCTTTGATCAATTCCGTCGCGTATATGGAGAAGGAAGGAATCCCCATGCCGGAGCCTTGAATCGATACTTTATGTCCTTTATAGGTTCCTGTGTATCCGAGCATGCCGCGAACCTGGTTGTAGCAAACGGCGTTCTCAAGGAACGTTTCTGCGATGTACTTCGCGCGAAGAGGATCGCCAGGCATCAAGGCGACGGGTGCAATATCTCCAACTTGTGCTTCCAAATGAATACTCATGCTGAATCCCTCCATTGTCCTTCACAAAATAAATTTAGAACCGTTATTAATATGAAAACGGTTACTTGTATTTATACGATACCATGAACACGGATTGAAAAACCGTGATGGCGGCCCTTATATTCTGTGAACAATTTCACCAAATTATTGACGGGTTGGTAACTGAATGCGTCTTCTTCGCCAATTATAATCAAGATATGACAAACGGCCCCGACCTTATCGTCGGCAGCCGCCATCAGTTCTATGCATGCATGGCGCGTATTCGGCACCATGGATTTTTACGGTTGGAAGATATCTTGCGAACGCCATTTGCGGTAAGCGGGCGAATCATCCATGTCATCGCACATCGATTGCAGCTTCTCCAAGTCGGTAATGTAAATGTATTTCTGATTCATCATCAGCACACCTTCGTCCTGCAGATCGCGCATGACCTTCGAGATCGATTCCCGGGTCACACCAATCATGTTGGCCAAGAGGTGATGCGTCACTTTACAATCGATCTTGTAAGCGGATTCAGCAGGCTTGCCCAGGTTGTAATACAGATCCAGGAGCAAGTTCGCCAGCTTCAATCGCACGTCGAGATAAGACAGGTAGCGGACTTTGTTGTTCATATTGCTCAAGTGATCGAGCAGCCGGTTATAGGCTCTCTTCATTACCGACGGGTGTCTGTCCATGATCGCGTTGAAATCTGATCGGTTCATGACCCAGAAATGGGAGGTCTCCATCGTTTCTACGGTAGCGACGCGGCGAGGGTAGGTAGCGATGGTTTCCATCTCGCCGATGATATCGCCGGGGAACTGGAAGTTTAAAATAATTTCCTTGTCGTGATAAAGACGATATACTTTTACTAGTCCTTCCCGCAAAATATATATATCAGAACTATCATCATCTTCATGGATGAGCACCTGGTTCTTCTTATAGGTTCGGGTTTTCAGCAGGGGAAGGATATTGTCGCAATCCTCCTGTGATAAGTCTTGTAACAAAAAAACGTGCTGTAAACTGCTGAGCATGGATTCTCCTTTCATCGGCAGGAATATGGATATATTGCCTGTCGAAAAACCATAATTACATTTATACATCTATATATTACATGACATTCGCCGGATAAGCCAAGTACCGGCGCGGGTGTCCGATTAGACAACTTGGATAACAGAAGAGGAGTGGTAAACATGTTTGAACGAATATGTGTCGTCGTCATGGATAGTGTAGGAATCGGAGAGCTTCCCGATGCGGAACGCTTTGGAGACGTCGGCTCTCACACGCTCGGCCATATTGCGGAGCGCGTACCGACAATTCAGCTTCCGAATCTTCAGGCGCTCGGTCTGGGCAATATCGCGGACCTGCCGCATATTCCTCCCGCCGAAACTCCACTGGCCTTCTATGGCAAAATGGCCGAGACTTCCGTCGGCAAAGATACGATGACCGGCCATTGGGAGTTGATGGGCCTGCATGTCGACATTCCATTCGAGGTTTATCCGGAAGGATTTCCCGAGCCGCTCATCAAGGCTTTCGAGGAGAAGACGGGACGCAAGGTGCTCTGCAACCGCCCTGCTTCCGGGACGGATGTGCTGAATGAGTACGGTGAAGAGCAGATGCGCACCGGCGCCTGGATCGTGTACACGTCCGCGGACAGCGTATTCCAGATTGCGGCGCATGAAGACATTATTCCGCTGGAAGAGCTGTATGCGGCATGCGAGATCGCTAGGGAGATGACGCTGACCGCGCCATATGCCGTCGGACGCATTATCGCGCGGCCGTACGTCGGTGAGCCGGGCAACTTCAAGCGGACCGCCAATCGTCATGATTACGCACTTGCTCCGCCGGCGAAGACGGTTCTAAATTTCATCTCCGAGGGCGGGTATGAAGTGGTATCCGTGGGGAAAATTAACGATATCTTCTCCGGAAGCGGAATCAATCACTCCTATCCTACCAAGAGCAATTCACACGGCATGGAGACGACGATTGAGCGCTTAGGAGATGCAGGGAAAGGATTGATCTTTACCAACCTGGTTGATTTCGATTCTCTGTACGGACACCGGCGCGATCCGGAGGGCTACGCCCGCTGCCTGGAGGAGTTCGACCGAGCGCTGCCGGAGATGATGGAACGGGTCGGCGAGAAAGACCTGCTCATCATTACGGCCGATCACGGCAACGACCCGATTCATGCAGGAACGGATCATACACGCGAGTATGTGCCGATTCTAATCTACAATCCGACGTTTGCGGGCAAGACCGCTTCCATCGGAGTACGCTCGACCTTTGCCGACTTGGCCGCTACGCTGGCAGACAACTTCGGCGTCACGGGAACAGGTCACGGGACCAGCTTTTTATCGCTGTTGGCGGCCCGCTGACGTGCTCGCTTTAGATAGATGCAAGACGAAGAAGGATTGATTAATCTCAAGGGGGAACTTGTCAATGAAGAAATCGATGTTGTTGGTATTATCAGCGATGCTATTGTTCACCTTCGCTCTGGCCGGCTGCGGCAACAAATCCGGGGGCACGAACGCTGGCGGCGGCGAAGGCGCTGAAGACGGCGGGAAGAAGCTCAAGGTCGGGATGGTTACCGATCTGGGAAGCGTGAATGATAAATCGTTCAACCAGAGCGCTTGGGAAGGCCTGCAGAAGCTGCGCGACGACTTCGGCTATGAAGTCAAATATTTGGAGCCGAAAAATGACGGTGAAGTCAATCCGAGCTTGAACCAGTTCGTCAAGGGCGGCTACGACTTGACCTGGGCCACGGCTTATACGCTGGATGATGCGGTAACGAAGATTGCCAACGAGAATCCAGACGCGAAGCTGGGTATCGTCGATTCGGAAATCATCGTGCCGAACGTCGCTTCCGTCTCCTTCAAAGAAAACGAAGGCGCGTTCCTGGTCGGCGTTATCGCCGGATCGATGACGAAGTCAAACAAAATCGGATTCGTCGGCGGCATGGAAATTCCGGTTATCAAGCGCTTCGAAGCCGGCTTCCGCGAAGGCGTCAAGGCGGTTAATCCGGATGCTTCCTTCAAAGCGATTTACACGGGGCAATTCACCCGCGTCGATATGGGGAAATCGGCTGCTTCCACGTTGTATGACGACGGCGTCGATATTATTTTCCACGCTTCCGGCTTGACAGGCAACGGGGTATTCAATGAAGCCAAAGAGCGTGTGAAGCGCGGCGACAGCGTCTGGGTTATCGGCGTAGACAAGGACCAGTCGCTTGAGTTCGGCGACGATGTGACGCTGACCTCGATGATTAAGAAGGTCGACGAAGCGGTATATACGATTTCCAAGGCGTTGGCGGACGGCAACTTCCCTGGCGGCCAAGTCACTTCTATGGGCCTGAAGGAAAAAGGCGTCGATATTGCGCCGACTTCCGACAAAAACGTGCCTAAGGATATATTGGACAAAGTCGAAGAATACCGTGCAAAAATTGTAAACGGCGAGATTGAAGTGCCGACGACTTAATTTCACCATACCGTCTCCCCGCCGCTAGAGCGGCGGGGAGATGTGTTACGGAGGGGAACGCCATATGCACAAGGGAGATATCATACTGGAATTGAAAGGAATTACAAAGCGCTTTCCCGGCATTGTAGCAAACGATCAAATCAGCTTGCAGTTGAAAAAAGGCGAAATTCATGCGCTTCTCGGCGAAAACGGCGCCGGCAAATCGACATTGATGAATATCGTATTCGGATTGTATCAGCCTGATGAAGGCAGTATTGAACTGAACGGCCGGCCGATTGTGATGGACGGCCCGAACAAGGCGATTGAATGCGGCATCGGCATGGTGCATCAGCATTTCAAGCTTGTTCACCCTTTTACGGTTACGGAAAATATCGTGCTCGGCATGGAGCCGACGCGAGGCATAAAGATGGATTTAAAGGGCGCTGCCCTTAAAATACGCCAGCTGTCTGAGCAGTATGGGCTGAATGTGAAGCCGGAGGCGGTCATCGAATCGATTTCGGTCGGCATGCAGCAGCGGGTCGAAATTATGAAAACGCTGTACCGCGGCGCCGAGATTATTATTTTCGATGAGCCAACCGCGGTGCTGACGCCGCAAGAGATCGATGAGCTGCTGCACATTATGAAGCGGCTGGCGGCGGAAGGCAAGTCGATTCTGCTCATTACGCACAAGCTGAAGGAAATAATGGAGGTTGCGGACCGCTGCACGATTATCCGCCGCGGCAAAGTCATTGATACCGTGAAGGTGTCTGAGACGGATCCGGAGATGCTAGCCGAGAAGATGGTTGGCAAGCATGTCGAATTCAAGACAGACAAGGCGCCGGCTTCACCGCAGGATGTCATGCTTCAGGTTGATAACCTAATCGTGAAGGACGAGCACGGGCAGCATGCCGTGGACAACGTCAGCTTCCAAGTGCGCGCCGGAGAGATTGTCGGTATCGCGGGCGTGGACGGCAACGGTCAGAATGAGCTGATTGAAGCGATAACCGGCATGCGCCGGACCGCGGGCGGGCATATCCGGCTGGCTGGCCAGGATGTGACGGACGTGTCTCCGCGTGCCGCTTCGGACAAGGGTATCTCTTACATCCCTCAGGATCGGCATAAGCATGGGCTGGTGCTCGATTTCGACGTAAGCGAGAATGCCGTGCTCAAATCATATGACAGCCCGAAGTTCAGCCGCAAAGGCTTGATGGATCAGCAGGCGATTGAACAGGTGGCGGAACGGTATGTCGAGCATTTCGATATTCGGACGCCAAGCATCCATACACTGGTGCGGGCGATGTCCGGCGGGAACCAGCAGAAGATCATTATCGCGCGCGAGATCGACAAAGATCCGAAGCTGCTCGTCGCAGCCCAGCCGACACGGGGGCTGGACGTCGGGGCGATCGAATTCGTGCATAAGCAATTAATCGCCCAGCGCGACGCAGGCAAGGCGGTCCTGCTCGTGTCGTTCGAGCTGGAAGAGATATTGAATGTGGCCGACCGCATCCTCGTCATGTTCGACGGGCGCATTGTCGGAGAGACGACGCCGGAGACAACGACAGACCAGGAGCTGGGTCTCATGATGGCCGGCAAGCATCAAGGGGGGGAACGTCATGAACAAACTTAAATCGATGCTAGCCAAAGAATCGGTTATCATCTCTCTCGTGGCCATCATCCTCGGTATTCTTATCGGAGCTCTCGTTATGCTTGCCGGAGGTTATAATCCGCTGCTTGCATATCAGTCGCTGGTTGAGAAAATATTTGGCTCCGCCTATGACATGGGAGAGACGTTGCGGGCGATCGTTCCGCTTATCTTCGCCGGATTGGCCGTAGCGATTGCGTTCCGTGCGGGTATGTTCAACATCGGGGTAGACGGCCAGATTGTGATGGGCTCGCTCGGTGCGCTCATCGTAGGCAATATGATATCACTGCCGCCGATTCTGCACGGCATCGTCGCCATTATCGCCGGCACGATTCTGGGCGGGCTGTGGGGCGCGCTTGTCGGTCTGCTCAAGACGAAGCGGGGCATTAACGAGGTTATCTCCTGCATCATGCTGAACTGGACCGCGCTCTATCTCAGCCATATAGTCATCAAGGCGTTCATGGCGGAATCGGGAACGTCCCGTTCGCAGAGCATCCAGGAATCGGCCAGCATCCAGATCGGCTGGCTCAGCGATTTGATGAGCGGGGCCCGCGTTCATTGGGGGTTCTTTATCGTCATCGTCGCTATTATCGGGTACCACTTATATATGAACCGGACGAAGTGGGGGTATGAGACCCGCGCCGTAGGGAATAACAGACATGCGGCGGAATATGCCGGCATGAGCGTGTCCAAGGTCATTACCCGGACGTTCTTCCTCTCGGGGATGCTGGGCGGCATGATCGGAACGCTGGAAGTGCTGGGCGTCTTCAAATATATGGCTATCTCCTCCGTTACTTCCGGTATCGGCTTTGACGGTATCGCCGTCGCGCTGCTTGGCATGAACGGCGCGCTGGGCGTCCTGTTGGCCGCCGCGCTGTTCGGGGCGTTAATGTACGGAGCGCAGGGCATGAGCTTCGGAGCGGACGTTCCTGGCGAGGTCATCAAGATGGTCATCAGCATCATCATCTTCTTCGCCGCGGCTCCAGGCATGATTCGCTGGTTGTTAGCACGGTTTTCACGTTCCAAAAAGGCGAAGCGGGAGGGATAACAGATGGAATTGCTTGGATCTTTAATCAACGGAACTCTCGTATTTGCAACAGCACTCGTCTTCGCCGCGCTCGGCGGACTCATTGCGGAGCGTTCGGGGGTTATCAACCTCGGATTGGAAGGCTTCATGGTGTCAGGCGCGTTTTCCTCCGCGGTTGTGGCTTATTACGCCGAACAGGCAGGACTGGGTGCGGCTTCCCCATGGCTGGGCTGTCTGGCCGCGCTTATCTTTACGGTCATCTTCTCAGGCATTCATGTCATTGCCTCGGTTCGCTTCAAGGCGAATCAGGTCATTAGCGGTATCGTGGTCAATATGCTCGCCGCCAGCTCAACCTTCTTCCTGGTGAAGCTCATCTTCAACGGGGCGGCCGAGACGCCGGTCCTCAGCCATGTGTTCCACCGGATTCACATTCCTTGGCTGAGTGATATTCCGTTCGTGGGTAGAGCGTTCTTCCAGTCGTATCCGACGACGTATATCGCGCTCCTGTTCGTCATCATCGTCTATTACGTGATGTTCAAGACGCCGCTCGGCCTGCGGCTGCGGGCGGTCGGCGAGCACCCGGGAGCGGCGGACACGGCCGGGGTGAAGGTCAATCGGCTGCGCGGCTGGTCCGTCATGGTCGGCGGATCGATTGCCGCCTTGGGCGGAGCGACGATTGCTTTGACAGCGAACAGCAGCTTCGCGTCCAATACGATCTCCGGCCAGGGGTATATCGCGCTGGCGGCGGTTATCTTCGGCCGCTGGAATCCGATCGGCGCGACGTGCGCAGCGTTGTTCTTCGGCTTCGCGCAGGCGCTGCGAGATCAGGTTCAGCTGTACTCCTTCGCCAATGCGGTACCGACGGAAGTATTTTACATGCTACCGTATGTGCTGACGCTCCTCGTGCTGATCTTCACGGCCGGCAAGAGCAATTCGCCGTCTGCGCTTGGCGCGCCATATGAGCCGGGCAAGCGGTAATATAATATCAACAGCAATCGACATGGGCTGGCTATGCCTCCCTCTTCCCGTTGAGGAAGAGGGAGGTTTTTTCATGTTCTGAATTCCCTTCGCATACATTCTTCGTAGCTTCAAGCGCCGATGCGCGCTCCACTCTTTCATGCAGCGAACTTGACCGTAGCAAATTTTTATAAACAAGAGAAAATCGCCGTTTTTATATCAATTTTAATCCAGTTTCGAACCATTTTAAGGGTAATTGCCAGAAATAATCTGTTTGAATTCTGAAAAGGCGGGCGGTATAATATCAAACATCTGCGGTGTCAGAACTATTTTAACAAAATGGTCATTCGGTCAGTGAGGAGGTGACAGCATGAAGAGTCTTCGGTTTTTTTGGTCGGAATTAATGGGGGTCATCCGGTCGAAGGATGTCCTGATTCCGATACTCGGTCTCCTGGTTATCCCGCTGTTGTACAGTGGCGTCTATTTGGTGGCGAACTGGGATCCGTACAGCAATGTCAAAAACATGCCTGTCGCAATCGTTAATGAGGACCGGCCGGTGACGTATGAAGGCAAGGAGATTGCGATCGGGCATGAGCTGATTGAGAAGCTGCATAGCAATGATGCGGTGGACTTCCATTTCGTGTCGCGCAAGGAGGGTGAGCGCGGATTAAGCGAGAACAAGTATTATTTGCTTATTATCGTGCCGGAAGAGATGTCGCACAACGCGACCACGATTCTCGACCCCAATCCGAAGCCGATGAATCTGATCTATAAGGAGAATAGCAGCTATAATTTCTTGTCCGGCCAAATCTCTGACAAGGTCGTGCAGAGCATCAAGTCGGAGCTGTCGCAAAAGGTGACGGAGACCTATGTTGAGCAGATGTTCAATGCGATCGATACCGTCGCCGAAGGATTAGGCGCCGCCAGCGAAGGGGCCGGTAAAATCGAAGACGGTCTCAGCCAGTTGGGCGCCGGAATCGAGATGTTCCGGGACGAATTGAATGCGCAGGTCGACTCGAAGACGGCGGAAGCGGAGACGATGGTCGAGAAGATGCTGGCCGAGAACGAGAAGAAGCTCGATCAACTGATTCATGATGAAATAGACAAAACGATGGATACGAAGAAGCCCGAACTGATGAAAAAGGTCCATCAAGACATCGATACCGAAGCCGAGAAGTATACCAAGATTGTATATGATACCGTCCATACGCGGATCGACGACATGGTCAATGAGTACTCGCCATTGTCGAAGGAGAAGCTTCATGCGCAGATCGACAAGCAATCCGCCGTCTATGGAGATGAGATTCGCAAGAAGCTGCATCAGGAAATCGACACTGCGTATAATAGCAACCTCAACCAGGTGTTGGGCAAAATCAGTCAGGAGGTCGACAAGTCGATTGCCGACATGGAGCCGGCTGCCCGGGTGAAGATGCACAGCATTATTGACAAGGAGTATGCGAATGTTGACAGCTCAATCCGTTCGACGCTGAACCGTTATATTGATGAGAAAGTGGATCAGATCTTCGACGATGCCATCAAGCGCGGGAAGGAGCAGCTGGATAACATCCAGGCAAATCTCGATCAACTGGAAGAGAAGCTTAAGCCCATCGGCGAGAAGCTGCCCCCAGAGCTCCAGCAGCAGTGGGAGGCGATGAAGAAGCAGCTGGAACAGGTTCGATCCCAGGTCGAGGAAAATCTGACTCAGGTCAATCTGGAGCAGCTGCGCGACAAGGTGAAGCAGGATTTGAACAACATGGTCAACAAGGAGCTCGACAAGTTGAAGCCCGCACTGCTCGCCAAGCTGCATCAGGCAGCAGACCAGAAATTCGACCAGGTCTATCCGCAGGTGCGTTCGCTCGCACAGCAGGTAGCGATGTCCAAAGCGAATGAGCTGGCTCCGAAGCTGCTGGCCAAAGCGCATCTCGTTGCCGAAGATATTTATCAGGAAAAATTGAAACAGCTTACCGACAAGCTTCATGATACGGTCGATTCCAAATGGATGGAGTACGAGCCGCAGGTCGTGGCGGGCCTCCATCGGAAAGCGAATGACGAGCTGGATCGGATGACGCCGGAGATTCTCACAAAGATTCATCAGGCGGCCGACGACAAGGTGAACAATCTGGAGCCGATGGCGCGAGATCTGCTGCACGACATGGCGGAGATGAAGCTGAAGGAAGCCGCCAATAAGGTGCAGGAGATGATCTTCGTCAAGATGAGCGAGATGCTGAATCAGGTCGATCAAGCGAAGGATGCAATCAACGGCGGATTCGAGCAGTTGCTGGACGGTCAGGAGCAGCTTTTATCCGGCGGCGCGGAGCTTCGCCAGAAGCTACAGGAAGGCGCGGATAAAGCGCAGCAGAACCCGACCGATAAGACGTATGAAATGATTACGTCCCCGGTTGGCAGCGATAAAGTCGCGAATCATGATGTCACGACCTACGGCGTAGGCATGGCTCCGTATTTTTTGTCGCTTGGATTTTTCGTCGGGGCATTGATGTTCTCGATGGTCTACCCGCTGCGGGAGACCTACACCCGGCCGCCTTCCGGCACCGCCTGGATGACGAGCAAATACGGATTCATGACGGTGGAGAGCGTTCTGCAGGTTGCCATTGCCGGATTGGTCGTCCTCCATGTGATTCATTTGCCGGTGACGAACGTGCCGATGTTTTTCGTCGTTTGTCTCGTTACGAGCTTAACGTTCTTTGCCATGATCCAATTTTTCATTACCTCATTCGGGAACGTAGGGCGCTTCATTATCATTTTGCTGCTCGTGTTCCAGCTGTCCTCGACCGCAGGCACCTTCCCGATTGAATTAACGCCGAAATTTTTCCAGATGCTGCACCCTTGGTTCCCGATGACTTACACGATCCGGGCCTTCCGCGGCGTCGTGTCGCTGGGCGACATCCAATACGTCTGGCTGAATCTCGGCAAGCTGTCCATCTTCCTCGTGCTGTCGCTTCTCGGCAGCTGGATCTATTTCATTCTCAGCCACCGGAAGCTGGCGAAGACGGAGCCGTCGATTGACGGAACCGCAATGACCGGTTGACGATTCGGCCGCAGCCCGTACCGATAGAGAGAAAAATCGTGAAAAAGGTTAATATAGGTGCCGGCAAGAAGAAAGACGCTGGGAACATTTCGTTCCCGCGTCTTTTTTCGTTTGTAACCGTTGATGGGCAATGGTTCGTACCTGAGAAGGCAAGGAATATGAAAATAAAACGTCGAATAAGAAAAACACGCGCGTGGTATTGATGTCTGTTATGAAAAAAGCAACAAATGTAAGCCTTCGTTCAAGGGATGCGGCCGTATTGGCACTCTGTTATTCTTTTTACCTCAGATAAAGGGTAGAACGGAGGACTACTGCATTGAGAAGTGAACAAGAAATAATGAATCTGCTTGTCGATTTCGCCATGAATGATGAGAGGAACTGATTGGTATATTTTTCCATCGGAGCTGGGGAATTGGTTTTCCTATATCTTTCTTTTTCAGGATGGCAACATGGTCACGAAGTATACTGTAAATATTCGGAACTCTTTGAGGTGGACGAGATAAAGTGACCGTCTTTTTTAATGGGCGGTTATAATTTTGCGCAATGACGAGTATCTCCACAGGACAGCAAGGACAAGTAGCCGTTACTACCGGAATGAAAAAACCTGGCGTATCGCGGATAAAACTAGTACCCTTATTTGCCTCTTATGACCAATATCCCAACGACTCAGAGAAAGAACGCGATGACTCAACCAGCGCCCTCATCCTGACACCCCTAACGCCGTTCACGATGGACGAATCAGTGAACCAGAGTTTCACGCCTTATTTTGATAAATTTTGATGAATAGATGTAGCTTCCTGGAATAGTTCCGTTCCTGCGAGAAAAGTCAGGATTGAACCAGAGATGGGCATTGACCAGTTGTTTGAACCAGGATGATGAAATTTGATGTGTTGAAAGAAGTCGATTGGACTCTCCTGACTTAACGGGATAGTGAACGAAAGACAGTAAGGGGCACCTGATCTGATGGGATAGTGAACGTAAGACAGCAAGGAGACCTGATTCGATGGGATAGTAATCATAAGATAGCTGGAGGGTACTTTCTTTGGTTGGGTTCTCCGCCGTCCAGTATGCCTGGGGTACCTGACTGAACGGGAGAGCAAACAAAGAGAGAAGGGCGTTAAATGGCGGTGAACCGGTCATTTTTTTCATTATATCTTTCAACAGTTCAAGGAGTCGGGAAAGAAGCTGCTGTTATAATTGAATGCCGCCTGAATATGAGGCGCCACTTCATAGTTCTCCGCATGAGGAGCAGTTTGATGAAGGGTGTATTACCTTGAATGCTATGGGATGCAAGTGCCGGACTCGTTTTTTTTGCATCGTTCTTTGAAGATGTGCTATCATGAATACAGAGTACAACAGTTCGGAGTTCGGGGGTGTAACAGATGGAAGGGAATGATGGGACGGTTACGAAGTATGAGCAGTTGCTGCATCATATCGAGGGCTTGAAGCCGGGAACGAAAATATCGGTGCGCAAGCTGGCGAAGGAGATGTCGGTGAGCGAGGGGACCGCTTACCGCGCCGTCAAGGAGGCGGAGAGCATCGGCATCGTCATTACGAAGGAGCGGATAGGAACGGTCCGCGTCGAGAAAAAGCCGCGTAATATGTCGGACAACCTGACCTTCGGTGAAGTGGTCGACATATTGGGCGGACATGTACTGGGCGGCGGCAAAGGTCTTGAGAAGACGCTGAACAAATATGTCATCGGGGCGATGAAGCTCGACGCGATGGAGCGCTATATCGATGCCGGCAGCCTGCTTATCGTCGGCAACCGGGAGGATGCCCACCGGCTTGCCCTACAGCACGGCGCGGGCGTTCTTATCACCGGGGGATTCGGCACCAGCCGCGAGGTCAAGCTGTTGGCCGATGCGCTGAATCTGCCGATTTTTTCGTCGAAATATGACACGTTCACCGTCGCCTCGATCATTAACCGTGCGCTGTTCGACCGGTTAATCAAGAAGAAGATCATGATCATCGAGGATATCGTTACGTTGAAATCGAAAATGTATGTGCTGCGTCCTTCGAGCACGGTGCAGGATTTCGAGCGGATGCGGGAAGAGACGGGGCACAGCCGCTTCCCGGTCGTGGACGAATGGAACCGCGTTATCGGGATGATGACGTACAAGGATATGCTTGGTGCGGATTCGCAGCAGACCATCGAGAAGCTATATACTCGCAGCCCGCTGACGGCCACGCTGCAGATGACGCTGGCGACGGCCGCCCATACGATGGTGTGGGAAGGGGTGGAGCTGCTGCCTGTCGTCGATCGGAGCCGCAAGCTGATTGCCGTCGTAACGCGCCGCGAGGTGCTGAGCGCGCTGCGTGACGCGCGTCAGGAGACGCAATTGGGGGAGACGTTCGTTGATTTGATATGGAACGGATTTGAGGAGCAGCGGGACGAGGAAGGCAATCCGATGTTCCGTGGGGGGATTACGCCCCAGATGGTCAACGGCTTCGGCGCGGTGTCGGAGGGCATACTGACGACGCTGATGACGCAAGCCGCGCTGAGGGCGGTCAAGGAGATGCGAAGCTACGATCATGTGATGGACAATATCACCACGTATTTCGTCCGTCCGCTCCAGATTGAAGATGTCGTTACCCTGAAGCCTCAATTGATCGAAATGAGCCGGAAGTTCTGCAAGCTGGAGGTCGAGATTCGGCATGGAGAGGTGCTGGCGGCCAAAGCGATGATGACGATGCAGTCGATCGATCACGACTGATCCCCGTCTTTCACCGGCGAATAGCCTCTGCCCATCTCGGGCAGAGGCTATTGTCGCGCGCTGACGCGTGACGCACGGATGTATGACGGGCTTATTTCGAGGAGCCGACCCCGTCAAGAATGCGCTGGAAATGCATATGGTTGCGCACTCCGGCCAGCAGATTGAACAGTCCGATCAGCATAACGGCGGCACCGACAATGATGCGCATCGTCGAGGCGGAGTACGCGATCGCCTGAATGCCGGCCAGGCAGAGCAGCATCAGTCCCATGCAGATGTTCATTCTGGCCGTGAACAGGCCGCGGAGCACCGTGTCCGTCTGCCGCCGGGAGCGGATGCTGAAAAAGACGGACAGCACGGATGTGATGCACAATAACAGGAATAGCGTCCATTGAATCCATTCCATCAGGAAGAACTCTCCTTCTCACTTGCTTTTCATAGCTTCTGGCTGTCCCTAGTGTATCACAGATTGCGCCTCATCCCAATATTTAGGACACCTTCGCCGGAATATAAAGTTTGACATCGACCCACACGTGAAGCACGCCCTCGGTGACAAGC
The DNA here is from genome assembly GCF_003591545.1 of Paenibacillus thiaminolyticus. Taxonomy (GTDB): domain Bacteria; phylum Bacillota; class Bacilli; order Paenibacillales; family Paenibacillaceae; genus Paenibacillus_B; species Paenibacillus_B thiaminolyticus_A. The sequence goes on from NZ_QYZD01000028.1 coordinate 36,551, forward strand.
ATCGTGCGCAGCAGCACGGTGTAGTCCTTCTCTTGCACATCGGGATATATCTTGTGGGCCAAGAGACCCTCGACCAGCTTCGAATGTTCGTCAATCTGGAAGACGTCCCTGCCCTTCAAGCCGGATAAATCCTTGAGCAGGCGGCGCCGAATCTCGGTCTCATGGGCCTGGGGAAGAGCCGTGCCCGTAGCGGGCTCATAAATATGAACCTCGATGCTCTTGATAATCGTCCGCCGATTCTTGTAGCGAAGCAGATCCTCCGCCTCCGCCTTATAGTGGGCCAGCCTGTCCTGCAGATCGATATTCATCATCATCAACTCGTTGAATTGGTGCAGGTGCATGGCGTGGTATACCGCCGCCCCAATGACGGCTCCGACCAGGACGAGCGCGATGTCGCCCAGCCATCTAGGTACTGCCTTCAGCCGCATAGGCCCGCCTCCTCTCGCTGACGGCACCCTTCTGCGGCTAGATTCGGCTTCGGCATATCCATTGAATCATCTCGGTTCCCATATGGGCGCCGATGAAGGAGACGAGGATGTAGAGCAGCTGCTTGAACACCGGGGAGAGGTTCCCGTCCAGGAAGTTGCTTTCGATGACACGTATCGGGTCGATCGTTCCGCCTACGGCGGCGACGACGGCCCATATTTTCAGCTGCTCGGAAATATGCTGCATCGTATCGATCGGCGATTGCAGCGCGACGACGGCTCCGATGCCGGCTAGTATTGATCCGCCCAGCACAACACCGAAGGCGATAAAAAAATCGATAAGCGCTTTGGACAGAAACGTACCCATTGAATGGCTTCTCCTTTCCTGCTCCCGCGGGTGCCTGCGGACAAGATGTCCTTTATACATATATAGAATTTCCGTGAAAAAATATGATACAATACAAGATAGACGAAAATATGTTCCCATACATGGCACGGCATAAGAAGGAGGGGAAGGCTATGGAACCGTTCGTGCACCTGCATGTTCACAGTGAATACAGCCTGCTTGACGGTGCGGCCCGCATCGAGAATCTGGCCGCACGGGCGGCTCAATATGGGATGAAAGCGCTGGCGCTTACGGATCATGGGGTCATGTACGGGACCATCGCCTTCTACAAAGCTTGCCTTGCGCACGGAGTCAAGCCAATTATTGGCATGGAAGCTTATGTTACGGCCGGGTCGCTTCATGATAAGGGCTCCCGCAAGGAGCAGCCGAACTATCACCTGATTCTCCTGGCAAAAAATGAAGAAGGCTATCGCAATCTGATGCGGATTACGTCCATCGGGCATTTGGAAGGATTTCATTACAAGCCCCGGGTGGACATGGACACGCTGCGCCGGCATGCGGACGGCATCATCGCGCTGAGCGCCTGCCTTGGAGGAGAGGTGTCCCAGCATGTGCTCCACGGGCGAGCAGAGGCCGCCCGCGAGGCGGCGGAGCGTTACCGCGATATTTTCAAGGACGGATTCTATCTCGAGCTGCAAGACCACGGGCTGCCTGAGCAGAAGAAGGTCAATCTCGGCCTTGTCGCGCTCAGCGAGGAGACGGGCATCCCGCTTACGGTGACGAATGATGTGCACTATATGGAGGAAGAGGACGCCGCGGTGCAGGATGTCCTCATTTGCATCGGCACGGGCAAGACGAAGGAAGACGAGGATCGGCTGAAAATGGGGACGACCCAGATGTATTTCAAGTCGGCGGAGGAGATGAACGCGCTGTTCCGCCACGTTCCGGAGGCGGTGGCCAATACGGTGCGCATTGCAGAGGAGTGTCAGGTGACGCTGGACCTTGGAGCCTCGATTCTTCCTTCCTTCGAGCCGCTGCCGCCGGGGCTGTCCGCCCCTGATTATTTGCGCCAGCTGTGTCAGGAAGGGCTTGAACGGCGCTATGCGGAGCTGCCCGCCTGGTCGGACGAGGAGTTCCGTACGGCCGCGCAGGAGCGGCTGAACTATGAGCTCGACACGATCGAGAAGATGGGGTTCTCCGATTATTTCCTCATCGTGTGGGATTTCATCCGCTTCGCGCATGAGCAGGGCATTATGACCGGACCCGGCCGGGGTTCGTCCGCCGGCAGTCTGGTCGCCTACAGCCTGCGTATTACGAATGTGGATCCGCTCAAATACCGGCTGCTGTTCGAGCGGTTCCTCAACCCGGAACGGATTACGATGCCGGATATCGACATCGACTTCAATGACGAGAGGCGCGACGAGGTCATCCGCTATGTGGCAGACAAATACGGCCATGATCGAGTGGCGCAGATCATCACCTTCGGCACGATGGCCGCGCGAGCGGCCGTACGGGATGTCGGCCGGGTGCTGAACGTGCCGTATAACGAGACGGATCGGGCCGCCAAGCTGATCCCGAACCAGGTAGGCATGACGCTGGCGAAGGCTCTGAACGCCAGCAGCGAGCTGCGTGAATGGAAGGAGCGCCAGCCCCGCATCGGCGAGCTGCTCGACATGGCGGCGAAGGTGGAACGGATGCCGCGCCACGCGTCGACCCATGCGGCTGGCGTCGTCATCAGCCGGGAGCCGCTGACCCATTACGTGCCGCTCCAGGCCGGGACGGAGCATGCGGCGCTTACGCAGTATTCGATGGAGCATTTGGAAGCGGTCGGGCTGCTGAAGATGGACTTCCTCGGCCTGCGCACCTTATCGATCATCGAGCGCACGCTTGGCTGGGTGAAGAAGGATACGGGGGACGAGATCAGCCTGAACGCGCTCGACGATACGGATCCGGCCACCTATGCTCTTCTGGGCAAGGGGGATACGACGGGCGTATTCCAATTGGAATCGGCCGGCATGCGCCGCGTGCTGCGGGAATTGAAGCCGTCCTCGTTCGAGGATATCATATCTGTCCTCGCTCTGTACCGGCCGGGTCCGATGGAGTTCATCCCGAATTTTATTCAGAGGAAGCACGGCCTGAAGCCGGTGGAATACCCGCATCCCGATCTGGAGCCGATTCTCCGGGATACCTACGGCATTATCGTCTACCAGGAGCAGATTATGCATATCGCTTCGCAGATGGCGGGATTCAGCCTGGGGGAAGCGGATCTGCTGCGGCGGGCCGTATCGAAGAAGAAGCGTGAAGTGCTGGATCAGCAGCGCCAGCATTTCGTGGAAGGCAGTCTGGGGCAAGGCTATTCGGCGGAAGAAGCGAACCGGGTGTACGACATGATCGTCCGCTTCGCCGACTACGGCTTCCCGCGTGCCCATGCGGCGGCGTATGCCGTGCTTGCCTTCCAGACGGCTTATCTGAAGACGCATTATCCGACAGAATTCATGGCGTCCATGTTGACGGCCAATATGGGCAGCCACCGGAAGGTGGCGGAATATATCGACGATTGCCGGCGGCTCGGCATCGAGGTGCTGCCGCCGGATGTCAATGAGAGCTTCGTGCCGTTCACCCCGGTTGCGGGCGGCATTCGCTTCGGCCTGGGCGCGATCAAGAATGTCGGCACGCTGGCGATCGAGAGCATTATTCGCGAGCGGCAGGAACGGCCTTATGCGGATTTGCTCGATTTTTGCCAGCGGGTCGATCTGCGGGTCTGCAACCGCCGGGTTATCGAGTCGCTCATCCAAGGCGGAGCCTTTGATTCCTTGCCGGGCCACCGCGCCCAACTGCTCGCCATGATCGACGAGACGCTGGAGGCAGCCGCGAAGTGGCGCAAGGATCGGGAAGATTTGCAGATCCAATTCCTCGATCTCGTCGAGGTGAACAACTGGACGATTGATTATCCCGATGTCCAGCCGCTTACAATGTCGCAGCAGCTGGAGCTGGAGCGGGAGCTGCTCGGTCTCTATTTGTCCGGGCATCCGCTGGACGAATATGATCAATTGCTGGAGGAGCTCGACACCGACCGGCTCGTCGATCTGCACGAAGCGCCTGACGAGAGCGAGTGCATCGTCGCCGGCATGATCGTGTCGCTCCGCACCATTACGACGAAAAAGGGCAAGCCGATGGCCTTCGCCGAGCTGGAGGACCGCGTGGAACGGGCCGAGGTCGTGCTGTTCCCGGAAGTGTGGAAGCGGGCGGAGCGGCTCGTTGGCAAGGGCGCGCTCGTGGCGGTGCAGGCGAAGGTGCAGCTTGAGGACGAGGGCTTCAAGCTGCTCGCCCACGAGGTGGTGCCGCTCGAGGCCGGCGCGGTCTCCGGCCTGGCGAAGCGCATCGCCGCCCGGCGGCGCAAGCCGCTTGCCGCAGGGATGCGCGTGCCGGACGGCGATGCGCCCGTAGCGGCCGAAGCCGCCGGACACCGCGCTGCGCCGCAGCGCCCGGCTCCGGCCCGCCAGCCGCAGCAGGCGCCATCGGCGGGCTCCGGCGCCAAGGGCGCGCCGCGCGGGGCGAAGCGCCAGCGCGTCTACATCAAGATTACGGCCGACCGCGAGCGGCCGGAGCTGCTGGAGGAGCTCAAGCGGCTCCTCCAGACGCAGCCCGGCCCGCTGCCGACCGTGCTGTTCTACGAGCGCGAACAGCAGCTGCTCGCGCTGAACGACTCGTACGCGCTGAAGCCTTCGCCGGACCTGTTCAAGCGCATCGAGGCGCTCTTCGGCGAAGGAAGCGTACGCGTAAAATAATGATGAAGCGGTGAACATTTCCCCGCCCTTCCGCATACATTTTAGATACGTCTCAGATGCAGGAGACAAGTCCGAACGGAGGACAGGGAAGGGAGGGGATGGCCATGCCGCTCGATTTGGCCGAGCAATGGCTCAACCGGCGGGGTGTCACCCTGGACAGCATCGCGGACATCGTCTATCAGCTTCAGTCGCCTTACAATGCGTCCCTGACGATGGAAGCGTGCCTGGATAGTGTGCAGACGGTAATCCGCAAGCGGGAAGTCCAATACACGCTCATTACCGGCATTGCGCTGGATGAGCTGGCGGAGCAGAAACGGCTGCCAGAGCCGCTGCAATCGATTATGGAGGCGGATGAATCCTTGTACGGGGTGGACGAAACGCTCGCGATGGGGATTACGAACGTATACGGCATGATTGGGTTAACGAGCTTCGGCTATTTGGACAAAGCAAAAATCGGCGTCATCCGTGAGCTCAACGATAACCGGGAACAGGTGCACGTCTTTCTCGACGATATCGTCGCCGGATTGGCAGCGGCAGCTTCCGCCCGCATCGCGCACCGGAACCGGGACGCACGCAGCTACGATGCGGCAGATGACGCGCTGTAGCTTGAACGGAGGCCCCGAGGACTCCCCTGACATACATGGCGGTTAGCGATTCCACCGGATTTGGTTGCGGTGAAAATGTCAATTATGTTATCATAATGGCATTATATGAGCCGTACTTGGGACGTTAGGGGGGTCATACGCGCATGTGGACAGTCATCTACATCGCTCCGACTGCCAATTTAGCAGAGAAGATCCGGATCAGATTGACAGAGGAAGGATTTCTCGTTCAGGTTCGCCCTGTCCATCTCTCCAAACAACAATTTGAAATCCTGGTACCTTCCGGGGAAGTCGAGGAAGTTCAAGAGGTGCTCAATTCGATTTTGCATGCATGAGACGGCTGATGGATGAACGCTAGGTTGTTCAGACAGCCGATTTTTATTGCCTGCGGTTAGGACAATCTCTGGGGAGCCGCAAGACTGCTCCTTGCTGAGAAATCACGCCTAAAGAGGTGTAACGGGTGTTTAAAGACTTATTTCAAAAGAAAAAGTACGCAACAGTGCCTTCGCCGATGATGAACGATGATCGTCCTAAGCGTGAAATACCCGAAGGGTTAATGAACAAATGCCCGAAATGCGGCACGATTCAGTATCATAAAGAATTGCAAAAAAACCTGAAGGTATGCTCGGAGTGCACTCATCATCTGCGATTGAATGCGTGGGAACGCATCGAAATGACCTTGGATGAAGGCCGTTTCTTTGAATATGACGCGGAAATGGATTCTGTCGACCCGCTTCAATTCCCAGATTATATGGAGAAGCTAAATCTTCAAAAAGCAAAGACGGGCTTGAAAGAAGCCGTAATCACGGGGGAAGGCACCATAGGCGGTTTTCCGGTTGTGGTTGCCGTCATGAGCTTCGAGTTTTTCACAGGCAGCATGGGCTCGGTCGTCGGCGAGAAGGTGACGCGCGCGATTGAGACGGCGCAGCAGAAGCAATATCCTCTGATCATCTTCTCCACCTCTGGTGGAGCGCGGATGCAGGAAAGCATTCTGAGCCTGATGCAAATGGCGAAGACGAGCGCGGCGTTGGCCAAGTTCCATGAGGCGGGCGGTTTGTACATTTCCGTCTTCACCGATCCGACGATGGGCGGCGTATCGGCCAGCTTCGCGATGCTTGGCGACATTATTATAGCGGAGCCAGGCGCAAGAATTGGCTTTGCCGGACGACTTGTCATCGAGCAGACGATTCGCCAGAAGCTGCCGGACGAGTTCCAGACGGCGGAATTTAATTTGAAGCACGGACAGATCGATCTGGTCGTTCCGCGCAAAGACATGCGCCAAACATTGAACAAGCTGATTGATCTGCATACCGTGAAAGGAGAGGTGACGCATGGCGGGTGAGCTTCCGTTCGAGCAGCCTTTGGTAGAGTTGAAGAAAAAAATAGACGAGCTTAAGCGGTTCGGCAAAGAAAAGAACATTGACTTTACTGAAGAAATCGCCCGGTTGGAGCAGCGTTACGCCAAGCTGGCCGAGGACATTTACACTACGATCAGTCCGTCGCAGAAGATGCACTTGGCACGACATCATCAACGTCCGACCGCGCTTGATTTCATTCAGCATATTTTTACCGATTTCATCGAAATGCACGGAGACCGCTTGTTCGGCGACGATCTTGCGATCGTTGGCGGATTGGCGCGATTGAACGGCATTCCCGTCACGGTTATTGGTCATCAGCGAGGGAAAGATACGAAGGACAATATTGCACGCTTCTTCGGCAGCCCCCATCCGGAAGGCTTCCGCAAGGCGCTGCGCCTAATGCAGCAAGCGGACAAGTTCAACCGGCCGATCATAACGTTCATTGACACGAAGGGTGCCTATCCGGGCAATACGGCGGAAGAGCGCGGCCAATCCGAGGCGATCGCCCGCAACCTGCGGGATATGATGCTGCTCCGCGTGCCGGTCATTTGCGTCGTAATCGGCGAAGGGGGCAGTGGTGGAGCGCTGGCTTTGGGTGTGGGCAACCGCGTGCTGATGCTTGAAAATGCAATCTATTCCGCCATCTCTCCGAACGGCGCGGCTTCCATTTTGTGGAAGGATGCGTCGAAGGCCGATCAGGCGGCGGAAGCGATGAAGATTACGGCAGACGATCTGAAGGAAATGGAAGTCATCGAGGAGATCATTCCCGAGCCGCAGGGCGGAGCTCACAAAGATGTGCCGGCTGCCTCGGCCGAAGTCAGAGAAGCGCTTGTCCGCCATCTGGCAGAACTGCTGGAGATGAGCGCCGATGAACTGCGGGAGGACCGGTATGAGAAATTCCGCCGCATCGGGGTATTTGAAGAACATACCAAGGTAGGAAGTACCGAATCATAAAAACGGTATATGCTGGTAAAACTAAATATTATGATAATCTTCATATACAAACTTGTCGAATTATAGTAAATTAGATAGATGAGGGCATACGCAAGATATGCAACAATAGACAGAAAAAGAGAGCACAACATTGGAGGAAACTCATATGCGTAAAACGAAAATTGTCTGTACGATCGGTCCTTCCAGCGAATCCTTGGAAAACATCAAGAAAGTGATTATGGCCGGCATGAATGTCGCCCGTCTGAACTTCTCGCACGGCGACTTCGATGAGCACGGCAACCGCATCAAAAATATTCGCCAGGCTTGCGCTGAGCTCAACAAGACAGTTGCTATTCTGCTCGACACGAAAGGCCCGGAAATCCGTACGGGAAAATTGGCGGTAGAGCCGATTGACCTCGTTCAGGACGAATATGTCACATTGACCACGGAAGAAATTTTGGGAGACAAGGACCGCATCTCGGTTACATATAAAGAATTGCCGCAAGATGTGGAAGTAGGTTCGACGATTTTGATCGACGATGGTCTGATCGGACTATCTGTTGTTGATATTCAAGGCACGGAAATCAAATGTAAAATCGTTAACGGCGGAACGATTAAGAGCAAAAAAGGCGTAAACGTTCCAGGCGTTAAGATTTCGCTGCCAGGTATTACAGAGAAAGACGCAAGTGATATCCGCTTCGGTATTGAACAGGGTGTCGACTTTATTGCGGCTTCTTTTGTGCGTAAAGCGAGCGACGTCATGGAGATCCGCAACCTGCTCGAAGAGAACAACGCAGGCCACATCCAAATCATCTCGAAAATCGAGAACCAAGAAGGCGTGGACAACCTCGACGAGATTCTGGAAGTGTCCGACGGTCTGATGGTTGCGCGCGGTGACCTCGGTGTCGAGATTCCGGCCGAAGAAGTTCCACTCGTTCAGAAGCGAATGATTGAGAAGTGCAACCTGGCCGGCAAGCCGGTCATTACTGCGACGCAAATGCTTGATTCCATGCAGCGCAACCCGCGTCCGACCCGCGCCGAAGCGAGCGACGTGGCGAACGCCATCTTCGATGGAACGGATGCAATCATGCTGTCGGGCGAGACGGCTGCAGGTAAATATCCGGTAGAGTCGGTGCTGACAATGTCCCGCATTGCGGAGAAAGCGGAGTCTGCGCTCGAATATCATGAGCTTCTGGCGAAGCAAAGCTCGAAGCAGCAGGCAACTGTAACCGACGCTATCAGCCAAGCGGTAGCGAACTCTGCATTGGAGTTGGATGCGAAGGCAATTATCAGCTCTACGCAGACAGGCTATACGGCACGGATGGTATCCAAATACCGTCCGAAGGCGCCAATCATCGCCGTCACTCCATCGGAGCAAGTGATGCGCGGACTGTGCCTGTCCTGGGGCGTCGTTACCGTCAAGAGTGAAGCGGCCAATTCGACGGACGAAATGTTCGATGAAGCGGTTCGCGGCGGCGTGAAGACGGGTATCGTATCCGAAGGCGACCTCGTCGTCATTACGGCTGGCGTGCCTACTGGCTGCGCAGGTTCGACGAACTTGATCAAGATTAGCCAAATCGGCCAAAGCCGCCTTTCCTAATTGGCAGCTTTTGATACGAACAATGATTCCATAAAAACAAGCAGAAGCAATGGTGCAACCGCCATTGCTTCTGTTGCATTTGTGAGCGAAGGCTCCATAGGATACAATAGGGGGAGAAAGGGAATGAGCGATTCCGAAATGAACACGCAAGCCGCGTGGTATGGATTTCCGCTTCGTGTTAGATATCAGGAGACCGATAGGATGGATGTTGTATTCCACGGCAATTACGTCACCTGGTTCGAGGTGGGCCGGACTGAATGGATTCGTGCCCAAGGCTTAACCTACCGTGAACTGGAAGCGCGGGGATTGCTGTTGCCGGTCGTCGACCTGCATCTGCATTTTATGCGCCCGGCTATATACGACGACACGGTTGTCGTGTTCACGAAGCTCATTCAGCGGACGCCTCTGCGCCTCACCTTCGCCTCCAGTATCTGCCGTGCAGGCGAGGAGGGTGCCGAAGCCGGTTGGTATGTTGAGCCGGAAGGCGAGCGCCTCGTTGAAGGCGAGACGACGCTGGCTTGGCTGAACGCGAACTGGAGACCGGCTCGAATCGAGCGGGAAGCGCCTGATGTATGGGAGCTGCTGAAGCAGGCATGCCCTTGACGCTCCTTCCAGGGCTGCTTAGGCGGCCGTTCGCGTTGTGGTATGGGCTGATGACCGACTGGCCATTGGCCGCCAGCAAAGGAGATAATGTGGCAGGCTGTGTTCGCGCGAGCCTCGGCTTCGCAGCTACAGCATGAACTTCAGTGGGAAGGAGATGCGAGCATGAACCCGATTATGATAGGCATACTTATCGTATTGACCTTAATTCCGGCTTTGGAAATATATGGATTCCTCCTCGTCAGCGGCTGGATAGGAGGGTGGAACACGTTCCTCCTGATCCTTTTGACCAGTGTGATCGGCGCGATCATCGCACGCTACGAAGCGGCTCAAGTATGGGGAGAGGCCCAGAAGCAGCTTCAAGCGAGACAGGTTCCGGGGCGGGCGGTCATTGACGGTCTCTGTATACTGGCTGGCGGCGTGCTGCTGCTGACCCCCGGGTTTTTCACGGATATCGTGGGCTTCACGCTCGTGTTTCCACTGACCCGGCCCCTATACAGGCATTACTTGCTCAAATGGATTGAAAAGAAAATGAAGGATGGCAGCTTCATCTACTATAAGCGATATTGATGAGGTGCGCCTGCACAGACAACGACATGATGCGTGCATCACGTCGTTGTTCCGTTCCGGCCACTTTTGAGAAATCGCCCCCTCGATTAGTGCAGGTAAGCACGTATAACCGCCTATGAACGCTATCCCCTTGCGTCAGGGCAGGTAAGCGCGTATGAACGCCTTATGGACGATATACCACTGCGTCAGGACAGGTAAGTACGTATGAGCACCCTATGAACGCTATCCCCTTGCGTCAGGAGCAGGTAAGCGCGTATGAACGCCCTATGGGCGATATCCCCTTGCGTCAGGACAGGTAAGCGCGTCTGAGCGCCCTATGGGCGATATCCCCTTGCATCAGGGGGAAGGTAGGAGCGTCTGAACTCCTTATGGAAGATATCCCACTGCGTCAGGACAGGTAAGTACGTATAAGCACCCTATGAACGCTATCCCCTTGCGTCAGAAGGGCAGGTAAGCGCGAATGAGCGCCCTATGAACGAAATCCCTATGCCTCAGGTCAGGTAAGCACGAATGAGGCCCTATGAATGATATCCCAATGCGTCAGGACAGGTAGCATAACCGTAACCGAGCCTTATCAGTGTTATCCCGTTTATTCAGGGTAGGGGCTTATAGGCTTTGTTCAATTCGGTCTTTGTGGATGATCCGGCCCCTGACGCGTTGGGATATTGGTTATAAGGACGCTCCTATGCTACATCTCCATTCGACAAAACCATCAATACAAGCAATATTACTAGCGCAAGAATCAGCATTTGTACTTAGTGCGTCCTATGCAGTAACGAGTTGCAGAAGTTTGGTGAGTGGCCTTTCCGGCAAGAGCCGGGCCCCTGACGTGTTGGGATATTGGTTATAAGGACTTTTCTAAGGTACCTTTCCATTCGATAAAGGCCCGGCACGAGACAAGAACAATTACAAGAACAATTATTACAAGAACAAAAAGAACAAGATCAAAGAACAAGATCGAAGAACAAGAATCAGCATAAGTACCTGGCGCTCCCTATCGAACCAACGATGTGCAGAATGGCTGGTACCTTGCCCCTCAAGCTTCCAGACCCGCGTCGCTGGACAGAGGTGACGGATTACGCTTGTTCCTGATGCTTTTTCCACTTCCTGATTTTTGCCCGGAATGTTTTGAAGGGAGCGGCGGAATTGATGTGGATCCATCGGGCCATCGGCCAGTTCGGTTTGTCCCCGGTCCATTTGCGGACAGATTGGATAAACAGTTCTTCTTCGCTTAAGGTGTCGATCCAGTCCAGCCACTGGCGTTCTGTATCTCGGAACAACCGCCGGAGTTCGGTCAAGGAAAGATCAGCGTAAGCAGCGTAGAAGGACTGGTACAGGCCGCCGAGCTGGTTCCATTTATAATCCGGCGCCGGCATGATAACGGGTTTTCCCGCCAGTTCGTCTTTATCCCAGCCCATAACAAGATTCAGCCATCCGAGCTGGTAGGCGATGATTTCGGCGGGAGTTCTATCGACTTCAGGAACTCTTTTGTCCTTTTGACTGTCGTCCATCCCCTCGAACTCACCGTCCAGCAGCAGATAAGCAGAATGGATGGTTTCTTTCAGCTGTTGTTTGGATGCGTATTCGTAGCTCGCCATGGCGACTCCCCTTTTCAGATTTTTCTATTATTTTACTAGATTGAACCTGACACCTCTATGTCATATTTCGATCGGTCCCGCAGCCAAAATTGATAACTGCATGCGGAATCCGGCGGCCGAAGTGGAAAGAGGGGGGCTACCCCCTCCTGGTGGTGATAGGATGCGGGCGCTTGTCCGGCTTCTTACTGCCTTCCGGCCATAATGTAGTTGCGCAAGTCCGTGAAGATTCCGGCCCGGTGCAGCGCGGCAATGATGACGACGGCGACAGGCCCGGCGATCAGGCCGAGCACGCCGAGCAGCTTGAGGCCGGCGAAGGTGGCCATGAGCATGATAAGCGGATCGAGCCCGAGGCTGGAGGCGAGCACTTTCGGCTCCATCACCTGGCGGGCGACGAGGACAATCGCATAGAGGACGGCAAGTCCGATGCCGAACGAGGTATTGCCGATCGCGAAGCTGTATATCATCCAAGGCACCATGACCGCTCCCACTCCCAGGTAGGGGAGCAGATCGACAAGTCCGACCAGTAGTCCGATTGTGATCGCGTAGTCGACCCGGAGCAGGATGAGGCCGATCGTGACGAAGACCATCGTCATCGAGATGAGCATGAATTGTGCCCGGCAGTAGCCGAACAGGGCCCCTTTCAGATCGTGCCAAATGGTGCCAGCTGGCGTCCGGAGCGGCTCCTGCACCCAGGCGAGCACCGTGCGCCGCCATCGCAGCCAATCCTTGCTGATGAAGAAGGCGGCGAGCAGGACGACGATCGCGATGGTTGCGACGTTGGGCAGGCTGGTGAGCAGCCGGACGATGCCATCCAGGAAGAGCGTGATCAGGTTCGTAATCGCGGTCGTGACGGTCTGCGCGGTATCGGCCAGATTGCGGTTGATCGATTCCTGGACATTCGGATTGTCCTTGTAGATCGAACTGATCAAATGAATGAGCTGCTGTACCTCCCCGCTATCGAAAAAACGGATGAACAACTCCCTCCATTGATTGAGTGTATAATCCATCGTTAACGATACTGTATATATTTCTTTGACGATGCGCGTAATGACGGCGGCCGCAATCGTCATCATTCCGAGCAGGAACAGCAGCAGCGACACCGTGACGCTAAGCCAGCGGGGAAAGCGCAGCGATTCGCTCATCCAATCGACGATCGGGTTCAGCAGGAGCGCGATCAGCCATGCGATCAGGAACGGGTACATCACAGGCAAGAGAATGTAGCAAGCGACGCAGACAAGGATGGATCCCCCCAGGACAAGGCTTCCTCTCCATAGCCGTTTCAACGATATGTGATTCATTTTCCCGTCTCCTTTCCGGCTTGGGTGACCGGGATTCCTGCTTCCCGGATCCGTACGTAGGACAGACCTTTATAAGTAATGCTATGCTTAAAATCACAAGACTTTCATTTTTATTTTCACAAAAAGCATTTATAGACGTGATAAAGCATTTCTATCCACATTCTGTAATGAAACCGTTCACAGTTCCGACAAAATCCTTTATGATTTAAAGTAGAAAGAACCTGCCTATTTTCAAATAGTCAGGGAACATCAGGATTGGCAGAGAAAAGGGAAACTAGGATTGATATAGGTAAGTAATGCAAAGGAGAGAGGACAGATGACAGCGACGAAAGGTTTGGAAGGTATTGTTGCAGCGGAATCGTCGATCAGCTCGATTATCGACGGCACGCTGACCTACCGCGGTTACAATATCGACGATTTGGCTGATTACGCAACCTTTGAAGAGGTTGTGTACTTGCTCTGGCATGGCCAGCTGCCGAACCGTGACGAATTATCTGCATTACAGAAGCAATTCGACGAGAGTGCGGCAATTTCTCCTGCCGTCATCGATCAAATGAGATTGTACCCGTCGAACGCCAATACGATGGCTGTTCTCCGCTCCGCGATTTCCGCTCTGGCCCTGTATGACGATCTGGCCAACGACATGAGCCGGGAGGCGAATGTCGCCAAGGCGGTGAAGCTGCAGGCGAAGCTGCCTACCGTGGTTGCCGCTTACGCGCGTCTGCGTGCGGGCAAGGAGCCGGTGGCTCCGCAAGCCGGCCGTTCCATCGCATACAATTTCCTGTATATGCTGACAGGGGAAGAGCCGGAGGCAAGCGCCGTGAAGGCGATGGACAAAGCGCTCGTCCTTCACGCAGATCATGAGTTAAACGCTTCCACGTTCGCCGCGCGCGTCACGGTGGCGACGCTCTCAGACATCTATTCCGGCGTTGTGTCGGCTATCGGAGCGTTGAAGGGACCGCTTCATGGCGGAGCCAATGAAGCCGTCATGAAGATGCTTGAAGAGATCGGTTCTCCCGATCGCGTGGAGGATTACATTCAAGATAAGCTCGATCGCAAAGAAAAGATCATGGGCTTCGGACACCGCGTCTACAAGAATGGAGATCCGCGCGCGAAGCATCTTCAGGCGATGTCTCGTGAGCTTGGCGGCAAGAGCGGCAATCTCGAGCTGTATAACATGTCGGTCCGCATTGAAGAGATTGTGACCGGTCAGAAGGGCCTGAAGCCGAACGTCGACTTCTATTCAGCCTCGGTGTACACGCTGCTTGGCGTACCGCGCGATCTGTTTACTCCGATCTTCGCGATAAGCCGGGTATCCGGATGGACGGCTCATATTTTGGAGCAATACGAGAACAACCGGATTATCCGTCCGCGCGCCGAGTACACCGGACCGGCCGTCCAGCGCTACGTTCCGCTCGCGGAGCGATAATCGACGGACACGGGATGGAGCAGCGAATAATCGAACTGGCTTGTGCTACCAGACGGCGGGTTGCTACAATGGAGTTGTGGCTCCCGCCGATCGTATGGCAGACGAAGGCTGCATCACATGATGGTGCGGCAATTTACTTAAGGAGGAACGTCCATGGTTCAATTGGAGAAGTTCGAATTACCTACTGAAGGCGAGAAAATTACAATTCAAGACGGCAAGCTGCAAGTGCCTAACCATCCGATTATCCCGTTCATCGAAGGAGACGGAACGGGCCGCGATATTTGGCGCGCATCGAAGCGGGTGCTCGATGCCGCAGTCGAGAAGGCGTACAATGGCGAACGCAAGCTGGCTTGGTATGAGGTGTTCGCGGGCGAGAAGGCCTATAACACATACGGCGAATGGCTGCCTAACGATACGCTGGCAGCGATCCGCGAATATATCGTCGCGATCAAGGGACCGTTGACGACGCCAATCGGCGGCGGTATCCGTTCTCTGAACGTCGCGCTTCGCCAAGAGCTGGATCTGTACACATGCTTGCGTCCGGTTCGCTATTTCCACGGCGTTCCTTCTCCGGTCAAGCGTCCGGAATTGGTTGACATGGTCATTTTCCGTGAAAATACCGAAGATATCTATGCCGGCATCGAGTATGCTTCCGGATCGGAAGAAGTGAAGAAAGTGATTGCCTTCCTGCAGCAGGAGATGGGCGTGAAGAAAATCCGCTTCCCTGAGACTTCCGGCATCGGCATCAAGCCGGTATCTTCCGAAGGCTCCAAGCGCCTCGTACGCGCAGCGATCGAATACGCGATCACTCATAAGCGCAAGAGCGTAACGCTGGTTCACAAAGGCAACATTATGAAGTTCACGGAAGGCGCGTTCAAGAACTGGGGCTACGAAGTGGCCGAGCAGGAATTCGCCGAGCAGACGTTCACTTGGGGCCAGTACGATCGCATCAAGGAAGCGGAAGGCGTAGATGCGGCCAACAAGGCCCAAGCGGAAGCGGAAGCGGCTGGCAAGATCATCATCAAGGACGCCATTGCTGATATCGCTCTGCAGCAAGTGCTGACGCGTCCGAAGGACTTCGACGTCATCGCTACGCTGAACCTGAACGGCGACTACTTGTCCGACGCCCTGGCTGCGCAAGTCGGCGGCATCGGCATTGCGCCTGGCGCGAACATCAACTATGTGACCGGACATGCCATTTTCGAAGCGACGCACGGAACCGCGCCGAAGTATGCGGATCTCGATGTCGTCAATCCGGGCTCCGTTATTCTGTCCGGCGTCATGCTGCTGGAGCATCTTGGCTGGCAGGAAGCTGCTGACTTGATCTACAAAGGCATGGAGACGGCGATCAACAATAAGACCGTAACCTATGACTTTGCCCGTCTGATGGACGACGCAACGGAAGTGAAATGCTCGCAATTCGCTGATCATATCATTAACCATATGAAATAGGGGGTCGACCGGAATGGCTATTCGACGCAACAAGATTACGGTAGTAGGTGCGGGATTCACGGGCGCTACTACTGCTTTGATGCTCGCCCAAAAGGAACTCGGAGACGTTGTATTGGTGGATATCCCCCAACTCGAGAATCCAACGAAGGGGAAGGCGCTTGACATGCTGGAGGCAAGCCCGGTGCAAGGGTTCGACAGCCAGATTACAGGTACCTCCAACTATGAAGATACGAAGGATTCCGACATCGTCATCATAACGGCGGGTGTAGCGCGGAAGCCGGGCATGAGCCGGGACGATCTCGTCAACACGAATGCAGGCATCGTGAAGTCCGTCTGCGAAAATGTGAAAAAGTACTGCCCAAATGCTTACGTCATCATTTTGAGCAATCCGGTTGATGCGATGACCTACGCAGCATTTGAAACGCTCGGCTTCCCGAAGAACCGCGTCATCGGCCAATCCGGCGTCCTGGACACGGCTCGTTACTGTACGTTCATCGCGCAGGAATTGAACGTGTCGGTGGAAGATGTCCGCGGGGTCGTGCTTGGCGGACATGGCGACGACATGGTGCCGCTCGTTCGGTATACGAATGTCGGCGGCGTGCCGATTGAGAAGCTGATTCCGCAGGAGCGCATTGATGCGATCGTGCAGCGCACCCGCGTAGGCGGCGGCGAGATCGTGAACCTGCTTGGCAACGGTAGCGCCTACTATGCGCCGGCGGCATCGCTGGTACAGATGACCGAAGCGATTCTGAAGGACAAGAAGCGCATTCTGCCGGTCATTGCTTACCTGGAAGGTGAATATGGCTACGACAAGCTATTCATGGGCGTATTGGCCATACTGGGCGGCGACGGCATCGAGAAAGTGCTCGAGATTGACTTGACGCCGGAAGAGCGGGCGGCATTGGACAAATCAGCCGAATCCGTGCGGAATGTTATCAAAGTTGTCGCCGGATAAATTGAAATTGTGACAAATATTATAGCGATATACAGAAAGATGGCCCAAAAATGGCCATCTTTCTTTGTGTTCAGAGGGAGAGTCTAGTATAATAGGAAGCAAAATTACATACATAACATGACTATGGAGGGAATGTTCCTTATGTACACGGCTCTTGTACTCTTGCATATTCTGGGGGCAGTCGCAATGGGGATTTATGCGGTCATCCCGTTTGTCGTCAATAAGCTGAAGCTCGTGTCGGCATCGGGGCAGGAGGGGCTGCTGCTTGGCGTTCATTCCGCGAACCGGATTGCCCAATATGCACTAATCGCGCAATTTCTGACGGGCGGCTATATGATTGGCAAAGGCAGCTATTCCATGCTGTGGATTATTTTGACGATGGTCGTGTTCCTCGCCATCGCCGCGCTGGGCGGCATTATGGGCAAGCAGATCAAGGTTGCGCTGCAGTCGGCGAAGGCCGGCCAGAGTAATACGGCGGCGATTGACAAGACGCAGATGTTCGCCACGCTCGTCTTCATCCTGTTCATCATCATGGTTATTTTGATGGTCTACCGCTACATTTAATCCGAAGCGGAACAGGGAGGGCCGTCCTGTACGTCATGCAGTATGACGAACGGGACCGCCCTTTTTTTCTTGCCAATCGCTCTATTTTTTCAACACCATATCGCGCACCATTTCCAGCACTTTTTCTTTGCCGAGCGGGAATGTTCCTAACGACCATGTTGGATTGTCCAACATATAGACGTGGCCGTTTTTCGCTGCCTTCAGCTTGCTCCACAGCTCGGATTTTTGCATGTCATCCAGCTTTTTTTGAGCCACTGCCAGATTATCTCCATACAGCCCCAAGAAAATATAGTCCGGATCGAACATGAATAGATTTTCAAGAGATACCATTTCGACGCTTGACTCCGTCGGCGCCCCTTCGCCTATCGGCAGCTTCAAATCAGAGAACAGGACGTCGCCGAGCAAAGCTTTTCCGTAATTCCGGTATTGCGACGCATTTGTCACGTACAGGGCAAACGTTGCATCTCCCGTGACGGCTTTAATTTCATCGCCGATTTTCTTGGCCTTCTCTTCATAATGAGCAAGCCATTCATTCATTTCCTTTTCTTTGCCCGAGATGCCGGCCATCTCGGGGAAGCGTTCGCGCCAAGTGTAAAAATCGCCCTCCAACTGCACTGTCGGCGCAATTTGCGTAAGCTGATCGTACAATTTCTCCGTGCGGCCGCTCGTAATAATCAAATCCGGATTCAGCGCCATTACGTCTTCCACCTTCACGGAGCCGGCATCCACCAAGGTTACTCATTCCAGCTTGTCCTTCAAGTAATCGGGCAGATCCGGGCCGGCTGACGACATAATCGGCTTGATTCCCATAGTCATTTGTAGCGGGATACGATTGCGGGTATAATAAGCATAAATTTCAGAGTTGTATTCTGATACAGCAGGTGATGGAATGTCCAGCTCGCTTATAACGAGGAAAGCGCTTGCGACCTCACTCAAGGAACTGATGAACGACCGCCCTTTCAATAAAATTACGGTCAAGCATATCGTGGATCGCTGCGGCTTGAACAGGCAAACGTTTTACTACCATTTCCAGGACATTTACGATTTGCTCGGCTGGGTTTACCAATCTGAAGCCGTCGAGAGCATCGCCCACTACCGAAGCTACAGCACATGGACGCAAGGACTCCGCAAAATTTTTCTCTATATCGAGAACAACAAAGCATTTTGTCTCAACACGCTTAACTCATTGGCAAGGAACCATCTCGATCATTATTTGTACAGCGTCACGATGGGCTTAATGAGGGATGTGGTGAACGAAGTCTCGGATACAATGGAGGTTCGGGAAGAGGATAAGAAATTTATCGCCAATTTCTATACGCTTGCCTTTACTGGCCTCGTGATTCAGTGGATGGAGAACGGAATGACCGAGAATCCGGACCGGATGATCCAAAAATTGAACGAGCTGTTGGAGGGCAATTTCTCCAAAGCGCTGCATCGCTATGAGCACAAGCCCCAGTAAGCGAGGCTGCCTCTCGCTAGAAAACTATACATTTTATTGCCAATGGCAAAAAATTATACAGCCGCCGCATGGCGTCGATTTCAATATGAAATGCACGGTGACCGATCTGGATTTCAAAGAAGGCAGCGGCATTACGGTAACGAGAATTCATTATGTCAAAGAGGGATCGCCGGGAACGATAGAGCTCAATGACGGCGACCTTATCATCGTGACGGGTCGATGACGGAGGGCTATAGCCTTGGCTCGATGACGTCCGCCCAAGCTTGAACGGCAAGGGAAGCTCGTGGAAGCTATGGGATCGCATCGCCGCGAAGAAGCCCGGATTGGGAAATCCCTTCTTCATTCGACGACCATATCGAAGGCTCGAAGTGGGAGTCCTTCACCGTAACCTGTCAGGACTCGAGATTTTTCGATCGGATGGAAGCCTTCTCCCGCAATAAAGCACGAACAGGCGCCTTGGTCACATTCAAGGAGTCCAGTTGGTTGATGTCGATTGTGCTAGCGCATCAGCCGCATTTCCGGAACCAGCCGGAGCATGTCCGCGTGTTCTAGGGCTACGGTCTGTACCCGGATAATGAAGGCGACTATGTGAAGAAAAAAATGTCGGACTGCAACGAGTATCAATATGACATTAGAACGCTGCTGAATGGGCTAGTGACGTCCTTCGGGTAAGAAAGCGTGAAGAGTTGCGGCGGGCCTGACAGGCAAAGAGAGCGCATTCCGGGGGAATGGCGCTCTCTTTGTTGTCCTTGCGAAGCTGCGTGATTATTTGGGTGCAGGGGGCGCCATCGGAAAGAAGGAGCCGGTCATAATATAGCGCCAGACATCGCGGAATACATGGGCCCGCTGCAGCGCCGTCAGCACGACGAGGGCGATGATGCCAACAAAAATGCCGATCACCCCGAACAGATGAAGTCCCGCGAACAAAAAGATAAGCAGCATAAGCGGATTCAGTCCGATGCTGGAGCCGTACACCTTCGGTTCAAAGGCATGCCGCGTCACAAGAATGATCGGCCATAACACCAGAAGACCGGTGCCCAGGAACAGGTTGCCTTCGATGAAGGAGAACACCGCCCACGGGACGACTATGGCGGGGATGCCGATCAGCGGAATCAGATCGACGATGCCGCCGATAATCGCGATCGTGAAGGCATACTCGACGCCAAGAACAAGCAACCCGAGGAAAAAGACGAGTGCGGTAATGCTGGATAAAATAATATGCCCCTTCACGTAACCGAAAATGGCATGCTGCAGATCGCCGCTTACGACGCTGAGGGAGGCGCGTACCCGTTCGGGCACCATCTGCTTGCTCGCCGTCGCCAGCGAATTCCACTGCTTGCTGATGAGATAGGTAGCGACCATAATAATGACGGTGATCACAGCCAGCTTGGGCAGGAACAGCACGCTCGCTTTAATAAAGTTGAATAAGTAGGCGACGAGAGCCGAGCCGGTCGTCGCGATCGTGCTCGTATATTTCGACAAGGACGATTGCAAGTCGATCGCTGTCAGCGTCTCATTTAGATCGGACAGGATAGCTTGGAATTCAGCGGAATGATAGTAATCATTCAGCCAATTCCTCCACTCGGCGATCTGCTCCTGCACGAGGCCGACGATATGCCAGGACTCCGACACGATCTTGGTCGTGAAGACGAAGATCGCGAAGGTTATGATCGAGCCGAACAGTAGAATGGAGGAGGCTACGGCGGTCCAGCGCGGGAACCTCCATCTTTGCTCCAAAAACCGGACGAGCGGGTTCATCATATAGGCCAGCAGCCAGGCAATCAGGAACGGGTAAATTATCCGGAAGCCATAATAAAATAGCAGGATAGCCCCGAGTGTGACGATGGTTACCCATATGCCGCGAAAAATGCGATGAACCAGTGTGACATTGAATAATGGCATGGCGTTCTTCCTTTCTTCCTATCCAACGGCGACAATTTTCGCTGTATTTTTTACCTTAATTTTAACAGACCGCGGGATGATTTCCAAAACCATCGCCAGTCTGCGGGATAGGGAGGAGGAACTACGTGAGTCTAGCTGTCGGGCAACGACATTTCGTCCAGCGTCATGTCGAAGCTTGGCGCGAGGCGGGTAAGGACATAGTCGATTTCCTCCAGGCCGAGCGCCCGCAATTTTTGCTCGGTCTGCCGCCGGGCCACATCGAATTCCCGGTTGCCCGCTGCCGCTTCGCTTCCGCATTTGAAGTAGGCGTCGAGCAGATCGGCAGCCTTCACATAGCGCTTCAGTTCCTCATCCAGCGTCTGATCGATGAGCGGCGCATAGGCCGTCTGCAGCTCAGCCGGAATCATGCCGATAAGCCGCTCTGCAGCCAATTGCTCGATCTCGCGGAAGTTGGCCAGAATGCGCGTATTGTGGTGCTTGACGGGCGTCGGAATATCTCCCGTGAACACTTCCGTCGCGTCGTGGAACAGCGCCATCATGACGGCCCGGCCCGTGTCCAGCGCTTTCCCGTACACCTCGTTCCCGATTGTGCACAGCATATGCGTCGTCATCGCGACGTGGAAGCTGTGCTCGGCGACGTTCTCCTTCGTCGTATTGCGCATCAGGCTCCAGCGCTCGATATGCTTCAACCGATACATATAGGCAAAAAAATGATGTCCATGCGGACGCCCGGCTTGCGCCTCGTCCTTGATTGGATCCATAGGTTCTCATCCTTTCCGGCATCGCATCGAGCTCCGGATAACTTCGTCCGAATGTCTTCGACAGACGCTTCTATTATGCTATTATATTACTATAGGAAGCGGATTCACGCCGCATGCGGCATGTCGAATCGGCCGAAGCAGAGAAGATAGAGAGGAACCCGACAGACAGCCAGATGATTGCAGATAGATAGCGGGATATTCGAAGAGAGGGGCTTGGGTTTGCTTATGAAATCGTTTTTGCAGAGCGTTTATGATTTGATCGTGGAGACATCAACCAATCTGCCGGGCGATGTGCGCAAGGCGATCCGGGAAGCGCAAGCGCGCGAGGACGCTGCCACGCGCGCCGGACTGTCCCTGGGCACGATCGCCCGCAATATTGCGATGGCGGAGACGAAGATATCCCCCATCTGTCAGGATACCGGCATGCCGACGTTCATCGTCCATACCCCGGTAGGCGCGAATCAGATCGTCATGAAGCGGGAGATTCAGGAAGCGGTCAGCCACGCGACGAAGGAAGGCAAGCTTCGCACCAATTCCGTCGATTCCTTGACGGGCGCGAACAGCGGGGACAATCTCGGCCCGGGAACGCCGGTCATCCATTTCGAGCAGTGGGAGCGCGACGACATAGAGGTGCGTCTCATCTTGAAGGGCGGCGGCTGCGAGAACAAGAACATCCAGTACAGCCTGCCGGCCGAACTGGAGGGCTTGGGCAAGGCGGGCCGCGATCTCGACGGCATCCGCAAATGCATTCTGCACGCGATCTACCAGGCTCAGGGGCAGGGCTGCAGCGCAGGCTTCATCGGTGTCGGCATCGGCGGTGATCGGACGACAGGCTACGAGCTGGCGAAGCAGCAGCTGTTCCGCCGCGTAGATGATACGAATCCGATTGCTGAGCTGCGGCAATTGGAAGAATATATTTTGGATAAGGCAAATCAGCTGGGCATCGGCACGATGGGCTTCGGCGGCGAGGTGACGCTGCTTGGCTGCAAGATTGGGGTCATGAACCGGCTGCCGGCGAGCTTCTTCGTATCGGTCGCCTACAACTGCTGGGCCTACCGGCGCCAAGGCGCCCTGCTCGACAGCGCGAGCGGAGAGATTAAGGAATGGGTATACGAGCGCGGCAGCGAGCTTCCGATGGACAGCGCGGCCGATGAAGCGGCAGGGGCAGCGGAAGAAGCGCCCGCGAAGAGCGAGAGCAGCCGCATCGTGCTGAATACGCCGATTTCCGAGGAGCAGATCCGCTCTTTGAAGGTAGGGGACGTCGTCGTTATCAACGGAGAGATGCACACGGGACGCGACGCGCTCCATAAATATTTGATGGACCATGATGCGCCGGTCGATCTGGACGGGGCGGTCATCTATCATTGCGGCCCGGTCATGCTTAAGGATGAGGAAGGCTGGCATGTCAAGGCGGCCGGACCAACGACGAGCATCCGCGAGGAGCCGTACCAAGGCGATATCATTAAGAAATTCGGCATCCGCGCCGTCATCGGCAAAGGCGGCATGGGTGCGAAGACACTGGCCGCGCTGCAGGAGCATGGCGCCGTCTATTTGAATGCGATTGGTGGGGCGGCTCAATATTATGCGGAATGCATGAAGCAAGTGAACGGAGTCGATTTCCTCGAATTCGGCATTCCGGAAGCGATGTGGCATCTCGATGTAGAAGGGTTCGCGGCGATTGTGACGATGGATGCGCATGGCAACAGCCTGCACGCTGACGTCGATCGCAACTCGTTCGAGAAGCTGGCCCAGTTAAAGGACCCTGTCTTTGCATAAGCAATCATTCTTTAATCCCCGGTCGCGGACCGGGGATTTGTTTGTATGGCCCGGCCGGAATGACAATGGTCATCGGAAGGGAAGAATAGCGGAGAACGCGATTCCGTTCAGGGTTTACAAAACCTTTACATAAGACACTCTAGCCAAACGGCGCAACGGTCGGTAGGATGGAACATAGACCTACAACCTCGAGAATGAAGTGGAGAGATGCGCATGTCGCGGTTTCGCACGCGTTTGACTTTGATCTTTGTGCTGCTTATCGGGATATCCGTGACGGCAGCCGGTATTTATATGGCGTCCACCTTCAAGCACAATCATATCCGCCAACTGGAGGAGAATATGTCCCGGGAAATTATGCTCATCGAGCAGACGCTCGCCTGGATCCAGCCGGGAAGCAGGGACGACGTGATTGCCTATTACAGCGGCTGGGCGCACAAGCTTCATGATAGCGCGGATGCCCGCGTTACCTTTATACTGGCTGACGGGACGGTTGTCGGCGATTCCGATCATGAGGCCGCCGGGATGGACAATCACTTGGCGCGCGAGGAGATCATGAAGGCAGGACAGGAAGGGATCGGCTCGAATATCCGTTACAGCGAGACGCTGGGGCAAAATATGCTCTATGTCGCCAGGCCTGTGCATACGCCCCATTTTGACGGGTATATACGTCTGGCGATGAGTCTGGAGCATGTCGAGAGCAGCGTGAGGGCGCTGTGGGCGTATTTGGCGCTAGGTCTGGCGGCATTATTCGTTATCGCCGTGATCGTCAGCTACCGGATTGCCTTCAATCTGACGCGTCCGATCGAGAATATGACCCGCGTCGCGATGCGCATCGCCCAGATGGACTACAAGGCGAGGGCCCAGGCTGCGGGGAAGGACGAGATCGGGCAGTTGGGGACGGCTATCAATGCGATGGCGGAGAGCCTCCAGGTGCAGATGTCGCAAATACGCGAGAACGAGAGCCGGCTGCAGACGGTCATGGAGCATATGATCAATGCGATCGTGATGGTCGATGCGGAAGGCAAGGTTGCGCTGCTGAACCGGAAGGCCGAGCATATTCTCGGCATCCGAAGCAGAGAATGGCTCGGGCGTCCGTTCAGCGAAGTCAGGGCGCCGTATGAGATGCAGCAGATGATGGCCGAGGTCGAGGAGAAGAAGCAGCTGCGCCATGACGAGATGACGATTTATTATCCGGAGGAGCGTCTGCTGGATGTGACGGTCGTCCCGGCCTATTTCACCGATCAGGAATGGGCGGGCATTCTGCTGGTGATGCAGGATGTCTCGGAGATCCGGCGGCTCGAGCGGATGCGGACTGAATTCGTGGCGAATGTATCCCATGAGCTCAAGACACCGATTGCCGCAGTCAAGGGCTTCGCCGAGACGCTGCTGAATGGGGCGATGCATGATCCGGAGATCGCGAAGTCCTTCCTGCATATTATTCAGGAGGAGAGCGAGCGTTTGAACCGGCTTATCGGCGACATTCTGGAATTGTCCAAAATCGAAGCGAAACGGGCGGTGCTGCAATTTTCACCGGTGGAGCTCGGGACCTTCCTCGAGCATACGGTGGAGATGCTGCGCAAGGAAGCGGGCAGCAAGCGCATCGATGTCCGGCTGGATGCCGAGACGGATCTGTATGTCGAGGCGGATGAGGATCGGCTGCGCCAGATTATGCTCAACCTGCTCTCCAACGCGATTAACTATACGCCGGAGGGCGGACAGGTGAAGATAGGTGCTGTGGCGTTGCATGACCCGGATCAGGAGGAACGGATCCGGTTGACGATTACCGATACGGGCATCGGCATTCCGAAGAAGGATGTGCCGCGCATCTTCGAGCGCTTCTACCGGGTAGACAAGGCTCGCTCCCGCGTATCGGGAGGCACGGGGCTGGGGCTCTCCATCGTAAAGCATCTCGTCGAGGCGCACAGAGGAACGATCCGGGTAGAGAGCGAGTTGGGCGTAGGCACGACCTTCACCATTGAGCTTCCCGTGCTTCAGGAGTGGGTGCCGGACGGGTCAGAGCAATAAGCGCGGGGATGAACTCGCATGCCCGCCCTACCTCTGTGCCGCAGTGAAAAAAACGTCGCCGCGGCACGAGGAAGTATGTTACGATATGGTTGCGATCGGTAGAGGCACTAGGGATAGGAATTGACTTTCGGAGGATAATTATGTCTGAACGAAAAGTATTAGTCATCGAAGACGAACCGACATTGGCGCGGCTATTGTCATATAATCTGACCTTGGAAGGGTACGATACGACGGTGATCGACCACGGCTCCCAAGGGCTGCAGGTGGCGCTGCACCGTAAGTTCGACCTCATTATACTGGATATTATGCTGCCGGGCATGAACGGATTCGAGGTGCTGTCCAAGCTGAGACAAGCCGGCGTCCGCACGCCCGTCATCATTTTGACGGCGCGCAATGCGGAGGAAGAAGTCGTGCAGGGCTTGAAGTGCGGAGCGGACGACTACATTACGAAGCCATTCGGCGTGGCTGAGCTGCTCGCGCGCGTCGGCGCTGTGCTGCGCCGTGCATCGAGCGACGAGCCGGTCGAGCAGGAAGATGCGGACGACAAAGTCATTGCGATTGGCGATCTGCGCATCTATCCGGAGAAGTATGAAGTGACGCTGCATCAGGAGCTGATCCCGCTGCGGCCGAAGGAATTCGAAGTATTGCTCTACCTTGTCCAGCGCCCGGGCATGGTCATTACCCGGGACGATCTGATGAATGCGGTATGGGGCTTCGATTACATCGGCGGACAGCGGACGGTCGATGTCCATGTCAGCTCGCTGCGCAAGAAGCTGGAGATGAACCAGCGATCCGTCCAGATCGATTCGATTCGGGGCGTCGGTTACAAATTGGTCCATCATAAGAAGGCGCACCGCACCGACGAATAAGGCGCACAATCCATTTTCGACTGGGAGATGGATTCTTTTTTTGCGATGAATCTAGATAAGGCAATGACGGCAGCCCGCTCCGAAGAGCGGGCTGCCGTCATGCGTTCGCGTTCTCTTCGATAGCGCGACGCTTAATCCTCATACGGCTTCGCGCGGGCTCCCCACCAGAACACGGCCGCGATGGACAACGCCGCGATAAGGAGCGGCGCCGCAAATATAAGAAAATTCGTCATGTCTGTACCTCCTTAGCGTGGGGTCTTCTTGCCCTTAACATAGTTCGCGTCGAACAGGAATAAGCGCAGGAGCAAGAACAGCGACGGGATCAGGACGAGCAGGCCCAGGATAAATACGGAAATCAGGGCTGTTGCCATCGCCGGATTGGTGAAGCTGTCATAAATGTTGACGTACGGATACAGTACGTACGGCAAATGGGATGCGCCGTAACCGAACCAGGCGAACCCGAACTGCAGCACGACGCAGAGGAAGGCCCAGCCGTAATTGCGGCGCTTCCAGACCAAGTAGACGGCGAGCAGGAAGAACAGGAACGACAGGATGAACATCCAGGCGTTCGCAATCATATTGTTGAAGTGCTCCGCATTATGCTCTTGAATCGCATAGAAGACGAAGAGGCTCGCCAAGATGGTCGGCGCCGACCAGAAGAGGGCGTACTTCCTGACGATCTCGAGCGCCCCGTTATCCTCCGCCTTGGCAGCGTAATAGGTCAGGAACATGGCCGAAATATAGAGCACGCTGACCAAGGCGAGGAAAATAACCGAGTACGGATAAATATTGGTGAATAGCTTGCCGACATGGAAGGTCACCTTGCCCCCTTGCTCCGAAATATATCCGCCCTCCGAGATAGCTAGCACCGTGGACAACGCCGCCGGAATTAGCCAGCCGCTCACCCCGTACAAAAACATATAGATCCGGTTGTTCTTGAACCCATAGTTGCTGAAGGCATAATAGGAGCCGCGGACAGCGAGTAGGATGACGGCGATGCTTCCAGGCACGAGCAGGGCGGTGCCGTAATAATAGGCCGCATCCGGGAAAAATCCGACCAGGCCGATGTAGAAGAAGACGAGGAACACGTTCGTCACTTCCCATACCGGCGACAGATAGCGTTCAATAATATTGTGAATGATATGCCGTTTGCCTGTAATCGTGCTGACATAGCTGAAGAACCCGGCGCCGAAATCAATCGACGCCACGATCAGGTAGCCGAACAGAAAGATCCACAGCACGGTCATCCCGAGCAGTTCGTAATTCATCGCTTCATGCCCCCTTCCATGCCGCTCGCCTCCAATTCCGCTTCGGCCGGATTGTTGCGGAACATGCTGCGCAGCACCTTGACGGCCGTAACGCTGAGCACCAGATAGAGAAGCGAAAACAGAAGCAGCATCGTATCGACATGATCGGACGTCGTCGCGCCTTCTTCGACGGTCATGATTTTCCACAGCACCCATGGTTGCCGTCCGACCTCCGCGAACATCCACCCTGATTCAATCGCCAGGAAGGCGAGCGGCGCCCCGGCCACGATCGCATACAGAAGCAGGCGGCTGATCGGCTTGCCAGTCTTGCGGCGGCGGTACTGCCAGACGACGTACCAGAGCGAGACGACGGTCAGGAAGATGCCGATGAACACCATCGAATCGAAGAAATAGTGCGTGGCCCGCAGCGGCGGCTGTTCATGCTCGGGCACCTCATTCAGCCCTTGAACGACGGTATCCGGCGTGCCTCCCGCCAAAATGCTCAGCCCAAACGGGATCTTGATCGCGAACTTCACTTCATTGTCCTTCGTCAAGATGCCGCCGAGAATCAGCTCCGCACTGTCCTTCGTCTCGAAGTGCCATTCCGCGGCGGCCAATTTCTCCGGCTGGTATTGGTGTAAATATTTTCCGGACAGATCGCCGATGGCGGCCGAAGCGACCGCGAAGATAAGGGCGGACGTCATCGTCAGACGCAGTGCCTTCTTATAGTACACATGGCTGCGTCCGCGCAGCATCGAGACCGCGGCGATGGCAGCGAGCAGGAAGGCGCTGGTGACATACGCGGTCACGAGCACGTGGCTCACCCGCGTTGGCATCGATGGATTGAACATCGCCGCCAGCGGCTGGATGTTCGTCATCTGCCCGTTGACCCAATCGAAGCCCTGCGGCGAATTCATGAATGAGTTCACGGTTGTGATGAAAAAGGCTGAGGCCGATGAGCCGATCGCTACTGGAACAAGCAGCAAAAAGTGGTACATCCGGTTTTTGAAGCGATCCCATGTATATAAGTAAATGCCAAGAAATATCGCCTCCACGAAAAAGGCGAACGTCTCCATAAATAACGGGAGCGCGATCGCTTGCCCGGCGACCTTCATGAAGTTCGGCCACAGCAAGCTGAGCTGCAGCCCGATGGCGGTCCCGGTGACCACCCCGACTGCTACCGTTACAGTGAAGCCCCTGGCCCAACGGCGGGCCAGCAATAAATAATGGGGGTCATTCCGCTTAATGCCGATCCATTCCGCCAGGGCGATCAGGAGCGGCACTCCGACGCCGATGGTCGCGTAAATAATATGCACGAACAAGGTCAAGCCGGTCAAAATGCGGCTGAACAATACAGGATCGTACGAGTACATGTCCTCTTTCCCTCCTCAACAGAAATGCAATGCCGTATTTTCAGAACGATGTGAACAGTCAACCCACCGCGTTAGAACAAACGCCGTAGGAACGAGAGGAGCATAATGATGCCCACTACAAGGGAGACAACGATAAGCCATTTCTCTTGTTTTTGAATCCGGTTTGCCTGATTATTATCCGATTCCATCGACAGTTACCCCTTTCGCTGTGCGGTATTCATAAAACTTGAATATTGTCTATGATCCATATCACAGGCTTATCTATATCGTACTCAAATGGTGTGATAATTTTCACAACAATTGTGATAGAGCGATGAACAAGGTGTTACAAATGTATGTCCGCATCAACTTCCGCGTTCGATGGCCGCTCCTAGCGTCCCCTGCGCTCTATCATGAGAAGCCTGTCTCGCGGCTGATGGATCGGGACATGGCTTGCGCCGAATGGGGGACGGATGCGGCCCAACTGCTAGAACTGGCGGGGGCCCGCCCGGAGGAGCGGATGTATGACAGCCTCGTTATTACGAGCGGAGGGCAGTATGCCGGCGTGCTGTCGGCGAAGCAGCTGCTGCAGGCGATCGCGCATAATCAGGAGCAGCTGACACAGATTGATGCCTGCGCGCAGCGCATGGAGGAGCGGGCCCAGGCAGCGCATGCGGAATTGAGGCGAATGGCGGAACGGGATTGAAGACAGTGTCCTGTGAAAAAACGTCGCTGGAGCACGGGAAAGTATGATACGATAGGGTTCCGAGTGTAGGAGTGAATCGGTTGCACTCATCGAAGACGAACTGTTATATAATCTGACCTTGGAAGGCAGATTCGACAGTGATCGGCTGGACGAAAACGCTGAAGGTGAAATCATGATGGAAAAGGATATTAGTCGTAAAATCAAATTGTTGAAGATTCTTGCTGAGGAAAAGAAGTGGTTTACACTCTCTGAACTTGAACAAAAACTAGATTGCTCCAGTAAAACAATTCGAAAGGATATATCAGTTCTCAATGATTTATTGCCGCAAAACACTTCTATCTTTTCAAAAAAGGGAAAAGGGGTTAGATTAGCCATACCCCAAGATCAGACCATATGTGAAGTCATATCTAATTTATCTAAAAAATCCCTAACTTTTTTGGTTCTTCAGAAGTTTTTGGAAGGAACTGCACCTACCATTACCTCTTTGTCCGAGAAATTATATCTTCCTACCTCTTCAACGAATATAGTACTAAAAAGGGTTAGTGAATATATTGAAAAATTTGGTCTATCACTTGAGAAAAAACCTTTAGGAATCACAGGGGATGAGTTCCAAATCATCTTAATGTTTTCTGAACGCTATTTGGAGGCTTTTACGGAAGAAGAATGGCCGTTTACAGAGTATAGGAAAGAAGAGCTTCTAGGTTATATTTCTTATATCGAAAAAAAATTAGGTATTATATTTTCTACGAACGACAGAAGAAGATTCGTTTTTATCATGGTCATTCTTTTTATACGCAGGAAGCAAGGGAATAGGGTAAAATTTAATGAATGCATAATTAAAAATACAATTGAGACCCCGTATTATAAAGAAATATTTGAAAGGGGCACAGATGAAAAACGAGACGCCATTCATTTTTTGACGATTGAGGAGAAAGTATTATTAGTAATTATCGTGAAATTATCCAGATACGTAAGCGTAAATCAAGCTAACTTAAGGCGGGAAGAACTAAAACTGTATAAGGAAGGGAAAATACAAGCTTATACATATATAAGTGATTTCATTCACATATTGGAAAGAGAAGTAAAGATTGATTTAGCAAGCGACGAAGATTTTGTGTATGGTATGGTTGATTACTGTAGACATACTTTTTATAAATTAATGTTTCTCCCGAAGATAATAATGCCGGAAAAGGAGACTTGCGAGTATATAAAGAAGACTTATAAAAAAACGTTTCTGTCAGTGAAGAAAGCATATAACGAATGGGCGAAGAAACTGGAGATCTTAGATGTGCCTGATGAAGAAGCCGCAAAAGTAACGATGCGGATAGCGGCAACCGGGCGGCTCAAAAATATGAATAAGAAAAAAGTGCTTCTAATTACAGGGGAAGAGAAAAGCTGGGAAATATACATGAAGAGCTGGATTAATAAAAAGTTCGACGGAAAACTCGAGATTATAGGTGAAGTGGATAGAAAAATGCTTGAAGGCGATATAAAAAGCATGGACATTGACTTTATTATTACTACAATACCGCTTAATATTAATTTTCATTCCATTGTTCATGTATCCCCTATACTGCAAGAACGTGATTTTAATGAAATTGAAATATTTGTAAATCAAAACGGATAAACCGTCCTTTTTAGCCTTGCAGGCTCAACTGGTCACGCTGACGGGCACTTTGACAGAAAAAGACGCTTCCATCCCGCTTTGGCGCGGGGTTGGAGGCGTCTTTACATATGCGGCCTCTTATTGGCTCGATAGAGGCGAATGAACCTTTTGTCAAAAGCGTAATCCTGAATATAGAATCAGTTTAGTCTTAGAGTCAGTGCTTGTTATCACGTACTCTTTTTTTTCTAAAAAAATTTTGCACTTCTTGGCATTGATTTCCCAATCCTTTATCAAAAAGGTTTTCTTTTTTTCTAAAAAAATCTTGCACTTTTTAATATCTATTTCCCAGTCGTTTATTATGATTTTGCCTAACTGGAAGTATAGGTCGACCACTTTATGGGGCCGCGTACTTAAAAAATCACTTTCTAAAATCACTCTAATATTTTCCCTATTTGAAATTTCTGATCTAAATTCTTGAACCGTAACTTCTTCCATAATTCACCTGAATTCATTAGTCAAAATAAAGTGTTGATCCGGTAAAATTTATTTTCATTCTGAAAAATGAATTTACAAATCAACAAGATTGGGAATTCCTACTATAACATACTGCAGCAATATGTGGCTTACTGCTTTTTTCTCTTATTAAGGGGATATTTTAATTTTTCATGGAAAAAAGTATCTGATAGTATAAAAATAATGAGCTTTGACATTAGCTCATTCGCTCATTTTCCCCATTTGTTAATCCCTGGTCTGTGTGACCAGGGATTTTTTTATGTCGAGCCGAGTCATGCCTTTCAGGTAACAGATTGGCGGATCCGTTGCAGGACGCTGCTGACAATAGCGCCGCTCATAGCAGCTTTGAATTTTTACACTCCGTTAACATACTTCCAAATCAGGCTTAACAAACAAGCAGTAAGATTCAGATTGTAAGGCAGCAAGCGAACTTATCAATCAGGAAATGAGAGACCCAATTCAAAGGAGTGAATTCACTTGAAAAAGTGGGGCAAACAAATCATGCTGCTTACTTTGGTGGCAGTCATGGCATTCGCGCTGGCGGCCTGCGGCGGCAATACGGGATCAACGCAGTCGAACACAGCTAACAATACGGAAAATCAAGGCAGCGAGGACAAATTGTCCGGGACGATTGAAATCGACGGTTCCAGCACGGTCTATCCAATGACAGAGGCGATTGCGGAAGAATTCGGCAAGGAGCATAGCGCGGTCCGCGTCTCTGTAGGAACGTCCGGCACCGGCGGCGGCTTCAAGCGGTTTAGCACAGGCGAGATTGCCATCAGCAACGCTTCCCGCCCGCTCAAGGACAAGGAAGCGGAAGATGCGAAGGCGAACGGCATCGAGTATTTGGAATTGACAGTTGCTTATGACGGCTTATCCATCGTCGTGAACAAAGACAACTCCTGGGTCGACAAAATTACGCTCGACGAGCTGAAAAAAATCTATGAGCCGAACTCCAAAGTCAGAACGTGGGCAGAAGTGCGGGAAGGCTGGCCAAACGAGGAGATCAAAATCTACTCTCCGGGCGCGGACCATGGAACGTTCGACTATTTCACGGAAGAGATTAACGGCAAGGCGCAAGAAAGCCGCAATGACGGCCAGATTACGTTCAGCGCCGATACGAACGCTATCGTGCAAGGCGTAGCCGGAGACAAAAATGCGATCGGCTACTTCGGATACTCTTTCTTCGAGGAAAATCAAGATAAGCTGAAGCTCGTTCCTGTCGATAACGGAACGGCAACGGTAACTCCAACGCTCGATACGATTAAGGATGGAAGCTATTCCCCATTGTCCCGTCCGCTCCTTATCTACGTAAGCAAGAAGCAGATGGAGAAGCCGGAAGTGAAGGCTTTTGTCGAGTACTACCTGAAGACGGCAGGCAGCATTGCGGAAGAAGTCGGCTATGTGCCGCTGCCGCAAGAGAAATATGACGAGCAGTTGAACCAGTTGAAGTAATCGCCGGAATTCGTACGCAGCAGTCATACACGATGATGAACGTGTGATGTCTCTTATCCTCATGAATTAGGGACATCACATTTTCATAGCGTGATTGTTAACGAATTGTAAATGAAGCTAAAAGTGAGGTTAAGCATATGCAGGCGAATGTCCCGCAACAAGAAGGGAAGCTGACGTTCCGTAACCGCAGAATGCATTTGTCGGACAAAATCATGCCGGTGCTGCTGTTCCTGTGCGCGGCCGTCTCCGTTCTGACGACAATAGGCATCGTCTATACGTTATTCTCGGAGACGTGGAACTTCTTCTCCCACGTCAACATCGCCGACTTCCTGTTCGGCACCCGGTGGAGCCCGCTTATTGAGCCGAAGTCGTTCGGCATTCTCCCGCTTATCGGCGGGACGCTGCTGGTGACGCTCATCGCATGTCTGGTGGCGATCCCGATCGGGCTGGCTAGCGCCATCTATCTGAGCGAATACGCGCCGGATCGCGTCCGCAAGATCGTCAAGCCGATTCTGGAAGTGCTGGCTGGCGTGCCGACTATTGTATATGGCTATTTTGCCCTTACCTTCGTCACGCCGATTATCCGGGAGATCTTCCCGAGCACAGGCGTATTCAATGCGCTCAGCGCCGGAATCGTCGTCGGCATCATGATTATTCCGATGGTCTCCTCCTTGAGCGAGGACGCGATGACTGCGGTGCCGCAGAGCTTGCGCCACGGGGCCTATGCCCTTGGGGCAACGCGCTTCGAGGTGGCGCTCAAGATTGTCGTGCCGGCCGCGTTGTCGGGCATCGTCTCCTCCGCCGTACTCGCCTTCTCGCGGGCGATCGGCGAGACGATGATTGTGACGGTGGCCGCTGGGGCGACTCCGAACTTGACACTGAATCCGCTGGAGAGCATTCAGACGATGACCGCTTATATCGTGCAGGTTAGCCTGGGCGACACGCCGCATGGCTCTATCGAGTACGGCACGATTTTCGCCGTCGGTATGTTGTTGTTCATCATTACGTTTCTGCTTAATATATTGGCGCTTTGGGTTGCACGCCGGTTCAGGGAGGAGTATTGACAGATGGCGATGTTACATGACGCGAACCGCAAGCAAATCAGCACCCGGCGGAAAATCGATTTTTGCCTTCACATTCTATTTGTTATCGCGACATTAATTGGGATCGTGGCGCTGATGGCGTTGATCGTTAACATTATGATGGACGGCCTGTCCCGGCTCAACTTAGATTTGTTCACGAATTATCCGTCCCGCCGGCCTGCCGTCGCCGGGATGAAATCGGCGATTGTCGGATCAATATATATGGTGCTCATCATGGCGCCCATCTCATTCATTCTTGGCGTAGGAGCGGCCATTTATCTGGAAGAATACGCGAAGAAGAACGCCTTTACCCGGTTCATCCAGCTGAATATCAGCACATTGGCGGGCGTTCCGTCCATCGTATACGGGATTCTCGGGCTGACGATTTTCGTGCGCGGCATGTCGCTTGACCGCAGCCTGCTCTCCGGCTCGCTGACGATGACCTTGCTCGTGCTGCCGATCATTATCGTATCCGCCCAAGAGGCGATTCGGGCAGTTCCGAAGACGCGGCGCGACGCTTCGTTCGCCCTTGGCGCGACCAAATGGCAGACGGTCTCCCGTTCGGTCATGCCATCGGCCATCTCCGGCATACTAACCGGTGTAATCCTGGCATTGTCCCGGGCGATCGGCGAGACCGCGCCGCTCGTTATGATCGGCGCCCTGACGTTCGTCGCTTTTCTTCCGAACAGCATCTTGGATCAGTTCACCGTTATGCCGATCCAGATTTTCAACTGGGTATCGCGGCCGCAGCTGGCATTCCATGAGTTGGCCGCAGCGGGCATCATCGTGCTGCTGGCGTTGCTCATCCTGATGAACCTGTCAGCCGTGCTGCTGCGCAACAAATATCAGAAAAACAGATAAGGAGACGATCGTATGACGACGGCGGCGATAACGACGAATACGGCAACCGCGACGGATTTGAAAACAATCATCAATATAGACAGCCTGAATCTGTATTACGGCACCTACCATGCGCTCAAGAATGTGACGATGACAATCCCTGAGAAGGCAGTCACCGCATTCATTGGCCCTTCCGGCTGCGGCAAGTCGACGCTGCTGCGGACGCTGAACCGGATGAACGATATGATTGCCGGCACGCGCATCGAGGGGCGGGTAGAGATTGCCGGTACCAATATTTATAGCAAAGAAGTCGATGTGGAGACGCTTCGCAAAAAAGTAGGAATGGTCTTCCAGCAGCCGAATCCTTTTCCGAAATCGATATATGACAATATTGCCTATGGCCCGCGGCTTCATGGCATTCGCAACAA
Organism: Paenibacillus thiaminolyticus; assembly: GCF_003591545.1. GTDB lineage: Bacteria > Bacillota > Bacilli > Paenibacillales > Paenibacillaceae > Paenibacillus_B > Paenibacillus_B thiaminolyticus_A. The sequence continues at coordinate 72,090 of NZ_QYZD01000028.1, forward strand.
GGCGAAGCTGGATGAGATCGTTGAGCAGAGCCTTCGTTCCGCCGTGCTGTGGGATGAAGTGAAGGATTATTTGAAGCGGTCGGCATTCAGTCTGTCCGGGGGGCAGCAGCAGCGCCTCTGCATCGCGCGCGCGTTGGCGGTGAACCCTGAGATTTTGCTGATGGATGAAGCGACATCCGCGCTGGATCCGATCTCGACGCTGAAGATTGAGGAACTGGTACAGGAACTGAAGCATCAATATACAATTGTCATGGTTACGCACAATATGCACCAAGCCGCCCGCGTGTCGGATCAGACCGTCTTTTTCCTCAATGGGGAAGTGGTTGAGTTCGATCAGACGGAGACGCTGTTCTCCAATCCGAGCGACAAGCGGACGGAAGATTATATTACGGGACGCTTCGGCTAAAAAGGAGAGGAAACCAGGATGATTAAGCGCAGGGAATTCGATCTGGGGTTGGATGAGCTCAGCCGCCTGCTCGAGCAAATGGGCAGCCATGTGGAGCGTGCGCTGTTCGAATCGATAGAATCGTTGAAAACGATGGACGCGGAACGCGCCCGGGCAATCATTAACGAGGATCCGCATCTGAACCGGATGGAGGATACGATTATGGAGCTGGGCTCGAAGCTGATTTTGACGCAGCAGCCGGTCGCCAAAGATCTGCGGCGCATCCTTGTCGCCTTCCGCATTTCCAGCGATCTGGAGCGGATGGGCGATCTGTCCATCGATATCGCCAAGGTCGTGCTGCGGATAGAAGGTCAGACGCTGATGAAGCCGCTCATCGACCTGCCGCGCATGGCGGAGATTGTCCAGCACATGATTACCGATTCGATTCGGGCCTATGTGCAGGAAGATATCGATCTGGCCTACAAAATGGCGAAGGACGATGATCAAGTCGACCAGTTGTACAGCCAAATATTCCGCGAACTGCTCAGCTACGTGCTCGAAAATCCGCATAACGCCTCCCAGGCGATGCTGCTCACCTTCGTCGGCCGCTATATCGAACGGATTGCGGACCATGCCACCAATATCGGCGAGTCGGTCGTCTACCTCGTCACCAATGAACGTCCTGATCTGAATAGTTAAATTGATACCCTCTTGCTGGAACCGTCCGGAGCTGAATCCGGGCGGTTTTCATCTTTGCTCCGTCTTATGCTGAGTATCCCAGTTGATCCGGAAAAGCGAAATGAATCCGCATCTACTCTATCCGATGTTTTGACTCTCCCTTTTACCAGGGAACCGTACAGAACCTGCATCTGCATTGCCTTAAGCTGTTATCCTCGGGCAGATCCAAGCGCCCCCTTTATCACATATAGAGCGCCTTACGCTCGTTATCCTGCAGGACGCTCATTATCCCTTCGGCGCAGGAAGGCGAATCGAATTCGTATCTGTACCGTCTTATGCTCGTTATCCCTTCGGCGCAGGAAAGCAAACCGAATTCGTATCTGTTGCGCCTTACGCTCATTATCCCTTCGGCGCAGGAAGGCGAATCGAATTCTCCCTTCGGCGCAGGAAGGCGAATCGAATTCGTATCTGTTGCGCCTTACGCTCATTATCCCTTCGGCGAAGGAAAGCAAAACGAATTCATATCAGCCGCGCCTTATGCTCGTTATCCCTTCGGGGCAGGAAGGCGAATCGAATTCGTATCTGTACCATCTTATGCCCAGTATTCCCATAACGCAGGTGCGTGGAGGGGAATAACTAGAACAGAAGACTTGTATCAATGGAGGAATGTTATATGGGTGGTAATCGTTTCTTCTGACTGGTTGGGATATTGACTATTAGGACACTGATGGTGCTCCTGATTCGTTGGGATATTGCCTATAAGGGCGCTGATGGTTGTACTCCTGATTCGTTGGGATATTGACTATAAGG
>NZ_QYZD01000029.1:0-29536 GCF_003591545.1 Paenibacillus thiaminolyticus
TCTTTTCTTGCTGTCCCGCATCTCTCAGCGGCGACTTTTATAATATATCACGGCTTTCTTCTTCATGCAACAGGTAAAATATTACTTTTTAAAATTTCGAATTATCCGCCTCTTCCGCCCGATGATATCCGGTACAGCCGACGCATCGGAACGGGAGCCGGAGCAATGAGCCCCGGCCTCGTTCCTTCTATATAGAAGCTTCCCCGCCAGCCTGAATTTATTCGCCATCCGATACAGCCTTAGCCGGCCGGATAAGGTAGCTGCGCCCGCCTTCCGCCTTCCATGCCCGTCCTTCCACCGAGGCTCCCAGACGGATAGCCTATCCTTCCTGTCCTTCCTGTCCTTCCTGCCCCTCCTCGCGAATCTCCAGATCATAAGCGGAGTGAAGCGTGCACATTCCGCTCCGCACAGCAGTAATTCGGGCTTCCGTCAGCCGGCCGCCCTCCCATGCGATATCGACCTCATATCCGCCTCGGGCACGCAGGCCGCACACCGATCCGCTTGGCCAATCTATAGGAAGCGCCGGCAGAAGCGCAAGCGTGTCTGTGTGAGACTGGAGCAGCATCTCAGCGATGGCCGCTGTCCCGCCGAAATTCGCATCGATCTGGAATGGAGGATGATCCCCGAACAGATTGGGATGCACGGACTTCTGCAGCAAAGCCGCCAGATTAGCATACGCCTGCTCCGCATCCCCCAGCCGGGCCCAGAATAAAATAATCCAGGCCCGGCTCCATCCCGTATGTCCGCCGCCATGCGCTAGCCGCCTCTCCAGGGTCCGCCTTGCCGCTTGCGCCGCTTCCGGCACGGTGAATGGGGGTAATGTCATCCCCCGGGAACAGAGCGAACAGATGAGAAATATGCCGATGGCCCAGGTCTACCTCCTCTCCATCCTCCGCCCATTCCAGCAGCTGCCCATCCCGGCCGATCCGATGCCGAGGCAAGCGGGTCAATGCCGCCTCCAGCCGTTCGCGGAACGCATCTTCCTCCGCCCTGCCTCCAACCGCCTCAAGACAGGCATGGAACAGCGCCCGCATGATTTGCGTATCCATAGAAGGACCCATGCATAGTGTGCCTTGCTGGCCATTCGGCAGACGATAGAGGTTTTCAGGTGAGATCGAAGGAGACGTAACCCATTCCCCTTGCGCATTTTCCACCAGATAATCGAGCAGGAAGAGCACCGCATCCTTCATAACGGGATAAGCCCGCTCTCGCAGAAACGCCTCGTCTCCCCCATAACGGTAATGCTCCCACGCATGCAGCGCCAGCCAGGCTCCGCCCATCGGCCAGAAGGTGGCAGACACGACATCGCTTACCGGAGCGGTGTCCGCCCACAGGTTCGTTGCATGATGCGCCATGAATCCGTCGGCGCCGTACATGACAGCTGCCGTACGCCTGCCGTTCGTTCGCAGCCGATCCAGCAGTTCGAACACCGGTTCGTGGCACTCCGCCAGATTGGCCACTTCCGCCGGCCAGTAATTCATTTGCAGATTAATATTAAGATGGAAATCCGACTCCCACGGCGGAGTCATATGTGGGTTCCAGATACCCTGCAAATTGGCGGGCAGCGTGCCAGGCCGGGAGCTCCCCATCAATAAATAACGTCCGTATTGAAAAAACAGGGCGAACAATCCGGGATCTGCCTGCCCTTGCTGCACCCGCTCCAGCCGTTCGTCCGTCGGGAGCCGGCATAGGGAATCCTCCGCGGTGCCGCCCAGATGAAGAGCCACCCGCTCATACAGAGCGCGGTGGTCCCTCACATGGTCGGAGCGGACCTGCCGGTAGCCTCTTGAAGCAGCTGCTTCCACCTGCCGCAGGCACGTCTGCAGCGGATTCGATTCGCGGAACGTGGTCGTCGCCGCGATATATAGGGTCACGGCATCCGCAGCGTCGATAGACTGGCAATCGCCGATAGCAGTCACTTCTCCATTATCAGCAAACGCTTTCGATACAGCGCAATAACGAACCCCTCCAGCCCCGCATTGCCCTTGCATCACGATCGTGTCGGATGCGATTACCGTCGTCCCGTCCTCGAAGGAGCGCCGGTTCAGATACAGGGACAAAGATACCCGCTTCGCAGCAGAGGGCGGTCAACCGAAGCGCGATCACTTGGTCAGGGACGCTGCTGAGCAGTTCCCGCGAATAGGCAATGCCGTTCCGGGTGTACTCGACCCGGGCCAGTCCTTCAGGTAAGGATAGCTCCCGCGAATATCCAGTCACTTCTCCTTCTTCTCCATGGAAAAACATCTTCAATTCCCCAAGCGTCTGGTAGGGGCCAAAATGCTTCGGCACCGAAGCCAGCGCCAGCCGGGCGATCCGCTCCGCCTCTTCAGGCTTCCCTTCCAACAGACACTGCCGAATGACAGGCAGAGGCGGCATCCGGATTCTCGCGAGCGGCCGGCGCGCCGTACCAGACCGAATCTTCATTCAACTGCAGGCGATCCGAATCCACCCCGCCGAATTGCATGGCCCCCAGGCGCCCGTTCCCTATCGGCAGCGCCTCTACCCACTGTCCGGCAGGCTGCCGGTACCATAGCCGCTCCTCTCGGTCCTTCGTTACGTTGTCCGTCATATAACTCCTCCTCGTAGGCCCATACGGGGAAGCTCCCAGGAACCGCCACAGAAATGAACCGGAATACCTTCGTCATTCGGTGAGAAATATTCCGAGATGTTATCGATACCACAAACATGGCAATCCGTTTCGGAAATGTCAATTTACATTCGTGACTTCTTGTCGAGAAACTCGACAGCACTATGAACTACAAAGACCGGCCCTCCTATCGAGAGCCGGTCTCCTTGGCCGTTCTATATTATGAATTGCTGCGGTCGCGCATATGCGGGAACAGCAGCACATCGCGAATCGAAGGCGAATCGGTCAGCAGCATAACGAGGCGGTCGACCCCGATGCCCAGTCCGCCTGTCGGCGGCATTCCGTATTCAAGGGCGCGGATGAAGTCGTCATCCATCTCATGGGCCTCGTCGTTGCCATGCTCGCGCTCTTCTAGCTGCGCCTCGAAGCGCTGGCGCTGGTCGATCGGATCGTTCAGCTCCGTGAACGCATTGGCATGCTCGCGGGCCACGATGAACAATTCGAAGCGATCCGTGAAGCGCGGATCTTGCGCATTTTTCTTCGCCAACGGCGAGATTTCCACCGGATGCCCCGTAATGAAGGTCGGCTGAATCAGCGTCTCTTCCACGAAATGCTCGAAGAAGGCATTCAAAATATGCCCGAACGTGAAGTGATTCTCCACCGGCACTTTATGCTCCTTCGCCAGCGCATGCGCTTCTTCGTCGGTCATCTGCACCGAGAAGTCGACACCGGTCACTTCCTTGACCGCGTCAACCATCGACAAGCGGCGCCATTGCGGAGTCAGATCGATGTCGTGGCCCTGATAACGGATCTGCATCGTACCAAGCACTTCTTGCGCAATATGTGCGACCATGTTTTCCGTCAGACGCATAATATCTTCATAATCGGCATACGCTTCGTACAGCTCGATCATCGTAAATTCCGGGTTATGGCGGGTAGAAATCCCTTCATTCCTGTAGACGCGGCCGATTTCGTACACCTTTTCCAAGCCGCCCACAATAAGACGCTTCAAGTGAAGCTCAATCGCAATCCGCATGTACAGCGTCATATCAAGCGCGTTATGATGCGTGATGAACGGCCGTGCCGCCGCACCGCCCGCGATCGCATGCAGCGTCGGCGTCTCCACTTCCAAGTAACCGAGCGAATCCAAATAACGGCGCATCGATTGAATAATGCGGGAGCGCGCGATAAAGGTCTGCTGCACATCCGGATTCATGATGAGATCGACATAGCGCTGGCGATAGCGCAGCTCCACGTCCTTCAAGCCGTGATATTTCTCCGGCAGCGGATAGAGCGACTTGGACAGCACCTCCAAGTCCGTTACCTTCACCGACAGCTCGCCGGTCTTCGTCTTGAACACCTTGCCGCTTACGCCGATAATATCGCCAAGATCCAGCATCGTGAACGCCTCATACTTCTCCGCAGGCACCGTATCCTGGCGAACATAAATCTGCAGGCGGCCGCTCAGATCCTGAATATGGGCGAAGCTTGCCTTGCCCATCTCCCGCTTCGCCATAATGCGTCCGGCCAGACTTACGACAGCGCCTTCCGCCTCCAGCTCTTCCTTCGTCATGCCGTTATATTTATCCAATACAGCCTGGGCAGTATGCGTACGGCTATATTTGGCACCGAACGGATCAATACCGAGCTTCCGCAGCTCGTCCAACTTGTTGCGGCGAATCTGTAGCAATTCGCTTAATTCGGTCTCTTGATTGACGACATCCGTCATACGTTTCACTCCTTCTATTGCTCCGCATGTCCGGTTGGCATCGGCCCATTGCGGATCATTCCATACCGCTATCATAACACGACAGAGACGCCGGGATATAGTCAATGATTGTCATCGATTGTCATCGGCCCGCTAACTCCTCCGCAAGCGCCAGAATTCCACCCTGACCTAATGCCGCATGATGAGAAAAAAGCTTCCCTAAAGGAAGCTTTCATCCGTTATGTTCCCGTGGCCGCTGCCGGCCAACCGCCGCTATGCTTGCTGCAGCCGGCTTCATCGCTCTAGCAGGGTCGTGGCTTAGAGCTTGATATCGACGATTTTGTATTGAATCACGCCCGCAGGCACGCTGACGTCAACAACAGTGCCCTTGGCTTTGCCCAAAATTGCCTTGCCTACCGGGCTCTCATTCGAAATCCGGTTCTTCAATGGATCAGATTCCGCCGTACCGACAATGGTATACTCCATCGTATCACCGAACTCGAGATCCTGCACGATGACGGTGGAGCCGATGCTTACGATATCCGTATCGATCTCGTCATTGTTGATAATCCGGGCATTACGAAGCATTTTTTCCAATGTAATGATACGACCCTCAATGAATGCCTGTTCGTTCTTCGCGTCTTCATATTCGGAGTTCTCACTGATATCCCCGTAGCCGATCGCTATCTTGATTCGTTCCGCCACCTCGCGGCGTTTGACGGATTTGAGATTATCGAGTTCTTCCTCGAGCTTCTTCAGACCTTCCTGGGTCAGAATGACTTCTTTATCACTCATCTTACCGATTCTCCTGTCATGATCATTATTTTCGCATGCGAGCTTCGGGCCGCTCTCGCAGTGAGCGGCACCGGCTTATCGATGCGAATGCCTTATTCCCATCATATGGCGCCACGGCCACATGATGCCCCCTGCGCGCAGGCTTGTTCCAAATTCCCAATAGATGCATGGGCACGCATCAGCCCGTAGCTAATTTTCTATTGTTGAATTATATGGGATGATTTTGTAAAAGTCAATGAGACGCCCCACTGACGTGAAAACGCTTTGCTACAGGTCCTGTCCTGAATCAGGCGGCACAGAGCGAAATCAATACCTTGCCAGTGTTGACAAAAATCAGCAGGGCATCGCGCCCTGCTGCATGCATTCATCTAGTTGACGATCGTTTCCTTCGCTTCAAGGCCGGCGACATAATCCTCCAGCAACCGCACCATCTCGTCGCGCCGCGTCCCTTCCATCACCTTGTCCTTGACGCGCGCCGCTCCCGGCAACCCCTTCAAGTACCAGGCCAGATGCTTGCGCATTTCCCTAACCGCCACATTCTCGCCCTTCAACGCAATCAGGCGGTCCATATGAACAATCGCAATGCGCACCTTCTCTTCCGGCGCCGGATCCGGAAGCAGCTCGCCGTGGGTCAAATATTCGACCGTACGGTACAGCATCCATGGATTGCCCAAGGCGCCGCGGCCGATCATGACGCCATCGCATCCCGTCTCATCGAGCATGCGCCGCGCATCTTCCGGTGTCGCCACATCACCGTTCCCGATAACCGGAATCGAGACGGCCTCCTTCACTTGGCGAATGTAGCTCCAATCCGCCTTGCCGGTATACAATTGCTCCCGCGTGCGGCCATGCACGCTGACCGCCTGGCCGCCTGCGCGCTCGACCGCCTTCGCATTGTCCACGACATAAATATGCTCGTCATCCCAGCCAATGCGCATCTTGACCGTAACCGGCTTATCCACGGCATCTACAACCGCCGACACCATCTCGTAAATCTTGTTCGGATCGAGCAGCCAACGCGCGCCAGCATCGCATTTGGTCACCTTCGGTACGGGACAACCCATATTGATGTCGATAATATCCGCGTTCGACTCTTTATCGACAATTTTGGCGGCTTCCACCAACGACTGACGGTCCCCTCCGAAAATCTGCAGGCTGAGCGGCTTCTCCCGATCGTCGACATACAGCATCTCTCTCGTCCGCTCGTTGCCATGAACGAGTGCTTTGTCACTGACCATCTCCGCACAGACGAGGCCGCAGCCGAATTCCTTCGCGATCAGCCGGAACGCCGGATTGCAGACGCCGGCCATCGGCGCCAGCACGACTTGATTTTTCATTTCGATGTTGGCGATTTTCAACACATCGACCACTCTCCTTTCTCTCGTTGTTCTATCGAATTCACCGTCTACACAGCGTGAGCCGGGTTATATTCGCAACAGCAATGCCAGGATAACATTTTACCGGAAAGAAGGATCAGATGCCAGTTCCTCTTGCGTCACGCCGAGCTCCCCGGCAATGCGCCCCATCATAGCTTCATCCAGTCTCCGCCGTCCCCGCTCTATCTCGCCCAGCACAGATACCGACATGCCCAGCCGGTCAGCCAGCTGCTGCTGGGTCAAGCCTCTTAATTTGCGAAAGGCGCGGATTCGTCGGGCCAATTGAAGATTGTCCACTTCCGAATATCTTCCTTCCCATCCAGTGTTCCCAGGGCGCGGTGAACGAATGCGTGCAGCTGGCTATTATCCGAAGGCACAACGTCCGCCAGCGGAATGAGCACGAACAGCCGCTCTCCCATCCGAGGGTGAGGCAGCGTCAATTCCGGTGAATCCATCTCGAATCCTTCCATATATAACAGGTCCAGATCGATGACCCGGGGTCCCCAGCGAACATCGCGAACCCGTCCCATCTCCAGCTCGATGCCCAGCATAACGCGCAGCAGATCCTGCGGCGCCAGCGTACTGGTCACCCGAGCCGCCATATTCAAAAACTGGGGCTGATCCGTGTGCCCGACCGGCTCCGTCTCATAAATGTCCGAGCATGCGGCCACCCGAATCGCGGGATGGGCGTCCAGCCTCGCAATCGCCTCCCGCAGAGAGTGCTCCCGATCGCCGAGGTTGGCTCCAAGCGCAATATAGGCCAATGCTTCCTGCTTCATGTCATTCATCGGCAGCCCCCGCTTGACGGTCCTCTTCCGTAATCCGGGCCCGCGTAATGTCCACCGTCACGCCCTGGAAATGAATATCGAACGGCGGGTGGGGCTTCGTAACCCGCACACGAGCCTCTTGAATAGCGGGATACCCGTCCAGCACCCCCTCGGCAATCCGCTCGGCCAACGCCTCCACGAGCTGATACGACTGCCCCTCTACGATGGATTTGACGGAATAGAACACTTCGGCATAATTAATGGAGTCCTCCAGCTTATCCGATTGCCCCGCCTTCTGTAAATCGATCTGCAAATCGAGATCGACGATCCAGCGCTGACCCAACGCCCGTTCCTCCGCGAACACCCCATGCCTGCCGAAAAATTCCATCCGATGGAGCTGCATCCGATCTGGCTTCACGACTCTCATCGCTTCCGCTCCTTTCCTTTCTTTGAATTGCCGCCTGCTGTCAGCGGTACAACACCGCGTCGCACATCCGCGCCGTTCGCGCAATCGAGGCAACATCATGCACGCGCACGATCTGGCAGCCCTGCGCAATGCCGAGCGCTACCGTCGCCGCCGTTCCTTCCACCACATCATCGACCGGCAGCTGCAGCGTATCCCGGATGAACTTCTTGCGGGACGTGCCGAGCAAGACCGGATAGCCTAGCGCGCACAGCTCGTCCAGGTGGCTCATCAGGATGAGATTGTCCTCCCCAGTCTTCGCGAAGCCGATACCAGGATCGAGCCAAATCTGGTCGTCCTTCACTCCCGCCTCTTTGGCCAGCGCCACGCTCGCGAGCAAGTCCACCTTCACCTCTTCTATGAACGGGTCATACCGCCGCTCCGGACGGTTATGCATCAAGATGAGAGGACATCCATAGCGGGCGGCGATATGCGCCATCTCCGGCTCCTTCTTGCAGCCCCAGATGTCATTCATAATATGGGCGCCTGCCTCCAGTGCTTGCCGCGCCACCTCAGCTTTATACGTGTCCACCGAGATCGGTGCCTGCGGCAGCTCCCTGCGCAGCGCCTCGATGACCGGGAGCACCCGCTCCAGTTCTTCCTCCTGCCCGACGGGCTGATGGCCCGGACGGGTCGACTCTCCGCCGATATCGATAATGTCGGCTCCCGATTCCAGCATCTCCTTCGCGTGCCGCAGAGCCGCGTCTACGCGGTTGTACCGGCCGCCGTCCGAGAAGGAATCCGGGGTCACATTCAATATACCCATAATTAAGGTGCGCTGACCGAGAGTCAAGGCACCGTTCGCCCAACGATAGGTTCGTTGCCGCCATATCGGCTGCAGCATGTTCAACATCTCCGATCTGTCACAAGCTTTTGTTCCATAGGGAAAGACAACAACGGGCCGCCAACGCCTCGTCCTTCATTCGCAGCCTGTCAAAAATTGCGTACCGTCAGGGAGCGATAGGCATCCAGCAGCGCACGGGTGGAGGCTCCGATTCGTCCCCCGCTTATTACGGCTGCCTGCCCTGTCTCATCCCACAACGAAGTAATCGGTACAAGTTCCTGCACGGAGGTCGTTATGAAAATCTCGTCTGCCTCCAATAGGTCATCCCAGCGGTACAGCCCTTCCTCGGCCGCAAGCCCGCAGTCTGCAGCGAGCTCCAGAACGGCCCCCCGCGTGATGCCGGGAAGAATGCCCGTTGCCAGATCCGGGGTACAGAGCCGGCGGCCCGTGAGGAAGAAAAGATTGCTGACGATACCCTCCGCCAGCCATCCTTCCGCGGCCAGCATGAAGCCTTCCGCCCCGAGTGCCGCCGACTCATACCCGGCCAGCTCGCGCTTGGCGAGAATATTATTCATATAATGGCCCGACTTGAAGCGCCTGTTCCCTTCGGGCCGATTGCGAGCCAACCGCAGCCGCTGCAGCGGCTTCCCTTCCGCATACAGCGCATCCGGAACGTCTGGCAGCGGCTTGACCAGCACAATCGTCACCGGGCTGGCGTAATCGCCGCCCGGCAAGCCGAAGCCGTTCTCGCCGGCGCTTACCGTATACCGGACATAAGCCTCTTCCAGGGTGTTAGCGGCCATGACGGCCCGGATATGGGCCTCTGCCTGCTCCGCTCCTTCCGTCCAGCGGATTCCCAGCTCCTCGCAGGCGCCAGCCAGCCGGTCCAGATGACGCTCCAGCAGGAAGGGCCGGCCGCCATACGTGCGCATCGTCTCGAACAGACTCATGCCGTACAAAAAGCCGTGGTCCATCACGGAAACCGCGGCTTGATGACTCGGCACCAGCTCTCCATTCCAACCGATGATGCCCGTCATCACACAGGCGCCGCCATGCTCAAGAAATTGCGCAGCATCTGGTGCCCATGTTCAGAAATAATCGATTCCGGATGGAATTGGACGCCCACAATCGGATATTCCTTATGCTGAAGCCCCATAATTTCCCCTTCGGCCGTCTCCGCCGTAATCGCCAGGCAAGTCGGCAGACTCGCCCGATCGACGATAAGCGAATGATACCGGGTCGCCGTGAACGGATTCGGCAAGCCGGCGAAGATCGATTCGCCCTGATGAATAATCGGCGACGTCTTGCCATGCATCAGCCGTTCGGCACGGACAACCTCGCCGCCGAAGGCTTGGCCGATTGCCTGATGGCCGAGACATACCCCCAGAATCGGGATACTGCCTGCAAAATGCTCAATGACCTGCAGCGTGATGCCCGCTTCGTTCGGCGTGCATGGGCCCGGGGACAGCAGCAGATGATCCGGCTGCAGCCGTTCGATGCCCGCGATATCGATCTCGTCATTGCGGCAGACCTGCACCTCTTCGCCGAGCTCCCCCAAATATTGCACCAAATTGTACGTAAACGAATCATAGTTATCAATGACCAGAATCATCCTGAACCGCTCCTCTCGCCTCGTCTGCCTCTGCTTCCTTCTCTCCCGGCGGAATGGCATCCGCCGGCACACTCTCGCTCAACTGCACTGCCTTCCATAATGCCTTGGCTTTGTTCAGGCATTCGCCATATTCGCGTTCCGGGTCGGAATCGATCACGATGCCGGCGCCCGCCTGAATATATCCTATCTGGTCTTTCACCACCAGCGTACGAATAATAATATTTAATTCCAAATCGCCGTTATAGTCAATCCAGCCGAACGACCCGGTATATGGCCCGCGGCGGATCGGCTCCAGCTCCTCGATAATTTCCATCGTCCGTACCTTCGGCGCGCCGGTAATCGTCCCGCCGGGGAACGTCGCTTGGATGACATCGAAGGCATCCTTGCCCTCCGCAAGCATGCCGCGCACCTCCGAGACGAGATGCATGACATGAGAGTACGTCTCGATAACCATCAGCTCATCCACCCGCACCGAGCCATAAGCCGAGATGCGGCCAAGGTCGTTGCGCTCCAGATCGACGAGCATAATATGCTCTGCGCACTCCTTCTCGTTGGTCCGGAGTTCCTCCGCCAAGCGGGCGTCCTCTTCCGGCGTACGGCCGCGACGTCTCGTCCCGGCTATCGGACGCGTGCTTACGCTGCCCTGCTCCAGGCGGACCAGCAGCTCCGGGGAGCAGGACACAAGTTGGAACTCGGGGAAGCGAAGCAAGCCCATGTACGGGGAGGGGTTCAATGCGCGCAGCCATTCATACAGCCGCTCCGGCGTCTCACTCAGGCGGCGGGACTGGCGCATGGACAAGTTCACCTGGAACACATCCCCTTGCCCGATATACTGCTGAATGCGGCGCACCGCATACTTGAACTCCTCCTTCGGAAATGCCGAGGCGACCCCTTCGAACGCCTCAATATCCATCGTCTGCAGATCGTGGCCGCAATCGGACAAGGAGCTTGCCGCTTGGCCCGGGCCGAAGCTCGCGGAACCCCGTTCCTGCCATTCGTCCCACTGGGCCTTCATCGCCTGCGCCCGCGAAGCCGCTACCTCATACTTCACGGCAAGGGCAGCGCCAGCCGTTTCCTGCCCTGCATTCCCGTCCGGCCAGCGCGTCACCACGGCGCAGTATAGCCGCCGCTCCTGCTTATCCACAATCCACAGCTCATCCATTTGCACAAATACGTAATCCGGCAGCTCCAGATCATCGGCCGCAGACTCAGGCAGCCGTTCAAGTGAACGGGCGACGTCATAGCTTAAATACCCGATGCAGCCGCCGATGAACTTGGGCATCCCATCCACCTTCGGCGCGCGGTAAGGGGACATCCACCGCTTCAACAGTTGGAGCGGCTCCCCTTCCTCCCGGCGGGACGGCTTGTCCCCTTCCTGAATGAACGCCTCCCGATCCTTGCCGGTAATGACGGACACGGGCTTGCAGGCCAAATACGTGTACCGGCCGTCCTTGCCGCTCTCGAGCACGGCCGCATGGCTGCCCGCATCCTCCCATACCGGAAGCCATGAAGCCAAGGCCTCATGCCCCCATTCATATTTCGCTATATAAGGAAGCACGGTGTACCCTTCCTGTACCCACCGGCTCCAATGACCGGCTGTAATGATCGCTACTTCACGCAGGGACATCTGCTCCACTTCTCCACCTCGCCTTACCCGTGATCGCATATCTGTGACATGAATCACCGGAATCGTTACCGTAAGTATAAACAAAGAGCCCCGGGAAGGAAAGGCTCCCCTCACACATCCAAAAAACCCCTCGCCGCCAGAAAGCGCCCAGGGCAATGACTTGCCCGCGTGCTCCTGATGGGAGGGGATATTGATAAAAGCGTTTAATTCTCGAAGCTGAACAGCGGCGTGCTCAAGTAGCGCTCGCCATTGCTTGGAACGACGGCAATGACACGCTTCCCTTCGCCCAGCTCACGAGCGACCTGCAGAGCTGCGTGAATAGCCGCTCCCGATGAGATGCCGCACAGAATGCCTTCCGACTTCGCGACCTGGCGGGCCACCTCGAACGCATCTTCATTATCTACCGCAATGATCTGATCGTAGACGTTGCGATTCAGAATGTCCGGAATGAAGTTCGCCCCGATGCCCTGAATCTTATGCGGTCCCGGCTTGCCCCCCGACAACAGCGGAGAAGCGGACGGTTCGACCGCGACCACGCGGATGCCCGGGAAGTTCTCCTTCAGCACTTCGCCGGTTCCCGAGATCGTTCCGCCGGTGCCGATTCCGGCCACGAACGCATCCAGCCGGCCGTCTAGCGAACGAATCGCTTCAACAATCTCCGGCCCTGTCGTCTCGCGGTGCACCTTGACGTTCGCCTTATTCTTGAACTGCTGCGGCATGAAGTAAGAAGGATTCTCCTGAACAAGCTCTTCTGCCTTCCGTACGGCCCCGTTCATTCCTTCCGCGCCCGGGGTAAGCACAAGATCCGCACCGTAAGCGCGCAGCAGATTGCGCCGTTCGATGCTCATCGTCTCCGGCATAACGAGAATCGCCTTGTAACCTTTGGCCGCCGCGACCATAGCGAGGCCAATCCCGGTGTTACCGCTCGTCGGCTCGACGATCGTATCGCCGGGCTTCAGCAAGCCTTCCTGCTCTGCCACTTCGATCATGCTGATTGCAATCCGGTCCTTCACGCTGGCTCCCGGATTCTGATATTCGAGCTTGACGTAAATCTCGGCACTGCCTTCCGGCACGATGCGGTTCAAACGTACCAGTGGAGTATCCCCAATCAATTCGGTTACATTATTGACGATTCTTGCCATAACAATGCCCTCCTGCCATTATTCAATATCTGAGTCTTGCCGAGTGTATATCCGTATTATCCACTAATTTCCGACTAAATCACTAGGTTTTATTCAATCTTACCAATCCAGCTTTAGGTTGTCAATAGAACGCGCGAAGGTTATGCCAAAAGTTGAAGCTTGCTCCAGGCGATAACAAGCAGTGACTCTGCATGACAAAAAGGGATAATCGCAAGGGCGGACGAATCCACTCGCTCTTGCGGTTATCCCTTTTATTTACCCGTTCACGGACGTTGCCGCGAGAACGACGGCATTATACTTTTTGCGAAGCGCCTCTTCCCACTCCTTCAGCGGGGGCGATTTGGACAGCGCCACATCCCGGCGGGCCTGCTCCTTGATCGCAGCTTCCCCCTCCGGCTGCGCCTCGCGCTTGCCGGTTAAGGTCAGAATAGCGAACCCGTCGCTCACTTCAATCGGATTCGAGATGTCGCCTACCTCCATCTCGCGCGCCGCTTCCAGCTCTGAGGGAGAGAAGAACGGATCGTTAGCATCAATCCATCCGAGACGACCTTCCTGATAGGAGGAGAATTCATCCACCGACAATCTCCCTGCCAAGGAGGCGAAGGTCTCTCCGTCCTTCAGCTTCGCCAGCACGTCTTCCGCTTCCTCGCGGGTCGGCACAACAATATGGGCGAGCTGATATACATTAACAGACTCGTAAGCATCCCGATGGTCCTGCAAATACTGGTCAAGCTCCTCCTCCGACACATTCACGTTATGAGTCGCAATCTTCTCTAGCAGCAGCCGGTAATGGATGTCCTGCCGAATCTGCTCCGGACTCATGCCCAACTGTTCCGTCATTGCCTGAAAATAAGCTTCAGCGCTTTCATACCCTTGCATCTGCCGCGCAATCTCTTGCTCCACTTCAGTCTGGCTTACGTTAATTCCTAACGCTTCCGCTTCCTTCGTTGCCGCCCTGGCCGTTAGCATCTGTTCCATAACCTGCACGCCATACTGCCGCTCCAGTTCCTCTTGCCATTCCTTACGCGTCACCTTCTCCCCGCCGACGGTTGCCACAACCGTTGAGGAATCAGGGGAAGCATTCGCATCCGGCCCCGCGGAAGGGCGATCATGCTTGAAGATGAGCATGCCGGCGAGCACCAAGATGCAGACGCAAAGAATGAGGATGCAGCCCCATAAGCTTTTGACTTCTTTCGTCATATCGCTTGCTTCCCTTATCCCGTTATTTCCGTGTTAGCCGTTACACCTCTGGCTTGTCCCCGCCCTATCGACCGATTCGGATGCGGGACCACGATCGGGGTCCCATCGTTCGCTGCGGGGCTCGCCTCCGGCCCGTGCTCATCCATTGCGACTTGTCCGGCTAGGCTTGCTGCGCCTGATCACGCAGTTGTTCCAGCTCTTCTCTTCCAAATGAATACTTCTCGTTGCAAAAATGACAGACTACCTCCGCCCGGCCATCCTCTTCAATCATCGCCGTCAATTCGCCCTTGCCTACACTGATCAATGTCCGCTCCACCCGTTCCCGGGAGCATTGGCATTGGAAGCGAATCGGCATTCGTTCCATAACGTTCGCGTCACTGATAATCCAAGTCACCAGTTCATCCAGCTCCATGCCTTGATCCAGCAGGGCGGTAACGGGAGGGAGCACACTGAGCGAATACTCGATCTGATTGATCTGTTCCTCGGTCAGTCCAGGCAGCAACTGTACAATGAAGCCTCCCGCATGCAGGACGGAATTGTCGACATCCACCAGTACCCCGAGGCCTACGGCAGACGGGGTCTGCTCGGAGGTGGCGAAGTAATACGTGAAGTCCTCGGCCAATTCTCCCGAGATAATCGGGGAGCTGCCGCGATACGGCTCCTTCAAGCCAAGATCCTTGATGACATGGATGAAGCCGCTGCGTCCGACCGCGCCTGCGACATCCAGCTTGCCTTGGGTATTGCTGGCCAGATGCACCTGCGGATGTGTAACATAGCCGCGCACCTCGCCATGAGCGTTCGCATCGGCGACAATCTGTCCGATAGGTCCGTCGCCCTTGACCTGAACGGTCAATTTCTCATCGCCTTTGAGCATGGCGCCCATCATGGCGGCAGCGGTAACCGTGCGTCCGAGCGCAGCCGTCGCCGTCGGGTAAGCGCCGTGGCGCCGCTGCAATTCATTGACCAGCCCGGTCGTGCGTACCGCGAAGATGCGGACCTTGCCGCCCAGTCCGGTGCCGCGAATCAGCATGTCCTGCATATTCTCCCTCTCTTCGGGTTGCTGTCCTAACATATCGTTCATGGGAGCCTCCTGTACTGTTCTTATTCTACGACGGGATAGGCCGTCAAAGGGTTACAATTTGTTCCGATTATAAATAAGGCGCAAGCCTTCCAGCGTCAATAACGGGTTCGTCGTATCAATCGTACGAGATTCGCTCGCGATGAGCTCCGCCATGCCGCCGGTGGCGATAACGGTAGGTTCGGCTCCAAGCTCATTGGTTATACGGTCCACAATGCCGTCCACCTGGCCGACGTACCCGAAAATAATGCCGGCCTGCATGGAATGAACCGTATTGCGCCCAATCACCGACTTGGGCTTCGTCAATTCAATCCGCGGCAGCTTCGCCGCCCGCTGATACAGCGCTTCGGTAGATATGCCGATGCCCGGCACGATTGCGCCGCCAATATAGTTGCCCTTTACGTCGATGACATCGAATGTCGTCGCTGTCCCGAAGTCAACGACGACCAGCGGCATTAGCCCACCATACAGCTCGATCGCCGCCACTGCATTGACGATCCGGTCCGCCCCCACCTCGCGCGGGTTTTCGATGCGAATATTGAGCCCGGTCTTGACGCCGGGACCAACAATGAGCGGCGCCTTGTTCAAATATTTCTTGCACAGCATCTCCATCGTATGCATAATCGGCGGGACGACGGAGGAAAGAATAACCCCTTCAATATCCATAACCGACAGCTTGGTCATCGTGAACAGATTGTATATCATGACGCCATATTCATCGGTAGTCGACTGGCGGCTGGTCGACAAACGCCAATTATGAAGCAGCTTGTCTCCCTCGTAGACCCCCAGGACAATGTTGGTGTTCCCTATATCGATTACAAGTATCACGGCCTAACCTCTTTCTTCTCATTCAAGTCCAGACTGATGTCCAGGGCGTGAAAGGAGTAGGTCAACGCGCCGACAGACACGACGTCGACGCCAGTGAGCGCCTTGTCCCGAATCGTATCGAGGGTGACGCCTCCCGATGCTTCGATGAGGACATGCGGTGCGGCTTCCCGGATGAGGGCGACCGCCTCGCGCATCCGTACCGCATCCATATTGTCCAACATAATAATGTCCGCTCCCGCCTGCAGCGCTTCCTTCACTTGCTCGATCGATTCAGCTTCGACCTCAATGTTCATCGTGTACGGAATGTTGGCGCGTGCCCGGCTTACCGCCGCTTCGATTCCGCCTGCCCCCTTGATGTGGTTGTCCTTGATCATGACGGTATCGTACAGGCCGAAGCGGTGATTGCTCCCCCCGCCGACCCGAACCGCATATTTTTCGAGGGCGCGGTGGCCAGGGGTCGTCTTGCGGGTATCGACCAGCTTCGTATTCAGGCCGTCAATGGCTTGCACGAACTTGTTCGTCTTCGTCGCAATCCCGGACAGACGCTGGAGCAGGTTCAAGGCGAGCCGTTCCCCGCTCAAAATACTGTGCGTGCTGCCTTCCACTTCCGCCAGAACAGTGCCGCGGGCAACAACGGCTCCGTCCCCGACCTGAGCCGTGAACCGCAGCGAGGGATCCACGACCGCGAATACGGCTTCGGCTACCGGCAGTCCTGCGATCATGCCGTCTTCCTTCGCATGAATGATGCCGCGAGACTGGTGTCCGGCCGGAATGGTGTAGGCTGTCGTAACGTCGCCCGTTCCTATATCTTCTTGCAGCCACGCTTCCAATTGTCGGCGCAGTGCCAATCGTTCCAAGCTATACAATGCTCACTCGCTCCTCCGTAATTCCATATTCACGATGCAGCAGGGTATGCTTGCACCATGTCTCGTCATGCCGCTCAGGGAAATCCTCCCGCGCATGTCCTCCACGGCTCTCTTCCCGCCACAAGGCGGACTCGGCGACCAGCATGGCGCAGACCAGCAAATTGGCGAATTCATACTCCTCCCGCTTCGACAGCAGCATACCGAATACGGCCGCCTGGCGCTTCAACTCGCCTAACCCCTTCATCAGGCCGTCCGCATGGCGGCGCAGCCCGACATAACGGACCATTACCTTCTGCAGCTTCAGCCGGCGCTCCACCATCGGCTGGATGCATGGCTCATGGTGATCGCGCTGATGCGCGGCATGCGGGCAGCCCTCCGCTCGCGGTTCAAGTCCGCCAATCCGTTCCACGATCCGCTTGCCGTACACGATCGCTTCCGATAATGAGTTGCTGGCTAGTCGATTCGCCCCGTGCACGCCGGTCGAAGACACTTCGCCGCAGGCGAACAGACGGCGAATATTGGTCTCTCCCCACAAGTCCGTCTTGATGCCGCCCATCATGTAGTGGGCAGCCGGCGACACCGGGATCCAGTCGCTGGTCAGATCAAGACCGTATTGAAGGCAGGTGTCGTATATCGTCGGGAAGCGATGCTTAACCATCGCCTCCGTCTCATGAGTAATATCCAGGTAGACGAAGGTCGACTTGGTCGCTTCCATCTCGCTGAGGATCGCCCGGGCTACCACGTCGCGGGGCGCAAGCTCAAGTTGAGGATGATAGTTCTCCATGAAGCGCTCTCCCCGGATATTGCGCAGGTAGGCGCCTTCTCCCCGCACCGCCTCCGAGATGAGGAAGCGCGGCGCCCCGGGATAGCTGAGCACGGTCGGATGGAATTGAATGAACTCCATATCCTGAATATAAGCTCCCGCGCGATACGCCATGGCGATGCCGTCACCCGTGGCAACCTCCGGATTCGTCGTATAGCGGTACAGCTGCCCGGTGCCGCCGGAGCAGATGACCGTAGCCTTGCCGCTGACGAATACGCGCTTGCCGTCCGCCCGCTGGACGATCGCGCCGCAGCATTCGCCTTCCTCGGTAACGAGATCGATAACGAAATGATCATCCCAGATTGTGACCTGCTCTAGCTGCTGGATACGATCCGCCAAGGCGCGCACAATCTCATAGCCGGTAGCGTCGCCATTCGCGTGCAGAATGCGGCGATGGCTGTGCGCCCCTTCCCGCGTCAAGGCAATAGCGCCGTTCTCTTCATCGAAGGAGGCCCCCATCCGTATCAGCTCCTGGACGCCGGCCGGACCTTCGTGGACAAGCACATCGACCGCCTCAGGGTCGCACAGGCCTGCCCCGGCAATCAATGTATCCTGACGATGGTAGGCCGGGGAATCATCGTCTGCGAACACAGCCGCAATTCCGCCCTGCGCATAGCGTGTATTACTATCGAACAACGACTTCTTCGTTATCATTAACACCCGCTGTTCCCGGCTTGCCTGGATAGCGGTATAGAGACCGGCAATACCGGCGCCAATCACAATGACGTCAGTATGAACTTGCTCGAGATCTTCGAGTGCAAAGTCTATCAAGTAACGGGGAATCTGGTTCGCCATTGTCTTCACAACCTCATGATGGATTCTTATGCTTGGTTATATTTGAACAGAAGAGTAGCGCATGCTACTCTACTTGACTTGTAACATGCGCTCCAAGGATAACCGTGCTTTCTCGGCAACCTGCGGCGGCACATAAATTTGCGGCTGCATCGTTTCGAGGCATTTCACGAGTTTTTTGAGATTATTTACCTTCATATTCGGACAGACGAGATACTTCGTGGCGAAGTGGAATCGCTTCTCCGGGCTGTCGTTCCGCAGCTGATACCCGGTGCCGTCTTCTGTCCCCACAATAATATCGGTCGCATTCGACCGTCTGCAATAATCAAGAATTGCAGTCGTGCTCCCGACGAAATCCCCCATGGCTACGACTTCCGGGCGGCATTCCGGATGTACGACGAACGGCGCGCCCGGGTACTTCGCCTTCATCTCCATAACATCCTTCACCGTCAGCATGTCATGCGTATTGCAGTAGCCTTCCCATTTGATTAAAGGACGGCCAGTCTGCTGCTCTACATAATGACCTAGATTCTTATCGGGAACCCAGATGATCTCTTCCGCATCCAGCGAAGCGATGACCTTCACCGCATTGGAGGAAGTGCAGCAAATATCGGTCTCTGCCTTAATCTCCGCAGAGGAATTGATATAGGTAACGACTTTGGCATTCGGATACTCCGCCTTCAGCTTCCGTAGCCCGTCGACATTGACCATATCGGCCATCGGGCAGCCAGCCCGCTCATCGGGGATGATGACCGTTTTGTTCGGAGCCAAGATTTTGGCGCTCTCCCCCATGAAGTGGACACCGCAAAAGACGATAACGTCTGCATCGGTCTCAGCGGCCTTCTGCGCCAGCAAGAACGAATCTCCCCTGAAATCGGCTACTTCCTGAATCTCATCGCGCTGATAATAATGAGCTAATATGATGGCGTTACGCTCTTTCTTCAACTGCATCAACCGTTCACGGAGCTCCTGCTTCTGCTCTTCCTTCCGTGCCAACGCCAGTGCTTCCAATGTCACCCTCACTCCACTCCTTGGCCTTGTCGTTAACCTATAATTTACACACCCCGACCCGCTGTGTCAATTCGGAATTCGGGCCCAATTACCGTAAAAAAAGAGCGTACCGGAAGGTACGCTCTTGCAAACGCCCGGAGGGCGGCCCATGTTATTGCGGTTATTGTTCGTCTTTCTTATCATCTGGCGACTTATCCTTGTCCGCAGGGGCCTTCGGCTCCTCGGATGTCGGTTCCGCCTTCGGCTGCTCGGTGGAGTCACCATGAGTGTCAGCAGGCGAAGAGCCGTTCGGAATATCGCCTGCAGGCGGGCCGGATGGAGAACCCTCCCATTGAGTCGGCCCAAGCTTCTCCGGCTTGCCTACCAGATTCACCTTCACATCGCCCGTCGTCTCGATAACCGGTGTGCCGGCTTCAGGCGCATCTGTCGATGCAGGTGTTACTTCGCTCAGCTTGCCTTCCTCGATCAGCTGCTTGATCTGCTCCATCTCCAAGGTCTCGACCTCGAGAAGCGTATTCGCAATCAAGCTTACCTCGCGGGAACGCTCCGTCAAGAGCTTCTTCGCGCGCTCATAACAATCATTCATGATGCTCTGCATCTCTTGGTCGATCTCATAAGCAATGGCATCGGAGTAGTTCTGCTCGTGACCTAGGTCGCGGCCCAGGAATACTTCTCCTTGACGGTTGCCGAACTGCATCGGTCCAAGCTTCTCGCTCATGCCGTATTCCATAATCATGCTGCGCACGATGCGGGTCGCCTGCTGGAAGTCGCTGTATGCGCCAGTGCCAATCTCGCCGATGAACAGTTCTTCGGCGACACGTCCCCCGAGCAATCCCGTGACTTTGTCCAGCAATTCCTGCTTCGTCACCAGCATGCGGTCTTCCTTCGGCATCATGATGACGTAACCGCCGGCACGGCCGCGCGGAATGATGGTCACCTTGTGGACCATATCGGCATGCTCCAGGAAGTAGCCGATAATCGTATGTCCGGCTTCATGGAAAGCAACAATCCGTTTCTCGCGATCGCTGATCATGCGGCTGCGCTTCTCCGTTCCGACGATGACGCGGTCAATCGCCTCGTCAACATCCGTCATTGTAATGTCTTTGTGGTTCTTGCGGGCTGCCAGCAGCGCCGCTTCATTCAGCAAGTTCTCCAGGTCGGCGCCGGTGAAGCCGGTCGTCCGCTTGGCGATCGTATCGAGGTTAACGTTCTTGTTCAACGGCTTATTGCGGGCGTGTACCTTCAGCACCGCCTCGCGGCCCTTCAGATCCGGGCGATCGACCGTAATCTGACGGTCAAAGCGTCCAGGACGGAGCAATGCCGGGTCCAGAATATCCGGACGGTTCGTCGCTGCGATAATGATGATGCCTTCGTTGGCGCCGAAGCCATCCATCTCGACCAGCAACTGGTTGAGCGTCTGCTCCCGTTCGTCATGGCCGCCGCCCAGGCCGGCGCCCCGTTGACGGCCGACCGCATCGATCTCGTCAATGAAAATGATACATGGCGCATTCTTCTTGGCATTCTCGAACAGGTCGCGGACCCGGGATGCACCGACACCGACGAACATTTCCACGAAGTCGGAACCGGAGATGCTGAAGAACGGAACGCCAGCTTCCCCTGCAACGGCACGGGCCAGCAACGTCTTACCGGTACCCGGAGGGCCGTTCAGCAGCACGCCCTTCGGAATGCGCGCGCCAAGGGCTGCGAACTTGCGCGGATCCTTCAGGAACTCGACAACCTCCACCAGCTCTTGCTTCTCTTCATCCGCACCTGCGACGTCTTCAAAGGTAACGCGCTTCTTCTCTTCATTATACAAGCGTGCGCGGCTCTTGCCGAAGTTCATTACCTTGCCGCCGCCGCCCTGCGCTTGATTAAAGAAGAAGAAGAACAGGATGAACATGATGATAAATGGAATAATCGACGTCAGAAACGTCAGCCAGAGGCTTTGTTCCTCCATTTTTTTCCAATTAATCTTCAGTTCTTGCTGATTATCCCCTGCGTTCATTAACTCTTCGACGGCCGGATTGCTATCCGGAATATACGTTACGAACTGCTGGGATTTCGCCCCTTCTGGGATCTTTCTATATTTCCCGATGACCAAATAAGCCCGACCTTCATATTGAACCGTCATTTCTTCTATATTGTTAGCCGAGAGCTCTTTGCGGAACTGGTCATATCTCGGAGTGTCCGTGGCTTCATTGCCGTTGCCGATGAACTGGACAAATCCTACCACGACCAAAAAAAGAATCAGATAAAAACCAGAATTCTTGATGAACCGATTCATCCCCAACCTCCTCTCAAGGACACGAAATTATTGTATCATAGCACGTAATGCCATCACAACTTGACCAGCAAGCGTGTAAGGCGTGTGTCTTACTTAGCTTCATTCGAGTAGATCGTTGGCTTCAACACGCCTATATATGGAAGGTTGCGGTAACGTTCGGCATAATCCAAGCCGTAGCCGACGATGAATTCGTCAGGAAGCACGAATCCTTTGTAGTCCGCTTCCAGATTAACGGTGCGGCGCGCCGGCTTATCGAACAGCGTCACGAGGCGAATGGAATTCGCCTTGCGTCCTTGAAGCACTTCAATCAGGTAGCTGAGCGTCAAGCCGGTATCTATAATGTCTTCAACAATGAGCACATCCCGGCCTTCCACGGATACATCCAAATCTTTCATAATCCGGACGACACCGGAAGACTTCGTGGAAGCTCCATAGCTGGATACCGCCATGAAGTCCAATTCCAACGGTACAGTAATTTGCTTGACCAGATCGGCCATGAAGACGAATGCGCCTTTTAGGACACAGATGACCAGCGGGCATTTCCCTTCATACTCGCGGCTGATCTGAGCACCCAGTTCCTGGACCTTCGCCTGAATTTGCTCCTCGCTGATAATTACCTTTTCAATGTCATTATACAATGATGGGCCCCTCCTAGAGTGAATACTGAAAACTTACATGAACGTGATTACATCATGCGGTTAGGTTGGGCGGAGCCTGATCGCTGCTGCGCCGGAATATGCGCACCGCCTTCCAGCTCCAGCCGCAGGACACGGTCTGTAGAGGGCCCGACCAGCGCGGCATCCGAACGCCGCACACCCGGCACCCACAGGATCTGCCCGTTGGCATCCGTCACGATGGGGACGGTGCCGCGAAGCGAGGGCGCAATTTTGGCATCGACGAACATATCTTGCACCTTTTTGCTGCCATTTAACCCTAAAATACGCATTCGATCGCCGTCGTGGCGGTATCGGACACGCAGCGGCCAGCACAATTTTTCCGCATCGAACAGCGCTTCCACCTGTCCCAAGAGGAACCGCGTTCTTCCAGATGCGGCTTGATGCGCCGCTTCCTGCGTGATGGAAGAGCGGCTATCGCACTCTATAACCCAATGCAGCGTACTGCCATTCGACGGTATCGGGAGAATGCCCGATTCATATGTACGATCTATCGTCAGATCCAGCATATCCGGCCCGTTCTTCGCCTGACCGATGGGTTGGCGCAGCCATAGCAAGCGGTCGTATTCTCTGCGGAATTCGACGCCGGGGGCCGCATCCGTCTTCCATGTGGATGGCTGTTCCCGGATCGCCGCATTCCGCAGCGCCTCAACCGTGTCGAAATCGGCTTGTTCCGCTTCCCGCGTGAGATAGTTTAATATTAGTTTAATCAACCTGCGTTGTAAAGCGACATGTGCTTGAAGAAGCGCCCTTCGATCAAGAACGACGCCGTTCGGCGGCGGTGATTCCATTGGAGCGTCTTCTCCATCCTGTACCGTCTTCACCACGTGTTGAAACAACTGCCGCGCCTGTTCCTCCATCCAATCATTCTCTTCCCGCAGCACATCGGCCGTGCGGCACAGGGAAGCGATCAGGCCCGGGTTCTCCTGCTCAAGCCGCGGCATAACGTCCAGCCGGACCCGGTTGCGCAAGTAATCGGTCTTCGCATTGCTGCTGTCCGTCACGTAGGCAATGCCTCGCAGACGGCACCACTCCAGCAATTCCGCCTTGCGTACCCCCAGCAGCGGTCGGACGAAGGAGAAGCCGTCCGCCGTCCTCTTCCAGGCCATTCCCGACAGCCCCGTGCTGCCGGTTCCGCGCAGCAGCCGCATCAGCACCGTCTCTGCCTGATCATCGGCATGATGCGCCAATGCGATTACCTGCCCCTGCTCGCGAGCGGCAACTTCCTTCAGGAAGTCATAGCGGAGCTGCCGCGCAGCCGCTTGGGCATTCATCTTATGCTCCGCCGCCCAGCCCGGAGCGTCCACTCGCTTCATCGCGAGTCTGATCCCGAGCCGCTCCGCTTCCCGCTCAACGAACCGCGCTTCTTCGTCCGACTCCTCCGGGCGGAAGCCGTGATGCACGTGGGCGATGATCATCCGTCCGCTTCCCGGACGATATCCGGTCAGGGCTACGATGGCATGCAGCAGCAGCATGGAGTCCGGTCCGCCCGAGACCGCGATCACGATGCGGTCGCCATCGTTCCATAGCCGATGCCGCTCTACGGTGTCCCGCAGCTTCTCCGTCCATTGCCGCCACGCATATTCGCTGTCATTGCCCGCATGCCTGCCCGGTTCCATCATGTCCATCCCGATTCCTTCCATTATGTCCTGCTGCCGCAGACTCCTCTTCCCCGGTCATGCTATGTCCAAGGCTCTGATACCTTATGTATGAAGGAAGACCTGCGTGATAAACGTAAGTACTATGTATAAATTCAATATAACACAATATGTCCTATTAATCGAAACCCCATGCCCAAAAAGCGATGCTCACAGCCAACAGCAGCACAGACACGGCAAAAAACCACTTCAGCCACGACGGCGTGGGGCGGTTCAGCGGCTTGCCGGAGCGATGCAGCTTCCGTGTCTGTTCATGCCACAGACGGCATGCCTCCTCCGGGGAAGCGAATTCCCCGCGCAAGGCCGGTGCCAGCCATGGCTCATACGGTCGCACCCGGGGATGATTCCGGGCGATATCGATTAGATCCTTGATGTCGCGCGTCTGCGGGAGCGTTGACTTGATCCGTTCCCGAAGCTCCCGTTCGGCCATCATCTGAATTGTCATGACCGCGAACGAGAACAGATCATACCGGAAGTCGGCTGTGCGCGATCCGGCGTGCCAATACCCCCGGTCATACAATTCAGTGAATTGTTTTACACTTTTCCCGGTAGAGGTCAGACCGCCGTAATCGATCAACTCCACCTCTCCGTTATCGTTCACCAGCACGTTCTCCGCCTTCAGATCGCCAAAGACAACTCCCTGCCGGTGCAGCTGCCTGAGCTTTTCCAGCAAGCGCCCTCCCACGACGCCATACCAATCCGGCCCATGCTTATAAATGAACTTGCGGAGACTCACCCCCGGCACATACCTCATCACATAGAAGGGAATACGCTTGCCGTGCAGATCGCAATCATCGTTATCGACTAGAAATGGCCGTGCATGGTGGCGGCCCGTGCGCCCCGCCTCCGCTTGTCGTCCCTTGTCCCATGTCCGCAGCGCGTTAATCTCGGACTGGATATCGACCGAGTTCATTCCCATCTTAAGCGCATAGGCAGCGGTCCGTCCTCCGCGCGTCTGCGCTGCAGACGGAAGATGGGTCACCAAATACACGACTCCGTTGGCCCCGCGGCCAAGCCGTCGCTCAATTCGGTAGACACGCCCGTTCCACACCCCCTGCAGCACGGTTCCCGCCTCGACACGAAGCGCCGCTGCCTGCGCATGATGCTGTTCGTTCTCCATGTTACACGATGTAGTCACTCCACATCCCATCCGTTCCTGTTCCATCTGAGGCGTACGACGCCAGGTCGCGTTCCTGATTCGCCTTGCCTCCATCATATTGATAATAGTCGATCACTTTCAAGAGCGCAGGTCCTGTCGGTGTCGTTCCCCGCATGTTCAACCGCTGGAACAAGCGCTTCGCGCGGCTAATATCGTCGGTCCATTCCATATCCATCACGGCCTCTTCTCCGCCGTAAGGTCCCGGGAAATGGAACACGCTCAACTCGCTTTTGCCCGTTCTAGCCTGCAGGCTTAGCATCAGATCCCGTATCGCCTCCTCTACAGCCGGGAGCTTCGGCTTCATGCTCGCGCTCGCATCGATGAGCAGGGCGACGCGCAGCGGCGAGTTCTCGCTGAGCTCGTCCATGACGCGCACCACTTCCGAACGCTGCTCCGGCGGAAGGGTCTCGAATTCGACGTTCTGCTCGGCTCCGAAAATTTGACGCAGCTCCTTGTTCACGGCCTGATGAATCGTCTGTACCACCGTCTTGCGCGTCATCATCTGCACTGTCTGCGACAGCTGATGCGACTGGACGATGCGGCTTATCCCTCCTCCTGCACGGGCGATCTCCTCAATTTCCCGCGCTCCAAGCTCACCTATCGTTCCGTAATCCACAATGCCGACAACATTAACCGAGATGCCCCGCTCCCGCGCTGCTGCAGCAGCAACGGCAGGCTGAACGCCCACATTGGAGCAGCCGTCGGTTATCAATAGAATTTGCTTCATGTCGATTTCCGCACATCCTCTCTTCACCGAATCTAGTACGGGTGCGAGTTCAAAAAGACCGGTTGTCAGCACCGAGAAGGTTGCAAGAACTCGAAGCGAATGCTTCCGATGCAAGTTTTGCTCCGCAGAACTTGTAAGCAGCAGCGCAATGTAGGCGCGACTACATGAGCAGCTACAATGTTTCCGCAGGAAACATACTTCGGAATCATAGGCTCTTCAAGAGTGAATGCAAGATTCGATACCGAGTTCTTCCCGATTTTCTTCGTGATCAAAAGCGGCTTTTTGAACTACCTCATTCTAGTATTTCCAATGAAAAGAGAGTTTACACCCCGCTGGCCATACGGAGGGCGGAAAGCAGGAAGCCGCGGCGAGAGATTAGCTGACCGTCAGCGGCCGCTCCATATGGTCATGCCCATTCCAATGCAGCGTCGCCCATTGCGGCTGATGGCGGGCTACACGCGTCACGACGACGGTCATGTCGTCATCGATATGACCGCTGGCATGACGGATGACGGTCTCCAGGAGAAGATCGGCAATCTCCTGCGGATCGTCCGTCTCCAGCTCGCTGATGAGCCGCTTCATCCATATCTCCTTGTTGGCTGCCGGCCCGGGAGCATCGAAGATCCCGTCCGTCATCATAATCAAGATATCTCCCGGCTGCAAAGCCGAATCAATCAGATCAAAATCAATATCCTGTATAATACCTATCGGCAAGTTGCTGCCCGATACTAAGCGCACGTCCTTCCCGTTCTTGATGAAGCTGGGCGTGGAGCCGCTCTTCATGAACGTCGTCTTGGCCGAATACAGATCGATAATCGCCATATCGACCGTCGCGTAGATCTCATCCGGAGATCGCAGCGTCAGTACCTGATTGACGGATTGGATCGCCAGCTTCTCGTCAATGCCCGATTGCAGAAATTGGGACAGCAGCTTCAAGGCGGTGCTGCTCTCCATGCGGGCCCGTTCGCCGTTGCCCATCCCGTCGCTCAAGGCGACCGCATACTTCCCGCTGCCGAGCTCCAGCGTGCTGAAGCTGTCTCCCGATAGCATATCCCCTCCTTTGGCGGCCCCGGCCATGCCGGTCTCCACCTCGAATGCCTTCGCCGAGACGAAGGTGACCATACCGTGCCCTTCCGTTCCGGTTAACCTCTCCTCTCTGACGGCGATATGCTCGCCCAATATATCCGACAGCAGCGGCGCAATGAGCTTGCGGCACTCGTCATAGCCATCGGTGAAGGAATGAATCATCTCGATCTCGATCCGCCCCGCATCGAGCGATAAAATATCGACGCGGTGCACGGACAGCCCGAGCTCCTCCATAGCCTGCCGAATCTGCTCCTCCTGCATGAACAGCTCCCGTCCTTCGCGCCGAATCTCCCGGGCCAGATCATCCATGACCTCTGAGACGCCCGCCAACTGATCGGCAACGAAATGACGGCTGTCCAAAATCTGCTTCTGCCAATGCTCGTCCAGCGCCCGCCGAATGATATGCTCCCTCATCAGCGCAAGCACCTTCGGCGCCTTCATGCAGTGGCTCCTCCACGTCTGAGGCAATTGCTTCTCCTTGTAAGAGACGATCTCGGTATCCTGTTCGACCTTGCTCATCATCTGATTCATCATCGTCATCGTCTGGACCGACTTATGGTTCCAGCAGGCCTGCTGCCGCGGGCAGCCGAGACAGGTAGCGGCCGTCACGGATTCAATCATCCGATTGCGCTCCTCCCCCACCGTCGGAGGATCGCCAGTATGGGCGGTCTGCTTGAAGCTGCTCGACAGTTGGCGGAACACCTCCGAGAACTGGGTAACCCGTTCCGCCGTCAGGTCACGCATCCGCTTCGCATATTCATGCTGCGATTTCGTATGCTCGTTCGTTCCCGGCACATATTTGGCCAAGGTCGCGCATATCGATTTAGGAGTGAGCAAGAATAGCGCCGCGGCGGCGATCGTCTCCCAGGTCGACGCCATCACCTCCGAAGGAGGCCCGAGATAGACGGACAGAATCGCCGTCCCGAGCAGCATGCCGAAGGCAACCGCCCAGCGCTTGCCGTCCTTCAGCAGTCCGGCCAGCAAGCCGGCAAACGCCAGCACGCTCATCTGCGTCAGCGAATTCGGCTCCGCCAAGCCGAGAATCAAGCCGAGCACGACGCCGACCGAGGCGCCAAGCGGCGCTCCCCCGACCAGGGCGAACAACAGCACGAAATAGCGGGATATGATGTGATCCAGTTGCAGCGACTGGACGGTCCAGCCTACGGCGCCGGTCATAATCGATGCCAGAAGAATCATCAGGCAGATCATTTCCTCCACCCTCAGTGTATAGTTGCGTTTACTCATCGTCAGAACGGGCAATGCTTGTATAAACACGAGGGTCAGGACGAGACCGAGCACAGCATCCGTCATATCCATCACGAGGGCGTACCAGGTCAGGTCCGTCGACATAAATGTCACGAACAGCTTAACGAGCAGTGTGGCGGCGAACACGATAATCGGCGCCATGTTCATATCGGTCCGTTCATAAGCTTTAATGCCGCGGTGCATCAGTACGATAAGCAGCAGCTGCATGCCCATCATGAGCGAGATCTGCTCCGGCGCGAACAAGCTTCCGGCCAGCAGTGCCGTCCCTACCCAGGTTGCCAGCTCGCGGCGCGTAAAATAGACGACCGCAAAAAACGCGGCGGCGAACGGAAACAGTTCATTCAAGATCATGGCCCGTCCCAGCAAAAAACCGATAAGCACAAACATGAAGGTCCATTTTCGCGTACCAAGCACCATCTTGAATCGTTCCAGCCGCCATCTGTTATGAGGGAGGCCCCATTCGCTCTCTCCTTGCCCCCCGCTCTGCCAACCCTTCTTCGGAAACGGAATCACCTTTGTCTTACTCATGCCAAGCACCACCTATTCTCTGAAATATGTGCCTCTCATTATAGAGAAGGAGCTGGAAATAGTTTGTCAGAAAAAGGAGCCCCGTCCAAAAAACTTTCCGACATCAGTTGAGTCCGGCGCGAGAAAACGGACAAGCCTGTTCGGACAAGGGTTCGCCCATTGTAAGACGGCATGAGGGCGAGCAGGTGAATGTCATTTTTTTGCAGTTCTGACCTTGGCGCCTCTCGGAAATAAGGGGAAAGGATACGGAATAGCGTAAGAACCTGTCGTAACCATTCGGTCGAGTGACAAAAATAGTGGCGGTGGAAAAATGAATGCGATGAATCTGCCATTCCGTCACAATGTGGAGACTGCTGGGGAGAGGATAGAAGAGCGGAAGCCGTTGTGAAGGCGGCAGAGGCACAAGCGGGAGGGCAGAAACCGTTGGGAAGCTGGCGCGTATAGCTTGAGTGGCCAGAGGCCAGTAAGCGGGCTGGCGTGGGGCTCAGGTGGTTGGCCAGATCCCATGGTGAGAGGCTTGTGTGGAGCTTGGGTGGTGGCAGATGTTGTGAGAGCTTGGGTGGAGCCTGGATGGTGGTAGATGTCATTGTGAGAGCTTGTATGGAGCCTGGGTGGTGGCAGATTTCATTGTGAGAGCTTGTGTAGAGCCTGGGTGGTGGCAGATGCCATTGTGGGAGCTTGGGTGGAGCCTGGGT
>NZ_QYZD01000029.1:29636-68313 GCF_003591545.1 Paenibacillus thiaminolyticus
TGTAGAGCCTGGGTGGTGGCAGATGCCATTGTGGGAGCTTGGGTGGAGCCTGGGTAGTTGGCCAGAGGCGTTATCATCCCTGCCTTGCGCCGGTGCAGACCTGGGCTAGTTGCCAAAAATAGAGGAACAGGTGGCGAAGGATGCAGCAGATGTCGAGTCAGCGAAAAGGTGTACCTTGCGGGCTGGATGACCGGCCTGGAAAGATGCCGTGTCCTGTTCGTCCTCTCCTGATTGCTGCAGATATGCAGGAATTCGATTGGAAGCAGTTGTGGAAAGGTGGATTCCTGCAATAATGCATCAATTTCCTGCCGTTCCGGCCTCAATCCCGCCTAATGGGGCAAAAAGATGTAGTTTTGCACCAATTCTAGCTCACAGGCCATGAAACGAGGAAAAATGCTGCAGATTTGCAGGCTTGGCCCGATCAAAAACGTCCCGGTCCCCGCACCGGCGCCGGCACCAGCCACGGCACGAACACGGTCAGGAACACGGCACAATCACGGCCACGATCACGATCACGATCGCGATCACGGCAACGAACACGATACGAACACAGCAACGATCACGGCCACAATCACAGCCACGAACACAGCAAAAAGCCGCAACACCGGGTGCCCGGTCTGCGGCTTCGTTCCTTGTTCATCTATTACATGCGGCGTGCGCCACGGCCTCCGCGCTTGGATTCCGTGTTCTTTTTCAAAGACGAGATGCGCTCTTCACTGTCTTTAAGGAAGCGCGACATTTTATCCTCAAAAGAAGCGAAATTAGGCTTGCGCCCACCCCGGTCGCGGTTACCAAAGCCGCCTCTTCCCCCCCCGTCTCGGTTCGGACGGTCTTGACGAGGTCCTCTTGGCGGTCTCTGCTCCGATGCTGGCTTATCCACTGTCTGCTTGATAGACAAGCCAATCTTGCCGTCCTTGTCGACGTTAATTACTTTGACCGTGACGATATCGTCAATCTTCAAATGGTCATTCACGTCCTTGACATAGTTATCGGCAATTTCAGAGATGTGAACCAGTCCCGTGACACCTCCCGACAGATCAACGAACGCCCCAAAATGCGTAATGCCTGTCACCTTGCCTTGTAACTTGGTGCCCACTTCGATTGTCATAGAATAAAATGTTCCTCCCTTAAAATGTTAAACGGCACACCGCTTCGTTACCGAAAGCAATGCTTATGTCGTGATTATACTGTAACCGCACCAAGTGGTCAACCGACGGTTGTCCCGAAATGACGCCTATTCCTCATGCTTGCGGATAAGGACTTCGTCCGGAAGCAGCATCCCTTGGCTTCTTGCAAGCTGAAGAATATATTCAGTCGTATTCAGGCGATCGACTTCCTGCTGAACCTCGTTCCGCGTCTCTTCGGCAGCATTCTTCTTCTTCTCCTGCACCTGATAATCGGCCTTGAGCCCCTCAATAGTAGCAGCCTGGTCAATGTACGTATACAAGCCCCACCCCGCAAACACCACCATAAACCCCATCCACAATCGCAATCTACGCTTGGCTCCTGCCATTTTGTTCTCACGAGTACGGTCCGGTGTCCGGGACGCAGACATACGCACACCCCCATTTTCGATAAAGTCAGTTAGAGAAATCACCTGTTACTTCCTATGATGAAACAGGCGCAGCAGACGAGCCACCTTCGCTCTTCCCGATGCCACCCATTGATTCATTCGACGCATACCAGAAAATACCTTCTCCTTGATCAGGTGGAGCCGTTCCGTCATACCCAGCCTCTCCCAGATCGGAAGAATGAGCGGGCGGAACATCCATCGGACCAGCAACCATAGCGGCTTAACACATTGTAGCACAATTTTTCCGATGAACATAGCCGCCGACAGCAAAAACGCTCCTAGACCTTTTGTAAAGATCCATAAGCCCTTGAGCGGCAGCACGAGCAGAACATACAGGCATCGCCGGATGAACCGGGAGAGTGCCAATACGGCTCGCACGAGCCACGTCACGATCACGACCGTGACCTTGCTGAGAAGGATAACATACAACCATGCCCCGGCGGCCAGGCCAAGAAAGACGTAAAATCGTAGCTCTCCCTGATTGCCCTTCACGAGCATATGAAATACGAACAGCGTCGCAGCCAGCCAATACATCAAATCCAGCAGCGGAACCGTCCACCGAGGGAAACGGAATTGTCCCGCTACGACGCGGTAGCCATCAAATACGATGCCTAGCGTTAAGCCGCTCAGCATCATGAGCAGCACGGTCGTCCATTGTACGTACAGACTCACTTGAATAACTTCCCGAAGAAGCCTTTGGATTTGTCGTGTGAGCTCGCATCCAGATAGGTCAGGGAGTTGACCGTGCCTTCAATGGCGACTTGTCCTTGTTCAAGGCTCAAGTTTTTGATATGAAGATTGTGGCCGCGTATGGTCAAAAATCCGCATTCGGTATCAAGCAGGAACTCCTCGCTGTCGAAGCTCTCCACCTTGCTTACCCCGCTAATCTCCAGCAGCTTGCGGTTGACCATCTTAATCTCCTGGCGCTTAGCCGTTGGCTTGTTCAATTCCATCATGGCATGTACCTCCTTCTCAACACTAGCTTATGAAGGGAATGCCAGAATAGAACTGCAACGCGGACAGTCTTCCAATATTTCTCGCTTCGTGATTCGTGTACTCGCGCTTATCCAACTTATCGGTTGTCGACCGTTTCCGGATATAAATCATGATTCATCAGGCGATAAGCCGCCATCTCCTCGTACTTCGTTCCGGGACGGCCATAATTGCAGTACGGATCGATAGAAATGCCGCCGCGCGGCGTGAACTTGCCCCATACTTCGATATATTTCGGATCGAGAAGCTCGATCAGATCATTCATAATGATATTGACGCAATCCTCGTGGAAGTCGCCATGATTGCGGAAGCTGAACATATAGAGCTTCAGCGACTTGCTCTCGACGCACTTCTGGTCCGGAATGTAGCTGATATACATCGTCGCGAAGTCCGGCTGCCCCGTCATCGGACAGAGACTGGTGAACTCCGGACAATTGAATTTGACGAAATAATCGCGGTTCGGATGCTTATTGTCGAACGCCTCCAGTACATGAGGCGCATAGTCTGTTGCGTATTCCGTCTTCCCTCCAAGATGCTTCAGCTGCAATTCGGCTTCGTTCCTGCCTGCCATGCGATTGCCTCCCCTTCTATATCGGTTATTCGTGTCGAATTCAGAAGCGTTCCGGCTCCGCACCGGGGCCGCTTCCCTTGCAAGCGGCCTGACGACAGGCCGGCCTTCTATCATACGCCGCGCTTGTTGCCCCATACGAGCGTATGCAGCTGCGGCAGCACGCGCGCCCGGTTCAAGCGCGGATCGGCGGCGACCTGCTCGATCAGCCATTCATACCGGCCGAGCAGCTTCCTGATCAGCTCGTTGTCATCCGCGCTCCGCACATCGTCATTCCCCGTCTGCAGGACGAACGGAATGTCCGGGTAACGTTCATGCATACGGATGGCATACGCGAGATCCCGTTCGTCGAAGACGACGATCTTCAGGCACAGCCCCTTCCGATCCGGGCGATCCCACAGCCGGCTCACGTTCTGATCGAGCCGTGCTTGATCGGTGCTCATGCAGGAGCTCGGCGGCTTCGGGGACAGCGTGACGTCATCGATGTCCAGCAGCCAGTCCTGCCACCGCGATCCTTGCGTCTCCACCGCGGTGCAAATGCCGTGCTCTCCAAGCAGACGCACCAGGTCGCCGATGCCGGGGAGCAGAGCGGGATTGCCGCCCGAGATCGTGACATGATCGAAGCGGCCGGCGGCAAGTGCGTTCAGTTCCCGCAGGATGTCCTCCGCCGTGAGGCTACGAATCTCCTCCTTCGCCGAGCCGTCCCATGTGAAGGCGGAATCGCACCAGGAGCAGCGGTAATCGCAGCCTGCCGTGCGCACGAACATCGTCTTCCGGCCGACAAGCAGGCCTTCGCCCTGCACGGTCGGCCCGAACAGTTCCAGCACGGGTATCGTCATGGCTCCATCCACTCCCATCTTGCCTCGGCGTAGCTGGTCGGCGTCTCATAAAGGCGGACGAACTCCACCCGCCCGCCTTCGCAGCGGGTGCGGTACGGCTCCTCCGCCAGCGCGGCGCTCATCTGCTCATACAGCCAGACAACCATGTTCTCCGCCGTCGTGTTCATCAGGGGGAGCGTCTCGTTCAGATAGCGGTGATCGAGATACGGCTCGATCCGCTCCTTCCAAATCTCCTTGATGTCTCCGAAGTCAAGGGCGATGCCAATGTCGTTCGTATAGCCGCTCAGGCCGAACACGGCCTGGTACGTATGGCCGTGCAGATTTTTGCATTTGCCTTCGTAGGCGTGCAGATGATGCGCCGCATCGAAGGTGAACTCCTTGCTGACGAGGACGCGGCGCTTGTGGTAGCGCAGCGACTCGCGGGATATATCGGTACCGTATTGCTGCAGCTTCTCTACGATGCGGAACGAGCCCGGTCTGTTCATGCCCCGGCCCCCGCCTTCTGCGCTCTCTCCGCGAGATAGCTCTCTAGTCCGTCGCGCCGCAGCTTGCAGGACGGGCATTCGCCGCAGCCGTCGCCCGGCAGCCCGTTATAGCAGGTCACCGTCTCTGTGCGCACGAAGTCGAACGCCCCCAGTTCGTCCGCCAGACGCCAGGTCTCGGCCTTGTTCAGCCACATGAGCGGCGTATGAAGGACGAAGCCATAGTCCATCGCCAGATTGAGCGTCACATTCAACGATTTGACAAATACGTCCCGGCAATCGGGATAGCCGCTGAAGTCGGTCTCGCAGACGCCCGTCACGATATGCCGTGCGCCGATCTGCTTCGCATAGATTGCGGCGAACGAGAAGAATAGCAGGTTGCGCCCCTCGACGAACGTATTTGGCAGTTCGCCCTCCTCCTGGGCGATGTCGATATCGGCCCGGGTGAGCGCGTTCGGCGCCAGTTGATTGAGCAGCGTCATGTCTAGCACGCGGTTCGGCACCTGCAGCTTGGCTGCAATCCGCTTCGCATGCTCCAGCTCGCTGCGGTGGCGCTGTCCATAGTCGAACGTTACCGTCTCGATGGCATCGAAGCGCTCCAGCGCCCAGAACAGGCATGTCGTGCTGTCCTGCCCGCCGCTGAAGACGACGACTGCCTTCTCCTGCGGCTTGCCCTGATCGGCTCTGCCTCCCGCCCGATCGGCGGCTGCTTCCTTACGGTTCATTGAGTTCATTGCATCATTCATCCTGTGTCCATCCCTTCTTATTCCTCTACAGAACAAGACGAAGGCATGTGCATCGATCCATTCGAAGCAGGGGAAGATCCGGCAAGCGCCGCTTCCCCCGCCTCCATAAGCACAAAAAAAGACAACACCAAGGGAAAGCCATACCCATTACGGATGCTGTCAGCCTTAGTTTTTTATAGAGGGAGATTGCGAACCTCTCCCGCCGGGAATGCCGGCGGAATGTATTTGGTTATACGTCTATTATAGGGAACGGGGGAAAGAGATTCAAAGGCTTATTTTCCCTGCTGCCGTTCCTTCGGCCGCCTGTTCCGCCTTACCCGGAATGTCTCCTCCTGGGCGTCCATAGTCAGCCAGCCAAACACCGCCTTCCGGCAAGCACAAGAAAGGCCCTCCCCCGTTATCGGGAAAGGGCCTTTCTTGATGGATTCATGGCGATTACCATTCCAGATCCTTCGATCGTGGAATAGGCTCTTCCTTCAGCAGCGTGTACATGCCAGCTGCTTCTTCCTTCTTCGTCGTCTCCTGGAGACGCTCGATGCGGACCGTGACGAGCTTCTGCCCGAATTGGACCGTAATCTCGTCTCCCACCTTGACGGCCGTGCTCGGCTTCGCCTCGCGTCCATTTAATATGACGCGTCCCTGTTCGGACACATCTTTGGCTACGGTGCGCCGCTTAATGAGCCGCGAAACTTTCAGGAACTTGTCGAGACGCATTATTTTACAGCTTCTTTAAGCTTGTTGCCCGCTTTGAACGCCGGAACTGTCGATTCCGGAATTTCGATCGTGTTGCCCGTTTGCGGGTTGCGGCCCGTGCGGCCTGCGCGCTTGCGAGTCTCGAATGTGCCGAATCCAATCAGTTGCACTTTGTCGCCTTTGGACAGTGCGTCAGTAACTTCGCCGAAGAAGCCGTTCAA
This sequence comes from Paenibacillus thiaminolyticus, assembly GCF_003591545.1. GTDB lineage: Bacteria > Bacillota > Bacilli > Paenibacillales > Paenibacillaceae > Paenibacillus_B > Paenibacillus_B thiaminolyticus_A. The sequence goes on from NZ_QYZD01000029.1 coordinate 35,752, forward strand.
TACCGCTTCTACGTCTTTTTTGGTCAATCCGCTTTTCTCCGAGATGTTGTTGATCAAATCTGTTTTGTTCATGTTTATTGGCCTCCCAATCCTATTAGTCATTCAATAGAGTGTGTTGGCTCGCGAGCTGATGCCGGAGTCGCAAAATACAATCCGTGTTGTATTCTCGAATGTATGTATTCTTGCTTTGCGAGTAAAATCCTCCCCGGTTACGGCACTTTTTCATATTTTGACGAAAATAGGGGATATCAGGCCGCTTACCGCTCCGGTCAAGGCTTCAGCTGCTTCGCTTCCTGCCACCACTTCTCCATTTCTAGTAAATCAGTCTGGTCAAAAGATTTGCCGTTTATACGAAGCTGTTCCTCAATATATTGAAAACGGCGAATAAATTTGCGGTTCGTCCCCGTCAACGCTTCTTCCGGGTCGGCTCCCAGAAATCTTGCCGCATTTACTGCCGCGAACAGCACGTCGCCCAGCTCCTCTACGGCATGCGCGCGGTGGTTGTCCTCGCCCTTCGCCGTCTCTGCCAAGCTGATCGCCTCTCGCAATTCTTGCAATTCTTCGGCCAGTTTGTCAAGTACATCCTCAATACGATCCCAGTCGAAGCCGACTTTGGCCGCTTTGTGCTGTAATTCGCGGGCCTTGATCAGAGCCGGCAAATCCCGCGGCACCCCGTCCAATATGGACTTGCGTTCCGCGTCTCGCCCCTTGCGCCGCTTCTCCTCGGCCTTCATCTGCTCCCAATTGCGGAGCGCCGCTTCGGAGTCGGCGGCCGCCTTGTCCCCGAACACGTGAGGATGGCGGAAAATGAGCTTCTCGTTCAGGCCCCGAATGACATCATATGCCGAGAAGGTCCCCGTCTCTTCCTCCATCTGGGCATGCAGCATAATCTGGAGCAGCACGTCGCCCAGCTCCTCCTGCATGGCCACGGGATCGTCATCGTCGATCGTTTCCAGCACCTCATAGGTCTCTTCGATGAAGTTTTTGCGAATCGACTGATGTGTCTGCTCCCGATCCCACGGACAGCCTTCGGGACTGCGCAGCGTCGCCACAATCTCGTGCAGCTTGTCGAACGTGCCGTTCAGCACCTCGTCCGCCTCCGAACGCGGCACGTAGATGAGCGACAGGTTGCCGTAGCCCTCCAGCCGATCAAGCTCGTACAGCGGCACGCGATGGATCTCCTCCTGCCCCTCGACGCCGAGCGCATGAGCAGCGGTGACCTCGTAATCGTCCGGATATACTTCCATCAAGCCCAGCTTCACTTCAGAAGCTGTAAACGTATCATACACTTGTCCGATAACGGTGTGCAACCGGGGATTGATCATGGAACGCTTCAGTCCGCTCGCGTCCAGCAGTTGGAACCCTTCGATCGGATCGAAGCCGAGCCGGATGAAGGCCTGATCGAGGAAGCTCTCGCCGCCCCGGATCTCCAACCGGATGCCTTCGGCCGGACAGCGCTCCGCCAGCAGCTTCACGGTGGCCTCCGCCACCATCGGATGGCCCGGCACTGCGTAGACGACCGAACCGCCGTCCTGCGCCGCCGCGATTAACGCCCGGGCAATCTCCTCGTAGACCGCCGGGAAATCGTCCTGCGCTTCATACACCTCGTCGAAGGAACGGTATGCCGTCCCTTCCTCCTGCAGCAGCGACATCACCGGATGGCGCTCCGTGCGCACATACAGCCGTTCCGCCCGGCGGAGCCGGTTCCATACGTCCAGCGTTAGCTGTCCGGCGTCGCCGGAGCCGAGTCCGACGACCGTGATTGTTCCTGACATGGGATTGCCTCCTTCGTGTCAAGGTTCTCCCCGGGGAGAACCGTCCATTACCTGTTCTGCGGCGCGATCTTGGCCGCGATCCGGGCCAGCGCCGGGCCGATGCGCGGCAGAGCCGCCAGCTCCTGCGGCCGCACAAGGCCGAGCCGCAGCGCCAGCCCGGCGAAGATAAGCGCGCCGAGCGGCACGCCGCCGGCGACCGCGAGCAGGGCGCCTATGCGGCCGCCAAGGCCGAGCGCCGCCGGGGCGAGCGCCGCCAGGCGCGCCGCTGCGGCCATGGCGGCGAGCGCCAGCGCCAGCCGCGCGCTCCGGGCGCCCCAGGCGGCGAAGCGCACGCCGCTGGCGCGGCTCAGCGCGGCCGCATTCAGCGCCGCAGCGAGCGCGAGCGAGGCGGCCGCGCTCATGGCGGCCCCGGCGATGCCATAGGCCGGGACCAGCCACAGATTGAGCGCCGCCTTCATGCCGGCGGCGAACAGCAGAATCAGGGCGGGGGCGCGCACGGCCCCCATGCCCTGCAGCAGAGCGGCGGTCACGGCCTGCAGCATGCCGCTGACCGCCGTGGACGCGATCCACACGAATGCCGTCAGCCCGGCGGCATTCGTGTAGAGCGCCACATTGATCGGCTCGGCCAGGGCGATCAGCCCCGCCGCCGCGGCCCAGCCAATCAGCCACGTCCAGCGCAGCGCCGACGCCAGCAGCTCCCGCAGTTGAGCCGCATCGCGGCGCGCGGCAGCGGCCACGGCCGGCACGAGGCCGACCGCGAGCGAGCTGGCGACCATCGTCACGAGCTGGACCAGCGGGAAGGCGCGACTATAGACGCCGAACTCCGCCAGCGCTCCGGCCTCGCCGAGCCCGCGCTGCGCCAGCAGACGCGGCACCGTGAACACATCGACGACGTTCACGGCCGGCATCACGATCGCGCCGAGGCAGATCGGCAGGGCCGTCCAGGCCAGACGCCGCATCCAGGCGCCGATTGTCAGCGAAGACGCCGGGCCGAACAGGTCCCCCCTCGCCGAGCCGGGCGGTTCCGCTCTCGCCGGGCCAGTCACCGCAGGCACCGCCCGGGTTGCCGCAGCAGCGGAACGCCGCTCCCTCCACCGGAAGCAAGCCATCGCCGCCAAGCCGCACACGCCGCCCGCGAACGAGCCGAAGGTGGCGCCGGCCGCAATCGTCTCCTCCGGCGCCTCCCGGCTCACGTAATAGAGCAGGAGCGCGATCATGACCGCCACCCGGCCGGTCTGCTCCGCCACCTGCGAGACGGCCGTCGATTCCATCCGTCCCCGCCCCTGGTCATAGCCCCGCAAGGCGGCGGCCAATGGCATGACGAGCAGCGCGTAGGCCGAGCTGCGTATCGCCGGCACGGTATGACGGTTGCCGATCCAGGAAGCGACCGTCTCGGCTCCCCAGGTCAAGGCGAGGAAGCCGAAGAGGCCGGTGAAGCTCATCAGGAGACAGGAGGCGTACAGCACGCGGGTCGATCCCTGCTCATCCCCCGCCGCTTCGCATTCGGCGACGAGACGGGCGACGGCGACCGGGATGCCTGCCGAAGCGATGACCACCAGCAGCACGTAGAAGGGATACACGGCGTTGTAGATGCCGAAAACACCGTCACCCCCGATGTTCTGCAGCGGAATTTTCTGCAGCGTGCCGATTATCTTCGACAACACCGCCGCCGCGCCCAGCATCAAAGCGCCGGATACGACCTGCCTTCCTGTTGTACGCTCCATGCTCGTCTCCCGCCCATCCGATTCCAAAGGTTGCCGCTGCGTCCATGATTTCTTACGCGCGTTGTAATAATGTACACGTATTATATCATAGACCGCTGCGGCGGACAGAGCGTGGCCATCCCCGGAACGCGGGAACAAAAAACTCCCGCTTCAGAAGGTGCGCGCGCCATGGGGGCGGCCCTTCACGAGCAGGAGCGATGCACCGCCGAAGCGGATTATTGTTCCATTTGTTTTCCGAGGAAGCCGGCAGCCGTTTCCGCCATTTTCACTTCCATCTGGCCCATCTTGATGCTGTCATCCCGATTCAACAGCACGACTGTTCCAATCGGATCCCCGCCCGATACAATCGGCGCAGCGACAAAAGAAGACAACGTCTCCTGATGATCCTTCACGATCTCATAATTGCCGGAATTCGTCTCCAGCACCGACTTGCGGTTGTCCATGCAGTTTTCCAGCAGCATGCCGATCTGCTTGTCCAAGAACTCCTTCTTCGAGCCTCCAGCCAGCGTGATGATGGTGTCGCGATCGGAAATCATCGTAATATGGCCTGTGCTTTCGTACAGAGACTCCGCATATTCCTTGGCGAAATCGCCCAATTCCCCGATAGGCGAATATTTTTTGAGGATAACTTCACCGTCGCGATCAACGAAAATTTCAAGTGGATCTCCTTCGCGAATACGCAGTGTGCGACGAATTTCTTTGGGAATGACCACGCGTCCGAGATCATCAATACGACGAACAATACCAGTAGCTTTCATTAAAGGTTGCCCCGCTTTCCAAGATTAGTTTTAAAGGTCAACTGGATTATTGTTTTTAGGAGAGATGCGGTATAGTTTCAAACTCTGACCATAGTATTCATCCGCTCCCAGCTTCTTATACATTTCATGATACTCCGTTCATACCCGGTTGACTGCAAAGCACTTCACATTTTTCGACATTTAACGACATATTTACTCCACTTTTTCTCAAATTTCTAACATTTATTTCGTTAACACTGGATAATTTTATCCTAAAACTCTGTTTTTGTCGAATAAAAGCTTGTCCTAGGTCTTTATCCCTAGTCAGGCGCAAAAAAAAGGGCCGTCCCCGACACCGGGGACAGCCGCAGCTGTGAATCACTTTATTTCGTGTCTTCCGCCTTGTCCTCTTTCTGGTCTGTTGCCGCGTTGTTGTCTTGTGGCGTCTCGGTATTCTTGTCGTCCTGCGTTGTGTCCTTATTCTCGCCTGTCGAGTCAGTTGGCTCCTCTTCCTGGGATGCGTCCGGCTCCTCGGTCTTCGGCAGATCGATCTTCTTGATGAGCTTCTCCAGGTCCTTCTCCATGAAGTCGTTCATCAATTCCGATGCGGCAAGGGTCCGCAGCGACGTCTTCTCGGTGTCGGTCAGCTTGTCGAATGTCTTCTCCGCACGGGCTTCGACCCGCATCACATGGTAGCCGTAGTCGGTCTCGACCGGATCGCTGATCTCGTTAATCGGCAGCGTCAAGGCCGCCTCCTTGAATTGAGGCACCCAATTGCCTACCTCTACATCCTCGTAGAGGCCGCCGGTATCCGTCGATCCGGTGTCATCCGAATGTTCCTTGGCTACCTTCGCGAAGTCCTCGCCCTTCTTCAGACGGGCTTGGATATCTTTGGCCAGCTTGAGCGCATCTTCTTTTTTGCGCTCTTTGCCGTCCTTATCCTCGAAGCCAATCAGCACGTGGCGAACGCTCGCTACGGTCATATCCTTTTTGTTCTTCTCGAATTCGGCCTTCAGCTGCTCATCGGTAACTTTATCATTGTACTCTTGAACGACCGTCAAAATCCGGGTCATGTACGCCGTCACATCGGCTTCGGTCAGCTTTTGGGCATCCAGAATCTTCTTGAACTCGTCATCGCCAGCCTGCGCTTTCATCAAATCCAGCTGTTCCTTGGCCTTCTCTCCGCCCGTCTTCTTCGCCTTGTCGGACGCTTGGCCCTCCAGGTACAAGTAAGCGATCTGCTGCTTCAAGAAATATTCCTGGAACTCCTCCATGCCGATAATTTGCTCATACTCGGGATAGAACACGAGCATGGTTGCCATTTCCTTCTTGAATTGATCCTCGGTAACTTCTCCGCCTTCATAGGTAGCTACCACTTTGCTTCCATCCTTCGGTGCCGCCGCCGTATCTTTCTTGCCGCATCCCGCCAGGACGGACAGCGTCAACACGGCAGACAGCGCGAGCAGCAGCCACTTTTTGGAGCGCATCTGTTTATTTTGCAACATGTTGTAATTCTCCCTTCGCTTTGATCGCGTCTGTAGCATCAAGCATGAACTGCTCCAATTGCATCAGCAGCTGCATTCCATCCAACCCGCGCGCATTGATTTTCACGGTGCCATGCGCTTCGCGATCGACGGCGATGCGCCGATCGATTCGGGCCGCAATCGTTGCCAGCTTCTTACGGTCAAGCCATGGTTCAGCCGAAGGGTGGACCTTCATGGTGACCGTATCCCCGCGCTGCACGATGGATTCCAATCCATACTGCTTCGCATGCAGCTTCAGCCGTGCGACGGCAAGCAGCTGCAAGACGGCTAGCGGCGGTTCACCAAAGCGATCGATGAGTTCATCACGCAATTCTTCGACTTCCTCCAATGAGGCGAGACCGGCAACTTTTTTGTAGATCTCGATCTTCTGAATACTATCATAAATATAATTCGGCGGCAAATAGGCATCGATATTGAGATCGATGAGCGTCGACAGCTCCTGCTGGTCGTGAATCGCGACCCCGTCCAGCTCGGCCTTGCGCTTGTTGATCTCGTCCCCCAGCATCTGCGAGTACAGATCGAAGCCGACCGAAGCGATGAATCCATGCTGCTCCGCCCCCAGCAGATTGCCTGCGCCCCGAATCGACAGGTCGCGCATCGCAATCTTGAAGCCAGAGCCGAGCTCGGTGAACTCCTTGATCGCTTGGAGACGCTTCTCCGCGACCTCATTCAATACTTTGTCGCGCTGGTACGTGAAATACGCATAGGCGATCCGGTTCGAGCGGCCAACGCGTCCGCGCAGCTGATACAGCTGGGACAGGCCCATCTTGTCCGCGTCATGCACGATGAGCGTATTGACATTGGGGATGTCCACTCCGGTCTCGATAATGCTCGTGCTGACCAGCACGTCGTACTCTCCGTCGAGGAAGTCGAGAATCGTCTTCTCCAGCTCCGTCTCCGACATCTGCCCGTGGCTCACCGCTACCTTCGCTTCCGGCACCAGCATCTTGATATGATCCGCCATCTGATGGATGCCCTGAACCCGGTTGAACAGGAAGTACACTTGGCCGTTGCGGGACAGCTCGCGTTCTATCGCTTCTCTCACCAGCGAATCACTGTATTCCAACACGTACGTCTGAACCGGGAAGCGGTTCTCTGGCGGCGTCTCGATGACAGACAGGTCCCGCACGCCGAGCATCGACATATGAAGCGTGCGCGGTATCGGCGTGGCCGTCAGTGTTAGTACGTCCACATTCGTCTTCAGCTTCTTCAGCTTCTCCTTGTGCGTGACGCCGAAGCGCTGCTCTTCATCCACGATCAGCAATCCGAGCTCCTTGAACACGACATCTTGAGAGAGGAGACGGTGCGTCCCGATGACCACATCGACGACTCCCGTCTTCAGTCCCTTGATCGTCTCGTTCTGATCTTTGCGCGATCGGAACCGGCTCATCACCTGAATGTTGAACGGATAGTCGGCGAAGCGCTCGCGGAAGGTCTCGTAATGCTGCTGCGCCAGGATGGTCGTCGGCACCAGAATCGCCACCTGCTTACCCTCGATGGCCGCTTTGAAGGCGGCTCGGACCGCGACTTCCGTCTTGCCGTAGCCGACATCGCCGCACAACAGCCGATCCATCGGCCGCGGCAGCTCCATGTCCTTCTTAATCTCGGTGATCGCCCGCAGTTGATCCCGTGTCTCCTCATACGGGAACAGATCTTCGAATTCTTGTTGCTCCGGCGTATCCTTGTCGAAGGCATAGCCGGACGAGGCTTGTCTAGCGGCGTACAGCTTAATTAGATCGTCGGCAATGTCCTTGACCGATGATCGAACCTTGTTTTTAACCTTAGTCCATTCCGTTCCGCCCAGCTTGTATATTTTCGGCTCCTTCTCCTCCGAACTGACATAACGCTGAATGAGATGGAGCTGTTCGACCGGTACGGATAGCTTGTCGCCACCAGCATACATAATATGCAGATAGTCTTTATGAATGCCGTTGATCTCCAACGTGCCGATGCCGATATATTTGCCGATTCCATGATTCTGATGGACCACGTAATCTCCGATTTTCAGTTCGGTGTAGTTGCGGATTCGCTCCGCATTATCCATCTTCATGCTTGCATCGGCGCGACGCGTCTTGCGCTGCTTCTGGGAGAACATCTCGCCTTCGGTGATAACCACGAGATGGATCGAAGGCAGCTCGAAGCCCGACTGCAGATTGCCGGTCATAATCGTCGGCTCCGGAATCTGGTAGTCCTGCAGCACACGGCGCACGCGGTCTACCCGCTCGGCTCCGTTGGCCAGAATGATGACATTCGCCCCCGCTTTTTTCCACCGTTCCATCTCGGCCTTGAGCACATTCATCTGCCCGTGGAAGTTCTGCATCGTCCGGCACATCACATTGACAATGTTCTGCGGCTGGGTGTGAGGCACCTGGCGCAGGAACAGCGCCATGAACAGCGTCTGGAACGGGCGCTTGCCCATGGCCGCATCAGCGGTGAGGCCCAGCTCCAGCGACGGCAGCGATTTGCCGTTCTGCAGCAGATGCGTGCTCCACTCCGCTTCATCGCGTTCCAGCTGCTTGGCCGTCTCCATGACCCGGGCCGGCTCGTCTATCACAAGCAGCGTATCCTGCGGCATGTAGTCATAGAGCGTATGCCGCTCCGGATAGAGCAGCGACACGTACTTATACATTTCACTGAAATAGGAAGCGCCCCGCAGCCGCTCGATATCGTGACCAATCTCCTGCTGCAGCTTCTCCTTCACCTGGCGGTCGGTCATTCGCGCCAGCTGCTCCTCCAGACGTGCGGAAGCGGCTTCGACCGCCTGGGCGAAGCGTGTTCTGTCGGCAATCCATTCCTTGGCCGGCGGGATATTCAACTGCTTCAGCTTCTCCACCGATCGCTGATCGGTCGCATCGAAGGAACGAATCGAATCGATCTCGTCGTCGAACCACTCGATCCGGTACGGATAAGGTGTTGTCAGCGGGTAAAGGTCGACGATGCCGCCCCGGACACTGAATTCTCCGGCCGCTTCGACCCGTTCGGTCCGCTCATAGCCGAGCGAGACCAAGGACTCGAGGAAGGAATCTAGCTTCACCTCGTCGCCTACAGCGATGGACAATTGAGAGGACGCCATCGTCTCCCGGGCAGGCAAAAACCGCCGCAGCCCCGCATACGGAGTTACGACGATGCCGCGAAATCCGCGGGCGATGCCAGTCAGTGCCTCTATCCGCTGTGCAATCACTTCCGGACTGGATATGGCCGCTTCCGCAGCGACCAGCTCATTCGCCGGGTACAACAATACTTGGTCCGCAGACAAGCATTCTTGCAGATCCTCTGCTACCTTCTGCGCAGAGAACATATTGTGTGTTACGACCAGCAGGGGCCGCTCCAACTGATGATGCAGAGCAGCCATCATGACCTGCCGCGTCGAGCCGGCCAGGCCGGATACCAATTGCTCCTTCATTCCGCTGCGAATACCTTCGACGATGGAGTCGATATCGCGCTCTCCAGATAATGCTTTCATGAGTGCGTTTAACAAAGGACAGGCCTCTCTTTCTTACCCGCGTAATCATATTTTTAGGGTTATAGTATTCGGTCCATCCAAAATAAGCCTCGGCGACAAGCCAAGGCTGACGTATGTCCGCATGCAACAAGCTGTCATTGCAAAGGCGATGACAGCAAGGACAATTCGGGGTGCATCTGGATCGCTTCTGTACAAAAATCGCAAGTCATTCGCACCGTTACGTCTCCATTGGTATGAACCTTAATATATTCATGGCGCTCTGCCTCAGTCAGCAGATGAAAGCCGAGTCTCGTCTCGTCAATCTCGCTCCCTTCGACGCGCCCGATTAACGTATGACAATGTTTGCAGACATAATTCACAGACATGTATATGCCCCCTATCGCGAGATTATACCGATTCAGTTACTCAGTATGTCCCGGATAGGTCGAGTTTAGCCGGATTACCCGTTAAATTTGGCCATGGTCTGATCAAACGGATGGGTCAGCGTGAATTCGACCGCATCGCAGGTTTTGTCAATGGCCTCCTCCAGCTTGTCCCGCTCGGCCTTGGCGAAGGGCGACAGGACATAATCCACGATCTCGCGTCCCGGCTGCGGACGGGAGATGCCCATGCGCACCCGGTTGAACGACTGCGTGCCCAAGTGCTGAATGAGCGACTTGATGCCATTATGCCCGCCGGAGCTTCCTTGGTACCGCAGGCGGACCTTGCCCAGCTCGGTATCCATATCATCATACAAGACGATCAGGTCTGCCGGATCGGCCTTGTAATAATCCATATAGGCTCGTACCGCTTCGCCTGATAGATTCATATAGGTCATCGGCTTAATCAGCACGATTTTCTCCGTGCCGACGCGCCCTTCACCAATCAGGGCCTTGCATTTGCTGTCGCGCACCTGAATCTGATTACGCTCCGCCAGCCTGTCTATCGCCATGAAGCCGATATTGTGGCGGGTGGACGCGTACTGCATGCCCGGATTCCCGAGCCCTACAATCCATTTCAAGACGGCTCCTCCTTTATCAATGCCGATAAGGGTTACTTCTCTGACCAATGGTCAAAGACGTAACCCTTACTATTCAGACTACTTGTGATTATGTCCCCAAGTAACGTTGCGACATACGCGAACGCTGTTCTTATTCAATCTCGAACAGCTTGCTGATGGACAATTCTTCATGAACGCGAATAATGGCTTCACCCATTAACGGAGCAACCGACAGCACTTTCAATTTGCTGGAAGGATTCTTATGCTTGATTGGAATCGTATCCGTCACAATCACTTCTTTGAATGGTGAATTCTCCAATCGTTCCATCGCTGGACCGGACAGGACCGGGTGCGTGCAGCAAGCATACACATCCTTCACGCCCGCCTTCACCAACGCGTTGGCGCCGAGCACGATCGTGCCCGCCGTATCGATGATGTCATCGATGATGATCGCGGTCTTGCCTTTGATATCACCGATAATGTTCATGACCTCGCTCACGTTCGGCTCCGGACGGCGCTTGTCGATAATCGCCAACGGCGCATTCAGGAAGTCCGCCAGCTTGCGCGCCCGTACGACGCCGCCATGATCCGGCGATACGACTACAATATTTTCCAATTGCTTCGAGCGGAAGTATTGGGCCAGAATAGGCACTCCCAGCAAATGGTCTACCGGGATATCGAAAAATCCTTGAATCTGTGTTGCGTGCAAATCCATCGTAATGACGCGGTGCGCGCCTGCCGTCTCAATCAGATTGGCTACCAGCTTCGCTGTAATCGGATCGCGGGAACGGGCTTTGCGGTCCTGTCTTGCATAGCCATAATAAGGAATGACGACGTTAATGCTCTTGGCGGACGCTCGCTTGAGCGCGTCGACCATGACGAGCAGCTCCATGAGGCTGTCGTTCACCGGATCGCATGTCGACTGTACGACATAGACATCGCATCCGCGAACGCTCTCGGAGAGCTTGATCTGAATCTCACCGTCGCTGAAGCTTGTCGTTACGGCATCTCCCATAGGAATGCCGATGTACTCGGCGATTTGATGCGCCAATTGTGGATTGGAGTTGCAAGTGAATATTTTCAACTTGGAATCACAATACGTCATGATTTTGAATAACCCTCCGTGCCGGTTCTTGGTCATTGAAGTTCTACATTTCCATTAATGGCAATGCGCGTTCAAGTCTATCAACTTAATGCTACCCCTTACGGGAGCTTAATGCAACTGTTATCATTAGGAGTTCCGCTCTTTTTTTGCCTTTGCACGAGCGCGAATCTTGTCCGCGTACCCCGGCTTGTTCGTCTGCCGCTCACGGGCAATGGCGAGATCGCCGGCAGGGATGTCATGCGTAATGGTCGAACCGGCGACGACATAGGCTCCGTCCCCGACCTTGATCGGGGCGATCAGATTGACATTGCTGCCAATGAACGCGTCGTCTCCGATCTCGGTAACGGATTTATTATGTCCGTCATAGTTGACGGTTATCGCGCCGCAACCGATATTGACATTCTTCCCTACCTTCGCATCCCCTATATAACTTAAATGCGATACTTTGGCATGATCGTCCAGAGAAGCATTCTTAATCTCTACGAAATCACCGACCTTCACCTGCTCTCCCAGCTTGGCGCCAGGACGCAAGTAGGCAAATGGCCCGATGCTGCTGCCGCTGCCGACGGCCGCCTCCTGCAGGACCGATTGCTTGATATGCACGCGATCACGGATAACCGAATCGGTCACATCGCTGTTCGGACCTATCACGCAATCTTCCCCGATGACCGTGCCGCCCCGCAGCGTCGTGCCAGGTTCAATGACGGTATCCGCGCCAATCCGGACGCTCGCTTCGATATAGGTCTGCGCCGGATCCGTAATCGTCACGCCATTCACCATATGACGCTTGTTGATCCGCTCCCGCATCAGCCGTTCGGCCTCAGCGAGGGCACACCGATCGTTGACGCCAATCGACTCGGCTTCGTCCGCCGTACAGTACGCTTGCACGATCTCTCCTTGCGATTTCAAAATACCGATAACGTCGGTCAAATAATATTCCTGCTGAGCATTCTGGTTCGTAATCTGCTCCAATGCAGCGAACAGCTTCTCATTGTCGAAGCAATACGTGCCCGTATTAATCTCCCGGATACGCTGTTCTTCCGGCGTGCAGTCCTTCTGCTCAACAATTTTCATGACCGAACCGTCTGCTCCACGGACCACGCGGCCGTATCCGGCCGGCTGATCCAGTTCAGCCGTCAAAATCGTTGCCGACGCTTGTGCGCCTTCATGAAGCTCCATCAGCTTCGCCAGCGTCTCGGAAGTGACTAGCGGAGTGTCACCGCAAATGACGAGAGTCGTTCCCTTCTCCCCGTCCAGAAGCGCCTTGGCTTGCTTCACGGCATGTCCTGTGCCAAGCTGCTCGGCTTGCAGCGCGAACTCTGCCCGTTCGCCCAGATAGCTTTGAACCGCTTCGGCGCCATGCCCCACAATGACAACGGTGCGTTCGGAGCGCACCTGCTCCACCGTATCGAGTACATGGCCCACCATCGGTTTGCCGCACACCGGATGAAGCACTTTATAGAGCTTAGACTTCATGCGTTTGCCTTGTCCGGCGGCAAGCACAATGGCTATTCTTTTCAAAGTGTCCAACCTCCTGCTCTCCCTTTGATTCCATAGAAGAATATATCTCATTATGAACAAAAAGAAAAGAGAGCCCCCTATGATTGGCTCTCTTTCTTTGCAACCCCACAATTACCCAGACGCTTATGCGCCTTCTTCAATAACTTCCTCTTCCGTTGCCGCACGCTCGTATTCAGACAGTACCGCAGCTTGAATTTTCTCGCGTGTTGCAGATGAAATCGGATGCGCAATATCGCGGAATTCGCCGTCCGGCGTCCGTTTGCTTGGCATGGCAACGAACATGCCGTTGTTACCATCGATAACGCGAATGTCGTGAACGACAAACTCATTATCAATCGTAATGGAAGCGATTGCTTTCATTCTCCCCTCTGTGTTGACGCGGCGGAGTCTTACATCAGTAATTTGCACGTGTGTTCACCACCTTTTTCCATCAAGACTTGGTGTATAATTCCACACGCGCAACAAAAATCCTTCTTAATTTTGCCACAAAAAGCGCTTTTTTTTGAAATTTTTAACGTTCTTTAGCCGTTTCGACATGCTTCGATTCAAATCGTTGCGATTAGTTCGATTTCGACAAGCACATCTTTTGGCAGCCGCGCTACTTCCACGGTAGAGCGAGCCGGCTTATGCGATCCGAAATAAGCTTCATAAATGGCGTTGATTTGAGTGAATTGATTCATATCCTTGAGGAACACGGTCGCCTTGAGTACTTTGTCCAAAGAGGTTCCTGCTTCCTCCAGCACGGCCTTCAAATTGCGGAATACTTGATGGGTCTGTTCCTCGATGCCGCCGTCTACAAGCTGGCCTTCCGCAGTCAGCGGTATTTGACCAGAGGTAAATACGAGATTGCCCCATTGCACCGCTTGGGAATAGGGACCTATCGCCGCAGGCGCTTCTTTCGTCGCTACAGGAACTATTTTCTCAGACATGGCGTATCCTCCTTTTCATCCTGAATCTTCTGATTCCTTACTTTATTTCATCGAAATAATTGCCGGGCTGAACGACAAGCTGTCGTCCGCCTGGGTCCTTCGTTCCGACCCGGACGAGGGAGACATAGTCGTTAAGCAGCCGTTCTTCCTTCGGCACGTCTTCGGATTCCACCAGGACGCCGACACCGGCCACCATCGCATTGAACTCATGCAGCAGCTCGATCATACCGTGAACCGTTCCGCCCGCGCGCATGAAATCGTCCACGATCAGGACACGTGAACGCTCCTTCAACGCACGCCGGGCCAATGTCATCGTATGAATGCTCTTATGCGAGCCGGATACATAATTAATGCTGACGGCTGATCCTTCCGTGACGACGTGGTCCCGGCGCACCAGTACCACCGGCAGGTTGAGATGCGCGGCCGTCGCGTAGGCGATCGGGATGCCCTTCGTCTCCACGGTCATGACAACGTCAATCTCGCGCCCTGCGAATGCGGAAGCGAACATGCGCCCGATATCATTCATGAGCGCCGGTTGGCCAAGTATATCCGTAATGTAGAAATAACCGCCGGGCAGTACGCGATCAGGCTGCTCCATGACGGTGCATAATTCCTCGATCACCGGAAGAGCCTTGTCCGGACCGCATTTGGGCATGAACTTCACGCCCCCTGCCGCTCCGGCAAGGGTAAGCAAATCCCCCGTTCCTTCCTCTTCGAACACTTCCTTGATAATCGCCAGATCTTCGCTGATGGACGATTTGGCCGCACCATAGCGTTCTGCGAAGGTCGTGAGTGGAATGAGCGTATGGGGCTTCGTCATCAGGTATTGCGTCATTTCAACCAAGCGGGCGCTGCGCTTCATTTTTTTCATCGTGACTCCTCGCTCACAAAAACCGAATATTATAATGTAAATATTACATGAATGTACGTCCATTATCAACAATTTATCAATATGTCAAGGCAGCAGGCCGCACGCCGAGCCGAAGCGCCCGCTCTAGCAAGCGCATCCCGCTCCGCGGCGTCAGCTCCCCTGCCGTGAACCGAGCAGGCGTACCGCATAGACTTCCTTGCAGAAGCCTCTCAGTCCGTTATAGATCCTCGCTATCTTCGACTCCCTCGATACGAGGCCGAATACGGTTGGTCCACTCCCGGACATTAGGACGCCGTCGGCGCCTAGCTTCATCATCGCATCCTTCAGCTGCTGCACCTCGGGATACAGAGGCAGCGTCACGTCTTCGAGCACATTGCCAAGCGAGCGGCACACCCCATAGAAGTCATGCCCGTCGATAGCCTGCACCATATCGGCCAGTGAGGGATGTTCGGTAATTCTATCCGCGCGCAAGCGTCCGTAAATATCCGCGGTGGATACATTGATCGGCGGCTTGGCCAGAATAACCCAGCACTGCGGCGGATTCGCTATCGGCTGCAGCCGCTCTCCTCTTCCGCTCGCGATGGCCGTTCCCCCGGTGATGCAGAAGGGCACGTCCGAGCCGAGCTCCGCCCCGAGCGCTTGCAGCTCCTCATCCGGGATGCCGAGCCGCCACAGCCGGTTCAGGCCCCTCAGCGCCGCCGCCGCGTCGCTGCTGCCGCCCGCCAGTCCGGCGGCAACGGGAATTTTTTTGTCCAGGTGAATATATACGCCCTGCTTCACTTCGTACCGTTCCTTAATCAGCTTCGCCGCCTGGAACGCCAGGTTCTTCTCATCCAGCGGAATGAAGCCTGCCTGACTGGAAATGATAATGGTGTCGCGCGGCAGTTCCTCCATCTCAAGACGATCCGCCAAATCGACCATGGTCATGACCATCTCTACTTCATGATAACCGTCGCTGCGCTTTCTCAGCACGTCCAGCAGCAAATTGATTTTGGCCGGCGCTTTCTCGTATACCTTCACTCACGTTCACCCTTCTTTATCCTACGGATCGCTTAGGTTATTATAACAGACTCTACTGGCCAAGTCATTCGCGCCAGCCGGAGCGTGCGCCGCAACAAAAAAACGAGCAGGTGAAGTGCGCCTGCTCGCTAGGAATGAAGAGGAAGGATCATGATTTCTTGGCTGCCGCTTGCTCGGCAAGTTGAATAGCACGCTTGACCATATCCCCTGCGTCTTTGGCACGAATGGCACCCCACCCGTACTCCTGAACGGTGTCATAGAAGCCCAGATCTTTGGCCAGCTCCGTCTTCAACTCCTCAGACATGAAGCCGCTGCGTCTTCTCCGGCCCATCGCCATACCTCCTCGCAAGAACCCTTCCGGATTCATGGGTATTGTGCAAGTCGCCGCATGCTCCCGTGCACGCGGTATGTTTATAATGTGGATTATTCCCCGGACACTTATTCATTCGGAGTCGATCCGAAATATGGAATAACAAAAAGGCAGCCCCGAAGGACTGCCATCCAGTTCGCTCAGCCGCGAACATATTCAATCTTCATCTCGCCGTTCTCGGCGCATACGGTTACTTCGACCGTATCTGTTAATATATCTGCATAGCTGTAGGATACCCGCTTAAATGCGTTCTGATCCTGGTCCAACTTGACAATAAATACAGAAGGGTAGGTCTCTTCTAACACGCCCGTGCGTTCGATTGTCTTACGACGGCCTCCATTCGCACGAAGCATAATCTTCTGCCCTACATGAGCTTCAAGACAGCGTCGAATTTCAAACAGCGCGTTTCTCGCCATTTCAGCCACCACCTCTTTCCTTGTCCATTATAAACAATTCCAGAGGTTTTGTCAAATTAACAAATAATTATAACAACAAGTCTAAATTAATGTCAATGTGTTTTTTTGCCCAAAGTGTATAACATATGATAAAAATTCGTTTTTTATTCAAATAACGGACGGTGTAACTTTTAAAGTCGATAAATCTTTCCATTTCGGCATGCCGATCCGGTAGCTTCCTCTTGTCTCGATTCCGCCGACCCCATCGATTCCCGACATGGTATGCGGCGAGATTTCCCCAATCTTCACCGTATCTTTGACCGAGGTATAGGAAGCCCTGACCGCCACATAGACCGGATCAAGCGCGTGAATCATAATCCGCGCCGGAGAACTGGCGAAGTTGGCACCCGCCTGAAGCAGCGCTTCAAAATGGGACTGGCATGCACCCGCCACAATCGTCATCAGATCGAGATGGCGTTCGAACTGCCTGGCAATGTGAACGGCATTGACGAAGTTCTGGGAATTTTTGTAGCTTTGCAAATTGTACAGATCACGCTGCTTCCGCTGCTTGAGCACGCCGTCATGACCTGTCAGTACCACAATGTCGGGCTGGACCACCGGGAGCAGCCGATACAGCGCGTCTGCCATGTTCGCCTCCGACACATAATGGCCCTCCGCAGGTACTCTCAGCTGCCGATAGATTGCCAAGCTTTTCTGTAAATAATTCGGATCTCCGTCCAAGTGTAACACCTTGCCGGGCATTTCGAAATAAGCCGATGAATGGACTGGATCAGCCATTGAAATCTCGGCCTGCTGCCGTTTGTTCTTCTCTTCGAGCGCTTCCACCGACTGCAGCATCTTGATGTGCGCTTGGCGTGTGCGGCGCTTGATGGTCGACTCAGGCACTCTCACCAGATCGTGAAGCGGCGAGTCGGCGATCAGGCGGTAATCCGTGCCTTTGATGATAGCCTCGTCTTGCTGGACCGTCTCCACACGGAATGTAATATCGCCGCCGTAGGACTTGCGTACGACCAAAAATCCTTGCTTCATAGAATCGATCACCTCTCTTCGACCATCCTATGGGCAAACGCATCATTTGGTGCTCATTGATTTGCCGAAGTTGCATCCTTCCCGCCCTTGAACCGCTCATGAAGCACATTGCTGAACCGGGCGAACTCTTCAAGCGACAGCGTCTCTCCCCGGCGGTTCGGATCGATGTCCGCCTCCGCGAACGCCTGACTAAGCAGCTCCGTTCCCCATGCCGTGGCGTATTTGGCCTTCATATTGTTCCACAAGGTCTTTCTCCGTTGGGCAAAAGCCCCCTGGATAACCTCGAACAGGAGCGCTTCGTCCTTCGCCTCCACTGGCGGCTTCTCTCGAATGCGCAGCTTGATGACGGCCGACTCCACATTCGGCTGCGGAATAAATACGGAAGGAGGCACGGTGCATACCAACTGCGGCTCGCTGAAGTATTGGACCGCAGCGCTCAAGCTGCCGTACTCCTTCGTTCCGGGCTGGGCCGCCATCCGTTCGGCCACTTCTTTCTGAATCATAACGACGATGTTTTTGAGCGGGAGCCGTTCCTCCAGCAGCCGCATCAGAATCGGGGTCGTTACGTAATAAGGCAGATTGGCCACGACACTGACTTTGTTCATGGTCTGGAACTGTTCTCGGAACAGCTCGCCAAGATCGACCTTCAGCACATCCCCATGGAGAACCCGCACATTCGGGTACGGCTCCAGCACTTCGCTCAGAATCGGGATGAGGCGCTGATCGATCTCCACAGCCGCCACTTGCCCCGCCTGCTGCGCCAGTTGCTCCGTCAGGGCCCCGATCCCCGGTCCGATCTCCAACGCGCCTGTCGTGCCGTCCAGCTCGGCTGCATCAACGATGCGCCGCATAATATTCATATCGACCAAAAAGTTTTGGCCAAGGCTTTTCTTAAACGCAAATCCGTGCTTGCGCACAATCTCCTTCGTCCTCGATGGCGTTGCGATATCAATCGAAGGCTTGTTCATTCTGTCGTTCTCCTTCCGTACCCGTTACGATATGTGCAGAAGCCCCCAGCTCGTCTAGCTCGTCCAGTTCGTCCAGCTTGACCAGCGCAGCCTCGAACTCCTCTCGGCCGATCTGGAACATGCGGCATCGCTTCAGCAGTTGCTTCGCATTGCAATATCCGATGCCGAGGATCTCCCCCAGACGGTTCCGGCGTTCAGCCGCGCCGGTCTGGATCGTCAGACCCGATTCCACCAGATCCGCCCAGACCAGCTCCGCTTCTGCCGACGGCATCTCGGTCCTGACTTGGCCCAGCGCCGCCCGAATCGCCTCCGGCGATGCGTTCTCCACGCCGAGGTCTCCCTTGGCTATCGCTTCATGCCGCGCCAGGAAGGCGTGCTTGCAGCCGGGCACCCGCTCCGCGATCATCTTCCGAATCCGTTCCCCGGCATGATCCGGATCGGTAAATATAATCACGCCCCGGCGCTCCTGGGCCAAGGCAATGCGCCGTATCGTCATCTCGCTGACGGCCGAGCCTCCCGTCTCGATTGTATCGGCCTCCACGGCCCGCTGGATGGCTACGGTATCATCTTTCCCTTCCACGACGATCACTTCTCGAATCACAATGACTGCTCCTCTCCGGTCCCCGCTGGCGCCTCTATGTAGAAACACAAAAGAAGAGGGAATTCCCTCTTCTTAGAATGACATAAAACGTTATATCTTACTATATGTTATAATGCCGCCTTAATTCAATTCCGGCTTCACCGGACCGATGACATAGACAGTGAATCCGTGTTTGCGGCCGAATTTGCGGACGGTGCTGCTGCTGTCGAAGTAGACGTCAATGATATTGCCCTTGACTGCCCCGCCGGTATCTTCAGCGCGGCGGAATCCAATGCCTTCAATGTACACCCACCAACCAAGCGGAATCACGTCCGGATCGACGGCGATGGTGCGGCCTTCGGATACGATAGCGCCAGATGCGGTCTTCGCCCCTGCAGAGCCCTCCTGTTCGGTATAGGCGGTCAATTCCACATTTTTAAGCACTTTTTTATAATTGAAATCAACGCTTCCGCCAGAATTGCTACCCCCGCTGACGGACAGCACGGCGACTTCCGGCTCTTTTTTGGTGCCGTACGCCACGACTTGGTTCACTTGCTTCGTTTTCACCTTTTTGTCCACCATTTTGGAGTACACAAGCTTGCCGTCCTCATAAACCTTCTCGATTTTCTGAATGACCAGGCCCTCCTGGCCTTTTTGCACGGTCTTGGTCTTGCCTTTCGCTAAGGTCGGATCGGCTTTTTTTACCGTCTGGAACGGAACTGTTACTTTTCGCTCTTCCACATTTTTGCGGACGTCGATAATCCGGATATCCATATTCTGCGATACGGCGGTCTCTTTTTCAGGAATGACCTTATCCTCTGGCTTGACGGGTATATTCAATGCGAGCAATGCTTCGTTAACCGATTTCTTCGTCGTGTAGTGCGTTACTTTCTTACCGCCCATCACGATATTCACCGGCATGGCGCGCTCGATGATGACCCGATCACCATCGGCGATTTCGGAATCCAACGGCTTCGATACCACATCATGGGCCCCAACAGCTATCGCGTGCTCATCCAAAACATCGCGCAGCATCGATTCCCGCGTTATCAAAGCTTCTTCTCGTCCATCCACATAGACGGACAGCGTCTTCTTGGACGCACTGTATTGAAATAATACTGCCATCAAGGTAACTACAACCGCCATAACGATGATGAGAGATACGATACGAACGTTTTCATGCTTCCATCGCATTGCGAGCGACATGCTGGATGATCGGGGTTCATGGGTTTCGTCTTGAACGAGCTGTCCCACTTCTCGGTCCTCCTTACATAGTCCCGCCGTCGAGTGTTACGCATGATTTCTGGCTGACGCGACTATTTGAAAAATGTTTACGAAGCAACCTTGCGGTTCCTTCGTACCAACACCAGTAACGGTTGTTCCTCACCTCCTGTTCCTTACACCTATGACGTCTTTCTTTTCTTTATTCAAAAAAAGAAGATTTCAAGAAAAACAAAAGAAGCCTAGTGTAAGAGGCGACTCTTGATCATGGCTTCTCATTGAAACCCAAACGTCATCAGTTCAGGACGCGCGAGGACCCCTCTCTCCGTACGCTGACGAGGTTAGCTGTCGGGTTCGGGCTGTGAGAGTCGCCCTGTCGCTGCGAACCGGCTCATGGCTCGGCTGCACCGAATTCACCCCAAGGAATCAATCCACGCGTTCAGCCATGCATTAGATGCACCGCCAACACGCCATTTGGTTCCCCCGCTCTCCACTCAAGGAGATTAAGCGATACTGGTTGGTTGGAACAATATTCAAGTTTTCGGTTTCGAACATCTGTGAGAAATCATATCGTGTTTGTAATCACCTTGTAAAGACAGTATCAATTCCGTTTTAAGCGAAAAAGGGTTAAAAAAAAGTAACATTTTCGCATTTTCTCAATAGAATCCACTTATTTGGTGGCCTACATCTTTATTTCATCGGTTTTTCATCGATTTTCATCGTATGTCAAAACATGTCAAAGCATTTTCAGTCGTCATTCTGCAAATTTCTTCAAATTCCATTCCTTTCAATCCAGCAGCCGCTTCGGCAACAAGACGAACGTAAGCAGACTCATTTTGCTTTCCTCGAAATGGATGTGGCGTTAAATATGGGGAGTCCGTCTCGACCAGCAGCCGGTCATTCGGTATGCGGACGAGCACTTCCTTCGGCTGCTTCGCATTCTTGAATGTAATCGGCCCACCAAATGAAATATAAAACCCCATGTCAAGGCACATTTTAGCCGTCTCCCAGCTTCCGGAGAACGAGTGCATGATGCCGCCTACCTCGCTAGCCTTCTCTTCGCGCAAAATGCGGACGACATCCTCATGGGCATCGCGGTTATGAATAATAATCGGCAGCTTCAGATCGCGCGCCAGTCCGATCTGTTCTCGGAACACGCGCTGCTGCACATCCTTGGGAGACGTGTCCCAATGGTAATCCAACCCGATCTCGCCGATGGCAACAACCTTGTCATGCTGTGTCAGCTCCGCAATCCACTGCATATCCTCCGGCTTCATCGTGATGGCATCGGTCGGATGCCATCCTACAGCGGCGTAAATAAACTCGTATTTCTCCGCCAAGGCCATCGTCGTCGGGATCGTCTCCCGGTTGAATCCGACGTTCACCATTCTCGTAACTCCCTGCTCGAAGGCGCGGGCGATGATCTCCTCCCGATCGGCGTCAAAAGCTTCATTATCTAAATGGGTATGCGTATCAAATAACATCGAAGTCACTCCTTCATGATGATGGATGCTAGTCTGCCCGAATGAGCGTACGGCTTGCTGCCGTTCGGGAACGCCTCCTACCTCCATAGATGAAGGGGCAGGCCGCCGCAGTTATCCAATCTCGCCGGGCAGGAACTGCTGCCGCACATCAGCAGGCAGCGCATGCTGGACCGCTTCCAGCTTGTCCTTCGGGAAGTAAATATAGTGCTTCCCTCTCCGGATGCCGCTGATCGATCGGACAATATCCGATTTCTTCGACAGCTCCATCACGCGGCCATACGGATCAAGCAGCAAAATATGCTGCTGCGTCGGCTCATCGCCGACCCGGTACACATCGTACGGATTGTCCGAAGGCGAATCGAACATCAAATCGTACTCCGGATCCAGTCCCGCTTCCGTCCATATTCGGGACAACCGGCGCTCCGTCGCTTTGTCCAGCCGATCCGTCTCAATATATTTGTATAGTTTACGCTCCATGAACCGCTCGCACAAGTCGGCCAACCGCTCATCCTTCTCCATGCGCCACTGCATGAACATCGTCTGGACCAGGGCTTCATCCAGCATCAAATAATCCGAGGTCCCAATCGTGCCCTCGAACAGCGAGGTAAGCGGCGGCAAAAAGAACTGAAAGGCAAACCCTTCCCGATATAGCTCCCCCGCCCGCTTGAAAATATGGCGCAGCAGCATCTCCGAGCTGCGGGTCACCGGATGGAAGTAGACCTGCCAGTACATCTCATAACGGGAGAGCAAGTAATGCTCCACCGCATGCATTCCGCTCTCCTTCACGACGATGCGATCCTTGTGCGGACGCAGAAGCCTCAAGATCCGATCGAGGTCGAAGGTTCCATAATTGACGCCGGTGAAATAAGCATCCCGCAGCAAATAATCCATCCGATCGGCATCGAGCGGTCCGGATACAAGGTTAACGACAATCGGGGATGCGTACGATTTGCGAATGACGGATGCCACCTTCTCCGGGAACCCGGGATCGATCCTGGCCAACACGCGGTGGATCTCAGTATCTTCCAATATAATACGGCAGGTCCAATCCTCGTGGAACATGCCGAAGGCCTCTTCAATCGAATGGGAGAACGGGCCGTGTCCCACATCATGCAGCAGGGCGGCGCACAGGGCGAGCAGCCCTTCTTCTTCCGGCCAATCCGCATACCCGTTCCGTTCGAATTGGGAAATGATCCGGCGCGTAATCTCATATACGCCGAGGGAATGGGAGAAGCGGCTATGCTCCGCCCCATGGAACGTGAAATAGGAAGTCCCCAACTGGCGGATCCGACGCAGCCGCTGAAATTCGCTCGTATTGATCAGATCCCATATCGTCCGATCTTGGACATGTACATAATTATGAACCGGATCCTTGAACACTTTTTCTTCTTGCAGCATCATGTTTCCCTCCTTGGTTTCATGTGACGGGTGCAGCGTGGTACGCCCTTCGGACAGAGCAATCGACTATAAAATGACATCCGTTCCATTTCGACATCGTTTTCACATTTGGCCGAGTTGTCGAAATACGGCGGATGTGTAGCCCTTAGCGAAAAACCGGTAACATATAATACCATCAAAGCGTAAAAACGGGAATAGATACGTTAAAATCAGTTAAAAATCAGATAAAAAATTAATAAAATCCATAAATTAGCATAAAAATTATCCATTTTATAGGTTGACTAATATGGGAATGGTTGGTACGATAATAAACAGTCAATCAGAAATTTGTCGAATCATGACACATTATGTAATTAAGAGGAGAGCGTTGAATATGATGAAGTCCACTGGTATCGTTCGCAAAGTTGATGAACTTGGTCGTGTCGTTATTCCAATCGAGCTTCGCCGCACCTTGGGCATTGGTGAAAAAGATGCCCTGGAGATTTACGTGGATGGAGAGCGCATCATGCTCAAAAAATACGAGCCTGCCTGCATCTTCTGCGGCAATGCAGAGAACGTTACATACTTCAAAGGAAAAATTGTTTGCCACGAATGTATATCAGAAATCCCTCAACCTGTGACAAAATAAAAAAAATAGGTTATAATAGCACTAATCAACTTGTTAATTCTAACCTTTTTCATATCTTCCTTGGTGCCTTCATGGTTTAGAACCCGACCATGAAGGTCTTTTTTTTGCCTTGGAGAGGATGTGAACACGCATTTGAAATGGCAGGCAACCATGCCTTCCGGCCCCCGCTTCCGGAACCTCCTGCCGGCTCATACAGATGAGCCGGAATCCCTCACTTCTCCTCTTCTTCCCGCTTCTCCTGCAGCAGGGCTTCATAGATGTCCCGCTTCGAGACGCCTCTATCCTTGGCCGCCTGCTTCATCGCCTCTTTGCGTGCAATCCCCTGCTCCTCATAATGCGCCACATGCTCCTGCTCGCTTAGCTCGCTCCACCAGACGGTGTCCTCCCCGGCCCCCATTCCGCTTACACCGCCTTCTACGACGAGGCAATACTCTCCAAGCGGAGGCTTCTCCTTAAGAAAGGCCAGACAGTCCGCAATCGTACCACGCACGAAATGCTCGTACCGCTTCGTCAGTTCGCGCGCGAGCACAATACGCCGCCCAGAACCGAATGCTTCGGCCATCCGTTCCAGCGTCTTCTCCACCCGATGCGGCGATTCATAAAAAAGCAATGTGCCCGCTTCCGCCGCCAAGGAAGCCAGCATGTCCGCAGCCCGCTTCTTCTCCCGGGGCAAGAACCCGATGAAGGTGAACCGATCCGTCGGCAGTCCGGAAGCGATAAGCGCGGACAACGCCGCATTCGGGCCGGGGATTGGAATGACCGGAATCTCCGCTTCGATCGCCATCGCCGCCAGATCGGCGCCCGGGTCGGATATGGCCGGAAGACCGGCGTCGCTCACAAGGGCGATACGCTTTCCTTCCTGCATCAACCGAATCAGCTCCGGGCCGCTGGCCTGCTTATTATGCTCATGATAGCTGTATAACGTCTTGCCTTGAATCTCGAAGTGGCTGAGCAGCTTGCGCGTCTCGCGCGTATCCTCCGCCGCGATGATATCCGCTTCCCGAAGCATCCGCACGGCCCGGTACGTCATATCCTCCAGATTCCCAATCGGGGTGCCGACGAGATACAGCCGGCCGCCTTCATCCTTCTCCTCATAGCTGAATTGCTCATTGATCTCCATGTGACCCATCCTTCAACTGCGGCGACTCGCCGTAATAAATATCCATTAGTTCCTGGCAATACGTATTTCCTTCATTATAAACGATTAACGGCGGGAGAATACGCACGTCCGGCTTGCCGTCCCGCACCGCTTCGATCAGCACCATATTCGCTTCCGTTCCGATGCGCGGATGCACGAGGCGGATGCGCTTCGGCTCGATCCGGTATGCCCGCATCAAGGCAATGATATCGCCCAGCCGGGAGGCGCGATGCACCATCGCGAGCTTGCCGCCCGTTCGCAGCCAGCGCGCGGACTGCGCGATCACATCCTCCAGCGTGCATGCCAGCTCGTGGCGGGCGAGCGCCTGATGCTCGCTCAGCTTCGGTTCTCCCGCCGTCAGCGGCATATACGGCGGATTCACCGTAATCAGCTCATAGAACGGACGATCCTCATCCGGTTCGAATAGCTTCAGATCCCCTTCGTGAATCCGGATCCGCTCCTCCAGCCCGTTGAGGGCAATACTGCGGCGAGCCATATCCGCCAAGCGCGGCTGAATCTCCAGCCCTTCAATCGCGGCTCTAGTCCGCGTCGACAGCAGCAGCGGAATGACCCCGTTGCCGGTGCACAGATCCATGATCCGGCCCTTGGCAGGCACCGTGGCGAAGCGCGCCAGCAGAACGGCATCCATCGAGAAGCTGAAAACCTCCGGGCTCTGGATGATGCGAAGCTCGTGGGTCAGCAGATCATCAAGCCGTTCCGAAGGCTGCAGGATGACGCTCTCCTTACCGTGTTCCTTCATTTTATATCGGTAACTCCTTCCTGTTTCTTGCGGTTATTCCCTGTCCGATGCAGCCTGGATATGAAGAAAAGCCGTAGGCAGGAATCCGATTCCCCATCACCTACGGCCCTCGTTATTTATTTAGGAAGGATAGACAGAACAAGCAGTCGCCTTCCGTTCGTAAATGCCCATAATAGACGTTGCAAATATGAAAGCCTTCATGATACAGCCGCGCTAAGTTGTCGTATCCTTCGCCTACCACATTCTCCAGCTCTTCCCCTTCGGCGTTCCGGGCATCCGCTGCGGGTGCCGATGCTCCTTCCGCTTCGACGGGCGATTCCGGATGCTGATCCTGATGCTCCTGATGGAGCAATTGGCGCAGCCGCTGGTTCTCCATGCGAAGGCGTTGATTCTCTTCCAGCAGCTCCTTGACGACGTATTTCAGCGCACCCAGCTCTTGATGAAGGTCTCCCATATGCGTTTCCATATCATGAATTTGCGCAAAAATGTCTTTCTTCTCCAAGTTCCCACCCCAGAGCGTGAAAAGTACGCTTCATTATTTCACTACGACGTCGTCAAAAGGAAACTCCTTCACTTTGTTGATATCCATCAATTGAACGTGAACCTTCCGTTCACCGGCATTCAGGCCGACGACCTTGCCTTCGCCGATCGACGTAACAACCCATTTCCCTACCCCCGGAAGCTCTTCCTTGACGCTCTCATAATTATCATGCTCGTATTTCAAGCAGCACATGAGCCGGCCGCACAAGCCGGAGATTTTGGTAGGATTCAACGATAAATTCTGATCCTTGGCCATCTTAATCGAGACCGGCTCGAAGTCGCCGAGCCAGGACGAACAGCATAAGATCCGGCCGCACGGGCCGATGCCGCCTAGCATCTTCGCTTCATCCCGCACCCCGATCTGGCGCAGCTCGATCCGGGTCCGGAATACGCTTGCCAGGTCTTTGACCAGCTCGCGGAAATCGACGCGTCCTTCGGCCGTGAAATAGAAAATAATTTTGTTCCGATCAAATGTATATTCGACATCAACCAGCTTCATCTTCAACTGATGAGCCCGTATCTTGTCCATGCAAGTCGTGAAGGCATCCTTCGCCGCCTGCCGGTTCGAATCTACCAGCGTAGCGTCAGCCTCGTTGGCAATGCGGATAACCTTCTTCAAGGGAAGTACGACATCATTCTCACCGACCGTCTTCGGGCCGATGACGACTTTGCCATATTCGATTCCCCGCGCCGTCTCGACGATAACGTGCTCATCCCGCTGAACCGGCCATTCCACCGGATCGAAGTAATATATTTTGCCCGCTCTCTTGAAGCGGACGCCGACCACGTTATACAATCATGTACCTCCTTGCACTCCAACCAGAAACTGTTCAAATGCAAGCTGCGGACTGACATTGGCGCGTACCCGCTTCTGCGCTTCTGCTGCCGCGGCCATGCATCGGATCCATCCCTGCGCCGATTTCGACCAGGCTATTCTGCCTATTGCATCCAGCTGATCGCAAAAGACGAGGTTCTCCTGTCGGTTGAATTGATAATTCAGCATATCACGAAACCAGAGGTGGAACAGACGGAACAACATATCCGTATGCTCTCCAAGCTCGGTCTTGAACACCTTCTGTTGTGCCATAAGAAGTGCGGATGACAATCGTGTCCCACACTCCTTTCCTAATTGTAACATTACGTTTCTCAGTTCTGCAAACCAATTCTGCTGGCACAGTTCCCTGCCTTCCCCTATTCCGTTGACGAGATGAACCGCCGCCCGGGCCAGTAAGGCAGAGCAGCCCTCCGCAACCAATGCATTATATATGATCTGGGGATCCGGCGGAGTAAAAGGCACCCATTGCGAGCGCGATTGAATCGTGGGCAGCATCGCTTGTCCATTGTCCGTAATCAGGATCGCGACAATTGGGCTCATCGGTTCTTCCAAAAATTTGAGCAGGCTATTGGCCGCCTGCACGGTCATCCTCTCCGCCTGCTCCATGATATACACTTTGCGGCCTTCCGCCTGCGTGCGGTACGAGAACTCCCGCTGCAGCTCCCGTACCTGATCGATTTTGATGCTCTGTCCTTCGGGTGAAATCACATGCACATCCGGGTGGTTGCCATGCTCGATCTTGCGGCATGACAAGCATTCGCCGCAGGCGTCATCCGTTGCGTTCTCGCAGAACAGCGCCTTCGTAAAGGTGATTGCCGTCTGCAGCCGCCCCGTCCCCTTCGGCCCGCTGAACAAATACGCATGCGAGACTTTACCCGAACGCAGACCGTTCTGCAATAGGGTCTTCGCCCGTTCCTGTCCGATTATTTGTTGAAACGACATCGCTTGTAAGTCCTTCCATTCCTGAATGCTGTCAAAAGCTCAAATTGATCAGCATGCCGCGAATCTCTCCGACCTTTTGCAGCAATTCGATTTTGCCTTGTTCCGTCTCAAGCAGTTCCTCCGCCAGAGCAATCAACGCCCCATCGATCTCCTCGACCAGCTTGTAGCGCTTATTGCGCCCTCGGCGATCCCATCCACGCGAGTCGCGCAGCGTGATGCCCCGGCGGACCGTATCCTCCAGGAACCGCTTCACCAGATTCCGGTATTGCCGGAGTTCCCTGACCGTCATCGACTTCGCCAGTCGTTCTCCTTGACGATAAATATCCTGCAGGCGCTGCTGCAATTCATCTCTGCTCGCTTGGCCGTCCTGCTGCTGCATCATATCCGCAAACGATTTCTGCTGAATGGGCTTCGCTACCGTGTCCCCTATGCGCACGTCTTGGCCAAGGGGCCGGAACCCTGGATTAATCTTCACTTGTTATCCACCTGCATTCTATCATGCTCTAAATTGCGTGTTCAAAGCGGACTTGGTACATGACCTCTCTAAAATTGTTCAAACCGATCAACAGGCATTACAAAAACTGTCGCACCGCCAACTTGCACTTCCACCGGAAGCGGCATATAGGAATCCGTCGTTCCGCTAAGCGGGGTAACCGGCGTCACCAATTGGTCACGCACCTTGCAATTGTTACGGATGACGTTCAGAACCGAGCTGACTTGATCATCATTGACACCGATCATAAAGGTCGTATTGCCTGCCCGCAGAAATCCTCCCGTGCTCGCCAGCTTGGTGGCACGGAAATTCGCTTTCACTAACGCGCTGGACAACCGGTTGCTGTCTTTGTCCTGAACTATGGCCACAATCATCTTCATGCCTATCATCCTCCTTGTGATTGGTTGAACTGATTTTACCCTAGAATGAGAATATGGTTATTTATTTACACATGCGGGGCCCGAAATCCTGCGTTCGCTCGGATAAAATGTCGATTATTTGCTCCTGAATCACCATTTCCGGCTGCGAGGCGTCCACGCGCACGATTCGATCGGGATATTGCCCGGCAAGCCGTTCATAGCCCTGCCGGACCGCTTGATGAAATGCCAGCTGCTCCGTATCCAGCCGGTTCACTTCGCGAGAGCGGTTCGCTCGGATGCGCTCCAGTCCTTCCTCCGGATCAATATCGAGCCAGAGCGTAATATCGGGCATCGTGTGATGCACAGCGAAGCGGTTGATATCCCATACCTCTTCCATACCTATACCCCGTGCATAGCCCTGGTAAGCAAGACTGCTGTCGACGAACCGGTCGCACAGCACGATGGCTCCCCGCTGGAGGGCTGGCTCCACTCGCTCCACCAGATGCTGACGGCGGGCCGCCGCATAGAGCAGCGCCTCCGTTCGCGGATCCATCTCGACATGCGCTGGGTCGAGGATCAAGCTGCGAATCTGTTCGGAGATCGCGATGCCGCCCGGTTCCCGCGTCACGACCACGTCAAGCCCGCGTTCCTCCAGACATTGCGCCAGCTTGCGCATTGCCGTCGTCTTCCCGGCTCCTTCCCCTCCTTCCATCGTAATGAACCAGCCTGGCCAATTGCTTCTATTCATACTGCGTCTCCTCTTCCGTGCCGTTAATCTCGTTCGCAAATATTCGTATCGTCCGGAGTGTCGTATCCCCGGCTCCGTGACATTTCGCCCCGGCTTCAGCCAGCCGCTCAAGCTGGCGGACAACCGCCTCAGTCACGCGCTCGCCGCGGTATAGCAGCGGTATCCCTGGCGGATAGGGGGAGACCGTCTCGGCCGCAATCCCACCGACTGCGTCCCTTACCGGTACCCGCATCCTCGTCGCCTGAGGCGCATCATACAGCGAGAAGGGCACTGGTTCGGAGCAGCTCACTCCGGCTGCCTTCTCGACTATGTCATTCGCCCGCATCGTATTATATGTGGGCGCATCGCCAATGGTCACCGCCACCGCTTCCAGAGCTTCGCCCAGCCGTTCCGCATCGGCCACCGACGTGCTCAAGCTAAGCGCCGCCACCACGTACCGGGGGTCAGCCATCTCGGCCACGCAGCCGTGGGCGGACAGCTTGTCCAGCAGCTCGTAGCCGCTGAGCCGGTCATGCCGATCCCGAAGGACAATTTTAAAAGGATCTTGATAATGATGAGCCGTCGAGGTGTCCGGTCCCTGTACCAGCTCGAATGCCGGCATCGCCTGGATTCGTTCGTGCAGCCAGCGTGCCGCCTCCAGCCCGGGCTCCAAGGCGGCTGCTCCATGCCGGTCCAGCCAGTAACGGCTCAAATCGAGCGAAGCCATCAACGGATACGAAGGGCTCGAGCTCTGCACCATCGTTAACACCTGCTTCAGCCTGTCCCGATCGAGACGAGGCCCCTGCACATGCAGCATGGCGCTCATCGTCATCCCGCCCAGCATCTTATGCGTCGACTGGACGACCCCATCCGCCCCCATTGAGAGGGAGGAAGGGGGGACGGCCGGATGAAATCCGAAATGTGCCCCATGCGCCTCATCCACGAGCAAAGGAATGCCGTGGTCATGGGCATGGCGGGCTATCTCCCTTATATCGGCACCCATTCCATAATAATTAGGGTTCGTGATCATGACCGCCTTGGCCTGCGGATAGCGGTCCAGCGCCTCGCTTACCGTCTCCCCATCCGGCACAATCGCCAATCCGCTCGCCGGGTCGGTCTGCGGCGATAAGAACACCGCGGTGGCGCCCGCCAGCATCAGGCCATGCAAAATCGATTTATGGACATTGCGCTGCACAATGATGAGATCGCCTGGGCGGGTGCAACTGCTCAAGAGAAGCGCTATATTGCCCACCGTGCTTCCGCCTATCAGAAAATGCGTCTCCTCGGCCCCGAAGCAGTGTGCCGCCAGACGTTGGGCATCCGCGATTGGACCCGTCGGGTGATGCAGATCGTCCGTCCCCTCGACTTCGGTCGTATCCATGGCGAGCAGCGAGGCCATGCTGCGGAACAGCTCCTTGCCCGGGTACGACCATTCGTCCGCCATCCTGCGATACAGCTCTCCATCCTTATGCCCCGGAACATGGAAGGAGGCCGAACGGCGCTCCATATAGTCAAGCATCGCGCCAAGCAATGGTGCATGCTGATGAATGTGACGTGAAAAGGTATCTTCTCCGTAATACACCATGAAGTCTGCCCCTTCTAGAGGTTGTTCAAAAAGACCGCTCTTGATCACTTGATGTGACACAGGAAGCAACTCCGCAACCTTCTCGGTGCTGAAAACCAACCCTTTTTGAACACTCATTCCTTGTTCTTATTCCTTCATTGTATCGCAAATCAGGCAGCGCTTCATCATTCCTGCGAGGAAACGACAAAAAAGAGCCCAAAAAGGTTCAGGCTCCTTTGTCTGCTACCTATACATTCATATGCACCCACAACCGTTTTAACCGATGAATGAAAAAAGGATATTTCCGGTCCTGCACGTCGGTCTTCACCATTTCCTGTTCGCAGGAGGTGCAAATGAATTGATTGACAACCACGATGCCGTCCTCTGTTGCTTCACCGCAAATGATGCAGTGGGTCTCCTGATCTTCCATGGCCATCCCACCTTCTATAATTTTATCGTTATTATGCCCTGAACTCTATAAAGTTATACCAGTTTCATAGTTCATTTCACATAATTATATATACGTATGAGGAATGGTCGCATTTGGTGTATGTACGGTCCGTACTCTTTTGCCGCTCAATTCTGCCACCGATCTCCGCTCCCTTCTACATTTTCATAGATCAAATTCCGATATATATCGTATTCCTCAATTCGTGACGCAATCAAAAGGAGGAGCTTCCTTGAGCAGTAGCGAGCGCACCTTTTACAATTATCAGCTCCTAAAGCGGATTCGGTTCCATCGGGTATTTATGTACATGTACTTGCTGTTCGGCGCGGCCGCGCTGGCGGCCTCGATAGGAATGAGCGGTCTATGGGGAGTCGCCTATATCGGCGCATCGTGGATCGTTGTCGTCTGGATTCATTATGTAATCGCGCGTTCTATCTTTGTGATGGATCGGTATACTTTCAAAAAGCGGTGGATATGGAGATTCACTCTCCCCTGGATCGGCTTCCTGCCACAGGATCAACAGTTCATCAGTCTCCGTTACTGGAGAAAAATACTATGGCACACAACGCTCGTCTCTTTGCTTGTCCTGCTAATGATTATGCTCTGGCTGCCGCTCGGCCTGGCCCTGCAGCTGTTCTTCTGGCATCTGTGGATGATAGCGCCGCGCCTATACGCCACCTTAGTTGCCCAATCGGCAAGCAAGGATGGACTCATCAAGCTGCCTGCCGGAGAGATGTCCGTATATAAAGCATAAAATACGAAAAACACCCGTTTTTAGGGTGTTTTTTTCTTTGCGTCAGGCGTCGGTAAAAAAGAACACGGCTTCCGCTGACTTGATAAGGTTTGCGTTCGTGCCTTCTCCTATGCCGAGGTTACGGGGGATTATGGCTAATGTGGGCGGCTTTACCGAAAAATCCTGCACAACCGCAGTATTTATGGATAATAAGAATAGGTAAGGTTTTGAGGTAATCTCCGCCTTTTCCCCTCTTCCACA
>NZ_QYZD01000002.1:0-315465 GCF_003591545.1 Paenibacillus thiaminolyticus
AAGCAGTGTAACACATATACCGCTCCTGACTGATTGGGGGAGTGAACGTAAGCGGTGTGACACGTAGACCTCTCCTGACTGATTGGGAGAGTGCGCATAAGCAGTGTAACACGTATACCCCTCCTGACTGATTGGGGGAGTGAACGTAAGCGGCGTGACACGTAGACCTTTCCTGATTAAATGGGAGAGTGCACATAAGCACTGCGATCATATATTCACCGCTCCTGACCGTTTGGGACAGTGTGTCATAAGCGGCGTAGCACATATTTACCATTCTTGGCCGTTGGGAGAATGCGCGTATGTGGAGAGAGTTGCGTATCAGTTATCCGGTCACCTGTTGTAGATACACAAAAAGACGCCCCTTGCCGGGACGTCTTCGGAATCGCTTTGATTTGCTCTATGCGCCTTGCACTTGCATTATTATTGCTGCTCCTCCGCCTCTTGCGCTTCTGCTTCCTGGATTAGCCCGGCGAACAGGGCGTGAACGAACTGTTCGGAATCGAATTCCTGCAGGTCCTCCATCTTCTCGCCCAAGCCGACGAGCTTGACCGGCAGGCTCAGTTCCTGGCGGATCGCGATGACGATGCCGCCTTTGGCGGTTCCGTCCAGCTTCGTGAGCACGAGGCCGGTGACGCTGCTCTTCTCGCCGAACAGCTTCGCCTGGCTGAGCGCATTCTGGCCTGTCGTCGCATCGAGCACCATGAGCACTTCATGCGGCGCATCCGGAATCTCGCGGCGGATGACGCGGAAAATTTTGTTAAGCTCTTCCATCAGGTTCGTCTTGTTCTGCAGACGGCCGGCAGTGTCACACAGCAGCACATCGACATTGCGCTGCTTCGCGGCCTGGACGGCGTCATACATGACGGCGGCCGGATCCGAACCAGCCTGCTGCTTGATGACATCTACGCCGACGCGCTGTCCCCATACTTCCAGCTGCTCAATCGCTCCGGCGCGGAACGTATCTCCCGCCGCAAGCAGCACGGACTTGCCTTCCTGCTTGAAGCGGTAGGCCAGCTTCCCAATCGTCGTCGTCTTGCCGACGCCGTTCACCCCGACGAACAGAATGACGGTCATTCCGTTCGGATTCATCGTCAGCTTGTTCGATTCGTCGCCGCGCAGCAGCTCGATCAGCTTCTCGGACAGGACGGGCTGCAGTTCCGCTGCGTCCTCGATTTTGCGCTGGCGCACTTCGACGCGCAGATCGTCAATCAGGTTCATGACGGTCGTAACGCCCACGTCCGCCCCGATCAGAATCTCTTCCAGCTCTTCATAGAACGCTTCGTCAATCTTTTTGCGCCGCGTAATGAGATCCGATACTTTCTCGACCAATCCTTGGCGAGTCTTCTCCAAGCCTTCCTTGAACTTGGTCGTAACCGATTCGGTCTTGGATGCGATGCTTTCCTTCAATTTTTTGAAAAAACTCATAGCTCCCCCGCTCCTTATGCAATGATAGCTTCCTCATCTTCCAGCTTGACGGAGACCAGCTTGGATACGCCGCCTTCCTCCATCGTCACGCCGTACAGCACATCTGCCTCTTCCATCGTGCCTTTGCGGTGCGTTACGACGATGAACTGGGTCTCCTCCGCAAATTCGCGCAAATACTGGGCGAACCGCGTCACATTGGCTTCATCCAGCGCAGCCTCCACCTCATCCAGCACGCAGAACGGCACCGGCTTCACATGCAGAATGGCGAATAAGAGCGCCATGGCTGTGAGCGCGCGTTCCCCACCGGACAGCAGCTGCAGATTTTGCAGCTTCTTGCCGGGAGGCTGCGCTACGATATCGATGCCGGTCTCCAAAATGTTGTCCGGCTCAAGCAGCACCAGATCGGCGCGTCCGCCGCCGAACAACTTAGCGAAGACGACAACGAACCGCTGGCGGATCTCATCGAAGGTCGTTTTGAACCGCTTCGACATCTCGTCTTCCATTTCGCGGATGACTTGGTACAATGCCGTTTTCGCTTCGATTAGATCGTCTTTTTGCTCGCTCAAATATTGATATCTTTCATTGATTCGCTCGTATTCTTCAATCGCTCCGAGATTGACTTCCCCGAGCGCCGAAATCTGGCGCTTCAGGTCGCGCACTTCCTGCTGGGCCGCCTCGATATCGTCCGGCATCGCATAGCGGTGCTTCGCGAGCTCGAAGCTAATCTCGTATTCATCGCTCAGCTTGCGCAGCAGATTGTCGAGTTCCACATCCAACCGGTTCGATTGGATCTCGGTCTGCCGCATCGCCTCTTCCACCTGCTTCAATTCGGTGCGCTGCTCCTTCGTATCGCTCTCGGCGATCTCCAGGCGCTCCAGGGAAGCGGCGCGATCCGCGCGCTTGAACTCGATCTGGTTCCCGGCCTCCTGCTTCTTCACGCCGAAATGATTCAGATCCTCCGTCTGCTTCATCGCTTCGCGCTCGGCCGTTTCCAGATCGATTTGCACTTGAATCAAGCTCTGGGTGAGCTGCGTATACTCCTGCTCATAGCCGTGAGCCTCTTCCTCTACTCGCTTCAAGCGCTCCTGAAGGGAGAACGTCTCCTGCTCCAGCTTGCCCTGGCGAACCTTCATGTCGGTCAGTTGGGTTTGCAGTTCCTCCTTGGCCGATTCGTTCGCCTTGCGCGCCGATTCAGCCGTCTCGATAGCGACGTGGAGACGATCCTCCTCGATCTTCAGTTCAGATAGCCGCAGCTCCGCCGTTCTGCGCCCGGACTCCAGCGTCGTCATTTCTTCGGCGGCATGGGCCAACTCCTGGCCTTCCAACTCCAGCACTTCAGCCAACTGGCGCTCTTCCTTCTCCAGTTGGGTCAGCTCGCTCGCCAGCTGCTGCTCGCTGATTCGCTTGCTCTCGCCTTGCTCGCGAAGATCATCCAGCCGCTTGACCGCCGCAACCGTCCGCTTCTTCAGCTCGGCAACCGATTCGTTCAGCTTCGCTAACTGCTTGTCTGTCGCTTTGATATCGGCGTCGAGTTGTTCGAGTTGGCGCTGCCTTCCGAGCAGATTGGCGTTCTTCTTGTTCAGGCTGCCCCCGGTCATGGAGCCGCCGGCATTGACGACGTCGCCTTCGCGGGTCACGATGCGATAGCGGTATTGGAGGCGGGCCGCAATCCGATTCGCATCCTCCAGCGTCTCCGCCAACACGACATTGCCGAGCAGGCTTCCGACCACATTCGCATAGGCTTTGTCGCTCCGCACCAGATCGGCAGCAATTCCGATATATCCTTCGGCGCCTTCCACGGCCCGGCGATCCGACTCATTCATCTTCCGGCTCCGAATGACATCGAGCGGGAGGAACGTGGCACGTCCCAACTGCCGCTGCTTCAGGAACGTAATGGCCGTCCGGGATACGGCTTCATTTTCCATGACGATGTGCTGCAGCGCAGCACCGAGCGCGGTCTCGACCGCAGTCTCGAGCTCTTCCGGCACCCGGATCAGCTCGGCTACCGCCCCGTGAACGCCCTGCAGGCTGTTGCGCCGGGCTGCCTTGAGCACCTCCCGTACCCCGAGCATGAAGCCGTCGTAATCATTCGCCAGCTCCTTCATCGTATCGCGGCGCGAGACGAGCGCATCGGCTTGCTGCTGCCATTTGCGAGCCGCTTGCTCGGTCTCGCCAAGCAGCGCTTCGTCCTTCTTCAACTGCTCGCTCTCCTGCAAATAGCGGTTCCGTATGTATGCAAGATCCTCGGCCATCGTCTCCGTGCGCCGCTTCGCATCTTCCATCCGCTTGCGCAGTTCGGCCTGCTCCTGCTCCCGCTTCGTACGGCCCTGCTTCATCTTGTGCAGCCGCTTGTCCAACGCTTCCTTTTGCTGACCGTAATAGCGGATATCATTGCGCTGCTGGGCCATCTGGTTCATAATGTCGAGCAGTTCGCCCTTCAAGCTCTCCTCCGCATCGGAGCTCGTCCCGCCGGTTACGCCGACAAGCCGCGCCTCCTCCGCATGAATGAGCCCCTTCGTCTCGACCAGCTCGCCTTCCAGCGACAGCAGCTTCTCACGGACCGCCTGAACCTCCAGTTGCTTCGTCCGCATCCGCTCCGATGTCGTCGCCAGACTGGACCGCATCTGCTGCTCATTCGCGACCAGGTTGCGCTTGCGCTCGCGGAGCACCTCGCCCTGACCTTCGCACTTCTCATACTCCTCGCTATAATGCAGCAGCGTCGCCTGCAGCCGCTCCAGTTCTTCCTCGAGCTTGCGCAGCTCGACCCGGTGCACTTCCAGCTTCGAATCATGCTCGCTTACGACCGTGGACAGCGCTAGCTCCCGTTCCTTCAGTTCAGACAGCTTCGCATTGGCCTCCTGCCAGGATGAATGCAATTGCTCAATCTGATGAATGTAGACGGCGATCTCCTTCGTTTTCAGCAATTCCTTGAGCTGCTTGAAGTGGCGCGCCTTCTCGGACTGCTCCTTCAACGGTCCGATCTGATCCTCCAGCTCCACGACCAGATCGTGAATGCGCAGCAGATTCTGCTCGGTGTCGTCCAACTTCTTCTTCGCATCCCGCTTGCGGGACTTGTACTTCACAATGCCGGATGCTTCCTCAAAAATACCGCGCCGATCTTCGGAACGCGTACTCAGAATCTCTTCGATCCGGCCTTGCCCGATAATGGAGTAGGCTTCCTTGCCGATGCCCGTATCCATGAACAATTCCGTAATATCCTTTAAGCGGCAGGGCTGCTTGTTGATAAAATATTCGCTGTCCCCCGAGCGGTGGACCCGCCGAGTGACGGTCACTTCATGGAAGTCCAGACCGAGCGTCTCGTCGGTATTGTCCAACGTCAGCGAGACTTCCCCGAAGTTCACCGCCTTCCGCGCATCGCTGCCCGCAAAGATAATGTCCTCCATCTTGCCGCCCCGCAGCGATTTGGCGCTCTGTTCGCCGAGCACCCAGCGGATGGCGTCAGATATATTGCTCTTGCCGCTGCCGTTCGGGCCGACGACACCGGTAATTCCCTGAACGAACTCCAACTCCGTTCGATCCGCGAACGATTTAAAGCCCGCCAGTTCTAACCGTTTTAAGAACATCGTTCCTCATTCACCTCAACGTTTATTGTACCATATCGCGATCCGAATCAGCCCTCTCCGTCCGGTTGTCCACGCTGCCTGACCCAGCCCCTGCTGTGGACAAAGAAAGAGCAAAAACCAGCCTGTCACGGAATGGCATCCGTTCCGTCTCGCCAGCTGCTCTTTGCTCTTTCTGCGAAACCGGCCGGCAGGATCCCGCCGGCCTAACAGTACCTTATAATTTCGGAATAACCAAGTGCTCGAGGGCTTCAGCCGCAGCCTGCTGCTCCGCTTCTTTCTTGGAGCGGCCGACTCCGCGGCCCAGACAGGTCTCTCCCATGTGAACCTCGGACACGAACTCCCGTTCATGCGCAGGTCCGCGTTCCTCTACGATACGATACTCAAGCGACCCCAGGTTATGGTGCTGCGTGAGCTCCTGCAGCTGCGTCTTGTAATCATTCGTCTGCAGCTTGCCGTCAAGCGAGATCTGCGGAAAAATATGATTCCGAAGAAACTCCCGCACAGGCTCCAGCCCTTGATCGAGATACAATGCACCGATGAACGATTCGAACACATCGGCCAGCAACGCTGGGCGTGTCCGCCCTCCCGTCAGCTCTTCGCCTTTGCCGAGCAGCACATACTTGCCGAATTGAAGCTGATTGGCAAATTTGACGAGGGAAGGCTCGCAGACGATCGATGCGCGCATCTTGGTCAGTTCTCCTTCGGGCCGTGTCGGACATTGATGGAACAAAAATTCGGACACTGTCAGCTCCAACACAGCATCGCCCAAAAATTCAAGGCGTTCATTGTCTTGGTGCTGACCGAAGCGATGTTCGTTCACGTAGGAAGCATGGGTAAACGCCTGCTTTAACAGCTGCCTGTTTCGGAAATGAATGTTCAGTTTCTGCTGTAACTGCTTCAATTCTACACTCAACAGTCTGACTCCTTACGCTTCGTATTTCGTTAATACAACGGTCGCGTTATGCCCTCCGAAGCCGAATGAGTTCGACATGGCCGTGCGGACGTCCGCCTTGCGCGGCACATTCGGCACGTAATCCAGGTCGCATTCCGGATCTTGATTCTCTAAGTTGATAGTTGGCGGAATCATGCCATGCTGCAGCGTCAATGCGCAGATAACGGCTTCCACTCCGCCGGCTGCACCAAGCAAGTGTCCTGTCATCGACTTCGTAGAACTAATTGCTACATTCCTTGCATGGTCACCCAACGCGGCCTTAATGGCCCGGGTTTCCGACCGGTCCCCGACCGGGGTCGATGTTCCGTGCGCGTTGATATAATCGATCTGCTCCGGCTGGAATCCTGCATCCTGAATCGCTCTCGTCATGCAGAGCGCAGGGCCTTCCGGATCCGGCTCCGTAATATGATGCGCATCCGCGCTCATGCCGTAGCCGGTCACCTCCGCATAGATGCGGGCTCCGCGCTCCAGCGCGTGCTCCAGCGACTCGAGAACGAGCACGCCGGCGCCCTCGCCCATAATGAAGCCGTCGCGATCGACATCGAACGGCCGGCTCGCGCGTTCCGGTTCGTCATTGCGGGTGGACATGGCGCGCATCGAGCAGAATCCGGCCATCCCGATCGGGCGGATCGTCGCTTCCGCACCGCCGCAGATCATGACGTCGGCGTCGCCGCGCTGAATAATCTTGAACGCATCTCCGATCGAGTGAGTCCCAGTCGCGCATGCCGATACGGCAGCCGTATTCGGGCCGCGCGCGCCGATCATCATCGAGATATGGCCTGACGCCATGTTCGCGATCATCATCGGAATGAAGAACGGACTAACTCGCTTAACCCCTTTTTCCAGCAAAATGCGATGCTGCTCTTCCCAAGTTCCCAGTCCGCCGATTCCCGAACCGACGATGACGCCGACCCGATCCCGGTTCGTCTGATCCATGTCCAGCTTGGCATCATCCACCGCCTTCTTGCTCGCAGCGATGCCGAATTGGACGAAGCGGTCCATACGGCGGGCTTCCTTCTTATCTATATAGTCTTCCGGATTGAAATCTTTCACGGAAGCAGCGATCTTAGTCGGGTAATCGGTCGTATCAAACGCCTCGATCTGCGAAATGCCTGACTTGCCCTCCATCAGGCTCCTCCACAAGGTCTCAAGGTCCGAACCGAGAGCCGTTACTACGCCCATCCCGGTCACTACAACCCTCTGTTTCAACGCGTATCACCTCTATATCAGTTCCGAGTTCTATTCATCAAGCGCATCCCTTAGGTAGACAACGCGCTACATACAATGTAAATGAGGAGAAGTCCCGTTACTGCTTGAACGGGACTCACTACCTGCTTACTTATGAGATTGTATGTAATTCACTACTTCTCCTACCGAAGTAATCTTCTCTGCGTCTTCATCAGAGATTTCCATATCAAACTCATCTTCCAATTCCATGACCAATTCCACAACATCGAGGGAATCAGCGCCAAGATCATCTTTAAAAGATGCTTCCAGTGTTACTTCCGCTTCATCCACGCCAAGGCGCTCAACGATGATGCGCTTCACTCGCTCAAACACTTCTGCTGACATCCGGTTCACCTCCTCCTTGGTATTATACGAAAAAACATTTTAAATTACCATATCAAAACCTCTTACAAAAAAATGCTTAAAGTCCATGGATTCATAGACTGAGAAGCCCCTACATATATATGCCGCCATCGACGTGAATCGTCTGGCCGGTCATGTACTCCGCGTCCTCCGACGCCAGGAAACGCACCGCCTTGGCGATATGCGCAGGCTGGCCGAGCTTGCCAAGCGGAATCTGGCCGAGCAGCTGCGCCTTCATGTCTTCCGACAGCACGTCGGTCATGTCGGTCTCGATAAATCCCGGCGCGACGCAGTTGACGGTAATGCCCCGGGACGCAAGCTCGCGGGCCGACGCCTTCGTCAAGCCGATGACTCCCGCCTTGGCCGCCACGTAGTTGGCTTGTCCGGGATTGCCCAGCACGCCGACGACAGACGAAATGTTGATGATGCGGCCGGAACGCTGCTTCATCATCGGGCGCGTCACGGCTTTGATGCAGTTGAAGACGCCCTTCAGATTCGTCTCGATCACTTGATCGAACTCTTCTTCTTTCATCCGCATAATTAAATTATCTCTTGTAATGCCGGCATTATTCACCAAAATGTCAATTTTTCCGAATTGTTCCAATGTACTCTTGACAAGCTGCTCGGCTTCCTCCATCTTGCCGACGTTGGCCTTCACCGTGACAGCTCTACGACCAAGGGCCGCAATCGCTGCCGCCGTCTCGGCCGCCGCCGCTTCACTTCCGGCATAATTGACGACGACATCGGCTCCGGCTTCCGCCAAATGAATGGCAATCGCCCGGCCGATACCGCGGGATGCTCCTGTGACGAGCGCTGTTTTTCCTTCCAAGCTGGACATCGGTATTCCCCCTTTCGCAAAATCTTCGATACGAGCCGTCTATACGCTCTATCGGCATGGACACGAGATAATGTCAGGCCGGCCTTGTTCGTTGCATGCGGTTACCGCATAGCCGCGCCCGTCCAGGCCATCACTCGTATGCTTCGATCGCCTCTAGACTGTTGATGGAGACGATGCGCACCGATCTGTCGATTTTTTTGATGAGACCGGACAGCACTTTGCCCGACCCAATCTCGACAAAGGTGTCCACGCCTTGATCGATCAAATAGCGGACGCTGTCCTCCCAGAGGACAGGCGAAAATACCTGTTCAACCAGCAAGCCGCGAATCTGCTCGGCCTCGGTGACCGGACGGGCGGTCACATTCGCGATGACAGGAATGCGCGCAACCTGCATCTCGATTGCCCGCAGCGCCTCGCCGAGCCGCTCGGCCGCCGGCTTCATCATCGCGGAATGGAAAGGTCCGCTCACTTCGAGCGGAATGACCCGCTTCGCTCCGGCTTCCTTCCCGCGCTCGACCAGCGCGTCGATCCCTTCGCGGGATCCGGACACGACGATCTGGCCCGGACAGTTGAGATTCGCCATCTCGACCGGGGTCCCGGCGGCGGAGATATCGCCGCACAGTGCTCCCAGCCGTTCGCGTTCGGCGCCAAGCACCGCTGCCATAGCGCCTTGGCCGCTCGGAACCGCCTGCTCCATGAACTGGCCGCGCTGGCGCACGATCGCGATCGCGTCCTCGAAGCGGAGCACGCCGGCCGCCACAAGCGCGCCGTATTCGCCCAAGCTATGTCCGGCTACATAATCCGGCCGGATGCCATGGCGCTCCAATGCCTGATACAGCGCCCAGCTCGTCGCCAGCAGCGCCGGTTGCGTGTTCGACGTCTGCTTCAAGTCGCTCTCCGGACCTTCGAATATCATCTCGGTCAACGGGAATCCCAATACCCGGTCCGCTGTCTCGAACGCTTCCCGCGCCGCCGGAACGGCATCGTACACATCCTTGCCCATGCCTACCTCTTGCGAGCCTTGTCCAGGAAAGACAAATGCCAATTTGCCCATTGGGCACACTCCTTCCAATGACTGATGTCTATAACGTATTACGGCAAGGCGCCGTGATTCGGTTCAATTTTTCGCGGCGATGGCGCCGGATTACCATTGAATAACCGAGGCCGACCAAGTCAAGCCCCCGCCGAAGCCGACGAGAAGAAGCGTGTCGCCTTCCTTCACCCGGCCTTCCTCTACCGCTTCCGCCAAAGCGAGCGGTATCGATGCCGCCGACGTGTTCGCATACTTCGGCAGATTGATGACGCATTTCTCCTCCGGCAGATTCAGACGCTCGATCGCGGCATTAATAATCCGGGTATTCGCTTGATGCGGGATAAGCAGATCGATGTCTTCTTTCGTCTTTCCCGCCTTTTTGAGCGCCTCATCGGCAGCATTGCCCATGACGCGCACCGCGAACTTGAATACTTCCCTGCCGTTCATATAGATATAATGGCGTTTGTCGTCTACGGTCTGATGCGATGCGGGGTAGCGGGAACCTCCGCCTTCCAGCTTCAAGAGCTCCTTGCCGCCGCCGTCCGCGCCCAGCTCGAATGACTGGAAGCCGCGGCCTTCCGGAACGGGACCGAGCACAGCGGCTCCGGCACCGTCTCCGAACAGGATGCACGTGTTCCGGTCTGTATAATCCGTAATTCGGGACAGACATTCCGCCCCTACGACGAGCGCATATTGGTAAGTGCCCATCGCGATGAAGTTGCTCGCATTCGCCAGCCCGTAAATGAAGCCCGCACACGCCGCCGACAGGTCGAAGGCCGCGGCGCGCTTGGCGCCGAGCCGCTCCTGAAGCAGGCAGGCCGTAGACGGGAAAGTCATGTCCGGCGTAATCGTCGTGACGACGATAAGATCCAGCTGCTCGGCCGTTATCCCGGCCGCCTTCAGCGCCTCCTGGGCGGCATGATACGCTAAATCCGATGTCGCTTCATGGTCGGCTGCAATACGCCGCTCTTTAATCCCGGTCCGGGTTACAATCCATTCGTCATTGGTATCGACCATCTTTTCCAAGTCTTCATTGGTCAATACCCGTTCGGGTACGTATTTCCCCGTACCGATAATGCCTACCGAACGCAATTTCATTCTCGCACCACTCACTTCCCGCTTGTATTCCCTCCGATTTCCGTTGCAATCGTATGAATAAGATCATGCTGCAGCGCCGTGCGCGCTTGGCGGACCGCATTCTCGATCGCCCGCGCGTCCGAAGAACCGTGGGCTTTCAACACCAGTCCGTTCAGCCCGAGCAGCGGCGCACCGCCGTGCTCCTTGTAATCCATCATCTTCTTCAGACGCTTCAAGCCCGGCATCAGCACCGCGGCTGCCAGCTTCGTATACCAGGAACGGGTAAATTCCTGCTTCAGTACACTGAACAAGGAGCCGGCCGTGCCTTCCAGCGACTTCAGAAGCACATTGCCGACGAACCCGTCGCATACGAGCACGTCGCAACTGCCTTCCAGCACATCGCGCGCCTCCACATTGCCGACGAAATGAATCGGCAGCTCTTCCAGCATCGGATATACCTGCTTCGTCAGTTCATTGCCCTTCATCGCTTCCGTGCCGACGTTGAGCAGCCCGACACGGGGCTTCGGAATGCCGTGCACCTTCTCCCGGTAAATACTGCCCATCAGCGCATACTGCACGAGATGCTCCGGCTTCGCATCCATGTTCGCTCCCAGATCGAGCGCCAGCACGCCGCGCCCGTCCATCGTCGGTATCATCGGCGACAGCGCCGGCCGCTCGACGCCGGCCATCCGGCCAACAACCAGCAGGCCCGTCGTCATGAGCGCGCCGGTGTTCCCGGCCGAGATCATGCAGTCCGCTTCCCCTTCCCGCACCATTCGTCCGGCGACAACCATCGAAGCGTCCTTCTTGCGTCTGACCGCCTTAACGGGTTCGTCATCCGCTTCGATCGTGCTCGCCGCATGAACGATGCGGACATTCGCGGGGCGGGATGTCAGCAGCCGCTCCAGCCTCGCCTCGTCCCCCACCAGCAGCAGCTCGATATCAGACCATGCCTGCGCCGCGGCAAGAACCCCCTGCACATTGCATTCCGGAGCGTGGTCTCCCCCCATGGCGTCAATGGCGATTCTCATGCTCGTCTCCTCCTTCGCTGCCGTTCATCGCGCCTGAACGGAATATGATAAAGTTGCCCTGGAACACCAGCTCCTCGCCGACATAGGTGAATACCTCCACCTTCGCTTTGCTCCGCTCCCCCGACCCGGATCGGACATACGCCTTGGCGATGCATTTCTCCCGAAGGCGCACCGGCCGGATGAACCGGATGTCCGCCGTGGCCGTCAGCGCGATCTCGTCGTTGATAACAGCCACGGCCAGCGAGTTCGCCTGCGCGAACAAATGGTGG
This sequence comes from Paenibacillus thiaminolyticus, assembly GCF_003591545.1. Taxonomy (GTDB): domain Bacteria; phylum Bacillota; class Bacilli; order Paenibacillales; family Paenibacillaceae; genus Paenibacillus_B; species Paenibacillus_B thiaminolyticus_A. The sequence continues at coordinate 11,800 of NZ_QYZD01000002.1, forward strand.
CCTCGGGCGATATGCGTCCGCGAAAAGACATGTTCCTCGCGTATCTCGAAATACGAGATGCCGCTATGATCCAGCTGCAGATCGACGATGTCACCGATCACTTCATGCAGCGGCAGCGACCGCACCTGGTCGTAGGTCTGCTCCGCCATCATCTTCAAGCGTTCCCGCAGCTCCGGGATAGCCAACTCCATCCGGTCGAGGCGAATGGTCTGGATACTGACCTTCAGCATGCGGGTCAGTTCCTGATCGGTTACAAACGGATTTTCCTCAATGATTTTCGCCAACTGCTGTTGACGCTGTCGCTTCGGCAAACGTTGAATGACCCCGCACCACCTTCTTGTCCTGTTGTCCGGATCGTCACATCGACTTCGGAGCCTCGGAATAATCGGAATAATTACTTTATCTCATCTTCACAAATGAAGAGGCCGTTAATAGGAGCCATTAGAACCTGGTACTAATCCAGTATATATAAAATCGCCGGCAAAGAAAAGCAGAAGTTATGAAATCGGCTTCGATTAATAAAAAAACAGCGCCCCACCGATGGCGAAGCACTGCCTTTTCCTATGAATCATTATTGTTTGATGATCTCTCTTGCTTTGTATGTTCCGCACACTTTGCATACATGGTGAGCCAATTTCAACTCTCCGCATTGTGGGCACTTCACCATGCCAGGCACAGACAATTTAAAGTGCGTACGGCGCTTGTCACGACGAGTCTTCGACGTTCTTCTTTGAGGTACTGCCATGTTCTACACCTCCTTACCCAAGTTACGTGCTCTTCCAAGGCTGTCCAAAAAGTGCGGCTAGCGCTCTTCTTGAACAGAATACTTCTACTGTCGCTATTTATTTCTTGAAGAAATCTTGTAACCCCGCCAGTCTCGGGTCAATGCGCTCGTTCGAACAGCCGCAGGGCTGCTCATTGCGGTTCGTGCCGCAAGTAGGGCACAAGCCCTTGCACGATTCGCTGCACAGCGGCGCGAACGGCAAGGCCAGCAAAAGCGCGACTTCCACATAAGGCTGCAGGTCGATAAGGTCTTCCGTCACCGCAGTGACGTCGTCCTCCTCTTCCTCCGGGGAAAGATCAGTAGAGTCTGTCAGCTTGAATTGCTCATCGAACGGAATGACGTATGTCTCGGTAAACGACGTCAAACAACGCGAACATACCAGTTCCAACCGTGCGGTCAGCTGGCCATGCACGCCAACCTGTCCTTCGCCTTCCGCCCTGGCCGTCAAATCCACGGTCACCGGGTCGGGTATGGAAATATCTTTGCGGTCCCGAACCACATCGTTAGCGGAAAATGCCGATTGAATGCGGGTTTCCCGTCCTTTTGCGACAATGTCCCGAAAATGAATGTTCATAACATCACTCCAAACAAACAAAATTAATTATAGCGATTAACGTCATGCTTTGTCAACCAAATTTGTTTGACAGATTGCCGGGACATCCTCTGCCCCTCCGCCAAAAATTCGCCGTTCTCTCCTGGTTCATGGTATGATCGGATGGGAAATTCAGGAGTGCCACGACGGGTCCTAGGGCCCGCCGGACGGGCAGTCTATGCACCCTTCTGTCCATGAATCACCATCTTACCTTATTCTGTGATCGAAAGGAAGAGTGATATGAAAACGGTCGGAATCGTTGTTGAATATAACCCGCTTCATAACGGGCATCTGTATCATTTGCAGCAGTCGAAGCTCGCGGCTGAGGCGGAAGCCACCGTCGCGGTCATGAGCGGCCATTTCCTGCAGCGGGGCGAGCCCGCGCTGGCCGACAAATGGGCGCGCACCGATATGGCGCTGGCCGCCGGCGTCGACCTCGTGCTGGAGCTGCCGGTCGCATACGCCGTCCAGCCGGCCGAATGGTTCGCCTACGGCGCGGTAGCGACGCTGCAAGCCACCGGCGTCGTAGACGCGCTGTGCTTCGGCAGCGAATCCGGCGACCTGAAGCGGCTGCGCGGGGCCGCCAAGGCGCTGGCCCGCGAGCCGGACGAATTCGCCAGCCGGCTGCGCGCCGAGCTGAAGGCCGGGCGCAGCTATCCGGCCGCCTACGCCGCCGCGGCCGGACCGGTGCTGGACGGCGGCGAAGCGGCCGCCGGGAGCGAAGCGGAGCCCGGCGCGCATTGGCTGACCCAGCCGAACAATTCGCTTGGGCTGCACTATTTGCTGGCGATGCGGAGGCTGAACAGCGACATGAAGCCGCTGACGATTCCGCGCCGCGAAGCCGGCTATCACGATGCGGAGGCGCCGGAAGGCACTATCGCCAGCGCCACCGCCGTCCGGCGCCTCTGGTCCGGCTCCGGGGATCTGGCTGCGGCGGCCCGCTATGTGCCGGAGAGCACGCTTAACATACTGGAACGGGAGCATGCCTCCGGCAGGGCGCCGCTCAATTGGGAAGCGTTCCGCCGCGAGCTGTTCTATCGTCTCTACCTGCTTCCGCCCGAGGAGCTGGCGCGGTATCTGGAGGTGACCGAAGGGCTCGAGCACCGCATCAAGCAAGCGCTCCAGACGCTGGAGGAGCCCGGCGTTGAGCCGCTGATCGCGAAGCTGAAGACGAAGCGCTATACTCGGACCAAATTGATGCGAACCTTGGCCCATATCTTGCTGCATCATGATAAATTCCATTTCGGGCCGGACGCCCTCGCCACGGGTCCCGCTTACGTGCGGGTGCTGGGCTTCACCGAGCGCGGACGCCATCTGCTAAAGCGCATGAAGCGCTGCGCGGAGCTACCCATCGTCCTCAACATGACGCGCGACAACAGCCATCTGGGCGGCCGCGCCGGCCTGGAAGCGGACTCCCGCGCAACCGCCGCCTATGCCAACGCGTTCCGCGGCTGGGAAGCGAGGGCCGCCTTTCGGGACTATTATGAGCCGCCCCGCCGGTTCTAATCCCCATAACGGCGAACAACGGCTGGCATGCGCCATCCGTTGTCCGCCCCGAATCCGGTACCGAAGCCCGTATCATGTTACGAAGCTGGCTGGAGCTGCTTCACCGCCTCCAGCGCATCCTGCAGCGTCTCGACCTGCACCAGCTTCATCTTCGTGTTCATCTTGTCCATCTTCGTCTTTGCTTCCTCATAGTTGCCGGAAGGCACCAGGAACAAGACCGCCCCTTCCCTGTCGGCAGCCACGACCTTATGCTTCACGCCGCCGATCGGTCCGACCTTCCCCGAAGGATCGATTGTGCCGGTGCCGGCGATCCGGTAGCCCTTCGTCAGATCCCCCGGAGTCAAGCGGTTGATCAGCTCCAGCGTGAACATCAAGCCGGCCGAAGGCCCGCCGATATCGGATTCGTGGAAGGTTACGCTATGCTTGTTATCCTCAGGCACAACCTTCTTTTTCTCCCCGTAAGCAAGACCGAAGCCAATCCGCTGCTTGCCGCTGCCAGTCTGATCCGGGAGTTCGACAAGCTTCGCCTTGACCTGCACCAGCTTGCTCTCCCGCTCAACGACAGCCTGAATCGTCTCCCCGGCTGTCCGCCCCTTCAAAGCGGCCTGCAAATCATCGAAGCCATTCACCTTCTGGCCTTCCACTTCCATAATCCGATCATTCGTAATGAATTCATTATCAGCCAGTTGCTTATTGTTAAAGAGAACATATATGCCCTCGGATTCGATCTTGTACGGAATGCCTACCTGATTATACGCCGCCAATATCGCGACCATCTGCGAATTGCTCATGTTGAACAGCTGTTCATTGATATATTCCTGCTCGGTTCTCCCTTGAAGCGCTTCTTCCTTCTTGCCGAATTCGGCGTTCGGATCGAAGGCCCGCCACGCAATCAGCGCTAGGTTGGCATACGTTCTTCTTACCGTGGTCAGAAGGAACGTGCCCTCCTCCGTCTCGTTGCCGCCTTCCACATTGAGGAACGGCTTCACCTCTTCAGCGCTACCTGGCGTATAAATCACATACGGCGTCGGCATATACACAACGACATAGAACAGCACGATCGCAGCGAAGATCCACTTCCATCCACGGAAGCGGGGAGAACTCGGCTGCCGCCCGTACGATCTGAACTCATTTTCCATTCTCCTACCTCCCTATGCCCTCGGATCGCCGGCGATATTTGGTCTAAAGCCCGTCCCTGTTACGTACACATGAGATCGTAATGGGCTTGAAGCCTTGCTTCTTCATTTACGGCCAAAGGGGTGACCGCCATGTTCTCGTTCCGCACATCGCCTGCTTCCCAGCGGCTGTCCACGCTCATCATGGGGGGCTCTGCGGTACTATTGGTGCTATGCATCATCGCTTATCCGGATAAATCCTTTCAAGCCTCTTTGCAAGGGCTCAAGGTCTGGTGGACCATTATATTCCCGGCCCTGCTGCCGTTCCTCATTCTGTCCGAAATGTTGAAGGCCTACGGCTGGGTGCATGGCATCGGCGTGCTGCTGGATCCGTTCATGCGGGCGCTGTTCCGGCTTCCCGGGATCGGCGGCTGGGCCTGGTCCGTCGGTTGGACAGCAGGATATCCTGCAGGCGCCGAAGCCGTCGTCCACTTGCGGAAAGACAATGAATTGTCCCGCCTTGAAGCGGAGCGGCTGCTCGGGCTGACTCATGCCGCCAGTCCTATTTTCATGATCGCCGTCGTCGGAGTCGGCTTCCTGCAGCAGGCCGAATTGGGGCTTATTATTGCGGTTGTGCACTGGGTTTCTTCCCTTTTTATGATGTTTATTGTGCGTTGGGCGGGAGCTTTTCATCCCGCTGCGGATCGCCTCCACAGGCGGCGAACGGCCCCCGTTGCTTCCAAGCCGCTATGGAAGCGGATGCTGCAGGCGATGGAGCAGGCCCACCGCCGGGACGGACGCGCGTTCGGCCGGCTGCTCGGCGATTCCGTCACTTCTTCCGTCCAAACGTTGATGATGATCGGCGGATTTATCATGATGTTCTCTGTCATTGTCCAGGTGCTGCGGCTTGCTGTCCCCCAGCAATTCGGCGTATATTTGCTGAACGGCCTGTTCGAGGTGAACCTTGGCACGCATTCGCTCGGCTCGGCCGCCTTCCGTTCTGCTCTCTTCCAGACCGCCCTTATCGGCGCCGTCATCGCATGGAGCGGAATCAGCGCCCATCTTCAGGTCCATAGCTTGACCCGAGGAACCGACTTGCGGTACAGCCGCTTTTTCCTGATGAGGATTCTCCATGCCGCGTCTGCCTTCCTGCTCACGTTCATCCTGTGGCATCCGCTTCACAACCTCTTGCGGATTGCGCCGCCGGAGCAAGAAGCATTCCGGTTGCTGGATGCCGGGAACGGGCTCGGGGAAGCTCCTTCCTCCTGGATTCAGCGCCTTGCCGAACTGGCTTCTGCGCCAGGATGGCTGCAATCGTTGACGCTTGTTCCGATTCTATGTATCTTCCTGCTCATTGGCATGGCCGTGTCGTTCTTTATCGGACGATGGCAACGCACCTGATCGACGGAGCAGATCGGAGCCGCGTTCAATGCTTATATCTATTCCGCAGCGCCGTCTCGACCTCCGGGGCCACCAGCTCGCTAATATCGCCGCCATAATGGGCGATCTCCTTCACGATGCTGGAGCTGAGGTAGGAATACTTCGGATTCGTCATCATGAAGATCGTCTCTACCCGAGGGTTCAGCTTCTGGTTCGTTGAAGCCAGCTGCAGCTCGTATTCAAAATCCGTGACCGACCGAATGCCGCGGACAATCACATCGCCGTTCTTCGCGTCCATATAATTGACGGTCAGATCGCTGAAGCTGTCCACCTCTACATTGGGCCACCGCTTCGTCACCGTGCGCAGCAGCTCAAGCCGTTCTTCAATGGAGAAGAGCGGCTTCTTGCTCGAATTGTTCAGCACAGCGACAATCAGCCTGTCGAATTGCCTCGCCGCCCGCTCGATTATGTCCAGGTGTCCGAGCGTCACCGGATCGAAGCTGCCCGGATATACGGCAGTCCGGGGCCGGCATGCATGCTCGTAGTTGTCTGTCATCATTCGTAAGCCTCCTTAGAAGGCGCATCGCACCTATTGGCACATAGGCGGGCGCCTCTTTGTTCTGTTCGATTGCAACAGAAGCGCTTCCTTATTCTCCGGAAGCTTCGGTATCCACGAGGTATATCGATACCGCGATATCCCCGTAATCCGCCTTCTTCCAGATCGAGAGCGGACCAATGCGCTCGGAATACACATGGGATGCGTCATGCTCGACGACAACGATGGCGTCATCGCTTAGCAAGCCGTTATCCCACATCTCCATCAGCAGCTCGTCCGCATCCTTCAACCGGTACGGAGGATCAAGAAATACATAATGAAAGGAAAGATTCCGCTTGACCAGCACCTTGAGCGCCCGCCTCGCATCGTTGCGGTACACTTCGGCCTTGTCAGCCAACCCCGTGGTCGTCAGGTTGCCGCGCACCACCTCGACCGCTCTCGCATCCTTATCGATGAATACCGCCCATTCCGCTCCCCGGCTCAAGGCTTCAATTCCCAAGCCGCCCGTTCCGGCGAACAGATCGAGCGCACGGCCCCCCTCGAAATAAGGACCAATCATGCTGAACAGCGCTTCCTTCACTTTATCCGTCGTCGGCCTAGTCCCCATGCCAGGCACAGGCTTCAACGCACGGCCTCTGGCCGTTCCCGATATCACTCTCAGTTGTCTCACCTTCTCTTCTTTCCGCCAGCTTCCATGCAGCGATCATGCCGCATATTCGACGTTAATCGTAACATACATTTCCCAATTTTGAAAAATGAAATCCGCAATGCGCCGCCGACTTCGTGCAAAATGAAAAAAAGTTATCCGGAGTATGTATATATTTCTCCCGGCTGGCAATCCTTAAAGTATCGACATCATTGAATGTCGTAGACAACCGCGGAGAAGACTTACGTTTCCCCATAAGCTCTTCGTCCGGTTTCTCCTCTCCCATGAGGGCGTCCCGCAAGGGGCGCCCAATTTATTTTTGTATTAAACCCCTGTAAATACGGGGTTATAAAGGATTCTTATATCTGGAATAATTCATTTTCTTATTTATTGGGGACCAATTGGGGACCGAATGTGAGCCAAAAAAACATCCCTTAGCTTTCGTCATGAAATAAATCATCCATTATAATTTCAAGTTCTAGTATGGCTTCCCTAAGAAGTGGATCAATGATACTTTCTTCATGATGGATAATATTGAAGAGTTCATTAAATTTTTTACGTTCTTCGTGGCGTTGTCGTAAAGTATGTGTCCTAGCAGCGGCCGTCACTTTACCTATTTTGTACTAAATTTTTGCACGCCTGTACACTCAAGTCCATCCTTCGGATTTTCCCATATGTTCATGTATTATTGGACATAATTCGTAATAACTTCGCGGTTAAATTATGTTTTTAGGGATACCAGGATGTTTATTTACAAATGCCTCGCACAAATAATGTGACATCGTGCATTTCTTAGGTTTAACACCCGCCGCGTAAAAAAGCGCATGTCTAGTTATTACATCAATATAGGTTACGTTTTTTACGTTAACAACAACGTTACGATCAACAACTTCATAAATATGCCCGCTGGCGTTTAAAGCATTCACCCAGTATCTAAGCGTACCAATCATAAAATATTCCCTTCTAGTGGTATGCACGATGATTCGGTCGCTGCTACATAGTGTAGAATTTAACCATTTACAAAAATTAATTAGGGTGACTGTCTATGGATCTGGTACTTCGATTTTTTGCGTTATTAATGGCGGCCTCTTCATGGGTTATAAAGCTGGAACGGCCTTTAAAAGCTTCACTAGCAAATTTCAATGGGAACGAATCAAAGCAGAACCGAAAAATTTGAAAATAATCTTGGCGGAGTTGAAGCTTGAACATGTAAAGTCTCGGAAAAGTCTGGAGGTGTTAGTCAGTCCAGTATGGGATTAACCAATAGAAAAGAGCACTCAGGTTCCGAGTGCTCTTTCAGTAGTGGCGTATCGTCAAAGAGTTACCTCTCATGTTCATTTGCAAAATCAAATGATTATTAGGCAAGCTTGTTAAACGACAAAAGAATTTAATTATTCCAGGGGATGAACAAGCAGGCTCTGACTCCCCTCACTGTTGTTCCCACACCGAAGATTTATCCGGAATCTCCCCTTTTGTCCACCATTTAGCCATGTAGACTACACCGTTATAAGTAACCTTATCTCCGCCCTCATAGGATTTATTGCTATTCCATGGCAGGATAACTTCCGAAAGTAATTTCCAATTATCGGAACTTCCAGGAGTATTTCCTTGGGTCCAGTACTTGGCTTCGTAATCGAATCCTTCGTACTGAACTCTGTCTCCTTTATTATATATCTTATCCCTATTCCACTGTTCGTAACTGGACGAACTCTCTTGCTTTGTTTTTACCACGATTTCATTACTATCTTCGGACTCGTTTCCTTTTACATCAATCGATTTAACCGTATATCGATATTCCGTATCGGCTTCTACATTTGTATCTGTGAATTCAGTCGAAAAAACCCGTGCTCTCCAAGAGCCATTGCGATAGATATCGTACCCTATTATATCGCCTTCAGAAGGATTCCACTGGAAAGTCACACGATTGGACTGGATATCTGTTGCTTGTAGCCCTGTTGGAGGGGCCAGAGCAACGTCATCCATATTATCCCTATATTCCCAAATTTTCTTATCCAAGTCCGGTAAGGAGGCTAGTAGCTGTTTCGTTTCTTCGGTCACCATTAACCCCCATTTTTCAAAGAATGGTGTTAAATTTCTATTGGCCGTTTGGGATGCGAGTCGAATAAACCGTTGTTGTTTCACGGCATCAGATCCAGGTTGATCGGTTAATTCCCGATACGCTTTATGCAAAGAGGGATAGAAATTGTTACCATAGGCTAAATCTAATTGCCAAAACATAGCAAGTTTAACGAATACATCATCAATCTTGTTAAAGTCATTGTTTTCTTGCCCTAAATAATCAAACACTTTGTCATAGATCTGATCTTCTTCAAGCCGGCTATTGTTCCCAAAATAACGCTGAACTGACAGGGAATAGATGTTATTTGTTACCTCTCCTAAACCGGACCAATCCATCACATCCATCTGATTCGTATGACCGACCTCGTGCCAAGGTCCCCAGCCATTTCTTTGAAAGGTATCTGAATTAAGAATTCTGTCCATTGCATCGCTGGCATACGCCGTATGATTGAAAAAAGCATACATCCAGTAACCAGATTCGCTTGTTTCACGCATATGATGTTTCATTGGCGCAGGCTGATGAATGACATTCGAACTGTCCAATCCCGCCACGCGATACTGTTCTTCAATGGCTTTATCATGCGCCCGCATAAGTTCATTTGGTGATTGTACGAGTGATATACTCTTGCTTCCGCCTGTTATAATCACGTGTTTACTAACCAGTTCGAATCCAGGAGCATTAGGATGAGAGCGCTTTATCATTTCCCAGTCGTCATCTGTATGCTTGCCCAAAATAAAACTCGGCAATTCTTGTCCTCCTGAAATCGTTACAGTTACCGGGTTCTGTGTTGGTTCTGATTCGTTTATTAAATGAATAATGCCGGTCCCATCCGTGATGACATTTCTTCCTTTTCGAAGGGTAATTCCGGGTTTATTTCCTTCGGAATAATTGGTTAGGACGATCGGCGATATTATATACTGTGGCATAACGGATTGATCCGTGCTTGGGTCCACATAAATTTCAATCACATCATTCATGTTTTTGTAGATGCCCGTCGGTTGTCGATTACTCGGTCCAATTTTTACTTTAAGCCGTTTACGGACGTCGTAAATCGAGCCTGTTTGCTCCAGCTTCATTGATATCTCTTGTTGTGGAGCCACCGTTTGACTTTCCTTGGCTTCAATTTGAGCATAAGCTGGAACCGTTGCAACTGTGCTCCCGACCATTAGAGCGGATAAAGCGAGCGGCAAAAGTATATTCGTTGTTTTCTTCACAGACATTCCCCTCCATTTGTTAAAAACATGAATATGTTTCATGAAATCAGGTCGGCAATACTTGGATCTCTTTGTTGCTTTTTTCCCCTGTTAGGACAACCAATAGACTTCAGAAAACTCCTCAAAAAAATGCTGCCTTTCATTACCTGTAGACTCAAATTCCATGCAGGAAAAATGTAGGATACTCACTTCACCATCCTTTCAAAGTAAAAAAAGAAAAATAAGTTTAGAAGAAGTAACTTGTGAAAAAAAGTATAATATAATTGTATATTAATTCCTTATAAAAAAAAGTTGTGAAAAAGTTACAGATTGAAAACTGGATATAACGATAATAATTATCACATCTAAAACTGTCCTTCCGAAAGCGAAGAGTCAAAGTAATAGTAGATGAAGAAGACTGTTATATCGAAGGAATTCAAACTGAACTAATTGGACCACCGGAGCAGGGCCCAGATTGAAGACAAACTCCCGCGAAATACTGCAGCCGCGGAAGTTTTTTATGTTTTTTGTCATATTTCAAATACGAAATTGAAATTATAGATGGGCACCGGGCTTCCAGAGCCAGGTCGCCATTTTTTGAGGTTCATGGCTGCAAAAACAAGCATCGCTTGCGTGGTGACCCTTTTTTTAGTCCTCGTAAGGTCGTCAACCGCATACCATACTTCTCCATTAAATCAGCAAAAACTTGCTCTTGCTGACCTCCATAGCCGGTGCATCGCTTGCGATTGCTTCACACCATTAATGTTTGCAACCTTTTGCCCCCGAGGCAGATCGATTTTCTTACCGGCTGTAGTCTTCACGGTGACGGTTTTCCACTTGTTGTCCATTCGACCTTCTCGCCTAGCGCTTGGCTGACGACATATGTACAGCTGTTGGCCACGTCAAAAAAATGGCTTTTATATAAAGCTACGAAATGTAAAATATCTTTAAAAAATGCTTAATGCTTATCGTTATATTCTGTGACCAAAAGAGCATATTTTACAATATCCCCCTGACAGAAAGCGCCTTCATAAATATAATATAAATGCGCGCGCAAACTAGTACTTAGGGAGTGAAAATTATGAAAATTCGATTCAAACAAAAAAAGCTTTCTCTAATGACTCTGGGGATCGTGCTGGGTTTATCAGGTAACATGTTTTTTGGAAGTAATGCCATGGCTGCTGCAAACATCACAGACGTGGATACGCAAATGAACAAAATTTCTGATTTTTATTATAAAAATGAGTTTGATTGGAAGTATATGCCTGGTGGTGTGTATCGTTATATTAGATTGGATAGTAAAAAAACAGTTATGGACTTAGACTTAAAAACAAGTCCCTTAAAAAATATTACGTATAGTGATTTAACTCCAGAATATGTTGGTGAAAATGAATTCGACAATACGCATAATCCTACAGAGGGAAATTTCAAAACAGTATCTTATTCTCATGCAGTTACAAACTCCGCTAGTACGACTGTTTCTGAAGGATTTAAAGTAGGAGGAAAAAGCACGATTTTTAAATTACCTGTTTTATTAACAGGTGGCATTGATATTACCGCAGAATTCAACTCTGCAACCAGTACGACAAATACAGTTATAGATACTAAAACTTTAACTGTTCCACCACAAGATATTAAAGTGCCAGCTGGTAAGAAATACTTGGTTAAAGTGGATATGGCAAAAAAATCATTTAGTGGAGATTTAGACTTTTCTGCAACTGGGAAAAATGTGAAATCAACACTTAACATGTTAGCAACTTATTCTGGTGCAGGATTTCCACGCCGAAATCAATATCCATCGGTTACTTATGCAACAGCTGATATGTGGAAAAAATTATCGAATAGTCAACAAAGTCAAGTAGGTGGGGTGAAATTTGATTCGAGTAAAAATCTTCTATTAACCGGGAAGGCAAAGGTAAACGGAATTTTCGGAAGTAAGTTGCGCGTAACCGTTTACGATATTACAAATAAGAGTGGTATCCAACCTCGATCAGCAGAAATTGATAGTGAAATGAAAGTAGTATCCCAAAAATTCATAGATTTAGAATGAGATGAGTATAAACTAGGTCCATAGCAATAAAGACTGTCCCCCAGACTGTCGACGAATCCTGTCGACAGTCTGGTTTTTGCACAGGCTTCTCGCAGCGCACAGATGTGTATACGCCGTCAATCCATTTCCCCTTCATTCCGGCCATACACTGGCACAGGGATTCATCCTTCGGCTTCGCTGCTGCCGGCTTCTCTGCCCGTTGTAATCCTCTCTCCAGTCCTTCACGCGGAGCCTCGCGGAATTCTGGAACGATGAATCGCTAGCTTTCCCAGATACCATTTCCTGAAAAGCTTTCAACTCACGCCGTTCGCCCCCCTAACCGGCTGCCAGGACAAAATACGTTCGATCCTAAACGGGCGCCACTCCCCAGCTGTCAGGCATGTTGCGTGCAGCACGCCGTCGCAGGCACGGCGCACGATAATTCGTCGTTGCGAAATGCTGTCATTGCATTGATCCAACCTCATTCCCATCACCCCGAACATTCGTTCTCCAATGATCACAGTATATGCGAATGAATGTTCGATTATCAATGGAAATAACCTGAAGCGAAAATATTTCACAATAAATTTACATTATTTCATTTTTTTAGAATTAATTATTTAGACAATCATCTCTTATCTCTGTATATATGACTTATACAAATAATCTTATGAGGTGGTTTTTCTTGAAGAAGCAAATCATATCAACACTTATGAATAACTCGACTTTGCGTGAACTTCCCGGATAGATAATCTTTTACGGCTTGGAGCTTGAGTTCCGTAGAATAACTTCTGTTGTGAGCGAGATGTTCTAACCCTTTGTATCCGTATTGTTCATAGCGATCTCGCCATTCGATGTGTGTTGTTGCTCCTATACCGTACATTTTAGCGGTAGTCTCTATTCCCCCTTGGCCGCTTTTAAGTGCCTGTAACACTACAAGTTTTTCTTGTACACTCCATTTTTTTCGCATGATAAAAACTCCCCTTAAAGCAGAAGGTTTTATTATTTCACCTGTCTACTTTAAGGGGAGCACATCACTTCCCCAACGGCTCTTGTTCTTTCCCTTTTAGTTGAAGCATCCGCTAACCTTAGATGCAGTCATAAGAATTCCAGTGAATTTAATTAATTTTGACACAAATATACCCTCCTTTATTGATAATATCTATATTCTGTATTTCATTATAAATACCACCCATTTCATGCAATTATAATTATTTAAGATATGGATAGCGTAGGTAAGAACAAAAAAGGAGCCCCACCAGCACAATGCCAGCAGAGCTCCTTTTCACCGGTTCCTCCGGATTTGTATACATTATTCCAAATAAAATAGCCCTGCTGAAGAGGCAGGGCATGTAATGAAGCTGCTCCATGGGTATAGACGCAGGTCTTGCCAATAATCTTACTAGAAGATAAATGCACGAGAAATAATTACAAGCAAGATAAACAAAACCAGAATTACACCTGTAGAAGTAAAGCCTCCGAATCCACAAGATCCACATGAGAAGCCTCCAACACCTCCAACAACGCCGCTCATAAGCCAACCTCCTCTCTTCTAGGTACTCATATGATATGAAATGAGCCGCGTTTTGACTTGGCTTGGACCCATTAAGAGAAAATTAGGCTTTGTCCGTTGACAGGACAACTTTCTTTACTTTTCCGTCCCACGTTGCCCGGGCCCCTTCCGCCTCTGCGACCGCCCGAACATGGGCGTATTCGCTGCCGCCGATGAACTCTCCCGGTACAGGCACGCCATTGAGCAATGCCGTTTTGGTCTGCTGGTTCCAATTTACTCGGCAGCCAAGCGCTTCGCCTACAACCCGGACCGGGGCGAGATCAGTCCATTTAAGCTTCCCTCGCCACTCTTATTACCGTTGACTTCGAACCCATCATTTCGGAGTTTATTACAAATCTTTAAAGTATTTTCAAAAACAAGGACACGATCCGTCATTTTTTGGTATACTCAAAAACGTCATTTTTTGACAAGGAATATACGTCATCCAGCACCATATATAGACAATTTAGCTGTGTGACGAGATAAGGGGGAAAGACATTGCTTAATCTCAACCGAAGCATGAACATGAAATGTATGGACGACAGCATTCCTTAACCGATCGTGAATGCATCCAATTTAGTTTTTTATGAGAAGGAGACGAACATGAAAAAGTTTATTGCCTTGATGTTATTTTTTATCCTTTCATTCACAAGCATACCTTTTGCTTCTGCTCAATCCATTGCTAATTGCAATTTACATTGTTTCTCTGCCGGCACGCCGGTGCAGACCGAGGCGGGATTTAAGCCGATTGAACAAATTCGCGTTGGAGATGTCGTTCAGACGAAAGATGAAACAACGGGAAAAACAGGGTATAATACGGTTGTTGAATTGTTCCAAAGACAAGCAGAAGTAACATATCACATTTCCGTCAAAGGAATTACGATAACTACAACGGAAGAGCATCCCTTCTGGGTGCCCGGTCAAGGTTGGGTAGAGGCAAGGCTCCTAAAGGTAGGAGATCTTCTTCAGAATCCAGAAGGCAAGCCCTATCCGATCGACCGGATCGAGATTAAGAATAACAGCACAACCGTATACAACTTCCGTGTCGAAGGAGTACATAATTATTTCGTAACCGAGTTAGAAATATGGACTCATAATTGTGGAGCCGGGGCAAGAAGTATACCGATGAGGGCGCCTTCAGGAGGAGGCTATAGTCAGGCGCCTAAGGGGACGGGTAACAGTGCACAAAATATAGCACAATATGAAAAGTACAAAACCCACCTCACACAAACAGAAAAATACGGAAACTCTCAAGTAAGGGAGCTACCTGACGGAAGAATAAGGTACTATGGAGAAGTAATGCCTGCTAAAAAACTTGGTGAAATGATAGGAAGAAGATTGGTTAGAGAGTGGAGTCCGCAAACAAATAATAAGAGAACATGGCATGAGACTTTAGACCAGTCTGGTAATATAAGACAGGTTAGACCCGACACTAAGTTTACTGGTGGTAATAAAGTTCATTATCGATTCGATAATAATAGAAACTACATTGGACAGTGGTGATTCACTTGAAACAACCGACAAAAGAAGAAGTTCTTAGTAAATTATTGTCAATTTTACAAGGCAGTTTATCAAGGGAAGAAGTAGCTGATTGGGCTTCCGAAATTGTAATGCAAGATGAGCCCATTGTAACGGATGAAGAAGTTTGGGAGCTTTTGAAAATCACCTCAGGAGTTGATATAAAAGACTCGCCAGACGAATACTTACATGTAGAACAAGATATTATGGATTGGATAAATAAGTTCAAAAGTTAAGAATTGCTTTAACCTTGATTGGCTTCGTGCCTTTCAAGGTTTCTTTTTATTGTAGTAATGGATACACACTCTCATTTCGTGCTAAGTAAGAGCCGCAGGAATGATCCCACGGCACGTTATTCTTTGTTGAACTACTATCATGCAAAAAAATCATATTTTTTTGTTTTACATAATAAAACCCCTACAAAAACTGGGTTTCCATACCGATATATTTAGTGTAAGGAACATTACAGTTTCTTTCATTACATCAAGGAGGTGACTAATATGTCTATTTTTATCGCTGTTTTGCAATTTATAGGTGAATCCATTCCTAAGCTGGTTGAACTGCTTCAACAATTTGCGTAACACCTAGCGTAGCACCTAGGCCCATGAATCGGTTTATACCCAGCCTGGTTCATGGGCTTTCCTTATACAACTAGGGAACAGCGCTTTGAAGCAGTTCAACCCGTACCGATTAACCGATACATTTTCAATATAATCTATTTACCCGAAGACTTCAACATGCGATCTACGATAACAGCAATTTCGGCCCGCGTGATCGTTTCGTTCGATGCGAATCCCGTATTACAGCCATTCATGATCCCCGCATCCATAACGCGCCGGATCGACGCCTCCGCCCAGTGCCCTTCACAATCCTGCTGCTTCGGTTTCTCCATTGCTTGTATCTCCTTTAAATACTGCACTAATTTGAGTCCATATGATGTGAGATCGCGCCCATTTACCACCCAACGCTTCCACCATCTTGGCCGTGCCATGCAGATAGGCAAAGTGCCGCGGATCGGGAGTGTTGGCCCGCGGATATCCGCCTACACGGTTGTCATGCATAGCAGCCGAAAAAAAGGACATTATTATTGAACCTTTCATTTTCGTAAGTTATTAACAATACTATTTACAATCATATCTTTATAATATTATAGTGTAGTAGAGTTAAATTATACCAAAAGGAGTGACGTTTCATGAAAAAGACCATTCTTTCTTTAACCGCTGTGCTTGCAATATTTGCAAGTGTACCTGTTTATGCATCTCCTGTTGTTGATTCTGCTTCGGAAGTATCGGTTAATGAGGTAGTATCAGTCAAACCCACAATTAATATCATGTATCAGTCGAAGGAACCGGGCAATGACGTATATATTTATGATGGTTCATATCCAATGCCTGAAATTATTATCTCTAAGCTAAGTCCGGGTGAGTCCAAAGTAGTTGAATACGTTAAGCTACGTAAAGGACAAAAATTATGGATAGATGCAACGTGTGGTAAGACTTTAGCTGATGGCTCAACAATTATTGGTTATTCAAATGATAAAATAGAAATAACTGCTGATAAAGACGGATACTATTTAGTCGAAGTCAGCGCTCCAAATTCAGATGTAAAGGAGTACCGTATTGTAGCTGAATTTGGTATAGGTTAAATATAAACGTAGGACATGGACTCATTACTCCATGTAAAAAACACTACGCATTCAGAAGATGATTCCTATATTGGCTATTGGTTAGGGATCATCTTCTTTAGTGTCCACCACTGACTCATACCGTTTCACAGCCATGGGGGCCTTGCCTCCCCCTTACTTTTTAACACCAACTCGAGCCGCAGGAAAGATCCCACGGCTCTTGTCGTGCAACAGGGAGCAGGCTCGGCCCCAGCCCTTATTTCCCCATCTGCTTTAACATGCGATCCACGATAATAGCAATTTCGGCCCGCGTAATCGGCTCGTTCGGCGCGAATCCCGTGTTACGGCCGCCCATGATCCCCGCGTCCATCACTCTTCGGATCGAAGCCTCCGCCCAGTGCCCTACGTAATCCTGTTGCTTCGACTGCTCCATTCCCTGCATCTCCTTCTCAATCATTTTCACAAACTCGGACCATCGTGGCAGTATCCAGGACGGACACGCCTTCCCGCTCCAATGGCGATGCGGCACAACACAGCTGACCGCAAGTCCGTGACGTTTGCACAGCAGCACGATCAGCTCCGCCGCTTGCTGCCACGCCTTCGCCTCGTCCATTCCCTGGTACATACAGACTTCAATGCCGGTAGATGTCGTATTGCCGGGACCGTTGCCGTCACCAGCATGCCATCCCTGCTCACCGTTAACATGCGTGTCTGTTCGCCCACTGCCATGCCCCCTTTGCAATCAAATAGCCCCCTGGTATCCCGAGGGCATAAATATAGCGCCTGCTCTATGGCGTGGCGCTTATTGCTTCGTTTCTATGATTTCTTTACACTCTTCATCCGAAATGTACTTTGGCACATAGGACTGAAGCTATTCTTCGTCAGCGAAACCCTTTTTCCAACAGTCAAACAAGAATGCATAGAATGGACTCTTCATTGTTCTTTACCTTAGGCATCCATCATACCCCAGAAATTAATATATTCGTTCCTTGATAGGTCTCATTTATCAAGAAAATGAATCTCGCCAGCCGCTGATCGAACCGATAAACCCGGGATCTTCGATAATCAGACCGATACTCTGTGAAGCCGCAGGTTTTACCGGTTGTCCGTCGATCCGGGTGCTTCCCGCGTTAAGCTGCATAAACCCGCAAGTACATTTGAAAATAATCGTTTTGCCTGAGCCGTTCCGCCCAATGATGCATGTATCCGCCGGGCTACTAATTTGACGGTTACCCGGAAAAGCGCCGTCGTTTCATTGAACGGCTTGGGAGCCTCCAACACTTCAACCTGTTATAAGGTCACATCAACCTCTCCTTTCCTGTATCGGACAGGCTATTTCGACAACAGAAGGACAGGCAGCTCATGCCTCTCCTTCATTGACGTTCAGTTCAATATGGTTATACAAACACTTCCAATAGCAGCTCAACCGCCCGCTCCTCGAACACGTCGACGCATACTCGAACTGGTGAGCCAACGACCGGCCTGCGGCGCAAGTCGGCTACCGTCATGCCGGCGCAATGCTGACCTTCGCATTCGACCGACAGGTTCATCGTTTGGGTGCGCACGACCCCGGGTTCGACGGCAACGAGCATCGTGAGCGGATCGTGCATCGGCGCGCAGGCGTGAAAGTCGTTGGACTCGCGGTAGTAATCGAAAAAATATTGCATCGAGCGATTGATGAAGCTGACGATTTCGCGATTTTCCAGCCTGCACGACCGCTCCAACCAATCGAGCTGCGATTGATGCAGCAGCGTCCGCATCGTGACATCGAGTCCGACCAGCGTAATCGGCAGTCCCGATTGGATGACGTAGTCCGCAGCTTCGGGATCTGCCCACATGTTGGCTTCGGAGACGGGAGTCACGTTACCAGGCACCGAAACCGCTCCGCCCATAATATAAAGATGTTTGATCTTGGAGGGGAGTTCGGGATCTTTCTTTAACGCATGCGCGAGATTGGTCAGTCCTCCTAACGCGACAATAACCAGTTCTCCGCCGAGCTCGCTTGCCGTGCGGACGATAAAATCTGCGGCCGATTCCGGGACTTTTTGTTGTGAGGATGGCGGCAGCTCCACGTCGCCGATTCCGTTATGTCCATGCACGTTCGTCGCAAATCTTTTCACATCGCGCACAAGCGGTCGATCTGCGCCCTCGCTGACGGGAATTACGTGCTCGTGGCCGGCCAGCTTCAATATGCGGAGCGTATTGTCGGTAGCCTGCTCGACGGGAATGTTGCCGAAGACGGTCGTAATTCCGACAATATCGGCTTTGCCACATGTTAAGCCGTATAAGATCGCCACCGCGTCGTCGATGCCGGTATCAGCGTCGATTATGATTTTCGTTTTTTTCATCTTGTAGCGCCCTCGTTAAATGATCTCATAAACCGTTCTACTTCTTCTTTCATCGGCATGCCATCCTGCGCGCCGAACTTCGTCACCGCCAATGCCGAAACAGCGACAGCGAATCTGACGCCGTTCCCGATCAGCTCGCCTCTGGACAATGTACAGGCCAATCCGGCGTTGAACGCATCGCCGGCGCCGGTCGTATCGGTTACCTCCAGACGGTGGGCGTCAATACGCTGCAGGTGTCCGCCCCGCTGCTTCCATGCGGCTCCCTTACTGCCTAACGTCGCAACGACGAATTCGGGACCGCGTTCCAGCAGCGCATCTATCGCTCGCTCCAAGCCTTCATCGCTTAGAGCGATGCCCGTGAGCTCTAGCAGCTCGGATTGGTTTGGCGTTATATAGCGGACTTTGCGAAGAATGTCCGCAGCAATTTTACGTGCCGGAGCAGGATTCAGAATGACCGGAATGCCGTGCCGGTCGGCGATGTCGACGGCGGCCGCAACGGCTTCCATCGGAATTTCAAGCTGCACGAGCAGGATCGACGCTTCTGAGATAACGCTGCTCCAGGCGTTGATGTCTTCGGCAGTCAATGTTTCGTTCGCGCCCGGGACGACAAGAATCGTGTTATCGGCCGGTGTGAGCGTGATCGAGGCGATGCCGGTCGCCGCAGCGTTCGTCTTCTTCATATGTCCGGTACGCACCCCGTTCGCCTTCAGCGATTCGAGCAGGCTTTGGCCGAAGCCATCATCGCCCACAGCGCCCAGCATGACGGCTTTGTGCCCGAGACGGGCGCACGCAACCGCCTGATTGCCGCCTTTGCCTCCGGGAATAAAATGAACCTCTTGCCCGAACATCGTTTCGCCGCTTGCCGGAAACCGCGAAGATCGAACCACGATGTCCATGTTCAGACTGCCGACGACAACCACTTTTCCTTGTTCCGGTCTCATGACGCATTCTCCTTCAGCAGGCGGTTCATAAGTAGCTGGACAAGTCTGTCGGAATCGACATCCAGACATACGTCCACGTTCGCGTCATCGGCGAACGATGCGATCGTTTGTCCCGTCCTTGGCCTGTGGTCGTATTCGACCTGCACGCTCATTTTTTTCGTCTTCACGAGACTGCGGTCGATGAGCAGCGATACGGTAAGCGGGTCGTGCATGAACGTATGCTCTTCCTTTACATAAGCGAACCAGCGCTCCATCATGTCCGCAAGCTTCAGATTCAAGGGATCACCCGACCGAATCAGATCCTGTCTTTCCTTCTCCGTAATCCGCACCTTAAGCGTAACGTCCAGCCCGACCATCATGATCGGCGCACCGCTGCCGAATACGACGGACGCGGCTTCCGGATCGCATGCGATGTTATGCTCCACCACGCGCAAATCCGCTCCGTTATCGCCTAGCCGGGTTACCCCGCCCATCAGCACGATTTCTTTGACGTTATTTGCGACCAGCGGCTCACGGATCAGGGCTGCGGCGATATTCGTCAGTGGCCCGATCAGGATCAGCGTAATTTCCCCGGGATTGCTCATGACAGTATTGATGATAAAATCAACCGCATGGCGAGTATCGTAGGCAAGTTCCTCGCCAGGCTCGATCAATCCGTCGCCTTCGTGGCCGGCCATCCAGACGGGACGATTGCCAAGCAGTGACGGGTTTAACCCGGCCAGAACCGGCACGTCCGTCCTGCCGCACAGCCGAAGCATTTTACTGACCATTCTGGCGCGCAGGTCCGAATCTCCGTACACCGTCGTAACGCCCTCCAATTTCAGCTCCGGAGACCGTAAAGCAAGTGCGATCGCCAAAGCGTCGTCGATATCGCTTCCGATATCGGTATCGATTATGACACGATTCATCGTTTCCATGGTGTCCATCCTCTCCCAGAATATCCTGTAAAGCGGTGTCTGCGCCGTTTAAGCTTCAGCGAAGTATTCCCGCATCAATTTCAATTTGACTTCGGCTTCGGCGAACGATGCTTCCAATGCGTAACGGTTCATTCGTTGCAGCTCATTCAACCGAAACCCGTAATGGAACATTAACCGCTCGTATTCTAGATTCAACGTCGTATTCGAGACGGTTGTGTTGTCCGTGTTGACGGTGACGGCAATACCTTCATCGTAGTATTTTCGGATCGGGTGCGTTTCCCAGGCCGATGCGGCCTTCGTCTGAATATTGCTGCTTAAGCACATCTCAAGTGCAATCCTGTGCTCTCTAACAAATCGCAATAGGCTAAGGTCCTGCTCCAGCCGGACGCCATGCCCGATACGGCGGGCATGCAGGCCGAGGACGGCGCCCCGGATGCTATCCGCTCCCGCGGCTTCGCCCGCATGAACCGTAATCGGAATTCCGAGCCGGCACGCCTCCTCGAAGACGGGCTGATGAAGCGTCGGCGGATACCCGGCCTCGTCCCCGGCCAAATCGATGCCTACGACCCCTTTGCCGAAAAAGGCTTGCACCAGCTCCAGCACCTGCCAGTTCAATGCAATCGAATGATTGCGCAAACAAATCAAAATGAGGCGGGCTACCGTACCGGAGGCCTGTTCTCCAGCCTTCATGCCGTCCAGCACGGCGGACACGGCTTCCTCCGGCGATAATCCTTGCCCTGTATGCAGCAGCGGAGCGAAGCGGATTTCGATATATTTGACGTTCGTCTTCGCAGCGTCCTCAACGGCTTCATAAGCGGCTCGCTTCAAATTCGCGGCGGTCTGAAGCAGCTGTGCAGGCAGCCGGAACCTTTCCAAATATTCGGCTAGACTGGCGCAATGCTCGGTAACGCGCAATAGCCCTGTCAGCTCTTCCTCCCTGTCGGGAAGGGGCAAGCCGGCTGCGGAAGCGAAAACCCGGACCGTAGACAACCGCAATCCCCCGTCAAGGTGATAGTGAAGCTCCACCTTGGGCAGATGTTGAATCTTCGATATCGTTGTCATCGTCATGCCCCCATCATGGTCTGCTCGCATGATTTGCATCGGTTTTCGCGAGCTTCCGCTTCTTCACTTTCGCTTCGGTAATTGCATACACGACCAAGCAGATGACCGTGGTGACATAAGGTGTCGTGCCGACCAGTTCGGCCGGAATTTTCAATACCTGAAGCGCATTGGCGAGCGCATCCGCCGCACCGAACAGCATGGAGGACAAGAAGGTGCCGAGCGTCGTACTGCGTCCGACCGCTTCCGCCGCGAGGCCAATCCAGCCCCTGCCGGCGGTCATGTCGCGCGTAAAGAGCGACAAATACCCCATCGACATGTAAGCGCCGCCGAGCGCCGCGAAAAATCCGCTGATCAAGAGGGATACGAACTGCACCCGGTTGACCCGAACGCCTACCGACTGGGCAGCATGCGGATTTTCACCAACGGATCGGATCTGTAGACCAAGCGGGGTTTTCGCCAGCAAGTAATAAAGCCCGGCAACGCAAACCAACGATACATAGGTGAGCACGTTATGTCCCGACAGGATCGGCCCGAGCACCGGAATGTCCTGCAAGAGCGGAATGTGCAAGGAAGGAAGCACTGCGCTCTTGAGCGAAGTTGAAGCCCCTTTATCCCCGCTGACCAAATACAAAATAAACACGGTGCCGCCAGACGCAAACATATTGACCGCGATACCGCCGAGAATAATATGGGTCTTGAATTTCAGCGTAAAAAAACCGAGTAAAGCCGCAACCCCGACACCTGCGATAACGGCGATCAACAATCCGACCCAGGCGCTACCCGTATAAGCGCTCACAATCACGCCGGTTAAAGCTGCAACGAGCATCGTCCCTTCCAGGCCGATGTTGACGATACCCGCTTTGTTCGAGATCAAGGCGCCCAGAGCGGCGAACAAAATCGGCGTCATGACGCGAAACACAGAAAAAGCGAATTCCGTCGAGAACAAAATATCGAAAAAGTTACTCATGGATGCCCGCCTCCTTCAGCAACATCCGGGTTTTCCAAAATTTCAGGAACTGCTCCGCAGAAATGAGCAAAATGATAACCGCTTGAATGATCGAGATCATTTCCGACGGCACGTCAGTCATGCGCGCCATCAGATCGGCGCCGACCCGAATGTAGGCAAGGAACAAAGATGCTCCGATGACGGACAGCGGATTGTTTTTGGCAAGCAAAGCTACCAGAGCGCCGTCCAACCCGTAACCCGGCAAGGACGTCCATTGGAACCGGGTGTACATGCCGAGCACCTCGACCGATCCGCCCATGCCCGCGAGGAAACCCGCGATCACGTGCACCATGATGATGACCTTCGTCGTATTGATGCCGGAGTATTCGGCGAAGGAGCGGTTCGAACCCGTCATGCGAAGTTCGTAGCCCCATCTCGTTTTGTACATATAATAATGAACAGCAAAAATGCACAAGAGCGCCAGGATCAGCCCCGTATGAATACGCGTCCCCGGCACGATTTGATCCAACAGAGCGGTCGGCTGCAGCTTGTACGAAGCGTTGCTGAACGCTTGCGGATCCCGCAGCTTGTAATTGAGCAGGTATAATCCGACCCCGAACAAGATGCTGTTGAACATTAACGAAGTAACAAGCTCGTTCACATTCCATTTCGCCTTGAAGTAACCCGGAATGGCGGACAACAAAGCGCCCGTAATCCCGCCAGCGAGGATCCCCACGATCGGATGCAGCCAGTGGCTCATGGTGAAATGAATCGCGATCGTCGACGCCACGATGCCGGCAAAATAAAAAAGTCCTTCCGCTCCAAGATTGAACAAATTCGTCCGGAACAACAGCACGACGGATAACCCAGTGAACATGAGCGGAATGGACATTTCGATCACATTGCCGAAATTCGACATCGAAGATACAGGTTCGAGCAAAAAGACCAAAATCGTTTGGATCGGATCCTCGCTTAAAATCGCGATAATCAGGAACGTCAGGAACAACGCAATGAGGATGACCGCTACCGTCCGAATTTTTTCAAAATGTGCCGCTTTAAGCATGTATAGCCCCCCTTACTTCGGCCTCGCTCTGCACATTTAGGCCTAACATCGCGAAACCTAGATCCTCTTCCGTCACTTGCTTGACGTCCGGGTAATACGCGACGAATTGCCCGTTATACATGACGAGCAGGCTGTCACTCACTTCCAGGATTTCGTTCAAATCTGCCGACAACAGCAAAATGGCACATCCTTCCTCCCGCATTTGGAGCAGCCTTTGGTGGATCAGTTGCGCCGCTCCAACATCGACGCCCCTCGTCGGCTGCTCGGCGATCAGCAGCTTCGGTTCCGCCTCGCACTCCCGCGCGACGACTACCTTCTGCATATTGCCGCCGGACAGCATGCCGATCTGTTGCGCCGGGCCGTTGCAGCGTACTTTGTAGCGGTCGATTTGCTCTTCGGAAAACTTGCCGATTTTTTTCTTGTTTAAAAACAATCCTTTGTTCCATTCCTTCATCCGGTAAAACATGGAGATCAGGTTGTCCGAAATGCTTGCGTCTTTGGCCACCCCTTGCCGCATCCGGTCTTCCGGGATATACGATACGCCCAAATCACGGATTTGCTTGATCGAACGCCCGAGAATGACTTCAGCACCCACCATGACCGTCCCTTGAACCCCAGGCAGGCTGCCCGTCAGCGCTTTGACAAGCTCCGCCTGACCGTTGCCTTCAACGCCCGCGATGCCGAGGATTTCGCCTTCGCGAATCGTAAATCCAATATTGCGAAGAAGCGGCTTCCGATCCTCGTTCACATAGGAAAGATTGTCCACCCGAAGGACCGCCGCGCCAGGCCTGCGGCTTCCTTTGTCATATTTCAGCACAACGTCTCTGCCGACCATCAGCCTCGATATTTCCTGCTCCGACACCTGCACTGTCTCGTACACGCCTTCCGTCTTGCCGCTGCGCATGATTGTAATCCGGTCGCAAATTTCTTTGACTTCCTTCAGCTTGTGGGAAATAAACACGATCGTATGCCCTTCACGCTTCAGCGTCTTCAGCTCACGAAATAGCTCTTCAGTTTCTTGTGGCGTCAGCACCGCCGTCGGTTCGTCCAAAATCAATATTTTGGCTCCGCGTATGAGCACCTTTAAAATTTCGACCTTCTGCTTCATTCCGACGGACAAATCCTCGACTTTCATAAGCGGATCGATCGCAAGATTGTACTTGGCGGACAACTCCTCCGTCATACGGAGGGCTTCCTTATAATTGATATTGAAACCTCTGGTCGGCTCCATGCCGAGGATGATATTTTGCACCACCGTGAAAGAAGGAACGAGCATGAAGTGCTGATGCACCATCCCGATGCCGTTGTCAATCGCATCCTGCGGCGACGCAAACCGCACCTTGCGGCCGGCCAGCAGCATATCGCCTTCACTCGGCTCTTCCATGCCAAAAATCATCTTCATGAGCGTCGATTTGCCAGCGCCGTTTTCGCCGACGATTGCGTGAATTTCCCCTTCGGCAAGCGCAAAGTTCACGTTTGAATTCGCGACGACGCCGTTCGGGTATACCTTCGTAATGTTACGCATTTCCAATAAAGTAGTGGACTTCATCGGGCAGTATCTCCTTTCCGCATTCCGGAACACTATGAAGGGGATTCCCGGCCTGCTGAATCCCCTTTGGCAACTGACTTATGGTTTGACAGACTGGCGAATTTCCTCGATCTTGGCCGTGTCCATCCCCATCGCATTGCTGACTTTAATTTCGCCCGAGGCAAGCTTTGTCTTGAGCTCTTCAATTGTCGTCCTGATCTCTTCCGGAAGAACGCTGTTGTAGACGTTGTTCTCGGCAAGACCTACTCCGTCTTGCTGGAGGCCGACGACTTGCAGGCTTCCGGTTTCCAGCTTGCCTTCTTTGGCTTGGCTGACCGCGTTGAAAATGACTTCGTCGATTTTTTTGATGGCAGACGTAAGAATCAGGTTCGCCTTCTCATCGTCGGTGCCTTGCAGCATAGCCGATTGGTCGGAGTCTACGCCGATCGCGTATTTATTCTGTTCCTTAACGGCGTCGAACGCGCCAAGTCCTGTTCCACCGGCCACGGTGAAGATGACATCAACGCCGGACTTGTATTGAAGCAAGGAAAGCTCCTTGCCCTTACCCGGGTTCGCAAAATCTCCGGCATAAGAAATCGCCACTTTGATATCCGGTTCGACATATTGGGCACCTTCGATGTAGCCGATTAGGAAAGCGTTGATGCCCGGAATATCCATGCCGCCGAGAAAGCCGATTTTTTTATCCGGATTCGCGTTTGGCATATCGGAGGTCGAAACGAGCGCCGCCGTCGCCCCGGCTAGGAAGGATACTTCGTTCGTCGCATACGAGACGGCATAAACGTTCGATGCAACTTCATTAATGTCCGTATCGTAGTTAATGAACATCTTGTCCGGATATTTATCCGCCGTTGCGTTCATCAGCTCCGTAATGTTCGAGCCTCCGGAAATGATCACGTCCCAATCCTTGGAGGCGACGTCATTGAATGTCGGTTCCCATTTCGTCTGATCCACACCCATTTCGATCACTTTCGTTTCCGCCCCAAGCGTTTGTTTCACTTTGTTTAGCCCGGCGTTGGCAGCGTCGAAAAACGATTTGTCGCCCAGCGTGCCCGGGATAAGCAGCACGACTTTGAATGCGTCGCCTTTATTTTCCGATCCGGCATTT
This sequence comes from Paenibacillus thiaminolyticus, assembly GCF_003591545.1. Taxonomy (GTDB): domain Bacteria; phylum Bacillota; class Bacilli; order Paenibacillales; family Paenibacillaceae; genus Paenibacillus_B; species Paenibacillus_B thiaminolyticus_A. Next base: position 38,306 of record NZ_QYZD01000002.1, read on the forward strand.
GATCCCGCGGTGTCGGCAGGCGTATTTTTGGAGCAAGCGGTTACAAAGATGAGAATTGTTAAAAAGATCAAGCTTAGCGCTTTTTTCATGTTGACCCGATCCCCCATTTCATGGATTTGGAATGCTTCAGCGACAGCCGAGCGTTATATTTGGTTCGGCTACTGCTGTGATATAATCGTAGCAAAACACTGTGCATTATTTTATCTGAATTCGGTCAACATTATTATAGGATTCGGCTATGATGGAGGTGTGTCATGAACTGGATGGACTTTCTTTTCTATTCCAAACGAAAAACGAACTACTATATTCCGCTGCATGAGCACGATTGCTATGAATTGGTTTATTATTTCGGCGGGTCAGGCAAGTCGCGAATCGGTTCCAAAATGTTCAGTTTCAGCGATGACCGATTTGCCGTCATTTCGCCGGGCACAATACACGACGAACGGCACGATGTCGAAGGAGATGTGTTGTTCATCGGGTTCCATAGCGACAGCGACGGGCTTCGAAATATCAACGCCGTGCTGGAAGACAACGAGGGCCTCATTCGGCAATTAATCCTGCGCATGAACGAAGAGTTTGCGGCCAAGAGGCCATCTTACTCGGAGATGCTTAACTTTATGACCGGCGAGCTGGTGATCCAGATCGAACGAATGACGGCGTTGAAAAAATCCGCTGAATCATCATTAAACCAGCTGCAATATGTACGAAATTATTTGGACGAGCATTACAGGCAAAAAATATCGATCGAATCGCTCGCCAAAATGTCGGGCTACAGCTACGACAGGTTCCGCCATCTCTTCAAGGAGACATACGGCATTGCTCCGCTGCAGTATATTTTCAAGAAACGATTGGACTATGCCAAGCTCATGCTGTATGAAACAAACGAACAAATCTCTAAGATTGCGCTGATGTCGGGATTTTCCAGCGAAGCTCAATTTTGCAGCATGTTTAAGCGTGAAACGGGAAAGACGGCCAAAGCGTTCCGGCAGCGGTCGAAACATTAAAGAGGCATATTTCGAGATGTCTGCGTAGGGCTTGCTGAACGGGTCACATTTTACGATATCACGGGCAGGCGGAATACGAGGGTCAACCACAGCAGTTGCTGCCCGATCACGGTTTCGCACGTCCCACAACTTATGGATGGAGAGTATGACCGTACTCTGGATACCCACTCCATTCCCCCGATGTTACCCTCCCATGTAACACTGGGTCTTTACCCTTACATTCCTTCGTTCTGCCTCTCGAGGTGTGGATGCCGTTTCGAAATAAAATGACCTCAACTTCCACGCCAACATGGAAGTGAGGTCATTTTTTACCGAATTGCTCCTGGGGCGGGAGCTCGGCCGTTTATTTTACACTTTTCACGTATTCAGACGATTTGATGCCGGCTTGACGGCCGAAAATGATGATTTCCGCGACGGAATTACCACCGATTCGGTTCTCGCCGTGCAGACCTCCGGTAACTTCGCCCGCGGCGAAAAGACCTGGTATAGGTTTTCCGTTGTTGTCCAAGACTTCCGTGTTCGTGTTGATTTCCACGCCGCCCATAGTGTAGTGAATTCCTGGTCCGATTCTGATCGCGTAGTACGGTGCAGCCGACAGGTCGTGATCCATTCCCGTCTTTCTGCCGAACTCGGCGTCTTTCTTATTTTTTACCGCACTGTTCCAGGTATCAAGCGTCTTCTGCAATTGATCTGCCGGTACGCGGATATCACCAGCCAGCGCCTCGATCGTGTCCTTTGTCTTCACAAAGCCCATTTTTACATACTCTTCAACCGCTGTGGCGCGCGATCTGACGCCGGAATCGAACACAAGGAAAGCGTTTTTCTGCGGCAGCTTATTGATCGCCGCAGTTACGCTGTCACGAGCAGCCATTTCATTGATGAACCGTTTGCCTTCGTTGTTTATGAGAATTGCGCCTTCTCCGCGTACTACTTCACCTATGAGGTAGGAGTTTTCCTGCTGCACCGTCGGGTGAACCTGGATATAAGCCATATCGACCGGGGTGCCTCCCATTTTTTCAATCATTTTAATGCCGTCGCCGGTGCTTCCTTCATGGTTGGTCGTAACATAGCCTTCCAGATCCGGTCGAACCTGGGCGATGATATCCATGTTGGCGCCAAATCCGCCAGCCGTGATGACGACGGATTTCGCCGTGATTGTTTTTTCGCCATGCTGACTGAAGGCCACTTTAACCCCATTTGCTTTTCCGTCTTGTTTCGTAATTTCTTTGACATTGGCATTGACAAAAATCGGAATGCCCTGTTCTTGTACATTTTTCAGCAAGCCGGTCACTAGATAATAGCCAACAGCCGAACCGTCTTTGGGACGATGGGTGCGTTTCTCGCTCATGCCGCCCGTGATCGTGATATTGTTCAATGTGATGCCGATGGAATCCAGCCAATCGATGGCACCGGCTGAATTGTCGACGAAAAAGCGAAGCAAGTCCTTATTGTTGGTGTTATGCCCGCCTTTTAATGTCTCTTCGAAAAATACATCATTACTGTCCGAAATGCCTTGCTCCTTTTGGAATTTCGTTTCCGAAGCGTTCATGCCCGAGGACGATTTGCTTGTATTGCCGCCTGCAACCGGCATTTTCTCGAGAATGACCGGGTTCATGCCTGCTGCCTTGGCTTCAAGTGCGGCACTCATGCCTGCGCCGCCTGCGCCAACGATCACAATGTCGTAGCTCTCTTTCAGCTCCTCAAGTGGAGTATAATTCGCCATGGATGCACCTGACGTAGCATCTTTTTTTCCTTTATCCTTTTCTTCTTGTGCAGCGCCCTTATTCGGCTCCGGTTTCGCGGCTTTGTTGCCGCATCCTGACATGATCAGCAGGATGGAGAGCAGGAGAATCAGGGCAATGTTTAATTTTTTGGGCATAATGTAATCCTCCACTATTGAATCTATTCTGTAACTAGGATGAACGTATGGAGCGTACACCAAAAGAGAGGAGACAAGGGGGAGCGGATGGTGAAGTCAGAGGGCAGCACGTTGGTTCTCCGGGCGTCCGCCTGCTATGGTTCACTCTCCAAGGTTGCTCTGGACTCTCTTGGGGTTAATCACCTATAGCATGTCAATTTCCGCTTGAAATATGCTTCGAGACATCAAAAAGCCCCGGGTCGCTCCCGAGGCACTTGGCATCACATGGTCTTTGAGTTCGGCGGTTCACGCTTGGTGAAGCCAATCCTCTTCGCTTCGAAGTTTTCAGGATCCATCTTCTTTTTCTCCATGTTAACCTTGTTATTATTTATGTTAACCTTATGTTTATTTATGTTTAGCCTGTCTTTATTTCTGGTAAGCCTGTCTATGTTGGTCATTTTGCTTTTTTCCGTGTTACGTTCCGTTTTTGTGATATTCGAGTGTTCTGCTGGTGGCAGATGGCTCAACACGATGTCAAGAGTAAGGAACAGGGTGCCGCCCACGAAGCCGATAAACCACCACGCCACCGCAAGATCCCACTGAAATAAACCGGTTACTGCTACGAGTTCGGTCCCGGCGTAGTAACCCATGAAGATGCCGCCCGCAACCATCGCCACAGCAAAAGCTCTCACTACCCATTTCATAGACGTGTTCACCCCATTCGTTATAAGGGTATCGTATCATCTTCAACTATACATAAGTTTGTAGAGGACAGGGAATGATTTCCCATGTCCTACAGGAACAATTCCCGCTGCCCCCGCGTTCTCCAAATTAGGCGCTGCGCGGTCATTTTAATTAAAGGCGTGGTTCTTGTCGTCGCCGGTATATTTAATCCATAAAGCTCCAAAACATCTCCGAGGATTGCGCTGATACAGGCTTGCTGCGCTTTGCAATTAGGAGTCCAATGCGTTTTTTATCCGTTTAAAGCGTTCATTAAGCATCTGTTGAGGATAAATATTTTTGGATGAAGCGGCCTTGGCCGCGAAGCTGGCGAAATTCAACCCCGCGCCAAAAAGCTGGAGCGCTCCGTCAGCAAGGTTTCCTTTTTGGAGTTGTTCGATGCCATCCTCCATAAAATTATTGCTTTCGTCCAGATGGCAATCCGCTATGTATTTTTCCCCTTCGTGAAACAATTTAAGGTTTTCTATAATTTGATTGGCTGTTTTCTCTGAAATGTCAGCATTAATATCGATAAGCATGTCATTAATCGGGGCGACCAATTTTCCATACAAGCTGTCATATTGCCGGCAGGAAGCGGCTATTTTTTCTCTTAACTCTTTGGTGTTCATTCGTATCACTCCTTTAGAATGAATAGGACTGCATGCACGGGCATCGAACGGCGGAGCGGCACCAATCCTTCGCTGTTCCTCTGCGGTCTGTTCCCCTTCACCGGGTAAGACCGGTACATCCAGTATACATCGGATTCAAGCGAAATAGCCCTGCAGAATGAGCAGGGCCAATATAAAAAGGTAACCATGAGCACGTTCGGAGGATATGGCCATGTAACATGCAATTAGAAGATAAAAGCGCAAGAAACGATGACAAGCAAAATAAAGAGAACCAAGATGACGCCTGTCGAGGTCCAAAGACCCCCAATTCCACCTACTCCGCTCATTCGGGTGACCTCCTTTCATTTGATGCTCCTATCATATGGGAATGTCGTCCCGTGTGACTTGGCTCTGCCCTAGACCAATAAAATTAGGCAGCGCCTGCCGGAGTGGAGGCAGAGATGGTGATGTTTATTGGACTATTTTCAATCCGTTCTCAAGCTCCTCGACCTGAACGAATAAGGCTCTCTCGTTGCCGTGCGGCGTATCCGGGTAGTGCGTGCACAGCCATAATTGATTATCTAAGTCCCGGAAAAGACTCGAATGCCCGGCATTGCGATCCATTAGCAGCTGCTTGTCGTGACTCCACGGGCCTTCCACGGAACCGGTTGCGGAGCGGGCAATCGCGACCGTATACCCGCCGAAGCCTTCGTCCCCATAACCCGCAACCGAGTAGCTGGACCACAGCATGATCAGTTCACCGTTGCGAGCGTGATACATGAACGGCGCATCCGTCAAATATCCTTCCTTCTCGATGCGCGGATCGCCGAACAGGCGAATCCATTCCATGTCGGCCGCGTTCAGAATCGTTACCGCTTCTCCGTAAGAGGAGGTTAAGTCTTTTGTGAGACGAATCGCCTTTATTTTGCCTTCATAGAGTTCGGTCCACTCATGGCAAAACACGATCCAGCGCTGTCCCTCTCCATCCTCGTAGTAGGTTCCGTCCAAGCATTCCCAATCGCGGGGCGTCACGGGGCCGTCGCTATGCGGCCGGTACGGTCCGGCAGGATGATCCGCCACGAGTATGCCGGTCCCCCGGTGTTCGCTGATGCCGCCCTTGCACGTGGCGAACATATAATACTTTCCGTCCACCTCGAACACTTCCGGAGCCCAATAATGGCGCACTCCCCAGAAGCCTTTGGGCGGTTGAAACGCAATATAAGGGCCTGTCCATTGCCGCAAATCGCTGCTTTCATAGACTTCAAACACAGGATCGATATCCCCGCAGCCATCGGCGAATGTCGTGCCGAACAAATAATATTTCCCCTCTGTCTTATCCGGAAATACAAATGGGTCGCGCACATGAATTTGATCCGTCGTTACCGTTTGTACCGTACGAAATCCTTTTTGCATCGTCTCGATCAGCTCCTTCCCCCTTATTGCTCGACAATCTCTTGATTCCACAACTCATGGATTTGCCGGATGTCGTTCAAATCGCACTTGGGCTTCCGATCATAGGTCAATAATCCGTTGATCTCCTGCTCCACATCCGTCAGCTGCGTATAGCAAAATCCATGGATCACGCGGGAAGCGTAGACGGCCTCGATCACTCTGCGGTAGTCCTGCACGAAATCCCGCTCATTGGTTACGGAAGTATAGCCCCACCCCTCGTCGGCGCCAAGCTTGTAGGCAATTCCCCCGAACTCCGTTAACAGGATCGGCTCGCCTTGATGGGCAAAGCCGTTCGCGTAGATTCGGCGCTTGGCCGACTGAGCCTGCAAAATTTGTTCTTTGGTGGCAAGGGATTGTTTATAATACTCGTATTTCTCCGGTTCCTCCTGCCCGCCATGTGAATAGTTATGAATCGCGCAAATATCGGTTGTCGTCTGCTCCCAGCCGTCATTCGAAATGACGAGCCGCGTCGTATCCAAAGAATGAAGTAAATGATACATCCCCAAGCTGTGATGCTGCTGCTGTTCGCAGCTCTGGACCATCGGAATTCCCCAGCTCTCATTGATCGGCACCCAGGCGATGATGGAAGGATGGTTATAGTCTCTCTCCACGATGTCGATCCATTCCCGACTTAATCGAGCTACGGCGTTCTCGCTGAAGGAGGCCGCCGCCGCGCATTCCCCCCACACGAGAAATCCCAACACATCCGCCCAATATAAAAAGCGCGGATCCTCCACCTTTTGATGCTTGCGGCAGCCATTGAAGCCCATTTGCTTCGCCAGCTCGATATCCTTCTTCAAATCCTCGTCGCTCGGCGCCGTCAATAATCCTTGGGGCCAATATCCTTGATCAAGCACCAGCTTCTGGTAATAAGGCTTGTTATTCAAATAAACCATACCGTTTTCGGTATGAACTTTTCTCATGCCAAAGTAAGATTCTACGCGATCGAGCACCTCGTCGCCCTGCTTCAATTCGAAGGTAACGTCGAACAGGTTCGGCGTGTCGGGTGTCCAGGTCCAGCCCATGTGATGAAATGGCGTTCGAAAAATATGACGGTTGAATAAATCGATCGCTCTTTTCGTATAAGCCGATTGCAGATAAATGCGATCTTCCGCGATCAGCTCGCCTTGGAACGAGATCCGGAGGTCAACGCTTTTCCCCAGGTAATCGCCCTCTACTTCCCATTCCAGCGTTACCTCGCCCTCATCGACGTTCGGATGATATTTTACCGTTCCGATTCTTGTTGAATGGACCGCTTCAAGCCATACGGTCTGCCATATTCCCGTCGTGCGCGTATACCAGATCGCGTCCGGACGCTCCAGCCAGTACTGCTTGCCGCGCGGAATCGTCTCGTCGGCGGACGGATCTTCGACCCGAACCGTCACCTGTTCCGTTCCCCAGGTCAATTCATCGGTAATGTCGAAGTGAAAAGGAACGCTGCCGCCCTCATGCATCCCTACGTATTGCCCGTTAACATATACCCGGGCGCGATAGTCGACGGCTCCGAAATGCAACAGAACGCGCTTGCCCTGCCAGGCCTCGTTGACCGTAAAAGCTCTGCGGTACCATACGACATCGTGGAACGAAGGATCGTGAATGCCGCTTAACTCGGTCTGATAGGCAAACGGAACCTCGATCTTCCGGTTGAAAAATTGCTCTTTCGTATACCATTTCTGGGCGGTGCCCACGTTGTCATCATCGAACGCGAACTGCCACGTGCCGTTCAGATTTCCCCATTCTTTTCGTATAAATTGCGGTCTAGGATATTCGGTTCTATATGCCATGATGACTCCACTCCTATTTTCTTTATTTTATCCCTGAATTGGTAACGCCTTTGACGAAATATTTATTGGTGAACACGAAGATCAGGATGGCCGGCAGCGTCGCGATGACGGTCGATGCCATCATCTTGGCCGGATTCACGAAATTGGAGCCTTGGATCAAGCTGGCTATCCCGACAGTAATCGTTTTCATCTCGGTGGAGCTGACCACGAGCGACGGCCATAAATAGTCGTTATAAATGCCCAAAAAGGTAATGACCGACAACGTCGTTACAACCGGGCGAATGGCCGGAAAAATAACGTTGGTTAATATTTTCCACTGCGATGCGCCATCCAGATATGCAGCCTCTTCCAACTCTTTAGGAAAGGACAGCAAGAAATTATAGACGAGAAAAACACCCATCGTACCGGCTGAATAAGGGAAAATGAGAGGTACGAACGTATCGAGCAAATGAAACGATTTAAATAAGTAGAACGCCGGGAACAGGGTGACGATTCCGGGAATCGTCAACGCGCCGACAACTGCGGCCAACAACAATTTTTTGCCGGGGAACTGCAATCGTGCCAATGAATAGGCAGCCAGCACATCGACGAATACGACCAGCAAGGTGCCCGCGAGCGTAACGATAGCCGTATTTAAAATCCACAGCAGCATCGGCGAATTTTGCGCATCGCTCATAATCCCGGCATAGTTCTCTGCCGTCCATTGCTTCGGAAGCAGGGCAGAGCTTGACATCGCTTCCCCGAGTGTTTTGAAGGAAGTGAAGATCATCCACAGAATGGGTAGCAAAAATAACAGTCCTAGTATGGTAGCGGCGATAAAATTGATTATTTTCCCCTTTTTTCTCACGATGCCCACTCCTTGCTCATTGATTCCGATAGGACAGCCAGTACTGCGCCCCGGTCACGAACATCATAATCAACCCCATCAGGATGGCCATCGCCGAGCCGATGCCAAGCTGGTTCATATCGAATACCGTCTGTTGTATATTCATAATGAGAGAGCTTGTCGATTGCTCCGGCCCCCCGGCCGTAATCAGCTTCGTCTGCCCGTACAGGTTGAACGAAGCGATGACCGTCGTAATCATAATAAAAATGCTAATATTGCGGATTTCGGGAAATGTGACGTACCAGAACTTTTTGAATGCTCCGGCCCCGTCTAAGCCGGCCGCTTCGTAGAGCTGCTCGTCCACTTCGTCAATCGCATTCAGGAACAGCATCATGTTAAAGCCGATTGTCCACCATATCGTCGTAATCAAAATCGTGATCCAGGCGTACGGCTGCGTGTTGAGCCACATAATCGGCTTGTCCATGCCGGCCGACATGAGCACATTATTGACGAACCCGCCGTTGCCGTTGAACAGCCACAAAAAAATCGCGGAGACAGCGGTTACCGAGACGGAATAGGACATGAAAAACACGGTCCGATAAACGGTCTTCCAACGACTCGGCAAGTAATTAATAATTAAAGCGAGCCCCAAGCTCACCAAGAGCAATGGCGGAACACTGAGCAGGACGAAGATGAACGTATTTTTCAGCCCATTGATGAACAGCTTGTTGTAAATCGTGCCTGAAGTAAGAATCGCCTTGTAGTTGTCCAGGCCGACAAACCCATTGTTCCCGCTGGCGATATTCCATTTGAACAGACTGATGAAGATGCCGTATACGAGCGGAGCCAGCCAGAACAGAATGAAGCATGCCACGAACGGCAGCACAAACAGGAGAGCCCATCGTTTGGATTTCATGGAGTAATTCATAGGTTCCTCCTTATCATTGCGATAGTGAGGGCTCTGCCCCCCGTTACCTTCCGGAGCGGGAGCAGCAGAGCCGCATCGTCATTGCCTTATATCGCCGGGAACGGCTTGGCCTTATGGCTGCGTGGCCGCGATTTGCTTCGCATTTTCCGTTGCCGTCTCCAGTTCCTGCATGAGTTCATCCTTGCTTAGATCTTCGGTAAGCACGACTTTACTGAATACTTTTTCGTTCATGTAGCGCATCTGTTCTCCGAATTGGTAGACTTGCGGAGCTTTGACATAGGTTTCGAATTGCTGCTGGTTCGCATAGGACAACGGGTATTGGTCTTGATTCTCTTCGATGTAGTTCATCGTTGCCGCATGGGCCGGAGCTTGTCCCGCTTCCGCCCAATGGATTAGATTTTCCGTCGTGAACATGTACTTCAAATATTCCGCAATCCCTTCGAGCACCTTGTCGTCCTTGACGCCGGCAGGCACAGTGATAATATGACCGTTGCCATACACCGCTTGCTCCGTCCCCAATTGAGGGACCGGGCCGATCCCCAGCTGGTCGCCGAATTTATCTTTGGCCGCGCCGTAGAACCATGGCCCCGTCAGCGCGACCGCAGTCTGCACGGATGCATTCGCGTCCTGCGCTTCCTTCATGAAGGCCTGGAACTCTCCGTCGAGTCCAAGTCCCGCCGGGGATAGCTTGTCCTTCCATATCATGTCATGGAATGTCAGGAGAGCATCGGCAAATGCAGGCTGATTAAAGTTCAAATAATTATCCTGCTGCAATTGAATGCCGTTCTGCGCGGCGATCGTCATAATATAAAATTCAACAATCCCGCTAGATGGAACGCCCGCCGCAAATAAATTTTTATCCTTTGCCTGCAATTCCGCATTGAGCGCCGCCAAATCGGCGTAGGTTTGCGGCGCTTCGGCGACAAGCTCTTTGTTGTAGAACATCGTAAGCGGGTGGATATCGAGCGGCAATCCGTACATGTTGCCGTCCAGCCGCGCCAAGTCCGCAGCGGCCGGATGGAAGTCGCTTTCTTGCAAGCCCGCTTTCTCCATGACCGGTGTGATATCCTGAATCATGCCGTCCATTTTGTACGTTTGCAAATTATTGGCATGAATGACAACCAAATCATAATTGCCGGATTTGAACTTGGTATAATGATCTTTCTCCTGCATCTCTTTAATGAAATATTTATCCTGGGAGCTGTTGAAGCCGTCCGTAATCTTTTTCATGTAACCTCCGTCCCCGCCCGTAAATCCGTTAAGGAACGTAATGGTCGTCTTGCCGTTACCGGCGGAAGACTCGCCCGTATTGCCGGACCCTCCGCAGCCAGCCGCAATGACCGCCAAAATGAGAAGCGCGCTCAACCATTTTATTTTTTTCATCTAAACCCACCCCTTCATTCAGACTCATTCTCGTAGTAAATTCTCATCTGTAAATCGGTTTCATAGTTTCCGAACTTTTTGCCGAACAAATTGATCCCGCCGTCATTGTCAGCATCGGGCTTGACGCCGATACGGACCGTAATAGAAGTCGTGTCGTCCGCTTCCAGATCCTTGATCTGCACTTCGGAAATTTTTCTTCCGTCGATGAACGACCCGTCCCCGTTCGTACTCCACGTTTTGAGCAGTCCGTACTGCGTATTTTCGCTGCCCCACCAATACGGAGTAAGCAGTCCGCGTTCTCCGCCGAAATCGCCGGGACTTGTCCAGGTCCCCAACTCCTTTCCGTTAATCCATAAAGTTATATCTGAAGGCCAATCCAAGTTATGGAGCGGCGCTTCCGAACAAACCTCCATCGTCAATTCCAAGCGCAGAATCTTAGTGCCTCGCGGGGCGCGATTCGGAAAGCGGTATTCCAAATAGCCTTTTCTAAACCAGATCAACTGAGCGTCAATACGCTCCGGTTCAAAAAACGATCGCGGCTCATCCATTTCGCCGATAATCGATTTTTCGCTTAACATGCCGCATGTCGGCTGTACATCGGAATCTACGTAATGGCCAATCGGTACCGCAACGATGGCGCAAGACTCAGATGGCGCCGGGTTGAAATACGCAAAATCGACGACAATCCGGCTGAAGACGGCGGCGCATATTTTTTGGGTCCCTCTCGTTCCCGGAACCATTTCCGTCTTGATCAATCCCGCATCTTCCAATTTTTTGATGTTTACGGCAGCGGTAGATGCAGGAATATTGAATTTGTCGGAAATTTCCCCGACGTTCATCGGCCTAACAAGCAAGCTTTTAAACATTTCGATTCTCAATTCGGTCGAAAGCGCTTTCGCGATGTGAAGAAAATCATCAATATTTGTTGTTAATATTCGGTTTAATTTCGAATGATCGGTAAAGTCGACTTCAATACTCATCTTTTCATACCTCAATTCATCGCATATTTTAGTGTTCCATTAGCGATTAATATTTTATCTTTAATTGCTATGATACACCCGAATTATCATTTGTTGCAATAAATATTGTTTGAAAGCCATTTCATCATAACGGATTACAACTTATTTTGCAATATAAAATCTGGCGCTCTCCGTTCAATTGCCTATGCTCTTGGAAGTTTGAAGTTTTATTTCCAATATCCTGGCATTGAGCCTCCCCGTCTCGGTTTATATAATGCAGGGGAAAGGAGGAAGAACATGAAGAAACTTATTTTGCCATTTCTGGCGGTTATCCTTTGTCTGTCGTCCTTCATTCCGGCGGCGTCGGCCGCTCCTACACTCCAGCAAGGAAGCTACAGCGGGGATGTGTGGGATTTGCAATTTCGTCTGCAAATACTGGATTACTACAAGCAGCCTATGGACGGAATATTCGGTTCTAATACAGCGCAGGCCGTGCGTCGTTTTCAACAGGACTACGGCTTGAAGGTTGACGGCATCGCCGGCCCGAACACCTGGCAAGCGTTGAAGCGGGTCTCGGTCAATGCCGACGAATTGAAGATGCTGGCTCGCACGGTCTACAGCGAAGCCCGCGGTGAGCCATACACCGGACAAGTCGCGGTGGCAGCTGTCGTGATGAATCGTCTGCAATCGTCGCAATTTCCGGATACGGTAGCGGGCGTCATCTTCCAGCCGCTGGCGTTCACTGCCGTAGATGACGGCCAATATTGGCTGGAGCCGGACAGTACGGCCTATGCCGCGGCTTGGGAAGCGGTGCGGGGATGGGATCCGACGAACGGTGCTCTTTATTATTTCAATCCGGCCACCGCAACGTCCCAATGGATCTGGTCGCGCCAGCAGACCGGCAAAATCGGCAATCATATTTTTGCAATCTAAGCTCAAGGCAGGGAACCTCTTCAGGGTTCCCTGTTGCTATCTCAGTGCGGGCGAATGGGCCAAAGTACATATCTCTCCATACCTTCGGTGCGGGAGAACCAGAACGTCCCCCGTACCGCTGGTGCCGAGACGTGTTGTCTTTGGCAGGCATCCTCCCACGAAGGGAGATCTGCAGGCGCATGGCGATCGTCCGCCTTATTGTGCTTCCGCCCACTTTGCCCGCCGGCATGCTCATGCTGGCGGCTGAGCGCATACAGTAGAGCAAAGGAGGGAATATAGTTGCCGTCCTACCGCATCATTGTCGATTTATCAGCTCGCATGCTCTACTTGCTGGACGGAAACCGGGTCGTGCGCGGCTACCCCGTCGGAATCGGCAAGATGGTCACCAGGACGCCGACGGGAGAATTTACGATTATTAACAAGCAATATAATCCCGGCGGCCCGTTCGGCGTATTATGGATGGGCCTGTCCAAGCCGCATTACGGCATACACGGAACAAACGATCCCTCTTCCATCGGCAGAATAGTGTCCCACGGGTGCATCCGGATGTATAATGCCGATATCCTCCAATTATCTTCCTATGTTCCCGTCAATACCCGCGTCACGATTCGGCCGTGACCCCGGGATCCTTTGGCCTCTATCCCCGCTCGAACGGCAGAGCCGAAGAGACGATCTTCGGCTCCTTTACACGTGGTCATCCTTGTTCAGCAGCCGCTCGAGAATCACCGCCGCCTCTGCCCGCGCAATCGGCTCATTCGGCGCCTCGCCAACCTAGACGAGCCACTAAAAAAGCGCGCCTCTTCCCGGCGCGCTCAATTCACTCATCGCACTTCAAGCCCGGACTGACGGGCCGGACCTTACCACATCATTCCGCGGGATACGATAACCAGCAAAATAAAGAGAACCAGGATGACACCTGTCGAAGTCCAGAGGCCGCCCATGCCATAACCGCGCTCTTTTACTCCATCGCTCATTTGTTATCCTCCTTTTCATCCAAGATACAATGTATTGTATTAGCGGAACCCAGGATTGGACTCCGTTAAACGCCTAACGCTATAGACAAAAAAAGCCGCCGGTTGCCCGGCGGCTCGCTATTGACAGCACAGTTATAACAGATAGGGTTCTGTCAGACCGTACTCTTCTTCCATATGCTGTATCCATTCCTCCAGTTCGCTTAAGTGCTCATAGACACGGACGGTAATGGACGAACCATTCGCCGTATCCCGATAGAGGACGACAGGGCTGCCCTGGGTAATTCGCGCTCGCGCCCGCTTGTAAATGGCGTCGATATGCTCCCAATCGCCCTGTTGATAAGCGCCACCAATTTGGTTGAGATTGATCGTGAATTGCTCCATGCTCTATCCCCTCCTTGTGATGGGTATGCCTTTCCCTCTTAGTATACCCAAGGTTGCCCGATTTGTAACCGTCTGGCTGCCGATTTTATCAGAATTTTATAAATCCGCTCCTGCGCGGCATGCGAATAGGTCAGGAAAGGGGGTATACTACAGAATAGAACAGGCAGGCCCTGCTTGCCGTGCTGCGCCTTGCCAGAAGAAAGGAGTGACCGCGATGCCTTCCATGCCGAAGCTGCTGATCGGGGCAGGGATTGTACTTATCGTTGTCGGAGTATTATGGGCCGTGTTGGGCCGCTGGATTCCATTTGGCCGCCTGCCGGGCGACATCGTTGTCAAAAACGGCGGCTCGACTTTTTATTTTCCGATCGTCACCTGCATCATAATCAGTATAGTCGGGTCGTTGCTGCTAGCGCTATTTCGGAAATAAACAGGAAATTTAACCGTGAAGGCACTTACATGACTCCGTAGGTCCCGAAGCTGGTGCTCCCGTGATCAGTCTGCGACCATCTCCGGTAGGCGGCGATATATTCCGCAATGATTCCGGTCGAGAGCGAGGCATAGATCTCACCGATGGCCCGGCCGGAGTCATGAAACGGCTCAAGCCCGTCGATGGTGAGCACCCCGTAAGTGCCAAGCGGCAAGCACATCAATGCCTGGTACGGGCTCTTGGAGTCCGTATTCCGCTCCCAATCCTCATCCTTCGTCACATCCGCAATCTGCACGATTGCCTGCTTCCGGTAGGATCGCCCGGCTACCGAGCGATCGACATGCAGTTGGCGCTCGCCAACATAATGCTTGGGGAACCCAGCCGAGGCGAAGCGCAGCGTCAGCATCTGATCCGCATGCAGCCAGATGCCGCAGCGATGATGTCCCCCCGCCTTGAGCTTCATGTCGACAGCCAGTATATCCAGCATCCGCTGCAGCAAGAAGGACGCCTCGGTCAGGACCGCATACGGATCCGCAATCGCCCGGATATCGTTAAGCGCATCCATGAACGGCTTCACGTCGCGCAGCGCCGACAGCGTCTGCTGGGCCGTATGTTCGTGAATAATCTGGCCGCCCCGCAGTTCGTCCATCCGCAGTTGAATATCTTGCATCCGATCGTCACGGCGCATGACGTCGGCGATCATATCGCTAAGCTTTTTATTGATGTAGAGCGTCTTCACGAAATAAAAAATCATGCCGGCGGCAATGACGACCGCAAAGATTTGATACGCCCACGGAGGAAGCTTATCGAGCATTGACTTCATCAACCCTTCCATACGACGTCCTCCTTTCATTATGCCTTTGACACAAGCCTATGCCACAAATTGGGCGAACATGCATTCCGGCCCCGATTCCACGCAAAAAAGACCCGTTCGGTCCCTCCCCCAAGGGAAGAGATCGGACGGGCCTTCGCTCATGTTGTATATTAACCATGCTGATGGTGAACGGCCGTCTGCGAACGCACCGATACGGCATGCCGCGGCACGCCTGCCTGCACGGTCCAAGTAATGACCTTGCCTCCAATGCTAACCGCGAGAATGGTATACAGCGTATCCCACAGCGGCAAATAGAACAAGGAGACCAGCAGTACCACAATGTCGATAATGATAAACACCGTGCCGACGCTTAACTTCGTCCAGCGGCTGATGAATAAGGCTACGATATCGTCGCCGCCCGTTGCGCCTCCGTGGCGGAGCACGATTCCTGCGGCGAAGCCGGTCAGCACACCGGATACGACGGCGGCCAGCACCATATTGCTGCCGAAATTCATTACCCACGGCGAGTAGCGCTCACAGAGCTCATAGGTAAGGGAGAACACTCCCGTCGCCATCGCGGTATTCATGATGAACCTTCGCCCCTTGAAGAACCAAGCGGCAATGAATACCGGGATATCAAGCATCAGAACGGTCAGCGCCGGTGACCAGTCGAACGTATATTTTCCGATCAGCGCGAGACCGACAAATCCGCCTTCAGCCAGGTGATTCTGAAAATTAATGTGATAATAGCTGAAAGCCAATAGCATTGAGCCTAACAACATCCATACAATATGACGTAATTGTTCGTTTTTCCTCATCTTGGTTCCCTCTCATCGTTCGTGGATTCGTCCTTCGACCGACGGCGGAAAGCAAGATAGAGGAGCAGGTCCTTCGCATCATTTCACGCTTCCTTCGCAGTCAGTCTACATCGGAGTGACGGTTCTCTGCGAGAGGAAGCTAGATGTAAGAAAGATCATAACGTTTCCAGACTGTCCTTTGGGGAAGCATCCTTCGGGGACACATTGGTATCCTGATCCTTTCTTTTTTTAATTTGGCATTTTGAACCAATACCGGGTTGCAACAGTTGCTATACCTATATTATATCATAATATATATTCCGGCCCTAGCGGACCTATGCTCCGTATATCGCCTTCGTTATGTATTAATCGGATTGTCCCCGTATCTTGCTTGCTCCGCTCCATGTTTGAGCGGCTCCCTCCCGGTTTATCTCGAAAATGCTCCGTCGTTCACGAATATCTCACGTTTGCTGTGCGCAAGATCACATTGTGATGTAGATCACTTCGTTAGACTGGAATCAGTTCCATTGCGGAATTCCAATTACGAAAGGATGAGTTAGGATGCTGAAGCCGCGCACCATTGAGATTGTGAAAGCGACCGTGCCCGTTCTGGAAGCGCATGGCCAACAGATTACGAAGCGATTTTATGAATTAATGTTCTCGAACCATCCCGAGCTGCTCAATATTTTCAATCACGCGAACCAGCGGCAGGGCCGCCAGTCGCAGGCGCTCGCCTCTGCCATTTATGCCGCGGCGGCGAATATCGACCGTCTGGAGAACATTATGCCGGTCGTGAAGCAGATCGGCCACAAGCACCGTGCTCTGCATATTCAGCCGGAGCATTACCCGATTGTCGGGAAGCATCTGCTGCTGGCCATCAAGGATGTGCTTGGGGATGCGGCGACCGATGACATTTTGGAAGCCTGGGCGGAAGCGTACGGCGTCATTGCAGATATTTTCATCCAGGTCGAGCGCGATATGTACCGGGCTGCGGGGGAGGAGGAAGGCGGCTGGGAAGACTTCCGCAGCTTCCGCGTCGTCCGCAAGGTGCCGGAATCGGATGTCATTACGTCGTTCTATCTTCAGCCGGAAGACGGCGGGGCCATCTCTTCTTATGTTCCGGGACAATATATTACGGTGCGGGTGAAGCCGGAGGGTTCGGAGAATACGCATCTGCGCCATTACAGCCTATCCCAGGTTCCAGGGGGAGACACATACCGGATCAGCGTCAAGCGCGAAAGCGGCGATGACCATTCCCCCGCCGGCATCGTCTCCTGCTATCTGCATGACGTTGTGCAGGAAGGCGATCGGCTAGAGCTGACGGCACCTGCCGGCGAATTCACGCTGCGTACAGGCAGCCCGACTCCGGTCGTGCTCCTTAGCGGCGGCGTCGGTGTCACGCCGATGATGAGCATGCTGCAGGCGCTGGCGGAGCACGAGCCGGAAAGGGACGTTTATTTCGTTCATTCCGCGCGGAATCGCCAGGTTCATGCATTCCACGACGAGGTTCGCGCCTTGGCGGAAGCGAATGAACGCGTCCGGAGCTTCGTCTGCTACGAGCGCCCCGAGGCGGGCGCCGATTGTGACCGTCAAGGATTCATAGACGAGGCGTGGCTGGCATCCGCCTTGCCAGCCGATGTGTGGCAGCGGGCGGATACGTACTTCTGCGGACCGGTGCCGTTCATGAAGGCCATCTATCGGGCTCTGCCCGGACTTGGCGTTGCACCCGAGCGGATTCATTACGAGTTTTTCGGGCCGGCCGGAGTATTGGAGGAAGCGTAACGGCAAGCTGCCCTGCGTGGAAGATTGCGCTAAGAATCGGGGACGGTTGGGCCAAAAAACGGGGACGGTTGCGCCGGAAATCGGAGAGGTTGGGAAAAAAGCCAGGCTGTCCCCATAGGCGGTGCATATCCCCTAGTGGTGCATATCCCCTAGGCGGTGCATATGGGTGCGGGGCAAGATAGAATAACAGATTAGACGGGGACGAGAAAAGCGTCAGATGATGAATGAGGCCATAAAATCCTGCCTAAATGCAGGATTTTATGGTACTTGAGCCAATATTTTATCGAATTGATGCAAAAATACATCATTTTCAGCGTTTTTTTGATTTATTACCATTGAACATGCTGAATTGATGCAGTTTTGCAGGATTTCCTGTAACGGAGCACACCTCATATAGGAATGCTGCATTTTTGCAATTTTCCGGCAAGTCGAACGTCGAGAATAAGGGGGCTGTCTCACTGTGGGACACCCCCTTCTTTTCCTAGCCAACTTCACTTCTTCTGACAGTTACCGCTCAAACTCGATATGTAGCACTTGCGCGACGAGATATTGTTGTGCAAGCCCCGGAATAAATCCGCTCCCGGCCCGAATGCATAGATTTGGACGTCCACGCCGGTGTGCAAATAGGTTGTCCAGGCAATGAGAGCACGTTCGCTAATCACGGCGTTAATGGCATGCACCGCATCTTTCGCGTTCTTGATGTTGGCTGCTTCCGCAGCGGTCGGGTTGATGCCGGCATACGTTGCAAGCACTTCTGCGATATTGCTTCTATCCCCCTTCAGCTTGTCTGCCATATAGAGCCCGGATGCCTTGACACGATGCAGCACCTCAAGCTTGGCATCGGTTTGACCGTATCCGCCGACCGACATTCCGCCCGTGTCGTGATCGCCAGCGCAACCGCCTCTTCGAACGCCTGGGTGTCTTTCATCGCCCAAGCGGCGTCATTGTAGTGCCCTGCCGAATCGATCTGGCTCCCTTCCACTAGCAGGAAAAAGCCGGCTTTGTTTTGACGGAGAACGTCGATCGCTTTCCCGGTCATTTCCTTCAAGCTGGGTTCATTCGTATGCTCCCGATCAAGCTCGGGCGCCATGTCCCCGCCCGCGAACAACCCGAGCAGCTTGCTGCCGCTTGCGGCTTGCAGCTGAGCGCGGTCCTCCACGATAGTGTAGCCGCTGCGCCTTGCTTCCTCCAACAAATTGCGTGACTTTTGCTTGCCGCCCAGCGATTCGGGAAGGAAGAAGGCTTTGCCCCCTCCCAGCAAAACATCGGCATTTTCCAGTTGCTGCGGCGCAATGTCGCTTTCTTCGTCACGGGAGGCGATATGCGATGAAAAAGCGGCCGGCGTCGCATCGGTAATGTTCGCGGTCGCGACCAGACCGGTGGACTTGCCTTGTTCCCGCGCCGCCTCGAGAAGCGTCCGGCGCGATGTTCCGTCCGGAGTCGTCCCGATCATCCCATTGTTCGTCTTATAACCCGTTGCCATCGCCGTCGCGGCAGCGGCGGAATCGGTTAACGCGGAATTGGCCGAATACGTCCTCACCATGCCTACAAGCAGCGGATCCATCACGGTCAAGTCGCCCTTATACAAGCGGTAGCTGGCGGCATAGGCGGGTGAGAATCCGTCCGGAACCATAAAAATAACGTTTTTCGCCTTCGCCGCGGAGGCGGCTGCCGAATTGGCCTGAAAGCCAGACTGAAAGCCAAACTGAAAACAGACAAGCAAGGTTCCCAAGACGATCGCGGCAAGTTTACGTTTCATCCTTCATTTCCCCCATAATAAAGCAAATTCCTTTTATCGATTCTCTTGCTGTCCCTGGCACATCAAGTCTGCGTTGCACCCGCTCCGGCCGATAAGGCGGTGGAGCTGTCGCGCTCCGCCAACAATCGCTTCAGGACGTTGTCGCTAATGCGGGCGACATTGTTGTCATAATCGTTCCAAGCAAGACTCCCGGCCCAGTTGATCGATCCGACCGAGAAGACCGCGCCCCCGCCGTGGATATCGAAATAGGTCATGTCCGCCCGTACAAGCGAGTTATCGCATCCCCCTTGACCCGGTGCCGTATTTAATTGATCTTCATGAATAAATTGGTAATTATTGTCGAATCCGGTTGACGTGGCCAGCCACAGCGTATGCGGAGGCGTGCCGAATGTGAGATCATAGCGATCGATCTCATCGCCGGCTGCGCCGCCGGCCGCATATCCGAAGTCGCCAATGATCTCGTCATCGCCTATGCCTTCAAAAATAAACTGCGCCGACGGATGGAAGCTGTCCTCCAATCGGCGGTAACCGCATGCCGAGCCGCCGCCCAGAGCGGTAACGCCTACCCCGACGAGCCGCTGAGGCACATACCCGAAATGGCGCCATATGCCTCCGGGCTCGCCTGTCGTGCTGTGAAACAGCTCGCCCGGCGGAGAATCCGAGGAGCGCGAGCCGGCGTTGCCGCGCCGCACCTCCAGTAGATGCGGCCGATCCGGATCCAGACTCGTCACCCAATAAAATCCGTTGCCTCCCAAATACATTAAGCGGCCGCCCTCCGCCAAATACTGCTCCAGCGCTTTCATCATCGGACGCGTCCAATATTCGGGATGGCTGCCGGTAATGACCACCTTGTAACGGCTTAGCAAGCTGGCGCCTTCATGATGCAGATCTTCGTCCGTCGCGATATCATGGCTCTGCCCCCGCCGCTCCAGCCATCCGGTAATGTACAGATCGGCAGAAAAATGGCGCACAGCCCGCCAGTTCCGGTAATGAGGCCGGATATTCAGGAGCGGCCGCAGCCGGGAAGAATATTGGACGCCGCTGCCGTCGTTGTGCAGGTCATATATGGAACTGCCCATTTCCGGATGCTCGTCCAAATAAACATCCTGCGCAGGAAGAACATAGTCCTCGCCCAAATATTCTTTGGCATACTTGAACAGCCGCTCGTTCCCATATGCCAGATACGTATTGGTCGGCGCCAGGAACAGGACGGGAGCGGTTGCCGTCCCCTGCGTCGGCCGCACAAAAAACGGAATGTAATCGATGCTGCCTTCAGCCTCCAGCTTCAGCGCATAGATGCCGCTTCGCAGATCCTCCGGGAGCCGCCACGTGATGTCGGCTTCCCAGCCGGCATCCTCGATGTCGTTGTCATGAAAATGAATTGCAGCGTATTGCTCCGGCGCGAGACGGTAGTCTGTCTGCTCCCCGGTCCAATTGTGACTTGTAACGGCGCGGGTTCCGCCTTGGCGCAAAATCCCATGATGCCCTCCAGCCGAGCGATCGGAGAGACGGGTCGTTGAAATGCCGTCGCTGAAGTCATAATCCGCAATGAGACGCGCGCCATCGGGCTCCGTCTGCGTGCCGCGCGCCAAGTCATACAGTTGGGCTTCCGTAAAATAATGTTGGAACAAGCGAGGGTTTCCGATTTTCCCGTTATAATGGCGGGACACGCCGCCCGGCGCCGCAGAGTCCGAATCCGCAGCCAGCAGCACGCTGGAGATGACCGTCTGACTGTAATCCAGCTTCGCAGGCGCCGTGCTGACTTGCGCTCCGTCATCGGGCCTCCAGCCGACCTGCTGACTCACGAAGAGCACTGCCGCTTCGCGACTGACTGAATATTGAACGGCTACGAAGTGCCACTCATGACCGTGCAGCGGCGCCTCGGAGCGAACGGCAACGGAATGCCCGCAGCCGCCGATCAAGGAAAACGTTACATGTCCGTCCTGGTCCAGCGTCACATCCGCCCCGGTTGAACCGTCGAGAGATTTGGCAGACCAGATCGTCTGCGCCTTCTCATATTGCGGAAGCTGCGGGTATACCCACATCTGAAGCGAGAATTCCCCGGCTCGCATCCATTCCTCCGGCAGCGGCAGCTCGGCATAGGAGCCGATCGCGGTCGTCTGCCGCCGTCCCGGGTATTCGCCGGCGCAATCCGCCGGTACCGGTTCCGTCGGCAAATAGGGCGAATGATCCGGATCCGGCATCCCGCCGCATATCCGCACCACACTGGCGGTATAACTCGAACTCACCGTGTCGATCATAAAATTCAGTGCTTGTCCGGGCTGGACGCTAAATCGATCCGTGTACCCGACCACGTTGACGGCATCTTGCGTCTTCGCATCAGTCTCGCTGGCTGTTCCCTGTTCATTCGGCTTCATTGAAATTCCTCCATTACTTCAGAATTTTCTTATGCGCCTTGAATCCGTTCCGTCGTAGCTGCTGTTTATGGACGACGGGCCTTGATAACGGAGCCACCCCCTATTAGCAAAATTCGATATGTTTATATAATTTTTCTCATGATGTCATATATTTCGAAATAATTATAGCATGCTAAGTTTTTCAATTGAATCTATTTTTTTCTTTTTATGTATCCTGCCTTTTTTTATGTACCCTGCCTATTGTTCTCAAGAGGCCGGCCTTCTTGAACAAATAAAAATCGCGCTCTGCGGCAGGCTGTACCTGCCAGAAAAGCGCGATATCCAATCTCTATGAGATTTCCCAACTTCTTTCTCAACTTATTGAATAGATAGGCCAACTTAATGACCTGCCTGTTTGCTCTGAATGACCCACTCCGCCAGACGCTTGACGCTGCTTATGGAATCCAGCGTCAGATCGTCTTCATCCAGCGTAAAATCAAACCGCCTCTCTATTTCCGCAAGCAGTCTCATTACCGTCATAGAGTCTAAGATTCCGGTCTCGCCAATTAAGACGGTGTCCGCTTCGACGTAAGGCAGTTTGAGCATAGTTTGAAGTATTCCGGCAATTTCCTGTTCGATCGGTTCGATCGCATCGCGGTTCATCGCTTATTCTCCTATCTCGAGCCAATCGAATGCCTTCCGCGGGAGCGGCAACTGCAGCATATAGACGGATTGCTCGTCCTCCGTAGTCGTTTTCTTGAAGCCCAGCATCTCCAACAACAGTCTCGCCGGCAAATTCCGCTGCTTGCTGACTAGCCGGCATCGCGCCGTGGCCGCCTGCGGCTGTTGTTGTTCCAGCTTTTCCAGAACGGTGTACAAAAAGGCGGAGGCGATGCCCCGGCCTTCAATCCGGCAGGAAATGCAAAACAGATTGATGTCGATCCCGTCGGCCGCAGCGCTTGCAAAGCAGGTTCCGATCAGCCCGTGCGCGCCGAACCGGTCCTCCAGCCGGGCCACATATAAGTAATGGTTATCCCGAGCGCAGTACGATTCGACGAAAGGAAAATCGATTCGTTCCAATAAGCTGTTCATCTGGTTCGTGCGGCGGGATAATTCAACCACCCGCGGGTAATCCTCTTCCCTCGCCAGCCGGATCCGCAGCTTCATTCCGCATTCCTTCAAGAATTGCTCGCGGCTGCCTGTATGCGCTTTGCGAGCTTCCTCCCGCATGTGGCGCGCCTGCATATACTGCCGCCGGTTGGCCGCTTCTTCGGTCAACTGGCCTGCCTGGAATTCAGGATAACCGGGAAGCTCCCGATATTGCCGAGCGTCATAAGTCTGGACCTCCGGCACATAGAAGTTCACTTCGAAGCGCTCGAACGGATCATTATCGATAAAGGCAATCGCATCCAAGCCGATGTTCAGTTCCTGGGCAATCCGCTCGATGCTCGCTGCCTTTGAGTCGAAATGGCATTGGGGGGACAAGAAATAATGGGCGATGCCCAACTGCTCCAGCTTGTCCTTCACTTGCTCCCAGCCGTTGCGGCTGGCGATGCTGTGCAGAATCCCGCGCCGATCGAGCGTATCAAGGACGCTTGCCATCTCCGGCAGCAGCTTGATAGCGGCCTCGTCTTCCCTCAGCGTTCCTTCCCACAGCGTATCATCCAAATCCCATACGATACATTTAATCATCTGCTTCACCGGAGAACCACTCCATCGTCAGATGCGTCGGCTTGAAGCCGTACTTCTTGTAAAGCAGCCTCATCGGCAAATTGCTTACATGCACCTTGCCAATGATGCGCTCGGTTCCCGCCCTCTTGCAATACATCATGCCCGCATCGAAGAGCTCATCCACATAAGCGGTGCCGCGGTAGGGCTCTGCGATATAGAAGCTTTTGAAATTCGCGTACATCTGCTTCGTGACCGAGTTTTCCCGCGGCGTAATCCACATCCAGCCTGCGACATTCCCGTCAACTTCCAGCACTAACATTCCTTTTTTTTCATAGTGAAGCGCTTTTTCCAGCTTCTTGATATGAAAGCGAGGATCGGTAATCGCTTCTTCTCCGAATGAGATAACGGAAATGTCCGTCTCAAATTGAGCGATAACCGCAATATCATCCGGCACGATTTGTCTAATCGGCATCTTGCTATGACTCCATTCTGCGTCGTTATGCGTTCTTTTTTTGAATTAACTCGAAGGAGTCATGATGGCAGCTCGGGCAGCCCTTCTTTTTCAGCTGTTCAATCGTTTGCCATTGCATTTGAAAGCCAACCTCGGTCACAAGGCTGCACCGTTTGCATTCATAGGCGCGAATGGTGCGCCTTACTTCTCCCGTATAGAGGGCGTCCCGGTAATCACGCGCAATGCTCTCCTTCGTCTCTTCCGTAGATTGTAACACAATCATCTGGCTCGTGTTACCTATAATTTCCGCCCCGAGATATTGATTGAAGCGCGGGAGCACACTCGTGACAAGCAAGCCCATCCGGGAAAATTCGCGCTGCATCTCCAAAGCAAAGTCTGGCGATTTGTGGGCGAACGATAGAAAAATGGGCAGCCCGATTTCCGGCTTCAGCAACTGGATGCCTCGCGATACGAATAAAGACAGGCCCTGGAGCGTATAGGGAGGATCCGTGAAAACGCAATCAAAATGGTGCAAAAATTCAGACGGGAGCTGTTCGCGAAAATCCGTTTCATAGCAGACAATCGGTAAATTTTCGGATTCCGCAACATAGTTCACGTAGCTGATAATGCGTTTGTCAATCTCGAACACATGAATGCGGGTATTGGATTTATGCGGATTTTGCCGAAACAACTGCTTAAGGAGAAACGCCAACGACACACTGACAAGGTCATCATCCCCCAGACAGACGATATCCCGCCCGATAAGAACTTCGTGCTGAAGCGCCAGCACGGCCCGCTTCATGCTCGTCTCCAGCGTGCAGCGGGATTGGTCGATCGTGACATCGACCTGGGGACGGTTCTCAAAGACGCCTTCCAGCTTCGACATCATGTCGTGCAGATCGTCCGGATGCCATTGCCCCTGCTTCAACCGCTGATACAAGGTCCGGTTCAGTTGCCCATAACCCATCGTATGCTCAACGAACCGCATCCCTCTCGGAGTGCAGTTGACTCCCCGGCTTTGTTCGATTAGTCCCGCCTTGATGAACTCTTTCTTGATAGCCGCCACAATCGGCAGCGGCAGCAGCGTCTTGCGCGCGATCTCCTTCGTAGAGATGCCCGGCTTGAAGTAAATATCCAGAAGAATGTTCTCGATCGCTTTTTTTCCATCCTTAATGGACACTTGGGAATAAATTGAATCGATCGCTTCTTTATTCATATTTTTCTTCTATCTCCTTTATCGATTACAAATCCCATCAATATGTCTATATGTATGTTCCTGGATGTCTACAACGCAATCATTATCCTATATTTCCCATACAAAAGCAAGGCACCGGCCGCAAATATGCAGCCGATGCCATGAGCAGAAAATTAAGACACTCCGGTTCAATCCATGACGGAAACGCGAATAAACGGGCACAATTGATGAATCGTCCGATATTTGAATAATTGCTGCCCATCAGCGAAGAGGCCCTGCTTTTCCATTTCCACCTCGGCCCGAACCGCATGAAGGGAGGTGCCGCCCAGCCGGAAAAAGTCGTCGTCAATGCCGATGCCGCCGATGCCGAGCACCCGTTCCCAGATTTGCACCATAGCCGCTTCCACCTCGTTGGCCGGAGCGCGGTAGGCGGCTCTCAGCGGCGCTCCTTCCTCGATGTTCTGCACCGGTAATTGGAGAAGCCGGACCGCATTATAATAGTGCAGCGGGAGCAGCTGATGCTGGTGCAGCTGCGGATAGCGCCCGTCGAGAACCATGTCCCACGACGGCTGCTCGAAGCTTCCCGCGCCCACCATGACCGTCGCGGACTCGCGCGGCGTGCCGTTGCCTGTATGCTGCGGCTCTTCCCTGACAGGAAGAGGCGCGCTGCGGACACATTGGATATGATCGATGGCGTCCGGGATATCCTCCACGGCATGCCGGAAGCGCACGGTGCGGTCCGTCTCTTCCATGACACTCCAGCCACCCGATTGCAAAAAGGCGAGCATGGGTTCGTTCTTCCCGGTAAGCGTGCATACCGCTTCGATATAAGCGGCATTCCGTTCAAGACAGTACGGCTTCAATGAGCTGATCACGGCAGCTTCGATTCCTCTTCCGAGGATACGGCAGCTTAAGAGGAAAGAATCCAGATGCATGATGCCGTCCTCGCATCGGGTAATGACAGCCCCGGCCAGACCGTAGCTTCCGAATCGGTCCGCGGCTTCGATAGCCCAGCACGCCGTATCCGGCTTCGACAGGATGGACGGCAAGCCGTCCGCCATGCTGCGGTCCGCATTCAGCGTGAATTGATTGGTCCGCTGCATAAGCTGGCCGATGCGCGGCAGCTGTCCGGCCTCCGCCTCCTTAATGCTCATCACGAGCTCCAAATCATGGAGAAAGGCCTGCAGCGACGAAGCGGATGCGCGAACTTCGCCGCGCTTGCGCTCCGTTGCATACCTTTCGGTTCTTCGCTCGTCGTCTTCGGTCACGCGGATGCGATCCAGGGCCCATATATGCCGCAGGAATGCCGGCACTTGCCGTCCTTCAGGCAGCTGGAGCGCCAGCACTTCCGGGCAATTCGAGCGAACCTCCAAGCATTCCAGCGAACTGTCATCGAGGAAGATGAAGCTGTCCAGTCCCAACCGGAGCTCCTCCGCCAGCGAGCGCAGATTTTCAGATTTCGTGCTCCAGTTGATGCGCCAACCGGCGAAGTCCTCTTTTGTCAGCAGCATGTCCGGATGTTTGTCGAATACGTCCCACACGTCCCTCTCGTTGTTCTTGCTGACAAGGACAAGCAGCATGCCCTCGCGCTGCTTCTCCAGCAGACACCGCTGCAAATCGCGGCAAGGCTCCGTAACCGTGACTCCTTCGGCTCCATCTTCGCCGCATACTCCGTTCCACAGCGTATGGTCGCAATCGACCGCGATGACCTTGAACGGATGTCCGTGCCAAGCCAACAGGCGGCGCGTCGTGAACGTCCCGATGGCCGCGTAATATTCCGGCGTGAACGGCATGTGCCCCGCTTGATCGGCGGCGGCATCATCGATGTGCTCGACGCCGAACATCCCGCCAACCTCTCTGAAGTCGATGACATGAACATGCTCCTTCTTTTCCAGCTCCCGCTTCCATCGGTTCGTCAGCTCCTCCAAATAGCTCGCCATGACCGGTGAAGCTCCAAGCGAAGCCGACACCGGAAACACGCCGGCGAACAGCGGCCTTGGGCCCTTCATCGCAGACAAAGCCTGCGCCAGCTCGGAGAACGCCCGCTCCAGCTTCTTAATTTGCTTGTCCTCCGGCGAGCGATCATCCCGCAGCCAATCCTCGAACCGCACGAGGAGCAATCCCGCATCTCCCTCGGAAGAGAGCGCGCTGTCCGGATTCAAAAGCTCCTGAAACACTTGGTGGTAAGGCGCAAAATGAATGTCAAGGCGCAATCCGAATTGCTCGCCCCACCATTGCACATACGGACGGATCGGCTCCGCCGTAAAGGTGGAGGCGGCAACCACGGTAAACGCGCTTTCCGGCTCCGGTTTGCGTCTTTTGGCGGCCAGTTCGCTCTGCTCCGCCTCGGAGAGCAGCCGGATCTCCCCCAGCTTCCGCTCCGGATCGGCCAGCACATTGTCGATCAACTCGACGAAGTGCCCCATCAGCCCCGCTATCGTGTCTTCGACGAACAGGGCCGTGTTATACTGCATGACGCAGAGCAGCCCGCCGTCATCGGCAAAGCCGATATCGAGCTTGAAGTCGAGCTTGGAGATCCCCTTCGTAATGTCATAGTTCTCGAAGGTGAGTCCTTCGGCCTTCAACACCGGGTTCCCGTCAAATTCGTTATGGAAAATCATCATTGTATCAAACAGCGGATTGCGGCCGCGCGGCAATTTCGCCGACAATTTCTCCACCATCCGGTCGAACGGGAAATCTTGATTTTCGTACGCGTTCATCATCGTGTCATTCAACACGAGCAGTTGGTCGAGGATGGTGCGGTTCTCCTCGAAGCAGACCCGTATCGGCAAAAAGTTGGTGAACATGCCGATTAATGGCTCCACATCGGCATGCCGCCGGCCTGCGACCAGCGAGCCGACCGTCATGTCGCGCTGGCCGGTATAATGGTGCAGCACAAGGGTGTACAGGTAGAACAACAGCACGTTGATCGTGACGTTGCGGGACTTGGCCACAGCGTTCAACTGATCCGCCGTCGCCTTGGGCAGAGTGAGCTTGTGCGCTCTGCCGATGAACGATTGGAATTCGGGCCGCTCGAAATCGGTCGGCATATTCAGCACCGGGATGCTGTGCCGGAACTGGCTCAACCAGTACTCCTCCTGCTTCCGGATCATGTCTCCTTCCAGCAGGCGGTGCTGCCATTCCGCATAATCCTTATACTGAATCCGCAGCGGCTGGAGCTCCTTCCCCGCATACAGATCGCTGAACTCCTTAATGAATACGTTCATAGATGCGCCGTCCGACACGATATTGTGCATATCCATAAGCAGCACATGCTTCTCCGGCCCAAGCTTGACGAAAGAGGCGCGAATCAGCGGGGCTTGGCCCAGATCGAACGGTTTGATGAACTTGCGCACGATTTTATTCATATCCTGCTCGTCTGCTTCCAGGCGTTCGACCGCAAACGAGAAGTCTTCATGGACTTGCTGCATTGGCTCCCCGTCAACCAAGTGGAACGAGGTCCGCATATTTTCATGACGGTGAATCAATTTGATGAACGTTTGCTCGAACCGATCGGCATCAGCTTTGCCATGAACCAGCAAGGCCATCGGCATGTTGTAGGTTGTTACGTCGCCGATTTGCTGATGGATGAGGAACGTCCGTTTCTGAGCGGAAGACACCTGATAATACGGTTTCGGCTCCGCCGGCGAGATGGCGAAATATTGATTTTTCTCCATCTGTGCGATGTGCCGGGCAAGGGCGCTAATCGTCGGCATGTTGAAAATATCCGATAAGGCCAGCTCCGCGTCGAACTCCTTATGGATCTTGGCGATAAGGCTGGTCGCCTTCAACGAGTGGCCGCCCAATTCAAAGAAATCATCGTGAATCCCGATCTCCCCGATACCGAACAGATCCCGCCAAATGCCGGCCAACGTCTCTTCCAGCGAATTCCGGGGCGCGGCTGTTCCAGGCGCTGCCTCCCGCCGGGACGCCGGCGCCGCTGAGCCGGAATGCCCCGCGCCCTCCGCAGCAGAGCCGTAGTGGACGATGCGGATTCCTTCCTCATCGATCCAGAAGCGCCGGCGGTCGAACGGATAGGTGGGCAGCGGGATACGATTTCTCTGCTCCTCCCCGTAGAAGCGCGACCAATCGATTGTCACGCCGGCGTTCCACAGCCGTCCGACTTGAAGGAGGAGATGCGCCACATCCGACGCAGCCTGCTGCGGATGCCGCATCAGGTTCACCAGGACACGCTCCCCCTTTGCCTCCGTGTGCCGCCGTGCAAAGGCGGTCAGCGCATTGCCTCCGCCAATCTCCGCGAACGCGGCATCGATCTCGGCGAACAGTGTCGCGAGTCCGTCGGCGAACCGTACCGTGCCGCGCAGATGCCGCGCCCAGTAGGCCGGGCTTACCGCTTCCTCATCCCGAATCCAGGTCCCCGTCACGTTCGAAATGAACGGGAAGCGCGGCGGATGCAGCGTCAGCTTGCCTACCTCCTGCTCATAGCGCTCCAGGATGGGGTCCATCATGGCGGAATGGAACGCATGGGACGTATGCAGCCGCCGGCAGGCGTGCCCTCTCTCCTCCAGCAGGGCAGCCAGCGCCTCGACCGCTTCCTGCGTTCCGGACACGACGCACATGGAAGGCGCGTTCACCGCGGCCAGGGACAATCCGCCGGACAGCATCGGCAGCAGCTCTTGCTCGCTCAGCGGCACGCTCAGCATGACACTGCCGGGCAGACTCTGCATCAATTGTCCGCGCAGCGTGACGAGCCGGATGGCGTCCTCGAGCGGGAAGACGCCGGCGAGGCATGCGGCCGCATATTCGCCAATGCTGTGCCCGATCATCGCCTGCGGACGCACTCCCCAGTCCATCATCAGCTTGGCCAGTGCGTACTCGACTGTAAAGATGACGGGCTGCGCGATGTCTGTCCGGTTGATTAGTCCGAAAGCCTCCGCATCAGCCTCTTCGCCGGACGGGTATAGAACCTGCTTCACCTGCTTGCCGATTGGATCCGGCATCAGCTCGAAGCAGCGATCCGCCTCGGCGCGGAACACCGGCTCCCGCTCGTACAGCTCCCGGCCCATGCCGGTGTATTGCGAGCCTTGGCCGGAGAACATGAAGACGACAGGCTTGTCATCCGCCGCGGCCATCCCGCTCTGGACATCGGCACAGTCCGGCTGATCCAGCCAAGCGGCTGCTTCCCCCGCGCTGGCGCAGACGAACGTGCGGCGATGCGGGAACGCCGCCCGCCCCACATGCAGCGTATAGGCCATATCGGCCAGGCATACGTCCGGATGCTCTTGCACATGCCGGGCCATGCGCTCGGTCAGCCGTTCAAGCGAGGCTTCCGTCTTGGCGGACAAGGCGATGAGCTGCACCGTTCTGCCCGGGGAGGAAGCGGCCGCGGGCGGCGCCTCCTCCAGCACGACATGCGCATTCGTTCCGCCGATGCCGAACGAGCTGACTCCGGCACGCAGCGGCCCGCCGTCGCTCGTCCACTCTCGCAAGCGGTCGTTGACATAGAACGGGCTGTTCTCGAAGTCGATCTTCGGGTTCGGACGTTCATAGTGAAGCGTCGGCGGCAATTGTTTGTTCGCCAGCGCGAGCACGCTCTTAATGAAGCCGGCCACTCCCGCGGCATTGTTCAAATGTCCGATGTTGGATTTGGCCGAGCCGATGCCGCAGTAGCGTTTCTTTTCTGTCTGAAATGCGGTATTCAACGCTTCGATCTCGATCGGATCGCCCAGCGTCGTTCCCGTTCCGTGCGCCTCAATGTAGCTGATGCTTTCCGGCTCCACTTCCGCCACATGATGAGCGGCTCGGATGACGGACACTTGTCCCTGCGTGCTCGGCGCGGTATAGCCCACTTTCCGGTTCCCGTCATTATTGATCGCCGAGCCTTTAATGACGGCGAAGATATGGTCGCCGTCCGCGAGCGCATCCTCCAGCGGCTTCAGAAGGACGATGCCCGCGCCGTCTCCAAAGACAGTGCCGGCCGCCTGTTCGTCGAAGGCGCGGCAGTGCCCGTCAGGCGAATTGATCATGCCTTCTTGATAGAAATAGCCGTTTTTCTGCGGCAGTTGAATCGACACCCCGCCGGCAAGCGCCATGCTGCACTCGCCGCTGAGCAAGCCTTGGCAAGCCAGATGCACGGCCACGAGCGATGTGGAGCAAGCGGTCTGCACCGTGAAGCTCGGCCCCTTCAAATTCAATTTGTACGATACAAGGGTCGCCATATAATCGCGAAGGTTCAACATCGCCGTCTCCAGCGTCGCGGATTCCTCCGCCGTACCCAGCCCTTTGAACGCCCGCATGAACCAATGGGAATTGAAGGCTGCGCCGGTATAGAGCCCGATGGACCCGCGATACGTCTTCGGATCGTAGCCCGCCTGTTCGAGCGCTTCCCAGGAGCATTCGTGCAGAAGGCGGAATTGCGGATCCATCACCTCTGCTTCGCGCGGGGTATAATCGAAAAACTCGGGATCGAAGTACTCGATGTCATCCAGCATCCCTTTGGCCTTCACAAAATTCGGATGGCGCAGCGTGTCCGGATCGATACCGGCCTCCAGCAGTTCCTCTTCGCTGAAAAAGGAAATGCTCTCCCTGGCGTTGCAGAGGTTGTCCCAATATTCCCGCAAGTTTTTGGCTCCCGGGAACCTTCCCGACATGCCGATGACGGCGATTTCGGATCCGGTGTACTCTCTTCCGCTCGATACGCTCATTGCAAGACCTCTCCTTTGCGTCTTTTTTCTTTTTGCTGCTGCTGCCGTTTCTTTCCTTTGGCCACCGAACCGATCAACTGCTGCTCCAGCTCCGCTTCCTCCGCCTCGTCCTGTCCGTTCCGGGTCAGGCGCTGCGCGAGCGCATGTATGCTGGGATAGGTGAACAAATCGACGACGGCGATGCTTTCGCCCAACGCTTCGTTTAATTTGCCGGTCAATTGGATCATGTCGAGGGAGCTCGCCCCCAGGTCAAAAAAGTTATCATGGATACCCACTTCGTCCATGCGGAAAAACCGCGTCCACACGTCGGCGATCGCCTTCTCTATCCGGTTGCGAGGCGCGACATACGGGTTGGTCAGATTCGGCCGGCCGAACGAGGCGCCGCTTCCCGCCAGTTCTTCCTGCTTCTTGCCTGCGTGCCGAATCCATTGATCGATGCGCATGTCCAGATCTCCGGTGGAAACGATAACCTGGCTGCTGCCGCAAGGGTTGTAGACGTACCGGAACAGATCCGGCGCTTCGGCAGGCAATATCGCCAGTTCGACGAGCGATTCCCCGATGGTGGAGCTGTGCTGCTCCCAGAACTCCCATGCATCCCAATTGACGCACAGCCACCTCGTCCCCCCTGCCCGGTTCTGTCTGCGGGCGAAGGCATCCATGTACAGATTCGCGGCCGAATAGGCGCTGAAGCCAAGCCCGCCGAGCACGCTTGCGATGGAGGAGAACAGAATACATACATCCGCTTCTCTCCCGGCCAGCAGCTTCGACAGTGTCTGCAGCCCTTGGACTTTGGCCCGGAACTGCTCGTCCGACTGGCCTCCGCCGATATTTTCGATCGCACGGAACGATTCCGCGCCGGGAAGCCCGGCTGCCTGCACGACTCCGTTCACGCAGCCGTATGCGGCGTCCATATATTCGAAGACGCGGTTCATCTGCGCTTCGTCGGACAGGTCGGCCTGGATGTAAGTCACCTCGGCCCCCAACGCTTCCAACTGCTGCACCCGCTTGATTTTGCGAGAGATCGGATGCGCTTCGCCGTGTTCGGCCAGCCAATGGCCATACTCCTCCCGCGCGGGGAAGGAGGAACGCCCGGTAAGAATGAGCCGCCCCCGGAAATGCCGCGCCAAATACTCCGCCGTCAGCATGCCGATTCCACCGAGGCCGCCGGTGATCAGGTAGACGCCGCGTTCCCGGAATGGCGCTGCCGGAGGATCTGCTTGGCGCAGAGCGAGCGGCTTGTACTGCTGCACCCAACGGTATGGGCCGCGGTAAGCGATCAGACGATCCGAAGCCAGAACCGACAGCTCCGCCGCGATGCGCTCGGCGGTTCGCCGGTGATGTCCGCTCCCTGTCGGCGCATCGATATCGATGCTCACGCATCTCATGCCGCTGTATTCCTGCTGGATGACTATGCTTGGACCCAGCAGCGTTATTTTGCCGGGAGACAGCCGTTCCAGACCCGTTACCTCCTGCATATCGGTCGACACGACCGCGATGCGGACATCCGCAGACTCCTTTTGTTTGCGAAGCGCTTGCGCGAGGAAGATCAAGCTGTAATACCCGAGCTCTTGCTGGCGCCGTTCAGACTCGGCCTCCGCTCTGGAACCGTTCCCATCCGGCAATTCCTCGTCGGCGGCCGTAACATTCCATAAATGGACGACCCGATCCGGCACAAGCTCCCGGGCGCGGAGATCCTCCAACAGCAGCGCATACTGCTCCGCCGAGGCAGGAGACAGCGTGAACGTATCGTCATCGCGCTTAGCGAATGCGGGGCCTGCCTCCACGAGGACGGCCCGATGTCCTTCCTTCCGCACGAGCGCGGCCAGTTCGTCCGCGAGTCCGCAGCCGTCCGCGAAGATAAGCCAGTCATGCTTCCCGTCCTCGTCCGGCTTGTCCGAGCCTTCCTGCAGCACGGTCCGTTCCCACGAAGGGTAGTAGAACCAGTCGGCCATGTTCGGGTTTTTGCCCCCGCTCCGCGGCCCGGTTGGACGTCCCGCCGCCAGCGGCTGCTGCGCCTCATCCAGCCAATAGCGCTGCCGCTCCATCGGATAGGTCGGCAGCTCGACGCGCCTCCGCCGCTCATGCGCATAGAAGCCCGCCCAATCGATATCAATGCCGGCCAGCCAGAGGCGGCCGATTTTGTGAAGCAAGTAAGCAGAATCCGAATCGCCTTCCTGAGGGTGCCGCAGCAGATTGACGGCGACCCGTTCCCGCGAAGCCGCGAGATGCTTGCGTACGAACGTGCTGAGCGCATTGCCCGGGCCCGCCTCGATGAATACGGCGCGCGGATTGCTCAACAGTTCGTCCAGCCCGTCCGAGAAGCGCACGGCCGACCGCAAATGCCCGACCCAGTATTCGGGATCCGTAGCTTCTTCCGGCGTGATCCACGTGCCGGACACATTGGATATAAAAGGAACCTCCGGCTCCTTCAGCCGGATCGAGCGCACACGGTCCGCAAATTCCGGCAAAATCGGATCCATCATATGCGAATGGAACGCATGGGAGGTATGCAGACGCCGGCATGCGCAGCCTTTGCCTTCCAGCAGCCGGGCAAATTCGTCTATCTCGTCCGACTCCCCGGCGACGACGCATAAGGACGTGCTGTTGACGGCAGCCAGCGCAAGCCGATCCGGCAGCATGCCGCGCAATTCAGCCTCGGGCAGCGCTACGCTGAGCATCGCTCCGGCAGGCATCCCCTGCATGAGCCGGCCGCGAAGCGCGACAAGCTGGAGCGCTTCTTCCAGCGTGAATACGCCCGCCAGGCAAGCGGCGACATACTCGCCGATGCTGTGTCCCATCATCGCCTCCGGGCGAACGCCCCATCGCATCAGCAGCTTGGCAAGCGCATATTCGACGATGAACAGGAGGGGCTGCGCGATGTCCGTCCGCAGCATAAGCTCGTCCTCCCGCGTGCCGCGGCCTGCCTCGTCCGGATACAGCACGGCCTTCAAGTCTAGCGCCATATGCGGTTGAATGAGTGCGAGGCAGCGGTAGATCTCCTCCCGGAAGTCAGGCTCGCCACGGTACAGCCCGCGGCCCATGTTGACGTATTGGGAGCCTTGGCCCGGGAACAGGAACACGACGGAGCGGGCTTGCGTGCCCGTCTCGGCCACCGCTATCCGGCCAGGCTCGGGCGATGCCAGGATGGCGGCCGCTTCCTGCGCCGTCCCGCAGACGAACGCGGCTCTCCATTCGAAGGCCTTCCGGCCTGCTTGCAACGTATACGCCGCATCCGACAGATCGATATCCGGGCGTTCCGTCAGGAACTTCGCCAAGCGCGCTTTCGCCTCGGTCAGAGCCGTCGCCGTTCTTGCCGACACCAGCAGCAATTTATCGGATCGGCCTTCGCTCGATGGCTCCAAGACCGGGGCCTCCTCCAGGATGACATGCGCATTGGTGCCCCCGATTCCGAACGAGCTGACCCCGGAGCGCAGCGGATAGCGGCCGCTCTCCCAAGGAGTCAGGGCGGTGTTGACGACAAACGGGCTGTTGGCGAAATCAATCTTTGGATTTTCCCGTTCAAAATGCAGGGTCGGCGGAATCTGCTTCGCCTTCAACGCCAGCACCGTCTTGATGAAGCCCGCCGCTCCGGCCGCGCTGTTGAGATGCCCGACGTTGGACTTGACCGACCCAATCCGGCAAAAGCCCGTCTCCCCGGTGCGGAACGCCTCCTTCAACGCCTCGATCTCGATCGGGTCCCCCATATTCGTGCCCGTTCCGTGCGCCTCGACATAAGTGATGCTCTCCGGCTCCACGCCGGCCATCAGATGGGCCGCACGGATAACCTCGGCCTGTCCCTTCGTGCTCGGGGCGGTGAAGCCGACCTTGCGCATGCCGTCATTGTTCAGGCCGAAGCCTTTGATGATGGCATGGATAATATCTCCGTCCGCGATGGCGTCGCGCAGCCGCTTCAGGATGACGACGCCGACGCCGTCTCCGAAGACGGTTCCCTCCGCCTGCTCGTCGAAGGCGCGGCAGTGCCCGTCCGGCGACAGAATCATGCCGTCTTCGTACAGATAGCCTTGCTTGTGAGGCACGCTGACGGTGGCCCCGCCTGCCAAGGCGATATCGCACGTCCCCGCCAATAGCCCCTGGGCGGCGAGTGCGATGTTGACCAGCGAAGTTGAGCAGGCGGTCTGCATGGAGATGCTCGGTCCGCGGAGATTCAGCTTATAGGATAGCTGCGTGCTGAAAAATTCCCGATCGTTGAGCAGCATGGCGCTGAATCGCTCCGTTCCGCCCAAGCCCCCGGCGAAGCGGGAGACCCATTCCAAATTCGGGGTCGCGCCCGCATAGACGCCGATAAGTCCCGGATAGGCGTCCGGGTTGTACCCGGCCGATTCCAGCGCTTCCCACGCGCATTCGTGGAACAGCCGCAGCTGCGGGTCCATCAACTCGGCTTCCCGCGGCGAGTAACCGAAAAAGGCGGCATCGAATTGGTCGATTCCATGCAGGATTCCCTTGGCTTTCACATAAGACGGGTGGGAGACAAGCGCCGGATCGACGCCCTCCTGCAGCAGCTCCTCGTCGGTGAAGAACGTAATCGACTCGACCCCGCCGCGTAGATTGCGCCAGAACTCGTCGAGATTATCCGCGCCCGGGAAGCGGGCGGCCATGCCGATGACGGCAATGTCGATCCCGTTCTCCCCTGAGGCGGAGGAGCCGCTTCCCCGTCGTTCGCTCTGCTCCGCAGGCATTCGTTCCTGAAGCGAAGCCGACCTCAACCGGTCCGTCCGCGCCAGTCCCTCTTCCATAGCGCGGCGGCGCTCTTTATCCTGCGCCTCCGCCTCTTCGGCCGGCGTGTGCAGCCCATCATCCCGCAGGAACGCCGCCAGCGTGCGGACGGTCGGGTACGAATACAGCGCGACCACGGGAATGTCCTTGCCGAGCATCCCTGCCAGCTTGTCGGCCAACTGGGAAATATCAAGCGAGCTCGCTCCGATATCAAAGAAGTTATCGTTCATTGCGAGGTCCGAAAATCCGAAATGGCGCCGGACCGTATCCGCAATCATGTGCTCGATAGATGATACCGACACCGGGCGGGCCGTTGCGCCGCCCCGCGCGGCAGCTTCGCGCCCGCTTCCTGCTTCCGGCAGCGCGCCTTCCCGCACAGCGGCTGCCCGCCGCAGGCCGCCCGCGGCCAGTCGCATCCCGTCCACGGAATAGCGCCGGCGTTCGAACGGATAGGTCGGCAAGGTTATCCGGCGGCGCCGTTCCGACGCATAGTACTCCGTCCAATCGATCCGCACGCCCGCAATCCACAATTTGCCTATCTTCTCAAGCAAGTAGGCATCATCCGCGGCTTGCTCCTGCGGATGGCGGACGAGATAATGCGCCTCATGCCCCCCGCCCGCTTCGGCCTGTGCCTGCATTTTGCGGACGAAGCTGCTGAGCGCATTGCCGGGCCCGATCTCGATAAATACGGCCTGCTTCTCCTGGAGCAGCTTGGCCGCTCCGTCGGCGAACCGGACCGTCCCCCTCGCATGCCGCGTCCAGTAAGCCGGATCGGCGGCGTCCTCCGCCGTCATCCAGGTTCCCGTCACATTGGACAGGTACGGGATGGTTGGCACGGACAGCGCGATCTGCTTCACCTTATCCGCAAACGGCGCCAATATCGGCTCCATCATCGCCGAATGGAACGCATGCGAAGTATGAAGCTTCCGGTGCGCCACTTGTCTCTCGGCCAGCGCCGCTGCGAATAAAGCGATCGCTGCGGGCGGGCCCGATAAGACGCATTGCTCCGGCCCGTTGACAGCCGCCAGCGCCAATTCCGGCGGAAGCAGCGCGCTCAAGCTCTCCTCGGACAGCGAGACGCTCAGCATCTCGCCTGCCGGCAGGCTCTGTATCAGCTTCCCGCGCAGCGTGACGAGTTCCAGCGCGTCCTGAAGCGAGAGCACCCCGGACAGGCACGCCGCCGTATATTCGCCGATGCTGTGGCCCATCATCGCGTGCGGTTGGATACCCCACGACATCAGCAGCTTGGCCAGCGCATATTCGAAAGCGAACAAGGCCGGCTGCGCTGCTTCCGTCCGGTTGATACGGTCTGCCGCAGACGGGCTTGCCCCACAGCCTTCCTCCGGATACAGCAGTTCCCTTGGATCGGGACCGCCCGCCGCCGCGATGATCTCGCAGCAGCGGTCCATTTCCGCGCGGAACAGCGGCTCCTTCCGGTACAAATCCAGCCCCATGTTCACATACTGCGAGCCTTGCCCGGGGAAGAGAAAGATGACGCGGGCCCGCTCGAGCTCCGATTCACCCGTATGTACTTTGCCGTTCGCGGGATCGTCCAGACATGCGATTGCTTCCCAGACATCGGAGCAGACCAGCGCGCGGCGGAACCGGAACCGCTTGCGCCCTGTGTGCAGCGTATACGCCGCATCCGCCAATGATGTTTCAGGGCGGTCGCGCAGGAACTCGCCCAGGTTGCGGGTCGCGCGTTCCAATCCGTCCTCCGTCTCGGCAGAGAGCATGAGCAGCTTCATGTCCCGTCCCGCGGATCCCGCAGGCATAGCCGGCGCTTCCTCCAAGACGATGTGCGCATTCGTGCCCCCGATGCCGAAGGAGCTTACTCCCGCTCGCAGCGGACCGCCCGCTCTGTTCCAGCGGGTCAGCTCCGTGTTGACGGTGAAGGGCGAGCGGGCAAAGTCGATTTTCGGATTCGGGTTCTGAACGTGAAGGCTCGGCGGAATCTGCTTGTGCTTGAGCGCCAGCACGGCTTTGATGAA
Organism: Paenibacillus thiaminolyticus; assembly: GCF_003591545.1. Taxonomy (GTDB): domain Bacteria; phylum Bacillota; class Bacilli; order Paenibacillales; family Paenibacillaceae; genus Paenibacillus_B; species Paenibacillus_B thiaminolyticus_A. The sequence goes on from NZ_QYZD01000002.1 coordinate 76,759, forward strand.
GCCGGCGACTCCGGCGGCGGCATCAAGATGGCCGATATTGGATTTGAGCGATCCGATTTGGCAAAAGCCGGTTTTCTCCGTGGCGAAGGCAAGCTGCAGCGCCTCCACCTCGATCGGATCGCCGAGCGCCGTCCCCGTGCCGTGCGCCTCGATATAGCCGATGCTCTCCGGATGCACCTCGGCCATGTGATGGGCGGCCCGGATAACCTCGACTTGGCCGTTCGTGCTTGGCGCCGTGTAGCCGACCTTCCGGCTGCCGTCATTGTTGATCGCCGAGCCTTTGATGATGGCATGGATCGTGTCGCAGTCTGCCAGGGCGTCAGCCAGCCGCTTCAGCACAACGATCCCGATGCCGTCTCCGAACAAGGTGCCGTTGGCTCCTTCGTCAAAGGGCCGGCAATGACCGTCCGGCGACTGGATCATGCCTTCCTGATACAGATATCCGGTGATGCGCGGCAAATTGATCGAGACGCCTCCGGCCAGAGCAAGATCGCATTCTCCCCCCAGCAAGCCCTGACATGCGAGGTGAATGGACACGAGCGAGGTGGAGCAGGCCGTCTGCACGCTCACGCTCGGGCCTTTCAAATTCAACTTATAGGAAATCCGTGTCGTGAACGACGGATTGTTCAATTGCAAGATTTGAAAATGATCGCTGGCATGGGGTGCGCTCATAATCTGGTTGGCGACCCAATAGGTATTAGGCGAAGCCCCCGCATATACGCCGATTAATTTCCCGTCCGTGTCGGGCGTGTACCCCGCGTCCTCCAGCGCCTCCCACGAGCATTCATGGAAGAGCCGGAACTGCGGATCAACCAGCTCCGCCTCCCGTGGCGTATAGTTAAAAAACGGCGCATCGAATGATTCCACGTCTTCCAGCATCGCCTTTGCCTTTACGTACTGGGGATGTTCGAGCAGCTCGGGCCCGATCCCCGCCTCCCTTAACTCTTCATCCGTAAAGAAAGTGACCGATTCCACGCCATCGCGCAAGTTGGCCCAAAATTCGGCCAAGTTCTTGGCTCCGGGGAATCGTCCCGCCATGCCGACCACGGCAATTTCCAGGCCGGTTCCTTCGTAATTTCCGTTCGCAGCACTCATCTTACCGCCCCTTTCACGTTCTCTCCCGCTTTTGAAGCCGCTGCTTCAACCGATTTTTTCCGTCATCTATCCGTTCGGAGCGATCCGCCGTTGCTTCCGGCGGCACTGTCTCCTTATGCGCCGCCCGCCGCAGCGATTCTGCCAGCGAATGAATCGTCGGATGGCTGAACATATCAACGACCGCCACTTCCCGCCCCAGCGCGCGCTGCAGCTTCGTATTCATTTGAATGATATCGAGGGAAGTAGCGCCGAGCTCAAAAAAGTTGTCGTGCAGACCGACTTGATCGATGCCAAGATAATCCCGCCACAGATCCGCCATCGTCTGTTCCAGCTCATCCTCCGGCGGAGCATACGCCGTCCTGACATCGGGACGGGCCGCTTGCGGGCCAGTTCCGTTCCGTTCCTTGTCCATCAAGGAGTGCAATGACGATGCGCGCGCGGTGTGCACCCGCAGCAGCAAATCCGTCGTCGATACCAGTACTTGCGGCCGGCGGCTTGCCAACGCTTGCCGGAAGACCGCCACTCCTTCTTCCGGCAGCAGCCGCGTCAGCTTGTCAGGCCCCTGGGCCCGCACGCCCGCATGCGCCGTAAGCGCCGCGATCTCTTGCTCGGCTGCCGCGGCCATGCCGACGGTCTGCCAGCCGTCCCAAGCAATGGCGACAACATGCGTGCCGCCCCGCGCCCGCTTGCTGCAAGCGTAAGCGTCGAGATACGCATTGGCCGCGCAATAGCCCGCTTGGCCGACGCCGCCCAACGCAGTGGTCAGAGAAGAGCACAACACAAGGAAATCAAGCCGCATGCCGGCCAGCACCCGGTCGAGCACCCGCGTGCCGTTCACCTTGGCCGCCAGCGCGCGTTCATCCATCTCCCGCGTGCGCCGTTGAATCAGCGCCCCGTCGGATACTCCCGCCGCGTGGATCACGCCATGAATCGCGCCGAAGCGGGCCACGGCCTCGGCTGCAACCTGCTCCATCCGCGCCTCGTCGCACACATCCGCCTGGCAAATAAGCACCTCGGATCCGTAACCTTCGAATTCATCTATTTTTTTGCGCTTATCCGCCGCCTCTTCGCCTTCCAGTCCCGAACGGCCCACCAGAATCAGCTTCGCCTCAACCGTCTTGGCCAAATGTTCCGCCAACGTCAAGCCAATGCCGCCAAGCCCTCCCGTTATCAAATACACCCCGTGCTTCCGCAGGCCGGTATCGGCTGCGGGCGACGGCAGCCTAGCATATTTTTGCACCCAGCGATAGGCCCCGCGGTAAGCGACGAATAGGTCCTCCGAAGGGGCGGCTATCTCCGCATGCAAGCGCTCGGCCAGGGCTTGCTGCCGCTCCGGCTCGCTCGGCCAGAGCGAATCCGTAATATCGATGCTGCGGCAGCGCACGTTGCCGTATTCTTGCGGAATGACCAGGCAAGCGCCAATCGCTGCCGCTTGTTCCGGCTGCAGCCGCTCGTCGCCTGTCACCTCCTGCATATTGGAGGTCACGACTGCTAGGTGCAGCTCCTCTTGAAGTCCGCAAGATCCGATGGCCCGCGCCAGTGCGAGGAGGCTGTAATAGCCTCTCTCCAACACCCTGTCTCCGGCGGAAGGGATTCGCGTATCCGTTTGCCCGGCTAACGCAGGTTCCCTATCTTTCACAGATTCCCCTTCCGCGGCTTTCCCACGTTCCGCAGCTTTCCCGGTTTCTTCAGCTTCTCCGGCCTCCGCGGAGTTCCCGCCTTCCGCCGCATTCCCGGCCTCCGCGGCCAGCCACGCGTGAATGATTCGGTCCGGCTGTCTTTCGCCTTCCGCCAGCGTCCGCAGCAGCCGCTCATAATGCTCCGCTTCCCCGGGATCAATCCGATATGCCCTGTCGTTCAATTGTGAAAAGGAATCAGAGGGATACACGACGACGACATCGCGGCCAGCCTCCCGCATGCAGGCAACCAACCGGGGGATCACCCCGTCCTCTGGCGAGAAGACGACCCAGAGGCTCCCTGAACGCTCAGATCCCGTCTCCTCCTGCAACAACGAGCGTTCCCACATCGGGGCGTACAGCCACTCACCGACCGTGTTCTTTTTGGCGAACCCGGCGCTGTCTTGCGGGCGCGAATCTGACGTCGGCTTGCGCGCCAGCCCCTGCTTCAGTACGTCGATCTCGAATGGCGGATCGACCCAATAACGGCGGCGTTCGAACGGATAGGTCGGCAATGCTGTCCGCTTGCGGCGCTCGCCCGCATGGAACGCTTTCCAATCCGGCCGGGCTCCTTCTAGCCACAGCCGTCCCACCTGCTGCAGCAAGTAGTCGTCGTCGCGCGCTTGCTCCTTCGGATGCCGGACGAGATTGACGGCCGCGTGGCGCGCGGTCTTGTCGGGATGCCGGCGCACAAATGCGCTTAACGCGTTGCCCGGCCCTACTTCCACGAACACGGCCTTGCCGTCCCGCAGCAGTTCGCGGAGACCGTCGGCAAAACGGACGGTACCCCGCACATGCCGGACCCAATACTCAGGATCGACGGCTTCCTCTGCCGTAATCCAGGTTCCGCTTACATTTGAAATAAAAGGAATGGCCGGCGCACGGAGCGTCATTCCGCTGACCTTCCGGCGGAACGGCTCCATGATCGGCTCCATCATCGCCGAATGAAAAGCATGGGAGGTGTGCAGCCTCGAGCAGGCATGACCCGCTTCGGCAAGCTGCCGTTCCAGCCTGTCGATGCCGTCATGCGTTCCCGATGCGACGCACAGCGACGCCCCGTTCACCGCCGCGACCGAGACGCCCTCATCGAGAAGCGGCTTCAGCTCTTGCTCCGGCAGCGGCACGCTGAGCATCGCTCCCGGCGGCATGCTGTGCATCAGTCTCCCCCGCAGCGTAATCAGCTCCAGCGCTTCTTCCAGCGTCATCACTCCCGCCAGGCACGCGGCCACGTATTCGCCTGCGCTATGGCCGATCAACGCGCTCGGCTTCAAGCCCCATTTCATCAGCAGCTGCGCCAGCGCATAGGAGAAAATGAACATGACCGGCTGGGTCACGTCGGTCTGCTTCAGGCGCTCAGCGCAATCGGCGGCTGCGTCATTCCCAGCCGGATACAGCAATTCCTTCAGATTCACGTCCAGCAGCGGACGGACGATGTCGCAGCATCTGGCCACCGCCTCGCGGAAGTCCGGCTCCCGGTGATAGAGATCTAGCCCCATGTTGACATACTGCGCGCCTTGACCGGGAAACATGAACACCAGCCTGGCCTGGTCATTGTCGCAGCTCCGGCTGTGAACCCGCTCGGGGGGCATGGTCTCCAGCAATTCCCGCGCTTCCTCCGCTGTGGAGCAGACGAACATGCGCCGATGCCGGAACGCCCGGCGGCCGATCTGCAGCGTGTAGGCCACACCGGACAACGGGATGCCCGGATGCTCCCGCATATACGCACACAGGCGGGCCGAGGCCTGCTCAAGTCCAGATTCCGTCTTGGCGGACAACAGCACGAGCTGCGCTGCTCTCCCCTCGTCTCCGTCCGGCTGCGACGGGGCTTCCTCAAGCACGACATGAATATTGGTTCCGCCGATGCCGAATGAGCTGACGCCGGCCCGCAGCGGGTAGTGCTCATTCGTCCATGGGATCAGCTCTGTATTGACGACGAACGGGCTGTTCGCAAAATCAATTTTGGGATTGGGCGCGTCGAAATGCAGACTGGGCGGAAGCTGCTTGTGATGTAGGGAGAGCACGGTCTTGATGAACGCTGCGACACCGGCGGCGCTATTCAAATGACCGATGTTCGTCTTGACGGACCCAATGCGGCAAAAGCCTGTGTTCTCCGTCTGAAAAGCCAGCTTCAACGCCTCGATCTCGACTGGATCACCGAGCGCGGTGCCTGTGCCGTGAGCTTCGACATAGCTGATGCTCTCCGGTGCAATCCGGCCCATGCGCTGCGCCGCCCGAATGACCTCCGCCTGGCCCTCGATGCTGGGAGCGGAGAATCCCACCTTGCGCGTGCCGTCATTGTTGGACGCCGAGCCCTTGATGACCGCGTAGATGCAGTCGCCGTCAGCAAGGGCCTGCTTCAACGGCTTGAGCACGACGATTCCCGCGCCTTCTCCGCCGACAGTCCCCTTTGCCTTCGCGTCAAACGCCCGGCAATGCCCGTCCGGCGAGCTGACCATCCCTTCTTCATAGAGATAGCCTTCCGTACGGGGAACCGTCACCGTCACTCCTCCGGCCAACGCCATTCTGCACTCGCCCGTCAGCAGCGCCCGGCAGGCCATATGGATCGCCAGCAGCGAAGTGGAGCAGGCGGAGTCGACGTTCACGCTCGGACCTTTCAAATTCAGCTTGTGAGCAATACGTGTGCTCAAAAAGTCTTTGTCCGATAACGCCAGCGCCGCGAATTGCTCGGCCGTGCTCTCGCTCCGCGACAGCATGGCCACCAGCTGCCAGTAAATGCTGGCCGAAGCACCCGCGAACAGCCCGATGGCGCCATTCGTCTGCTCGGAATCGTAGCCTGCATGCTCCAGCGCCTCCCAAGCGCATTCATGGAAAATGCGAAGCTGCGGATCGATGACCTCCGCCTCGCGCGGCGAATAGTCGAAAAAGTCGGAATCGAACCATTCCGCATCAGGCACAACCGCCTTCGCTTTCACATATCGCGGATTGCGGATCAGCCCGGGATCAACCCCGGCCGCCTCAAGCTCTTCATCGGAAAAGAAGTGGACCGACTCTTTTCCGCTTTTCAAATTATCCCAATATTCCTCTATACTCCGCGCTCCGGGAAATCGCCCGGCCATTCCGATAACGGCAATTTCGAGCCCGGTCGCCGCTTGGGTGTGCTGGCTCTTAGTCATCGTGCGCCCCCTCCAATATGAGCAGCGTCTGCTCCATCGCTGCAAATCCCGCATCTATTTCTTCATTGTCCGCCATGTCTTGCGGCCTGTGCGCTTCGCCGCTGTCCAACCGCTGCAAATAACTGCCGAGCGCCGCAATCGTCGTGTACTGGAACATCACGGGCACAGGGATGTCCCGGCCGAACGCTTCGGTCAGCTTGTTGACCACCTGCACGAGCTGGAACGAGTTCCCGCCCAGATCGAAAAAGGTATCCTGCACCCCTACCTTGTCCTCGCGAATGGACAAGACCTCAGCCCAGATTCGAACCAGTGTATTCTCGATGTCGCCCTGCGGCGCAACATATTCCTTGCCGGTATGAACGAACTCCTTAGGATTGGGCAGAGCTTTGGTGTCCAATTTCCCGTTCGCCGTCACGGGCAGCCGCTCGAGGCGGACAAAATAGGACGGAATCATATAAGCCGGCAGCTGCGGGGCCAAATAGTCCCGCAGCTCGGTAGCGGACAAGCCTGCCGGACCGGTATAGTACGCGCAGAGCATGCTTTGGCCGTTCTCGTCCTCCCGGACCTGGATCACCGCCTCGCGGACTTCCTCATGCGCGCGCAGCAGCATTTCGATTTCCCTGGGCTCGATGCGATACCCCCGCACCTTCACCTGATCATCCTGACGGCCGCAGTACTCCAGCATGCCGTCGGGGAGCCAGCGCCCCAGATCGCCCGTCCGGTACAGACGCTCCCCCGGAACCACCGGATGGGGCACGAACCTCTCCGCCGTCAGCTCCGGCCGGCCGAGATAGCCGCGGGCCAAGCCTGCGCCCGCGACACAGATTTCGCCCGGCACGCCCGGCGGGAGCAACTGGAGGTCCCGATCGAGCACATACACTCTCGTATTGTCGATTGACCGCCCGATCGGGAGGCCGCCCTCTTCCGTCCTGATTTCGGCGAATGTGGTCACCACCGTATTCTCTGTCGGCCCGTAATTGTTGAAGAGCCGGAAGCTCCCTGGCGCGTATCGCTTCAAGCGGTCTCCGCCTGTTAACAATATCCGCAGCGTCTCCGCTGTCCGATCAGGCAGTTCCATGAACTGCTCGCACATCATGGTCGGCAGGAAGGCGATCGTAATGCCCTGTTCCGCAAAAAAATCGTTCAGCTTGCGCGCATCCAGCCGGATGTCCGCAGGCACGATATGAATGGCCGCTCCCGCCAGCAGGTACGGGAACACCTCCCATACCGAAGCGTCGAAGCCGAATCCGGCGTATTTGATGCTGCGGTCGGATGGCGTCACGCCGAAGGCCCGCTTATGCCAGAACGCCAGATTGACGAGCGAGCGATGCTCGATCATGACGCCCTTCGGCTGTCCGGTAGAGCCTGACGTGTAGATGACGTAAGCCAGCGCCTCAGGATCGGCGGCCGCCGCCCCGTTCTCCGTCCCCCCGGCGAATAGCTCCGCCTCATCGAGGCATAGCGCGTCGCGGCCAGCCGTTCTTCCGGCCAGAGGCCGCTGCGTCAGCACCACGCGCGCCCCGCTATCCTCCAGCATGAAGCCGATGCGCTCGTCAGGGTAATCCGGATCTATCGGCAAAAAAGCGCCTCCGGCCTTCAATGCCGCCAGCAGGCCGACCAGCATGTCGGCGGAAGGGGCGAGCAGCAAGCCGACGATCTCGCCCGCCTCCATTCCGGCCGCCCGCAGCCTCCAAGCCAATTGGTTGGCCTTGGCGTTCAGCTCGCCATACGTCAGCTGTCCTTCCCGGCTGACGACAGCCGGCGCGTCCGGCGTGCGCGCCGCCTGTTCCTCGAACAAGCGGTGCACGGCCTGTTCCCGCGGATAATCAACCGAGCATCCGGCCAATGGGCCGAGAAGCCGCTCCTTCTCCCCGGGCAGCAGAATATGAATGCTCCGCAGCGGCTGATCGGGATTCGCCAGCGCCTCCCGCAGCAGCAGCGTGTAACGGGAAGCAAGGCTTGCCATGGTGCCGCTGCGATATAGCTGTGCATTATATTTGATTACACCGTCAATCCCGCCCTCCGTCCTGCGGAAGCAGAATAATGTCTTCCATTTCACGTTCCGGAGATACCGCTCATCGTGAATGTTGTCCAGCAGCAATGCCGTCTCGAAGAGCGGATGGGCGAGCGGATCGTCAGCCGGAAGGCCCAATTGCTGGACCGCGAGCTCCATCGGATAGCTCTGATGCTCAACGGCCGCCACAATCGTCTCTTGCATGTGAAGCAGACATTGCCTGAACGAGAGGGAGCCATCCAGCTTCGCCCGCAGCGGAAGCACGGCATTGATGAATTCGGCTTCCTCCCGCTGCCTGTAAATCGGAGTCCCGATGACGACATCGCTCCGGTTCGCCAATCTCGCCAGCAAGGCCGCGAGCGCGGCGGATAACACCACATGCAGCTTCGAATCCGAACCGTTGCTTACTTGCAGCAAGCGGGCCGTCAGCTCCGGCGGCAGGCAAAACGGGGCTTCTTCCGCCTGCATTCCGGTTCCGCGCACATCGTCGCAAGGAAAGCCGCTCTTGTCGTATTCTCCGGATAAGGCGGTCAGCCAGTAATCGCGCTCCTTGCTTTTTTGGGAAGCGGCCACCGCCAATCTGTCCAATCGATTTGCCAACCCCATCGCCATACCTCCCTTATTTCCGCGTAAGCCGCTCATAATCCGAATTCCCCCTGGGCGCTGGCAAGGAATACGGCCTCCGGCTCGGCCAGATGATGCGCAATCTCAATCTCTTGTATCTTCTTGTCCGGATGGGCCAGCACGTCAGACACGATATCCTGCAGGTATGCGGCAAAACGGTCGATCGTATCGCGCTGAAACAAACGGGTGCTGTATTCGAACTTGAATGCCAGCCGGTCTCGGTCCTCTTCCGCGATGAGCGACAAGTCGAAATGGGACGCGTCGTGAATGAACGGGAATGGCTTCAGCATCAAGCCGGGAATTCTCATCTCCGGATTCTGCATATTCTGCAAGGCGAACACGACATCAAAAATCGGATTGCGCCCCAGTTCGCGTTCCCTTCCCGCCTGCTGCACCATTTCCTCAAATTGAAAATCCTGATGAGCGAAGGCGTCCAGCGTCGTCGAACGGACGGCTTGAAGCAGATCGCGGAAGCTCATCTTTTCCTGCAGCCGGTTGCGCAGCGGAAGCATGTTGACGAACTTGCCGATAATAAGCTGCAGCGCTTGCTGCTTGCGGCCGACTACCGGCGTCCCGACCACGATGTCATCCTGCCCGCACACTTTGGCCAGCAGCAGGTTGAAGATGGCGAGCAAGGCCATGAACAACGTCACGTCTTCCTTCAGGCAGAGCGACTTCAAGGCTTGGGTCCGCTCTGCATCCAGCTCGAACGGAACGAGGCTGCCGGCGAAGCTTCTCGTGTCCGGACGGGGATAGTCCGTGCGCAACGACAGCCGCGGAGCGTCCTTCAGCCGCTCCAACCAGAACGCTCCCTGCCGTTTCATCTCGTCCGTGTCCATCATCCGGTTTTGCCATTCGGAAAAATCTTTGTATTGCAGCGGCAGCTCTGGCAAGTCCCGTCCGGCATACAGGGCCAGGAAGTCGTTAACGAATATATCCTGCGACAAGCCGTCGGAGACGATATGGTGCAGATCCACCATCAACACGTGCCGCTCTTCCCCGAGCTTGATCAGTCCGGCGCGCATCAGCGGCGCCCGGGTCAAGTCAAAGGAACGCACGAATGTCGCCACTGCAGCACGAATCCGGTCATCCGCGATCTCCTCGCCGTCAAGGCTGTCGAGCGGCGTGACGGAGGCGCTGTAGTCCTCGTATTCCAGCTCGATCGCGACGGCTTCGTTAATTTTCTGCATCGGCTTGCCGTTAACGAGTTCGAACGATGTGCGCAGGCTTTCATGGTGCTCGACCAGCTGCCGCAGCGCCGCTTCCAAGCGGGTCCGGTTCAGCCGTCCTTCCAAGACGCCCGCGACGATTTCGTTATATCCCGTATGCCCCTGCTCCATCTGCTGAATCAAATAGAGACGCTTCTGCGCCGAGGACAGCTCGTAATAGTCCTTCGCCTCGGCCGGTTCGATGTCGTGATAAGCGCTCCGTTCCGCCCCGTCGATATAAGCGGACAACTGCTGAATCGTTGGCATATTGAAAAAAACGGGCAGGCCGATCTCGACACTCAGCTCTTTGTGAATCGCGGAGACGACCGTAATCGCTTTGAGCGAGTCGCCGCCCAGCTCGAAAAAGTCGTCCTGCACGCCGATCCGGTCGATGCGGAAAAACTGCTCCCACATTCCGCACAGCTTCCGCTCCGTCTCCGTGGCGGGAGCCACATATTCGCCGGACAGCGCCGGCCGGGAGTAATAGGCGCCCTCTCCTTGCCGGAATGCTTCCGGCTCCTCGTGCTGCCCCTCCCGTCTTACCCACTTGTCGATCCGTGCGCCCAGATCGCCGGTCGATATGACGATCTGGCTCATGTCCCGCACAGACAGCAAGCGCCGCAGCAGCTCGACTCCCTCGGCGGGCGCAATGAGCAGCTCGGAAATCGAAGCGCCCGCTTGCCCGCGAATCGTCTGATCCGTCTCCAACTGCCAGCCGTCCCAGTTGACGCTCGTCCACGGAATGCGCTGGCGGCGGTTGCGATCATGCACAAAGGCGTCCATGAAATGGTTCGCGGCCGCGTAGGCGGAAAAGCCCAAGCCGCCGAGCATCGGAGACAGCGATGATGCGAGCAGGCAGAAATCCAGCTCCTTGCCTGCCAGCACCTGCTCCAGGACGAGCAGGCCATACATTTTCGCCCGGAAATGCTGCTCGCATAACGGTTCGTCCGTCTCCTCCAGCATCCGGAAGGCGACATCCCCCGTCATCCCGGCCGCGTGAATGACCCCGTTCAATGGGCCGAACGCCGCCTCAGCCTGCCTGATGATCGTCTCCATTTGTTCTTGATCGGCGGCGTCCGCGGACAGCACGAGCACTTCCGCCCCCTGGGCTTCGAGCTGGCGCAGCTTGCCAATCTGGACGCTGACGGCATCTTCCTTCCCATGGGCAGACAGCCATGTATCCCACTCCTCGCGGGGCGGGAACGGGGAACGGCTGGTGAGCGCCAGCTTCGCCTGTACGCTTCTGGCCAGATAACCGCCAAGCGTGTGGCCAATATATCCTAGCCCGCCCGTAATCAAATAGACGCCGCCTTGACGGAGCCCGTGCGTCTGAGCCTCGGGTTCGCTTATTGTGAACGGCTCATAGTCGAGCACCCACCGCGCGTTGTCGCGATAGGCTACCGCCAATTCGGTTCCGGCAGCGCCGAATTCGTCCAGCAGGCGGACGATCAGCCTTTCCCGCTGCCAGCTCCCCGCTTCCGGCAATACGATATCGATGCTGCGGCACTGAATGTGCGGAAGCTCCTGCGGAATCACCCGGCACGGGCCGAGCACCGTCGCCTTCTCCGGATACAGGACGGGCTCGCCGGCGATAGCATGCATGCTGTCGGTTACGACCCACATGCGTATTTCTTCCCGGGCCTGCTGCTGTTTCAATGCTTTGGCCGTGTACAGCACGCTGTAGAACCCGAGATCCTGTGCGGTCCGTGTCCACTGCTGGTTCGAACCGGACGGCGCGGATACGCCCCAGGCATGCAGCATTCGGTTCGGCAGCCGCCCGTCTGCTTGCAATTCGGAGAACAGCTTCGCGTAATGCCGCTCGTTCCGCGGGTCAACCGTATATTGCATCGCCCCTTCTTGCCCATACCTCTCTCCTGCCCGTACTATAACGACTTGGGCTCCTCGTTCGGAGAGATGCTTGACAAGGTCTGCGGCCAATCCCGCGCCGTCGGCGAAGACAAGCCAATTTCCGGCCACGTCTCCCTTCACGCTGGTTCGGGCAGCGTCTTCCTTCCAGCTTGCGGCGGCGTCTCCTTTCCGGCTTGCGGCGGCGGGCGATTTCTTCCATGTCGGCACATAGAACCAGTCGGACATGTCGGCCTGCTTGCCCATCTGTCCGCTTGCTGGCCGTCCCTTGCTCCGGCCCGTTCCCGGCGCCGCCAGCGCGCCTCCCGAAGCTTGAGGCCAATAGCGCTCCCGGGCGAACGGATAGGACGGCAAGGAGACAATGGCGCGGGCTTCCCCATGGAACGCTTGCCAATCGATGGACTGGCCGTGCAGCCACAGCCTGCCGATCCGGTTGACCAACAAGGCGCTGTCCGATCCGCCGCGCTGGGCCGGACGCACAAGGTTGAGAGCCTGTTGTTCGCGGCCGCTGCCGAGATGCCGGCGCGCGAGCAGCGTTAAGTCATGGCCGGGACCGATCTCGACGAACAGTCTGCGCGGCTCTTGAACCAGCAGCGCCATGCCGTCGGCAAAGCGGACCGTATCCGTCAAGTGCCGAATCCAATAATCCGGGTCAGCCGCTTCTTCCGCGGTGATCCAGGTGCCCGTGGTCGTGGAGACATACGGTATGGCAGGAGGACGCAGGCGCACTTGGCGCACGGCGGCGGCGAACGGTGCCTTCACCGCGTGCAGCAGCGAAGAATGTCCTGCCGTCGCTACCGGCAATCTCATGCACATGATTTTCTCCGCCTTCATTCTGTGCTCGAACGCGGCGATCTCTTCCTCCGAGCCCGACACAATGCACGACGGTCCGTTCACAACGGCCAGCGACAGGCTGCCGTCAAGACGGAGCCTTACCTCCTGCTCGGGCAATGGCACGCTGAGCATCGCACCCGCCGGCACCTGCTGCATCAGCTCCCCGCGCAAGATGATGAGCCGCATCGCATCCTCGAGCGACATGACATCCGCGAGACAGGCGGCGGTAAATTCGCCGAAGCTGTAGCCGATCATCGCTTGCGGCTTCACTCCCCACGCCATGACAAGCCGGGCCAGCGCGTATTCAAACATGAACATCACCGGTTGGATATGCTTCGTCTGATTCAGTTGAAGGGCTGCCGCTTCCGCATCCGCGGACGGGTACAAGATCTCCTTCATATCGCGGCCGGCAATGTCCCGGTACAGACGGAAGCAGCGATCCATTTCTGCGCGGAACACCAGCTCGTCCCGGTATAAGTCCGCTCCCATATTGATGTATTGCGAGCCTTGCCCGGAGAACATGAACACGACTGCACTGCCCCCATCATCCGCGGTGAAGGTGACTACTTTCCGTTCATCGAAGCTGTTCCTGCCTTCAGCCGGCGTCAACGCCTCAATCGCTTCCTCGATCGTGTCGCAGGACAGGACGCGCCGATACTTGAAATGCCTGCGGCCGCTCTGCAGCGTGTACGCGACATCCGCGAGACGGAGCTCGCGGCGCTCCTGAAGATAGGCGCCCAGGTTGGCCGTCATCGTATCCAGCGCAGCCGGCGTCCGGGCCGACAGCGCCAGCAGTTGGCTCGACCGTCCCGCCCCTGCCGCTTCGTGCGCAGGAGCTTCCTCCATAATGACGTGGGCATTCGTCCCTCCGATGCCGAAGGAGCTCACCCCGGCCCGCAGCGGCCCCGCGGCGTTCCGCCATTCGGCGAGCGCCGTATTCACGACGAACGGGCTGTTGGCGAAATCGATGTTCGGATTCGGCGTCTCAAAATGAAGACTGGGCGGAATCCGCTTATGATGAAGCGCCAAAGCCGTCTTCATCAAGCCGGCTACGCCCGCTGCGGCGTCCAGATGGCCGATGTTCGTTTTGACGGAGCCAATGCGGCAAAAGCCGGTTCTATCCGTCTGGAATGCCTTCGTCAGCGCTTCGATCTCGATCGGATCGCCCAGCAGCGTTCCCGATCCGTGCGCCTCCACGTACGTGATGCTGTCCGCCGGAACTTGCGCCGCTGCCAGCGCTCTCTTAATGACGTCCATCTGGCCCTCGACGCTCGGCGCCGTATAACCGACCTTGCGGCTGCCGTCATTGTTAATGGCCGATCCCTTGATGACCGCATAGATCCGGTCTCCGTCCTTCTTCGCGGCCTCCAGCGGCTTGAGAGCGACGAAGCCGACGCCGTCTCCGCCTATCGTCCCTTTCGCTTTGGCATCGAAGGTGCGGCAATGCCCGTCCGGCGACTTCACCATGCCTTCCTGATACAGGTATCCCGATTTATGAGGAAGCACGATGGATGCGCCGCCGGCCAGGGCCAGATCGCAATCGCCGCTGAGGATGGACTGGCACGCCACATGGACGGCCACTAGCGAGGTGGAGCAAGCCGTCTGCAAACTAATCGCGGGCCCGGTCAAATTCAGCTTGTGGGAAATGCGGGTGCTGACGGTATAGGTATCGTTCAGCGAATCCACCTCGAACATGTCCGACAAGTTCCCGTGCAATCGATCGGACAGCTGCGACAACCAATGGAAGTTGTTCGTCACGCCGGCAAACAGGCCAATGGATCCGCCGCAGCGTTCCGGATTGCAGCCCGCATCCTCCAAGGCATGCCAAGCGCATTCATGCATCAGCCGGACCTGCGGATCCATAATGGCGGCCTGATCGGGAGTATAGCCGAAGAAGGCCGGATCGAAGTGATCCATCTCATCCAGCACGCCCTTCGCCTTGACGAATTCCGGCCGCTGCAAAAGATCGCGGTCAAAGCCGTACTCGGCCAGCTCATCATCCGTAAAGAACGAGATCGACTCCTGTCCCTGCTGCAGGTTGCTCCAGAATTCGGCGATGCTGCGCGCGCCGGGAAATCTGCCGGCCATCCCGATGACCGCGATGTCGCGGCTGCCTTCATTCCCTGGCCGTGCCGAACCGGCGGCAGGTTGGGAATGCGGCTCATCCTCACGGCTTGCCGCGGCCTGCTCGCTGGCCCGATCCCGTGTCCCGTTCGCTTCCCCCGCCAAATGGGCCGCCAACTCATGCACGGTCGGGTATTGGAACAGCGTGACGATAGGCACTTCACGCTTCAACAGCCTTTGCAGCTTGCTCTGGAGCTGAATCAGATTGATGGAGTTGCCTCCGACTTCAAAGTATTTATCGTGGATGCTTACGCCTTCCAGCTCCAGCACGGCCTTCCACGCTTCCGCAATGAGCCGTTCCAGCTCTGTCCGCGGCAATGCCGCATCCCGGGCGGAACGGACACGCTCCGCAGGCGCGGGCAGCGCCTTGCGGTCAAGCTTCCCGTTCGGCGTAAGCGGAATGCGCTCCAGCGGAACGAAATGGGACGGGATCATATAATCTGGCGATTTAGCGGCCAGATAATCCCGCAGCTCGGACACCGGAGCCTGCCCGGAAGCAACCACATACGCGCATAATTCGGTGTGGCCGCTCCGCTGCAGAGCCGTTACCACCGCTTCCTGAATCGATGGATGCCGGAGGAGCATCGACTCGATTTCACCGATCTCGATGCGGTGGCCGCGAATCTTGACCTGCTGATCGATCCGTCCCATATATTCAAGGCTTCCGTCCTCCTGCCAACGGGCCATATCCCCCGTCCGGTACATGACGCCCCCGGGACGGAAAGGATCCAGCACGAATTTCTCCGCTGTCAGCTCAGGCTGGTTCAGGTAGCCGAGCGCCACCCCGTCCCCGCCCACGAGCAGTTCGCCGGGAACGCCTATCGGCAGCAGGCTATCGCGGCGGTCCACAATATAGGCCGTGGAGTTGCTAATCGGCGGGCCAATCGGAATATGCTCGGCATACTCGCGATCGATGCGGAAGCAGGTCGAAATGACCGTATTCTCGGTCGGACCGTACGCGTTCCACATCGTCAGCCCCGGGCATGCCTGCCGGACCGCTTCGATGTGCTTCGGCGACAAGACATCGCCGCCGACAATAAGATGCCGCAAGCCGGCGAACATCTGCGGCCGCTGCTGCGCCAACTGGTTGAAGAGCGCCGGCGTCAGCAGGGCGACCGATATGTTCCGCGATCGCAAAAAGGCATCCAGTCTGGTGCTGTCAAGCAGTGTATGCTTGTCCGCAATGTGCAGGCTTCCCCCGTTCAACAGTGCCCCGAATACCTCGAACGTGAGAGCATCGAAGCCGATGGCCCCTGCCTGAAGCACGCAGTCGCCCGCCTCCACCTGCACGTAATTCGTATTGCGGACCAGCCGCACGACATTGCGGTGGCCGACCGCCACGCCCTTGGGCGTACCGGTCGACCCTGAGGTGTACATCACGCAGGCCGGGTGCTCCGGCCCGTTCACCGCTGGCATGTCGGTTGCTTCGCCACAACCAAGCAGCGCTTCGTTCAACAGCCATACGTTCGTCTGTTCCGGCACAAGCGACTCAAGACCGGAAGAAGCCAGTACTGTGCCTACCTTCCCATCTTGCAGCATATAGGCGATCCGTTCGGCCGGATGAGCAGAGTCAAGCGGTAAATAGACGCCTCCCGCTTTGAGAATCCCGAAAATGCCAGCGATCATTTCGGTGGAGCGATTCGCCATCAATCCGACAACTTGGCCGCGTTCCACTCCATCCGCCCGCAGCGCGCGGGCAATCCGGTTGGCTTGTTCATTGAGCTCCCGGTAGGTGCAGGATCTCTGTTCATCCGTGACGGCCGTGCCTTCAGGCGCTAGCCGGACCTGTTCCTCGAACAATTCGTGAATGGTCTTCTCACGGGGATAGCTGGCGGTTGTCAGATTGAAATGCCGAATTTGTTCCCGTTCTTCCGCGGTAAGGATGCCGATATCCTGCAGTCTCGTCTCGTGGTAGGCCGTAACTTGGGTAGAGGTTTGAATGATTTGCTCGATGATGTAGAGGTACTGACAAGCCAGCTTGGCCACCGTGTCGGATCGATGCGCCTGCTCGTTATAAGCGAATGTCATCTCCAATTCCTCGGCCACCGTAATGCGGACGGTCAGATCGAACTCGGTTTCTTCTTCAATATGATGGGAAGCAATCGCAAGCGGGCCCTCGGCGCTGGTAACCGCCTTATCCAAAGGATAGTTCTCCACCACCAACAGCGAATCGAACGGGACGCCTTCCGCCCGCATCCCGCCGTATCCCTTAATGTCCGTCAAGGAGGTGCCCGCATGCTCCTCATGCGCTTGAATGGAACGATTCACATCGGCGAGGAGATCGGGCAGGCCATGTTCGGGATCGGCCTTCAGGCGGAGCGGCAGCGTGTTGATGAACAAGCCGGCCATATCCTCCATTCCGGAAATGCTTGTGTTGCGCCCGGATACGGTAATCCCGAACAATACGTCATCACTATTCGTATAATGCTGGAGCAAAATGCCCCAGGCGGTATAGAAAAGCGCCGCTTGCGTCACTTGCGCTGTCCGCGCAAACCGGTGCAGGTCCGCAACATAAGTCCCGCTTCGCTTTTCCGTATGCACGGCGATAGACGCCTTTTCCGGGCTTGCTCCGCCTCTCGATACCGGAATCGGCTTGGCCTCCAGCTCATGCAGATACCGGCTCCAGTAGCTCGCTTGCTTCTTCTTGTCCTGCTGCTGCAGCAAGGCGACGAACTGCTTGAACGGCGGCTTGCGCCGCAGCTCCGGCTTCTTCCCTTGTGCCAGCATGCGATAGGCGTTCAGCCACTCCTTCAACAGAATGCCAGTGCTCCATCCGTCCAACAAAATATGATGGAAGCTGATGAGCAGCGTATGCTTCCGTCCGGTCTGCTTGCATAGCGTCAGCCGGAACGGCACCTGATCCAGCTTGAACTTCTCCTGTCTGTCGGCGGCAATCCGCGCCGCGATCTGGCGCGCCCGGGCCTCCTCGTCCAGTTCGGAATCGTTCTCGTAACGAATGACGGGCCGATGGTGCTTCAGCACAATTTGTACGGGCTGGTTCACCTCTTCCCACCGGAACATGGTACGCAGCGCCTCGTTCGCCTGAACGACGCATGCCCACGAGTGTTCGAATAACGAGGTGTCGATGTCACCGCTGATGCCCAATTCAATCAGCTCTACATACTGCGTCGTATCCGGATCCTTCAAATATTGGAGCAGCATGCCTGACTGCATCGGGGTTAAGGCCAAAATATTTTCAACATTGCTTTTGTCTAGTTTTTGCGGCTCCTGCACGCCTTCACGCCTCCCTTCCCGCTTGAACTGCCCCCTGCTTCTTCACCGCGTACTTCCGCAGGCCGTATTGGGCAATGACCTGTTGTTGAATCTGGCTCGTGCCCTCGATAATTTCAAGCACCTTCGCTTCGCGGAACAACCGTTCTGCCGGGTAATCGCTGCGGCAACCGTTGCCGCCATGAATTTGCACGGTGTCGTTCGTCACTTCCACCGCAATTTTCGATGTAAAATACTTGGCGATCGTCGTCTGGTGGATTGCGTCCTCCGCCCCGTTACGGCGCAGTTCCCCCGCGCTGAGACAGAGCGATCGTGCGGCATGAACCTTGGTGACCGCATCCCCTATCATCCCTTTGACCAACTGGAAATGGTGCAGCTTCTCGCCGAATTGCGACCGCGACCGCGCATACGTCACCATCTCCTCCAGTGCTTCCGCCGCGATGGCCGCCCCCGCCCATGCAATGCTGTAGCGGCCATGATCAAGAGCCGTGGAGACGACATAGGTAAAGCCTCCTCCGACGTTGCCGAGCACGTTGTCAGCCGGAACCTCCACTTCATCGAACTGAATCTCGGCGATATGGACCGCGCGGTTGCCAAGCATGCCGCCCATCGGGATGACGCGCACCCCCTCGCGCTCGCGCTCGACGATGAATGATGTGATGTGTCCGGCCGAATCTGCGGCGATGACGACAAAAAAATCGGCGATTGCCGCAAACGATATCCATTTCTTGCTGCCGTTCAATATGTACCGCGCGCCCTCTTTCCGGTAAGTCGTCTGCACGCTTTTGGCATCCGAGCCCACTAGCGGCTCGGACAGGGCAAACGCCCCCAGCTTCTCCGCCCGCGCCATCTGCGGCAGCCAGAGCTGCTTCTGCGCCTCGGTGCCGAACCTCAGCATCGTCTCTCCCAGCAGCGAGGTTTGCACGGTCAGCAGCGCCCTCGTGTTGCTGCACGCTTTGCCGATCTGCTCCGTCAGCAGTCCATATGCCACCGGATCCAGCCCCAAGCCGCCGTACTCCTCCGGCCAACTGGCCGCCAAATACCCGCGCTCGCCCATCTTGGCAATCAGGCTGCGAGGGAGCTCCCCGCTGGCATCAATCTCTCCGGCTAGCGGCCGAATCTCCCGGGCAGCGAACTGTCTAGCCTCCTCTACGACTTGAGCGGCAGACGAGCATGTATGAGCATTCATCCCTTATACCTCCTGCATATGCTTTGCGATGAGACGGACGATGTTGTTGAGTGTGCTGAAATTGGCGATATCCAAATCCTCGTTCCCGACTGTAATCCCGAACTCTTGCTCGATATAGCCAAGCAGCTTCATTGCGAATAAAGAATTGACAAAGCCCATTTGAAAAATATTATCATCGTCGGAGAAGACGGCCTCATCCTCGAATACAACCAGATTGCTTTCAATGAACTCGCGAATTTTTTGCTTGATTTCCACCGCGTTTACCCCTTTCTCCCTGCAACCGTCACCTTCACCTCAATGTAAGGCGGGAACGGTTGAATTTGGTTCAACTCATTTTTGAATAAAATATTTCCCTGGCCGTCGTTGGAGACTTCGACAAAATTGGCGAACCGGTACGTGACATACATCATCTTGTTGCGATCGGTCTGTTTGAAGTCTGCCAGCAGCGTTTTCCCTTCCATTTTGGCCTGCTGCATAATATAGGTCAGCATGACAGTGCCCACGCCACGCGACATCACCCTGCAGGACATAAGCAGCAGCTTCAAATGCCAGCAGTTCTCCTTCAACTCGATGAGAGCGAGACCGATCTTGCCGTAGGATCCGTATTTATCCGTCAGCTCGCACACCAGCAGCATATAGTCCGGAGACTGTCTGATCCTGTCCAACTCCTCGTAGCTGTAGGTATAGCCCGTCGCATTCAACTGATTGGTGCGGACGGTCAGTTCCTCCGCCCGCTTCAAGTCCTCCTCCCTGGCCTCGCTGATGACGAAGCGCATGCCGAGCGATTTCAGGAACGCATCCTGGGGACCTGAAAACTCCTCTTCTTCCTGCTTGCGCTGCATATCCTCGATATACATGGCGCGGCGGCGCTTCGAGTCTTCCGTGATGAAGCGGGGGTTCAGACGCGGATGCTCAAGCAGCGTGCCGTAATCGGCCGCATCTATGCAGGCCACTTCCGGATGGACGCTTTGCACCTCGTCGCGTTCGAAGGGCTGATCGTCAATGAACAGAATCGTGTCCTTGCCGATGTTCAAGTTGCCGCATATTTTCTCTACCGAGGCCGACTTGGCATTCCAGTTGATTTCCGGATACAGGAAATACGATTCAACGCCGAATTCCCGCAGCTTGCTCATCGCGTGCTCCGCATCGTTCCTGCTCGCAATCGAATGCAGGATGCCCCGCGAGTCCAGCTCCGCCAGAATCTCCCGGATGCGCGGCTTCAGCGCGACCTCGCCCGACTCCAGCAAAATGCCGTCCCACATCGTATGGTCGAGGTCCCATACGACGCACTTCACTTCCTTGACCTTTTCCGCGGCCTTGTCCATCGCCTTTTCCTCCCTACTTGTCATAATCGAAAAATCCTTTTCCCGATTTTTTGCCCAAATATCCGGCATCCACCATCTTCACGAGCAGCGGGCAGGGCCGGAACTTCGGATCCTTGTAGCTGTCATACAGCACGAGCAGCGAGTTCAGGATCGTATCCAGGCCAATCAGATCGCAGGTGGCAAGCGGCCCCATTTTGTGACCGAAGCCAAGGCGGAAAATTTTATCTACATCCTGCGGCTCGGCTACCCCATCCTGAACCGCCCATACGCATTCGTTAATCGTCAGCATAAGGACGCGGTTCGTCACGAAGCCGGGAAAATCGTTGACGACGACGGGGACTTTATCGAACGAACGCAAAAACTGTTCCCCGCAAGCCACGGTCTCATCCGACGTATGCTCTCCCCGAATGACTTCCACGAGTTCCTTCATCGGGACCGGGTTCATGAAATGCATGCCGATGACCTTGTCCGGTCTGGGCATCAACGCGCCTACCTTCGTAATGGAGATGCAGCTCGTATTGACAGCGAAGCACGCATCGATACCGCATACCTCCGCCAGTTCCGTGTACACCGTCTTCTTCCGCTCCCAATCTTCCGTAATGTTCTCGATTACGAACTGGACGCGCCCGAAGCCGTCATAGCTCGTCGTGAACGTAATCCGGTCGAGCACATCTTCCAAGGCAAGCTGCTTCGCCTGGGGCTTGACCATTTTCAACAGCCGGAAATCGGTTCGTATCTTCTCCTGCGCCCGCCGCACGGCGTCCTCGCTGATATCTTTCAGCACCACCTCGTATCCATAGCAAGCGAGATCCAGGGCGACATCGCTTCCCATTACACCTGCTCCGACGACTCCAACGGTTTGTATCATGGTTCACGGCTCCTTTTTTGCGGACATCTGAAATTGTGGACTGCATAATGCCTCATTGATGAGCGACACCACCTGAACAATATGTTCATTTATAAAAAAGTGGCCTCCCTCGAATTCATAAAAACGACAAGCCCGGCTGCCATATCTGGACCACTCCGACAGGTCATAGCCGGCGGTGGCCCTATCTTCTGTGCCGCTCAGTACGGACATATTGCAGTGAATCTGATCCGGCTTATCCTCAAAGCGGTGCGTCTCGACCAACTCCAAGTCTCTGCGCAGCACCGGCAAAAACAGCCGCAGGAGATCTTCCCGCTCGAGGAGCTCTCCCTCGGTTCCTCCCAACCGCTTGAGTTCCTCACGCAGCCTGTCGTCAGACAGCGAATGGAGGATGTTGATCTTCTGGGCATGGGGAGGATAGGTTCCCGATACGAAAAGATGAACCGGTTCCCGCCCCCTTCTCCGCTTGATGGCATGCGTCAGTTCGTAAGCGACAAGCGCTCCCATGCTGTGACCGAAGAAAGCGAAGTCGGAACCGTCCAATTGCCGCTCCAGGCATCCGCATAAATCGTCGATCATTTCATCCAGGCTGCCGTAATGGGGCTCAGCCAATCTTTTTCCCCGGCCGGCCGGCTCAAGCGGATGCAATTCAATGCCGTCGCGCAGGTAACGTTTCCACCGCATGTAGATGGTAGCGGAACCGCCGGCATGGGGCAGGCAAAACAGCTTGCATTTCATTTACTTCACCTCCTCAGCGTGGATGGGCAGGGGCGGACGCCTCACCTTGGGCAACAGCCAGACCGCGACAAAGAACAGGAAGGCGATTCCAACGGCAAGGTAGAACGCGTAGATGAACCAGATGACGCTGACGGGACTCCATACCGCAGCTACATCGAGCGGCAAGCCCGCCAAAACCTTGTCAAGCAGCTTCCCGATTCCCTGGAAGCATGCGCCCGCTATCACAATTGCGGTGCCGAGGACGAAGAGCCGCCTTCCCCGCGGCGGGATGAAGGCGCGCCGCTTGCGGCGCAATTGGAGCGGGATGCGAATCGCAGCCGCTGCCGTAACGGTTAGGCTGACGGCAATGATCGCCAGCCCAACCATGGCTATCCTGTCGAGCTGCGGGTAGAAGTCGGCCTGGGCAGGCGGCGGCTCCTGTTCCCGCAGCAAACTCATCAAGCCGGTGCCAATGTGAAACGTGTACGCGGAATTGATATTGGAAAGCACGCCTACGCCAAGCCGCTCCTGCGGCCGGATGATGACATACGACGAAAAGTTGGGGTTGGAGCCTTGGTGCGATAGTTCCTTCCCGCCGGCTGACACGAACCACCCCGCGGCATAGTAAGCGCCATTCTCATCGGGCCCCACGGTCGTATCGGGCCGGTGCGAGCGTTCGATTAGCGCCCGGTCACTTGCGGATATGCCGGCCGCTCCCAGCTGAAGCAGCAACCACCACCCGATATCGTCCGCATTGGAGATCAAGTAGCCGGCAGGCGTGTTCCCCCTATAATCGGGAGCCTCATACCGCCGCGGCGAACCGAACCCGATCTTGTATCCTGCGGCCAGCCGCTGCCGCTCGTTCAGCTGCGCCATCGGCGCGGTGTCATTCAATCCAAGCCGCTGCAGCATTCGGGACATATAGGCCTCATAAGACATGCCCGATACGTCCTGGATAACCAAGCCCAGAACATCATAATTAATGGTGGCATATTGATACTTGGTTCCCGGAACGGTATCCAGTTCGGTTCCCGACAGAGCCCGCACCGTGCGTTCCAGCGCCTGCTCTCCCGAATCCGCCGGAATCGACGCGATCGAGGAGAACGGCACCCCGCTCGTATGATGCAGCAGTTGGGCGATCGTCACCTTGGCCGGATCCCCTTCATAATTCAGTTGGAGCCACGGAAGGTAGCGGGTGACCGGGTCATCGAGCCGGAGCGATCCCTGCTGCTCCAGTTCCAGCAAGGCCAAGCCGGTAAACGCTTTGGAGGTCGAGCCCAATTGAAACAAGGTAGAGCTTGTTGCCGGAATTCCGGCCTCCCGATCGGCCAGCCCGAAGCCCTTCGCATAGACCACCTGATCTCCGCTCACGATGACAACCGCGGCGCCGGGACTGTGCGCCTTCTCCAACTCGGCCTCCACGAACCGCTCGATAGCGGCTTCGTCCGCAACCGGCCGCCCCGGCGGAGAAGGGGCTCCCTCTTCGGCGGCTAGCACTGCCGGACTGACAAGCAGCGCCGCAATAAATAGATAAACGGCAAACTTCTTCATCACGTTCCTTCTCCCCCTTATGAACTGAAGAGAACGTTCAGCTCGTCTTCGGTGAGCTTCACCGTCTCGAAGTCGGATGGCGTAAAGTCGGACTGCCCCGTCTCCGCGCACAGTCTAATTACTCCGACCAGCCGCTGCATCAGAGCGTCCATGAACGCCTCCATCGACTGCGGCTTGAACTTGGCCGTACTGTATGACATCCGGACTTGGAGTTGCTTATCAATCACGATGGCCACGACATCGGCCAAGCATGACAGCCGGTTGCTCGCACAGATGTCGCTTCCCGTGTCCTCATCTGTAATTTCCAGCACCGTGCTCTGCAGATGATTGTCGATCTCCCCCATGTAATTGAAGCGAAGCAAGCTCCTGCCTGTCTCCGGGATGCGGCCGGCGATGTATGACAAGATGCCATAATCAATTCCCTTGTTCGGAATAGAGCGAAGCTGTTCCTTGACGCTCTTGATGATGCCGGCAGGCTCTGTGCCGGGCAGGCGGAGGTTGACCGGATACATCGAAGTGAACCAGCCGACCGTTCTGGACACGTCCAGGCTGTCGAACAACTCCTCGCGCCCATGCCCCTCCAGCTCGATCGTGATGTTCTCCTTGCCGGTGAAGCCGCCAAGCGTCATGGCCAAGGAAGCGACCAGCAGATCGCTTGTCTGCGTGCGGAATCGAGCATTGGCCTCCCGCAGCAGCCGGTGCGTCTCTTCCTTGGACAATTCCCTGACCAATGTGCCGCATACGGCATGCCGATCGTCAGCTGCCGGGAAGTCGGCAGTCAAGCTGTCTTCCGCCTCGGTGGAGACCGACTGCCAGTATGCCAAATGCTCCAGCGCCCGCTCGCGGCTGTACGCTTCGATTGCGTCTGCCCACGCCTGGACGGAATGCGTTTTGTCCGGCAATGGCAGGCTCTGGCTACCGAGCAGCGATTGCAGCAGCCGATCGAGGTCCTCCAGCAAAATACGCCAAGATACCCCATCGACGACCAAATGATGCGCCGTCAGCAAAAGAGACTGTCCCTGTACGCCTTCATCAAATAAAAGCGATTTAAATAGCAGACCTTGTCCGAGCCGCATACTCGCTTTGAACGACTCGGCGCGCTGCTTCAACTCCGCGGGCCGTTCCTCCTCCGAATGGCAGACAAGATTGCAGCAGGCAATCTCCACGTCATCCCGCTCGACAGGCCGGTATGCCAGAATTCCGGCCGCTTCGTCAACCTGAAGCCTCAATGCGTCATGATGCTGGATTAGCGCGTATAACGCGTCTTGCAGCTGCGCTGCCGTGACCGGATGCTTGAGGCGAACGAGAATCGATTGGGCATAGTAGTGCGGGTTGCTCCATTGCTGGCGGAAAAACCAGGACGTGATCGGCAGCGGCTTAAGCGCCCCGGTGCACGGGCCTTGCGCAACCGGTTCAGACTGATTCATGTCCATCAGCGCGGCCAGCTCGTGGATAACCGGGTAGCTCAAAATCTGCTGCACCTTTAGCCTGTAGCCTGACGCGGTCACTCGCGACGCAATTTGGATCGCTTTGATCGAATCGCCACCCATATGATAAAAATTGTCGTGAACTCCGATATGATCCGCCTGCAGCACGTCCTTGAAAATATCCGTCAATAACGCTGCAACAGGACCGGATGCATCGGCATCGTTCTGTTCAGGCGCCTGCTCCGGAGCGGGCAAAAGCCGGCGATCGACTTTGCCGTTCGGCGTAAGCGGGAGTTGATCGAGCCGGACAAAATAGGCCGGAATCATGTAGGAAGGCAGTACCTCCGCCAGCTTCATCCGCAGTTCCAGAGCAGTGATCCGCCCCGCCGCAACGAAATAAGCGACGAGATGCTGCTGCCCGTCCTCCCCGGTCCAGTCCACCACGACCGCTTCTTCAATCGGGGCCAGGGCAAGCAGCTGATGCTCGATTTCCCCCATTTCAATGCGGTACCCTTTTATTTTCACCTGGTGATCGATTCGCCCCAGATACACGATATCGCCATGATGATGGCGCATGGCCAAGTCGCCGGTTCGGTACATTCTCTTGCCGGGCAGGAACGGGTTGTCCACAAAACGCTCCCGCGTCAGTTCCGGTCTATGCAAGTAGCCGCGGGCAACGCCGTCCCCGGAAATATATAGCTCGCCAATCGTTCCGTTCGGGACCGGTTCCAGCCTCTGATCGAGCAAATAAATTTGCACATTGTCAATCGGCTGCCCGATCGGTACCGATGATCCCTTGTCCCGTTCCGGATCGAACGGGTAAATCATGCAGCCGACCACCGTTTCGGTCGGTCCGTACTCGTTGTAAATAGCAATTCCGCCGCAGGCCTGTTCGTGAATGTGACGGGCGAGCGCGCACTTCAAATCCTCGCCGCCCACAATGAAGGTCCGGACGGCGGATGCGCTCAAATCGACGTCTTTGATCAGCGCCAGATGTGCCGGCGTCAGCTTGATGACCGTTGCCTTGTTGTCGCGTAAAATACGGTGAATAATGAATTCGTTCCCGCTGTCCTGATAGATTTCAATCCGATTGCCGCTAAGTAACGGCATAAAGATGGAAGTCACCGTCAAATCGAATGCAATTGAAGAATACAGGGCAACAACTTCGTCGGGAGCGCGAAGATATGTCTTACTGGCCCACCAGATATAGTTCACCAGGCCGCGGTGTTCGATCATCGTCCCTTTGGGGTTCCCCGTGGAGCCCGAGGTATAAATGATATAGACCAAATCGTCTGCCGCTCCCTGTGCTGGCAGATTGCTCCCGTCGGCTTCGTAGATCCGTTCGTCATCGAGGTCAATAACGGCGCCGTCATACGACAAGCGCTCCCATTCGCTGCCGTGCGTAAGCAGATGGGAAGCCCCGCTGTCCCGCAATATATATTCGATCCGTTCCTGCGGGTAATCGGGGTCAATCGGAAGATACGCGGCTCCCGCCTTGATGACCGCCCATATTCCGACCACGATCGAGAGCGAGTGCCGCCCCATGACGGCCGCTGGCGTATGCGGGCCAATCCCACTCTTCAGCAGCGTGCGGGCCAGCCGATTGGCCCGGGCGTTCAGTTCTTCATAGGTGAGTGTTTGCCCGTCGCAGGCGACGGCGATGCGGTCCGGTGTCCGTTCGACTTGTTCTTCGAACAGTTGCAATATCGTTGCGGACGCGGGATATTCACGCTCCGTCCGGTTGCAGGCGTACAGCAGCTCCGCGCGCTCCCCTGGCAGCAGCAGCTGCACATCGCGGATGGCGGCCTCCGGGCGGCTTACGACTTGATCCGCTATGTAAGCCAGACGGCGATACATCTCATCAATGTGCGAATCCGTATAATCGCCTGTTTTATAATCGAAATACAGCTCCAGCCCTTCATTCGCCGACCATTCGGTGACGATGAGCTGCAAAGGATACAATTGGTTGCCGTTATGCGCTTCGATTTGCTGCATTTTCCATCCGGGGCCGAAGCTCTGATCGAATGCGGTATTGTAATAGTTCACGCATACTTGAAATAATTGATCCAATCCTCGTTTGTGAAGCTGAAGGTCCTGCACGAGCAAGTTGTAAGGATATTTCTGATGGAAGTAACATTGGATGAGTTCATGATTGATGTTATGTAGGAACGTGGAGAATGGCGTATCGCGTTCGATGTCAGCCAGGAACGGCATCGTGCTGGTAAACATGCCGAATGTGCTTTTTTCCTTGGCTCCGGTGCGATTCAATACAGGTGTGCCTATCATGATGCGGTCTTGGTGAGTTGCTTTGTGGAGGTAAATGAGCATCGTTGCTACAAAAAAGGTGTTCAGCGAAATTCGATGCTCATGGACGAAGGAGCGAATGGCTTCTGAAGTGTGCGGGCTGATCAGGAATTTTTGACGTTTGCCTGTGGTGCCGCTTGCCGTCGTGTGCAAGGCAACAATGTCATGGACGCTCTCGAATTTTTGTTGCCAGTAGTGTTTATTTTTCGTGAAGCGGGAAGACGACAAATAGGCATGCTCTTGTTCGATGTAGTCTACATAGCTGGGCCGGTCTACCTGCTGACCTGCCTGCCCTTGCATCAACTGCGTATAAATTTGGTTGATGTGCGTGGTCATCAATTGAAAAGACCACCCGTCGGAAATGATATGATGGACTTTCGTCAGATATGCGCTTTCCGTCTCGCTAATTTTTACGAGGGTAAACTCATACAGAGATTCCCCGTCCAGCGGCAGCGGCTTGGCGAACTCCGCGCTGACCCAGGCATCGACATCGGTATCGGAGAAACGATCCGTGAAGTCGATGAACGGAAATGTTCGTCTTCGATACGCTGTGACGCTCTGCCACACCGCCTCGTCCCGTTCGATTAGCCGGATGCGGATGGCGTCGTTGTGCTTGACGAACAGATTGATCGCTTCCTCAAGCAACTGAAAATCAACAGGGCCGTAAATTTTGATAAGTCCTCCGATGTTGTGAATGCTCGTGCCCGGGTATATGTTTTCCACATACCAGATTCGCTTTTGCGGATGTGTTAACGGGTACAGCGTGGACTCTTCCAGGGAAATGACCTCCAATCGGTTAAGTTGCGGATGGTTGAGGAGCAAGTTCCAGCGCTTCTGCCACGGACTCCAATATCTGCTTTTCGCTGTCCTTAACGGAAGTCATCTCATTGATTCCTTGCTCCAGAATGGCATCGTCTCCGGTCAAGGCGTACTTCATCAGTACATGCCGCAGAGCAAAAGCTTGCTCCTCTATCGGCCGGAAGCACCCTGTAAATGCCGGTGGAAGAAGCTGGCGTTCGCTCAAATAGTCGATGCGCATTCTCATCGTTTTTTTATGCTCCCACAAAATGTGGATAGGCCGGATATCGCGTTTGCGCACCAGCGCCGGCATATTGCGAATTAATGCGGGATATACGTTGACGCCGAAGGCACGCTCCCATGGATCGGCCGTCCCCCGGTGGCGCCAGGAGACATCGCAGCCGGACAGATATTGTTCCAGCGATTCTTTGATGAATGCGGGATCGAGGCTGTAGCTTCCGGTTCTATTGAATTTGTACAAATAGATTTGCTCTTCGTAGCGGTCCGTCCATTCGAGATGCTGGAAGCCTTGCTCCAGTTCATGAAACGGCACGAGCGTCTTGCGGAACTGCATCTCCTCGTCATAGCCGAGCACGAAGAATACTCTCTTGCCGGCATCGTAACCATACACCAGAATATCGTGGGCGTAGTGTACCTGGCGATACACGCGTCTGCGGGGGATATAGAACTCGTCGACATAAAGAGAAATCGTGTAGCCGGAATTGATACTATTTACCAAAAATTCGACAATTCCTGGCTGTGAATCAAGCACGAATTCCCGCTCCAATTTTTGTGTAATCAGCCACGGACACCGCAGGAAATCCTCTCCGTAAAATGTCAGCGGCACGGATCGGGAAGCCCGTTCTTCTTCAAGATCCTGATGGCAATAAAGGTGAATGAAATTGTTGTAAAACCACGGCAAGGCCTCTTGGCGGGCGAGCGCCGTGCATAGGGGGTAGGCCACATACTGATACCCAACAATGGGCGGAATGATGAGCTCCAGTTCCTTGACACCCAAACCGGTAAGCCACCTCTCTCTTAAATTGAATATTATGTAAAAAAATGAAACATAATATAATTTTCTTCAATATCGTCGGTTTTCTACTTTTTTCATACGCAGAAATAATATTCCCATAGATGTTTATTCTTGTCAATATAGACTTAATATTTTAACATTTATTTCACATCATCTCTTGACGTTATTGTGTCCGTTGCGCCATAAACAAAAAGCCGGCGTCCTTGGCGGCACCGGCTTCACCCTGACCTGTTAAAATATTTTTTTCGCATCCCGCTGTTCCTTCAAAATCTCCACCGCTTCCCTGAACCGGAGCGAGTGGATGACTTCCCGTTCCCGCAAAAATTTCAGACCGTCCTGCAAATCGACATCATCCGTCATATCGATCAGCCATTGATACGTCGCCCGTGCCTTCTCCTCGGCAGCGATATCCTCGTACAAGTCGGCGATCGGATCGCCCTTCGCCTGAATATAGGTCGCCGTCCAGGGCACCCCGCCCGCATTTTCATAGAACAGCGCGCTGTCATGGGAGACATAATGCGCCCCGAGTCCGGCCGCTTCCAATTCATGCGGCGTCGCATCCTTGGTCAGCTTGTAGACCATGGTGGCAATCATTTCCAAGTGTGCGAATTCCTCCGTCCCGATATCGGTAAGCAAGCCGATGACCTTATCCGGAATCGAGTAGCGCTGATTCAAATAGCGAAGCGCCGCCGCCAGCTCCCCATCGGCGCCGCCGTACTGCTCCAGCAACAGCTTAGCCATGCGCGGATCGCATTTGCTGACGCGAACCGGATATTGAAGCTTCTTCTCATATACCCACAATGCCGCTTCCCTCCTAACATTGCTTCCCCGTCTTCCTCGAGACTTCCGTTACACCTGCCACGGCCACGGCGTGTCGGTCCAGGACCAAGGGCATTTCGAATAAAAGCCGCCGGCCTGCAGGGGGCCGAACCTCTCCTGGAAATGCCTCGCCACCTTCATTCGTTCATGAACATAGTGATTGAACTGCTGGATCGCCTGATTGTCTTCGGGATGCGTATCCAGATACAGATTCAGCTCGATCAGCACAAAATCGATTTCCTGCAGCTGCAGCAGGCTGTCATAGTACTCCTGAGTGCAGAACGGGTGCGTGCCATGTGTGCTCAAGCCGTTCCCTCCTCCCGTCTGCCCTTCGGCCGATAAGGACTGAATAATGCCGGCCACAGCGTTCCGCACCGCAGCGCCTGCGGTGGCGGGAATTGCGGCAAATTCGGGGGCTGAAACGTAATGAACAAGTTCGGCGGCACGACATAGGTCTTGTAGGGCAACGGCGGGCAAGGATCCCATGGCCCCCGGAACGGTATATAGAACCTTTCCTGCGAATGCGCTCCCGGCCCGCATGCGGACGGCATCGCTGCCGGCTCGGCCCAGCCACGCGCTTGCTCGTTCTCCATGATCCTCGGTAACCTCCTTTTTCAAACGGATAATTAAAAATAACGCTTCACTTCCTACTCATATGAGCTATCTGGAATGTCCCATGACATGAAAATAAGCCGCTCAGCAGCAATGTGTCTGCTGAACGGCTTGCCCGTTCATCGCTTCGTCATGGAATTATCGCCCTGCCGGAGCAGACGGTTGACCGTCTCGCGCCGCACCCCGATCAGCTGCCCGATCTCTTCTTGCGTCAGCATATCGGTAAGCGGGGTCTTGTTCGTCATGCTGTCCAGCCACCGGGTCAGCAGCGCGAGCCGCTCGGCGGGCGATCCGATCGTCAGATGATCGAGCCGCTGCTGCATGAAGCGAAGCTTCTCCTGGAGCAGCTTGGCGACTTCGAGCGCTTTCCCGGAATCATTCCGCAGCTCCTCATACCACGCCTCCGCTTCTATCCGCTCGACCGTGCCGGTTACCATAGCCGTCGCCGTCCCATGGCAATCCTTCGGGGAAATAAGGGAATGATGCGGCACCATCTCGCCCGGATACAATATATTGAACAGCACGATGTTCCCGTTCTCATGCAGCCGGGTCACTTTGAACAAGCCGCTCACAATCCGGTACAGATACGTGCCCGGATCGCCTTGGCGGAATAATATCTCCCCGCGATGCAGTGTAATCTTCATTCCTGTTCACTCCTTCTTCCATCCCGGCTCTTTCCTTTTCCTCTGTTCTTATTGTAAACCATTTTGACCCCTTTCACCATCATTTACCCATTGAAACCGGAATGTTTGTTCGCTATATTAGTTATAAAACAGAACACAGGTTCGTATAATGAGGTTATAATCATATCCGCGCTCCCCGTTCCCAATCCGGGGGGCCGCATGGATGGATGTTATCCAAGGAGGAACCCGGTATGACTTTATTGTCCGCGACAAGCGGGCCTCCGCCTCATGACGGGGAAGACGCCCTGCTGGTGAAGCAGTATACCCTTCAGACCCTTGTCCTCGACGTGCTTGAGCGCGATATTGGCCGCATTGCCGTCTCGGGGCTGAAGATGGGGGAAATTTATATCCAGGGGCTGCGCCTGGCGCAGGATGACGCCGCCTCCGATCTGTTCCGCATCCGGAAGCAGTTCCGGCACCGCGGGATTAAGATCGTGTCCGAGGAACGGCTGGAGCACGGCGTGCGCGTGCAATACGTGTGCCGGGGCTACCACCGCTCCTTCTACATGCTTCGCGGCCTGATCCGGGCCGAGGTGAAGAGCCTGCTGCAGCGCTACTTGCATATCTGTGACCCGGGGGAACCGGAGGGGGACGCAGACAGCTAAGCCGCATCCCAGGCGGCGGAACGGCATCCGTTCCGCCCCATAGCACAGCCCAGAGCGCAGCCCCATACCGCCGCTTATCGGAACGTAGCTCCGGCAAGCCAGCGGTATTGTTTGTATAAGCGCGAACCGCCATCCGATTCCATAAACTTCATTTGCATAGAGAATATATGTTCGGTATATAATTAACACGAATGCATGTTCTTATTTCAGATTCGATTGGTTGAGGTGGTTACATTGAGCGGAAGCAAGGAACGGATTATCTTTTTGGCGGACTGCCAAAGCTTCTATGCCAGCGTGGAAAAAGCGGAGCACCCGGAATATAAACATATGCCGCTCGTTGTGTCCGGGGATCCCGCGCGCCGATCGGGGATCATTCTCGCCGCTTGCCCGATAGCCAAAAGCTATGGAGTAACAACGGCGGAACGGCTTGGGGAAGCCCTGAACAAATGCCCCCGCCTGATCGTGATGCGCCCCCGCATGCAGCATTATATTGACGTCTCGCTGCTCATTACGCGAATCTATGAACAATTCACCGATCTCGTCGAAACGTTCAGCGTCGATGAGCAATTTCTCGATGTGACCGGCAGCCGGACGCTGTTCGGAGACCCTGTCACCATGGCCAGAGAGATTCAGCGCAGCGTGCTCGACCAGACCGGAGTATGGATCCGGATCGGGATCAGCTCCAATAAAATACTGGCCAAGATGGCAACGGATATATGGGCCAAGAAAAACAAAGAGGGCATCTTCGCCCTGACTCCCTCCGACATCGAGACGCTGCTGTGGTCTCAGCCGGTCAACAAAATGTTCGGTGTCGGCTCCCGCATGACGGCCCATTTTGCCCGCCTGGGCATGACGACTATCGGAGATATCGCCAGAACCCCGCTGCCGCAGCTCAAAGACAAGTTCCGCGCCCGCTTCGGCAAGCAGTCGGATATTCATGCCGAAGTGATGTGGCGCACCGCCAACGGCCTCGATGACAGCCCCGTCTCCCCGGATACGTTCCGTACGCCGCCGCAATCGGTCGGCCATATGATGACCTTGCCGCGGGACTACGCCTCGGAATCGGAAGTGAATACGATTCTGCTTGAGCTTACGGAGGACGTGTGCCGGGATTGCCGGCGCAAAGGATATATGGGCTCGGTGGTCACAGTCAGCTGCATGTGCAGCCCGTACGAAGCGCCGACCGGGTTCTCCCGCCAAATGACAATGCCGGATCCGACAAATAATACGAACAAAGTATTTGCAGCGGCCAAGCAGATTTTCTATACGTTCTGGAACCGCAGGCCGGTCCGCCGCGCCGGCATCACGTTAAGCAAGCTGGTGGACGATCAACTGTATCAGCTTACCTTGTTCGAGGATCAGGAAAAGACCAGAGCACTGGAGAAGGCTACGGACGGCATCAAGGAACGGTACGGCAATGCGGCGATCGTTCGCGCCTCCTCCCTGACCGACGCCGGTCAGGCAGCAGACCGGGCGGCCAAAATCGGGGGGCATTATAAATGAGCAAAAAACTCCAAAAAAACGGTTTGTGGGAATCGAGCAGAATGATGCTTCCCCAGCATAAGGAAGCCTTGTTGAATCGCCGCCTCGACCTCGATCAGCCCGCCCAGCCTGCTCCCCCTGTTCCGCCCTCCCCTCCGAAGCGGGAAGAGCTGGAGCTGATGAAAAATTATGTCATGCTCTCCCATTTGCAGACCATGGTGACCCGAAAAATCCGGGACATCGAGCGCTCCTCCGAAACGCTGAAGTCGCTCTATTCCCAGGCCGCCCAGATCCTCGCCCAGCATATTGACCGGGATTTATCCAAGGCAGGACGCGCCATGCTGGACAAGAACATCCATCTGTTCACAGGGGAGCATGACGGCCAGGCGATTACGTACCCGTATACATGCCGCGGCCATGAGGGCAGCTTCCTCATTACGCGGGAATATATGCGGGCCGATATGAGCAAGAGGCTGGGAAGATATACCGATCATCTGGTGGCGGCTCTCCGAAATTCCTCCATCCGGGCGTGACTGGGGACCGGCCGCGTCGAGGCCTAGCTGATCCGGGCGCGGTCATTGGAGGAGGCTGCGGCCATCGGGTATAATGAAATCGTTCTAGAAAAAGGGAGGGAGAAGCATGTGCGGGAGATATTCATTGACGGTGAGCTTGGAGGAGCTGCTCGCCTATTATGCGCTGGAGGAGGACGCGGCTGCGGCTCTGATCTCTTACGGGCCCCGCTTCAATATCGCTCCGGGCCAGCCCATCCCGGCCGTCATCCATGACGGCTCGAAGCTGAGAATCGGCCCGCTCCGCTGGGGGCTGATCCCCTCCTGGGCCAAGGACGAGAAGATCGGCTGGCGGACCATGAACGCCCGCGCCGAGACGCTGCGCAGCAAGCCGGCCTTCCGCCTTCCGTTCGAGCGCAAGCGCTGCCTCATTCCGGCGGACGGCTTCTACGAATGGAGAATGGAGCCGGACGGCGCGAAGCAGCCGATCCGGATCGTAAGACGGGACGGCGGCCTCTTCCAGTTCGCCGGCCTGTACGACACCTGGTTCGATGCCGAAGGGCGCAAGGTAAGCACCTGCACGATCATCACGACCGAACCGAACGAGCTGATGGCTCCGATACATGACCGGATGCCCGTCATCGTGCCGCCCGAGCAGATGACGATGTGGCTCGATCGCGGCACGACTGACACGCTGCGGCTGGAGCCGCTTCTGCGGCCCTGTCCGGCTGATGAGCTTCAAGCCTATCCGGTACACAAGCGGGTAGGCAATGCGAAGACGGATGATCCCGCTTGCATTGAGCCGCTCTCCTGACGATACTCGGTCCGGCAAAAGGCTGTCCCATAGGCGGGCAGTGCAAGGATGCGGGGCAAGACGGGATTTACAGATAATATAGAGGCAGGACGGGCGATGGAGAAGCGGCGACAGATCCAGATGCCGCAGCTTCTCATGGCGCTGGCGGTGGAAGAAGGAGGTCGCAGTAAAATCCTGCGTTAATACAGGAATTTATGCCATCTGAACCGATATTTTATTACATTCCTGTAAAAGTGCATTATTTCCGCCGATTTTGGCTTTTTATCTACTGCACAGCCTGAAATTCATGCAGTTTTGCAGGAATCCCTGCTACGGGCGAAACCTCATAATAGAAAGCTGCATTTCTGCATTATTTCGACATTTCGGCAAGCCGGGCTTTGAGAATTAGGGGCTGTCTCACTACAGCGAAACACTGCTGATGGGACAGCCCCTCTTGCGTTCAGGCCAGGCCCTGCCCCCGCCCCCTGCCTGCCACGCCTCCGCTCGGCCGGCCTGTCCGGCCATCCGGTTGAAGCTGTGAGCGAGCACACTCAACTCGTCCTCGCCGCGCACGGTCAAGCGCGTGCCGAACTTGCCGCTTCCGGCCAGCAGCATCGATTCCTTCAACCGCTTGATTCGCCTCGTCACGGTCGAGGAGAACAAATAACCGAGCATAAGGCCAGCAGGACCGACAGCACGAACCCGATCGCCGTATAGGATCGGATGACGTCAGTCGACTGATAGAACAGGCCATGCGGCATCCGTGCTTCGATCGTCCAGTCGTTCGAAGCCAGCTTCGTATTCCATATCATATCATCCGGCTTGGCGGCCTCCGCCGCCGCCGTACGGTAGATCGTCCGTCCCGCGCCGTCCGTAATCGTCAGCATGGCATGCGTATCCTTTTCGAAGGAAGAGAACAGCGCGGACAAGTTATCCGCTTTCATTTCCAGCAGGATGCGCCCGTTCCGCAGCGGCCCGCTCTGGTTGCGAATCGGGACAACCAGGCCGAGCACCCTTTCCTCCTTGTCCGCCTTCTTGTAATGGCGTGGCGTGTACAAGCCGGGCAGTACTCGCCGTTGTAGTCGGGCGGCATCGCCTGCCACCACGGCTCCGCGAACAGCAGGCTCGTATCGATGCTGTTCTCGCCATAGAAATAACCGGATTCGGTCACGATAAAAATGCCCCGATCCTTGGCCGTCCGCAGCGCATTCAGCATTTCTTCCAGCTCATATTGATCCTTCAGCTCCCCGTAAGTCGACGGGATCTCGGTATACAGCACCCGTCTGGCCGGGTTCAGCAGATAAGACTGAATGTAGCCGGCCATCAGCTGCAGACGATTCAGCTCGGTGTCCAATTGATGCTGAAGCTGCATCACCGAATTCGAGCCGTAGCGCCCGAATTGCTCCTGCAGCAGCTTGGACGACTTGAAATAGGACAACAGGCCAAGCGTGAACAGCGGCAAGACGGCCGCCCCAAGGAACAGCCCGACCAGCTTGACGCGCAGATTGCGCCGTGGCCAAGGGATGCGGGCCATAGGCAATTCTCCTTCTGCGGTGTCGCGGCGATGTGGTGTCCTTACTATATCAAGGAAGGACAAGAGAAAAAGACACACGATTTTACTGCTGCAATGGCGTGTGTCCTTCCAAATCAAGCTTATCGAATCTCCTGTCGGCCTCTTCCCTATTCGCTGCGCGGGCGCGCATATTCATGGGGCCAGCATGAGGAAGACGCTCGATGTCCACGTAAAGGCCCGGTCGCGCAGCCCTTCCCCTGTCAGGGCATCGAAGTTCTCCGCCATGCCGCTGCGGGCGGCCATATCGCAGAAGCGGCGCGCCGCCTCGGCGGCCAGCTCTTCCTCGCCGCTACGAGCAAGGCCGTCGACGAGCAGCATCATGACCGGGGCCCAGATCGGGCCGCGCCAATAGCCGTCCGGCTCATAGGCCGGGCTTCCGATGCTCTCCGTCGCGAAGCCGTGCGGCGTGAAGAAGCGCTGCTCATCCGCCAGCGCCTGCACGAGCGCCGCGCAGATCTCCTGCGGCAGCCGGCGTCCGAGCACGATCGGCAGGCACGCGATCAGGCTGTCCTCGCCGATCGGCTCATGCGTGCCGGTGCGCACGGCCGTCATGCGGCCGTCCCGCCAGCATCCGCTCCAGCGTCCGATCCGCTCGCCGGCTCCAGGCTGCCGCCTCTTCCGGACGCGCCAGCCAGCGGGCGATCTCGGCCAGCGCATCGCACTGCAGCACGAGATAAGCCCCCAGATCGGGGCTCTCCACGGCGCCCGGCTCGTGGAAGATCGTGCTGTTGTCCCAGCCGCTCTCATTGCCGTGGCTGTATTGCGGCATGCCGTCTCCGTCATCGTCGCAATAATGGGACCACCACTCGCTCCACCGGGAGAGCGGCCCGTACACCTCCTGGAGCTGCTCGGGGCCGATCCATTCGCTGCGCTCCATCATCCAGGACAGCGTCCAGCCGTGAATTGGCGGCTTGCAGCAGTTCCAGAGAGCGTATTTGTCGTTCATGAAGTCCGGCAGCACTCCGCTCTTGTCCTGGCGATCGAAGAAGATCATGAACTGATCCCACGCCAAGGCCGGCTGCTCGCGAATGAGCGCCATCGCGTTGAAGCAATGATCCCAGCTCCAGATGTTGGTCATCCAGTTCTTGGACATATACATCGCCGGCCGCGGCAAATACCCGTCCGCCGGAACGACGCAGGACCAGGTAATATAGGCGGCAAGGAGACAGCCCTCCTCATAGGCGGCCGGGCAAGACGGCGCCGGGCTGTGCGGACTTGGGGGGCCAGATGTCCGGCCGCGCCGCGCGCTTCGTTCGTTTGTTCGGCGCGAGGGGTTATTTTGTCTTGTCCCGCCTGCTCCCGCTCCCGAGGTAAAAGTTCGAGCGCAAAGAAACAAGCCGGCGTATTGGCGCCGGCTTGCGGATCAGTTCTTAATCGTTGCTTTGCTTTCTACATAGGCAACCACATCCTGTACGGTAACATATTTGGCCGCGTCGATATCCTCGCTGGGGAACTCGAAATCAAATGCTGTCTCTAAAGCAACAATCATTTTAATAAAAGTGATGGAGTGAATACCCAGGTCGGATAAATGACGGTGCGGACCGATCTGTTCGAGGGGAAGCGCAATCTCTGCATTCGCTCCGATGATTGCCTTGATCTTGGAGAGGATATCCGTATGCTCCTCCGCTTGATCCGGTACATGCCCCTCGTTTGCAGTCAGTATTTTTTCAGGCAAAGGCAGCGCCTTTCTGTCTATTTTCCCGTTAAGCGTGTATGGCATGTGGTCCAGCCTAATGAAGTAGGAAGGGATCATATAATCAGGCAGGCTGTGACTCAGGAACTCCCGCAGCGCTCCCGGATGCAGTTCATGCTCGGCGATGACATAGGCACATAAATATTTATGATTGTCTTGATCCTGCCATGAAGCCACAGCGGCCTGTTGTATATACGGATGTTCCATCAAGGCGCCTTCCACTTCTTCCACTTCGATCCGGTGCCCTCTTATTTTCACTTGATTATCGATTCTTCCGCGGTATTGCAGGTTGCCATCCGGCAGCAGCTTCACCCGATCCCCGGTCTTGTACATTCGTTCCCCGGGAATACATGGATTAAGAACAAACCGCTCCGCCGTAAGCTCCGGCCGATGTGCATATCCTCTGGCAAGTCCGCTTCCTCCGATGCACAGCTCCCCTTCTTCCCCGGCGGGAACAGTATGATTGCTCTCATCCATAATATAGACATGCGTATTCAGGATAGGCTTGCCGATATCCATGTCGTTTTTCGCGGTGACATCGCTCACCGTAGACCATATTGTCGTCTCTGTCGGTCCATATAAATTATAAATTTTAGCGCTTGTCTTCCTTCGCATAGGGTTCAACAAGGATTGGGGGAAAGCTTCCCCGCCGATCATGATTTCCTTCAAGCCGCGCAGACATTCGAACGGCTCATTATCACGGCTTGCTAACAGCCGCATCATAGATGGGGTGGCTTGCAGCATATCAATGTCGTTATGCCGGATAAAATCAGCGAGCAATCTCGGATTTTTGGGCATCTCCTCATCGGCCATCACGACGGTCAACCCTCTGGTCAAAGGAAGCAGCGCTTCCAGCACAAAAATATCAAATGAGATCGTCGTTAAGGCGAGGATTTTCTTGCCTTCCGCAAAATCAATCACTTCGGACATCCCATCAAAAAAATTGACAACCGACTTGTGCTCAATCATGACTCCCTTCGCCTGGCCTGTCGAACCTGATGTATAGATGATATAAGCCAAATCATCCGCTGCCGGTTCTTCGCATTCATTTTCGTTGCACTCAGGGTTAGCCGTGTACAGCTCATCAATATATAGCACTTTGACATGTTCCCCTGCCGCCTCCAGACCTGAATGGGTTAATAAGAAGGAGGCACGGCTATCCGTCAGCATGTAAGTCTTCCGCCGTTCCGGGTATTCCGGATCAATGGGAAGATAGGCGGCGCCCACTTTGAGAATGGCCAGCATGCCGGCAATCACGTCAATCGATCTTCTCATCATGAGGGCAACGGTATCTTGCTTCTCCACCTTTTCCATTCGTAAACCAGCGGCAAGCGAATTTACTTTATTCGATAATTCAGCGTATGTAATCCTCTCATCCTTGCACGTAATGGCCGTATAGTGAGGAACGCTGCGGGCCATTTCCTCGAAAAAGCTGTATATGGTTCTATGTTTCACGCCATTTTGCGTATAGTCTGTTTTTTCGAATAACAAGACATCCACCTCACTTCCATAATGCCCAGCCACAGCCCAACCGGGATTAGCCCGTGCGTAAAAACACCGTCTGCTCTCTCGTAATTCCCAGCGTATCTCTAACCATTCTGCACAGCACGCTTCGCAGCCCGCATTCCACATATCGCCCCACGCCGGCGAGATGCATATTCTCCAAGGTGTGCACCCATAAGACGGGGGAATACAGCTGTTGTACGATGTTTACTTTAATTTGGTCCGCATTGGTCTCCATTTCGCCGGTCACATTCATATAGACGGGGATGCTTGGATCAGCAAATGGGACGCTTTGTATTTCTTCTTTATAAATGGCTGCGGCAGGCTCCATCAGCTTGCAATGAAAGGGCCGATTGACGCGGATAGGCATCACTTTGCCTCCGAATTCGTTCGCAATCTGGCTGAAAGCCTCAAGCCCTTTCCTGTTGCCCGCTATAGTCACTTGCTTTTTGGAACTGTAATTCGCCACTTTTACATAGCCGCTGTGAATATGGGAGCACATCATATCGCACATCTCGGCCGGCAGATTCACGGCTGCCATACTATAAAAGCCCTCCCGCAGCACGGAATGAGAGGCTGCAACCAATTGCTTGACCAACTCGAACGAATCGCGTACAGAGACGACTTGCGCCGCCGCTAAGGCGGCATATTCGCCGAGCGAGAAGCCGGCCACGGCCTGAAAAGAAAATCCTCTCTTCACCGCCAGCGTGAATGCGCATAAATCAATCGTCAGCGTGCTGGGCAGAGAATAGATTTCATGCTGAAAGGTCTCTTCTTCTCCGTAAAAACATAATTCCGCCATATCGTAGCCCATCACTTCGCTGGCGATGTTAAATAAGCGGCGGCAATCTTCATCTGCCTCATAAAACTCCTGTCCCATCCCGATATATTGGGACCCCTGTCCGCCAAAGAGACATGCGGTCTTCATTCTATTGGTCATTGCGCTTCCACCTCTTCTTCATGAAGGTTGGCTTTCCAAGCTCCGGTAAAATTCGGCTTGCGTCGTATACAAGGTATAATATTCGCCCTGCTCCCGCATTAATTGTTCATGGTTCCCCAATTCAACCAGTTCTCCCGCTCTCATGACCGCAATACGATGGCAGAACCGGCAGCTGGACATGC
Organism: Paenibacillus thiaminolyticus; assembly: GCF_003591545.1. Lineage (GTDB taxonomy): Bacteria > Bacillota > Bacilli > Paenibacillales > Paenibacillaceae > Paenibacillus_B > Paenibacillus_B thiaminolyticus_A. Next base: position 117,171 of record NZ_QYZD01000002.1, read on the forward strand.
GATGTGAAATATAAACCGTTATTTTGTCTTTGGTTAAGCCGGCAAAATTAGAATAGATGTCATATTCGGCCTTTGGCGAGAGCATTGCCGTTGGTTCATCTAAAATAATAAACGGAGAATTTTTATACAATGCCCGGGCGATGGCGAGCTTTTGCTGCTGCCCGCCTGATAACTCGATTCCTTCCTGGCTGAAAAGACGGCCGAGCTCGGTATGTATGCCCTGTGGCAGCTGATCGATGGTTTGGCCAAGACTCAGATCGCTGACTATCTCTGAAATGTCGCCTTCCTTCGCCTCGCGATCAAACACGATATTTTCGCGCAATGAAAATTGTAAAATATTAAAGTCTTGAAACACGGCCGTGACTAAATTCATATAAGAATTAAAGCGAATTCGGTTGATGTCGATGCCGTTAATCAAGATTTGTCCTTTTGACGGTTGATACAACCGCAACAGCAGCTTGATCAGCGTTGTTTTGCCCGCGCCATTTTCACCAACAATGGCTAATTTTTCATGCGGCAATATCGTAAGATTCAAATTTTTAATCGTATAGTGCTCTTGCTGCGGGTATTTAAACCATACATTAATCAATTCGATTTCGAGCTGTTCCGCATCGAATTCGATCGCTGCAGCCTCCCTGCCCGCCGGATCCGGTTCATGAGAAGACACGGTGTGCACATAATGAAAATAGGTTGACAGATGCATGCCGGCTTTTTGCAGGGAAATGATGCAGGATGAGATGCCGGACAGAGCGGATGCAAAGACGCCTAAACTGCTGATGTAAACGACAACCTCCGCTAACGAGATAACTTCTGTAAAGGCGAGCCAGCCGATAAACAAATAGACCGATCCATTCACGATAACCTGCAATGTATTAGAAACGATGCCCATGATTGTAAATGAATTGACTGCTTTTGTTACATCCTTTTTCATATGATGGAAATAGTAATTCATCTTCTCGACGATCCATTGCCCCAGTTGGTTGATTCTCATTTCCTTGGCGTACGCAAAATCAGTGGATAGCTCTTGAAAGTAGCCGATGCGGCGTCCGATATTGAGGAGAGAATGGCTCCATACATTGAATTCCTTTTCTGCCGCAATCGTATTTAAGATGACGCTTACCACATAGGTCAGCAGCAGGATGACGAAAATAGAGGGTTCCAGCGTGACCAGGATACCGATGACGCCAAGAAACTGAAAGGTGTTGGAGATGAGCTGTTTGGAATCGATAATCGTATTTTTTAAATCCATGAAATGGGCTTGCCCCGGATAAAAAATTTCCATCGCTTTTTGTCTGTCGTCCATGAGTTGGGGATCTTCGATTTGGTCATAGGATAAAGACATCGTTTTTCGATTAACTTCTTGCAGGAACATCGTTTTAAAATGGAGTATTTTCTTCTGCTCGTATGTCCAAAACACGCCATCTATGGCGCGCAGCGTCAATTCGATAAGACACATCAGCAGGATATAGAGAAGCGCATGCGTCCATCTTGCGCTCGCCGTCAACTCATCCACAATGAGTTTTAAGAAAATGATGCTGTTAAAGGGGTGTATCGCTTTGACGGCGACGATGAACACCGTATTCACAATGTAAATTTTATCGAATCTCCATATCTTGCTGTAGAGACGAAAAATGTTATGGAAATACATGATGAGCTCTTTGGCTCTATCCAGCAATGTCCCCAATCCGCTCCCCTCCGTCTATAGGCAACCTTCCATTCTCTACACTGATTCCTTATAATACTGCGACTGTATTTCATACATCTCTTTATAGAGACCGTTGCGGTGAATCAGTTCGTTGTGAGTTCCGTATTCTGCGATTTCTCCGTCATCCAACACGCAAATCTTGTCGCTAATCGATGAACTGCTCAAACGATGGGATATAAAAATGGTGGTCTTGTTTTTAATCATTTGTGAAAAGTGAATATACATCTCATTTTCCGCGATCGGAGACAAGCTGGCGCTTGGTTCATCCAAAATGATGACAGGACTCTGCTTATACATGGCCCGGCAAAACGCGATTCGCTGCGCTTGTCCTCCCGATAGCTCCACCCCGTCCCGGTCGAACCTTCTTGATAACACCGTTCTTTCCTGATGAGGAAGCGATTGAATTTTGGCTGATAGATTATTTTGTTCCAATAAGGAATGAACCGCAGCATCATGCTCTTCTGCCTCTTTAAACGTAATATTTTCGTAGACGCTGACGGCAAATATTTTATAGTCTTGAAATATAGTGGCTAAGACATTCATGTAGCTGTCATAATCATAATCTTTGATATTCACGCCGTTATACAGAATGGCTCCGGACGTTACATCATACAGCCGCATCAACAGCTTGATAAGCGTTGTCTTGCCTGCTCCATTTTCGCCTACGATAACAAGGCATTCGCCTGGTTCTATCGTCAAATTGATATTTTTCAAAATCGTTCTCGGATCGTTGGGGTAGTGAAAAGAAACGTTGACGAATTCAAATTTCCCCGGCGCTTCTCCCGCTTCGATCACAATTTGTTGTGAATGATCCCGCAGGTCGCTTTGGCGTCGGAGAAAAACAAAGAAATCATTGATGTAATGATTGATCGTGTACAGATTGATCATATGGTCAAATAGGGCGCGAAAGCTGTCGCTGAATTGTCTTACCGCATTCATCAACACAACAAAATTGCCTATGGTGAGTCCCCTGAAAATGACGGAATACACGAGCGTCACCAAGATGGCGATTTCTTGGGCCACATTAATGCCTATATTCAGTAGCAGTCCTTTTCGTTCATTTTTATTGATTTTGTCGAATAACGAAAAAAATTCTTTTCTGTTTTCATCCCCTTTGCGGATGACGAAGTTTTCAAGGCTGAATAATCGAACCTCTTTCGCGAATTTCAACTCCGTAGCAAGCTGGATAATATAGCGCCACTTTCGGTCAACAGGCAATGACTCTCTATGAATTTGGTAGTTTTTGTTCTGGACTCGGATGCTGATGGCCGTATTCAGAATCGAGACCGCCAGTACAATGACAATGAGGAGCGGATTCGACATGGTTGCTAGATACGCAATGAAGGTCAATTGCAGGAGCGCAACAAAAATGCCGTTGACCGCGGCTAAGTACTTTTCTAAATTATCGCCGTTTGCCAACACAAAGGAAGCTCGATTCATTTCCCGGATAATGGATTGATCCTCCGTATTTTTATAATCCATTTCGATTGATTTTTTGCAGAACATGGCCGTCAAGGGAACGAGCAGCCATTTGGAATGCAGTGTCGTTGCGCTTTTGGTATAGATTTGCGCATTCGTGATGATGAGCTGGCAAGCCAGCATCAATAACGTAATGTTCACGATATACGGCAATCCATAATGGAATTGAATTGCATCGAACAAATATTTAAAGTAAACAATGGTGATAAACGGGGCTATCGCGTGACTGATGATGTAAAATAAGGAGATCAGGATGTAAAATTTATGGTGCAGAAAAATGATTGCAAACAAATCCATCAGATTTTTTAATATATTGAGTTGCACTTCTGTAGCCTCCTACGTCGCATATGCAGCAACAGAACGAGAGCCCATCTTCAGTGCGGCCGCCCCAAAGATCACGCAGGGACTTAGATCCCTGCATGATCTCCGTGCGTGCGAGCGGCCTAGACACTTCCCGACTGCACCTCGCCAGCTTTGAATTGCTCGATGAATTTGTCTAACGTATGATGTAACTTGTCATTCGTAAAAATCTCTTGTAAATTCTTCATGAACCAATGAAGAATTTCTCTCACTTCCTCATCGCTTATATAGCTCTTTTTATACGAGGCGGAAATATGGTAAATCTGATTCAGTTTTTTAACCTCCAGATCCAAGATGAACTTCGGAATATTCACAGCGTAAGGTATATCTTCCGTCTCTCTGAACTTCTTCAATGAATTATCTTCAAAGTCCATATAGAAATGGAATTGAGCGCCAGCCTCTTTGAAATCCCTTATGATATGGTTATACTGATAAAATTGATTTTTAATTCCTCCAATTGTTTGAGTTGTTACATTTGTAATATGTTCGTCGAGGGTAAGCTGCGGCGTCATCTCGACTCGAATCGGTATTAGATTCGTAAACACGCCGATGCAATTTTTAAATTCCGGCTCATATCGGTTCAGCATAGGCGTTACAATCGAAATGTCGCTTCGGTTCGTAAACATGCGGAGCGCAAGCGCATAGGCGCTTAACAAGATCGTAAACATCGTCGTATTTCTTGACTTGGCAATCGCCAGCAACGCATCGGCCAAGTCAGAACTGATGTGGACGGAAGCATCGCCATATGAAGCATCATTTGCCGCTTTGCGTTCGAGAGGATTGGTGAAATCAAACCCATGAAGTTGATGCTTCCAGTAATCCCCCATTTCGGCGTATTCTTTTGCAGCGTAAAATGTCTTTTCAAATTCGACATACTTGGAGTACGGGCACAGAGGTTTACCGTTGGTGTGCTGCTTCCCGAAGGCCTCCATCTGTTCCTGCAGGAGCGTTGTCGAGTAGCCGTCGAGTAAAATATGGTGGATGTCAAATAATAATAGCTTTTGTTCCGGGGCTTCAAATAGAGTCAAATGAAACAGCGGGTATTCGCTAAGCTTGAATGTTGTTACATACTTGGTAAAGTCGATATCATCCACGGAAGCAACCTGGACACGTTGAATCTCGACCGGCTTCATTGGGTTGACGCACTGCACCAGTTTATTGTTCACCGTGGTAAACGTCGTTCTTAACATATCGAACTGCTCCACGAACTTGTTCACATTCACGACCAGATCTTCATATTCATCGCCTGATTTGTCAGAGACAAAGCCGATATTATAGACATGCTTATGACTGCTGAGCCGGTAATCGAAATAGATTCTTTCCTGCGGACAGCTCATATCATAATAAACGATGTCCGTCTGTTGTTCCTGATCGCGGAATGAAGCCTCTTTTCCCTTGCTCTTCTCCGCGCTTTCCATCCTTTCCATTCGCGAAGCAATATACTCGGACAGACTGTGTATGGAATCAAATTCAAACAAATCCGCGATTTTGACGATATTGGGATAGAGCTTTTCAATCGTATCGTGCATCTCGGTCAGCAGAATGGAGTCGCCGCCCATTTCAAAAAAGCCTTCGTAAATATCCACTTCTTCATATCCCAAAATATCGCAATATATTTTTCCGATTTGCTTTTCGACCGGTGTATAAAGTCCTTCCAGCTTCCCTGTCAGTTTAATGTCCTTGCCGGAAGGACTTGCCTGCTTCGCCTCTTGAACGGGTCGAGAAGGTGCTAGCTCAACAAGGATTGGAGCTGCGGCTTCACTGATCGGCTTTTTATAAGCCTCTTTATAAATTTTCGCCGTGAAGCTGGGAGCCACTGCATTGCGGCTATTTTTCAACAGCGGGATCAAGTCAACGTCTTCATTGAACTGGCCGATGACGACACGCTGCGGCTTGCTTCGGAGCAACTCGTTCAGCGCATTTGTGGCCTCGCGATTGGTGATGGCTTTGGTCACTGTATCTATATTGGTGCCCTGTTTATGCGCCATGCCCGTTTCTTTCCAGGCAACCCAGTTCACAGTATACGTATGTCTTCCTTGGGCATTCAAGTAATCGGTGAACGCATCCAAAAATGCGTTGGCCGCCATATAACAGCTTTGCCCTGGTTCACCCGCATCGGTCACATTGGATGAATGCAGGAGCATGAAATCCAACTGATCGTTGCGCGTAAATTCCGCCAAGTTCCAGGTTCCCCTTATTTTTGGCGCGAAGACACTCAGGTAGCTCTCCTTTTCCTTCCTCAGCATGAAGCTCGGTTGAATGACGCCCGCACAATGCACGATCCCGTTTATTTTTTTATACTTCGTACGTACGGACTCAAGCATGGCCTGCACATCATCCGCATTGCTCACATCGCACGCGATAAATTCCAGCGTAGAGCCGTTCTTCTTTATTTGCTTGAACTCCTTAATCTGTTCCTGATACCCTTCCTGCGACTCATAGGCTTCCCACACCGATTCATCCGGAAATCCTTTTCTGCTTAACAGAATAAGATTGCACTTCGCCTGCTCGCTGAACAGTTTGGCATTTTGAATGCCGATGCCGGAGGTGCCGCCCGTAATAATATAGGTCCCTCCCTGTACAATCCGGTTTGCCGTCTCCGGTTGCATCTCGGCTTCACCGAACTCCTCAACATAGCTTATGCCTTGGCGCAAGCCAATCACATACATCGGATGATCCGCGAACAGTTGGCCAATGATCTGCTTCACATCGGTATCCATGTCCGTATCAATAGCGCGGCAGCTTATATTCGGAATTTCTTGCTCAATGACTTTGCCGAGACTTAACACCGTGGCATGATGAGGCAGCAGCCGCTGCTCTTCTCCTGAGATTCGATATGCATTACAGGCAACAAGCACGAGTTGGACAGGTTGATCCAGACGCGCTTTCACCAATCCTTTGACCAAATGAACCACATTGAAGAAGCCATTTTCGAATTCCTCATACATGTCATGAATGTTGCTCGCTTCCGCATCCCGATAAGCGCCGACATGTACGATCTTGCCGATCGGGATATCCGACAGCTGCAAGAACAATTCCTTAAAATCGTCAGCATGGTTCCCGATGCGGTAACGATCGTGATCGATTTGTGTAAAACCGATATCTGACGCAAACACCTCAATCACTCTTACGCCTTCTTCTCTCAGTGCGCGGGCAAGAAGGGGGGTGCCATGGCTATCGCTATGAACCAGTACGCAGGTCTCCTCTTGCAGCGGCAAGGTAACCGTAAGTTCATCCTGAACCACCCAGCGCTTATGGTGGAAGAAATGGTCATATACCGTTTTCTCGCGTTGCACCGGCGTTTCTGTGACCGGTATCGGATACCAAGCATGATGTCTTGCATACGGGTAAGTCGGCAAATGGAGCTTCTGATACGGTTCGTTATACAAAGCGCTCCATCTGACGGCTGCGCCTTTAATATAGCAGTTGATAATAATATGCAATGCTGCGGCATTCTGCTTATCCGCTTTGGCGCAATACGCATTCGCCTCATCGCTTATCTGTTGCTGCTCCTTCGAAGTGATCTCATGCGGGTATTTCTCTTTCTTGCTTTCCGGAACAATCGAGTAATAACCGCACCGGCACCAATCATTCGCGATCTGAGCAAAGGATTCAAACTTGGCCAATTCCGTCAGCTTCACCAGCAGCTCATGCTGATGATGATAGATAAATGCCACACGATGAGAATAATGCTTCCTTCCCCTATGTAGCGTGCAGGTGAGATCCATCAGATCGACGTTCGTGTTCTCCCGCAAATAAGCGCGATAGCGACGGATTAATTGAAATACGGCTTGCTCCGTTCGGGCCGATACCGTAAAGATGTACGGGTGCTTGCGGCTGGTTTTGGCGCGTCTCGCCGCCTTGGGCGCCTCTTCCAAAATAATGTGCGCATTCGTTCCGCTCATTCCAAATCCGCTTATCCCGATGATTGCCTTTTCCCCTTTTGCCTTCAGCGGAGTAGCTTTGTCGACAACATATAAAGGGGAATGAATAAAGTCGATATTTTGGTTCGGCGCCTGAAAATGCAGGGTAGGCGGGATAAGCTTATGCTGCAGCGCGAGGATGCATTTGAATAAGCCGCACATCCCGGCCGCTTCATTCGCATGGCCGATATTGGTTTTCACCGATCCGATGCCGCATATTTGTTTGTGGTCGGTATATGCTTCGAATGCGTTATGGATTCCCCTGATCTCGATCGGATCGCCTAGTTGCGTGCCCGTGCCATGCGCTTCGATATAACTGATATCGTGAGCCGTCACACCCGCATTTTGCCAAGCCTTTTGGATCGCTTCCGATTGCGCCAAGAAGTTCGGAGCGGCAATGCCAAACGAACTTCCATCCTGATTAATCGCACTTCCTTTTATGACGGCATAGATGGAGTCCCCATCCTTTTGCGCCTGCTTCAACGATTTGAGCAGAACGACTCCGACTCCCTCGGCAATGGCCGAACCGCTCGCATGATCACTAAAGGCCCGTGTTTTTTCTTCCGGGGATTCAAAGCCGATTCCGGTTCCGTCAGCCAGAGGAATCGCCATAATGGATGCTCCGCCAGCTAACGCCATTTGACATTTGCCGAATCGAATCTGCTCGCACGCCATATGCAGGGCAACCAGGGAGGACGAGCAAGCCGTGTCGATGACCATGCTAGGTCCCTTGAGATCGAACACATACGCGGCTCTGCTGGCGGTCATGCTCACTTGCCCGATCGGCAAAGCATCATTGAACAGCTTCGGATCCATTTCATATAAAAGCCGGTTATACGCATTGCCTATATTGGCCGTATACCCAAGAAATACGCCCGTATTCGTTCCCTTCACGCTATCTGCGCCATAGCCGGCATCGTCGATCGCATTGGAGCAGCATTGTAAAAAGAGACGCATGACCGGATCAAGCAAGGCCGCATCGCGCGGAGAGATTCCGAAAAAAGCATGATCGAATTTATTCACTTCATAAAGATATCCGCATTTTCTAAACTTGATTTGCTCTTCACTGAAGTTGCGCGCCCGCAGGTGCTTCGTAATATCAACCGATCTCTCCGGCGGGATATCCCTTACGACGTTGATGCCATGAATGAGAACCTCCCAATAACTGCGCAAATCGTTCCCAGCCGGAAGATCCAGTCCGACACCGATAATGGCGACACTGTCGTCATCCTGCTCCATGGAACTGGCCTCCACCGGCTTAACGTCAGGGTTCGGTGCAGCAGAATCGGATGGAATCGTGTCATGACATGCAGCTTCAACCGATATCGGTGCAACAGATATCGTGTCCCGGCTTATTCGTGCAGCAGCTTCGGCTTCCGGCTCGGGACAGGATGGATGGACTGGTGAAGCCATGTGATTGCTTATATGCTCTGCCAACAAGTTGATCGTCGGGTAGGAGAACAGATCGGTTACCTGCAATACACCAGGGAACACCTCATTCAAATCCTTATAAATAATGGACAATAAAATCGAATTGGCACCCAGCTCAAAGAAATTATGATGGACATTCATCTCCTCATAGCCGAGATTTTTGCAGCATACTTTAATGAGCGTGTCCTCGACATTCCCGTACTGTTCACGTTGACCGGCATCGGTTGAGCTTTTACGATTTTGGCTCTCATTCGCATTCTCGCGCAGCGCTTCGGCAATTCTAGGGGATAGCTGCATTGGGTATGTCTTTAACAGCATCGAAATTTTATCTTTAAGATTTAATCTCGCCACGACGACAGAGCCGCTGCCCTGCTGCAGCACGGAAAATAAAGCCTGGATCGCCTCCTTCGTCTTGATCGTCTGAAATAAGGTGTCAATGGTAAACTTCGATTTGACCGCCATGCCAATTTCAGACCATGTGGCCCAATTGACCGTAATACTTTTGCTTCCGCATGCTCTGCTGCGGTAATCGCTATAGCTGTCCAAATAAATATTGCCTGCAATATAACCGGGCAGATCGGCACTGCTAAAAATAGTGGAAATACTTGAGAACATCAGAAAGAAATCGAGGTTATGATCCCTAGTGAAATGATCAAGCATATACGTTCCAATCACTTTGGGCTTCAGTATGTTCGTGAGATGCTCCTCATTGAGCTGTTCGAATGTAATGCCCCCGCTGATTCCAGCGCCGTGAATGACCCCGTTAATCCTCCCATACTTCGTCTTCACGTATTGAAGGACGAATTGCAGCGCGTCCGCATCGGCAATATCGACCGCATGATACTCAATATGTTTCGTTTTGGCCTGAAGCAAGCGAAGCCGCTCGATCTTCTCGGCCATGTCGCTTTCCGGGCTGGTTCGCCGTATCGCATCCCATTCGGATGGGTCAGGGAGCCGGGTACGTCCGACAAGAATCAGGGACACATCTTTTGCGCGATGCGCCATTTCCATCGCCGTGGCAAAGCCTATCCCGCCTAAGCCGCCGCTAATGAAATACACCCCGTCATCTTGTATGACGAGTTGTTGGTTGTCAGTTTCCATTGCTGCTTCATGCAAGCCTTCATAATAGCGTGTATTGTCACGGTAAGCGACAATATCCATATTGGATACGCCACATATCTCATCGGCGATCCGGGTCCAATCGGTTTGATTATCCATGTCGATGCAGCAGGACGTTATATTTTTGAACATGCGGTTCAAAGACTTGCACAGCCCGAACAGACAGGAGTGGTTCGGATTTACATCCGCTTCGTCCCCGGTCACTTGAAAGCAATGGTTCAGAAGAGGCGTGATTTTCAAGCGATTTTCGTAATTCGCAAATTCACGATAGATGCTTACCACGCTCAACAGCTGTACTTTTTGTCTATCGAGCAATTGCTCAGCGGACCAGCTCTCTTGTTGGCCATGCAAATCGGCGATCACAATATGAGAAATGTCCTTATACGGTATCTCGCCGAATAACTGGCTGAAATATTTTTCAATGCCCGTTCTTTTCGCTTCGTCAATATCGATGCCCATCGTTTCAACAGCAAAAAATCGTTGGTTTACGCTCTCGCAGAATTCATCAATCTGATCCTCTTGCCGATGGATGACTAAGCATCTTCCCAGGTCATGGTTTTTGACGAGCGAATCGGCTTCGACGAAAACCCTTTTATAGAACAAATCAGAGGAAACGGGAACGAGTTCCTCCTCTTTTTTCGGATGATCCAATTTGCTTGCCAGCTCGGTCCAGCTTCTTTTTTTCTCTTTTTTGGGCAGCCAACAACGAGTTCGTTTGAAGGGGTAACACGGTATTGGAAGATGCTTCGGTTCCATCCCTTGGTAGAGCGCGCTCCAATCCATTTTGGCGCCATAACTGTACATTGTGGCCAAATAATCCAAATCGGCCTGCAATTCATCCTGACGGCTGCCGCTTCCCTCATTCATGAAGCTGGTATTGCAGCGTTCTAACGCCGATCGAATTTGAGAATAATCCATCTCTTTGGACTCATTGGGTTGGTCTTTGTAGTATACGCCATCGATATTCGTCCATTCGCTCGGGTCGGTCGTGGCTAAGCGGCTGAACATCGCAAGTAAATGATCGCGATTCGAAAAAACGACGGCTGCTCTTTGAGGATAATGAGCCCGGTACAGATTGGCATTGGCGGCAAAGAGGTTCACATCCACTTCATTTTTTTCAAGGTAGTCTTTATAGTGTTGCACTAGTGAAACCAGGCTTGCTAATGACTTGGCCGATAGGCCAAGCAGGTTGATGTCCGGCGCTTGCATAGGTTCATATTGATTGTCATATTCCTGCACAATGACATGACAGTTCGTTCCGCTGATACCGAACGCGCTGATGCCGCAAATTCGTAATCCATCCTTTGTCCATTCCCGGGTCGTGTTGCTGATATAGAAAGGAGAATCGCAAAAATCGATTTTTAAATTCGGTATATTGAAATGGCTTGCTCCCGGTATTTTTTTATGCTTGAGCGCCGCAAGCGCTTTGATAAAGGAAGCCACGCCAGCCGCTTCATATAGATGTCCAATATTGCTTTTGGATGAACTCAATCCGCAGAATTGCTTTTTATCAGTAAATTGTTCAAATGCGCTGGTTAGACCTCTAAATTCAATCGGATCGCCGAGCGCGGTCGCTGTCCCATGGGTTTCAATATAATCGATCTCTTCCACGGACACGCCGGATGATTCGAGTGCGTCCAGTATGACACTAGCTTGCGCGGCAGGATTGGGTGCCGTAATACTTGCGGAGGCGCCATCATTATTAATAGCCGTCCCCTTGATGACCGCATAAATATGATCCTTGTCTTGTTCTGCCGCCTTCAGCGGTTTTAACAAGACAACGGCCGATCCTTCTCCTATGGCCGCTCCGCTGGCGGAGTTATCGAAGGTCCTCGTTTTATTATCATCCGTTTCGAAGCCTACATTCATATCATCATACGCGATGGGAAAAGAGTGGAGCCGAATGCCGCCGGCAATCGCCATCGTACAAGTTCCGTTTTTGATGCTCATGCAGGCATCATGAATAGCCACCAGCGAGGAGGAGCATGCCGAATCGATAATCATCGTCGGCCCTTTCAAGTTCAATAGGTACGAAGCGCGCGAAGGCACCATACAAGGCATATTGCCGACATTGGAATATTTAATTAACTCCGGACTGTTATGAAATATATTCGTAGAATAATTATCTTTCGTCGAGCCTGGGGTATAACCAATGAAAATACCGGTCTTTGACCCATTCAGCATGTCCGGAGTGTATCCCGCATCATCAAATGCATGAAAAATCGTTTGCAGCAGGATCCGCTGAATCGGATCCATCACCTGTGCCTCAATCGGCGAGATTTTGAAAAACTCGTAATCGAATTCGTCGATCTGATCCAAATATCCCGCCTTATTATAGGAAATGCGTCCGTCCGGGTTCGGCATCATAAGTGAATAGAGCTGAGCCAGGTCTTCCAGGTCGTCTTGGCGGCCTTGCGGCAGATCTCGGATACAGTCGATATTATTTTCGAATATCCCCCAGAACTCCTCCAGGTTGTTCGTGCCGGCGATGTGCAGCCCTATGCCGATAACGGCTATATCATCGTCTTTATAAGGTGAACGATCGAGATGATTCATCGCGTTATCCCACTTTCCTCAAAGTTATCGTGAACCTAACTCGCATGCTTACCTGTCCTTCTTATTGCCGCATGAATGAACTCGTTGTCTATAAGGCGTTATATACATTGGCGAACCGGTAGAAAGAATTGGTTTCATCCAACAATGTTTTTACGCAATTTTTCAATTGCCTCGGTTCTAGCCTCTTCATTCGAAGTGCAGCGATCAGCATATCGAGCATTTCCGCCTGCGGATCGGTTGTCGCTCCCACATGAATTCGTTGTTGTTCATTGTATTTTTCTTTTATTTTTTCATAGATTTGAACAACTTCTTTATATTCATTTTGGTTCTGATTTTTGTTCTCGGTGGACACGAGTATGCTCAGGCATCTCCCGGCAAAATTGGGCATATCCTTGGCAAAATTCGGGTCGGAATGAAATAAAGCATCCAACTTTTGCTTATCCTGAACCAAGCCATAGCAATACGTTGTGATTGCGGGCCGATCTTCATTAATCAATTCAGACAATAATAACTTGGGACTCATTTCAATCGTCGCCGTGACGCCATATTTATGAAACAGGTTCGTGGCCGATGTAAATAAGACGGGACTAATTAAATGGTAGGTTAACGTTTGGGCTATTTGAGCCGGATTGGATAAAGGAGCTCCGGTATAATTCGAAATGACAGGAAAACGGAAAGGATAAAATTCAAAGCCATTCATAAAATCCAAATATTCCATGCAAATCTCATTCATGAGAGGGGAGTGAATGGGCGGACTATGAAGTAGCGGAGATACAATGGCCCCCTTCTCCAGCAGCATTTGCTCAACCGCTTCCAGCTTGTCGTTCCATCCGCTGATTGCGTATTGACTCCCGGAATTGAAGCATGAAATATAAACGCTCTCCTGTGCGTTGGCTGCCTTGATGCACTCTTCTATCATTTGCGAGCTGGCTTGTTCAATGATTGCCATATGACCGGTATTCTTATCGATAATCCTGCTTACCAGCTCTCCCCGCTTCATCATGATGGTAATCGCGTCCGCGAAGGTCATCGCTCCTGCACTCACCAATGCGGCATATTCTCCAATACTATGACCAACGGCAAATTGAGGGTACACGCCATAATCGTTCATATACGCCCTGAATATCGCAATCTCTGCCGTCAGGATGGCAAGCTGCATATTTGCAAATTCATTCATGCTGCTTACACTCCCATGGAAACAGAGGTTGGCCATATCCTGGCCTGAGACCTCGCTTGCTTCCTCGAAGGTCTGCTTTGCTATCGGATAATTTTCATAAAATGCTTTTCCCATCTGCAAGAACTGAGTGCCTTGCCCCGGAAAAAGAAAAGCGAACTTCTCCATGATCGCTCATGCCTCCTTGTAATATAAGGAATGTGCTCAAATAATAACGGCTATATATTTCTAATCGTATGAAGGGCGATCAGCATTTCATGCATTTGCGAGGTTCCTTCAATAATTTCATTGATTCGGGCATCCCGCATATACCTTTCCACTGGATAATCACGGCTGCATCCATTCGCTCCATGAATTTGCACGGCATCGCTTGCGGCCTGGTTAACCATTTTGGAGGCAAAATATTTGGCCGTCCATGTCTCCATGATCGAATCGGGATCCATGACATCCTTCAAATACCCCGACTGATAACATAACAGCCTGGCTGCCTTCACATTGACCGTCATTTCCGTGATCATTTTCTGGATCAGCTGGTTCTCCCTTAATGCCCTGCCGAATTGCCTTCTTTTTCTTGAATAGTCTACCGACTGCTCCAAGCAAGCCTGCCCCAAGCCTACACATCCGCAGGCTACCGTATACCTCCCGTAGTCGAGACAATGCAAGGCCACATGGGATAAACCCGTCCCGACGCTGCCTACCATGTTATCCTGCGGGATGACACAATCGGCCAGATGCAGCTCCGCCAGCATCGAAGCTCTGGCGCCCAGCAAGCCGGATATAGCCGTTGCGGTAAAACCCGGAGTGTTGCGTTCGACCAGAAAAGCCGTTGGCTTTCCTTCGCACTGCGCGAACACCAAATAAATATCCGCGATCTGCCCCATCGTGATCCATTTTTTATGTCCATTGATTACATAATTAGGGCCGGATGCAACCGCCGCCGACTGCACATTCTTGGCATCACTGCCCACCTCCGGTTCGGTGAGCGCAAAGGCGCCGATAATGTCACCGGCGGCCATTTTCGGCAGCCATTGATGCTTCTGTTCATCACTTCCCCAGCGAAGGAGAGCCATGGCCACCATTCCATGTACGGTCAGCAGGCTTCTTAAGGAAGAGCACCCGCGTCCTATTTCTTCGTTCAGAATTCCAATGGTCACCCAGTCCAGCCCTAATCCACCGTACTCCCGTGGCAGCATGGAACCAAGGTATCCCTTCTCCTTCAAGCGCTCCATTAATTCGGGATCGAGCCGCTCTTCTCTGTCGTTTTTTTCGGCATAGAGCACCACGACCTCATCTACAAAATCCCTGAACTCCCCTTTCCAGTTGAGCTGTTCCTTCGTCAATTCCATTTTCATCATCATTACCCACTTTACGGATTATTAACGAGTCCGGCTTTTCTCTCAATCAGTTCAACAATTTTATGGATTGACCTGAAATTGTTGATGTCCAGATCTTTATTATCAACCCGGATATGAAATTCTTTTTCGAGAAAGATGACCAATTGCATCGCAAACAAAGAGTTTACATACCCCAATGAAAAAATATCATCATCATCTTGTAATTCGTGCTTTCTAAAAAACCTGCTTACAAAGTGCTTGATTTTTACCTTGGCGTCTTCCATGACAATCCCCTTTCTTATCTATCATCAAATTTGGCCATTCGCCTGCACCGAGCCTTATTCATATGTATAAAATCCTTGTCCCGACTTTCGGCCGCACAAGCCGGCCTCAACCATTTTCCGCAGCAGGGGGCAGCAGCGGAATTTAGAATCTTGATAGCTTTCATATAGCACATCCAAGGATTGCACCACGGTATCTAAACCTATCAAATCAGCCGTCTCCAAGGGGCCCATTGCATGGGAGTAACATCTCTTGAAAATCTCATCCACTTCCTGGGGGGAAGCGACCTGGTCTTGAACGACAAAGGCTGCTTCATTCATGAATAAATGAGAAATTCGGTTGGACACAAAGCCTGGGTAATCGTTCACTACGATCGTTTCTTTTCCAATGGATAAGAGCAAATCTTTAATCTGCTCTATCGTCGATTCCGCTGTATGATATCCCCGGATGAGCTCAACCGCCGGCTTCATAGGCACCGGATTCATAAAATGAGCTCCCGCTATGAGCGCTGGCCTTTTCGTTAATGCTGCGATTTTGGTAATCGAGATACAAGAAGTATTCACAAGGGTTACACAATCCTTCAGGCAGACGCTGTCTAATTTTTGATACACTTCCCGCTTGGTCTCCCATTTTTCCGTTACGTTCTCGACAACATATTCCACATCGGCAAGCAGCTCATAATCCATAGATAACTGTATTCTCGACAGTACGGCGTCAGGATCTGCTACGGTTTCACTCCTTTGAAATAATCCCTGCAACCTGACGTTGTTGTATATTTCCTCGCTTGCTTGCATCAGTGTCTTGTCACAAATATCGATGAGAACGACGGGATAGCCTGATTGGGAGAAGGCCTGGGCAACACCTTTGCCCATAACGCCAGCGCCAATAACGCCTATTTTCTTCACACTTTATCCTCCATCAATGAAAGATACTTGGGATCGCTAATTAAAATGCCATGAAGCACAAGCTCTTCAAGAAAAGCCTCAAATTCTTCAAAGGGGTAACTATCATGATAGATTTCATGAATCGTAACATACCTTTCCGCTGCAGGCTGAATGATGTGATAGATTTCATCCTCCAAGAAAAAGGATTCACGAGTCACAACATCCGTAAATAACTTTCCGTTTTTGAAATTTTCTACGGCCATCTTTGGATTGAATTTGTACAACAAAATACCACCTATCTATAAATTATTCTGTTTAGAGTGTGTACTAATGGCTTTCACGCTAAACTAAGCTATCAAATCCTAATTAGGGGCGTGACTCTCGTAAGTATTATTGTTTGATTTCATCAATAACCCCAAGCTTATACACTTTAAGTTGTTTCATTGCGCTTCACCCCCTTTTCATTCGACTCATTAGTACACACACAAAAAAGAACAATGAATATTAGCCGTGATAAAGCTATCTTCTAAACAACATCGATGATCTGCCTATTCATATCCATTTCCCGTTGATACAGATTATCTAGTTGGCCATCCAACGAAATGAGCGAATCATGGGTATAATTTTTATAGATATCAACGCAAAGTCTCTCCCATAATTGAATGCACTCGGAAATGATATTTTGCAGATCAGGCTTATTGCCAGGCAGACTTCTTAATAAGTAATGCTTCGAGATAATAGGTCCATTCGGATTTTTAATTGACTTCAGCAACTCATAATATGAAAAAGAGCGGTAAAAAGAATCTAAGGAATTTATATTCTCTATCTCCATTTTCAGAACGCTGAATTGATGCTGTAGATTTGCTAAAATTTTGGCCGCATTTGCCTGAATTACCTCTCTAACGGAGTCTTTCATTTGCTTACAGCTGTACTCTGTTTCTATATGTAAATCAAGCAAACAATTTTTATACTCCTTAACATTATCCATGGCGAGCTTCAAATCTTCCCCGCTCAGAACAGCGTGATCATATTTGTGATCGCTTAACGTAAACTGGTCATTTGCAGAATCATAAGCTCTTAACATAATGAAATGGGAGCCAATATTTTTTTTGTAATTTACGGAATCATAAGGCAAGAAAAAACAATTGGTGCACACCGTTTGAAGATCGTTTTCACCGATCCTTGTCATAACGACTTTTAGCACTTCCTCATAATTGATAAAGAGCTTTTTCTCAATGGATAACCCGGTGCATATACGGAAAAGTTCATCATCGATAATACTGCCCTTTATATTCAGAAGCGGGAAAGGTTCGTCCCTTTCCTTTTTTACCGCAATCGTATGCCCGCCGAGCAAATGAAAGATATCCATTTGTTCCAAAGCGATGTTACGCAATTGGCATAACTCTGAAATGACGTAATAATAACAATGTTTATTGGCCATGATTTATCCCCTAACACGATTATTCAAGATAAATCCCAAAAACGAACCTCAAAAAGAAAAGCGCAAAAACTTTCCGAACATTTGCAAATCTGCCGGTATCCGTGCCGTCAGCCGATCAGACATCGTCTGGGCTTCAATTGGGGAAGACCAGTATGAACATGTCATCAGTTGTCCTAGTTGTGGTCACAATAAGATTCGGGTTTAAAGAAAGAAGTGAATCGCAAGTGATGAGGCAAACATTCCATGATGTGCTTAAAAGTGAAGGAGGAAAACATAAAAATACGTTCTCGGAGAGCTTGCATGAATCCGTATGTCATGCAGAGATAGAGGTGAATTCTTTCGCCCATTCCCAAGATTCACTTTGGCGTTTCTAATCCTGGGAAGCTATAGCTATTAAAGTAATATTTAATAATTATTTTTTGTAGAACCGTTTTATAGAAATAATATTTTTTCGCATATCATTATTGAGAACATGTCAGAAGCCCGGTTCCTGTCGAACCGGGCTTCTGACGCGACAGTCTCCTGCCTTAACGGAACATCCCCCACAGCTTCAGGAGATGTAACGTATTGTTCGGGTCAATCTTCTGCGCCAGCACGAACTGCACGATCGCTTCCTCCTGCTGGGCGCTGATGGACTCGTTCAGCGTACTCGTTACTTTGCGCACCAGCCGGCGGACCGTCTGGCGGTTCTGAAGATCCGACTTCGTCACGCCGTCCACAATGCGCTTGACCCGCTCCTTCATGGCGGACTGCTTCATCTTCAGTTTAATTCGTTCAACGAGTTGCGGACTGATCCCGTATTTCGTATAGCTCATTTTCGTCGGCACACCTCCGGAACACAAGTTGGCCAGAGCTCACCGGAGCGAGCTCAAATGGCACTCTGTTCCAATATATGTCCGAACGCTTGTCTGCTATCCGCCCGAATTGCCCAATCGGCCGGAATGCCATCCGAACCGGCTGCCCGCGAACGACTCGGGCCTAATCCATCCGCTCGCCCTGGAGCAGCTGCTCGCGCTGCAGCACCTCGCGCAGACCGCCATAATCCGGCGACGTCCAGAACGTCTCCGACCGGATCAGCGCAGCTGCATCATCGCGCGCCTGCTCCAGCACCGCGTAGTCGTTCGCCATATCCGCCAGCTTGAACTCCGGCAATCCGCTCTGCTTCGTTCCGAAAAAATCCCCCGGACCGCGCAGCTCCAGATCGCGCTGCGACAGCTCGAAGCCGTCCTCGGTCTCGGTCATGATACGCATCCGCTCCTGCCCGACCTCCGATTTCGGATCGGCGATCAGCACGCAATACGACTGATGCCCGCCCCGGCCGACCCGGCCCCGCAGCTGATGAAGCTGCGACAGCCCGAACCGTTCCGCATCCATCACGATCATGAGCGTTGCATTCGGCACGTCCACGCCGACCTCGATAACCGTCGTCGAGACAAGCACCTTCGTCTCTCCTGCGCTGAAGGAACGCATCGCCTCATCCTTCTCGGCCGGCGTCATCCGTCCATGCAGCAGCCCGACAGGCAGATCGGGGAAGGCCTGCTGCATCTGCACATGCACATCGATCGCATTCTGTACGTCAAGCTTGTCCGATTCCTCAATCAACGGACAGATGACATAAGCCTGATGCCCAGCCTCCGCCTCCCGGCGAATGAAGCCCAGCACCCGGTCAAGCATGTCATGCTTGACCCAATACGTCTTGATCGGCTTGCGGCCCGCCGGACGTTCCCGAATCGACGACACGTCCAGGTCGCCGAAGACCGTAATCGCCAGCGTTCGCGGAATTGGGGTGGCAGTCATCGTCAGCACATCCGGATTCCAGCCCTTCCGGCGCAATATGCTGCGCTGATTGACCCCGAAGCGATGCTGCTCGTCGGTGATGACGAGGCCGAGCTTGCGATAATGGACATCCTCCTGTATCAGGGCATGCGTCCCGACCAGGATGTCGATCATGCCCATCTGCAGCGCCGCGAGCACATCACGGCGCTTCCGCTCGGTCAGACTGCCGGTCAGCAGCCCGACCTCAATGCCGTGGGGAGCGAACAGCTTCGTTAGCGAACGCATATGCTGCTCCGCCAATATTTCCGTCGGGACCATCAACGCGCCCTGGTACCCTGCCCGGATAGCAGCATACAAGGCCGTCGCGGCAACGACCGTCTTGCCGGATCCGACATCGCCCTGCAGCAGCCTGTTCATGCAGGACGGCTGCCGCATATCATGCAAAATGTCGGTAATCGCCTGCTTCTGTCCGTCCGTCAGCTCGAACGGCAGACTGCGGGTGAACTGGCGCACCGTCGAATTGTCGACCATGAACGCGACACCGTCCGAGCGCTCGCGAGTCAGCGCGCGGAAGGCATGCAGCTTCAACTGGAACAGCAGCAGCTCCTCATAGACGAGCCGCCGCCGCGCCTGCTTGCCTTCTTCGACATCATGCGGCACATGCATCGCGCGAACCGCTTGCTTCCGCGGCATAAGCCGATAGCGCCGAAGCATCTCCGGCGGCAGCGGTTCTGTCATCGCTTCGCCGAACTGCTGCAGCGCCTGGGCAATCGTCTTGCG
Source organism: Paenibacillus thiaminolyticus (assembly GCF_003591545.1). Lineage (GTDB taxonomy): Bacteria > Bacillota > Bacilli > Paenibacillales > Paenibacillaceae > Paenibacillus_B > Paenibacillus_B thiaminolyticus_A. The sequence goes on from NZ_QYZD01000002.1 coordinate 137,415, forward strand.
CATCCACGCCTGCGTAATCTTGCCCCCGACCGAGTAGACCGGCTGCAGCGTGTCAATCCGGCTCGCCCCTTTATCGGGGAATTCCGACGTCGAGACTGTCAGCTGCATCCGGCGCTGATCCCATTTGCCGGTCAACACAATATCCCGCCCCTGCTCGAGCTGCTCGCGCAGATACGGACGGTTGAACCAGGTGGCCGTAATCAGCCATTCCTCTACCAGCACGCGGCAGGTCAGTCTGGACTTGCGGCCGTACCGCTGCAGGACGGGCTGGCTCATAATACGTCCTTCGACAGTAACTTTGTCGCCGTCCTTCACATCGCTCAGACGGCGGAGGTGAAAATCTTCATAACGGAAAGGGAAATAATCGAGCAAATCGGCAACGGTAAAAATGCCAAAGGCGTGAAGCTCGGTTTGTTTCAACGCGCTCACGCCTTTGACCATGGTTACGGGACATTGACTCAATGGAATCATGGCCGATAACGTCCGTATCCTGTCAGGACGATGCTTCGTCCGCAGGCCACATGAAGACGGCGGCGACGCCAGTCCCGACATGGGTGCCGATGACGGAGCCCACGATCGTGTAGTCCATGGATCGAACGTCCAATGTATTCTGAATGGCTGCCGCCAATTCATCCGCTGCCGACGGATTGCTCGTATATCCCATGACCGTATGCACCGGTCTTCCCTCGAATTGCTGCTTCAGCATCTCCAGGATGCGGGCCACCGCTTTCTTATGACCCCGCACCTTTTCCACCGCATACACTTCTCCCTCATCATCGATAGAGAGAATCGGTTTAATATTGAGCAGTGTGCCGAATAATGCCGCTGCTTTGCCGATGCGGCCGCCCTTTTGCAAATATTCCAATGTATCAACCAAAAAGAAAAGCTTGCGTTCCCGCTGATAACGTTCAATCATGGCCAAAATTTCTTCTTTCGTACGGCCTGCCTCCGCCATCTTGGCAGCTTCCACCACGATAAGCCCGAATCCGTAGGATGCCGACTTCGAATCGACAATCGTTATATCGGACTCTTCTTCCATCATGTTCTTCGCGAGCACGGCGGATTGATACGTTCCGCTGAATGCGGCCGACAGATGAATCGAAATGATCTGTGTGTCCGGCTCGGCATTCAACCGCTTGAACACCTCCAGGAACTCGATAGGAGAAGGCTGGGACGTTGTAGGCAGCCGCTTCGCTTCAACAAGCAATTGATAGAACCGCTCTGCACTGATCGTGACCGCATCCTGGTACATATCGTTCCCGAAATGCACCTTGAGCGGAATCATCTCAATGCGATAGCGTTCGCGTAATTCCTGTGGAATATCCGCTGTGCTATCCGTGACGATACGGATAGATGCCATTCACATCCCTCCTTCGTTACTCAACTGAGATAAGATATGCATAAATAGGCTGTCCGCCCTGATGGACTTCCACTTCCGCATCCGGATAATGCTCGCTCAACCATTCGATTAGCGCTTCCGTCTCGTCTGCCTTCGCCTCTTCGCCGGTAAGCAGCGTAATCACCTCGCCGCCGTCCTCCAACATCTTCGTGAGCAATTGCTGCAGCGTGTCGCTCATCGATTCGGTCGTTACGACAATCTTGCCGTTGGCGATGCCCATATAGTGGCCTGCCTTAATATCCAGCCCGTCCAGCGTCGTATCGCGCACGGCATAAGTAACTTGTCCGGACACAACATGGCTGACCGCATCCTGCATCGCGGTCCGATTCACCTCCAGATCCTCGTCCTCCTGGAAGGCGAAAGCCGCCGCAATGCCTTGCGGGATCGTCTTCGTCTCGATGACCGTCACTTCACGGTCCACGAATTCGGCTGCCTGCTTCGCCGCCATCACAATATTCGAATTGTTCGGCAGGATGAAGATGTGCTGCGCCGTGATCTTGCCGATAGCATCGATGAAATCCTGCGTGCTCGGATTCATCGTCTGACCGCCGGACAGAACGATATCCACCCCGAGGCTGGTGAAGATGTCGTGGATGCCCTGTCCCATCGCCACGGCGATGAAGCCGTATTGAGCGATCTCATCCGCAGGCGGCTCAACCGGAACGCTCTCCGTGACGATATCCGCAAGCGGCATCTCCGCGAACAGCTCCGGCATCGCGGACACTTCCCCATGCTCCCCTTGCAAAATATCGCGATGCTGCTCGCGCATGTTCAAAATATGAATCCGGATCAATTCCCCGTACTGCATCGCCAGATCAAGCACTTCGCCCGGCTTGCGGGAATGAACATGGACTTTGATAATATCGTCGTCTGCGATGACGATAATGGAATCCCCATTTTTTGCAAGCGCTTTCCTAAATATATCTTCATTAAAGGGCACAGCTGCTGCGCGATTGCGGGCACGATCGATAAAAAATTCCATATCATATAAAAATTCGATGTCTTCCGTATGCAGCTTGGCCTGTGCAGGCATTGGCGCCGCAGCCGTCTTCTCGACCGGAACCGATATGACCGCTTCGGCAGTTCCTTCCGCCCCTGCTTCCAGCACAGCCAGAAATCCTTCATAAATATAGAGCAAGCCTTGCCCGCCGGAGTCCACGACCCCGACTTGCTTCAGCACGGGCAGCATCTCCGGCGTCTTGGCCAGCGCTTCCTTGGCCTTGTTCGTCACTTCCCGCATGAACTCGACCAAGTCCGGCGTCCGGCGCGCAATATGGACGGCATGCTTGGCCGCTTCTCTCGCGACCGTCAGTATCGTGCCCTCCACGGGCTTGACCACAGCTTTATAAGCAGTGTCCACGCCGCCTTGCAGCGCGTGGGCGAATTGAAATGCGTTCACTTCGTCAAGGCCGGCTACGGCCCGGCTAAATCCCCGGAACAATTGGGACAGAATTACTCCCGAGTTCCCCCGAGCGCCCATAAGCAGCCCTTTGGACAACACCTCCGCCGTTTTGGCGATAGACGTGGACGGCTTCGCTTTCATTTCAGTAATGCCCGCTGTCATCGTCAAATTCATGTTCGTCCCCGTATCTCCGTCCGGGACTGGAAAAACGTTCAATGTATTGACGTGTTCGGCATGGCGATTGAGCGAATCTGCCCCGCCCAGCACCATACTGGCAAATTGTGCTCCATTTAAAGAACGCTTGTTCAACGAATATTCCCCTTCCTAGCTTAGTACGCGTACGTCCTGTACAAAGATGTTCACTTGGTCCACTGCGAGACCGATGTCATGTTCGAGTACATACTTCACCTTGGCTTGGATGTTGTGCGCCACCTCGGAGATTTTGGTTCCGTAACTTACAATAATATATAAATCGATATGTAGACTATCGGATTGTTGGCGCACTTCGACACCACGCGACAGATTGCCTCGTCCGAGCAACTCAGCAATACCGTCCTTCAATTGCTTGCGCGATGCCATTCCAACGAGTCCATAACATTCCATAGCCGCAGAACCGGCGATCACCGCCACGACTTCTTCCGAAATGTTCACCTTGCCGAATTCCATATTGAGTTGGATGGCCATGGTTCACTCCACTCCTTTTTTTGAGTATTATGGACTAATCAACATTGTACTATAATAGAAAAGAGAAATAAACAAAGTTTTTGATTCGGTTGACTACAGATTTTAAAATATGATATCATATTTAGGTATTTAACGTATGAAGGGTGCTTTGGGATAAGGAGGTGTAAGGCATGGCTCGCAAATGTTATGTAACGGGGAAAAAACCAGGCTCGGGTAATCACAGATCGCACGCGAACAACAAATCTCGCCGCTCTTGGGGTGTAAACGTACAAAAGGTTCGCATCTTGGTTGACGGCAAACCAAAACGCGTATACGTGAGCACGCGTGCATTGAAGGCAGGTAAAGTGACTCGCGTCTAATCCCAGCCTCCATATAGAAAGAGCACCTGAAGCGCAATCAGGTGCTTTTTTTGATCGCCTAATTCATTCGCGATCTTTCGTCTCGACAACTTCGGACAGGCTTGTATCTCAACGGCTTGGCTTGTTTTGGAGGGAATCGCGGTCCCGGCGCTCTCATTCCAGCGCGGCACCGCCGGCGACTGGTAATGGATGGTTCTTGTCCGGCATGGCGTGCGGCGGATGGCATCTCGGCAATCCCCCGCCGAACGGGCATCCCCATCCAAGTGCGGCTGGGCCGCTGTCCCATGCTTGCCGGACAGCCGTCCGGAGCTCATCACCGTTACTGTATGTTGCCCCGCTCCCGCACATGCGCTCACGGATCGGATGGATGGATACCGACTCAGCTTCAATGCCGCCTGGAACGTCAGCTTTTTTGAAACGTATTTAAAATCGCCTTGACGAAACCTCCCAAAAACTTCGGCAGCTTAAACGTATAAAACTTCATGTTCCACCCTCCTCGTCATTCTCATCCTACCCCGCTATTCTCTTGCAACATAAAAAAGGTTACATGAGAGATCTGTGCTCATGTAACCATCATATGCCGCAGGCCAATCATCTATGCACGGGCGACAAGCCCGATTCGCGCCCATTTATGCCGCAGGTGCCGGCATCTGCTGCATGTATAAATATACGGACATCATGAAGACAAAGATAAAATAGAACAAAATCGACAACAAAATCAAGCCGATGCGCATCCCCTTTGTCGGATTCCGCTTGAAAAAGCGAATTCCGAGCAGAAGCGCGCCGATCGAGCAAATGATACTTAACGGGAAATTCAAAAATGCGTAAAATCCGACCAGCGTGCCGCAAACAAAGCTGTACGATGCCAGCGTCAGCGCCGTTCTCCACATAGGGACTTTCCCCTTCTCCGGCCCCTCCGCTCCTGTCATTGCCGCGCTCGCTCCGCGGATTCACGGATAGACTGAATGGCCGCTTCCCGGCTGTCCGCTCCGTAGACCGCGCTGCCGGCCACGAGCACATCCGCTCCTGCCGCAGCGACCAGTGGGGCCGTCTCGACCGTAATCCCGCCGTCCACTTCGATATGAGTCTCTGCCCGTCCCAGCTCGTTCAGCCGTTGGCGAAGACGGCGGATTTTGTCCGTCATCGAAGCGATGAACTTCTGTCCGCCGAATCCCGGATTCACCGTCATAATAAGGACCAGATCAAGCTCTGCCAGCACCTGTTCGATCGCCGTCAGCGACGTTCCCGGATTAATCGCCACGCCCGCCCGGGCGCCCGCCTCCTTAATCTGATGGACGACCCGATGGAGATGAGGGCATGCTTCCGCGTGCACCGTAATGATATCCGCGCCTGCGGCGGCGAACGCCTCAATATACTTCTCCGGCTCGACAATCATCAAATGCACGTCCAGCGGCAGCGCCGTATGCGGGCGGATCGCTTGCACAATGTTCGGTCCGAGCGTCAGGTTCGGCACGAAGCGGCCGTCCATCGCGTCCACATGAATCCAGTCGGCGCCTCCCTGCTCCACATTCCGAACCTCTTCGCCAAGCTTCGCGAAATCGGCCGATAGGATAGATGGGGCGATACGAATCGTTTGCTGTGCTGTCATGTCAGTACCTCCGTCGTTTGTCTTTCATTTCGTCGAAAAATAACAGGTAATGTTCATAGCGCGAATCGGCGATCAGGCCTTCCTGAACCGCTTCCTTCACCCGGCAGCCCGGTTCGTGAATATGAGTGCAGCCCCTGAACTTGCAATCGCCCGAATAGCTTCGGAATTCACGGAAGCACCAGCCGAGCTGCTCCACCCCAAGCTCAAGGAAATCAAGCTGGCTGAAGCCGGGCGTATCGGCGATATATCCGCCCTGCGGGAGCGGCAGCAGCTCGACGTGGCGCGTCGTATGCTTGCCCCGGCCCAGCCGCTGGCTAATCTGGTTCGTCTCCAATGACACCCCAGGGAGCATCGCATTCAAGAGAGATGACTTGCCAACGCCGGACTGGCCGGCAAATACGCTGATCTGATCAGCTAACCGGTCTGCCACGCCTTGATAACCGAATCCGCCCTTGGCGCTCGTGGCGATAACTTCGTATCCGATGCGCCGGTACAAGGCGATTAACTCTTCCATCCGCCGGCCCAGACGAGCCGACTCCTCCTCCGGAAGCCGATCGAGCAGATCCCACTTCGTCAGCAGAATGACTGCCTCCACCTCTGCATGCTCGATATGGACGAGGAACTTGTCCAGCAGCTGCATATTCAGCTCCGGCTCCGTTACCGAGAACACGAGCCCCGCCAGCGATACATTGGCTATCGGAGGCCGGATCAGCTCGCTCTCCCGCGGCTCGATCTCGTTCACCACGCCTTCTCCATTCTCGGTGATGGAGTAGACAACGCGGTCGCCGACCAGCGGGGACACGCCCTTCTTCTTGAAAATGCCGCGCGCCCGGCACTGCACCGACTTTCCGCCGCGCTTCCCCTCTTCCTCCACGTAATAATATCCGCTCAACGCCTTGACGATAAGGCCTTTAGGCATGCTTATCTACCATGAACATATCGATTCCCTCCATGTAATTCGAAGTTATAGGGGCCCCTCCATCGACACATCGCCATCGGAGACGCGCGATGGAAGGGCGGGTAATCTTGTCTTGGAAGAAGGCTTGCAGACAATTACTCGTCCGGGTCTATTCCTCCCCCTTCTTCTTGCCCTTCACCTTCTCCTCCGCTTTGTCCTTGAATTTCTCCTTCAACTTCTTGCCCTTGCCTGGCCGAGGGGTCGTCTAGACCCGGTATCTGCACCGTGCCCTGCTTGGCATCGGTATAGCTCACCGTATACGTATCCAGGAATTGACCATCCCGATACAATAGTACGACCCCATCTTTGTTCGGAGCGAGCACGAGCTCTACGTAGAAGATTTGGCTTGATGATATTTTCTGCGTACCCCATTCTTTATTCTCTCCGGTTGCATCCGTATAGTCAATGCGGATCGTACTTGTCTTGCCGTTCTCCTCGGGAGCCACAGGCAGCGGGAACGTATAGCTCAGCGCCTCCGGCGGGTAGCCCGAGCTGACATAAATGCGGACCTCCGAGCCCTTGGAGACCGGATCGTTCGGCTCGAACGGCTGCTGCTTGAATACGCGGCCGGCCGGCTGCTCGTAACTCGGCTCCTCGATAATGCCGTCCTTGGCCAGCTTCAGCCCGCTCGCTTCAATCTTGGCGATCGCTTCCTCCTTCGTCGCCCCGACGAGATTCGGCATGCCGAACGTTTCCTTGCCTTTGCTGACCAACAGCTTCACCGAAGCATTGCGCGGATCAACCTTCTCCCCGGCAGCCGGAGTCGTGCCGACCACCGTTCCCGGCTCAGCTTCATCGTCGAAGACGGGCTCCTTCGTGATACGGGAGCTGTCGAAGCCGATTTCGATCAGCTGCTGAATGACCAATTCCGAAGGCTTGCCGGTATAGTCATCCATTTCAATATACGGCGTTCCCTCGCTCACATACAGCCGGACGCTCGAACCTTCCTTGACTTTCGTGCCCTCCGGCTTGCTCTGATCGAAGACGACGCCCTTCTCGAAGCCTTCCTTCGGCTCGCGCACAATCGGGTCCTCGACCTCGATTTTCAGGTCGTGCAATTCCTGTAACGCCTGCTGCTCCGTCTTATTGATGAGGTTCGGCATGACGACATCCTTGACGACAAGCAGACTTTTCACATAAAAGACGACGCCAATCAGGATGCCGAGGAACAACAGCGTGGCCCCGATCCAGACCGTCGGCTTCACCCATCCCTTCTGCGCCGGCTTGGCCGGTTCCCTGCCGGCTGCCACTGCTGCGGCTGCGGGTGCGGGCGCCGCTCCGGGATACGTGTCCGAAGGCTGCCGCTCCTCCCGCTCCTGGGCACGAATGGCCGGCATGACGCGGGTTTCTTCCGGGTCCTCGTACACTTTGCGCTGGGCGAACATCACCTTCGCTTCCTGCGCCCGCTCCGGAGACAGGCTGGTCTCCAGATCGCGCAGCATTTCCGCAGCGGACTGGTACCGCTCAGCCGGATTTTTGCGCATCGACTTCAAAATAATATTTTCCACGCTTTGCGGAATATGCGGATTTACCTTGCGCGGTTCCTCGAACGGCTCCTGCAAATGCTTGAGCGCGACGCTGATCGGGCTTTCGCCCAAAAACGGCAGTCTGCCGGTCAGCATCTGGTAGAGCACGATGCCGAGAGAATACAGATCGGACTTTTCTCCCGCCGAGATTCCTTTCGCATGCTCCGGTGAAAAATAATGCACCGAGCCGACGACCGATCCCGTCTGGGTAATGGTCGATGACGTAACGGCCCGCGCGATGCCGAAGTCCGTTACTTTCACCCGGCCGTTGCGGCCGATCAGTATATTATGAGGCTTAATATCTCTATGAATAATCCGATTCTGGTGGGCATGGTCGAGCGCATCGCATATTTGAGACGCGATCCGCACCGCTTCCTCAACCTGCAGCGGAGCACGCTGCTGTATAATTTCGTTCAGATTATGCCCTTCCACATACTCCATCACAATATAATGCGTGTCGTCCTCTTGCCCGACATCGTAAATGCTGACCACGTTCGGGTGGCTCAGCGAAGCGGCAGACTGGGCCTCTCGCCGAAAGCGCTGGATAAACTCCTCGTCATGCACGAACTGCTGGCGCAGCACTTTGACCGCGACATAACGGTTCAACAGATTATCCAATGCCTTATAGACGAGAGCCATGCCGCCCCCGCCGATTCGGGCGGTAATCTCATACCTTCCGGCAAGTGTTGTTCCTATCACGTACTCACTCCTCCTTCCCGGCGCCAGGATGCTCCAGCAGCACGACCGTAACGTTGTCGTCTCCGCCAGCCTCCAGCGCCTGGCTAAGCAGCCGGTCTGCCCGCGCCGATAACGGGAGCGACGGATCGATGACCGTGCTCCAGATATGGTCCTCATCCACCATGCTGGTCAAGCCGTCGCTGCACAGCAGCAGCGTATCGTCTTCGCCGTACTCCACCGGGATAATATCCACCTTAACCTCCTCATCCGTGCCTAGCGCCCGCACCAGCACGTTGCGCCGCGGATGGCGCTCCGCCTCCTCCGGGCCGATCTGGCCGCTCTTGACGAGTTCATTGACGAGCGTATGGTCCTCCGTCAGTTGAACGATCCCTCGCCGGCCGATTCGATAGGCTCGGCTGTCACCAATATGGCCTATGTATCCGCTCGTATGCCCAGACGGAAACAGCACCGCCACAATGGTCGTTCCCATGTGGTGGTACTTCTCATCCTGGGATGCAATATGGAAAATCGTGTGATTGGCACGCAAAATCGCGTCTTCCAACGCTCCCGCCAACTGCTGCTCCTCCAGCTGCTGCGGCAGGGCCGCCAGCTCGGAGACGACAGTCTCTACCGCCAGGCGGCTTGCGATATCGCCCGCTTGATGACCGCCCATGCCGTCCGCGACGACAGCGATATCATAGCCGTTCGCCAGCTCGGATACATAGACCCGATCTTCATTGACTGCGCGCACGCGTCCAACATCGGAACGATGCACTGCTCTCATTCTTCCTCACCTCGCATTGGACTCCAAATGCTTGGCACGCAGCTGGCCGCAAGCGGCGGCAATGTCATGCCCCTGCTCCCGCCGGATGGTCGAGTTGATGCCCCGATCCAGCAGCGTGCGATGGAACTTGAAAATATCGTTGCGCGGAGTGCGGATATAATTGCGCTCCGGTACATAGTTGACCGGAATCAGATTGACGTGGGCCAGCATCTCCATCCGCTTCAGCACATCAGCCAGTTCCTCCGCATGCTCCACCTTGTCGTTCACGCCCCCGATTAGGGCGTACTCGAACGTAATTCTGCGCCCGGTCTTCACCTGATAATGCTTCAGCGCCTCCATCACCTCAATGAATGGATAGCGGCGGTTGACCGGCATCAGCTTCGAGCGCAGCGCATCGTTCGGCGCATGGATCGAGATCGCCAGATTAATTTGCGTGTTCTCATCCGTGAACCGATAAATGCTCGGCACAATGCCGCTCGTCGACACGGTAATATGACGCTGCCCGATGTTCAGCCCTCTCTCATGAATCATCGTACGCAGGAACGCCATCGTCGCGTCATAGTTCTCGAACGGCTCGCCAGTCCCCATAATAACGATGCTGCTGATGCGCTCATTCGTCTCGTCGAGCATCTTCTGCGCCGTGACGACCTGAGCGACGATCTCTCCCGCCGTCAGATTGCGCTTCAGCCCGCCGAGCGTCGAGGCGCAGAACGTGCAGCCGACGCGGCAGCCGACCTGAGTCGTGACGCAGATGCTGTTCCCGTAACTATGCCTCATGATGACCGTCTCGATCGCATGGTCGTCATGCAGCCCGAACAAAAACTTGACGGTGCCGTCCTCGGACTTCAAATGCGTAATCACCTTCAAGTTCACGAACTCGAAGCTCTCATCCAGCTTGCCGCGAAGTCCCTTGGACAAATTCGACATCTCCTCGAAGCTGGTTACCCGCTTCACATAGAGCCAATCAAATATTTGCCCGGCCCGAAAAGCAGGCTCCCCTTGCTCCTTCAGCCATTGCTGGAGCTGCTCGAACGTATAGTCGTATATAAATGGTTTCATGTACTGTTCAACCTTTCGCTTCATCACTTGTCATGTAGTCGATCTATTTTACCACAAATGGCGCCTTTGCCAAAAGCCAAGCCAAATTCGCATCCTCTGTCCTAGACTCGCCGGCTCCGCAAGTGCCCCATCCTCCCGGCGTCCGGCATGTCCCTGCTCCCAAAGCCCCGCGAACCGAAAAGTCCCGCAGTCAGCAGAACCATCACTAGGCCTCATTCCGAGTATATAACCAACCTGCCCTCATATATGCGCATGTCCACCCCAAAATGTCGAAAAAACTTGCCCCTCAGATGCTGCCCCTGAAAATCCATGCAGGGCATTCTCCTGCCTGCTAAGGCTTGTGATTGACGGTACCATAGGCCGTTCTCCGAATTGCTCGGACATCTGTTCAGCAGCCCTTTTGACCATTATCCCATCCGCTCATCCTTCTCTTCGACGGCTCTTTTGCTCGTTCTCCCCACTGGTCAGGTAGCTGTGCAGCGGCCCTTTTGACCATTAACCATCCGCTCAGTTTCTCTTTGACGGCTCATTTGCTCGTTCTCCCCACTGGTCAGGTAGCTGTTCAGCTTTCTGCCTCGCCCCGATTCACCCATTGCCCATTTGCAGCATACATTTTAAAAAGCCCAACAGGCCGTTTCCGAGAAATCGATGAATTGATTACTAATAGTTCTCCAAATAAGTCCAGTCCTGACACTAGAAAAGACTGTATAAAAACTTGCGAAAGTTCCTGACTAGATGGGAGAGTGCACAAAAGGAACCTACGCACGTCCCCTTTCCTGACGCATGGGATATTGCATAAAAGAAGCTTTCACACGCCCTCTTTCCTGAACGGATGGGAGAGTGCATAAATGGAACCTACGCACGTCCCCTTTCCTGACCGCATGGGATATTGCATAAAAGAAACTTTCGCACGCCCTCTTTCCTGAACAGATGGGAGAGTGCATAAATGGAACCTCATGTCCCTTTCCTTACCTCATAGGAGAATGCATAAAAGAAACCCACGCGCGCTCTTTTCCTGACCGCATGGGAGAGTGCATAAAAAAACTTGCATGCGTCTCCTCTTTTCTGACTCATTGGGAGAATGAGCTAATGGAATGCCAGGGGGGATACTTCTCGAACTTATTAAGTTGAACAGCAATAAAAGGGATTCCACACTTTTGAAGTACAACCTCCAAACACATTCGCAAAAAAGTACATGATCGTACCTGAATTGAATACCTTCTTTCTGTAACTAACAATAGCCGCATCATCCAAACGGGGCAACCGTATGGTCGATGCGGCTATATGCCTGCTCTATTGCGTTAGTTCCGTTCAGCATCCGGCTCTTCCGGTCCGTCCGCACGCTGCAGACAGGCAATGAAAAAGCCGTCGGATCCGGCATCCTGCGGCAGCACCTGCAGCATGCCGGCTGGGCTCCTCCGCAGCGCTGCGTCCAGCACGTCCTGAGGCAAGGCACCCGTCCATGATGCATCCAGTGCCCAGCCCGGCGTCCGTTCCAGGAAGCGGTGGACGGCGTCCCCATTCTCCTCCGGCTCTACCGTGCAGGTCGAATAGACGAGTCGGCCGCCAGGGCGCACCATACGCGCCGCTTCCGTCAGCAGCCGCTCCTGAAGGGCAGCGATCGAGGCGACATCTTCCTCGCTCTTGGCCCACTTAATGTCCGGCTTGCGGCGAATGACGCCGAAGCCGGTGCACGGCGCATCCAGCAGCACGGCGTCGAACGATGCGGGCGGCAGGGCTTGTCCCAGCTCCGCCGCATCAACATTCATTACGCGCAGCGACGTCAAGCCAAGCCGGGCGGCTTGCTCCTCAATAAGCGCCACCTTGTGGGCGTGGACGTCGTTCGCCGTGACTTCGCCCATATCGCCCATCCGCTCGGCGATATGGGTCGATTTGCCGCCTGGGGCAGCGCAGCAGTCAAGGACGCGCATGCCCGGTTCCGGCCGCAGCGCCTCGACGACGAGCATCGAGCTCTCGTCCTGTACCGATAGGCGGCCGTCGCGGTACCAGGCGCTGTGCGCCAGGTTGCCGGCGCCGGCGGCCGTGATGCCGTCCGGCGAGAGCGGGGACGCTTCGGCCCGGTAGCCGTCCGTGCGCATCTCTGCCAGCAGCGCCTCCCGCGTGCCGCGCAGCCGGTTCACCCGCGCGCTGCCATGGGGCGGCCGGTTGTTCGCCGCGCACATGGCGGCCGTCTCGTCTTCGCCGTAGGCCGCGTTCCAGCGGGCGACGAGCCACTCCGGATGCGAATGCTCCCAGGCGATACGGCTCACGGCGCTGTCATCCGACGGAACGGTCCATAGCTCCGGTTCGCGCATGATGGCGCGCAGAACGCCGTTCACGAAGCCGCCCATCGCCTGCTGCCCGCGCCGCTTCGCGATCGCCACCGCTTCGTTCACCGCCGCATGCGGCGGGACGCGGTCAAGGTAGCGTAGCTGGTATGCGGTCATCCGGAGCAGGTTGCGGACCCAGGGCTTTAGCTTCGACAGCCCGCGCTGCACCTTCTGCGCCAGCACGCCGTCAATCGTGTTGAGCCGCTGAATCGTTCCATACACCAGCTCCGTCGCCAGTGCGGCGTCCGCCCGTTCCAGCTGCGCTTCCTTCAGCGCCCGGTTCAATTCCAGATTGCTGTAGGAGCCTTCCTTCTCCACCCGGACGAGCACCTCCAGCGCGACATCACGCGCTGTCAACCGTCTGCGTGGCGGTCGTCGTTCTCCTCCGTTCACGACAGCACCGTCCCTTGCTCCATTTTGCAGCCTCGGAGGAACTCGGAGACCGGCAGCGCCTTCTTGCCTGCAGGCTGCACTTCAAGCAAGGAGAGGATGCCTTGTCCGGTCTGGATGCGAAGGCCGGCTATTCCGGCCGCCAGGACTGTGCCTGGGGCGGCCGCGGCTTCTCCCGCGGCCGCAGGCTCTGGCCGGCACGCCCATACTTTGAAGACTTCGCCGTTCCAAGTGGTAAAGGCGCCGGAAAACGGAACGAGGCCCCGCACCTGATTGGCGATCTGCTCCGCGGGGCGCGTCCAATCGATTCGCTCGTCCTCGCGCTTCAGATTCGGCGCGTAGGTCGCCTCGTCATGAGACTGCGGCACCGCCTCAACCCGGCCGGCAATAATGTCCGGCAGCGTGCGCCGGAGCAGATCCGCTCCGGCCTCGCTCAGCTTCGCGAACATCGTGCCCGCATTGTCATCCGCGCCAATCGGCACTTCGACCCGGCTGATCATGTCGCCGGTATCCATGCCTTCCGCCATATACATAATGGTGACGCCCGTCACCGTCTCTCCGTTCATAATCGAACGCTGGATCGGCGCACCGCCCCGGTATTTCGGCAGCAGCGAGCCATGTACATTAATGCAGCCGAGCCGGGGAATATCGAGCACCGCCTTCGGCAAGATCTGGCCATACGCCGCCGTCACGATCAGATCGGGCTGCAGGGCGCGGATATCGTCCACCGTATCCGAGGTGCGAAGCTTCTCTGGCTGCCACACCGTCAATCCGTGCTGGAGCGCTTCCGCCTTCACTGGCGTCGGCGTCAGCACCCGCTTGCGGCCGACGGGACGATCCGGCTGCGTCACGACAGCCGCGATCTCGTACCCTTCCTGGATCAGCGTGCGGAGGGAAGCGACGGCAAACTCAGGCGTCCCCATAAATACGATCTTCGTCATTCCGCCTTCCTGCCTTCACGCGGAACTTCATACACACTCTCCGCAATCTCGGTGAACAGAATGCCGTTCAAATGGTCAATCTCATGCTGGAAGGCGCGGGCCAGGAAATCCGACGCTTCCACCGTGAACGTCTTCCCGTGGCGGTCAAGCCCTTGCACCGTAATATGCTGGTGACGACGCACATCTCCGTTCAGCCCCGGAATGCTTAGGCATCCCTCCGGCCCGAGCTGTTCCCCTTCCGCCTTGAGAATGACAGGGTTAATCATCTCGATCAAGCCGTGCTCGTCTCCGACATCGACAACGATCACTCGCTTCAGAATCCCGATCTGAGGCGCGGCCAGACCGACGCCCTCCGCGTGGTACATCGTGTCCGCCATATCATTCAGCAGCTTGTGAATATTCGGGGTCAGCTTCGTGACCTCCTTAGCTACCTGATGAAGAACCGGATCCGGTTCATGTACGATAATTCGCAATGCCATAGGGCACACCATCCTTTATTCGTCTTAATCAACATCGCTCTGTCAAAAAGGAAGCCATGCTTCACGTTCTGAATCCAACGTTCGCTATGCAGCGGGCGGGCCTATTCTAACTGAAGACTGCAACCCGCATTATATATGATTTCATCCTCTAGGAAAATCCGTTCAACGCCCTCTCAGACCGGCTGCCTGCACGCCGGCGGAACCAGCGCGGCCGCTCCAATGCTCCGCCGGCTTCGTCCACAGCCGATTCGCGCGTGCCTTGCAACCGTTCATGGCCCAGTTCTTCCGGGCCGATCTATGCGATTCAGCCGGCTTACATCATCATCTGCGGGTCGATATCGACACTGAACCGGACGTCCTGCTCCTTGGCAATCGAATCGAACTCGCGCATCGCTTCTGCCAGAAGACCCGATAGATTCACGTCTCCCCGGCATTTGATTATGCACTGGAAACGGTAGCGATTCTTGATGCGCGGAATCGGAGAGGCGACCGGCCCGAGAATCTCCATCGCCTCGGCATGCTCATGCAGCGGAAGCAGCCAGCCTTGGCGCTCCGCCAGCTCCTTGAGCCGCTGGGCCGCGTTCTCGGCCACGCGCACGAGCAGCGGGAGCTGTTCATGCGACATGGACAGCAGCGCCAGGCGGCAGAAGGGCGGCACCATCAGATTGCGGCGGTGCCGCAGCTCTTCGGAAGCGAAGCCGCGGTAATCATGCCCCGACGCATGGATGATCGAGTAATGCTCCGGCGCATAGGTCTGCACGATGACTTCGCCCGGCAGATCATGGCGTCCGGCCCGGCCGGCAACCTGCGTCAGCAGATGGAACGTCTTCTCCGCCGCGCGGAAGTCCGGCATATGAAGCGCCGAATCGGCAGCAATTACGCCGACCAGCGTGACGTACGGGAAGTCCAACCCCTTCGCCACCATCTGCGTGCCAAGCAGCACGTCGGCCTTCCGTTCGCGGAACTGCTGCAGCAGCCGCTCATGCGAGCCTTTCTCCGAGGTCGTGTCCACATCCATCCGGATGACGCGAATGCCGGGGAAGCGGCGGGCGAGCTGTTCCTCTACCCGCTGGGTACCTGTGCCGAAATAACGGATATGCTCGCTCTCGCATGACGGGCATACTTCCGGCGCCCGCTCCGCGTGGCCGCAGTAGTGACAGCGCATATGCCCCGTCTTCATATGATAAGTCAGCGAAATATCGCATTCCGGACACTGTGCGACATAGCCGCAGCTGCGGCACATGACGAACGTAGAGTAGCCTCTGCGGTTCAACAGCAGCACAGTCTGCTCCTGACGCTCCAGCCGCTCCTCCAGCGCCGCTTCTAACGGCGCGCTGAACATGGAACGGTTGCCGAGCTTCAGTTGGTCCCTCATATCGACGATCGTCACCGGAGGAAGGGGTCTGCCGCCAACGCGCGAAGGCATCGCCAATGCGGTCAGCTTCCAAGGCGGTGCCTCCAGTCCCGCAGGCAGCTGATCGTAGCCGTTCAGACGTGAGGCGTAATACGTCTCCATCGAAGGCGTCGCCGATCCGAGAACGACGACAGCGCCTTGCCGGCGCGCCCGTTCAATCGCCACGTCGCGGGCGTGATATTTCGGCGTCTCTTCCTGCTTGTAGGATGACTCATGCTCTTCATCCATAATAATAAGGCCAACCCGGGGAAAAGGGGCAAACACCGCTGAGCGGGCTCCGATCGCGACCTGTACGCGGCCTTCGCGGATTTTGCGCCACTCGTCGTAACGTTCGCCCTGAGAGAGACGGCTATGCATCACCGCCACCCGGGAGCCGAATCTCCCTTTGAAGCGCTCGACCATCTGCGGAGTAAGCGAGATCTCCGGCACGAGCACGATCGCTTCACGTCCGGAATCGAGACAGCGCTCGATCGCCTGCAAATAGACCTCCGTCTTACCGCTGCCGGTGACCCCGTGCAGCAGGAAGGTTTGATGCTCCTGTTCGTCCACCGCGAGCGCGAGCGCTTCGAAAACCTGCTGCTGCTCCTCTGTCAGCGGCAGCGGCTTCGATGGCCGGAAGCGGCGCTGAGCGTACGGATCCCGCATCACCTCGACCTCGTCGATGGCGACATAGCCTTTTCCCTCAAGCGCCTTGACCGCGGATGCGTTCAAGCTTTTGAGAGGCAGCTCTCCGCCATATTCCTCAAGGAGCCGCAGCGTCTCCTGCTGTCTTCCGGCCCGGCTGCCCAGCCGGGCAACCACCTCGCCGACATCATCGACCGTCAGCGTGACCCGCTTCAGCCGCTTGACACCGATGCGATCCTTAATCCGCTCCGTCTCCTGCAGCCAGCCGTGCTGGAGCGCTTCCTTAATGAGGCGCGCTTCCTGGGGAAAGGCCTGCAGCAGCTTCGGCGCCGGCAACGGCTCGTTGCGCTGCACATAAGCAAGCAGACTGCGTGTCTGCGGGTCTTCCAGCAGACGATCCGGGCGCAGCGTCAATTCATCTCTCCCGCCGTCGGCGCCTTGAAGGAACAGACGAGCATCGTCGCCCAGCGAGAGCGCCTTCTCCCGCTTGCCCTTGATGGCTCCCGGAATCATCGCCTGCAAAGCGGCCGTCAGCGTGCATACATAGCGGTCGCTCATCCACATTCCGAGCTCGACGAGATCGGCCGGGAGCGGCGGGACGACATCCAGCAGCTGCTGAATCGGCTTCAGCCGGGACAGCGGCACATCCGTCCGGTCGGAGAATCCGATGACGAAGCCTTGCACTGTCCGCCCGCCGAACGGGACGCCGACCCGGCTGCCCGTCTCGATCCAATCCGCCATGGATGGAGGAATGGCGTAGTCGAACGGCCGGTCCGTGTCTTTGACCGACACATCGACGATGACGCGCGCGATCGGCAAGCCGGAATGGGTCCCGACTGCCCCCGCTGGCGCTTCGTCCCGTATCCGATCCGGTCCGTTATGATTCAAGCGAATGCACCTCGCCAGACAGGGAAGGCGGTTCGTCTCCCGCGACGGACGCCTGTACGGCAATCTCCAGGAGACGGCGGGCTACCTCTTGCTTGGCCGTAAGCGGAATGCGCTCGACGAGTCCATTTTTACTATATATATGCACTTCATTGCGATCGGAGCCGAAGCCCGCATCGGTGCGGGAGACATCGTTCGCCACGATATAATCGAGATTTTTGCGGACCAGCTTGTCCAACGCATACTGCTCCAGCTGCTCGGTCTCGGCGGCGAACCCGATCAGCAGCTGATTCTTCTTCTTCTCGCCCAGCTCCTGCAAAATATCCGGATTCCGCTCCAGCTCAAGAACGAGCCGCTCGCCCGTTTTTTTCAGCTTCTGAGCGGCCCGGTGCACTGGCCGGTAATCGGCGACCGCCGCCGTCTTCACGACAATATCCGCTTGCTCGTACCGGCCGATGACGGCATCCCGCATATCGAGGGCTGATTCAACGCGGATCAGCTCGACGCCCTGCGGAGGATCCGTCTGGGTCTGGCCGGCGATAAGCGTTACGCAGGCTCCCATGTCCCGGGCCGCTTCCGCGACCGCGAATCCCATCTTGCCGGACGAATCATTGGTAATGTACCGGACCGGATCGATGCGCTCGACCGTGCCGCCCGCCGTGACCAGCACCCGCTTGCCATGAAGCAGCCCGGACTGTGCGCTTCCTAGGCCGGCAGCGCTGGCTGGCGGCAATGCGGATTCTCCACCGCCGCCTTGTGCGAACCACCGCTTCACATATTCCACGATATGCTCCGGCTCGGCAAGCCTTCCCTTGCCGGTATAGCCGCAAGCGAGGAGCCCCTCTTCCGGCTCAATGAACCGGACGCCCCGCGACCGCAATATATCCATATTGTGCATGACGGCCGGATGGGCGTACATATGTACATTCATGGCCGGAGCGACCATGACCGGCGCCGTCGTAGCGAGCAGTGTCGTCGTCAGCATATCATCCGCCAGGCCATGCGCCATCTTGCCGATCACATTCGCCGTAGCCGGCGCTACCAGCACGAGATCGGCATGATCCGCCAGATCAATGTGCGAGACGACTGAAGCGTCCCGCTCATCAAACGTGTCCGTATACACCGGCTGGCGCGACAATGTCTGGAACGTCAGCTCCGAAATAAACTGAGTTGCCGATGCCGTCATGATGACGTGCACCTCGGCCCCCTCCTGCTTCAACTTGCTGCACAGCGCTGCAGCCTTGTAAGCCGCAATGCCGCCCGTGACGCCGAGCAGTATCGATTTTCCTTGCAGCATACGCCCCCGCCTTTCCGCTCCTCTAAGCGCGCAAGCGCTCCATCCCGGCGGCTGCCTGCCCTCCCGGATAGGGAGCATTCTCGTCATTTGAAAAAAATAACAACCTGACGGTTGTTATTTGCTTTCCTGCTCAATTGATGGGCGGCGGTCATTCAGCCGGTTCGGCTGTCCCGCTCACCGTCTATAAACCGATTCCGCAGCCGGATCGGAGTTACACCGCGTTGCCCTGTTCGACCGTAACATTATCGCCGTAGATCTCCTCCAGCGCCACGCCGACCTGCTTGTACGACTTGGGATTCTGCAATTCGGTTCGCTCCCCGTCGCGCAATTGGCGCGCCCGGCGGGCCGCAGCCACGACCAGCGAGTATTTACTGTCGACTTTTTTCATCAATTCGTCAATGGATGGATATAGCATAGTTCCGCACTCCTTCTCCTGCTTGTCCCGAACCCCCTTGCCGCCGGGACCGCTTCATACTCAACCTCATCCTGCTCTGCCGCCCGGACTCAGGATAGCGCGTCACGAGGCACACTTTATCGAAAGTGCGCCCCGCTGACTGCCGTCCTACCGGTTAGGCCTGATTTTACAATGTTCGGCTATTATAATACTCTCTATACGTTTGCACGCCAAGTCGATCTCATCGTTCACGACGGCATAATCGTAATTCGCCATCATGGCCATTTCCTCGACCGCCGCCGTCATGCGGTGATCGATCACCGTATCGTTCTCGGTACCGCGGCCGCGAATCCGATCCTCCAGCTCGTCCAGCGATGGAGGCAACAGGAAAATGAAGATCCCGTTCGGGAACTTCTCTTTCACCTTCAACGCGCCCTGCACCTCGATCTCCAGAATGATGTCCTGCCCTTCGTTCAGTGTCTGCTCTACGAAGTCGCGCGGGGTGCCATAGTAGTTGCCCACATATTCGGCATGCTCCAGCAGCTTATCGTTCTCGATCATATCGAGAAACTCTTCCCGCGACTTGAAGAAGTAGTTCACTCCGTCAACTTCCCCGAGACGGGGCTGACGCGTTGTGGCGGACACCGAATAAATCAGGTCGGGCAGCCGCTTCAGTAAAGATTTGCATACCGTGCCTTTGCCGACGCCAGAAGGGCCGGATAGCACAATCAAAAAACCTTTCTTCATGTTCATCTCCATTTTATTCGTCGTTGTCGTCATCCTTCGTTGATAAGCGATGCGCCACCGTCTCCGGCTGGACCGCGGACAAAATGACATGGTCGCTGTCCGTAATGATGACCGCGCGGGTGCGTCGCCCGTAAGTCGCGTCAATCAGCATATGACGATCGCGCGCTTCCTGGATGATTCGCTTAATAGGAGCCGATTCCGGGCTCACGATTGAGATGATACGGTTGGCAGATACGATGTTACCAAAACCGATGTTAATCAGTTTAATGGCCATTACAGGTCCTCCCTCTACTTTCGAACGCTCCATATTTATTCCATGTTCGCGGCTTGTTCGCGAATCTTTTCCAACTCTGCCTTCATGTCTACGACATGGTTGATAATCTCCAGATGGTTCGCCTTGGAACCGATGGTGTTCACTTCCCGGTTCATCTCCTGAACGAGAAAATCGAGCTTCCTGCCGATCGGTTCCGTGCTGTCCAGCAGCTGTCTGAACTGGTTGAAATGACTCTGTAGCCGCGTCAATTCTTCATCGATGTTGGAGCGATCCGCAAACAGAGCTACCTCCATGCCGAACTTATATTCGTCCAAGGAAGACTCAGCGTCCAGCAGTTGCTCTATCCGCTGTTGCAGCTTGGCGCGATACTCAGCAACGACGAATGGAGCCCGTGTGGAAATGTCCGCATGCAGCGACTCCAAGCGGTTCAGTCGTTCCTTCATATCCTGGGCGAGGTGGTTGCCTTCCATGACCCGCATCCGACATAACCCATCCATCGCCTCCGCCAGGCCGGATTCAAGCTCGCGAAGCAGCTCTTCCTCGGGCAGCGGTTGCTCCTCCTGGATGGTAAATACATCAGGCAAGCGAAGCCAGTCATTGACGGTCATCTCCCCGGAGACGCCGTATTGGTCGCGAAGCAGCCGGCTGGCCTCCATATAGGCCTTCACAGTCTGCTCATTGATGGCTACCGCCGTCTTCGCTTCCCCTTCACGCTCTCTGTTAATAAACACGTCTACCCGCCCGCGCTTGACGAATTGCTGAACGAGACGGCGCAAAGGCTCCTCGCAGCTTGTCCATTCACGCGGCATGCGCAGCATGATCTCGCAATAACGATGGTTAACGGACTTCGCTTCAATCGTAATCTTGTATCCGCCGGCAATTCGGACGGACTGGCCGTAACCGGTCATGCTGTATACCATGGGTACCACATCCATTATCCTATTTTAATTCATTACGTATGCCGATACAAGGGGGCGGTCAGGCGTTCCGCTTTTTGCCACACATGCTCCGTCAGTTCAGCGGTCATCTCATAGAACATGAATGGGGTCATGAAGTAGATTCCGTTGAAATGCTTCATCGCCACATCCAGCAGCTCCTTGGCGATGGCTACGCCCTCGCGGCGCCCGCTCTCGCCCTCGAGCCCCTTCATTCGTTCCCGCACCTCGTCCGAGAGATGAATGCCCGGCACTTCATTATGAAGGTATTCCGCATTCCGCCCGCTTGCCAGCGGCATGATGCCGAGGAAGACCGGCACATTCAAATGCTTCGTACCTTCGGCAATCCGTTCGATCAGGGAGGCGTCATACACCGGCTGCGTCATGATATAATCCGCGCCGGCCTCAATCTTGCGCTCCAGGCGTTCGATCGCCTTGTTCAAATGCTTCACGTTCGGGTTGAACGCCGCCCCGACGACAAAGTTCGCGCGCTGCTTCAGCACCTTGCCCGAGAAGGCGAGCCCCGCATTCAGCTGCTTGATCATGCGGATAATCTCGAAGGAGGTCAGGTCATAGACCGAGCTGGAGTCCGGCAGATCGCCGAAGCGGGCCGGATCCCCGGTTACCGCGAGCACATGATCGATCCCAAGCGCATCCAGCCCCATCATATGGGATTGCGTGCCGATCAGGTTGCGATCCCGGCAGGCGATATGGATGAGCGGCCGGATGCCGATCTTGTCGAGCGCCAAATAACCAAGCGCCATGTTGCTCATCCGGGTGACCGCAAGCGAGTTGTCCGCCAGTGTCAGCGCGTCGGCCCCTGCATCCTTCAGCGCTTGCGCGCCCAGCATGAACTTGGCGATATCGAGATCGCGCGGCGGATCAAGCTCTACGATGACGGTATGGCGTTCACGGACCGTATCGACAAGCGACGGCCCGCTTGCCGCCTTTCCTTTCCCGGACGCCGGCGCTGCGCCTCGCTCCCCGATCTCAAGCGGCGGAACGGCCTGGGCCTGCGCCTCCTCCTCGGCCAGCGTCGGGAGAATAGGAGTCTCCGCGTCTGCCAGCGCCTGCGCTATTGCCTGAATATGCTCCGGCGTCGTGCCGCAGCAGCCTCCGATAATGCGCGCACCCAATTCGGCGAAGCGAACGGCGCTCTCTGCCATATAGTCGGCCGTAGCCACGAAGTTGTACCTTCCGTCCACATAATCCGGCAGACCGGCGTTCGGAAAGGCAGACATCGGCAGAGCCAGCCGGCCGGTGACCTCTTCCATCGCCCGCATCAGGCCGTTCGGCCCCATGCGGCAGTTCAAACCGACGACGTCTGCGCCTTCCTCGCGCAGCAGACGGAACGCATCCAGCAGACGAAGGCCGTCCTTCGTCCGATGCGACTCTTCGACCGCGAATTGGCAGATGATCGGAATGCGGTCATCCAAGGCGCGCACGATCTGAACCGCGAGCTTCATTTCCTCCATATCGTAGAACGTCTCGAACATGATTCCGTCGACGCCCTCTTCCAACAAGGCCGACAACTGCTCGGTATAGTCGCGCTTAACCTGATCCGTCGCGATATTTTCCCGCTTACCGGCACGGATCGAGCCCAACGCCCCCACCACATAGGCTTGGCCAGCCGCCGCCTCGCGCGCCAGCCGGGCCGCAGCGCGGTTAATCGCCTTCACCTGCTTCTCCATCCCATGCTTCGACAGCTTCTCGCGGTTCGCCGTAAATGTATTGGTCTCCAGGAGCCGGGCGCCTGCGCTTACATATTCGCGATGTATGTCCCGGATCCGTTCCGGCTCGCTGATGTTGAGTGACTCATAGGAGATCCCAACCGGGTAGCCCATTTGATATAAATAGGTGCCCATGGCCCCGTCACCGACAATAATTTCCCCTTGCAGCACTTGACGCAAGTCCTTCATCCCGTCTCTCCACCCTTCTCCCAATCTGTCTATGTCTGCATCATCTACCCCATTTTATCAAGAAACGGCACTTCTTGAAATAAAAGACGCTCCGACGGGAGCGTCTTCAGTGCATCGGTGTAGTTCAGCTTATGCCGCCGGACAGATGACGGCACGGTGGCCGGCCGCAGCGTCCTCCGGTCAATTTCCTACCATCATAACGCAAAATGAATAAAAATACTATGGTTATGCCGCATGCCGCTTCGGATAAGCGGGTCTGCCGCCGGAAGGCTTCTTCTTCTGACCGCTCATCACCGATCCGATGCCGAGCAGGAAGGTCGGTATCCCGGCCATAACGAACGTAATTGCCCAATCCCGGAAGCCGAGCGGAACCGTCTTGAATACCGGCTGAAGCGGTTCGACATACAGTACCCCGAACAGCAGAATCAAGGAAGAAATCACCGCGAGCACCAGATACTTATTTTGGAAAAGGTTGCGATGGAAAATCGAACGCGAGCTCCGGCAATCAAAGACGTGGATGAGCTGGGCGAGCACCAAGGTAGAGAAGGCGACCGTCTGCGCCTTCGTCAGTTGGTCTGCGCTACCGGGATCAACCTTCAGCGTCAGCCAGAACGCGATCAGCGTACAGACGCCGATAAGAATGCCGCGGCTGATGATCTTCCAGCCGAGACGGCGCGCGAAGATGTTCTCCCTGGCGGAGCGCGGCCGGTGCTCCATCAGATCCTTTTCCGGCTGATCGACGCCGAGCGCCATCGCCGGCAATCCGTCGGTCACAAGATTGACCCACAGAATCTGAATCGGCACGAGCGGCAGCGGCAGCCCCATCATCATCGCCAGGAACATGACCAGGATTTCGCCTACATTGGAAGCGAGCAGGTAGCGGATGAACTTGCGGATGTTCTCGTAGATGCCGCGCCCTTCCTCGATAGCAGCGACGATCGTGGCGAAGTTGTCATCGCTGAGAATAAGTGACGAGGCCTCCTTCGACACATCCGTGCCGGCAATGCCCATCGCGATGCCGATATCCGCGGCTTTGATTGCAGGCGCGTCGTTCACTCCGTCACCGGTCATCGCCACGACATGGCCTTGGCGCTGCAATGATTTGACGATTCGCAGCTTGTGCTCCGGCGTCACGCGGGCATAGACATAGACGTTGTCGACGACTTTGTCCAGGGCGTCGTCATCCATCCCGGCCAATTGGGCCCCGTTCACACTCATGCCGCCGCGGGGGATAATGCCGAGCTGATTCGCAATCGCTTCCGCTGTCGTCTGATGATCTCCGGTAATCATCACGGTCTTGATGCCGGCGCGGCGGCACAGGCTGATCGCTTCGCGGACTTCGCGGCGCGGCGGATCGATCATGCCGGCCAGCCCAACGAACACCAGCTGCGACTCGGCTTCCGCTTCATCGTGAATCGTCTCATGCCGCTTCAGCTCGCGGTACGCTAGGCCGAGCACGCGCAAAGCCTGCTTCGCCATCCCCTCGTTCTCCGCCAACACCTTCTGCTTCAGCGTACCGGTTAACGGCACCACCTTGCCGTCCCACAGCATATATTTGCAGCGATCCAGCAGCACATCCGGCGCGCCCTTGGTCAAAACATGGCGTCCCCCCTGATGCGTGACGACGACCGACATCCGCTTGCGTTCGGAATCGAACGGATACTCCTGCGTCCGTTCGTACATACCTTGCAGCGCCCTCGGCGTCATGCCCAGCTTGGCCGCGAGGACGAGCAGCGCGCCCTCCGTCGGATCGCCTGCAATGTCCCAGACGGCCTTGACTTCTTCCGGCTCGGCCCCTTTGTCTCCCTTACGCCCCCCTTTGACAGGAGGCAGCTCCTCCGGGTAGGATTCCGTCAAGCTCGCATTATTGCAGAGTGCGCTAATCTGCAGGAAGCGGCGCAGCTCCTGATCATGCTTGAGCTCGATCGGCTTCCCCTTCTCGCATACCTGGCCGTTCGGCTCGAACCCTTCTCCACTCACCTCCAGCAAGCGCCCGCCAAGCCACATCCGGGTAACCGTCATTTTGTTCTGGGTCAGCGTCCCGGTCTTGTCAGAGCAAATGACGGAGGCGCAGCCCAGCGTCTCCACCGAAGGCAGCTTGCGCACGATCGCTTTGCGCTTGATCATGCGCTGGACTCCAAGCGACAACGCAATCGTCACGATCGCCGGTAGCCCTTCCGGTATGGCGGCGACCGCCAGGCTGACTCCGGCCAGGAACATGCCGAGGGCGTCCTGGCCGTGCATGATGCCCGCGACGACGACCATGACGGTGAGGACGAGCGCCACGATGATGAGCATCTTCCCCAGCTGTTCCAGCCGATGCTGCAGCGGCGTATCCATCGTTTCTGTATTTTCGATCAGATGAGCGATGTTGCCCATCTCGGTATCCATTCCCGTGCGAATGACGACGCCCTTCCCGGTCCCCCGCGTCACCATCGTTCCCATGAAGCTGATATTTTTCTGGTCTCCGAGGGGCAGCTCTGCTTCTGAAATCCGTTGATGATGCTTGCTGACCGGAACCGACTCGCCCGTCAGGGTCGATTCCTCGACATAGCAGCTGTTGGTATCCACCCAGCGAATATCTGCCGGAACGCGATCGCCGCTCTCCAGGAGGACGATATCGCCGGGAACGAGCCGATTGGCGGGAATATGGGTTACAGAGCCGGAGCGTATCACTTTGGCCGTCGGCGCGGATAGCTGCTTCAAGGCGGACAGCGAGCGCTCGGCGCGGAACTCCTGAATGAATCCAAGCACGCCGTTCAGCAAAATAATCGCGATAATCGTAATCGAGTCCAAATATTCACCGAGTAGGCCAGAAACGAGAGTCGCCCCCGCCAAAATGAGCACCATGAAATCTTTGAATTGATTTAAAAATAACGTTATCGGCGAAACGCGCCGCCCTGCCGACAGCTCGTTCGATCCGTGTTGCTCCCTTCGCGCTGCCGCATCTTCCTCAGTCAACCCTTGATCGGCGTGGACCCCCAACGTTTTCAGCAAGTCTTCGGTCGTTGACTGGTGCCACTTTAATTGATCCATTGGTACGTTCCCCTTTCCTCCGTATGATGGCCCTCTTTGGCGGGACAATCCAACTCGTCCAAAGAAACGGTCTTCAGGGTAACTTTATTCGGACGAGTCAGAAAATATCCCAATGTGAATACGGAACTCTTAAGTTTTGTCCAGAAATATGGCATCATAGGGAGATAAGGCAAATGAGCGGGAGACCGACCCTGGCCCCGCAAGATAGGAGCAATCAATATGGCATTGGATGGAATCGTTACCCGCGCCCTTGCGCATGAATTGCAGCAGACCATCGGCGCGCGCATTCATAAAATTTATCAGCCGACCGAGCATGACATCGTGCTTCATATCCGGACAGCGGGACGGAACCGCAAGCTGCTGCTGTCCGCGAACCCGACCTACCCGCGGGTCCATTTTACCGAAGAGAGCTTCACCAATCCGCCGGAGCCGCCCATGTTCT
The DNA here is from genome assembly GCF_003591545.1 of Paenibacillus thiaminolyticus. Classification (GTDB taxonomy): domain Bacteria; phylum Bacillota; class Bacilli; order Paenibacillales; family Paenibacillaceae; genus Paenibacillus_B; species Paenibacillus_B thiaminolyticus_A. Next base: position 163,980 of record NZ_QYZD01000002.1, read on the forward strand.
GCATGCTGATGCGCAAATATTGCGAGAGCGGCATTATCGAGCAGGTGCAGCAGATCGGCAGCGAGCGGATACTGCACTTCCGCGTCCGCCAACGGGACGAACTGGGGGATGAGGCGATCAAAACGATCGTCGTGGAGCTGACGGGACGCCACAGCAATATTATTTTGCTTGATGCAGCGACCGGCGCCATCGTGGACGGCATCCATCATGTGACCCCGTCCATCAGCAGCTATCGTATCGTCATGCCGGGCTTCGCCTATACGGCTCCGCCCGAGCAGCATAAAGCCGATCCGCTCGGCACGGACTCGGAGCAGTTCCTCGCATGGTGGGCGGAAGCCGCTGCAGGACACACCGCCGCGGCACTGGACGAAGCCGGAGCGAGCCTCGGCCTCTCAGCCAAGCAGGCGGCCAAGTGGCTCGTGAGCCGCTTCTCCGGGATCAGCCCCCGGCTCGCCGAGGAGATAGTCTACCGTGCCGGCGCTGGCGCGGGCACGGGCCGGGCGAAAGCGGATGCGGATGGACTTCTCGATGGCCCGGTGCTCTGGGAAGACTTCTCCCGGATGATGGAAGAGATGCGGGGCCATCGTTACGAGCCGACGCTCGTAGCGGATGAAGCCGGCAAGTCGTATTTCTCGGCCCTGCCGCTTACGCATATCGAGGGGACACGCACCACCTATCCGACGATGAGCGCCTGCATGGAGGCCTTCTACGGCGACAAGGCCGAACGTGACATGATTAAGCAGCGCGTAGGCGACTTGTCCCGCTTCCTCCAGCAGGAGCATGACAAAAACGCGAAAAAGCTGGAGAAGCTGCAAGCTACGTTAGATGAAGCGAAGGATGCGGATCGCTACCGGGTGATGGGCGAGCTGCTGTTCGCCTCGCTCCACATGCTTCGCAAGGGAGACGCTTCGGTCGAGCTTCCGAATTACTACGATGAGAACGGAGGCATGATCACGATCCCGCTCGACCCGCTGCTCTCGCCATCGGACAATGCACAGCGCTATTTCAAGAAGTACAACAAGGCGAAGAACAGCATCTCCGTCGTGCAGGAGCAGATGCGCGCGGCCGAGGAAGAGAACAGGTACTTCGACATGCTGCTGCATCAGCTCGCGGGAGCGAATCTGCAGGATGCGCAGGAGATTCGGGAGGAGCTTGTCCAGGAAGGCTACTTGCGTGATCGGGAACGGAAGGGCAAGCGCAAGAAAAAAGACGGGCGGCCGACGATATACTGCTACACCTCATCCGAGGGCATTCCTATCTACGTCGGCAAGAACAATTTGCAAAATGAGTATGTTACCAACCGGCTGGCCCAGCCGAACGACACATGGCTCCATACGAAGGACATTCCCGGCTCGCATGTCGTTATCCGGAGCGATCGGTTTGGGGACGCCACCTTGGAGGAAGCGGCCCAGTTGGCTGCCTTTTTCAGCCAAGGCAAGCTTTCCAGCCTCGTCCCCGTCGACTACACACTCATCCGCCATGTCCGCAAGCCGAACGGGGCGAAGCCGGGCTTCGTCATCTACGACCGGCAGAAGACGCTGTTCATTACGCCGGACGCGGACCGGGTCAGGCAGCTTCCGGTCACCGTCAAGACGAACGGTTGAGCAAGCCCGCATAGCAAGACGCCTGGAGAACGGAACCATTCGGTTCCTTCATTCCAGGCGTCTTGTTTGTTCCCGTTCATGTCACCGTTCCGGTTTCCTTTCTGTTCGCGCAACCCCTGTCCCCGTTCCACCTCCCGTATCTATTCTCGTTTTCGGGAAAAGACGCTCCCCCGGGACGATGGTAATGTCGCTCTTCAGCATGTCTGGACCATGTCTGCAGCATGTTTGGAGCATGTTTGGAGCATGTTTGGAGCATGTCCGGGATAGTTCGGGAATGGATATCTCCGGAGCGTGTCGGGTACAGGTACGGAATTGTATGGCTTCGGAACTTGTCCAGTTCAGGGATGGAATGTGTCGCTTCAGAACGTGTCTAGGTCAGGGACGGAATGTGTCGCTTCGGAACGTCTCCAGTTCGGGGGTGGAATGTGTGGCTTCGGAACGTCTCTAGTTCGGGTACGGAATGTGTGGCTTCGGAACGTCTCTAGTTCAGATTCGGAATTGTGTGGCTTCGGAACTTCTCCAGTTCAGGGACGGAATGTGTGGCTTCGGAACTTGTCCCAGTTCAGGGACGGAATGTGTGGCTTCGGAACGTCTCCAATTCAGGGATGGAATATGTGGCTTCGGAACGTCTCCAGTTCAGGGACGGAATGTGTCGCTTCGGAACGTCTCTAGTTCAGATTCGGAATTGTGTGGCTCGGAACGTCTCTAGTTCAGATTCGGAATTATGTGGCTTCGGAACGTCTCCAGTTGAATGTGTCGCTTCGGAACGTCTCCAGTTCGGGGACGGAATGTGTGGCTTCGGAACGTCTCCAGTTCAGGGACGGAATGTGTGGCTTCGGAACGTCTCCAGTTCAGGGGTGGAATATACGACTTAAGGGCAGTCAGGCGAAAAGAAGTAGCGGTGAAGACTAAAATCCTGCAAAATTACATCTTTTCAAGACAACGCAGAAGCACGGCGAACGATTCCTGCAAAACTGCATCTTTTTCCCCCTCAATCTCGAGTTTAGTGCTCTACAGGCTCAGATTCCTGCAGTTTTGCAGGATTTTCCACGAAATCGACCGTTTCCCTTGAAAAAAACTGCACTTTTGCAGGATTGCATGCCGCGGACCGTTCAACCCAGATTGTTCAGCCTCAGATTGCTCAACTAAGTAAAATCGACTCAGAACGTTCAAACGAAGAAGATTCAAACGAACAAGGTTCAACACTTTAGCGTAAACAACAACCGTAAACACGAAACGTAAACACGAACGCAAGGCCCTAAGGAAGCCCTAAGGTAAGCTCTAAAGTAGCTCTAAAGTAAACTCAAACGAAAAATCGTAAAGCGGGGGCGCAACCGCTTCGACCAAGACGTGTGACGGAGAATTGGCGAGGGGGGCCAGGGCGGGAAGAGGCTTGACAAGACCGTCCCGCTCGGTTCATCCCGACGCGCGGATGAAGATGACGCGTCTTGCTCAGCTTCGCGTGTCTAATGACGCTTCGCCCACGCACCCTAGCGCCAGCCCACGCCCGCTCTCCTAGGGGAGAACGGACGTCTGCCGCGGGTCAATCCCGACCGCTTCGCTCCCGCAAGCGCCGGACGGTCTCCAGCCCGACGCGCCGGCCGCCGAGCGCGCCATGGAATACCTTCCCCTGCCGCGCGCCATGGAAATCCGAGCCGGCGGTCGCAATCAGGCCGTGCCGCTCGGCCAACTTCAAATACCGCTCCGCATCCGCGTCCGAATGATCCGAATGCCATACTTCGATTCCGTCCCAAGGAGATTCCTCCAACAGCCGTGCGACCAGCTCGTCATTGCTGTAAATGCCAGGATGGGCAAGCACGGCGGCGCCTCCGGCTTCCTTAATCCAGTGCACCGCCTCGCTCGGCGGGATACGGGGCGGATTGACGTAAGCCGCCCCGCCCACACCAATATAACGCTCGAACGCCTCCTGCATATCGCGAACCGCGCCGCGGCGGACAAGAGCGTCCGCGATATGCGGGCGGCCCACCGTCTCCCCCGGCGACAGTGGACGGCGGAGGCCGGACAGAACCTCCTCCATCGTCAGCGGAATGCCCAGCTCGTTCAGCTTGGCGATCAACATCTCGTTGCGGCGGTCCCGGACCGCGCGCAGCTCGCTTAACCGCTGCAGGAACCGCTCGTCCTCCACCCGCACGAAATAGCCCAGCACATGGATATCGATGCCATCCTCAACCGTGCTGATCTCGACGCCGGGCACAATCTCGATACCCCAGCGCCGGGCTGCGGCAAGCGCCTCGTCAATGCCGGCCACTGTGTCGTGATCGGTAATCGCCAGCGCCTCCAGCCCGGCCTCCTTCGCCAAGCGGACATTCTCTTCCGGCCGGGTCATTCCGTCGGAAGCCTCCGTATGGCTGTGCAGATCCGCTCCCCCGGTCCGAACCGGGGAACCGCCGGTGCCTTCCATCGCCGCCAGCAGCGGTACCTCCGCACGCGCTGAAGCGGGAATAGCTTGTTGTGAATCAGTCATGGCAACCACTCCTTTTCTTGTCGGGTACGCAAATAGGTCATAAAGGTCGTTGCCGGCAGCGACAGCAGACCTGCCTGAGCATGCACCGCATAGAACTGCCGCTTGATGCGAAGCGAATCGATACGGAGTACATGGACCAGGCCCAGCGCCTGTTCGTGGCGGACGACGGACGGTGAAAGCATCGTGATGCCGATGCCCGCCTCCACGGCCGATTTGACCGCGCCGGTGCTGCCCAGCTCCATGACGACCTGCAGCTTGGCGGGATCGGACCCGCTCGCGCGCAGCGCCTCCTCCATCACGATGCGCGTTCCCGAGCCGGTCTCGCGCAGCACGAACGGATACTGCATCACGTCCTCCACTCGAACCTTCTCCGCGTTCATGAGCGGATGATCGCGCGGGGTAATGAGCATAAGCTCATCCTCCATCACCGACTCGACATGGATGTCCGTCTCCGTCACCGGCGCCTCGACGAGACCGAGATGCAACTGCTGCGCACGGACGCCGGCCACAATCTGTGACGTGTTCATAATCTGCAGCTGGATATCCAACTGTGGATGCTGCTTCGCGAACGCGCCCAGCAGATGGGGCAGCGCATATTCGCCAATCGTCAGGCTGGCCGCCAGCTTCAATCTGCCCTGCAGATCAAGCGTATAGTTGGACATCATCTCTTCGGTCTCGCGGACGAGATCGAGACAACGCTTCGCATAGGGCAGCAGCTTCTGCCCTGCTTCAGACAGATTGAGCTTCTTCGTCGAGCGGTGCAGCAGCTTCGTGCCGAAATATTCCTCAAGTGCCTGAATCTGCATCGTCACCGCAGGCTGGGTCATATGCAGCGTCTGTGCCGCCGCGGAGAAGCTCCCCCGCGTGGCGACCGTATAGAAAATATGAAGCTGATGGAAACTCAACCCCATGCGTCCTTCATCCTCTCCAATGACTCTCTCCCCCATTATACTCCAACGGGAGCGAACATTAGAAAGGGTGCCAGCGAAGCCGGCCCCGGGGCCAGCGGCAAGCGGTCCGGGGGGCTCGCTACGGGGCCGGCGGCAAGCGGGCCGGGAGGCTCGCTACGGAGCCGGCGACAGCGGGCCGGGGGGCTCACTCCGGGGCCGGCGACAGCGGGCCGGGGAGCTTGCTACGGAGCCGGCAGCAGCGGGCCGGGGGGGCTCGCTACGGGGCCGGCGGCAAGTGGGTCCGGGGGGCTCGCTACGGGGCCGGCGGCAGCGGTCCGAGATGCTCACTCCGGGGCCGGCGCCAGCGCGGCGGGAGGCGATTTTTCTAGATTCGTGCTGCCCGCCCCCGTTCCGGCGCGCCTTTTCCCCAAAATAAAATGACCGCCCCCGGCAGGGAACGGCCTCCTATACACTGGCTATGTTGTACAGAGCTGCCTATCCGGCGCGCTTCGGTAAGCGCTCTCGCTACTTGCGCTTGCGGCTGTTCTTCACGAGCGTCATGCGGCGGGAATGACGGAGCCAGGAGTAGTAGGTCTTCAAATCTCGCAGTTCCATCGTCTCCGACATTTTGCCAAGAAACGTAACCACAATCATCTTCATCATCGGCTCTCCCGCCAGATCGAAATCCCGATCGGAAGGAGTAAATTCCGCCACCACGACCAAGTCCCCGTCAATCAGAAACACATCCTGCTCGTTGCGGTAGTAAGGAGTGATCCGTTCCTGCTTCAGACAATCCCACATAAACGCGGCGATCGATTCGGTATCGGCATCTGTCTTGGCTATCCGATCTACCCAGCGGGATCTGGCATGATGGGTGATGACGATATCAGCCACCTTGTTATCCCCTAACAAGACATAAAAAGGTTCGTACGTGCTCCATCGTTCCATGACTTTATCTCTCACTGGTACCACTCTCCACCACGTTAGGTCTTTTTGTCTATGTATATTTACCCAATATATTACATGAAGCGGAACCCGTTCTCAAGTTCACACCACGCTTTCCAGGCCCGTTTTTGCAAAAGATTAACAAACTGTTCCAAAAAAGACACATTCTCCAACCTTTTCTTGTTCCATTTCCATCTTTTACGAACAGATCTGCCCTTCCTGCGCGTGCTTGGAGAGCGATGTCGGCCGCATCAAGCGTTCACTTCCCATCAATCTCCGGGTTTGCCTCTGCCCTATCGGACAAAGCGCGAGGAACTCGGCCCCCCAGTAACAAAAAGACCTATTCCGTCAGTAGGAATAGGTCTGTGTCCATGCTCTTACATTCCGAAATATTGGGTCTTGTCCTGCATATCCCCGCTATATTCCGTCTTGATTTCGTTCCGGTATGAACGCTCGATTTTTTTAACATAATTCAACCGGCGAATATTCTTCATCGTATCCTCGGCTCGATCCGAGTTGACATACAGAACGGCGTAGTGCATTTTGCGTGAAATATAATGAAGCGTTCCGTATTTGTCCAAGTTCCGGGCCGCCTTCACATCGGTGACCCATATAATATATCCCGTCCGTTCAGGAAACATAATTCTCCTCGCTTTCCCCCGAATGAAGGCTGGCTAAGAGCAGCTGCTGCAGCCGCCACTGCATCCTCCGCTTCCGCAGCCTTTTGATGGCAGCGGGTCGTTACCGGGTACTTTGATCGTATCGGAGACCGCATGGGCAATCACCTCTGACAGTCCATGAAGCAGCTCGTCCAGCGCTTGCTCCGCCTGCTTGAAGCGGGCCACCTCGTCAATCGCGTCCAGTTGGGCCTGCACGGCCATCACTTCATCCTTCGCCCGGTGATAATCCGGATGGAAATGTCCGAAGCGCTCCGTCTCCTCGAACAGCTCCTTCTTGCGAGCGAATTCGCGAACGAGACGATCGACCTCCGCGTTCTGCTCCATACGTTCTTTCCAATATAGATATTCGGCTATTTCCACCGACTGGTTAATCATATCGCCCAATTGGTAAGCGTTCGTGAGCAGAACGGCCATGTCGACAACGGATTCATACTGTCCTACTGACATGTTATCACGCTCAATTCTTATCTAAATTACCGGCTTGATCCAGGGCAACCTGCGGGAAGCACCAGCCGCTGCCGTTCCCAATCGGCCGGGGACCATGTCTTCAGCTCTGCCGCGTCTCCCTCGCCGGCATCATAAGCCTCCAACAGCCACACTCCCTTCTCTCCGTCCCGGATACTGACGGGAATAAGCGTGGCGCACTGCCCCGACTGCTCCACTTCGATGGGGGTCAAGAGCCGAATGGCCGTCGACACCAAATCCTTCTGTGTGGAAGCATGATAGGAACGCAGCGTTCTTGTCCATTGGCCGGGCACCTCCCGATAAGGCGCCGCCAAATCTTCACCAAGCAGCGGTTCGGTTTCCATTTCATAATACTGCAACGGAGAAGGGCTGTAAACCATTGCTTTCCCCGCATCCTCCAGAGACGCCCCCAAGTCGGCCGAAGCTTCCTCCCACACCGATATCATGGGTTCCTTCTCCTCCGTTCCCGCCCACTGGCGCAGAGGCGCGATTCCCGCCTTATCCAGCGTCTTCCCCAGTTCACGGGCGCGATCCCGATCGACGATGAAGTCCCGATCCCCAATCAGCTCAATTCCGGCCAGGCCGGAAGGTTCGCGGAGCAGCGCCTCCTTCACTTCCGCCGCGACGGCGCTATCTTCACAGCGCAGCAGCATCACTTCGGCGAAGCGGACGCGGCCGTATTGCAAGCTCCACAGCTCCATTGCATCTTGAATATTTTCGGGCACGCCCGACCAGGCATGCGCCTCCATGAAGCGCAAGACGGACGCCATCGTCCGCCCATGCTCCACCCCTTGCTCGAATGAGGCTTTGGTCAACCGGTACACATCCATCTGATCGGCGCGGACGCATTCCGCGATCGCTTCCAGCTCCCATCGGAGATAGAACGGGGCGGCGGCAGGAAGCAGGATTTCGAAGTCCGGTTGAATAAAAAATCCCGGCCCTTCCGCCATGTCCTGTACCGGGAGGCGGTAAGCCCACTCCCCTGCCTCCTGCTCTGGCCGAGCCAGATGACAGAAGCCGAACGCATGAAAGGCTCGCAGCCAGCCGCGCAGCTGGCGCTCCGCGCGAGCCGCGTCCTCGGCAGCCAGCAGTCCAAGGCGTCTCAGCCGCCCAAGGACCTCCCGTTCGTCATGCCAGGCTCCATCCGTTCCGATAAGGCGAACCGCCAGCACGAGATGGTGCAGCTGCACATCCGCTGGCAAGTAATGCTCCTCCACCACGGACATCACCGCTTCCCGCCAGACCGAATGAGGAAGCCGCAGCCACCGGGCCAGCTCCGCCTCGTTCACCGCATACCGGTTCGCCTCCTTCTTCAGCAGGTCGAAGCGCAGCGCGATATCGATGACCAGGGCGAGCGGCAGCGGCAGCGTGTCGGCGAACGGATATTGCGCTCCCATATCATTCGGAAGCTCAGCGGATGCCCACGGATTGAGCGCCGACAGCCGGGTGACGGCACGCTTGTGGAGCGTTCCCTTCGCCGTCAGCGGCAGTCCTTCCTTCGCCGCGAAGGCGAGCAGGGAGAACAGGCCGAACACGATGCCGCGGCCCGCTTCGTACTGACAGCCTTCCGGTTCCGGACCAGGCGTCTGCGCCTCTTCCTCCGGTACCGGACCCGCCGCCGCCTCCTCCGGCTCCGGCTCTTCCGGATGACGGCCTTCCCCCGGGTGCAGGTCATCCAACAGGCATCCCATTAGCTGAGCGTATACATCCGACGGCAGGAAGAGCAGTCGCTCGCCCCACGCCCGCTTGACGCTGGCCACGAAGCCGTGTTCGGCGAGCGGGTCGCAAGCGGCCAGCAGCGCCGAACCTGTCGCCTGCGGCCCATGCCAGCTCAGCAGCTTGTCCACCGTGAACGGGAGCGGGCCGGCTTGCTTCAGCATGAGCACCAGCGGAATTCGCAGCGGCGGCTGCAGCGCCCGGAACTCCTCCCGGATCGCCTCCGGCCGCTGCGCATAACGCTCCCAGCAGCGGCGGGACGCCGAACCTTCACCCGGTTCCGTCCGCTTCAACAGCTGATTCGTGTTCACAATTCTCTTCCCCCTCCTCGATAAGATAGCGGTAGCCCTGCTCCACCAGGAACAGCTGCCGCTTGAGCGCGTAATCCCGCTCCTTGGTCGCCTCGCTGACCACAGTATAGAAGTAGGCCATCCGCCCGTCCTTCTTCGGACGCAGCAGCCTGCCGAGCCGCTGCGCTTCTTCCTGCCGGGAGCCGTAGCTTCCGGATACTTGAATGGCTACGGTCGCGTCCGGCAGATCGACGGCGAAGTTCGCCACCTTCGATACGATAAGCACCGGCAGCTCGCCCTGCTTGAACGCCTCATACAGACGCTGCCGTTCGGCCTGCGGCGTCTGCCCGGTAAGAACCGGGGCCTGCAAGGCTGCGGCCAATGTGTCTAGCTGGGACAGGTACTGTCCGATAACCAGCGTCGGCGCTCCGGGGTGGCGCTCGATGAGCTGCCGGACGGCCGGAATTTTGGCCCCGTTCTCCGCCGCGATGCGCGCCCGTTCGCGCAATCCGGATTGCTGATATGCGATGCGGGTCGCCGCAGGGAGCGGAACCCTTACCTCCGTGCAGGTAACCTGGGCAATCCAACCGGCCTCCTCCAGCTGTCTCCATGGCAGTTCGAACCGCTTCGGCCCAATGAGAGAGAACACATCCCGCTCGCAGCCGTCCTCGCGCACAAGCGTCGCGGTCAGGCCGAGGCGCCGTGTCGCCTGCAGATCCGCCGTCGTCCGGAACACCGGCGCCGGCAGCAGATGGACCTCGTCGTAAATGATGAGCCCCCAGTCGCGCTCATGGAATAGACGCATATGGCTCCATTCGCCGTCCTTTTGCTGACGATAGGTCATCATCTGATAGGTTGATATCGTCACGGGGCGCACCTGCTTGTCCGCCCCCGTATATTCGCCCACATGCTCGCTCTTCAATGTCGTCCGCTTCAGCAGCTCTTCCTTCCACTGCTTGACCGATGTCGCGTTCGAGGTGAGAATGAGCGTCTCGCTCTGCAGCGCCGTCATTGCCGCTAGGCCGACGATCGTCTTGCCCGCTCCGCAGGGCAGCACAATGACGCCATCGCCGGCCGCCCGTGTCCCCGACCCGATGAACGCGGCGACCGCATCCTGCTGATAAGGCCGCAGAGAGAAGGATGAGCCCTCTTCCAGCTGGAACGAGAGCGGCTCTCCGTCGCGGAAGCCCAATTGGTCGATGACAGGATAGCCCGCGCGCGCCAGGGCCCGCTTCAGCCGCCCCCGATGACGGGCATGAACAAGCACCCGGCCCTGCTGCGGACGGCCCGAGAACAGCGTGCCGACTTCCGCATCGTGCATGAATCGTTCGAGCGTCTTTTCATCCTCGGAGCGAAGGGTGAAGTGCGTCTCTTTATCCTCCCCTTCCAGAATGAACAAGCCGTACCTTCCCATCCACATCTCGATCTCCTGCTTGACCTTGATGGGCGTCGGGTACGTCGCGTACCGATCCAGCGTCTCCGCGACCGATTGGGCCGTGGCGCCGCTCGCGGCCGCGTTCCACAATGTTATCGGGGTCATCCGGAACGTATGGATGCCCGCCGGATTCTTCATCAGCTCGGCGAACCGCTGCACGGCCGCCCGAATCTCCGGATAGTCCGGGCTCCGCTCGTTCACCAGCACCGTGCAATCCTGTTGTACCACCATTCGAAAAGATGCCTGAGCCAATCCTCTATCCCCTTTCCTGTCCTGCAACACAAAAAAGTTCATCCGTCTCGGAAGAGAGGATGAACTTGCGCCGTCCAGCCTAACCTAGTGCGTATAAGGCGATTGTTCGGAAATCTCGCTTAACGCCTCTCCCGCTTCATCCGCGAAATGCACGTGTACGGCGAGATCCCCAAGCGATACGATGCCGACCAGCTTGCCGTCCTGCACGACCGGCAGACGCCGCACTTGGTGGTCGGCCATCAATTCCGCCGTCTCGTCGATGGTTGCCTCAGGGCCCACGGATATGATTTCTTCCGTCATCACGTCACGGATGGAAGTGGAGCCGGGGTGCTTCTCGGCCATCGCGCGGATGACGAGATCCCGGTCGGTAACAACACCGATGAGGCGTTCGCCGTCTACGATCGGAATGAATCCGGTGTCGTGCTGCTTCATTTTAACTGCGGCTTCATAAATATTGTCCTGCGCCGTGCAGGTAACGACGGAATCCGTCATGATTTTCTGAATGTTTGGCATAATCATCCTCCTGTTCAACCATTAGGATAACCGTTATGCCTATGAATTATGCCGGATTACGGATTCATGAGCGCGTCGCATGCGAGCCCCGCCAACAGCTCGCCAGCCGTCAGCATCGCCGGCTCATCGATATCGAAGCGCGGATGATGATGCGGGTAGGTAGCCGCCTCTCCGTTGCCGGCTCCGACCAGCACGAAGCAGCCCGGGACTTCTTTCATATAGTAAGAGAAGTCCTCGGCCGGCATCAGCATATCCGCCTCCTGCACGCGCTCCGCCCCGAAGCAGCCTGCCCCGACGCGGCGCACTCGCTCCGTCTCGCTCTCATGATTGACCAACGCCGGATAACCGACGCGGTATTCGAGCTCATACTCCGCGCCATGCATCGCGCATGTATGCTGAAGGATCGTCTCGAACCGCTCCCGCAACTGCTCGCGGACCGCCGGATCGAAGGAGCGTATCGTCCCCTTCAAAATAGCACGGTCGGCAATGACATTTTGCGTCGAACCGGCCTGCAGCGCTCCGACGGAGACGACGGCCGGCTGCAGCGGCGACACGCCCCGGCTGACGATCGTCTGCCATTGCTGCACAAGTTGGGCGCCGATGACGACAGCGTCCGTGCACAGATGCGGCATGCCGCCGTGCCCGCCCCGGCCGTATACCGTCAAGAAGAAGTCATCCACCGCCGCCATCATCGGCCCCGGCCGCACCGCCACGATGCCCGAAGGGATCGGGGTCCACAGATGAACGCCATACATCCGATCGACGCCCTGCAGCGCCCCTTCCTTAATCATGGCCTGGGCTCCTCCGGGACTGACTTCCTCGGCCGGCTGAAATACAAACCGCACTTCCCCGCTCCACCCTTCGCGGTGCTCCGCCATCGCGCGGGCAACGGACAGCAGCGTCGCCGTATGCGCATCATGGCCGCACGCATGCATCACCCCAGGTACAGTCGATGCATATCCGCATTCCTTCTCGTCCTGTATGGGCAAGGCATCCATGTCGGCACGCAGGGCGACAACCGGGCCGGCACCGTTCTTGAGCCTTCCGACCACGCCGTGTCCGCCCACGCCAGTTGTAACCTCCAGGCGGCCGAACGATTCAAGCTTCTCCGCTACGAACAGGGCGGTCTCCCTCTCCCCATAAGACACTTCAGGATACCGGTGCAAATGCCGGCGCCAAGCGACGATCTCCTCGTAGCGGGACGCCAATGCTTCCTTCCACACCGATGCGGATGTATTAATCATAAACGATTCCCCTTATCTGTCATGAATGTATTCCGAAATCATCCGTTGTGAACGTTTTCTATATTGTACCATAAAAGCCGGCGACGAGGGCCCTTTTGCTCCGTTTCAAGCCGTCGAATTCGTTCGGATGCCACATTTGCCACAATTTTGAACAATCCGCTCCGCCGCCCCAAGCGACGTCTTGCGCAAGCCTGGGAAACATACTATCATGAGAATGAGGTAACCGATTGCACATGATGAATAGGAACGATATGAAGGAGGAATAGATGCATGATTATTGACAACACCGGCCTCATCGGCCTCGAATCGGATCTGGCCTACCTGGATGAGGTAACGGAGAATCTCGGTTTTACCCGCTGGCAGTGGGAATATTACCGGGCTACATACGATTTGAAAATTGAAGATAAAAAGAATCGCGAAGCCTACTTTGTACGCGTCAATACCCGCGTGAAGGAAGGGAAGCTGGAGAAGCCGGATACGATTCTCGCCATTGAGGCCGTCTACATGGGCCGCGCTTCCTTCCCGCACGGACTGGATTACGAATCTGCGATCCCGCAGCCGATCATGAATAATGCTACCCAGAAGCTGAATGAGCTGAAGCAAGCGCTTCTTAGCGCCTAAAGGTACCTTCCCTTGAACAGACCGCACAGACCCAGTCAATCGAAGAACCCGCCAAGCACGGGCAAGGGATCGCCTGATTTTATTCTGTTGGTGCTGACCCTGCTGCTAGTCGGGTTCGGCGTAGTGATGGTATTCAGTTCAAGCTCAAGTCTGGCTGCCGTATCCTCGAGGTATGATTATGACTCCTTCTACTTCGCCAAGCGGCAGCTGATGTGGGCTGGGTTAGGCTTCGTGGCTATGCTGTTCGCCATGAACATCCGTTATACGGCCTACAAAATACTGTTCATTCCATTATTCATAGTCACTGTCCTAATGCTTCTCATTGTCCCGTTCGCGGCGGAGGATGTGAACGGAGCGCGAAGCTGGTTCTACATCGGAGGCCTCGGCATTCAGCCTACCGAATTGGCGAAGATCGCGGTCGTGCTGTATTTGTCGGCCTTGATCGCCAAGAAGGGGGAGAAATTCCGCGATTTCCGTACCGGGTTGTTCCCGGTCATGATCATTGTCGGCTTCGTCGTCGGCCTGATTATGCTGCAGCCCGATATGGGCGGCGCGATGATACTGACGGCATGCGCCGGCGTTATCGTCATCGCGGGCGGCGCGAACCTGAAGCATATTATGAATTGCCTGCTCGTCGGCGTCATCGGCGTGCTTGTCGTGCTCGGCTTAAGCATGCTCTTCATGCCGGACAAGCTATCGGGCGGCTACAAGATGGCCCGGGTGCATTCCTGGCTTGATCCGTTCCACGATTCGCAGGCGGCCAGCTACAATCTGCTTCATTCCTTGAAGGCGATCGCGCATGGCGGCTGGACGGGAGCCGGCTTCGGGCAGAGTATTCAGAAGCTGTTGTATTTGCCTTATCCGTACAATGACTTTATCTTCGCGATCATCGCGGAGGAATTGGGCTTTATCGGAACCGTCATCTTTTTGCTCGTCTATATATGCTTCATTTGGCGCGGCATCCTGATTGCGCTGCGCTGCCCGGATATTTACGGCACGCTCGTAAGCATAGGCATCGTCGGCATCATCGCCGTCCAGGCCTTCATCAATATCGGCGGCGTCACGCGTACGATTCCGATTACGGGAGTCACCCTGCCGTTCATTAGCTACGGAGGATCTTCTCTGTTCATTACGATGGTCAGCGTCGGAATATTGCTCAGCGTCTCGCGGGAATACAACCGCGTGCAGCAAAAGAAGGAGACCGGACAATCGGTCCCCCGCCGTTCCAACAAAAAAGACTACCGGCCGCTTCGGTCCGTGTAGTCTTTTTTGTTCCCATCCATTGATGCCCATACATTCATAAGGACTATTTGATGCGCGGGATTTCGTCCAGTTCCTCATCCTTGAATGCGACGCCTTCTACTTTGACGTTGATCTCGACCACATTCAATCCGGTCATGTTCTGGACCGCTTCCCGCACACTCATCTGCAGTTGCCGGCATACTTCCTGTATCGGCATTCCGTACATAATGATAACTCTCAAATCTATGGCCGCTTCCACTTGGCCCACTTCCACGGACACACCCTTTTGCACGTTGCGGCCGCTCAAGCGCTTGGCCCATCCTTCGGACATCCCTCCGGACATGGCGGCAACACCTGGAGTTTCCAGCGCAGCGAGACCTGCGATTGTGGCGACGACATCATCCGAAATGCGAATGTTCCCTTCCTGGGTATTCAGTTGCTCCTCTGCCATCGTCATCCTCCTTTCTCTCTTACCTTTATTGTACCGATCCCGAATCTTGAAAGCAAACACCTGGTGACAGGTAACGACAAGTTATTTTTGTTTACGATCTTGATGCGGTTGGATATATTAGATATCGGATGATTTTACGTTATTATGAATTTTTTCGGGGTGATGTTTTGGGAAAACGGCTGTTCTTCATTATACTCTGGCTGACCTTCATTTTAAGCGCAGCCGGACATTACTTGTCCCCTGGAACATGACGCTTCAATTCGCCCTTTCCGCCGTGGCAATCGTGTTCGTGGCCGGATTCCTCGGCCGGTCGACAGAAGCGGTCTCGCATTATGCGGGCCAGCGCCTGGGCGGATTCCTGAATGCGACCTTCGGCAATGCGGCTGAACTTATCATCGCGATTTTCCTAGTGCGGGAAGGGTTGTTCGACATGGTCAAGGCCAGCTTGACCGGCGCCATCATCGGGAACCTGCTGCTTGTGCTCGGACTGAGCGTGCTTGTCGGAGGCACCAAGTACAAGGTACAGACGTTCAACGCCAACCTGGCCGGTATGAACGGCTCGCTGATGATATTGGCCGTGATCGCGCTGTTCGTGCCTGCCGCCTTTTTCACGACCCATTCCCTCAGCGAGACGGGTACGGTTATCTTGAGCCTGGTCGTCGCCGGAATTCTTATCGCCGCTTATTTGCTCTGGCTTCTGTTCTCCATGGTGACGCATAAGGAGATGCTGGCGGAAGTATCGGAGCGTACGGAGGAACAGGCGGAAGAGCAGCCGCAATGGTCAAAAGGGAAGTCCGTGCTGTATCTCGTCATCTCCACGGTAATGGTTGCTTGCGTCAGTGAATGGCTTGTCGGCACGCTGGATACCTTTACGGCGCAATTCGGCTTGTCGGAGCTATTCGTCGGGGCATTCGTCATCGCCATTGTCGGCAATGCCGCAGAACACAGCGCCGCCGTCATGATGGCCATGAAGAACAAGATCGGGGCCGCCGTGGAGATTGCGATCGGCAGCAGTCTGCAAATCGCCCTCTTTGTCGCTCCCGTGCTTGTATTCGTCAGCGCGCTGTTCGGGCAGACGATGGACATCGTGTTCACGACGCTGGAGATGATTGCAATCGGGGTCGCGGTATTCATCGCCAAATCCATCTCCCAGGATGGACAGACGAACTGGTATGAAGGCCTGCTGCTGCTGGCCGTCTATATCATTCTGGGGGTATCCTTCTATCTTGTCTAGGCTGGCTTCCGCTCCCGCCATAGATTAAGCACCGCAGCGCTATGGAGTCGCCTCAACAGAGCTGACGCGTAGGGTAACGCCTGCACTCAAAAGGCCCGGGATATAACATCCCGGGCCTTCCTGTGTTCGCGGATACCCCCGTAGCGCGATAGCAATTATTGGGTGGCCTTGTTCAATGCCTCATACAAGGTAGCCAGATTGCGTTCCAGCTTGCTGACAAGCTGCTTGCCAACGCTTTCCTCCACCAGTCCAGCTCGAACGGCGAAGTCAACCTGCCGAGAAAAACCGTACATCTGCGTATCCAATACTTCCTCATAGAGAGGGCAGTAACGCGTCGCCAAGTTCTCCATCTGGACCTGGATGAGTTTCTCTATTTGATGCGCATCCGCTTCTAGCAGAGTGAGCGCCCTGTCACTTAGCTGTTGCAACACATTCGACGAAGACATGCCTGGTTTCCCCCCTATGACTCGAAGTCACGATTGTTCTAACTCTAATATTAGACGATCATGACGGGTAACACAAGATGCATGACGAACTTCTCTCATGCTGTGCAACCTCCGCAAGCCGTTATCATAGCTATAGATATAGAAAGAGCCGGAACATTCTGCTCCGGCTCTCGCTGTTATTCCGCTACAACGGATACGTCCAATCCATGCTTCTTGAATATTTCCGCCATCGCTGCCTTCGCTTCATCCGCATCCGGCCCATGAACGTGAAGCTCGTACTTCTGGTTGCCCACCAAGGTGGTGAACAGACCCAGAATACTCTTAACATCAATGTATTTGTTGTCAGCTTGCAAGACTATCGAAGATCTGAATTTGTTCGCTGCTTGTGAGATTTCCACAATTGCCGTGTTATTAGACATCGAAATCCCTCCGTCATCAATTAGTTCGGTCGGTCTTCTTACGTTTCCATCATACCGTGAATGAGACGCTTGACGCAATAATAAATCCGCAAAAATATGCGGCGAATCAACGGATTTCCCTTATTTCAGATGCTCCGGATTCAAGCACTCCAGCTCAGGGATGACAAAAAGACCGTCTTTGCGTACAAGTACATCGTCGAAATACATTTCCCCTCCGCCATACTCCGGACGCTGGATCAGCACCAGGTCCCAATGGATCGAGGAACGGTTGCCGTTGTCCGCCGTCTCATAGGCTTGACCCGGCGTAAAGTGGATGCTGCCCGCAATCTTCTCATCGAACAGCGTATCCTTCATCGGATGCAAGATGTACGGGTTAACGCCAATCGCGAACTCCCCGATATGGCGGGCTCCCTCGTCCGAATTGAGAATATGGTTGATCCGGGCCGTATCATTGCTCGTCGCTTCCACAATTTTTCCATTCTCGAACCGGAACGAAATATTCTCAAAGGTGAAGCCGTTATAAATCGATGGCGTGTTGTAGGTCAAAGTGCCATTGACGGAATCGCGGACTGGAGCGGTATAGACCTCGCCATCCGGAATATTGTTCTGTCCCGAGCATTTGATAGACCCGATGCCCCGGATCGAGAACGTCAAGTCAGTTCCCGGGCCGGTCAGGCGGACCTTGTCCGTACGGTCCATCAGCGCCTTCAGCGACTCCATCGCTTTGTCCATCTTGGAATAATCCAGATTGCACACATCGAAGTAAAAATCTTCGAATGCTTCCGTCGACGTGTTGGCCAATTGGGCCATCGAAGCGTTCGGATAACGAAGGACGACCCACTTCGTGCGCTTGACACGCTCTTCCATATGTACCGGATGTGAATAGATGGCGTCATACAGCTTCATTTTGTCTTCCGGCACATCGGACATTTCGTTCGCGTTCTCCCCGGCGCGAATCCCGATATACCCCTGCATGTTCTGCATCCGGAGCAAATCATACTCCCGCCACGTCTTCATCTGTTCCTCAGACGCGTTCTTGATCAGCGAGCGCAGCACTTTCCGGTCGGTCAGCTGCACGAACGGGCGGCCGCCCCGCGCGGCGACTTCATCTACCAGCATCGTCACCAGTTCGCGCTCGGAGCCGATCATCTCAATCAGCACATTTTCACCTGGCTGCACATTGATGGAGTATCCAACCAAGTTCTGTGCCAACTTCTGCAATCTTGGGTCTTTCATGTCATGTTCCTCCTCGGTCGGCCGATAAAATGATGAAACCTTACCCATTGTAACATGAGCGCTTATCGAAGTCAGCGCCGCGCTCTCGATTGGCGGCGAACCGGCCGAGCCTCTGGACGCTCCTCACTTGTAAGAGAACCGTGTCTTCGTATGCACGGTCTCCCGGCGTTCCTTGCCATTGTCATTGTAGCCGGCCGTGAACCACCCTTCCAGGATGACAGGCAAGGAATGACGCCGTTCTACCCATACGACATAACGCCCGGCGACGCTGGCGTCCTTCAGCTTGTGATCCAGGTCGGCCCGGCTGCGGTCCACGATCGTCTTCAGTTCCGCATCCAATTGGTTCCGTTCCTGATCGGTTAGCGAACGGCGTATTTTCTGATACGGCTCGGAAGGAATAATGATCCGCTTATAATCCTCCTCCAATTGGTTGATATAGATTCGCTTCGCATCCTCGTTGGACAAAGTTACTTGCAGCGGAACCAGGTCTTTCCCATCTTGCTCCGCCTTGTTGTCCTGTCCGCTACCCTTCGCCCCGACGCGTGCCTCCTCTTGCTGAGGCAGGAAGGAGACCTGCTTATTCGCGATTCGCTGCAACTGATCCATCTGCGCTACCGGATTCCAGCGCTTGGCGGTCGTCCGCTGATCCATATCGCCGCTCATCTTCATATGGACGCCCTTGTGCTGCTTCGCCTCTCCTTCATACCGGAATTGCTTGGTCAGCAGCATGTCCTCCCCGACGCTGATCTCGGCCAAGCCTTCGAACCGCACTTGATCCTGACCCCCGACTCCGCTCAGGGCCCGGTTCAGTATGTCCTCGGGATTGGCGGTTACTCCGCACCCGTGCACTAGGATGACGAATCCAGCGATCATTGCGGACAACAGGGCGCTTCTGCGAAGCCGACTTACGTTCCCGCCCATAATGAAACCTCACCTTCTCTTGTCGCAAGAAAATTTGCAATTCCCCTAAAAAAAAGGGGCCGATTTACCGAAATAGAAAGAGATGGGCATTAATCGCCCATCTCTACTATCGTCTCACGCTTGAATTGAGATTATTCATCAGGCAGCACCGTATGCTAGGTGCTGATGCGGATCTGATTCCGGCCACTGTCCTTCGCTTCATACAGGGCCATGTCGGCGCGGTAGAACAGCGATTCGACACTGACCATATCGTCCTGCCAGCTCCAGTCGGCGATGCCGCAGGAGACGGTGACATGCGGTTCCGTCTCGTTGGCCACCCGGGTCCGAATCCGTTCGGCAACCCGGATCGTCTGGCTGATGCTGAGTTGCGGAAGGTATATCGCCATCTCCTCGCCGCCCCAACGGGCCGCGATATCGGATTCACGAATAGAACTGCGTATAATTTGACTGACCTGATTCAATATTTTATCGCCGACCTGGTGGCCGTAGCGGTCATTGATTTGCTTGAAATAATCGATATCCACGACGATAAGCGAGCCGCAGAAGTCGTTCTTCTGCTGGCGCTGGATCTGCTTGTCCAAGTAGTGGCGGGCATACAAGCCGGTCAGCTGATCTTTGTTGGCGAGATGCTTGACCCTGCTATGAAGCGCCGCATTCGCGATCGCCAGCCCGATGTGGGTCGCCAGCATCTGGAGCAGCTTGAAATTGTCGTAAGTGAAGAATTGCTTGCGCCGATCGGCAAGAATGACGATGCCCACCATCTCCCCGCTGCCGAACAGGGGCGCGGCGATAACGGAATGATAATTCAGCTTCTCGAAAAATTGCATGGACGCAGGCACGTCCACCTCAATATCGGATACGATGACCGGTTCCTTTTCCAAATACATATGACCGAACAAGCCTTCATCGAAGGATAGATACGCATCATCGAATTCGTCCATGTTGCAGGACACCACTTCATAGCACTGCCGTTCCTCGTTCAATTGAAGGAGCATGCAAAAGTCGGCCCGAAACACGCGCAGCAGCTCGTGGGTCGCATCATGGAACACATCCCGCAGCCGCAAGCTCTGATTGATGCGCTTCGTCAAGTCATTGATGAACCGCAGCTCCTGTATGACTTCATTCGCCTGCTCATGAAGACGGGCATTCTCGAATGCTGTGCCGGCCGTCTCCACAATAAGCTGAATCAGCTGCACATCGGAAGGATCCGGCGCCATTCCGGGAAAGCTGACCTTAATCACGCCATAGGCTCCCTGCTTGCCGCACAGCGCAAACCCTACTTCCGTATCACTATCCGCTCCGTCACGTTCATAACATACTTCTCCCTTCATGAAGGCTTGACGCACGACGCCGTCGCTTCCCGGCTGGAACAGCAAAGGCTTCACCTTCGGATTCGAGCTGGTGTGATCCTGAGACAAATAGACCTCGATCCGCGCTTCCGGAACCAGCTGCTCGACGCTCGACATTATCTGCGACAAGACAGAATCGACATTGATGCGGTCATGCATATGCCGAATAGCGCCATGCAGCACGTCGCGGCGCTTCAGCTCCCGTTCGGCCGTTTTCAGCGTTCGCTCCAGCTCGTCCACAAAGACCAGCTCGAATTGCCGGTAAAAATGCGTTCGAAGTCCATAAACCCATGCATCCATGCCGGCGAAGAACGATTCATCCGGCTCCTCGTTCAATCGGCATACGACCGCAGCGTAGCTCTCTTCCCGCTTGTTCAGCAGCGGGCAGGCGGCATAGGACAAGCCGAATCCCGTCCGGACGGCCAGCATACCTTCCTGGAGCGCGGCAGCGGCTGCGCGTTCGGCTGTGGCTTCGCCGGTTAATTCGGAGTCGCCCTCCATCCACTTGCCCGCATAGTCGAATAACGCCATGCGGCCTCGCAGGACACAGGCGCGGGCAGGCAGTTCCTTCGCCCATTCCTTGTAGGCGGATTGCAGCAGCGGCTGCAAATAAGGGAAGTCGTGAACGTTCACATCCCGCTGCAGCACCCAGCTGTCCCGTGGTCGAGGCGGCGGATCCCAGATTCCGTTCGGAACTGGACCGTTCGTCCCTGCAACCTTCTTGTCCGATTCGATTGGCTGGTGATGGACTAGACGTTCCGTCATGCTCTTCTCCTTCTATATAAAGGGTGGTCTCATACTATCATACAATATATTTCTACCAAAATGTACTACTTCCATACAACCTTTAAAAGTTTTTTGGGTCATAAGAACTATGTCGAAAGATCTACGGTTTTGTAAGCCGCATCTTGTCGAATGGTTGCCGCTTTTCTATGATTAGCGAGAAACTTTGGAAGGCACGAGATTTGCAGCAGACCGTCTTGACATTCCGCCCGATGATCTTATAGAATTGTTAGATGTATAAGGGGAGAACTGTTGTGTCACCCTCACGTATTTCCATCGCCGGACGGGCAGCGGCTGAAACCCCGTACCGGAGCTGATCGCTATCGGCATGAGGATGGGAATCGGCGCAAAGCGACCCATTATCTAACATTTCGTTTGAGAAGGAGTCAACTTTCATATGGCACGTTACACAGGTCCTAAGTTCAAATTGAGCCGCCGTCTTGGCATTTCTCTGAGCGGCACAGGCAAAGAATTGAAAAACCGCGCTTATCCTCCAGGACAACATGGTCCGGGAATGCGCAAAAAATTGAGCGGCTACGCTATTCAATTGCAAGAGAAGCAAAAGCTTCGCCACATGTACGGCTTGGGCGAGAAGCAATTCCGCACCTTGTTCAACCGTGCAGCGAAAATGCAAGGCATCGCCGGTGAGAACTTCATGTTCCTGCTGGAAAGCCGTCTGGACAACCTGGTATACCGCCTCGGGTTCTCGAATTCCCGCGCAGGCGCGCGCCAATTGGTTGCTCATGGACACGTTACGGTGAATGGCAAGAAAGTCGATATCCCATCCTACATTGTTGCTACAGGTGACGTTATCGGTCTTCGCGAGAGAAGCCGCAGCCTGAAAGTAATCAAAGAAGCGATGGAAGGCCGTCATCACCTTCCGAACTACTTGGAATTCAACGAAGCTGCTCTTGAAGGCAAGTACATCCGCCTGCCAGAGCGCGGAGAATTGTCCCAAGAGATCGACGAGAAGCAAATCGTCGAGTTCTACAGCCGTTAAGATTCTCATCTTGAGGCAGCGAATCGCCGTTCCTTATGGACGGCGATTTTTTGCGTCCTTCTTTTGACGCTGCGTACCGAGAACGGTATTGGTCGAGAAGGTTTTTTCATAAAATCATGCAAAATAGCAGCATTTTCGTAAGCGCATTTCCACCGTAATGAAGTTCCTGCGTAAATGCAGCAATTTCAACTATATCATTAAAATTTATGAGGAAACAAACGAAAATGATCCGATTTGCAGGAATTTCATCGTATTGCTCCCAAAAGGCGGGAATTAGTGTATAAACGCAGGATTTTGCCTATCCGCATAGAAAAAGGCGTTCGCATCCCTTAGATTAAGCAAGAAGCCTCACCCCCACTCTCTTCCTGGTGCCGGAGGCTTCTTCTGCAAATGCTCACCTATATTACTCAAGCTCCACTTTGGCGAATTTGCGTTTGCCTACTTGCACGAAATCTCCATCGCCAAGCACAGCTCGGCATTCGGATCATCTACCTTGACTTCATTCATCCGGACGCCGCCCCGCTGGACGCTGCGCTTCCGACTCTCCGGCCTGTACAATGCGGTCATCCGCTGATTCTGTCATCGCTTTATCATATTCGTATTTTTGCAATATAAATTAATGTATAACATTGCTTCGCCTTCCTCTTATGACCTACATTCATTTTGTAAGCAGCTAAAGAAAGTAACATCTACCAAATCGACTTTTGTGGTATAATGGAAAGCGCTGCAATATAAGGAGGAAAAAATGCATGGTAGATGAGAAACTGACGGAAAAGGACGAGAAACCGAAGCCAAAAAGGTCGGTTGGACGTCGAATCTGGACCGTCACGAAGTGGCTCATGCTGCTCGGTATTCTATGTTGCTTATTCGTAGGCGGTGCTGGCATCGGCTACGTCACTTCCCTCGTGAAGGATGAACCGATTCGTTCCCGGGAATACATCGAGCAGAAGATTCAAGAAAATGCATTCACTGGTTTTGTATATTTTAATGACGGCTCTCCTATCGGCCAGCTTCGCACTGATGAAGACAGACGGCCGGTAACAATTGAAGAGATTCCACAGACCGTTATCGACGCGCTTATCGCAACGGAAGACAACCGTTTTTTCGAGCATATGGGCATTGATATCCGGGGGCTGTCCCGGGCTGTTATGCAAAAAGTGCTGAACAAGCCGGTGCAGACGGGCGGGAGCACCCTGACCCAACAGTTGGCAAGACAAGTGTTTTTGACCTTGGATCGGACCGACAGCCGGAAAGCCAAAGAGATCTTTCTCTCCCTGCGCATCGAGCGCATGCTATCGAAGGAAGAGATATTGACCGCTTACTTGAACAAGGTCTCGTTCGGGAACGGCTCGAGCGGGTACAATCTGTACGGCATCAAGGCAGCGGCCAAAGGAATCTTCAATATCGACAAGCTTGATAAGCTGAATATCGCCCAATCGGCGTATTTGGCCGGTCTTCCCCAGCTCCCTTCTGCCTATTCCGCGTTCAGCGGCAAGGGAGAAGTCAATGAGGAAGGTATCGAAAGAGCCATGAAGCGCCAGAAGCTAGTCCTGAAACGGATGCTCGAAGAGCATAAAATTACGCAGCAGCAATATGACGAAGCATTGGCATTTGACATCCGGGGCTCCATCGCCAAGCCAAATGCGAAGGCATATGCGATTTATCCATACTTGATGCTGGAAGCCGAGCGGGCTGCCGCTGAAGTGCTTGTCCTGCAGAAATACCCGGAATTCACGAGGGCCGATCTGCGCAAGCGCGAGAATGCGGAATTGCTGCAGAACGCCCGGGAGCAGCTGCTCCACGGCGGGTACAAGGTCTACACCACGATCGACAAGAAGATTTACAAGGCCATGAAGAACGTGGCTAACAATGAGAACAACTTCTCTCCGTACAGCGAGACGAAGGGCTTGGAGCAAGTCGCTGCGATGATGATCGATCATCGTACCGGAGCGATCCTCGGTATGATCGAAGGCCGGGATTTCTATGAGGAGCAGATGAACTTCGCCACGCAGATGTTGCGCCAGCCAGGTTCGACGATGAAGCCGTTAGCCGCCTATTTGCCGGCTCTGGATCAAGGCTTGATTCAACCGGCCTCGATACTCGACGACGCGCCGATGGTGTTGAAGGACGGTTCCAAGGGCTACCATATTCCCGGCAACGCGAATATGAGATACCAGGGGCTCGTTACCGCAAGAAAGGCACTCAATGAATCGCTTAACTTGCCGGCTCTCAAGATCTACATAGAGAAGCTGGGTGTCAAGCAGGCGCTTGACTTCGTCCAGAAGCTTGGAATTACGACGATTCAGCCGGAAGATTATTACGCCCAGACCGGGGTAATCGGGGGCCTGCGCTATGGCGTTACCGTGGAGGAGATTACCAACGCCTTCGGCGTTATCGCCAATGATGGTCAGTACAACGATCCGCACATGATATCCAAGATCGTCGATTCGAACGGCAAAATCATTTATCAGCACAAAGTCGATCCGAAGCAGGTCGTGTCCAAGCAGAGCGCGTATTTGATGACGGATATGCTGAAGACCGTCATTACTGATTCGCGAGGTACCGGACGCCGGGTGCAGTGGGAGTTCGATCTGTTCGGCCAAGTGGAAGTGGCCGCCAAGACCGGTTCGACCCAGAATTACGCCGACACCTGGTTCCTCGGCTACACGCCGGATGTGACGATGGGCGTATGGGTCGGCTATGATCAACAGATTCACGTATTGAATCGCGATGCTTATTCCCGTTCCACGGAGATCTGGTCCAAAGTCATGAACGAAGTGAACAAGCTGAAGCCGGAATTGTTCGAGACGAAGAAGTTCAGCCAGCCTGACGGCATCGTGCGGATGACCGTCTCCGGATTAAGCGGAAAGCTTCCGAACGAACTGACGAAGCAGGCCGGCCGTTACGTCACGGATCTGTTCAATAGCAAATTCGTGCCGACAGAGACCGAAGATGCCCTGCAGAAGATGAAGTACATCACATATGACGGCGTCAACTATATCCCGCAGGATACGACGCCTGACGATATGACCCGCGAAAAAGTGGTCATCAAGCGCGAGAAGCCGATTCAAGAGCTGATCGAAGAGCTGAAGCAAGCGCTGAACCATCTGTCTTCCAGCAGCCAGCGGCGCTCGCTGTCCTCCTATTTACCGGAGGATGCCAATACCGATGCGCCTGCAAAGGTCGATCCGCGCCAGGATGACGGCAAGCCGCCGGCACCGCCGGCCGGTGTAAGTCTGGAGGAATTGGGCGATACGGCGCTGCGCATCTCGTTCTCGCGGAACAGTGAATC
Organism: Paenibacillus thiaminolyticus; assembly: GCF_003591545.1. Taxonomy (GTDB): domain Bacteria; phylum Bacillota; class Bacilli; order Paenibacillales; family Paenibacillaceae; genus Paenibacillus_B; species Paenibacillus_B thiaminolyticus_A. The sequence continues at coordinate 189,493 of NZ_QYZD01000002.1, forward strand.
GGATGTCGTCGGTTATCGTCTGTACCGCTCCTTGGATGGCGGTCCGTTCAAGCGTGAAGAAGGAACGGTGCTAACGGGAGAGGAGCTTCAATTCAAGACGTATTTCTCCAATTCACATCAGTACGCTTACTATGTGACGGCGGTCGATGTGGCCGGCAATGAGTCTGCCCCGTCTCAGACCGTGACGCTGGGAGGCGCTAACGTGGAGCCTAATCCGGATGGTTCCGGCACTGGCAGCACAGATACGCAGAACCCCGGGTCGTCGGGAGACGGCAGCGCGGGCGAGGACGGGCAGGATCAAGGACCGGAGACTCCGGATGAGGCAGACAACCCGCCGAGTCCTTCAAGCCCTCCGGGCACACCGGGCAATCCGCAAGCTTCCTTGACGGATATGGGCTTGAAGCTGACCTGGAGCGCCTCGGCCAACAATCCAAGCGAGTATGTGATCTACTATAGCTCCGACGGCGGAGCGTATGAACGCGTCGGCACCACTCCGACAGCACAGTTCGAGCTAATTACGATCTCGCCGGCAGGCTGGTACCGGGTCACGGCCGTGAACAGCGCAGGGGAATCGAGCCCGACTTCCGCAGTTCAAGTCAAAAATCAATAACGAATGGCGCGAACCCTCGCGCCCTGCGAACGAACAACAGCGATGGCTCAAGATGCCATCGCTGTTGTATTATTTGGGGCCGGCAGCAGAAGAGGAGGCCCTGAAGCCTCCTCTTCGCCATGCGGATCAGTCTTCGATTGTCGATAAGTCGCCTGTCGGCAGATTCAGCTCCCATGCCTTCAAGACACGGCGCATAATTTTCCCTGAACGCGTCTTCGGCAGCTTATCCTTGAATTCAATCTCACGCGGCGCGGCATGCGCGGACAAGTTCTCCTTCACGTACCTGGAAATATCAGCCTTCAGCTCATCCGAAGGGTTGTAGCCTTCGCGCAGAGAGATGAATGCCTTAATAATCTCGCCGCGGACCGGATCCGGCTTGCCGATGACCCCGGCTTCCGCGACAGCCGGATGCTCCACCAGCTTGCTCTCGACCTCGAACGGCCCGACCCGCTCGCCTGATGTATTGATCACGTCGTCGATCCGTCCCTGGAACCAGAAATAACCATCCTCGTCCCGATAAGCCGAGTCGCCTGAAATATACCACCCGTCAACGCGGAAATACTCTTCGAACTTGGCCGGATTGTTCCATACTTGGCGCATCATCGAAGGCCATGGCGTACGAATGGCCAGATTCCCCATCCGGTATGGCGGCAACTCGTTCCCCTGATCATCGATAATCGAAGCTTCTACGCCCGGCACCGGACGCCCCATCGATCCGGGCTTCAGCGGCATCGCCGGATAATTGCAAATCAGTTGTCCGCCCGTCTCCGTCATCCACCACGTATCATGAATGCGCTGACCGTATACTTTCATGCCCCAGCGAACAACTTCCGGATTGAGCGGCTCGCCGACAGACATGATATGCCGGAGGCTGGACAGGTCGTATTGAGCGATAACATCGTTCCCTGCGCTCATCAGCATGCGGAACGCGGTCGGCGCACTGTACCATACCGTCACTTTATATTTCTGAATTGTGCTGTACCAATCCTGCGGGCTGAACCGTCCGCCGCGGATCACATTCGTTACGCCGAGCAGCCACGGCGCAAATATGCCGTACGATGTACCGGTAACCCAGCCGGGATCAGCCGTGCACCAATATACGTCGTCTTCCTTCAAATCCAGCACGACATTGCCTGTATGATAATGTTGCATCATTGCATTTTGAACATGGTAGACGCCCTTCGGCTTCCCGGTCGAGCCGGATGTATAGTGCATAATGAGGCCGTCTTCGCGGCCCAGCCATTCCATCTCCGCTTCCTCGGACGCTTCCGCCATCTCGGCGAAGAAATCGATATAGCCATCCGCCGTATTCACGTCTTCGCCGACGAGAATGACATGCTTCAGCGTCGGAAGCTCCTCGCGCGGAACCCGGTGGGCTAGCGCCGGCGTCGTCACGATCGCCACAGCCGCGCTGTCCTGCAGACGATCCTTGACCGCCGTCTCCATGAACGCTTCGAACAGCGGGCCCACGACCGCTCCCGCCTTCAGAATGCCGAACACGCTGACATAGAGCTCCGGCGTGCGCGGCATAAAAATAAAGACCCGCTCACCCTTCTGGACACCGAGCGAGCGAAGCACATTGGCGAATTGGTTGGACTTGCGCTTCAGGTCGACGAACGTATAGGATTCGTCACGCTGCGCATCGCTATAGAGCAGAGCCACCTTATCCCCGCGGCCCTGATCAACATGGCGGTCAATCGCCTCGTAGGCCATATTGACCCGGCCCGTCTCCGACCAGGAGAAATTCTGCTCCACGCTCTCCCAGTTGAAATCGGCAACCGCCTCTTCGTAATTTTTCAAATTCGGGTTTGTTGCTGAAGGTGTAATAATTTCTCCTTGCACGTTACTCATTGTCGCTTCATCCTCCTGTTTCCTCACTTCATGACTGTTCATGATTGGTCGTTTGGTCATGCCAGCATTTGCCTCATTCGCAAATAAAACCGTTTTCAGGAGCTTGCAAAAATTTTTGACTTTGATGTGAATCGTGCTGTCAAGGGGAGATTTCGTGAATTATTAAAACTTGATTTATTATAGCATATGTTTTTCTTTTAGCCTATTCTTTTCCTTTTCAAAACGGCCTTTTTTTGCTATAACCAAGGGAAGAGACGAAAGGAGCTGCTGGGTGTGGAGCATCGAAAATGTTATCACGCGCAAATCATCCCTTACGAAGATCGCGTCATCGTCGTGGAAGGTCCCGTCAAGCCGGAACTGCTGGGCACATGGGACATGCACCCGGATCTGAACGCATTCCGAAGGCCGAAGGAACAGCAGGAAGCGTTAGTCGAGATCGCCGGGCTGCCGGAAGGACGAATCATCGCGGCCCGGGACGGCCAGACCATCATCGGATATGTCACCTTTCACTATCCGGACGAACTGGAACGCTGGTCAGAGGGCGGCATGGAGGATCTCATCGAGCTGGGCGCCATCGAGGTCGCCAACGAGTATCGTTCGCTAGGGCTCGGCAAAAAAATGATTACTACCGCGTTTGAAGACGATCAAATGGAGAGCTATATCGTGTTCACGACTGAATATTACTGGCATTGGGATTTGGAAGGCACCCGGCTCAATGTGTGGGATTACCGAAAAATGATGGAGCGGCTGATGGAATCGGTCGGCATGGTCTGGTATGCGACCGACGATCCGGAGATCTGCTCGCACCCTGCCAACTGCTTGATGGTCCGCATCGGCAAAGACGTTCCGCTCGCCTCGCGGGAGCAATTCGACCGCGTGCGCTTCCGCCAGCGGTTCATGTACTGAATCATTCTAATCATTATGGCAAAGGGAGGGAAGGTGCCCGAATGGCCGACACAGCCCTATACTTCATGCATGACGATGCGCTGCGGTACCGGTTCAACGCCGATCACCCGTTCGATCAGCGCCGCCTCGTCATGACCAACGATTTATTGACTCGCATCGGCGCCCTCTCCGACGATATCATCGTTCGGCCTGCCACGGCGATGGCAGATTGGGAGGCGTGGATCCGGTACATACACAGAGAGGATTATATCGAGGCCGTGATGCGGTTAAGCGAAGACGATCCTGCGGAGGAATGGGTCGCCCGCTCCGATCAATACGGCCTCCATACCGAAGACACCCCCTACTTCGCGGGCATGCACCAGGCGGCCAGCTCGATCGTAGGGGGCTCCGTCGCAGCCTGCGAGGCCGTTATGAGCGGCCGCTCTCTCCACGCTCTGCATCTGGGAGGCGGGCTGCATCATGCCTTTAGCGAGAAAGGGGCCGGCTTCTGCGTATATAATGATGCCTCTGTGGCCATCTCCTGGCTGCGGAGGCACTATGATGCCCGCATTCTCTATATCGATACCGACGTCCATCACGGCGATGGCGTCCAATGGAGCTTCTATACCGACCCGAATGTGTTCACCTATTCCATTCACGAGACCGGCAAATTCCTGTTCCCGGGAACCGGCTTCGTGAACGAGCGCGGCGCCGGGGAAGGATTCGGCGCTTGCGTGAACGTGCCTTTGGAACCGTATACAGAGGACGAATCGTGGCTGCATTGCTTCGAGGAGACGATCGGACAGGTCGCACGAAGCTTCCGCCCGGACATCATTATCAGCCAGCACGGCTGTGACGCGCATGCGTTCGATCCGCTGTCTCACATGCATTGCAGTATGCGTATTTATGCGGAGATGCCGAAAATGATCCACCGGCTCGCACATGCGAGCTGTGAAGGAAGATGGGTGGCTCTCGGCGGTGGCGGCTATGACATCTGGAGAGTCGTGCCGCGCGCCTGGAGCATGCTGTGGCTGGAGATGTGCGAGCACCCGATGAAGGACGAGCTGGTGCGGCAGCCGCTGACACGTCTGCCAGAGGCCTGGATTATGCGCTGGTCTGACGAGGCTCCGGTGCCGCTGCCGTCCACCTGGCTTGATGACGTGGCACGATGGGCACCGATGCCAAGGCGGTCCATTATCGAAGCGAAGAACGAGCAAGTGAAGGAGCTGGCGCTGGAGTATGTAAGATGAAGAACAAGCCACGGCGCGAATCCGGATGGGAACGCGCCGCCTTCCATCCGGAACATCGCCGCGGACATGCATGATTAGGCGGATTGGCTAACCATCCGCTCGATGATTTGATACGAGTGCAGTGCGGCTTCGACCGTGAATTCCGCGAAATTGACATGGGCCGATCCGTCCGCTTTGTCCGACATCGACCGGATAATGACGAACGGGATCGCATGGATATGGCATACTTGCGCTACGGCTGCGCCTTCCATTTCCGTGCATGCCGAGCCCGGGAACGTCTCGAAGAGCGCCTTAACCTTGTCGCGGCTGGCGATGAATTGATCCCCGGACAGCACCCCGCCCTTGAGGTAGCGTCCCGGGAACAGCTCAGCGCACACCTGCTCGGCCAGTTGAACCAGGGCTCCGTCCGCCTCGAAGCGGGATGTCTGCTGGAAGGGAATGACCCCGGGCTCGAAGCCAAGAGCGGTCACATCCATATCATGATGCATGCAGTACGTCGAGATGACGATATCGCCGATGTTCAGTTCCGGGTGGATCGCGCCGGCTACTCCAGTGAAGAGCACCTGCTTGGCCCCGAAGCGATCAATCAGTACTTGCGTCGTAACGGCGGCATTGACTTTGCCGACGCCCGATTTGCAGATGACGACATGACGCCCCGCCAGCTGCCCCCTATAGAAAGTCATTCCCGTTACTTCCACTTCCTCAACATCCTGTGCAGCCTGCAGCAGGCGCTCAATCTCTTCGTCCATCGCGCCAATAATTCCGATTACGGCTTCGCTCGCCATATCGCCTTCCCCCTTCAATCCTTCATGATCGAATGTCTTACCATCGCAGCTGACTCGACACACAAAAAGCCCCAATAATAGGGGCTCTTCATATGCCGCCGGCATGCTGCGGCCTTACTCATTCACCTGGCTGACCGACAAGCGAAGAATCGTCTCATGCGGCAGAACGACCTGTGAATTCTCCACGTTCTCCTTCTTCATCAGCTTCGTCAACAAGCGCATCGCCACCGCGCCGATGTCATACATCGGCTGGGCTACGGTCGTCAACTGAGGACGAACCATCGAGGCCATACGGATATTGTCAACGCTAATGACCGAGAAGTCGTCAGGCACCTTCAACCCGGCGTCCTGAATGCAATGAATCGCTCCAATCGCCATTTCGTCGGTTGCCGCAAAAATTGCCGTCGGCCGCTTCTTCAGACCGAGGAAATATTTCATGGCTTCCACGCCGGATTCATACCGGTAGTTCCCGATACGAACCAGGTCTTCCTTGTATTCAATGCCTGCGCCCTCCAAAGCCTTCTTATAGCCCTGGAAACGCGCGAATCCGTTGGCCGGATCCTGAAGCGTGCCGCTAATCATCGCAATATCGCGGTGACCGTGGCGAATAAGGGTGTTGACCGCATCGAATGCGGCCCCTTCATGATCAATGTCTACCGAAGGGATAGAGGCATGCTCGTCCGTCGTCGCGCACAGCACGATCGGAACGGAAGCAGTACGGAACGCCTGGATATGATCCTCCGTTACGACACCGCCCATGAATACGAGCCCGTCCACTTGCTTCTCCAGCAGCGTATTGATGACTCGAATTTCCTTCTCTTTCTTCTTGTCTGCGTTGCACAAAATGATATTGTAATGGTACATGTTCGCAATATCTTCAATTCCTCGTGCGACCTCAGCAAAAATAGAATTGGAAATATCGGGAATGACAACCCCAACGGTTGTCGTCTTTTTGCTCGCAAGTCCGCGTGCGACAGCATTCGGGCGATAACCTAAACGCTCAATCGCTTCATACACCTTTTTTCGCGTTTGCGGCTTCACGTTCGGATTGTTGTTCACAACCCGGGAAACGGTGGCCATCGAGACGCCCGCTTCTCTCGCTACATCATAAATAGTTACCGTCACGAATCTTCTCTCCAATTACCGAAAATTTGTTACGACCCTTTTATTACATTTCATGATACGATATTTTCAGAAAATTCGCAATGTTACAACTGCAATCGTCTGAAAATGCGTCATTTAGCGGGAGGAGGACGTCAATTCCGAACTTACATTGTCAAAAGTTATCGCATGATGGGAGTCATGCCAGACGACCTGACCCTCCTTCATCACGATGACTTGAGGCGATTCGTGCTGGATGCCCAGCTTGTCCGTGCAAGCGAGCGACACATCGCGGTGCTCGACAACAAGAATTTGTCCCATTGCTATCCCCCGTGGCTCGAATTCCTCCGCCACCTTGGCCATCTCTCCGTTCGCCCGGGCGCTAATCGGACAGCGGGTGCTGTGCTTGAATAACACAGCGGTCTGCTCTTGGGTTGAATCTATCCATTCCTGCAGCGCTTCTTCCGTATCTATCGATCTCAATCGGGAGTCCTCCTTGTTCCCGCCGGAATCTTGTTCCGAGGGAGTGCAGTAGGCAAAGAGCCTCTTAACTTATTTTAACCCGATCCGGGTAGAAACTAAAACCGGAAATCTGTTTTAATCGCTCTTGCAGCTCAGACACCCATTCTTCATCCCTCAGCGTCTTCGCGAGCAGGTACATATCCAGAAGCTTGTTAATCCGCTCGTTCATCTCTTTCTCTGCGTACGGAAGCAGATCGCCGGGCCCGAACGCGTCCGCGCATTCGGCCAGCACGCTCGCCGCCTCGTTCATTTCCTCGAAAAAATAGTGCTGCGGCACGGAATCGCCCTCCTCGTCCATGCCGTATAACTCCTTGCTCTGTCCCGACTTACGGCAGCGAATCATATCCGTTATCTCCTGCTTGATCGCCGGGTACAGCACCGAGCGTTCACAACGTGGGCAAGTCAACACAGGCACATGGTGAATGTGTATTGTCCGGTCGTGGATAACGGTGCGCAAAGCAAGCAGCATCTCATGGCCACAATTACATTGTTTGTTCATACAACCACCCCTACATCACAATTTCTCTCTGTCTGCTCCTACGCCGGACCTGGTGCCTTACCGCATGGAATACGCTCCGTTATGTATCTTTGGACTCTGTCCGCCCTCGCGGTTCCGTCCGGTGGCTTCGACCCTCCCCCTGCTGCCGAGCCTAGCGAGAGCAGGCCGCTGCCGGAGGGCCGATATCATTTGACAGCTTCATCCGACTGACGTTATGGTAATGAATAGATAAGGAACCGTTCCATCCGCAGAACCAATCTCCCTGTTAAAATCGTAGGCCATTCCGCCCCAAGACTCAATAGGCATCATTATGGAAATAGAGCCGTTAAGATGCAATAAGGGCCGGATCGCGTTCGATTGCGCAAAAGGTTTGTTCTTCGATACAACGTACGAAGGAGTTGAGAGATTTATGCGTTTAACCGGCAAGCGCGTCATCGCGCTCGTTGATGAGGAATTCGAGGATCTGGAACTATGGTATCCGGTTCACCGGGTCCGCGAGGAGGGGGCGGAGGTGCATCTGGTTGGCGATAAGGCCGGCAAAACGTACATCGGGAAGTATGGCGTTCCCGCTACGTCCGACTATGCTTTCGAGGAGATCGATGCCAGCGTGTACGACGGCGTGCTCGTACCGGGAGGCTGGGCTCCCGACAAGCTCCGCCGCTATGAAGGCGTGCTCTCCATTATTCGCGACATGGACAAGGCGGGCAAGCCGATAGGCCAGATCTGCCATGCAGGCTGGGTGCTCATCTCCGCCAAGATTCTTCAGGGCCGGATCGTGACATCGACCCCGGGCATCCGGGACGATATGGAGAACGCGGGCGCAACGTGGCTCGATCAGGAGGTCGTCGTCGACGGCCATATCGTATCAGCCCGCAGACCGCCCGATCTTCCCGCCTACGGGAAGGCATTTTGCGACAAGCTGGCAGAAGGCTGAGCAAGCGCATGAGAAGCAGAAAGGCATGGACCCGTATCAAGGGGCCATGCCTTTTGTGTGAGGTGAAACGCCGCTCTTCCCTGGAGGAGAACGACTGGCGTCAATGCATAGATGTCAGGACGTAAAATGCCGTTCGACCAATTCATCGATCTCGGCCTTGGAACGGGCCGCGAAAATGCGTTCGGCCAGCTGCTCGCTCCCGGTTCGGGTCGCGCGGTGAATAGCCGCCTTCACCCGTGGAATGAAGCGTGAGGACATGCTCAGCTTCGTGACACCCATTGCAATCCAGAGCGGCACGGCCCGCGTGTCGCCTGCCATCTCGCCGCAGACGCTGATGCCGATGCCGCGGGCCTGGGCCGCCTCGATCGTATGGCGGATAAGCCGCAGCACCGCGGGATGGAACGGATCATACATATGCGCAATCTGCTCGTTCATCCGGTCGACGGCTAGAGTATACTGCACCAGATCGTTCGTGCCGATGCTGAAGAAGTCGACCTCTTCCGCGAGGCGATCGGCGATTAGAGCCGCAGCCGGCACCTCCACCATAATGCCTACAGGCAGCTTCTCATCAAATGGCAGCCCTTCATCCCGCAGCTCTGCCTTCGCCTCTTCAAGCACCGCCTTGGCCGCGATGATCTCCTCCACGGACGAGATCATCGGGATCATAATCGCGACCGGCCCATGCGCGCTCGCGCGTAGAATGGCGCGGAGCTGAGACTTGAACAGCTCCTGCTGATCGAGACAAATGCGAATCGCCCGGTAGCCGAGGAACGGATTATCCTCCTCCGGAAGATTCAAATATTCCATCGGCTTGTCGCCGCCGATATCGAGCGTGCGGATAATGACCTGCGAGTCTTTGTAATGCTCGGCTGCATCCCGGTAGACCGTCAATTGCTCCGCTTCGGATGGCGGGTAGGAACGATCCATATACATAAATTCGGTCCGGAACAGACCTACGCCCTCCGCCCCGTTCTGATCGGCAATCTCCAGCTCGCGCGTGGAGCTGATATTGGCCGACAAGCTGATCGTCAGGCCATCCTGAGTGACGGCAGGAAGCTTGACCAGCTTCTTCAGCTCGTCCATCTCCCGGGCATACGCTTCGTGCCGGGCTACGTATTGCTTCACGATCTGCTCCATCGGCTCGATATAGATAATGCCATGCTCCCCGTCCACGATGACCAGATCGCCGGTCTGGACAGGTCTTGTAATTTTCCCCTCCAGTCCAAGAACGAGAGGAATGCCGAGCGCCCGAGCCATAATCGCCGAATGGGACGTCTTCCCCCCCATCAGCATGACGATACCGAGCACATTTTTCGGATTCAAATGGACAAGCTGTGACGGCGACAGCTCCTTCGCGACCAGAATATACGGCTGCGTATCGGTCGGCAGCGTAATCTCCGGCGCGCCCAGCAAATGCTTGAGCAGACGGTTGCCGACATCCTTGATATCCAGCGCCCGCTCCTTCATGTACTCATCGTCCAGCAAGTCGAACATCGTGACGAAGTGATCGATAGCCTCCTTCACCGCGACTTCCGCCGCCTTGTACTGCCGCTGGATAATGCCTTGAATCTCATTCATAAAAATCGGATCGTCCAATATGGCCAGATGCGCGTCAAATATCGAGGACTCTTCATTCCCGACCATTTCGCGAATCTCGCTCTTAATGAACTCGATCTCATCCTTCGACGAACGGATGCCTTCGTACAACCGCTCGAATTCGCGAGCCAGATCGGACGGATCCATCTTCTCCTCCGGCACGTCCCATTCCCATGTAGGAAGCACGAACGCCTTGCCGATGGCGATCCCGCTGGAAGCCCCGATTCCCTGTACCTTCTGCGTCATCGTCTACCACCTCCGTTAGCATGCTCCGTCAGCACGACGGACATGACGGAAGTCTGTCCCCGCTTAACCGCCGCGAACGGCGCGAAGCTCCAGGAAGCGACCGCATCCCAATTCGTAATGACCATCGGGGTGGCCAGCGATGCGCAGCGCTTTTTCACTTCGTTGTAGTCGAATTTAATCATAAGCTGTCCCGGTCTCACTTCATCACCTTCCTGTACAACTGCCTGAAAACCGGCGCCATTCAACGATGACGTCTCGATCCCGATGTGAAGGAGGACTTCCAACCCTTCCGGCGTCTCGATGCCTAGCGCGTGCATAGTAGGGTAGACATGGCGCACTCGGCCATGTACAGGCGAGACGAGCTCGCCTTTGTCAGGCAAGAATGCGACTCCTTGTCCGACAAGTTTTTGCGCGAAAATTCGATCCGGCACCTCTTCAATCGGGATCATTTTCCCTTGCACCGGAGCGACAAACCAGACTTGCTTCGAGTTGCGCTGCAGCCGCTTGACCATCTCATCCTTGATCAGCTCCGAGTAGGTGCCGAAGACGACCTGCAAATGCCCCCCGCCCAGACGAATGACGCCCGCGGCTCCAAGCTTGCGAAGCGTATGGCGATCGACCAGCTTGTCATTATTGACGCGAAGCCTCAGCCGGGTAATGCAGGCCTGAATGTCGGCAATATTATCCTTGCCCCCGAGCGCCTGTATAAGGAGCGGCACCCGATGCAAGAGATCGCTCGCCATATCGTCCAGCAAGGATCCCTCCACCCGGCCAGGGGTCGGAATCTGGAACTTCTGGATGGCGAAGCGGAATACGACATAGTAGATGAGCGCGAACGCGATGCCGATAGGGATAATCCACAGCGCTCCCTTCGATTGGTGGAAATTGACGATATAGTCTATCGCTCCAGCCGAGAACGAAAAGCCGTGCCGAACGCCCAACTCGGCCGTAATCCACATCGCGGCCCCGCTCAACAGCGCATGGACGATGAACAGGTACGGCGCCGCGAACAGGAACGCGAACTCAATCGGCTCGGTAATTCCCGTCAGCAGCGAGACCAAGGCCGCCGTCATATACGTCTTGCGCACTTTGGGACGAAGGTCCTCCCGCGATTCGTGCACAATGGCCAACGCCACGGCCGGCAGCGCGAACATCATAATCGGATACAGCCCGGCCATGAACACGCCCGCCGCCGGATCTCCCGCAAAAAAACGCGGCAAATCGCCGCTGAACGTCATTCCTTCGGCGTCGGTAAATGTACCTACCTGGAACCAGTACAGGTTATTCAGGAGATGATGCATCCCAAAAGCGACCAGTACCCGATGAAGAACGCCGTACAAAAAGACGCCGAAGCCGCCCATAGCCAATATTTCCTTCCCCAAAAACTGTATGCCCTGCTGCATGAAGGGAGCCAGCATAATCATCACCCAGGAAAGAGCGATCGAGCACAGGGTCGTAAGGAGCACCGCAAATCGCTGGCCCCCGAAGAATTGCAAATATTCGGGAAAGCGCACATCCTTGAAGCGTTGATGAACGAGTCCCGCCAATATCCCGAAGATGATGCCGTTCAAGACGGTCGGCTCGAATGCCGATCCGCTCCATTGATTCAGCAGCTGGTGGAAAATAAAGATGCCAAGCAGTGCCGACAAGGCGGCGACTCCAGCATTATTCGCCAAGCCAAGCGCAACCCCGACCGCGAAAATGTAGGGGAGCACATAAAAAATCGTCCGGCCTGTCAGCTCGAACAGGGCGGCCGTATTCTCCAAGCCCGCACCCGCCAGAAGATGGCCGAACGCCAGCGCGAGCGCTGCTGCTGGCAGCGCGATAAGCGGCTGCATGAGCGCTCGCGATAACTGCTGAAGAATCCCTAACTGATTCAAGGACATCCTCTCCTTCTACCAAGAATGGTAAGGGCTTCGCGGAGCTTTGTCAAAATAAAATAAAGTTTGTGCTCAAAAAGACGGTTTTCGACACGGGAAGGTTGCAAGCATTCGAAGCATGTGCTTTTTGAACAACCTCTATAAAGGCAGAAGCCGGGAGTTCCCGTTCGTCATGAGACGAGATCCCCCGGCGCGCTGCTCCGGAATCTGCTATGTTTCGATCTTCCCATGCGGGAGCAGAATCGAATCCAGCACTTTGATGCACAAGTCCATGACGCAGAACATGCCGCTGTCCGCAGCGATACGGGCCGCTTCTTCATTGACAATCCCCTGCTGCAGCCATATGGCCTTCGCCTTGACCTCCGCCGCCTCTCGCGCCACATCCGCGCAATATTCGCTGCGGCGGAATACGTTCACGATATCGATCGGAACCGGCACGTCCTTCAGAGAGGGATAGCAAGTCTCGCCAAGAATCTGCTCCGCCTTCGGGTTAACGGGAATAATGCGATAGCCTTTCTTCTGCATCGCTTCCGCAACCATATAAGATACTCGCGTCGGGTCATCGGACAAGCCGACAACAGCTATTGTGCTGCTCTCGTTCAGCAGCTTGCGGATTTCTTCCTGGGGCGGGTGCTCATAGCTCATTTGCATTCACTCCTTCCAATGTCATCACCTTGTGAATAGGTTATGCTTCCACCCATTCCACCTGCGCGCCCAACGCTTGCAAATGGTCAAAATATTGAGGGTACGATTTGGCGACATGATGGGCATCGCAAATACGAATCGGCTGTTGCGCACGCAGCCCGACCACCGTAAGCGCCATAATGACCCGGTGATCGTAATGCGCGTTGATCTCGACTCCGCCAGCTACGCCTTGAGGCTTCCCGTGCACGATAATCTCCGCCTGCCGCTCCTCCACATCCGCGCCGGCCTTCCGCAGCTCGGCAACATAATCGGTGATGCGGTCGCATTCCTTGTACCGCAAGTTCTCTACATTGTAGAAGCGCGAAGTTCCATCGGCGAAGACGGCCGTCGCCACCATCGCGAGCACGGCATCAGTCGCCGCATCTCCGTCGAACTCCACGGCCGTCAGCGGAGCTCCACCTTGGATGCGAACCGTCGAGTCCGTATGCTCCAGCGGCACGTCCATCATGCGAAGCACGTCCACAATCGCGCGTTCTCCCTGCTTGCTGTCCTCGGTCAAGCCTTTGACGACGATGTCGGAAGGAACGACGGCCGCCGCCGCCAGAACCGCGGCCGAGCCCGGATAATCCCCTTGCACGACATAAGTCTTCGCTTCATAGCTTTGGTTGCCCGGCACTCGGAAATACATCAGATCTTCGCGGGCATCGATGCGAATACCGGCCTGAGCCAGCACTTCCAGCGTCTGGCCGACGACAACCTTGGACTTGAGATCGTCCACTACCTCGATGACACTGTCCTCGCCCAAAAGCGGAGTGAGGAAGAGCAAGGCGCTCAGGAACTGGGAGCTGACGCTTCCCGATACGCGGATATGTCCGCCCTTCGGCTCGCCTCCGCGAATAGTGATCGGCAGCTTGCCCTCCCGATGCGACACTTCCACCCCCATCTGCGTGAGCGCCGCAATCAGATCGTCATGCGGCCGCTTCCCTAGCGAGTCGGGATAGGCATTGATGAAGTTCACCTCTGGCAGCAGCGCGGCAACGGCCATCAAAAACCGCAGCACCGCTCCGGCATTGCCCACATTCAGTTCACGTGCCGGATTCGCCAACTGTGGACGGCGTCCGAAGCCCGTAATGACCAGCTTCTCGCCGTCCTCCTCCAGCACCGCGCCAAGATCGCGCAGACATCGGCGCATGGCATCGCTATCTTCACTGTGGGCCGGATAGTATATCGTGCTCGTCCCTTCCGCCAATCCGGCGGCAAGCAAATACCGGGTCGTGTAATTTTTGGATGACAATGCCTGAATTTCACCTTGCAGCCGGGATGTCGGCCTTACGATAACGTCCATGCGCTTCCACTCCTTTAAATTTAAACGTATAATATTGAATATAATCACTGAGCGCCAGGCTTCATATAGCCGGACGACTCGATCATTCCCATTGAGAAAGGATGCTTGTTCCCGAATGACACCCATCAAGACGATCGGAGCCGCAGAGCTGAGAAGCCGGCTGCAGCGCGGCGAAGTGTTAAACATGATCGATGTCCGAGAGGATGTGGAAGTTGCCTTAGGCATGATTCCCGGCGCCAAGCATATTCCGATGAATGAGATTCCGGAACGGCTTCAAGCGATCGATCCGGCAGAAGAGACCATCTTCATCTGCCGCAGCGGCTACCGCAGCGAGCGTGTATGCGAATATTTGCAGCACCTTGGCAGGGACAATGCCGTGAACCTGGAAGGCGGAATGCTCTCCTGGGCCGGGCTGGAGTCCGAGAGCTAATTCCGTTCCATATAGGCGAGGATACGGGCGCACAATTGTTCCACGGATTCGCTGTCCGTCGGCACACATAGATGAGCGAAGTCGTACAGCCCGCGGCGCTCCGCCATCAAGCGGCGAACCCGCTCCTCCACATCGCCCTGCAGCAGCGGACGGTTCCGGTCCTGGCGGACCCTCTCCACGATCGTCGCCTCCTCTGCTGTCAGATGAATCACAGTCGCCTGCTCCTTCATGCGCTTCCGGTTCTCTTCCTTCAAGACGGCCCCGCCTCCGGTTGCGATAATCTTAGGAGCTTCTTCTCCCAGCAGCAGAGAGAGAATGCGTCCCTCCTGCTCCCGGAAATAAGCCTCCCCCCGCTCCGCGAAAATATCAGGAATCGACTGTCCTGTTCGACTGACAATCTCCTCGTCCAGATCGCAGAAGCGAAGCTTCAACTGCTCGGCCAATTGTGTACCGACGGTTGATTTGCCGGTTCCCATAAATCCGATAAGTACAATCGATCGATTGCTCATGCTGCTATCCCCCGTCCTGCTGGCGTAAACTTCCCATATGATAGCATACGTATCTTCCGTTCGACAATGGCGCCATGTATAAAATAACCGCCTTCGACATAAAGATGATGATTATAAGAATGTTGTGCGCCTTGAGCCGGTGTAATGCAGCTTGCCTACTAGAAAGGTACAAGCATCATCGGCAATCGATGAGGCCCCTAGGAGTGAATCGGCATGTCCACCTTGCCCTCCCCGGATTCCCATTCCGCACAGCGCAGCGTATCCGCCCGTATGGCCCGAATTATGGACACGCAGCATCCTCTGTGCAGAGAAGACATCGTGTGGGTATTGAACTTCGTCAAAAGCAAGCTTACCGAGAAGGACGAAGCATGGGCCCGTCTCGGTCCGGAACGGATTCTGCAAAACTTCCGCTACTTCGCTGAAATTTCGCTGCTCCTCCTTCGCGGTGTAGGCTTCAGCGAGAAATCGGAGCATATTCGCCAATATTTGTCCGAAGCAACATACGGGCTTCTGGATCAGGACGGCGATCTGTAAATAACGCCGGGCCCAAGCGGGCCCGGCGTTATGATGCCTTATTCGGACAACCAGTTATAGTGGAAGGTGCCTTCCTTATCGACGCGCTTGAACGTATGGGCGCCGAAGTAATCACGCTGGGCTTGAAGCAGATTCGCAGGCAGCCGCTCTGTGCGATAGCTGTCGAAGTAAGCGAGCGCGCTCGCGAAGCCCGGCACCGGCACGCCGTAAGCGACTGCCGTGGCAACCACTTGGCGCCAAGCATCCTGATAGCTTTCCACAATATTTTTGAAATACGGATCAAGCAGCAGATTTTTCAGCTCGGAATCCCGGTCATACGCTTCCTTGATGTTATGCAGGAAGCGGGAGCGGATAATGCAGCCGCCGCGGAAGATCATCGCGATATCGCCGTAGCGCAGATTCCAGCCGAATTCGTCGGAAGCGGCACGCATTTGGGCGAAGCCTTGTGCATACGACACGATCTTGCTCGTATAGAGCGCCTTGCGCACATTTTCGATAAATTCGGCCTTGTCGCCCGTGAACGGCTTGGAAGCCGGACCTTGCAGCACCTTGCTTGCGGCGACGCGCTCTTCCTTCAAGGCGGACAAGAAGCGGGAAAATACCGATTCCGTAATCATCGACAGCGGCACGCCAAGGTCGAGCGCGCTTTGGCTTGTCCATTTGCCCGTGCCCTTTTGCCCGGCAGAGTCAAGAATGACGTCCACCATTGGCTTGCCTGTCTCTTCGTCATACTTCGAGAAGATATCGGCCGTAATCTCAATCAGGTAGCTGTCAAGCTCCCCGTTGTTCCATTCCGTGAAGATCGAATGAAGCTCCTTCGTCTCGACGCCAAGCACTGTCGTCAACAGATGATACGCTTCGCAGATCAGCTGCATGTCGCCATACTCGATGCCGTTGTGAACCATCTTGACATAGTGGCCCGCTCCGTCCGGACCGATATATGTGCAGCAAGGATCTCGGTTGACTTTGGCCGAAATGGAGGTCAGAATCGGCTCAACGAGTTTGTAAGCACTCTCCTGGCCGCCTGGCATAATCGCAGGTCCCTTCAGCGCTCCTTCTTCCCCGCCGGATACGCCCGTTCCGATGAAGCGGAAGCCTTTTTCTTCCAAATATTTACTGCGGCGCTGAGTGTCCGGGAAGTGGGCATTCCCGCCGTCAATAATAATATCTCCTTGATCCAGATGAGGCAGAAGCTGTTCGATCGTCGCATCGGTAGCTTGTCCCGCTTGAACCATAATCAAAATCTTGCGCGGCACAGCCAGGGAATTCACGAATTCTTCAATGGTATATGTACCCGTCAACTGCTTGCCTGCCGCCTCTTGCAGAAGCGCATCCGTCTTCTCGCGCGAACGGTTGTAGACAGATACGGCGAACCCGCGGCTTTCGATATTAAGCGCCAAATTTTTGCCCATTACGGCAAGGCCGATGACACCAATTTGATTCTTCGTCATATGGTCCTTCCACCCTTTATCTATAATTTGATATCGCGTAACATTACGCCTATTGTACCGCACAGCAATACACCCTGCAACATTCCGCCCCATATAAATCTCGCGGAAGGAGGGTGTATTTGGAGTATTGGGTTTCCGGCCGCCGAAGGCTGCAGCGCATCCTCACCATTCCAGCTGAATCATCTCCCGGCGCAGAAGCTCGAGTCTCCTCTTGCACTCCTCCGCCTTCCCCGCATCATTCATTCGCATCGCTTCGTGCAATTCCGACAGGGCATAATCAATCTCAAGCCGAAGCTCGCCCATCCGTTCCTCCGCCTGCGTGGACGCGAAGGCCTGCTCCATCTCCTCCAATGTAATGACAGGCCGCTTCTGATACAGCACCCGCTGCTCGGGTCCGCATATTTCCACGAGGCGAATTCGTTCGCCGAACATAATATTTTCGACCAGCACCTGTCTGTCCTTGCATCGCCGCACGACCGCATGGCCGCGCACATGCCCAATCATTCGCTCCATGAACTCGGATAATTTCTCGTCCCGAATCGTATAATCGCCTACCAGCTTGAACCGATCCTGCAAGCGCTGAAAACGCAATTTGACCAGCTTCCGCCCCGTTCGGATAGACACGATAAACAATGTCTCATTCTCGCTCCAGTACAAGGAGTAGCCCTCCTGTATCAGATCCCGAATGAGGTTTTGGATTTGCCGGCGGTCAAAGCGCAGCTCCAAATTCCGGTATTCGACCTCATCACTGCGGTTCACGGCAATCCCTCCTTACGATATCGTATACTCCAATATATGATTCGGTAACTTGGTTATTGACTCGAATTACTCGCACCGCTTAAGTTGGGGCAGAATATGGTATAATCGGCTTACAACGGCACGAAAGGAACGATAATGATGACCACATTTACCGGATTTAACGCAACCGACTTCCTGGTCTTCCATACCGAAGGACTCGAAGCTCGCATGGAAGGAATCCGCGAACATATCCAGCCCAAGTTCCAAGCGATAGGCGAAGAGCTTGTCGGCGATGCCGCTGTGCAGAGCGGCCAAGAGATGTTTTTACATATCGCGAAGCATGCCCGGCGCACGGTTAATCCGCCGAAGGATACGTGGCTCGCCATCGGTCCGAACAAGCGCGGCTACAAGTCGCTGCCCCATTTCCAGGTCGGGCTGTTCGATGACCATGTGTTCATCTGGCTGGCCTTCATCTATGAAGTGGCGAACAAGCGCAATATCGCGAGCATGATGCTGAACGACACGAAGCGATTCCGCTCGCTTGTCCCGGCTGACTTCGTCATCTCGATGGATCATATGAAAAAAGAGAACATCCGTCTCGGCGACATCAACGATGAGGAATTGAAGAAGATGCTTGTCCGCTTCCGCGACGTCAAGCAGGCGGAATGGCTCGTTGGGCGGAACATCAACGCCCACGATCCGGTGCTGTCCGAAGGCGAAGCGTTCATGGCACTGGCCCGCAACACGCTGACGACGCTGATGCCGCTGTACAAGCTGGCGCTGGAAGCGTAGCTCCAGCCCAACTTCGCCACTACGCAACAACAGTCAACAGAACAAGTCTTCGCACAAAAAAAAAGGGTGATTCCCCCGCATGCTTCATGCGGGAGAATCACCCTTATTGTATCCTTGCATCCAATCTTATGAGCCGCCCAAGGTAGAGGGACTAAATGGAAGTTCCGGCCGAGGTCTTCGCCCGTTCCGCCACCGAAAAACGAACGAGCAGGCCGATGGCCGCCAGGCACAGGACGCCGCCAATGATATAAGGCAAATTGTCGTTCCATTTGAAGATGGCCACGGCCAGCAGCGGTCCGGCGATGCGGCCGAAGCTGTCCATAGATGAATTGAGACCGGACGCGACTCCCTGGCTGACCGTCGTCTTCTGTGTGATGAGAGAGATGACGCATGGCCGGATAAGCGCATTGCCGACTCCGAAGACGCATAGAAATATCGTCGCGTTCACCATATTCGATGACAGCAGCAGGAGGAAAAAGCCGAGGGCGGAAATGACCAGCCCGGCGCCGATCGTCATTTTTTCCGCTCCATTTTTAATATACCGTCTCACAATTCCGCCCTGCACAAGCGCGCCGGCAAGGCCGCAGTAGAAGAACATGAACCCGATGTCCACGGCCGTAATACCCGGAATGCGGACCGCCTGGAAATAGAGCAAAGTGGACTCCAGCCCTGCAAGCGTAAAGGTCACGAAGAATGACAGGACATACAAATATTTCATCATGCCGGTGAAGGCCGTCCAGCGGGAAGGCGCCGCCTCGCGCGGCTGCATCCGCTTCTCCTTCGGCAGCGATTCCTGCAGCAGGACGAAGCCGAGCAAGCAGGTCAGGAGCGTTAACACCGATGCGGCAAAAAAGGGCGCGTTATGTCCGATCTTGCTGATGATGCCCCCAAATGCAGGACCGAACGTGAAGCCCAGGCCAATCGCCATACCGACCATCGCCATTCCCTTCGTCCGCCGCTCCGGGGGCGTAATGTCGGCTACATACGCGACGATGACGGCCGTCACCGCGCCGGAGAACAAGCCTCCAAGCAAGCGGGAGACATACATCATCCACAAAGAGCCGTCCGCCAGGCCGAACAGAGCGTAACTGGCACTGAAGCCAAGCGTACCGATAAGGATGATCGGGCGTCTGCCTACTTTTTCTGATAGCGCTCCCCACAACGGGGACAGAATAAAGGATACGAGCGAGTACAGGGAGAGCATCAGCCCCAGATGCACTTCGTTCGCGCCGGCATCCGTTATCATCATCGGCAGAACCGGAATGACGATGCCGAATCCGATAAATACCATCATCAGCATAAGCACGACGACAGTCATTTGTTTTTTCATGACACAGTTCCCTCCTATGTATACGTTCATCCTAACATATTTGGTTATCAACGAAAATGAATAAAATGCGACAAATGTCACACTCTTGCGCATCCCCGAAAAACTGCTTGCATTCCGAAACGTTTTTGTTAAACTTATCATTGTTTGCGTCAAGGTGCGCAGACATATCTGCATTTTCAGCAAGAAAGGTTGTGATTACGGCGATGAACCACCATCGGACGCCTCTTTTTACCGCTTTGAAGGAGCATGCCGCCCGGAATCCGGTACAATTTCATATTCCGGGACACAAAAAAGGCGCCGGCAGCGATGCCGAATTCCGGAATTTTCTCGGAGATAATGCCTTCTCCATAGATCTGATCAACATTGCTCCGCTGGACGATCTGCACCAGCCGACAGCCGTCATCGCCGAAGCGCAAGCCTTGGCTGCGGATGCCTTCGGCGCAGATTATACGTATTTCAGCGTACAGGGCACAAGCGGGGCCATCATGACGATGATTATGTCCGTCTGTTCACCTGGCGACAAAATAATCGTGCCCCGCAATATCCATAAATCGATTATGACGGCCATTATTTTCGCCGGGGCGCGCCCGGTGTTCGTATCGCCGGCAAGGGATGCCAATCTCGGCATCGATCATGGCATCACGACCCGTTCGGTCCGTCGCGCGCTGGAGAAGCACCCGGATGCGAAAGCTGTCCTGGTCATCAATCCAACCTATTTTGGCATTTGCGCCAATTTGAAAGAGATTGTCGACCTGGCTCATTCCTACGGCGTGCCGGTGCTGGTCGATGAAGCCCACGGGGTCCTGATCCACTTCCATGAGAAGCTGCCAATATCGGCGATGGAAGCAGGGGCGGACATGGCAGCGACCAGCGTTCATAAGCTGGGAGGCTCCATGACTCAGAGCTCGGTTCTCAACATCAATGTCAAGAACGGGCTGGTCAATCCGTACCGGGTCCAGACCATTTTCAGCATGCTGACAACAACTTCGACTTCTTACTTGCTGCTCGCTTCTCTGGATACGTCGCGCCGCAATCTGGCCCTGAACGGCCACGCGATCGCGGAGCGCACCATTGAGTTGGCTGAGGAAGCGAGAGTGCAGATCAACGCGATTCCGGGCTTGTACTGCTTCGGGGAAGACATTCTTGGCGGCGAAGCGACCTATGACTTCGATCCGACCAAGCTGACCATCCATGTGCGCCATCTTGGCCTCACAGGCTACGAGACAGAGAATTGGCTCCGAGATCACTATCAGCTCGAAGTAGAGCTCAGCGATATGTACAATATTTTGTGCCTCGTGACGCCAGGCGATTCCAAGGAAACGATAGCTACGCTGCTGGAAGCTCTGCGAGAGCTGTCTGCATCGCATTTCGAGAAAAACGAGGTGCAGGAGCTTATCGTCAAAATACCCGAAATCCCGCAGCTCTCGCTCATTCCGCGGGATGCGTTCTATGCCGATACGGAAGTCGTTCCGTTCAAGGAGTCTGCTGGACGCATTATTGCCGAGTTTATTTATGTTTATCCGCCTGGAATTCCGATTCTCCTGCCGGGCGAGGTCATTTCGCAGCAAAATATCGATTACATCCGGGACCACGTCGACATCGGATTGCCGGTCAAAGGCCCGGAAGATCGAAATATAGAATACGTCAAAGTCATCGTGGAAGAAACCGCGATCTTCTAAAGCAGCAGGCCGCCCAGCAATGGGCGGCTTGTCCTGTATAGAAATCATCGATGAGCAATTGTCGTCCCTTCATGTAAACATTGCCAACAGGTGAGCCCGATGATATGATGAGGATGATCCGAGGTTGCATGGAGGTGGAAGGATGAGCCAAAGCGCATTCATTACATTTGTGGAAGGATCGGGGGTACCATCCGTCACACTGGATGAATTGAAAGAACAGCTTCTCAGTTACCGGCACCAGACCAGCTTGACCGGAGAGCAATTGGGATGGGAATACGCCGACGCCGCGTTCCCGTATACGATCGAGACGAAGCCCGAACAGGAAGAGCATTGGTTCTATCTGAAGGGAACCTCTCCCCAATATCATTATATCGTGTTCGGCACCGGAACGAAGGAGGGGGATCCGCCCCGTTCCCACGTCCAGGTCGTCCTCCCGGAAGGGGCCACCCATGGGGACAAGGCGAAAGGCAACGAGTTGTGCAAATATTTAGCCAAGAAGTGGAAGGCTGAATTAACCTTGTTCAACGGCAGGACCATGTACTTCAATCCGCGCAAATAAATAGGAACGAATTCGGGAATTTACATACGTGACACCCGCAGCAAAAAAGCTCCGAGCCAGCGCTCGGAGCTTCATCGTCTTCAACGGGCTGGCCGCTGAAAAGTGGCTTGTTCAAATTAGTCTTCCTGGGAGGCCACCATCTGATCGTAAGCCTGCTGTACGCGCTCCCATTCCTCGTCGTCTTCAATCGGATTCAGTACCATATCTTCATCCTCTTCGTCAACGCGCACAATGATGCCATCCGCTTCCGGATTGTTGCGTTCCAGCAACAGAGCATATACTTGCTCGCCTACATTGAACGTCTCAACGAGAGCCATATCGATCTCATTGCCCTCTTCATCTACCAGTGTGACGACCAATTCGTCATGTTCGTGATCATGTCCGCAGCCACAGTCATGGTCATGATTATGTTGATGTTCGCTCATGCGTGAATCTCCTTTGTTTTCAGGTAATGTGTTGGTTACACTTCCGTATCGTACCACTTTCTGAAGAGCAGGTCAACGAAGCAGGATCGATGTCTATATATGTAAGCGCGGATGATCCGTTCATGGGTTCATATTATTGGGAAACCAATGGAACTGGCGCCATTAGACAGTCGGGAGCTTTTTCTGCGAGACCAGCGTATATTCCCCGTTCTTCTGCTTGAGATAGCAGGAGATCAGATAGTCGCCCTTCGTCTTGAAATCGTACTTGAATTCATTGGTGCGGAACCAGAAGTTATCTTCCTTATTATCTTCAACGGGCGACTCCTGTATGTCCGTCTTATTTCCTTTTGGATCGGTAATTGTAAACTTTATCGTGTCCACTGGCGTGTTCAGACTGTCGATCTGAGCCAAGACGGTAAAAGAAGTCTTGCCTGTCGGAACTTTGCCGAACAATGAATTATCCTTGAACAACAACAAATCTACATTGGGCTTGTCGATGACAACCTTCTTGCTGGCATCATCCCAAGTGACGAACGCTTGCAGCGCGTCACTCAATTGGCGTACGGACAAAAACGCTCGTCCATCGACCATGAGCCCTCCGTCCTGGATGGCGCTTCCATTAACCACAACCTGCACTTTTTCTCCTACTGTAGTCGCCGATTCTGCCTCTTGCGCCGAGACTTGTACCGTTGCGAACGTTCCGCTCAAGATGGTACCGAGCAGAGCCAGTGCTGCGATTCTTCTTCTGCATTTCATCGCGATACCTCCAACTGCTTTGTTGTTAAGTTATACTCGGCTGAGCATGGAGAGTTGCGGAAAAAACCTTTCGATTCCGGTGTTTTTCCGATGCCCCGTTCCCGCTTTCTCTCCGCTGCCCGCCCGCTGACTTGTGAATTCGCGATGCAGGTGTTAGAGTAAAATCAAAATCATGGGGATAGACGGTTACGGAGGGATTGGATGACACTGCGCATACAAATGATTGGCACTGGAAGTGCCTTCGCCAAAAAATATTTCAATAATAATGCGTTAATATATACGAAAAACGACAAGCTGCTGATGGATTGCGGTATCACCGCGCCGCAAGCTCTATACCAATTGGGCGTATCCTTCAATGAATTGGACGGTGTCCTCATCAGCCATATTCATGGCGATCACGTGGGTGGGCTGGAGGAATACGCCTTCCAGATGAAATTCCGGTACCATCGCAAGCCGAAGCTGTTCATCGCCGCTCCACTCGTTGCACCGCTGTGGGAGCATACGCTCAAGGGCGGGCTGACGCAAGAGGGCTTGACTTGCCTGGACGATGCCTTCGAGGTGCACCCGATAGAACCTGGCCAGACATCAGAGCCCCTGTCCGGTCTGAAGGTGAAGCTGCTGGAAACCCCACATATTCCCGGGAAACGAAGCTTCTCCATTCTGTTCAATGATACGTTTTTTTACAGCGCGGATATGCAGTTCCAGCCCGAGCTGCTCCGTTGGCTCGTTGAGGAGCAAGGTGTAACGACCATCTTTCACGATTGCCAGCTGCGCGGCAAAGCCGAGGTGCATGCGGGACTTGACGATCTGCTCACCCTGCCGGACTTCATTCAGGAGAGACTGTGGCTGATGCATTATGGAGATGAGCGGGATACTTACGAAGGCAGGACGGGGCGAATGAGGTTCGTGAAGCAGCAAGAACGGATGGAGATTCCGTAACAGACACAACACCGGCAAGCAGCGCTAAGGCGCACCGCTTGCCGGTGTTCTTCTATTACCGTACCGTCCTCCTGTCAGAACAGCGGCAGATTATCCAAATTATTTGTCGGGTCTCCGTCTGCGTCGCCGCGCAGATACATCCCTCCGTCTCTGCCTTTGAAGACATTGACCCCGGCAATATTCCCCGCCTGAACCTCATTCAGAGCTTGTTCGTAGGACAGCTGTCTTCCTGTGCTTGTCTGGAATGCGGTCAAATCGCCATCCCCGTTCTTTTGCACCGCTACGATCGACTCTCGATTGTCCATTTGCTACGCCTCCTGAAGAAGATGTTCTGCATCAAGCAGACCATTTTAGCTTGCCCGGAGACCTGGGGAATATTACAACTTCTTCTCCATGCGGACATGCAGAATGCCTGCATCGTAGAACGGCTCTTCCGACACGGTCGTATAGCCAAGAGAATGATAAAATCCTTCCGCCTGACACTGCCCGTCCAACACGCTCTTCTCCGCTCCCATGGAACGAGCAAGCTGCTCCATCGCAACCATGAGTGATCGGCCGATCCCGCTCCCGCGGAACGACTTCAATACAGCGATGCGCTGCATTTTCGCTGTCGTCTCATCCAGCCATTTAATCCGCCCGGTCGCCGCGATTTGTCCGTCTACCGTTATGAGGATATGATTGCTTTCCGCATCTAGGTGATCCAGATCATCAATCTCTTCTTCAACCGGCACCTTCTGCTCTTCCACAAAGACTTCCATGCGAATTTCCAAACATTGCTGAAGCTGTCCTTCGGTTTTTACTTCAATCACTTCTGCTGCCATGGTTACACCTTCCTCACTTGTCAACCAATTGTCAAAATTATGCACAATTTTTCGGTTTTAGATAAGATATCATTATACAAAAAATTAGATTTCATGTATAGTTAATTGTGATCTATCTCACAGTGATTCGAAGGAGGGAACGCATTGAATTCAATAATGGTCACCATTATTGTATCGGTCATTTTCTTCATTCTTACCATTTGGTTATGTCTGTTCGTCACCAAGAAGGCCTACTCCCGCAGATGGGAAGAGGAGACGACATTCCTTGATACCGATCAAGCCCGAGAAGAAGAGCAGAGCGGCGGCGCCATCGCCAAGCCCTAATCATCACAATAACGGCCTTGTTCCTGACCCAGAATGTGAACTTCTGGGCCGGAACAAGGCCTTCTGTCAGGCTCTCGGTTAAGGCGAATATACACGAGCCCGGACGCCTGTTCCGTATACATCCTGTTGAATGACGGGAGTTGACGGCCCAAGACGATCCGGCTGTGGCAGAGGAGCCGCGCCGCGAGCCCAGGCGGTACAGCCGACAGCAACCAATAGGACACTCAGCAGCGCTGCCATAAAGACCAGCCAATGCATGCGATTATTCATCCGTAATACCTCCGAATACTCCGCAACTTGAAAATCACTATTGGCATTTTCCCCTGAACCCTATGCTTTTAAACCTGAGCGCCCAGATATCTCCCCGTTCCATTCACCCTCCAAATAACCTGCTGTCCGAGCGCCTCTTCCTTCGTATCTTCATCTTGAAGGCTGCTCCCGGCCTTTTACGTACTCTCCCCTTCGGTCAGTCATCTCATGATGCCTTATCGTATCCCGTGACCTTGTAGCATGATCTTCATCACTCTTGTGGTCAAGTGGTCTGTTGTGTTGGGTGCTTACGACCGTTCTCCCAACGGCTCAGGTAGCTTTTTCTCGCACTTTGCTGATTCTCCCATTGCCTTTTCTCGCTCTTTTGTTTATTCTCCCGTTGGCTCAGATTGGCTGTTCCCGCTCTTTTGCTAATTCTCCCATTGGCTCAGGGGGGCTGTTCCATACTTTTTTTCTGATTCTCCCGATAGCTCAGCCCCTTACATTACATCGGCTTGTTATCCTTATGCTTATTCTCCCAATGAGCCAGGTTCCCACACCTGCAATGAATCCCTCAACCAACCGAGTCTGACAATCCACCTTTCCTGCACGATGGGGATACTGACCATATGAGACAGATGGCCTTCTTCGTTTCCCTGTGCGATGGGGATACTTAGCATAAGAGACAGATGGACTTCTTCGGTTCCTTGACCTGTTGAGATACTAAGGATAAGAGGAAGAGGCACTTATAACATCACTGCTTGTAAACATTGGCGGAGTCCTACATCACTAGAGGTTAAAAACATAAAAAAGCCCTTGAATATTCAAGGACATCATTGGTAATAGTATGGTGTTCTGAGACGGGCTCGAACCGCCGACCCCCACCCTGTCAAGATGGTGCTCTCCCTACTGAGCTATCAGAACACATCGATAGAAATAGTATATCATCGGGCAGGGTTCTTGTCAACACATTATGAATCCCTGCCCCGTTAGTTGCTTCCATATCCCTGCTTCAGTCGATCCGTCCTCGCGGGTAAAGCCTCTCTCTCCGTTGGATTCGCATCTGTCGCAGACAGAGGGCTTCCGTATAATACCGGTGTGTTATCCGATTTGCGGCAAATCCTCCGCTGGAATATCCGCAATCGGAGGAAGCTGCCAGTTGATCTCGGTTTCTCCGCGTGAACGCAGCCATTCATTGACTTGCGAGAACGGGCGGCTCCCAAAAAAACCGCGGTGTGCCGACAGCGGGCTTGGATGCGGGCCTTTGACGATTCCGTGACGTCTCGTGTCGATCATGGATTGCTTCGCCTGGGCGAAGGATCCCCAGAGCACGAAGACAAGCGGTTGTTCCCGCTCATTCAACAGCTGAATAATGCGATCGGTGAATTGCTCCCACCCCATGCCTCGATGGGATGCCGCTTGCCCCTGGCGCACGGTCAGAACTGTATTCAGCATCAGAACGCCCTGCTTCGCCCAAGGTATGAGACAGCCATGCTGCGGCATCGTCGTGCCGATATCGCTCGCACTCTCCTTCAGCATGTTCACGAGCGAGGGTGGAGTGCGTACGCCCGGCTGCACGGAGAAGCTTAGTCCATGCGCCTGTCCAGGCCCATGGTACGGGTCTTGTCCAACGATGACCACTTTCGTGTCTGCATAAGAAGTATAATGGAGCGCTGAGAAAATAAGATCAAATGGCGGATATACCACCGTACGCTCATATTCCTGCTTCAGCCATCCCCATAGCTGCTTGAAATAAGGCTGCCTAATCTCGTCATGCAGCAATGCTGCCCAGTCTTCTTGAATCTGAATCCCCACAGCCGCTTCCTCCTCTTCCCTTAATATTATTCACGCAATATGACAGCATAAGATAGCTTCTCAAGCCATACAGATGAAAATAAAAAAAGCTCTGCTAATGACCGCTGTCATCCAGAACTCTCTATGTACAGGCATTTCAATTAATGGTGCCGAGGACCGGGATCGAACCGGTACGGTAGTCACCTACCGCAGGATTTTAAGTCCTGTGCGTCTGCCAATTCCGCCACCCCGGCACATACAGTGCGTGAACACTATGAATCTTTGAAAACAACGGTTTTGGTGGGCCCTGAGGGACTCGAACCCACGACCAATCGGTTATGAGCCGACCGCTCTGACCAACTGAGCTAAGGGCCCCTACGCCATTGCTTATTGAAAAAATATTGGTTGCGGGGGCAGGATTTGAACCTACGACCTTCGGGTTATGAGCCCGACGAGCTACCGGACTGCTCCACCCCGCGACATTGTATTATGGTCATGCTTTCGCAGCGACAAGTATTACTATACTATATCAGTACATGAACAGTCAAGAAAAATGTATAAAAAAATGATATTTTCTTCCCGCTCCGCTTCAGAGGACGAAGCGGACTCCGTATTTTCCTTTGCGGGAGCGGAAGACCTCAACCTCATATGGCGTGTCATATCCATATATCCATGCATCCTGCTCCAGCCGTTCCTGCAGGCAGCGGGCCTGGAACTTCGTATTGTACAGCTTGCCCCAATAAATCCAATGCATCGCCATCCTGGCTCCTTTCTTCATCAGTCGCTACTATTGTGTTCGATATGCTCGACAATCATGCAGCCATGTTGTCCGGACGGAGCAGCTGCGGTGCTCGGCGCTGGGGCGTAGCAGCTTCAGCGGACGGCGCCTGGGGCGGTAGCAGCCGTGGTGGACAGTGCAAGGGCGGTGGAGATGGTACAGGGGCGGTAGCAGAGACGACAGCTGAAGCAGCAGCGGCGGTAGAGCTGTCCCAACTTGAAAAGACCGGCGATGCCTTTGCAGGCATGCCGGTCCTTATGAGTTCCTTATTTACTATAGACGGGGTTGGCCTGTTTCTTTTTCAAGACCTGGTTGCCCTTCGTCTCCCATTCCTTCAACGCATCGCTTATGCCCTTCTTGTTGTCCATAACCTCCTGGAATAAGTTGCGCCCGATTTCGTTCAATTCATATAAACTATACTTTGAGAACAAGTCTTCCTCTTTCTGCGTTATAGGCGGAGTTGGCTTCATCGTGTAGAAGGCGGAAATATTAAAGTTGATCCCATCCTTAGGCTGGATATACTTCTCGCGCGCTACCAGTTCATAGCTACTGCGGGAGCGGAGCTTCGCCCATTCATCGCTTGACACGAACTTGACAAAATCCCAAGCATCGTCAGGATTCGTCGCCTTCTGATTGACGGCAAAAATTTCTCTTAAGTAGACTGAGCCGGAAATGCCCGGAGCTTCCGGATGGGAAGGGAACGTCACGACATCCCAATCGAATTTCGTGAAGCCTTTGATTTTATCCGCGTTTTTCATCGCATCCGACAGATCGGAGTTGATGAACGAATAATCGCCGAGCACCATCGCCGTTCGCCCGGACAGGAAGTTGTCATACTGGAATGGATTGAATTGACCTTCCGGGGTCTCTGGCATTTCCGCATTAGGACCCGGAATTACCTTTTCAGCGACCAGTTTGGAGATTGTCGTCCATACTTTCTCCCACTGTGGACTATTGACCGTCATATAATCCGCCTTATCATCAATCATCCGAAGATTAAGCGGGGTAACATACGTATTTATCATATCCCAGTACGGATCGCTGCCGAAATAATGATTGAAGGAGAACCCATAGACGCGATCTTGGCCTTCCCCCTTGGATACGAGCTTCGCTTTATCGAACACTTGATCCCATGTCATATTGTCTGTCGGCGGTTCGACCCCTGCTTCATTGAATAACGTCCGATTATAGAATAAAGCCTGAGAGGTGAATGTAGGGGCTAAGCCGTACAAGTTATTGTCACCCATCGCCTTCAACCCGCCGATCACCGTTGGCACGAAGTCATTCGTATCGATTTTATCCTGCTGAAGGAGCGGATCAATCTGCTTGAGCAAGCCGTCCCGCACAAGTGCCTGGTATTGTGAAGCATCAATGACGACGACATCTACCGGGTTGGCCCCAGTCATAATCTTCTTGAACGCCTCTACATAATCCGGTTGCTTATATTCTCCGTTCGATCCCCATCGATCGGACTGATCCACAGCGGGGACGATCTCAATGTTAATGGCCCCTTGCTTCGAAAATTCGAACACATCGGTATACTGTGAACGGAAATAAGTGTCGTCATTCCCGCCGTACAGGACACCGATGCGGAGCACTCGCTCCTGACCTGGCTTAACTTCATCTGTCTTCGTACAAGCTGCCAGCATCGGAATTATCATCGCTATGGCCATGGTCGCCAACAACAGCTTTCGTACCCATTTTTTTGAACCCACTGGTTACCCCTCCAACTCTTTCGGTGTGCGGATAATAATTTTATCTCCGTCTATTTCCATAGATGCCTTATCTGTAATGTGGAGAGCCTCCAGGTACTCCTTCGGCACCTGCAGGCGTCCGACGCGGTCGACGACGACATACGCTTCATGATGATCCTGCAGTCCTTGCCCTGCAAAGCCTTGATCCTCACCCCCATCCAGATTCGGATTCCGTTTGATGAACTCGGTGCTCGTCAAGCCGTCGCGAATCGCGACGACCCGATCGACCTTGCCCGCCAGCGTCAGATCGTGGGTGACGATGACAACGGTAACCCCCATCTCCCGGTTCATGCGCCGGAAAATATCCATGATCATATCGGAAGTCTGCGTATCTACCGACCCTGTCGGTTCATCCGCTAGCAATAATTGGGGACGATTGGCCAGCGAGATGGCGATGGCTACCCGCTGCTGCTCCCCGCCGGAGAGCTGGTGTAGCTTGTTGTTCATCCGATGGCCCAGGCCGACCGCCTCCAGCAGCTCTTTCGCATAGGCGCGGTCCATCTTCCCTCCGAGCATCATCGGCACTTCCACATTTTCGAGCGCGGTCAAATAAGGAAGCAGATTCCTGGCATTGTTCTGCCATATAAATCCGACCGTATCCCGCTTGTATTCGACCAGCTGCTCATCGGTTATCTTCAGTAGATCCCATTTGCCGACCCGTACGGTGCCGGCAGAGGGACGGTCCAAGCCGCCCAACGTATTCAGCAATGTCGATTTGCCGCTGCCGCTGTTCCCGATGATCGCCATCAGTTCTCCTTGCTTGACGGTCAAGTTCAAGCCTTGCAGGGCCACGACTTCAATATCGTCTGTCTTGTATATTTTGACAAGGCCTTCACAATGAATCATCGCTTAACGCTCCTCTCCCATCTTCACGGCTTGATGCACCCGCAGGCGGCGAATCTGCATGAACAGCAGCGTTGCGCCCGTCAGCATCATGACCCCGACTACGACATACAGCTGCATCGTATCTTTCGCATCGAAAATGATTCGGAACGGTGGAACCTGCATCTTCGCATTTTCCGCAGATTGCAGGAACGGAAGGAACAGGCGGCTAGCCAACTTGCCGAGCAAAATGCCGATGCCGATCGATAAGCCCGCGGTGAAGATTTGCTCCAGCAGCAGCATCCCTGTCAGCTGCCGGCGCGACAGACCCATCGCCCGCAAAATCCCGAACTGCACGACACGGCTCGATAAGTTGAAGAACCAGTACAGCAAATACCCGATAAGCGAAATGATAACCGAGATCAGGAAGCCCATGCTCAGGATGCCGAAGATGCCTCCGCGGGTCGGATGCTTGCTCTGGATCGCCAGTTCATTGCGCACGTCCGTGAAGGTGACGATCTCGATGTTTGCTTTCTGAAGCT
Source organism: Paenibacillus thiaminolyticus (assembly GCF_003591545.1). GTDB lineage: Bacteria > Bacillota > Bacilli > Paenibacillales > Paenibacillaceae > Paenibacillus_B > Paenibacillus_B thiaminolyticus_A. Next base: position 220,868 of record NZ_QYZD01000002.1, read on the forward strand.
CTTCGATCGCCGGTCCAATCGGCGCTTTCTCCTTCATCTTCAGCCATACATCGTATTTCATGAGAGGCACCTGATCATAAATATATTCCAGATTCGTAATAAAGAATGGCGTCTGATCCGGATATTGACTTGGCCAATACGGCAGGATCGCCGCGACGACGAATTCTACCATCTGATCCTGAAGGGAGATCGAAATGACATCCCCCGGCTTCAACTGATACGTCTTCGCGATATTGGTCGGAATAATGACGGCTGCGCCCTCATAATACTTCCCTAACGCATCCAAATATGTAAACGGGTGCTGCGGGAATAAATCGTTCCGGAACCAGGCCACCTTCGCGAACTCGTCATTATCGATGCCTACGACCATCCCCTGACCGATAGAGCGTCCGGAGACAACCACATTTCCTTTCGCCTGCATCACTCTGGTTGCCGCCTCGACGCCCGGCAGCTTGCGGAACACTTCGAACGGCGGTTCGTTCAGAATTGTCTTCCCTTTCGGAGGTTGCTGCCCTCCAGGCCCGCCTGGGCTTCCCGGACCTCCGGCACCGCCTCCTCCATTGTTACCGCCTTGATTCCCCCCCTGATCCTTCCGATCAACAACGAGCGTGCTTTCCCAGACAGTCTCGATGACGACATCGGCGCCGTATTGATACAGCGTGCGTTCGGTTGAATTCGTGTCGATCGTCCGCGCCGCTGATGCGTTGTATACGCCTAGCCCGAGCGTCAAAATAAGCAAAATCATAAGCGGATAGTATGATTTGGCGGATCGGGACAGCTGCGTCAGCGTCAAGTAGAGCGGAACCGGCAGCAGCTTGCCGCCAATCCATTGGAACAGACGCAGCAGCAGCGGGAATAGCCGCAAAAAGAACAGTCCGCAAGCGAAAATCGCAAGCGCCGGAATAAAGAACAGGAACGGCTGCACTTGCAGCTGATCCGAGGTCATTCCCGTCTTGAACGACAGAAGCTGCTGCTGACTCAGCATATAATATCCATATCCAGCCGCCGCAAGCAGCAGAACATCAAGGAACCATTTTTGCCAGACCGGACTCTTATCCTTGCGGGCCAGCTTCTGCTTCAGATTGACGATCGACTGACGCGCGAACAGGACGGCCGGAATGACGCTGGCCATGAGCGCGATCAACACAGCGGCCGTACCGAAGATGACCGCGTCGGTCGTAAAGCCGACCGGAATCGATTTGCGGTTGACGAATTCAAGGAATCCGTTGGCCGATCCGATCGATTTGGCCATGAACCAGCCTATGAGCGGCGCAATCGCGAGCGCTACCGCCCCAAGTATAAGGCCCTCCAGCAAATAGAGCCATATAATTTGCCCCGTACTGGCGCCGCGGCTCCGCAGAACCGCAATGTCGCTTTGCTGCTTCTCCAATGCCTGATTGGCATTCATTGCTATGTAATAGAATACCATGGCGATCATCGGCGCCGCCAGCGTGAACAGCATCATTTGCAATTGGATGCTCTGGCTGCGGAACTGGTCCAGCACCTTTGCAAACGAGATCTCCACCTGTGTTCCGGGCAGCTTCTGGTACAGTTCGATGCCGAGACGATTCAGCGTCCGCTCCAGCGGTGACAAGTGACTGGTCTGCACTTCGCGCAAATCAAAGGCATAATACCAGCTCGACTGCTGCAAAGCGACTTTATGATCGCCCATAATCGACTTGCTCAAGGTGTCCGGCGAGACGATGAGCGAGCTCATCAATCCTTCCAGCCCCTGGAACCAATAGGCGCTCGTCTCATCCTTCGGCTTGAAGGTGCCGACGATCTTGACGCGCAGCGTCGTCGGATTATCGCCATAGATCGGATATTCCAGCTCCGCGCCGACATGCAGGTCGTTCCGGTACATCGCTTCCTCGAGCATAACCGCCTCGATGACGCCTCCGGACTCTCCGTCTGCATACAGCTTGCCATTCGTCCATTCAACCTTGTCATCCAGGTCTGACAGGGAGCCTAACGTCATCGAACGCACCCTGCTCGCATCGACCTTCGTCGGATCGACCGGATATACTTCCGTCGTGCGGAGAACGCGCAAGTTGACGAATTCCTGAACCGGGAATCCGATCTGATCCTTCACGTCCTCCCGGATATACCGGTCGACCTCCTGCAGCGCGTTCGGATCAACCTTCGCTCCGCTCGAGCCTTGATACCTCATCAACAACGAACCCGCCGGCAATCCCCCGCTGTTCTCCTGCAGCGTCTTCGTTACGACACGCTTTAACGCCCCGTCGGAGTACATCGGGATGCTGACCGTAAAAGAGACCGCGACGATGAGCCCTACCAACGTGCTCACCGTCAGCCAGCGGGTATTCCACATTTTACGGAACAAAAAACGCAGTAACGGAATTCCCATATTATCGGCCCACTACTTTCTGCCCCGGTTCAAGTCCGGCTATTATTTGAATCTCGGTCGGCCGCTGCACTCCAACCTCGACATCGACTTCCCGCTTGCCGTTCTCGTCGGCGACCTGTACGTAGGTCCGGGAACCGATCGTGCGCAAAGCGGAAGGAGGAATGACGATAGCGTCCTTAATCTTGTTCGTCACGACAGTGACGCTAAGCATCGTGCCTCGGGTTACTCCCTTCGGCAGCTTCTCCACCTCGATCGTCATATACTTATCGATCCGATCCTGTTCCGGCTGGTCGCCCTGACCGCCCCCATTATTGTCGTTCGATGGCAGCGGAAGCGCCTTGACCTTGCCCTTAATGACGCCTTCAACCGAGTTGATGCTGACCTCGGCTTCCATCCCCGGAGTGATGCGCTTCAGATCGTCCTTCGACGGCTGCGCGGCTACGGTCAGCCGGGTCGTATCCGCGACAATCGCCACCGGATCGTATTTCTTCGACATCGCGCCCTTCTTCGCCGTCAACGACACGATCGTGCCCGTGAACGGAGCGGTGAGCGTCGCCTTATCAATATCCGTCTGAAGATCGGCAAGCTCCTGCTGCTTCTGCTCGAACAAAATCTGCGCTTCCTCGAATTCGACCGGATCCATCTCGTCTTTTTTGCGCAGCGTTTCCTTCATCTTCACTTCTTCGGCCCGCAGCTGCAGACGCTTCTGGCGCAGATCCTTTTGCAGATCATCCACGTCAAGCTCCGCAATAACCTGGCCCTTTTTGACCGAATCGCCGTTCTTGACATAAATGTTCTTAATCGGTTTGTTGTCCAGCGTGAAGAACAAGATATCTTCCTGATCAGACATCAATTTGCCCGTCATGGAGACAGGCACAATCATATCCTTCCGAATCACTTCATATTCCGGCTTCTTCGAAACCGAAGGCGGTGTGATGGTCGGCACCACTTCCTCTTCAACTTCATCCGGCAGAAGAGAGCAGGCGGACGTGAACAGCAGCATGCCGCACATCAGTGCCAAAGCGGCACGGCGCCATTTGCGGGCGCTTCTAGGTGATGAATCTTCCGTCGACCATTTCATAAACATGATCAGCTACCTCCAAAATTGTGGGATCGTGGGTGGTCATACAGATGGCGATTTGTTCCGAACGAATGATTTGCCGGAATACGCCCATGACCTGAGCCCCCATTTGTGAATCCAATTCCGCTGTCGGCTCATCGGCCAATAACAGCAGCGGCTTATGAGCAATCGATTTGGCTATCGCAACCCGCTGTTGCTCTCCCCCCGACATCTCGAAGGGACGGTGGCTCATGCGCTTGCCCAATCCAACCATCTCAAGGCAATATTGGACCCGCTCCTTCCATAAATGACGGGGCACGTTAGCCATACGCAGCGACAATTCAACGTTCTCATAAGCGGACAATAGCGGCATAAGTGCATAAGCTTGGAAAATGAACCCGATCTCACTGCGTCGCGTCGCGGTGCGCTTGTCATCGCTCCATGTCGAGAACGGCTCCCCTCGGAACCGGATCTCTCCCTTCGTGGGCAGATCGAGCCCTCCAAGCATGTTCAACAGTGTCGTCTTCCCAGAGCCGGAACGGCCCTTCAGCATAACCAATTGACCCGGGTGCACTTCCATCTCGATTCCTTTGAGTACATGCAGCTTCTGGCTGCCAACCTGGAACGTCCGCTCAACCGCCCGGACTTCCAGAAGCGGTTGATCCGGAGAGATCGGGTGGGCTCGGGCAGGCCATGCTGCAGTTTGTGTCTTGTCCTCTATGTATTCCGTCTTCTCTTGCGCCACTTCTTCCTGCTCGTTCGCCGCGAGAGCCGGGGATGCCTCGGCACGGTCTGACTTCTTCCGTTTGCGAAGCCATTTCATTACATTATTCGCCCCTTTCTCGGACATGTCGTCAAAAACTCAACCTAAGTATAAACGATGGAAAAGAAAGAAAAGTTACAATCTTTGTAATGCTAGTCCCGCCGCTTCCATCAAAAGATGGGGTTGTCTAACTTCCGATCATTTCCTGTTTATACTACTACGTTATACTCTTTTTTTCTGTTAAATGTTTGTCTTGACACTCCCCATGCCTTAAAGGCAGGGGATTCTTGGGTAGTCACTCCTAACGGAGTGAAAGCCACCAAGCTATCCCTGTGTGTCCCACAGTTCAGTTGGCTATGCCAACAGCCGAAGTCCTTCCTGCTCAATATTGATTGCAGCGTTTTCGTCACGATCGTGCTTAGCACCACATTTCGGGCAATTCCATTCTCGCAAGTTGAGGTTTTTCACGTCTTTATTGCGGTATCCACAATTTGGAGTGGAGCAGAGTTGGCTTGAAGGGAATTGCTTCCCAACGATGGAGATGGTTCGACCGTACCATTCCGTCTTATACTCTAGCATCGTACGAAACATAGACCACGAAGCATCTGCAATGGATTTTGCTAACTTGTGGTTTTTGAGCATATTTTCCACTTGCAAGTCCTCCAAACAGATCACTTGGTTTTCGTTAATCAACTTGGTTGACAGCTTATGTAGGAAGTCATTGCGGGTATTTGCGATCTTCTCATGCAAGCAAGCCACTTTGAGGCGTGCTTTGTAACGGTTTTTACCGCCTTTTTGTCTGCGTGAGTGAATTCGTTGCCACTTCGCCAATTGTTTTTCATACTTACGATAGTACTTGGGGTTCGCCACCTTCTCACCAGTAGAGAGAATAGCGAAATCCATGAGGCCAAGATCAACTCCTACGGTCTGTTCGATTTGCGGATGTGGTTGAATCTCTGTCTCGCACAAAACCGACACAAAATATTTTCCCGAAGGATTTCGTCTGATCGTAGCCGACAGGATGCGTCCCTCGACTTCTCTTGATTTGGCAAACGCAACCCATCCAAGTTTAGGAAGTTTGATGCATTTTCCTTCCATTTTGATATTCATTTTGCATGTGTAGGATTGTTTCGGGTTCTTCTTGCTTTTGAATTTGGGATAGCCTTTTTTCTCTTTGAAAAACTTTTTGTAGGAGGAATCCAAATCTTTCAAAGCGGATTGCAGGGCAGTCGAATCCACTTCTTGTAACCATTCAATCTCTTTTTTAAGTTGTGTGAGCATGGCAGAACATTCGTGGTAATTGAGCGTTTTCTTTTCCTGTTCGTAAGCATCTTTTCGTCTTGCGAGGAAGTGATTGAATACAAAGCGGGAACACCCAATCGTTTTGTTGATGAGAGCAGCTTGTTTTTTGTTCGGATACAAACGGAATTTGTAGGCTCTGTGCATTTCAATCACTCCTTTCTTTTTGAGACGCAATAGCCAAAGTCCATCGGAAAAACTCTGGATGCAGAGCCCTTCAAATGTTTCACGACTCGGTGAATTCCGAATTGCGGGTCACACTTTATGACCAAGTGAACGTAGTCAGGGATGCTCTCCATTTCAACAATTTCCGCGCATTACCTATGGCTAATTGTACCATATGACGTTAGATGCAGTGTGTCTATCCAACAACAATCAACCAAACAAACAACTCCTTTTTGGTTTGCTCTTAGCACCCCCAGAGGGGATGCAGAGCAAAGTTCCTTACATCCCCATAGCTAAAGCAATGAGGTTTTACGACACGAATGATAAAAGAAAAAAACCTAACCGTTTTGTCGGTTAGGCTCAATTGATGTCGCTGCCAAGCAATTTAATGGCCCCAGGCAGCCGGGCTGACGCGCCAAGATGCCAATACATCGAGATCCGCTGCTTGAATGACGCCCGCTTCCAGAGCCGTCTCGATGAGCGCGGTATAGCGGGACAGCGTATGAAGCGGGATTCCGGCTTCCCAGAACGCCTGCTCCGCTTTTTCCAGCTCATAGCTGAAGATGGCGAATACGGCAAGCGGCTCCGCCCCCGCTTCCTGGACGGCCATCGCCGCTTTGAGCGAGCTGCCCCCGGTCGAGATTAGATCTTCGATAACGACGACCTTCTGTCCCGGACGAATCAGGCCTTCGATCTGATTCTGCTTCCCGTGTCCCTTCGCCTTGTCGCGAATGTAAGCCATGGGCAGCCCCAGCTGGTCCGCAACCCAGGCTGCATGCGGAATGCCGGCGGTCGCCGTCCCGGCGATGACTTCCGCATCCGGCGCATATTCCTTGATCAGGGATGCGAAGCCTTCCGCGATGGCCCCCCGAATCTCAGGGTACGACATTGTCAAGCGATTATCGCAGTAGATAGGGGACTTGATTCCGGACGTCCAGGTGAAAGGCTCATGCGGCCGCAGCGCCACCGCTTCTATAGATAACAAATGTCCGGCAATCTCACGTTCTCTCTTCGTCGTTGTCATCGTTACATCAACTCCTCGATAATGGATAGTAAGGCTGCCCGTGGATCCTCCGCTTCCGTAATCGGCCGGCCGACGACGATATAATCCGTGCCATGCCGCATCGCTTCCGCTGGAGTCATCACGCGGGACTGATCCTGAAGCGGAGCGCCCTTGGGCCGGATGCCCGGCGTAACGGTGCGGAACGAATCGCCGCAGGCCGCCTTGATGCTCTTCACTTCATGCGGAGAAGCGACGACTCCATCGAGTCCGGCTTCCTGCGTCAGCTTCGCATAGCGGACGACGGTCTCTTCGACCGTGCCGGGAATTCCAATCTCTTCATTCATGACTTCGTTATTGGTGCTCGTGAGCTGCGTAACGGCGATAATCACCGGACGCGGCAGCGAAGGGTCGGCCGTGCGGGCCGCTTCGACGCCCTCGATGGCCGCCTGCATCATCTTTTTGCCTCCGGCCGCATGAACGTTGAACATGTCGACGCCCAGCTTCGCAATGCTGTTCGCGCCACCCTTGACCGTATTCGGAATGTCATGCATTTTCACATCCAAGAACACACTGTACCCGCGCTCCTTGAGCTCGCGGATGAAGGAGGGGCCGCCCGCGTAGAACAGCTGCATGCCTACCTTCATATAGCAAGGAATGCCCTCCAGTTGCTCAATAAGACAATGGGCCTCCACCGTCCCGTCATAATCCAGCGCGACCATCACTTGGCTCGCTGCCTGTTCAAATGATACCGTATCACTCATTTTCTGCCCCCCGCTCATCGTTCATACTTTCCGCTGCATGCGCATCCCGCCAATCGGGGAGGCCCGCAGGCCTCCCCGATTGCTTTCGCGCATCTATATCTGTTCGTTATTTCCGGATGGCCGGCATCGGACGCGAAGAGAAGTTAATCTGCTCCAGCATCTCGAGCAGCGCGCGCACCGTATCCAGCGAGGTCATGCAGACGACGCCGTTCTCCACCGCCTCGCGGCGGATGCGGAAGCCATCCCGTTCCGGAGTCTTGCCCTTCGTCAGCGTATTGACGACGAAATGGGCTTCCCCGTTCCGGATGAGGTCGAGAATATTCGGATTCCCTTCCGTCAGCTTGTTGACGCGCTTGACGTTCAACCCCGCTTCCTCCAGCGCCGTAGCGGTCCCGCCGGTCGCTATCAGCTTATAGCCGAGAGCGGCGAAGCCGCTCATCAATTGCACCGCTTCTTCCTTGTCCTTATCCGCCACCGTGCAAATAATGGCGCCGGTTGTCGGTATCTTCATACCCGAACCGATGAGGCCCTTGTAGAGCGCTTTGGCATACTGCTTGTCACGACCCATCACTTCCCCGGTCGACTTCATCTCCGGTCCGAGCGTCGGCTCGACCCGGCGCAGCTTGGCGAAGGAGAAGACCGGCACCTTCACCGAGACATGGTCGTCTTCCGGCCACAGGCCTTCCTGATACCCGAGGCCGTTCAGCTTCGCGCCAAGAATGAGCTTGGTCGCGACGTTGGCCATCGGAATATTGGTTACCTTGCTCAGGAACGGCACCGTACGGGACGAGCGCGGATTGACCTCGATGACATAAACTTGATTTTGATAGATTACGAACTGAATATTGATAAGTCCAATCGTCTTCAATTCCTTCGCGATGCGAATCGTAATGTCAACCACCTGCTGCTGCAGCTCCTGGGATAGATGCTGTGGCGGGTAGACCGCAATCGAGTCGCCCGAGTGTACCCCGGCCCGCTCCACATGCTCCATAATACCCGGAATGAGCACCGTGTCGCCGTCGCAAATCGCATCGACCTCGACTTCCTTGCCCAGCATATAGCGGTCGATAAGGACCGGATGCTCCGGATTGATTTTAACCGCATATTCCATATAGTTGAGCAGCTCTGTATCCGAGTAGACGATTTCCATCGCGCGTCCGCCGAGGACGTAGGACGGACGGACAAGCACCGGATACCCGATGCGCTGTGCCGTGCCGACCGCTTCGTCGACCGATGTGACGGTGCTTCCGGTCGGCTGCGCGATGCCGAGGCGCGACAAGAGCGCTTCGAACTTTTTGCGGTCCTCCGCTTCATCGATGCTCTCCAGGCTGGAGCCGAGAATCCGCACCCCTGCCTTCGCGAGCGGAGCCGCCAAGTTAATTGCGGTCTGGCCGCCGAACTGGACGATGACGCCGACCGGCTGCTCCTGCTCGATGAGATTCATGACGTCTTCGAAGAACAGCGGCTCGAAGTAGAGCCGATCCGATGTGTTGAAGTCAGTCGAGACCGTCTCCGGATTGTTATTGATGATGACCGCCTCATAGCCTGCGTCCTGGATAGCCCATACCGCATGCACGGTCGAATAGTCGAATTCAATCCCTTGCCCGATCCGAATCGGGCCGGAGCCGAGGACGAGAATCTTCTCTTTCTCGGTAGGCATGACTTCATTCTCCGTCTCGTAGGTCGAGTAATAGTACGGAGTGGAAGCTTCGAATTCCGCCGCGCAAGTATCTACCATTTTATAGACCGGCCGGAGACCAAGCTCCTTGCGTAGCGCGGATACCTCTGCTTCCGTCGTGTGGGCCAGGCCCGGATGGGCTGCTTGGCGAAGCTCCGCAATGGCGCGGTCCGTGAAGCCCATGCGCTTCGCCTCATAGAGTGTCTGCTCGCTCAGAGCCGACTCTTCCTTAATCCGCGCTTCAAAGGCGATGATGCCTTCAATTTTATCCAGGAACCACCAGTCAATCTTCGTGATATCATGCAGACGCTGCAGCTCATAACCGCGGCGGAACGCTTCCGCAAGCAGGAACAGCCGCTCATCGTCCGGTGATTTGAGGCGTGCTTCCAGCTCGTCATTATCGAGCTGCTCCGCTTCCGGCAAGTACAGGCGATGGACGCCGATTTCGAGCGAGCGCACCGCTTTGTGCATCGATTCCTCGAACGTCCTGCCAATCGCCATCACTTCCCCGGTCGCCTTCATCTGAGTGCCGAGCTTCCGGTTCGCTTGCGTGAATTTATCGAACGGCCAGCGCGGAATTTTTGATACGATATAGTCCAGTGTTGGCTCGAAGCATGCATAAGTCTGTCCCGTAACCGGATTTACTATCTCATCCAGCGTGTAGCCGACCGCGATTTTGGCGGCCATCTTCGCAATCGGGTAGCCCGTCGCCTTGGACGCAAGCGCCGACGAACGGCTTACCCGCGGATTCACTTCAATGACATAGTATTGATAGCTGTGCGGGTCCAGTGCGAACTGCACGTTGCAACCGCCCTCGATGTTGAGCGCGCGGATGATTTTGAGCGAGGCGGAACGCAGCATCTGGTACTCCCGATCCGACAGCGTCTGGCTTGGCGCCACGACGATGCTGTCGCCCGTGTGCACGCCTACCGGGTCGAAGTTCTCCATATTACAGACGACAATGCAGTTATCATTGGCGTCGCGCATGACTTCGTACTCGATTTCCTTCATGCCAGCGATGCTCTTCTCAATCAGACATTGGCCAATCGGGCTGTAGCGAATGCCGGAGGCGACGATGTCGCGCAGCTCTTCTTCGTTGTCGCAGATGCCTCCGCCTGTGCCGCCCAGCGTATAGGCAGGTCGTACAATAATCGGATAGCCGATGCTGTTCGCGAACTCGACCGCTTCCTCCACCGACGTCACGATCGTGCTCTCCGGCACCGGCTGCTCCAGCTCGCGCATCAGCTCGCGGAACATATCCCGGTCTTCGGCACGTTCAATCGCTTCGAGCTGCGTGCCGAGCAGCTTTACATTTTCCTGCTCAAGCACGTCTGCGCGCGCCAGCTCGACCGCCATGTTGAGCCCGGTCTGCCCGCCGAGCGTCGGCAGCAAGCCGTCGGGACGCTCCTGGCGAATGATTTGAGTGACGAAATCAAGCGTAATCGGCTCAATATATACTTTGTCCGCCATATTGGTATCGGTCATAATCGTAGCCGGGTTGCTGTTGATAAGCACCACTTCGATGCCCTCTTCCTTCAATGCCTGACAGGCCTGCGTTCCGGCGTAATCGAACTCTGCCGCCTGGCCGATGACAATCGGCCCGGAACCGATGACGAGTATTTTTTTGAGGTCTGTATTCTTCGGCATATTAACGCGCTCCTTTCAGCTGTGCGGCAAGTTCCGCCTGACGCGGTACCGATGTCCGATGGCTCTGATGCTCGCGAATCATAGCGAGGAATTGGTCGAACAGATAGCTGCTGTCATACGGTCCCGGTGAAGCTTCCGGATGATACTGCACCGAGAAGGCAGGCGCCGTCGCATGCTTCAACCCTTCGATCGTCTTGTCGTTATTATTGATATGGGTAACCTGCAGGTCCGTGCCCTTGACGGATTCCTCCACTACGGTATAGCCATGATTTTGCGATGTAATATAGCAGCGGTTCGTCGCCAGCTCTTTGACCGGGTGGTTGCCGCCGCGGTGTCCGAACTTCAGCCGGCCGGTATCCGCTCCGCAAGCGAGCGCGAAGATTTGATGGCCGAGGCAGATGCCGAACAGCGGGAATTCCCCGATAAGCTCGCGGACGGTGGCTACCGCATGCGGCACATCTTTCGGATCCCCGGGCCCGTTCGACAATTGGATGCCGTCCGGACGAAGGCGCCGAATCTCATCGGCCGTCGTGTCATGAGGCACGACGACGACATCGCAGCCGCGCTTCGTCAGCTCTCTGAGAATTCCGCTCTTTGCGCCGTAATCAACCAGTACGACGCGAGGGCCCTCTCCAGGGCAGGAGTAAATATGCTTCGTAGAAGTGAGCGCAACCTGGTCCGTACGCGATTCCGTGCCGCCAAGCCGTTCCATCAGCGCTTCGACCGGCTCGCTCCCTGTCGTTAGGAGCCCCTTCATCGTGCCGTAGTGACGGAGCTTGCGCGTCAACATCCGCGTATCGATGCCGCTGATGCCGACCACGCCGTATTCCTTCAGCAGGCGGTCGACCGAATATTCGGCACGCCAGTTGCTGGGCACCAGCTCATGACGGCGGACGACGAAGCCGTGCACATACGGGCGAATCGCCTCGAAGTCATCCCGGGTAATGCCGTAATTGCCGATAAGCGGATAGGTCATCGTCACAATTTGGCCGCAGTAGGACGGGTCGGACAGCACCTCCTGGTATCCTGTCATCCCAGTGCTGAACACGACCTCTCCCGTCGTCTCACCGTCTGCGCCGAATCCGGCCCCCGTGAACAGCGTGCCATCCTCCAATAATAATCTAGCCTGCATATCTCTCACTCCTCGCTCTCTGCCGGTCCTTGCGGGACGGTCAATCTATCATGTCGGTATCCTGACAGCCAGAATACGAAGTCTTTGTATTGATTTTCATAAGGGTAAAAGGTCAATTGAGATGTATTGCGATAGAGTCCCAGGCCGAATTATTGCTTGCTCCATACGATGCGACCGTCGACCAGCGTCATGACCGGCCATCCCTTGAGCTTCCACCCCGTGAACGGCGTGTTCCGGCCTTTGGACAGGAACTCTTCCGGGTTCACCTCATGTTCCGCTTCCAGGTCTATCACCGTAATATCGGCAGGCGCTCCCGGCACCAACCGTCCGGCCGACAGTCCGAATACATTGGCCGGGTCCGTCGTCATCCGCCGGATGAGGAAGGACAACGTCCATTTCCCGGTCGCCACGAAGCGGGTATAGAGCAGCGGGAAGGCCGTCTCCAGACCGACGATGCCGAAGGGCGCAAGCTCCATTCCTTTGGCCTTCTCTTCTTCGCTATGCGGCGCATGGTCGGTGACGAGAATATCAATCGTTCCATCCTCCAGCCCTTCGATGCAAGCTGCGACGTCGCGAGGCGTGCGCAGCGGCGGGTTCATTTTCCAGTTCGTGTCCATTCCTGGAATATCTTCATCCGAGAGCAGCAGATGGTGCGGACATACTTCCGCAGTGACGCGAATGCCCAACTGCTTCGCCTGCCGGATAAGGCGTATCGATTGCTCCGTGCTAACGTGACACACATGATAATGGGCGCCTGTAGCTTCCGCCAGCAGAATGTCGCGGCCGACATGAATCGCTTCCGATTCATTCGGAATTCCCTTCAGTCCGTGCTTGCGGGCGAACTCTCCTTCGGTGACCGCCCGCCCCTTGACAAGCGAATCATCCTCGCAGTGGGCGATGACCGGCATGTCCAATTTCTTAGCTAGAGTCATGGCGTCCTTCATCACCTGTGCGTTCTGGACACCGACACCATCGTCAGTGAAGCCAATCGCGCCGGCTTCCTTCAAAGCGGCGAAGTCGGTCAGCTCCCGGCCCAGCTCATTGACCGTGATGGAGGCGTACGGAAGCACCTTCACGATGCCTTCCGCCTCCGCTTTGTCATAGATGGAGCGAATCATCTCCGGAGTGCCCAGCACCGGGCGAGTATTCGGCATGCAGGCAATGGTCGTAAATCCGCCTTTGGCAGCCGAACGCGTACCGGTTGCGATAGTTTCCTTATGTTCGAAGCCGGGCTCGCGCAGATGCACGTGCATATCGATGAAGCCCGCCGAGACGAATTTGCCTTGCACATCGCATACTTCGGCCGTTCCGGCCGGTTCCGAGCCGGCAGGAACGATTTTTTTGATTTGTCCATCCTCTATCCACAAATCCGCAAGCTGAAGTTCGCCTGCTTCATTTAATATGTTCGCATTAGCTATCACTAACATGATGACGATCCCCTCTCATCCCTGTACTTGATTCCGATAGTCCCACATGTTGACGCGCCCCTGTGGGTTACGCCATGGCCCGCTCCATAACCGCCATCCGTATCGGCACCCCATTAGCCATCTGGTCAAAGATGCGTGCCTGTTCGCATTCAACCACAGCGTCGTCGATTTCGACATTGCGGTTCACCGGAGCCGGATGCATAATGATGCTGTGTGGCTTCATCCCTTCAACGCGTTCAAGTGTCAATCCGTAATGGGTCCGATATTCCTCCGCCGGCCCGATCTTGTCACCTTGATGCCGCTCCAGCTGAAGGCGCAGCATCATGACGACATCGGCCTGCACGGCTTCTTCAATTGAGATGTACGGGGCATCCAGGTCGTTCGCCCGCATATGCTCCGGAGCGCAGAAGCTGACCTTCGCTCCGAACTTCCGCAGCGCCCACAGATTCGAGCGCGCGACCCGGCTATGCTGGATATCCCCCACGATAGTCACATTCAGACCGGACAGCTCTCCGAAATGCTTCCGCATCGTGTACATATCGAGAAGCGCCTGCGTCGGATGCTCGTTGTTGCCGTCTCCGGCATTCACAAGCGGCATCTTGACCCGCTCCGCAATTTGTTCCAAGAGACCTACCGGCTTCAAGCGGATAACGCCCGCATCCATCCCCATCGATTCGAGCGTCCGCACCGTATCATAGATGGACTCTCCTTTTTCCACACTGGAAGCCTGGGTCGTGAAATTAATGACTTCCGCGCCAAGCCGCTTCTCGGCCACCTCGAACGAACAGCGGGTTCGGGTGCTGCTCTCGAAGAACAGGTTCGTCGCGAATTTGTCCTTGAGCACATGACTTACTTTGTTGGGCTGACGATTCCAGTAATCGGCACGGTCCAAAATGGACTCCATCTCCTGCTTGCTCATCTCCTTCAAACCAAGCAAGCTCCGTTCTCTTATCGAACGCTCCAGTTGAACTACCGCCATGTTGATTACCCCCTGTGATGTATGATTTTCACTTCATCTGAACCATCGACTTCCTTCAAGGCAACTACAATCTCTTCGGTTCTAGAGGTAGGAACGTTCTTGCCCACATAATCCGGTCGTATCGGCAGCTCGCGGTGGCCGCGGTCCGCCAGGACAGCCAATTGAATCATTTGCGGCCGTCCTTGGTCCATCAAGGCGTCCATCGCTGCCCGAATGGTGCGACCCGTATACAGGACATCATCACACAGAATGATTTTCTTGTCGTGAATCGGGAAGGAGGCGCTGAGCTCGCCGTTCTGCTCCGGCTCGCGCTTGGCGTCATCGCGGTAGCGCGTAATATCCAGCTCCCCGACCGGGATATCCATATTCTCAATCTGCCGGATTCGTTCGGCAATCCGGTGCGCCAAGTAGATGCCGCGCGTGCGGATGCCAACCAGCACACAGTTGTCTATCCCCTTGTTCCGTTCCAGAATCTCATGTGTGATGCGGGTCAAGGCTCTTCGTATCGCTATCTCGTCCATAATGATGTTCCAATCCGCTGTACTCATGAATGCATAACTCCCTTCGCTTATCCGTTGCATTTGGCATGTTCCACAGAGGCGTTATTATTCACATCGCGGGGCACAAAAAAACTCCTTGCCCACAGGCAAGGAGTTCATTACTCGATGATAGCGCAGAAGGCCGCGACATCCAGCAAGAGACATGATGAAGAATACTCTGCTCACAGGCAGCCCATACTCCTCCGTTCTCTCGCGTCACGAATCTTCTCGTTACGAACGTTACCTTGCCAGCCTCTCGGGACTGATTTAAAGGTTCAATATTTGGTTCGCTATGAATTATCCCACTTTGCTCTCGACTTGTCAATACGTTTTCTCGAACCAGCGGGATATCTTCTCCGACTCCGCCCTGCCGGGGTTCCATCCTACCGGTTACGCAGCATGTAGAGCAGATGCTCCATATCGTCCGGCAGCGGAGCCTCGAACTGCTGCAGTTGGCCGCTTGCAGGATGAACGAAACCCAAGGTAGCCGCATGAAGGGCTTGGCCGTGCATCGTTATGCCGCGCACGCCGCGCGTATACATCGGATCACCGACGAGCGGATGGCCGATATATTTCATATGGACGCGGATCTGATGGGTTCTGCCCGTCTCCAGTTGCAGTTCAACCAAGGTGACATCCCCGAACCTCTCGGCCACCTGGAAATGAGTCACCGCCCGCTTGCTGTTGCGATCGGTCACCGCGAACATTTTCCGGTCATGCGGATCGCGGCCGATCGGAGCATCGATCGTGCCCTGATCATGCGCCAGATTGCCGTGAACGAGCGCCTTATATTTCCGCAGCACCGTATGAGCTTTGAGCTGTGCCGCCAGCTCCGTATGAGCGCGGTCGTTCTTTGCTGCCATCAGCAGGCCGGACGTATCCTTGTCGATGCGATGCACGATGCCGGGACGAAGCTCGCCGTTAATGCCGGACAGATCGCGGCAATGGTGCATAAGGGCGTTCACCACCGTTCCCGACAGATGACCTGGCGCGGGATGAACGACCATTCCGCGCGGTTTGTTGATGACGATGACATCGGCATCCTCGTAATAAATATCGAGCGGAATCTCCTCCGGGACGATATCCGTTGAGGCTGGTTCCGGAATCCGCAGCTCGATCTCGTCTCCGGCGCCAACCTTATAATTCGGCTTGACGCTCCGCCCGTTCACAAGCACATGAGCATCCCGAATCCAGAGCTGGACCTGCGAACGGGATACCGGTTCCTCCAACGATTCGGTTATGTATTTATCGATGCGCTCTCCGGCTTCCGCGTCGGTTACCGTCCATAACAGCACATCCTGTTCCAAGCCTTCTTGATTGTCTTCCTCCGACGATGTTGTTCGTAAGTCTGTCATTGTGTCGATCCTTCCTTCGATTGTCCGTCCTCTGGACGGCCATGCTCGGCTTCATGCCGTTGGATCTCGGCCTCGAGCGCCTTTTCCCGCTTCACGGACAGCATCGCGTCAAGCAGCACGAAGCCAACGCCGATCGTAATGCCCATGTCGGCGACATTGAAGATCGGGAACGTATACGATCCGAAATTGAATTGAAGAAAATCGACAACCTCGCCCGTCAGCAGCCGATCAAGGAAATTGCCGAGTGCTCCTCCAAGGATAAGGCTCAGGCCGATAGGCAAAATATGTCCTTGTTGATGCCGAATTTTGTACATATACCAAATAATGCCGGAAGCAACAATGATCGTGACAATGATGAAAAACCAACGCTGATCTTCAAGAATGCTGAACGCGGCTCCGGTATTGCGGTGCGACGTAATTAAGAAAAAATTGCCGATTACCGGAATTTGCTCATATAGCGTTAATCGGGTCGCGATAATCCATTTGGTGCCTTGATCGATGACGAACACGATCACAGCGATAATATAGTACCACACAGATAACTGTCACCTCATTTACAGGATGTAGGATGCACTCCAAAAAGGTGCCGAAACGGCATTGATTCCCCGCCCATTGTATCACAGGTTGAAAAATAACGTCCAATACAACCCAATCCGTCACCGTTTTTCCACGTAGTTTTTCCGCCCGATCGCACATGCTATAAAGCAGACGACACCTTTTAGGAAGGAGTACGGCTGCCATGAATTCGTTAACATCACAGCAATTGGAGTCGCTCAAGCAGACGCTGCTTGACAAAGAGGCCCAACTGAGCCGCAAGCTATCTCACAGCAACCATTACGGATTATCCCGTTCGCTCCGCGAAAATACGGGGGAATTGTCTAATGTGGACAATCACCCGGGGGATCTCGCCACCGAACTGTATGAACGTGGCAAGGACATCGCCTTGAATGAGCATGATGAATTTCTGCTCGATCGCATTCATAGCGCCCTCGCTCAGATCGACAAGGGCACTTACGGCATTTGTGCGGTCTGTGAGCAACCGATTCCGTACGAACGGCTGGAAGCCGTGCCTTTTACGATGTACTGCATCGAGCATGAGCCGCAGCGCGAAGTGTCCGACCGCCGGCCGGTGGAGGAGCAATTCCTGATGCCTCCCTTCGGGCGCACCAGTCTGGACGAACTGGACACCCAGAACGGCTTCGACGGGGAAGACGCCTGGCAAATTGTCGAATCGTGGGGCACATCGAATACTCCGGCGATGCAGGAGGACGGCAATATTGATGACTATGACAATATGTACATTGAAGCGTCTGACGATGTCGACGGCTTCGTCGAATCGTTCGAGAGCTTCGTCGCCACGGATATGACCGGAAGCGATGTGTACATCGTACGCAATCGGCGTTATCGGCACTATATGGACAGCGGGGAAGGAGAGCCGCTGCTCGAGCCGGACGAGACAGCCTATTCGCAAGACGGCTCCGAGAATGCCGGCGACGCTTATCATTAAAGTTCTCTCGCCTGGTTCTTCAATACATCTTCGTATCCAGCTGGCGCTGCACGATCCGGACCAGATCCGCAATGAAGTCGCCGATAATCGGCAAGTTCAAAGCGCCGAGAAGCTGCAAAATATAGGCAATCACTGCAGTGAACAACGTGACTCCGATGGCGATACCGACTCCCCGAGCGATACCGCCTATCACATTGACCCAGATCAGCCTGCGGGGATTGAAAAGCAATGCCGTATACTCGTCAAGCCGGGATTTCTCCATTTTTTGCGCGAGACTGACCGTATAATCATGAATCGTCTTCATCATTTGCCGTTCTTCCCACTCATTTTGCGGTACATCGGCCGGAATTTCCGTACAAATTTCTTCCTTCCCAGTTAGGATGTCCCGCTTGTCCTTCTCCTCTTGTTGCATGCGAATTACGCCTCCTCGTACAAGCCGAATGGCAAAAAAGAGCGTGACCTTCCGGTTCCCCGCAAGGTCCACGCTCTTCTTCCATCCCACATTCCGGATTCAAGCGCCTGTCTTATTGTTGCCACGAGTCAGGCTGCTCATTCCGCACAGATTCGATCCGCCCCAAGGGCATTACGTGATCCGCACCCGAATCGTCTTCGAACCGACCTCGATCGTATCCATGCCTTCGACTTCACCGAAGGTAACCGAAGCGACCAGCACATTATCGCGCAGCGTCGCATCGAACGTCTGAATGGCCGCGGTCAGCCCCGCGTCGGCGGCAATGACGAGATCGACCCGCTTCTCGATCGGGAGATCCAGCTTCTTCCGCGTATCCTGAATGCCGCGGACGACTTCACGCACCCAACCCTCTTGCTCCAGCTCCGGCGTAATTTCGGTGTTGAGCGCCACGGTCATTTGGTAGCCCGAAGCCGAGGCAAACCCGGCCTTCGCCTGCTTCTCGACGAGCAGTTCATCGTGCGTTACCGTCAATTCTTCACCATCCGCTGCCGTGAATGCCCACTGTCCCTGCTCGACGATACGCCGCGTCTCTTCTGCGGACATCGACTTCAAGGCGTTCTGCATCGGGCCGACGTTTTTGCCGTACTTCTTGCCCGCGACCTTCAGATTGAGCTTCAGGACGAAGTCGACAAATCCGCTGTCGCTCGTCTCCAGACGAATCTGCTTCACATTGATCTCATCCTGGATGACCGCCTCATAATCGGCCAGATGGAACGGCCGGTCAAGGGAAATGATCAGCTCGGAGAGAGGTTGCCTCGTCTTGATTCCGGTCTCGTTGCGGACACTGCGGGCCAGCTCTACGATCTGGCGGGCTGTCTCCATATCTTGCTCCAGCTCCGTATCAATGAGCGCCCCGTCCGCTTGCGGATAGTCGTCCAGGTGCACGCTCTCGCGTTCGCCGCCCAGATTGGTGTAGATATCGTCCGCAACCATCGGCGCATAAGGCGCGACCAGCTTCGCCAAGGTCAGGAGCACCTTGCGCAGCGTCTGGTAAGCAGACAGCTTGTCATCGGTCATGCCGCTGCCCCAGAAGCGGTCGCGGGAACGGCGGATGTACCAATTGCTCAGTTCGTCCACGTAAGCTTCGATCGCTTTGGCCGGATTCAGGAAGTCATTCGCCTCCAGCCCCTTCGTCACCGTCCCGATAAGCGTGTGAAGACGGGACAGAATCCAGCGGTCCAGCTTGTTGGCGGATGCGCGCTCTTCATAAGCTTGCGCATCATACTGATCGATATTGGCATAGAGCACATAGAAGGCATGGGTGTTGACGAGCGTGTCGATGACCTTGGACTTCGCTTCCGCCACAATCTGCTTCGAGAAGCGCTTCGAGTTCCATGGCGCGCTGTCCGACAGGAGCGCCCAACGGAAAGCATCGGTCCCGTACTCGTTAATAATCTCCCACGGATCAATGACATTGCCTTTCGATTTGGACATTTTTTGTCCGTTCTCATCCAAAATATGACCCGTTGCAATCACGGCCTTGTATGGCGCCTTGCCTTTGTACAGCGTCGATACGGCCAGCAGGCTGAAGAACCAGCCGCGCGTCTGGTCGATCCCTTCACAGATCATATCGGCCGGATACTGCTCGTTGAATGCCTGTTCATTGCCGAATGGGTGATGGAACTGGGCGAACGGCATGGAGCCGCTATCGAACCATACGTCGATAACTTCCGGCGTACGCTCCATCACGCCATGCTCGCAGTGCGGGCAGCGCAGCTTCACTTCGTCGACATACGGCTTGTGAAGCTCGATATCCTCCGATACAGGCCCGACCGCGCGCGCGATCAGCTCTTCGCGGCTGCCAGGAGAATATTCTTCCTTACAGGAGGAGCATACCCATACGTTGAGCGGCGTTCCCCAATAGCGGTTCCGGCTAATATTCCAGTCGACAAGATCTTCAAGGAAGTTGCCGAAGCGGCCTTCCCGAATATGAGATGGATACCAGTCCACCTTGCTGTTGTTTGCAATTAATTGATCTTTAACCGCTGTTGTCTTAATGAACCAGGATTCCGTCGCATAATAGAGCAGCGGTGATTTGCAACGCCAGCAGAAAGGATAGCTGTGCTCGTATTTTTCCTTGCTGTAGAGCGTCTTCTGCTCGGACAGCGCCTTGACGATGTCAATATCGCAATCTTTGACGAAGCGGCCTGCGAAGTCGGTTACTTCCGGCGTATAGCGCCCGTGGGTGTCCACGACGCTGACGAAGCTGATGCCGTTGTCGCGGCAGCTCTTGTAGTCGTCTTCCCCGTGCGCCGGCGCCATATGGACGATCCCGGTTCCGCTCGCGTCCGTGACGAACCCGGCCGCGACGATAAGATGGCCTTTCTCCGGCTTGATATAGGGGAATGGCGCATCATAGGTCTTTCCGATAAATTCAGCGCCTTTATGCTCCGACAAAATCGTATACTCGCCCTGCATCACGTCATCGACGAGATTTTTGGCCACGATATATACGCCGTCCTCCTGCTGCACCCGCACATAATCCATGTCCGGGTTCATAGCCAGCGCCGCATGGGCCGGCAGCGTCCATGGCGTCGTCGTCCAGGCCAGCACGTTCTCCCCGCTGTCCTTCAGCTTGAACTTGACGGTGGCCGACAGATCCTTGACCGTCTCATATCCTTGCGCCACCTCATGCGAGCTGAGGGTCGTCTGGCAGCACGGGCAGTACGGGCTAACGCGGTGGCCGCGGTACAGCAAGCCTTTGTTGTGAATCGTGGACAAAATATGCCATACGCTTTCGATATAGCGATTATCCAGCGTAATATACGGATCGTCCAGATTGGTCCAGTAGCCGATCGCTTCCGTCAGTTCCCGCCATTGCTTTTCATACTCGAAGACGCTGGCCTTGCATTTTTTGACGAATTCCTCGACCCCGTATTTCTCGATCTCCTGCTTGCCGGAGATGCCCAGCTGCTTCTCCACGCCCAGCTCAACGGGCAATCCGTGCGTATCCCAGCCAGCCTTGCGGAGAACGCGGTAACCGGACATCGTCTTGTAGCGGCCGATGAAGTCCTTGATAACCCGGCCCAGCACATGCCCGATATGCGGCGCCCCGTTCGCCGTGGGAGGTCCTTCATAGAACACATAGTTCGGCTTGCCTTCGCGCTGTTCAATCGATTTCTGGAACGTATTCTGTTCATTCCATCTCTGCAATACCCGCTGCTCCCGCTCGCGGGCCCGCTCTTTCACATCCACTTTTTTCACGGTTACTCTTCCTTTCTCATCCAAATAAATACCTGATAGAACATAAAAAAACCCCATCCCAAAAGGGACGAGGTCTCTCGCGTTACCACCCTTGTTCCATCACCGCCGCCATAATCGGGCGGAATGGCACTCTGTACGCGCAGCAATCTGCTGGCGCTCCCGGATAACGGCCGGCTGCCGGACAAACTTACCTCCGCCGCGATGCCGCGCACCGCCGGGTATTCGGCTTGCCTTCTCCGGGATGATGTCCGGTCACGTTGTGTTCATCGGTTCCCACCCATCCCGATTCTCTGGTGAACAACAGTCGTGACGGCGCGTTCCCGTCATTGAATATGCGATATATAATGCGGCCGGGATTCGATCCGGGCCGTATCTAGCATACAACGTATGGAATAATACATAGTTATATCGCGTTTTGCGCGAAATGTCAAATATCCGGCCGGATGCTCAATAAAGCTCCTTCACTTCGGTCCGTTCCGCCCGCTCCAGCCCGTCCCAGCCGTCCTGGCTCAACAGCTCCAGTTGCGCCTCGACCAGCGTGCGGAAGCGTGTGCGGTAGATGGACGCCTGCTTCTTCAGCTCCTCGATCTCGATCGCTACCTTTCGCGATTTGGCCAGCGAATCGTTGATGATCCGATCGGCATTCTTCTCCGCTTCCTTCAGGATAAGTTGAGCTTCCTTCTTAGCGTTGTTCTTCACTTCATCCGCCGCTTCCTGGGCGACAATGATCGTCTTGCTAAGCGTCTCCTCCAGGTTGGCGAAGTGGTCCAGCTTCTCCTGCAGATTGAGCGCATGGTTCTGCATCTCTTTGTTCTCCCGGATAAGCGCCTCGAAATCTTTAATAATCTGATCTAGAAATTCATTCACTTCATCTTCATCGTAACCGCGCAGCTTGCGGCTAAATTCCTTATTATGTATATCGAGTGGTGTCAATGGCATGCTGTGCACCTCCTAATAATTACAAGCCTTGCAGCGATTCATATGCAATTCGACATCCCCTGTCAAAATTCCTGCACAAGCGTGCCGCAAGATCATCAGGTGAACGTCCCGACCGTAACCCAATAGCGGCCCTTCTTCGTCAACCCTTCCACATCGATAACCTTGAACCGCCCGAAGCCCTGCAAGGAGACGACGTCCCCCGCTTCAAGCGGGGCGGAAGGGTTCTCTTCCACCTTCCAATTGACCTTGCAGCGGCCCGCCTTGATAGGCGCCACGATCTTCGTGCGGCTCAAGCGGAACACGTCGCTAGCAATTCCGTCCAGACGCAAGGAAGCGACGCTCAGCTTCGCCGTCTTCATCTCCGCGTCCGCCGCATGCAATTCGGACAGAGGAAGGATGTCCGTCAAGACGCTCACCCGGTGAACCTGGCGCAGATGCGTATTTACGAACGGCGCCATCTCCTCCGTTACTAGCACATGGCAGCGATCGGGGGAGACATGAATATCCCCAATCTTCTCCCGCTTGATGCCCAAGCCCAGGAGCGCGCCAAGAAAATCACCATGCTCCAGCTCGTCCCACTTTCGGTCAGGTGAGGTGATCTGGAGTACGGAGATTCCCATATCTTCCCCTTCGGCATATACATAATCGGGCGCGACTAAGGCCCGCTTGCGCTCTGCCTGCCCGGAACCGCCGTCCAGCCGCAGCTGAACATCCCGGCTCCGGTTCACCAGCGTCGCCGTAATATAAGCCTGCCTCGGATCCAAAAAGTCCGTCCGCTTAACCTCATGTCCTTCGGACGCGCGCCGTATCCACTCCCACGCGCGATCGACGAACTCACGCTCGTCGGGATGGAAGTGGACATACAGCTTCTCGTTACCCTTCATTCCTCATTCCGCCTTTTGCCGTTCTTCTGTACCGTGCGCATCGCGTATCTAGAACAGGTACTGCACAACGGCTACCAGTCCCATGTACACGAAGCGGAGCGCAAACAGGGCGATGATCGGGGAAATATCGAGCATGCCGCCAATCGGCGGGATAATGCGCCGGAACAGACCCAAATACGGCTCGACAATCTTGCCTAAAATTTCGCCGATAAAGCTCTCACGGACATTCGGGAGCCAGGACATCAACACATAAATAATGATGAGCCACGTATAAATTTCATACAGATAGCCCAAATACTGAATAATCGTATATTCCAGCAACAGCAGGTCACCTCGTTTGTGTGTATTCGAAATCCTCCGCAAACATCTCCGTTATCGAACCTTGAATCTCGATATTGTCCGGAGTGCAGATGAAAATATTGCTTCCAAGCTTGGAAATGTTGCCGCTCAGCGCGTACACCGTTCCGCTCAGGAAATCAATGATCCGCAGCGCCTGATCATTGCGGACGCGCTGCAGATTAATGATGACAGACCGCCGGGAACGCAAATGATCGGCGATCTCCTGCGCTTCATCATAGGATCGCGGCTCGTACAAGACGACCTTGGAAGCCTTCTGCGAATGGATGCTCACGATGTTGGATCCTCTCGCGCCCTTGCGTTGATCGAAGGCAGGCGCTTCCAACTCCTGATCATCCGCATGGGTGATCTGCTCTCGTTCGACGACTTCTTCCTCTTCCTGCAATCCGAGAAAATTCATGAAACGGTTCATTACGCCCATCATTCTTCCCTCTCTTTCCCTACCAGAATGGAGCCGAGCCGAATCCACGTCGCCCCTTCCTCAACGGCGATCTCGAAGTCGTTCGACATGCCCATCGACAGATGGGCAAGCGGTTCAGTCCGCGTCTCGTTCAATTCATCCCGCAATTGGCGTAGACCGCGGAAGACCGGTCTCGTCTCTTCCGGCTCCGCTTCATACGGCGCCATCGTCATCAGCCCAATGGGCTGAATGCGCGGGAATGCCTTCAACTCTTCGAGGAAAGGCGCGACTTCCTGCGGCAGCAATCCTTGCTTCGAAGCTTCACCTGATATATTAACCTGAATGAAGCAACGGACGAGGTGATCCAATTCGGCAGCACGCTTCTCTATCGCCTTGGCCAAGGAGAGACGGTCCAGCGAATGGATGTATGCGAACTTGCCGACAACATCCTTCGCCTTGTTCGACTGCAGGGTTCCGATAAAATGCCAGGCCGCCCGCTCGCCGTACCGCATCCACTTCGCTTCCGCATCCTGCCAGCGGTTCTCCCCGACGTGCTTCAGGCCGGCCGCGATTGCCTCTCCCGTCCGATCCAGCGACACATACTTCGTCACGGCGATCGTCCGGACGTCCTCCCGATTGCGCCCCGCTCGGGCGCATGCTTCCTGTATCCGTCGTTCTACAGCTTCGATTCTCTGCTGCAGCGTCATGTCGTCATCCCTTCTTCCAACCAATAAAGCTCATCATGCGGCCGGTTGCTCCCCCTTCCTTGCGGTGGGAAAAAAACATGCCGGTATCGCAGCCGGTGCACAAATTAGTACATTCGATATTTGTTGGCAAAATTCCTGCTTGTTTCAACAATTGTCGATTCAATTCCCTCAAATCGAGCCATGCATGTCCCGGCCGGGAAGATCGAATGACAGGGCGCTCCGCCTCGCCTGCCTCTTCGTTCCACACTGCCCGTACCTGATCCAGGACCCGGTTGTCCACCTCATAGCAGCACGGACCGATCGAAGGTCCGATGGCCGCTCTTATATGCTCGATCGAACTGTGATAGCGCTTCTGCATCATATGTACCGTCTCAGGGCCAATCTGGGTTACCGTTCCCTTCCAGCCCGCATGCGCCACCGCCACGACCCGCTTCACCGGATCGAGAAAAATAAGCGGCACGCAATCAGCGTAAAAGGAGGCCAGCATCACCCCTTCTGTATTGGTCACGAGCGCATCCGCATCTTGAATCGCGCTGGCCCGGCCGAACCAGCCCCGGCCCCGGTCTTCCTCCGTAACTACGTGCACGCGATTGCCGTGCACCTGCTCTCCGCATACCCAGTTCTCAAACGGAATGCCAGCAGCCTCGGCGACTCGCCGCCGGTTCGCGATGACATCCTCCTCCGTATCGCGCACATGAAGGGCGCAGTTGAGTGAATCGAAGCAGCCCTGGCTCACCCCGCCCATCCGGGTCGTAAACCCGGCCGCCAGCCCGGGCGTGCCGGCCATCCAGCCGGCGAGTTCGAGCACGCCCGGTTCATCCGGCTTGTTGCCTTGACGTCGTACAAAAGGTTCCATACCGTTCACCTCAACCTCCAGTGTACCACAAACTCCAGCCGGAAGCCTACGGTCTCGGAAGCAGAACCGTTGTCTCGTATTCCTCCGCCCGAGCGGAAGCCTTCGCCTCCTCCATCTTGACGAGAACAACATCGGCGCCGATTTTGACAATGTTCCGCCACGGAATGACCAGCTCGGAGCCCCCGCCGAAAAAACCGAGGAACTTGCTGTAATTGGGCACGACGATCGCATCGATGCGCCCTTGCTTCAAATCCAGCTCGACATCACTAACTTGCCCTAATTTTTTGCCGTCTACAATATTGATAACATCTTTCGTTTGAAAATCGGATATTTTCATCGGGATCCCCACTATGCATTTATTTTGGAGTTGTCCTTTCGCACTTTCCGAAGCAAGAATGCTCATTGTCCGCGTGCGAATGCGGACTTTTTTGAACATCCTCTCCTAATATAGTTATATGTCCGAAGCCTCCAAAATGTCCTCTTCCTGCTCTTTGGCACAAAAAAAGCCGCCGCTTCGAGGCGGACGGCTGCACAATGGTCGTAACCGAGTTACGTTCGCACATGCTTTTGCATTTGATTGATAGCTGATTTCTCCAACCGGGATACCTGCGCTTGAGATATGCCGATTTCATCCGCTACCTCCATCTGGGTTTTCCCTTCAAAAAAACGCATCGATAAAATCATTTTCTCTCTCTCGTTCAACTTCCGCATCGCTTCCCGGAGCACAATTTCCTCGATCCAGGTTACGTCCTTATTTTTATCATCGCTTATCTGATCCATGACGTATATCGGATCGCCGCCGTCATGATAAATCGGTTCAAAGAGAGAAACCGGATCCTGTATCGCATCCAATGCGAAGACGACATCCTCCTTAGGAACGTTCAATGCTTCCGAGATTTCAACAATCGTAGGCTCCCGCGAATTTAGATTGGTCAAGGAATCACGAACCTGCAGCGCCTTGTAGGCAATGTCCCGCAAGCTGCGGGATACGCGGATCGGGTTGTTGTCCCGCAAATATCTTCGGATCTCGCCGATAATCATCGGTACGGCATAGGTGGAAAATTTAACGTTCTGCCCCAGATCGAAGTTATCGATGGCCTTCATCAGGCCAATGCATCCGACTTGGAACAAATCATCGACGAATTCGCCGCGATTGTTGAAGCGCTGAATGACGCTAAGGACAAGACGCAAGTTGCCGTTGACCAGCTTCTCCCGTGCGGAACGTTCATTCCGCTCCTGCAGAGCCACGAACAATTCTCTCATTTCGGCGTTCGTGAGGACGGGTAACTTCGATGTATCGACACCGCAAATTTCGACTTTGTTTCGGGTCATTCGTGACTACCTCCCAGGGTGAAACATTAATGTACATTATCTCCCCGGGGTGCAATTTTATTCCTTATTTATCTCCCTCTAAGCGGAGGATCAGCGCAAACTCGCTATGGATCAAGCAAAATCGCGGTCACACCATTTTATTGAATTCCTTGCGCAAGCGCTTTATTATTCGCTTCTCCAATCGGGATATATATGACTGGGAAATGCCGAGCAGATCGGCCACATCCTTTTGCGTTTTCTCCTCTCCGTCGGACAAGCCGAATCGCAGCTCCATAATGAGCCGCTCCCGCTCGCTCAGCTTGTCAAGCGCCTTGTGAAGCAGCTTGCGGTCGACCTGCTCTTCGATATTTTTATATATCGTATCGTTCTCGGTGCCGAGCACATCGCTTAGCAGCAGCTCATTGCCGTCCCAGTCTATGTTCAGCGGCTCATCGAAGGACACTTCGGTTCTCGTCTTGCTGTTGCGGCGCAAATACATTAATATCTCATTCTCTATGCAGCGCGACGCATACGTGGCCAGCTTGATTTTCTTCTCTGGATCGAACGTGTTGACGGCTTTGATCAGCCCGATCGCCCCAATGGAGACAAGATCCTCAATGTGAATGCCTGTATTCTCGAATTTGCGGGCAATGTAGACGACAAGCCGCAGATTGCGCTCAATCAGCATCGCTCTCACAGCGGCTTCCCCGCTGCTCAGCTTCGAGAGCAGGTACTCCTCCTCTTCCCTTGTCAGCGGGGGAGGCAGCGCTTCGCTGCCGCCAATATAATAGATTTCGTCGCGCTTTAATCCCAATAAGAACAACAGTCGGTAATAATAGAGCTGCATGATCAATTTCCATTTCAAGCGCATGGCTACTCCTCCTATATACGTGGTAATCACCGAACGCAGTGGCTGCACAGGTTCTTCTTCTTGCCGGGAATCCGAAAGAGGCGGATTGCAACGGCATTAGTTCCAAGCTTGAGCGTCATGATGCCCGATGAGCCGTCGGAACCGGCTCGGACGGCATCTGCTGGCCGTTCTCCAGCAGATCCGGATGGACAATCGCCTGGAAGGCGCCGTCCCGTGATAGAACGCCCCCGTCGAGCCCGATAATGGCCCGATCGCAGAGCAGCGTCTCCGTCTCTGTCGTAATCCGTATCTCATCCGGTTTGAAGCCAATCATCCATTGCATACCTTGATTGACGCCGCGATAGGGCAGCAGCCGGAGCTTCGATACATCGATGACGCCGCTAACCGATTCCAGCATGTCGAGCGATTGTGAGGTGCCAAGCTGCTGCAGCCAGTCCGCTGGCAGCCAGCCCTCCCATATCCGGGCTTCCGTCACCATCACCGGCGCTCCGCTCAACGGATCATTTAGATGATTGCCCGTATCGACCAATCCGCTCATTTGACGGCGTATGTCACCGATGCGAATATCCACCGTAACCAACTGCCGAGCCACTTGCTGCTGCCGCTTGCTCCATTTCCAGACGAGACGGAACAGCCCGTACGAGGCGGGCAGCGCTGCAATGACCAGCCCCATGCCCGCCTGCATCCGGTTGCCGTTGGCAGATAGCCATTCCGAGGTGCGATGAGCAAGCGACCATAGCCTGGCATCTTGCAGCATATACTGAATACCGATGGCACCGCCGGCGAGCACAAAGGCCGAAAAATAAAAAACGGCGACATTTTTAAAAAAATATCCGGGATTGCGAAATCCAAATGCAATGAGCAGCATAAATATGGATATCAGTATCTTTCCCGCATAGGTGTACAGCAGCGGAAAAGCCGGAATAAACAACACGAGGGCATAGAGCGTTCCAAGTCCCGCTCCGGCCGCTACTTTCCAGCGGGAATGAGAGAGTCCGCGCATCCAGGCGGTCATCGTCAGCAGCGTCCAATCCAGTGCTAGATTCAGCCCGAATACGAGATCGGCATAGATGACGGTCACAGCGCTCCCTCCTTTTGTACCGCCAATCTATCGTGAGATAAGGATAAGTATATAGAGGCGGCTATCCGAAGTCTGTCTAAAGGTGGGTGGGGGATTGTTACTTTTTTTGTCGAGGAGCAGCGAACCATGATCGTGGACAAGCATGCAATCGAGTAGGCCCATACGTAATCGCATGGGCCTCTCACAGATCCGGACATGCGGGTCATCGCATCCGGCTCCTCCAGCGCTATCCCCTTTGGGGATGCAGTTCATTGTAAAGCATAGCAAGAGAACACAGACCTATCTCGTGGAACCACTCATTCGGCATCACATATTGAATATGGAAGCCGCGGGAATTTCTCCACGCTGTCATTCTTAGCTGCGGGAGCTCCCCTTCGAAGTTTCTCCGACGCAATTCTCGGTGCAGTTTGCCGATTTTCTTCCAGCTTCTCATCTGTACGGCTCGCAGTCTTCTGCGTATCCAGCCGTCCATCTGCTTGAAGAACTTTACTCCCTGTCCTCGTCCGAAGTAATTTCCCCACCCTCGCAAGTATGGGTTCAACTTCTTCTTTATCAGTTTCTGGACGTTCACTGTCTGGTTTCGGCGCGTTAGCTCCTTCACCCGTTCCTTGAACTTCTTTTTGGCCTTCTCCGACGGATACATCCGGTTTTGCCGTAGTTCGTATCCCAGAAACAGTAAAGCTTCTGTCCGGTTATCCACAATCTTCGTCTTCTCCGGGTGCACCTTCAGCCCAAGTTCTTGTTCCAGAAAGCCGACTACCGACTTCCTTACCCGTTCTGCTCCTTTCTGCGACTTGCAGCAGATGACGAAATCATCCGCATATCTTGTTATCCGGTGACCTCTCTCCGTCATCAGCTTGTCGAGCGGATGCAGGTATATGTTCGCCAGCAGCGGACTTATTACTCCTCCTTGCGGGGTGCCTTGCTCGTTTAGATAAAAACTTCCGTTCTCCAGGACTCCTGCCCTCAAAAAGCGTCGAATCAACTCCAATACGCTGCCATCCACCACTTCCTCACGTACCGCATCAATTAATTTCTCATGCGGGATCGTGTCAAAGTAGCCCTTCAGGTCCGCGTCTATCACATACACATATCCATCCATCAAGTCTTTGCGAATTTTCTCCAGCGCCATATGTGCGCTTCTTCCCGGGCGGAAGCCGAAGCTGCAGTCCAGAAACAGCTCCTCAAAAATCGGCTCCAGTATTCGCCTTGCTGCTGCTTGTGCCACTCGGTCTCCTACCGTTGGGATGCCCAGGGGCCTCTCTGTCCCGTCCGCCTTCGGTATGTACACTCGCTTCACCGGCTTCGGACGGTACGTTTTGGTTCGCAGTGCGTGGTGAAGGGCTTGTACATTGTCCTCCAACTCAGACTCGTATGCCTTAATGGTCACTCCGTCTACGCCTGCGCCTCCCCTGTTACGTTTCACCTCTAGATAGGCTTCTTTCAGATTTGGCTCCGCCCATATCTTGTCGATAAGGCTGTACCATCTGCGTTTCTTGCCATTCTTTACTCCCTCACGGAAGTCCCTGACGCTTGGCGTCTTATCGTTCATGCCCCGATTCCTTCCCCTCAAGACCCGGTTTGTTAGCCTGTACGGCAATAGGCCGGGTTACTGGATGGTACTTCACCCCAGACGGTCTACCCGTATGTTCGACCTCGGTTCTATGCTCTTCATGGCTCCCCGACTGCTCCTCTGGCACATGGCGAGTTTCTTTTTTTTTTTAGTACTTCCCTTACGCTGGTTTCGGGCTTCGCGTCAAGTCCCTTCCTTTTGGGTTAGGGCTTGCACCGGCGACTATGCGCCGATTCACTTGCCATTGCGGCTTTTCCGACAAGCTTGTTCACTACTATCCCTACGTCTGACTACTCACCATTCGTAGCCTCACCTTGACCATTGCGGCCTTGTGTGCGGGTTACCATGTTTTTTTTTCGGAAACGATGAGTTCTCCTTGGGTCACGTCATCGACTTTCCCTCGAATCCAGTCCTCCTAACTTTCGAAGCCTCCGGTGGTATGGGACATCCCCTTCTTTTGCAGGGTCATCCGGCTTCGACAGCCAACATGGTTCATGCCGCCTGTTCCGAGGTTTGCCTTCCGATCCTCCGCACCCTGCCTCGCGGCCAGGGCACTATTGGTCAGCTATGCGCTTCCGCCACCTCGCGGTGCGCTCGGGACTCTCACCCGTTAGTACGATGCGCTGCCAAGCGCACAAAAGACGCCTGCCTCGATAGGCAGACGTCTCGCGTCTATCATCATTCGTTATTATTGTTGCGCGGACGGTTCCGCAGGAACGTCGGGATGTCCAGCTGATCTCCGCCGGATTGCGTATTGCCGAACGGACGAAGCGGCGATTGAGCGCGGGATTCTCCGCTCGTCTCGCTGCTCGCAGGGCGGCGCCCTGGAATCATCGGAGCCGGCTTATGCTCGAATCCTGTCGCAATGACGGTCACCTTAATGTCATCATTCATGTTCTCGTCGATAATCGCACCGAAGATCATATTTACTTCCGGATCCGAGGCTGCGGTCACAATCTCGGCCGCTTCATTGACCTCGTAGAGCGACAAATTCGCTCCGCCCGTAATGTTCATGATGACGCCGCGTGCGCCATCGATCGACGTCTCGAGCAGCGGGCTCATGATCGCCTTGCGCGCGGCCTCCGCCGCCCGGCTCTCCCCGTTGGCGATGCCGATTCCCATCAAGGCCGAACCCCGTTCGGTCATAATCGTCTTCACGTCCGCGAAGTCGAGGTTGATCAACCCCGGCACGGCAATCAAGTCGGAAATGCCTTGGACCGCCTGACGCAGCACGTTGTCTGCCGCCCGGAACGCTTCCAGCATCGGCGTCTTCTTGTCCACAATCTCCAAGAGGCGATCATTCGGGATGACGATAAGCGTATCCACCTTCTCCTTCAAGGCTTCAATGCCCATCTCCGCCTGCGTCAGACGCTTGCGGCCTTCGAAAGTAAATGGCCTCGTAACGACCCCTACCGTCAGAGCCCCACATTCCTTCGCGATCTCGGCGATGACTGGAGCCGCACCGGTTCCCGTTCCTCCACCCATGCCGGCGGTGACAAATACCATGTCAGCCCCCTTCAGGGTGTTCATAATCAGTTCACGGGACTCTTCGGCCGCCTTCTTCCCCACTTCGGGATTCGCGCCTGCCCCGAGGCCGCGCGTCAGCTTGTCGCCGATCTGCAGCTTGTGCTCGGATTTCGCGAAGTGAAGCGCCTGCGCATCCGTATTTACCGTAATAAATTCAACGCCCTTGACACCGTTGTCGATCATGCGGTTGACTGCATTGCTTCCGCCGCCGCCGACACCGATGACCTTAATCTGGGCTAATGCTTCCATCTCGAATTCAAATTCCAACATGAGCTCTCCATCTCCCCTTCATTGTGCATGGATGGCATGAAGTCAAACAAACTTTAAATAAATTCGCTAAACATATTTTTTAACCGTTCGATAAAACCAGGCTTGTTCGATGATTCTGCCGGAGCCGGCTTTCGTGCGGCTGCTTTCTTGGTGCCACCTGCACTGCGTGGTCGGACGGAGCGCATCACATGATGCAATACCCCAACACCACTTACGAATCCTGGATCGCGTACTCCGATATAATCAGGTACCGCAATCCGAACCGATGTCTGCAGCTCTGCCT
Source organism: Paenibacillus thiaminolyticus (assembly GCF_003591545.1). Classification (GTDB taxonomy): domain Bacteria; phylum Bacillota; class Bacilli; order Paenibacillales; family Paenibacillaceae; genus Paenibacillus_B; species Paenibacillus_B thiaminolyticus_A. Next base: position 253,286 of record NZ_QYZD01000002.1, read on the forward strand.
GTGCGGCATTCAACACACCAGCCATAGAGACGGTACCTCCCGAAAGAATGTACCCGCCAGGAAGCTCTGTGAAACCTAGACGCTTCACTTCATTCTTCACAAGGTGAAAAATCTCTTGAACGCGAGGTTCAATGATATTCGCAAGGAATACTTGATTGAATTCCTTCTCCACGTTGCTGCCGATGCGGACGACTTTGAACACTTGGTCCTCCAATGCATCGTCCACCCAGGCGCAGCCGAACTTGAGCTTGACCTTCTCCGCCTGATCGGACATCGTCCGCAAGCCATAAGCGATGTCGTTCGTGACGAAGTCGCCTCCGATTGGCAAGGTCGAAGTAGCTGCTAGCGTCCCGTCGCGGAACACGGCAATCGTCGTGGCGCCCGCACCTACATCGACCAATACCGAACCCATAAGCTTCTCATCCTTGGACAGTGCCAGATGCCCGCCGGCCAGAGACATCAGGACCAGTTCCTTGACATGCAGCCCCGCTCTCTCGACGCATCGGGTCAAATTATGTATCGCGGTCTTCGCCCCTGTAATAATCGTAGCATCCGCCTCGAGGCGGACTCCGATCATACCGCGCGGATCATGGATGTCCTCCAGACCATCAACCACGTATTGCTTCGCAACGACGTCGATAATCTCCCGCTCCGGCGGGAGCGCAATGACTTCGGCCGCCTTCAGGACCCGGTCGATGTCTTCTTCGCCAATCTCTCTATCCTCGTTCGAGACCGCGACGACGCCATGACTGGACTGGAGACCGATATGATTGCCCGATATGCCAACGTACACTTCCGTAATCTCTATACCGACCATGCGTTCCGCATGCTCCACAGCATTACGAATGGATTGCACAGTCTGATCAATATCTACAATCGCACCTTTGCGAATACCTTCTGAATCAGCAGATCCAACGCCGATGATTTGCAGCGTTCCGTTGTTAATTTCTCCAATGATAGCACGCACTTTGGATGTACCGATGTCCAAACTCACAATGATGTCATTGCTGCTCAACCCGTGGCACCTCCTACTTCCCAGTCAATTGGTATGTTTTTATCCCCGGACACTCTCTATGTATTCAACAAAGGCTTGTTCATTCCCTCTTTTTTCTACACTTTTTTTAAAGACAAAATCCTTCCATTTGTCATGTGCCGCTTCCGGTCTGTCTTGTCTTCTACAATCTGAAAAATGCAGTTCAAAAAAAAGGGGAGTTCAGGAAATACCATAAACTTTATTCTAGCATTTATTCCGTTTATTGAGTAGAGTTTTTTTCTTCATCCACATTTTGTTGATCTTGTTCATTCTGCATGTTATTCTCATTATTTTCCTTATCTTGCTCATTTGTACTTGTTTGTTCCTCTTCTGCGCCGATTTCGTCAGGCTCCTCCGGAAGACTGGAATACGGAATATACGAGTCGGCCTTGAGCATGGTTATGCGGCCGGGCTCCTGCGTCTCGACCACGCCGCTTAAATACGTGATCTTGTCGGGCAGCGCCGATACCGTCGTAACAACTTCGAATCCGGAACGCGTATACATCTTAATTCGGTCCGGGTACGAGGGAGACGGGAAGAAGCTAATCTCGGAAATGTCGGCCAGCAGCCCCTTCGGAATCTTGGCAAGCTGTTGGCTCAACTGCGCTCTCACCCCGGCTTGTCCGTCCCATTTGGTCAGCACAGGCTTCTCCAGCACGGTCTTCAGCTGCGTGCTCGGCTTCACGACGGTGCCGTTCTCCAGACAGGCCAGAACCTGTCCGTCCGCGCTCAATTCGTAGGCGACGGCGGCATATTCATGAACATATACTTCAACCACGCCAGGGAAATGCTTGACCATCTTCACCGATTTGACAAAAGGGAACTTGTCTTGAATTCGCGCGCTAATCGTTGCTTCCCTCGTCCCGAAGAACGGCTCGCCGGGCTTCAGTCCGCTGACATCGCCCAGTTCGTCCTTCGTCACGAAATTCTCTCCGATCCAGCGCACTTCCGTAACCTTGCTTATCGGTGAACGGAAGAACAGCACGACCAGCAGCACGATGCATAGAATGGACAGCAGCCAAATCAGCTTCGCAGCTGCGCGCTTCTTCTTCGACGGCTTCCCTGGAAGCGGGGGAATACTACGTAAATGCAACCGCTCACCCCCTCCATTCTTTCTCCTTAAATGTTAGTTCGCCGTAACACCCACAATCCCCTCCTTCTTAGGGGAGGGGACTCGCTGTAGCTCTATCCATTCGCAAGGTCAAGCCTAGGTAGCGCGTCGAACCGCTCGATGTTCGCGCCAAGTCGGCTGAATATATGCTCAATCCGGTCATAGCCACGATCAATATGATGAACATTCTCGATAATCGTTCGTCCCTGAGCGGCCAAGCCCGCGATAACGAGGGCGGCTCCCGCCCGGAGGTCGGTCGCTTCCACCGTCGTGCCGTACAGCATAGACACGCCGCGAACGAACGCCGTGCTCAAATCAACGCGGATATCGGCACCCATGCGGGACAATTCATCCACATGCTTGAAGCGGCCCTCGAAGATCGTCTCCTTCAGCACGCTTACCCCGTCGGCAAGCGCCATCAACACCATCAGCTGCGATTGCAGATCGGTCGGGAATGCCGGATAGGGCGATGTGACGATCCGGTCTACGGCCTTCACCCTGCCGAAGCTAGTTACATTGATTATACCATCACTCGTAGCGATCTGAACACCAGCACGGCGAAGAATATGAATCAATGCGGTCAAATGTCCAGAATGTGCATTGGTCAGCGTCACCGCTCCCCTTGTTGCGGCCGCCGCAATCATCAGCGTGCCGGCTACGATGCGGTCCGGGATGATCGAATATTGGCAGCCGTACAGACTGGTGACGCCTTCAATTACGATTGTTCCGCTGCCGGCTCCGGTAACATTCGCCCCCATCTGATTCAAGAAGTTCTGCAGGTCGGTTATTTCCGGCTCCCGGGCGGCATTCGTGATGACGGTCGTGCCCTCCGCCAGCACGGCGGCCATCATTACATTCTCCGTCGCCCCCACGCTCGGGAAATCAAGATGGACATCCGTTCCGACAAGCCGCGCCGCGCGGCATGTGACGCGGTGGCCGCATTGCTCCACTTCCGCTCCAAGCGCCTGCAGGCCCCGTAAATGCAAATCGATCTTGCGTTCGCCGATGGCGCATCCGCCAGGCTGATAAATATGAACTTCCTTAAAACGCGCAAGCAGCGGGCCCATCAAAAAAATGGATGAGCGCATCTGTCGCATCAAATCTTCCGGCACATGGACCGAATGAGTACCGGCTGCATCCAATGTGACCGTATAACCGTCTTGAACGGCCCGACAGCCCAAGCGGCGCAAAATGTGCAGCATTACTTCAATGTCGAGTAATTGCGGAACATTATCGAGCTTGACGACACCGTCGGCCAGGATCGCGGCTGCTAAAATCGGTAAAGCGGCATTTTTGGCTCCATGGATACGAATGGTCCCCGATAAAGGTTTCCCACCCTCAATCACCAATTTGTCCAATGTATCACCTCCGTGATTACCGCTCACCCACCACCAACACTTCCGGCACCAACTCGACACCATATCGGTCTTTTATCGTTTGTTGGATGCGCTCCATCAGGGTGAGCACGTCTGACGCTGTTGCTTGCCCGGTGTTTACAATGAAATTGGCGTGTAACGGGGATACTTCAGCTCCGCCGATTCGGAATCCCTTCAGTCCGGCCTCTTCAACGAGCCGGGCCGAGAAGTCTCCCGGCGGGTTGCGAAACACGCTCCCCGCGCATGCGGCTTGCAGCGGCTGCGTCCGCAGACGCCGTTCCTTATTGGCTGCGTTCAAGGTTTTAATCTCATGCCGGTCTCCGTGCTCCAGCCGGAACGTCGCCTCCAGTACGATGCCCCTGATCTCGTGCAGCACGGAATGACGGTACGCGAACTTCATATCTTCCGTTCTGTATCGCACCAATTCCCCTGTCTCCAGTACAATCTCAGCAGATTCAAATATTCGTGACACGTCAGACCCGTGCGCGCCGGCATTCATATAGACGGCTCCGCCGACCGTACCGGGAATGCCGCCCGCGTATTCCAGTCCCGACAACCCCATATTGCCGGTGAGCACGGACAGCTTGATGAAGGAAAGCCCGGCTCCGGCATGCACCAGATTGTCTTCCTGCCGGGCATAATCAAGCGCATGCCCGGTATGAATGACAACGCCTCGCACCCCTTTGTCGGATACGAGCATATTGGAGCCGCGCCCCAACGCCATCCATGGCAATTGCATGTCATGCAGCAGCCGGACAGTCTGAACGATCTGCTCTTTGCCGGCAGGCTCGACGAGCACATCCGCCGGACCTCCGATCTTCCAGGTCGTATACGGTGCAAGCGGCTCATTTACCTTGTACTTGCCCAAGTTCAATTCCGAATAACGGGTTATAAATTGCTGCAGCATATGATGAACCTCCTTAACCCAACTCATCCTGTCATCCGCGATAGACGATGCAACATCCGTGTCCGGCATGCGGCACTGGCTGTCACGATGTATAGGGTATCTTATGTAGCCGTAATACGTTGTGTGACAGGTGCCCAGATGGAAAGGGGGCGTCGCTTCGACCATACCGGCCGTCCCGCCCGGGCCGGACAGCCCGCGACAAGTCTTGCTCGCCGCAGCCCTGTAACATGATGGATCACCTGTGTGCAGCCGAAGCCCTGCCCTCCCGGCATCTGGTCCGAGACGCACAAATCGGGCAAGGTTCACTTGCCCGTCAATCGTTCCAATTCAATTGCGACGCGCTCCGCGGCATCCGGCTGGCCGAACGCTTTGGCTCGTGCCGACATTCGGCTGCGCGACTTCTCATCGGTCATCAACCGCTTGATCGTATCGAAGAGCGCAGTCGAGCTGAGCTCCCGCTCCAGCATCATGATGGCCGCCCCGGCGTCCGCGAGCGATCGCGCATTGGCCTCCTGGTGGTTATTCGTCACATTGGGCGACGGGATCAGCACCGACGGGATGCCAAGCGATGTCAGCTCTGCCAGCGAGGAGGCCCCCGCCCGGCTTACCGCAAGCGTCGTCGCGGCCAGCACCTCCGGCATATTGCCGATATAGGGAAGCACATGCAGATGGTTGCGGACGGACTCGCTTGATTTGAGGACGGCTGCCCGCGTATGCTCATAATAATGCTGACCGGTAACATAGACGAAATGAACGTCTGGCAGCTGCTTCAGCAGCGGGACCATGCCAATCATCGCCTGATTCACCGCCTGTGCGCCGCGGCTGCCGCCGACGATAAGCACGACGCGGCTGTCCATTGGCAGGCCAAGCGAGGCGAAGCCCCGTTCCCGGTTCGCTTGTGCGACCGCAGTCGCCCGCGGATTGCCCGTGTAGATGACCTGCTTCGCTTTCTTGAAATAGCCCGCCGATTGCTCGAAGCTGACCGCCACCGAGCTGACATAACGGCTGAGGAATTTGTTGGTCAGCCCGGGAATGACATTCTGTTCATGGACGACCGTTGGGATGCCCAGCTTGGCTGCCGCATAGACGACCGGCCCGCATACATACCCTCCGGTTCCGATGACGACATCCGGTTTGAATTCGGTCAGCATCGCCTTCGCCTTGCTCACGCCCTTCAGGAAGCGCATGACCGTTTTGACATTGTCAAACGAGAGCTTGCGGCGAAATCCGGTAATGTCGATGGAGGCAAAAGGGAGGCCTTCCTCAGGTACAAGCCGGCTCTCCAGGCCTTTATCGGTTCCAATATATAAAAAAGTGCAGTCGGGATAGCGTTTCTCGCATTCCCTCGCGATGGCGACAGCCGGATAAATATGTCCACCCGTGCCGCCGCCGCTGAGCACGACGCGCATCTCGTTCACCTCGCATAACGTGATATGTTCAACAAGATGCCTAGTGAAGTCAGCATCAATGTCAAGGAAGAGCCGCCATAGCTGATTAATGGCAGCGTAATGCCTGTCACCGGCATCAAGCCGATGACGACGCCAATATTGATAAGAACCTGCACGGCCACGATGCCGACGATGCCGACGGCCAGCAGACTGCCGAACGTGTCAGGGGCCATCATGGCCGCCCGCATGCCGCGCCATACTAGAATTAAGAATAGCATTAATACGGTGACGCCGCCAATGAAACCAAGCTCTTCCGCCAATATGGAGAAGATAAAATCGGTCTGCGGCTCCGGCACATAATTGTATTTCTGACGGCTCGCCCCCAAGCCGAGGCCGACCAATCCGCCCGGGCCAATCGCATACAGCGACTGGATCGCTTGATATCCCGCACCGAGCGGGTCCTGCCACGGATCGAGAAAGGCGGTTATGCGCTGCAAACGATAAGGCGCCGCCAGAATCAGGCCGACGAACCCGGCCACCCCGACGAGGGCAAGCGAGGCCAGATGCTTAATCTGCGCCCCTCCCGTGAAGATGAGCAGCAGCGAAGCGCCCATCATGACCGTGCCTGTCCCCAGATCCGGTTGAAGCATAATGAGCCCGAACGCCGCTGCCATCACCCCGAGCGGCGGGAGCAGCCCGGTCATGAACCGCTCGATTCTTGTCTGCTCGTCCGACAGCGTTTTGGCCAAAAAGATAATCATGCCCAGCTTCATGAATTCCGAAGGCTGGATGCCGAACGATCCGATGCCGAGCCAGCTGCGCGCCCCGCCCCTGACATCTCCGATGCCCGGGATAAGAACGATGATAAGCAGCCCGAAGCAGATCAGCAATCCGACCTTCGCATACCTGGACCATATCCGGTAATCGGTGTTCATCGTTACGAACATGGCAGCCAGTCCAAGTACGGCGAACAGCAGCTGCCGCTTGACGAAATAATACGAGTCGCCGTAATCGTGAAAGGCGATGATGGCGCCGGCACTATACACCATGACAATTCCTATCGCCAGCAAAGAAAGAATGGATACGATAAGCCACAAATCGGGAGCGGTCCGTGCTTTGACCATTGCGGTACACCTCGTTGGACAATGTAGGGGCTTGAACACCCCCCTACTTAAAGACTATGCACCGCCGCCTTAAACATTCGTCCGCGCTCTTCATAGGAAGGGAACATATCCCAGCTCGCGCAAGCCGGCGACAGCAGCACGACATCTCCCGGCTGGGCATAGCCGGCCGCCAGACGCACTGCTTCCGAGACGGCATCCGTTGCATTATCTACATTGTCGACGACCGCCACGTTCGTTAAACCCGCCTTCGCGGCGATGGCCGCCAGAATCTCCCTCGTCTCGCCCATTGTGACGACGGCAGTGGCCCGCTCCTTCAGAACCGGAACCAGCTCCAGGAAATCAAGCCCGCGATCCAGGCCGCCGGCGATCAGGACAACCGGCGCTTCGAACGCTTCCAGCGCCATGAGCGTCGCCTTCGTGTTCGTCGCCTTGGAATTGTTATAGTACGATGCGCCGTTCACCTCGCCCACGTATTCGAGGCGATGCTCCACGCCCCGGTACGATCGGAGCGGCTCCGCCAGCGCCGCAGGCTCGGCGCCCGCCGCTATCGATATGGCAACGGCCGCCAAGGCGTTGTCCACATTGTATCGCCCGGGCACACCGATCTCCCGCACGCCGATGATCGGATACAATTGCCCCGCTTCATCCGCATACATCAATTGGCGGTCTTCCTCCTCCCCGTCGCCGGACGCTTCCGCGTAAGGGGGCTCTACGTATACGCCGCATTCGACGCGCCGCGTGGACGACACCCACCAGATGCGAGCGCCAATATCCGGAGCGAGCGCACGGCAGGTCGCGTCGTCCGCATTCAGCACGGCGACATCTCTATTCGCCATATTGCGGAACAAGCGGGCCTTGGACTGGACATAATCCTCCATCGTCCCATGATAATCCAAATGGGTCTCCGACATGTTCAGCAAGCTGGCGACACGCGGACGAAAGGCGGATGTCCCCTTGAGCTGGAAGCTGCTCAGCTCCGCGACCAGCACGTTGTCCGCACCAGCTTCTCCAGCAGCCTGACAGAGCGGCGTGCCGATATTGCCGGCGACAATCGGATGTAGACCGGCTGCTTCGAGCATATTGCCGACCCAGGTCGTCGTGGTCGTCTTCCCGTTGCTGCCCGTGATGCCGATGATCGGCGCCGAACTGAGATGATAAGCGACCTCCACCTCGGTCACGACCTCAATGCCGAGCGCAAACGCCTGGCGCACAGGCGGCGCCGAATACGGGATGCCCGGATTTTTGACGACCAGTTGGACACTGTCATCGAGCAGATCGTCCGGGTGATGGCCGCAAACAACACAAATGCCCAAAGCTTCCAGCTCCGAAGCTTCAGGGCATTTGTGGCGTTCTTTCTTATCATTGACGGTTACGAGGGCACCGCGTTCATGAAACGTCTTAGCCACACCGACACCGCTCTTGGCCAGGCCGAGAACGACGACGCGCTTACCTTGGTACATATCTGGATGTTCCATCTGCTACAACCCCTTGTTGATCCATAATCCAAGTCCCGCGAGCACGATGCCCACGAGCCAGAAGGTGATGACGACACGCCATTCCGACCAGCCGGACAACTCGAAATGATGATGAATCGGACTCATTTTGAATACGCGCTTGCCCCGTGTCTTGAAGGAGACGACTTGAATGACGACGGACAGCATCTCGATGACAAATATGCCGCCGATGACGAGGAACAGCAGCTCCGTCTTCGTCAGAATCGCAATCGCCCCGATGGCGCCCCCGATGCCGAGCGAACCGGTATCGCCCATGAACACCTTGGCCGGATGCGCATTGAAGACGAGGAAGCCGAGCACGGCGCCGATCATGGCTGCCGCGCATACCGCGGCCGCGATCTCGGACAACTGCATCGCGATGAGCGCGAAGGCTGCCAGCGCGATTGCGCTTGTGCCGGACAGCAGGCCATCCAGGCCGTCCGTGAAATTGACCGCATTGCTAATCGCCAGCATCATCAAAATGATGAACGGATAATAGAACCAGCCGAGGTCAAGGCCCCAGGACGTTCCCGGAACCGCCAGCACGGTACTGTGATTCGACTGCCACAGCAGCACGCAGATCACGGCGGAGCACGCGAGCTGCCCGATCAGCTTTTGTCTGGCGGTCAGGCCGAGCGAACGCTTGAACACGATTTTGATATAATCGTCAAGAAATCCGATCAGTCCGAAGCCCAGCGTCGCGATGAGCAGCACATAAAAATCAATATCTGTGACCGAAAATTTCAGAAAAGCAAGCGTAAAGGCGAGCAAAATAATGGCGCCGCCCATCGTAGGTGTACCTGCTTTTTTCAAATGGCCTTGCGGCCCGTCATCGCGGACCTGCTGTCCGAACTTGAGCCTGCGAAGCAGCGGAATGGTTAGCGGACCGAGGATGACAGCCAAGATGAAAGATACGCCCATTGTCATTAACATCAATTTGAAGTCCAATCCCTACACCTCCCGTAGCCCCACAGACGAATCCGTGTTACGGATCCAGTCATTTACAACTTCTTCAAGTTTCATTCCCCGGGATGCTTTGACGAGTACGATATCGCCGGGTTTCACTTCTTGCTTCAAATAGGCTTTCAAAGCCATTTTATCTTGGAACGCATGCACGGCCTCGGCCGGCAGCGACCGGCGGGCCCCGTCGGCGATATGCTTGCCCAGTTCGCCGTACGTAAGCACCTCATCGACCTTATCCGGCGTAAGCTCAGCTCCGATCTCGAAATGGAGCGCCGCTTCCTGCGGTCCCAGCTCCAGCATGTCGGCCAGCACGGCGATGCGCCGCCCGCCCTTCATGTCGGCCAGCACGGACAAGGCCGCCCTCATCGAGGTCGGGCTCGCATTGTAGGCGTCATTCAGCACGATCCAGCCTTCCGACGTGACATGCCGCTCGAAGCGCATGCCGCTGATGCTCGCCCCGGCCAGGGCTAAGGCAATCTGTTCGTCCGTCAGGCCGAAGCGGCGCCCAACCGCCAGAGCAGCCATGGCGTTCATCACATTATGCTGCCCCAGGAGCGGGATATGGAAGACAGACTCGCCTTGTCCGCCGGCGGAAGGTACGGCGAATGCTATACCGGTGCCGTCGCCGCTTGTACGTGACAGCCGCAGTTCGCATCGTTCTCCTAGACCGAAGCGCAGCAAGCGGATGCGTTCCCCCGGCTCCCGTTCGGACAGCGCCAGATCGACAAGCGGTTCGTCTCCATGGCATACGAGCAGGCCGCCGTCGCATAACCCGGCCGTAATCTCGAGCTTAGCCCGGGCGATCTCCTCCCTGCTGCCGAGCTGAAGCAGATGGGCATCCCCGATATTGGTGATAATGGCCACATCCGGTCTCGCGAGCTTCGAGAGCAGCTCGATTTCTCCCCGGCCGCTCATGCCCATCTCAAGCACGGCAATCTCCGTCTCCGGCGGCATCGAGAGCACCGTCAGCGGAAGCCCGATATGATTGTTGAAGTTCCCATCGGTCTTATGTACCCGATATCGTTGCGACAAGACGGATGCAACCAGATCCTTCGTCGTCGTCTTGCCGTTGCTCCCGGTAACGGCGACCACCTTGACCTGGCCTTCCGCGAGATAAGCGGCAGCCAGCCGCTGCAGCGCCGCGTAAGTGTCCTCCACGACGATAAGCGGCGCGGATGCCCCGGGAAGTTCCCGATCCGCCTGCCAGAGCGATCCGGCCGCCCCGGCCCGCAGCGTCTCCTCCACATAGGCGTGGCCGTCGAATCGTTCACCGGCGAGGGGAACGAACAGTCCTCCGGGCAAGACGGAGCGGGAGTCGGTAAATACGCCGCGCACCTTCGTCTGGCCTGCAGACGGATCGGCCAATGTTCCGCCGCACAGCTCCGCTATATGTTCCAAGGTTGTCTCTATCACTGCACTTTTCCCCTTATCGCTTCTTTTGCTACTAGGCGGTCATCGAAATCCAAGGTTTCGCGGCCGATAATTTGATATGTCTCATGCCCTTTCCCCGCAATCAATACTACATCGTGCGGGCTTGCCATATCAATAGCCTTCGCAATGGCGGCTCTTCGGTCAACGATGCATTCATAACGGTCCCGGCCAACCTCAATCTCCGTCAGCCCCCGCTCGATATCTTCGAGAATCCGATCGGGATTCTCGGTGCGCGGGTTGTCGGACGTAATGATAGAGTAGTCGGCATAACGGGCCGATATCTGGCCCATAATCGGCCGCTTCGTCCGATCGCGGTCTCCGCCGCAGCCGAAGACAGAGATGATGCGGCCTTCCGCAAATTCCTTGACGCTCTGCAGCACGTTCTCGAGGCCGTCCGGCGTATGGGCGTAATCGACGATGACTGTATACGGCTGCCCGGACTCCACGGCCTCGACGCGCCCGGCCACACCCGGCACCGCTTCGAGGCTGGCGCAAATGTCTTCCAGCGCGATGCCTTCAATCAGCCCGACCGCGATGGCGGCGAGCGCATTGCAGACATTGAACTTGCCGACCATGCGAAGCTGCACGTCGGCCGAGCCGCGGAACGTATGGACGCGGAAGCTCGTTCCCTTGCCGTTCATGCGGATGTCCTCCGCCCGAATATCGGCAGACGCCGATAAGCCGTACGTCAGCGTCTCTGCCGTGGTCATCTTGGCGAAATGAGCCGATGCCGGATCGTCCGCGTTCAGCACGGCATAGGAACGCTCTGCCTCTTGCTCGGAGAACGTGTTCCCGAGCCGGGAGAACAGCAAGCCCTTGGCGTCGCGGTACGACTCCATCGTCTCATGGTAATCAAGATGATCCTGGGTCAGGTTCGTGAAGACGGCTGTCCGGAAGCGGCAGCCTTCCACGCGGCCTTGATCGAGCGCATGAGAAGAGACCTCCATCGCGACGGCCTCCACGCCGCAGTCGGCCATATCCCGCAGCGAACGCTGCAGCTCAAACGCGTTCGGCGTCGTGCCCGACATCGGCAGCTTGCGCCCGTCATAACGCATCTCGATCGTACCGATCACGCCGCTTTTGCGGCCGGCGTCCGTCAATATCCGCTCTATCAGATAAGTTGTCGTCGTTTTGCCGTTCGTTCCCGTCACGCCGATCAGCTTCAAGTCCCGGCTCGGCGAACGGTAGAAGGCATCAGCCAGCACCGCAAGCGCATGACGGGCATGACGAACGATGAGCTGCGGAACCGGAAGCGGCAGTTCCCGCTCCACGACAAGCGCGGCCGCCCCCTTTTCAAGGGCTTGCTCCGCATAACGGTGACCGTCATCCGCCGTGCCCGAGATGCAGAAGAACAGATCGCCCGGCCGGACATGGCGCGAATCCACCGCCAATCCGGTTACCGCCGTAGCTTCGTCTCCTGTATATCTCACATTCAGCATTCGCTTGCATGCTTCAGACAATCGCATTTCCTGCATAGTTATTCCTCCGTCTCTGTACCCATGTAGATGCGGATGGTCGCTCCCCGCTCCACACGGGTTCCCGGCTTGGGCGCCTGGTGTATGACCGTGTTGCCCGTGCCGGATTTGGCCAGTTGAAAATTCATGTTCATATCTTCGTAAATATCGGTCAGCGTCTTGCCGACCAGATTGGGAACCACCACAATCGGCGTCTCATGGTATCTATATTCGCGGGGGACTTGTTTCTGACGCGGTTCCACTCCCATGTAATGGAGCGCGTCCTCCATGATTCGCTTCACGATAGGAGCGGCAATCAGCCCGCCGAACTGAATCCCTTGCGGATTGTCCACCGCCGTGTAGATGACGATCTTCGGATCGTCCGCCGGAGCGAACCCGACAAAAGACACGATATGCTCATTCGGCGAATAACGTCCATTCACAACCTTTTGCGCCGTGCCCGTTTTTCCTCCGACCCGGTAGCCGTCGATGAACGCGTTGCGTCCCGAGCCTTGGGCGACGACATGCTCCAGCGCGTCCCGCACCTTCGCCGACGTTTCCGGCGAGATGACCTGCCGGACCAACTGCGGCTCGACTTCATCGATGATCATCCCGGTCTCGGGATGCTCGAACGACTTCGCCACATGGGGGCGGTACAGCTTGCCTCCATTGATCGTCGCCGAGACCGCGGCAATCTGTTGGAGCGGCGTAACCGAGACACCCTGTCCGAACGAGGTCGTCGCCAATTCGACCGGACCGACCCGGTTCAGCTTGAATAGAATTCCCGTCGCTTCCCCGCTCAAGTCGATGCCCGATTTTTGCCCGAAGCCAAAATTCCGTATGTACTCAAACAGCGTCTCCTTGCCTAACCGCTGTCCCAGCGTGACAAAGCCGGGGTTGCACGAATTGCCGACCACCTGGAGGAAGGTCTGGCTGCCGTGACCGCCTCTCTTCCAGCAGCGGAGCCGGGCCCCCCCGACCTCGATGCTCCCGGGATCAAAAAAATTCTCGTTGTACAAATCGACCTTGCCTTCCTGAAGCGCCGCAGCGAGCGTAATAATCTTGAAGGTAGAGCCCGGCTCGTACGTCATCCAGATCGGCAGGTTGCGGTTGTACACCTCCGAGGAATACTCCTTGTACCGCCCCGGTTCATAATTCGGGCGGCTCGCCATCGCCAATATCTCGCCGTTGTTCGGATCCATCGCAATCGAGATGATATGCTTCGGCTTCAATTGGAGCATCGCCTGATCAAGTTCCCGCTCCATTATTGTCTGTATTTGCTTGTCAATCGTCAATTGCAAATTTAATCCATCTCGCGGCGGGGCGTACGTCTCCGAGGAGTTCGGCATCTGGCGGCCCTTCGCGTCGGACAGGTAAGAGACGCTTCCCTGCAGCCCGCTGAGCGCGTCATTGTACTTCTGCTCGATGCCCGTCAGCCCTTGGTTGTCGATTCCGGTGAAGCCGAGAATATGGGAGGCCAAATCTCCGAATGGATAATATCTTTTATTATCCTCTGCCACGACAATGCCGGGCAAGTTCATTTCTCGCACCTGCTGCGCCGTTTCGAGCGATATTTTGCGGCCTCCCGGCTTAATATGGACGATAGACCTGCGTACCTTAATCATACGTTCGACATCTTCCGTTTTCATCTGCAGCACCGGCGCCAGCCGGGCAGCCGTCGCGGCGGCATCCTGAATCTGGGCAGGGACGGCCATAATCGTCGGGGAGGTAACGTTATAGGCGAGACGCACCCCGTTCCGATCGAGCACTTCCCCGCGCTTGGCCGTAACCGGGATGTCTCTGCGCCATAATTCCTCCGCCTTGGCCGTAATTTCGCCGCCCTCCCACAGCTGGACATAGGCAAGACGAACGACGAGCGCAAGAAAGCCGAGAGACACGAGTCCGATGCCGATGAACAGCCGCTTGCGGACCGTGACACTGGATAATTTCACGGTAACCCCTCCTTTGTCCCACTTGGGTTCATAACCAACCTATTCGGGACAACCAGGGGATAGAACAAGCTATGGCCTTCTCGGCTCCAATTTTATGTCGACGACGCGCTTGCCGTTGTCTGTCGAGGCTTTCTGCTCGGTCACGTAGCCCTCTCCCTCGATCCGCACCTCGATGCCCAGCAGTGAGGCAATTTCCATGACATCGCGCAGCGATTTGCCTTTCATATCCGGCATTTTCAGATTTTCCGGCTCATCGGTCAGCAGGTAGATCCGCTGGCCGGAGCCCAAATATTCGCCCGGCGCCGGGAATTGGCGCTTCACTTCCTTGCCTGCGCCGACCGTCTGGAAGACGATGCCCTGCTCCGCCAGCCGCTTCTTCGCTTCATGAGGCTTCAGCCCTTGAATATTCGGCGCCGTGACCAGCCGGATCGGGCCTTCGGATTTGCCCGGTTCACCCGGCTTCATCTCATGGGACGTCGGCACGCCCATATAGCGCAGCGATTTGGAGACGATATTTTTGAAAATAATCGGCGAGACGAAGCCGCCGCCCTCCCAATATTTCTGCGGATCGTCGACGACGACGATGACCGCAATGCGTGGATCCTCCACCGGAGCGAAGCCGACGAAGGATACGACCGCGCGCGTGGAGTCGTACTCCCCGTTAATAACCTTCAGCGCGGTTCCCGTCTTGCCCGCGACCCGATATCCTTCGATATATGCGTTCCGGCCGGTGCCGATCTCCTGATCGGCGACAACCTGCTCCAAATATTCGCTGACCTGCTTAGCAATATTCGGATCGATCACTTGACGTACCACTTCCGGCTCCCGCTCCGTCACTTCGCCAGTCACCGGGTCCTCGATCTTTTTCACGATATGCGGCTTCATCAGCTTGCCGCCGTTCGCTACTGCCGAGACCGCCATAATCTGCTGAATCGGCGTCACCTTGATCTGGCCGTGGCCATACGAAGCGGCCGCGACGTCCGCCGCATATTGGAACTGAACGAAGCCATCGTATTCCCATGGGATCTCGATGCCCGTCTTTTGCCCGAAGCCGAACTTATCGATATAGGACTTGAACCGCTCCTCCTTCAGCATCTCGAAGCCGAGCTTGACGAAAGCGACGTTACTAGAACGCTTCAAGCCTTCCAAATACGAAATCGTCCCCCACGTCGTATTGACATCATGAATAGGGCGTCCGCCCGCATAAATTTTCCCCGATTGGAAATAGGCATCCGGATCGAACAGCCCTTCCTGAACGGCCGCCGCAAGCGTCACGATCTTGAATGTCGACCCTGGCTCATAACCGCCCTGCACTGCCGGGTTGAAAAAAGCGCGCTCATTGTCAAAATCCCAATACGAATTCGGATTGAACGTCGGCATGTTCGCCAGGCCCAAAATGTCGCCGGTCTTCGGATCCGCGGCGATAACCGTAATCGTATGCGGGGAGTATTCATTATACACTTTCCGGATCTCTTCCTCGATATATTGCTGGATCGTGCGATCGATCGTCAAATACATATTGTCCCCGTCCTGAGCGGGTGTGTAAATCTCTGACGCCTTCGGGAGCTTGTTGCCCATTCGATCCTTCTCATACTGGATAGACCCGACTATACCGGCCAATTGCTCATCATACAATTCCTCGATGCCGCCAACCGGTTTTCCGTTTTTATCGGTATAACCAAGGACGTGGGCAGCCAGGTTGTTTTTGGCGTAGAACCGCTTCACCTCCGGCATCAGGTACAGTCCGATATCCTGTTGTTTCGTCTTTTCCTTGAGCGAGTCCGTGAAGTCGCGCAGCTTCTGCGCGGTCTCCTCTTCGATCTTCCAGCCCTCGTTCCGCACCTCGCGATGAATCAAATACTTTCCGGTCTCCGTACTTTTTTTGCGGACAATGTCATAGAGCTCGTTCTCCGGCTTGCCCAGCACCTTGTGCAGCTCCTGGACGATAAGCCGCTCCACGTCAATATCCTGCTCGACCAATTTATCGAGCGTTTTCAGTTCCTGAATCAGACTCGGATTGACAGCGACCGTATACGCAGGGGCATTCATGACAAGCACTTCCCCGTTCTGATCATAGATCGTCCCGCGCGCCGGAGTGAGCGTCTGCTGCGTAGACCATGAGTTTTTCGCCAGCTCCATCCAGAAATCTTGATTCCACACTTGATACCAAAACAGACGGGTCACGATGACAATAAAAAAGAGGGTGAATAAGCCCCCGATTGTCAACGTACGCAACTTGATTCGTTTGACCATCTTCATCCCTCGTTCAATCCTTGCCTATAGCTTGTTTGTAAACTTGAATCTCTAGCGGGGTCTCGGGAAAGACAAGCCCGTTCTTCCGCGCGATTTCTTCAACCCGCTTCCAATCCGACAGCTTCTCGACCTCCACTCTCAACACGGAGGTCTGATCCTGGAGCGAGACCGTCTCCCGCTTCAAATTCTGGATCTGCCGGTTCATGTCGTAGATCTGGGCATATCGCCCGATAAGAACGAGCGCAACGGCCGTGCACAATAGAATGGTCAGCAGATACAACAGCTTCTCCCTCGTCGGCAATGTGTTCTTGCGGACGACGGTCTTCGTTGTCTGGTGAACCTTGGGCCTCGGCTGCTGCTGTCTCTCCGGCCGGACGGCCAAATTACCGCGAGTATAAGCCATCTTCTGCTCTCCCCCTCATTACAATTTCTCGGCAACCCGTAATCTCGCGGAGCGAGAACGCGGATTGCGCTCCAACTCTTCCGCGCTCGGCACAATCGGCTTGCGCTTCGGCAAGGTCAATATATCCTGCTTGCCGCAGGCGCACATCGGCAGATCCGGCGGACAGGTGCAGCGGTTCATATATTTGTTGAATGTCTGCTTGCATATCCGATCCTCTAAGGAATGGAAGGTAATGACAGCGACCCTTCCACCCGGCTTCAAGCAACGGATTGCTTGATGGAGCGCCTGCTCGAACGCGCCCAACTCGTCGTTGACGGCGATGCGGAGCGCCTGGAAGCTGCGCTTGGCCGGATGGCCCCCAGTCCTTCGGGTTGCTGCCGGAATCCCGGCCTTCACCAGTTCGGCCAGCTCGCCGGTCGTCTCAATCGGATGATCCGCTCTCGCTTCCGCGATGCGGCGGGCGATACGGCGTGAAAATTTCTCTTCCCCATATTCGAATAGGATCCGAGCAATCTCCTCTTCCGGCCACTCATTCACAATCTCGCGGGCCGTCAGCGAAGTGCCCCGATCCATGCGCATGTCCAGCGGCGCGTCATGCTGATAGCTGAAGCCCCGCTCACCTTCATCAAGCTGCGGCGACGATACCCCGAGGTCGAACAGAATGCCGTCCACCTGAGGCACGCCATCCACAAGCGGCGCTTCCGCCTGTCGCAGCGCGTCTTCGATCTGACGAAAATTCGTCTTGATCATCGTCACCCGATCAAGGTAGGGAGCCAGCACATTCGCGGCATTATCCAAAGCCCAATCGTCCTGATCGAGCGCGATTAGCCGGCCGTCCGCGGACAGCATGGATGCAATGGCGGAGCTGTGTCCTGCCCCTCCCAGGGTGCAATCAACATAGATGCCGTCAGGGCGCATATTCAGCCCGTTCACAGCCTCCTCTTTCAACACAGTTATATGGTGAAACACAAGTTATTCCTCCTAGTTCTTCCTGTTCCCGTCTATGTTGTCTTTCCTCTATTCACGGTTCGCTACCCCTAGAAATGGAGGTTCAAAAAAGTCGGTTTTCCGCAGGAAACAAGCTTTTTAGAAGCATATTCATTTCAAAAGTGAATGCAAGATTCGATGCCGAGCTGCTTCCTGAATCCCTTCATGGTAAAAAGCAAACTTTCTGAACATCCTCTCAAAAATCAAAATCAACCAGAGTCTCAGCCATTTCTTCAAAGGTAGACGCGGACTGCTGTACATAGTGTTCCCAAGCGTCCTTGCTCCAAATCTCCACCCGGCTCTGCACGCCGATAATCATGCATTCCTTGTCCAGCTTGGCATGCTGCCGCAGATGGGCAGGAATGTTGATCCGACCCTGCTTGTCCCACTCGCATTCGGTGGCGCCGGAGAAGAAAAAGCGGGTAAAGGCCCGTGCGTCCGCCTTCATCAAGGGCAGTGCCTTCAATTTCTGTTCGAGCAGACCCCATTCTTCCATCGGGTAGACGAACAGACATTGATCCAGGCCACGCGTCAGTATGAAGGTGGAGCCCAAGGAATCACGCAGCTTGGCGGGAATGATCAGGCGGCCTTTGTCATCGATGCTATGTTGATATTCACCCATGAACATCTGCCACCACTCCTCCCCCTAAATCCACCACGATGCCCCACTTTCCCCCACACCAAAAGAATACTTCGCCGTAAACATAAAAAATCCTGCTTGTGAGCAGGATTTTTATTTCATGTTACTTTTTCTCCTTGCTATCGGGCTCAGCACTTTTTGCTTCGGCCGCTCGTCTCTGTTCCTCCACTTCCGCCGGTTCGACAGCCAATGCCGGCACCATGGCTTCCGCAGTGGGACCTTCGCCCGCTTCCGGCTTGCCATCTGCCCCCTCGGCCGGCTGTTGCCCCGTTCCCGCGTGCCGCTGCTGCTCAGCCTCGCCAAGGTGTCCGGGGAAGCGCGGTTGCGGATGCCGCCGCCGACCTCTTTTCCTCTTCACAAGCAGCCAGATCGGAACACCGGCGAACAATTCTGGATACAGCTGCAATCTGCACCTTACTTAACGGAATATGGAAATAAAATGTTGCGAGCAGCCCGGCCTCCTTATCCAGTGAATGAACAGGCGCTGCCTTTTATTCATCTGGAGCGATATATAGGTTGGAGCCGCAGCTTTTGCCGGGGGCCACGTAAAAGCCAAGGAGGCATTGATGGAAATCAATTCGGGCGATATGCAAAAAAAGACCGCCCGCCTTCTTTGCCTTCAGTGAAGCAAAGAAGCGGGCGGCCGATTACCGCCGCTATTAATGTTCTTGCCAGCTGGCCAAATAGGATTGCTGTTCAGCCGACAGTGTGTCGATCGAAATGCCGAGCGACTCCAGCTTGAAGCGAGCGACCTGCTCATCCAGTTCGTACGGCACATTGACGACCTTGCTGCCGATGCGCTCGTAGTGCTCGTTCACATATTTCAACGACAATGCCTGCAAGGCAAACGTCATGTCCATAATCTCTGCCGGATGCCCGTCCCCCGCTGCCAGGTTGACAAGGCGGCCTTCCGCCAGCAGATAAATGCTGCGTCCGTCGTTCAGCTTGTATTCTTCAATATTTTTACGGACCGTGCGCACGTTCTGCGCACGCGCTTCCAGCTCCGGCTTGTTCACTTCCACATCGAAATGGCCGGCGTTGGACAATATCGCGCCATCCTTCATGACATCGTAATGCTCGCCGCGAATGACATCGCGGTTTCCCGTGACCGTCACGAAAATATCGCCTGCCCGAGCCGCTTCGCTCATCGGCAGCACGGTGAATCCGTCCATATACGCTTCGACGGCCTTAATGGCGTCGATCTCTGTCACGATGACGTTCGCGCCAAGGCCTTTCGCCCGCATCGCCACGCCCTTGCCGCACCAGCCATAACCGACGACGACGACCGTCTTGCCGGCTACGACGAGATTCGTTGTGCGGTTGATGCCGTCCCACACCGATTGGCCTGTGCCGTACCGGTTGTCGAACAAGTATTTGCAGAAGGCATCATTGACGGCGACCATCGGGAATTGGAGAGTCCCATCCTTCTCCATCGCCTTCAGACGCAGAATTCCTGTCGTCGTCTCCTCGGCGCCGCCGCGCACCTGCTCGCGCAAGTCCGGGCGCTCCGAGTGCAGAATCGAGATCAGATCGCCGCCGTCATCGATAATCAGGTCCGGCTTCGTCTCCAGGGTGCGGAGGAGCAGCTGCTTGTACTCTTCCGGCTCCGGATTGTACTTCGCATAGACCGTAATCCCGTCTTCAACCAGCGCGGCGCAGACATCATTCTGCGTCGACAACGGGTTGCTGCCGGTAATCGTCACATCCGCGCCGCCGGCCTGCACGACCTTGGCCAGGTAAGCTGTCTTCGCTTCCAGGTGGAGCGAGATCGCTACCTTCAAGCCCTTGAACGGCTGCTCCGCTTCGAATTGCTTGCGAATCCGGTTCAGCACCGGCATATGGGCTTGCACCCAATCGATCTTCAAATGCCCTTCTGGGGCCAATGCAATATCGCGGATGATGCTATGATCCGCTGCTTTTGTCTGACTCATCCTCTACACCCTTCCCTTCCTGTTATAGCTATCGTATTCTGCAGATGCGCGCCCGTTAACCCGCGGGACCTTTGCTACAGCACAATCAAGCGGTTCTCCCCGTTCCACAGCACGGGAGCTTCCATCATTGGCTTGAACCAGCCGTCCCCGTAGCGGCAGGTGTACATCAGCATATTGTAGACGCGCTCCTGCGGCCGATCCTGCGGATAGAGCGTCAGCCTCATCCGCTCCCACTGGCGAAGACCCGATTCATGCTGCTTCTGGAGCGCATCCTTGGCCCGGTGATGCAGGAAGTCGATCTGCTCCAGCACCTTCGCCCGGTTCGTATCCCCCAAGCGGCCGAGCGCGGGGAGCGCTTCGTTCAGCCGGGCAAGCAGCTCTCCGTAGCGGGCATCGACATCATCGCGGAGCGAAGCGAACCGTTCATCGAGCCCCAATTCATCCTGAGCCGTCAGCCACGCTTCCTTCCTCTCCTCATAATGCCCGATGATCTCTTCGGCCGTCAATTCATATTTCCCAAGCAGCTTGTTCACGGTTCCTTCCAGACAAGTGAAGCCCATGCGCGGCCAGAGCAGCGGCATCCGCATGCCGAGCGCGCGGAAAGCTTCCTTCGTCTGCGCCCAGTACGCGATCTCGCCGGGACCGAGCACGGTAGCCAGCACCGGGAACAAATATTCCTGCATCAGCGGGCGGGTCAGCACGTTGTTGCTCAGCAGATGGGGCGCCGATTCTGCAGCGGTCATCAATTCATCTGCGCTTCGGATCAGGGTCCGGTGCCGGTCGGTAAAGCGTTCGTCTTCCTTGAACAGCAGATGCCGCTCTCCCTCGTGAATCAGGAACAGATTCGCTCCGTTCTCGGCACGGTCCGCCTGAGTGGGGAAGCCGCGCGAAGCCAGCTCGCGCTCGCTGTTGCCGTAGGCCTGTCTTAGCCGATCGTTCTGCGCGATGAGGCTGCGGAACATCGGCCCTTCGACCTGGCGCAGCTCCGGATCGGCCGAATCAAGGAATACGAGGCCGTATGCGCCGAACATGCCTCCGAGCAGCACGGCGCACGCATCGGTAAGCGACGCCGCGCCGGCGGAAGCTTCCCGTACCCGCTCCATTAGCCCTGGCTTGAACTCCGTAGCCGGAAGCAAGGCGTCCACCTCATTCAATACCGCTTCCCATTGCTCCTCATCCGGTCGAATGCCGCTGACCGGCGCGCGCGTTCCCTCCTTCTTCTCCACCCGGACCCGGGCGACAGAAGGTTCCGGCGTGAGGAAATACGCATGATTCACTTCATCGAAGTCATGATCCTCTCCCGCGAGCCAGAAGATCGGAATAACCGGACGGCCCAGTCTCGCCTCCGCCTCCTGGGCCATGCGGATAATCGATACCGCCTTATAGACGACGAGCAGCGGACCGGTAAATAAGCCGCCCTGCTGTCCGCCGACGACGACGAGCGCGTCGTCCCGCTCCAGCCGATCCAGCGATGCCGTTACGGCCGGATGATCGTTCCTTGCCTTATTATATCGGCGCAGGACGGAGACGAGCCGCTTGCGATCCGCCCGCAGATGCGCCGCTTCATCCACCCAGCGGACGCGCGTCTCCCAATCGCGATCCGGATGATATTCATATAGCGATTCGATAATCGCATCGTCACGTTCTATGTATCGTCTTGCCAATGATTGCTGTATAGGTATGTTCAATATAGGCCAAGTCATGTAGCCGCCTCCTCTGTCTATCGTCTCGATTGTACACAATGCGGCTTGGATACGTCAAAGAGGCGTTGTTCGCGCACGCGCTTCCCATGGCGGCTACACACTCGCAACATATGCGATAATGCCGATGAGCAGCAGGATAATGTAAAGAATGCTGAGAATAAAGAAAGCCAATCTCCAGATCGTCCTCGCCAGCCGCTGAACGTGAATTTTACCGTATTTGCGGTGCTGGAGGCCCCCAAGCAAGCCGATGGCAAGGAGAAGCATAAGACAGATCCAATAAAATCCGCCGGAGGAGCCTGTTATCGTATTATAAAGGCCCCCAACCGAAGCGATAAGGAAGAATGTCGTTACGTCCATGGCAAGCATGAACGCTTTTTTCTTAGGCCTGACCCAATAGGACCCGGCAACCCACACGATGATGAACGGAAAAAACGGCAATGCCGATAAAAATACGAAAATGGTATGCATGGGCGGTGTGACTCACTCCTTTGGACAGAAGAAGTAGATGCTAGCGGTGTCTTGGCTCGCCAGCCCGGATCAGGCGGTATATCGTCTGATGCAGCGGGGTGCCGGCCCCATAGCGCGCGCCGAGCCGGATAATTGCGCCCGTAATGGCCTCGCATTCCGTCGGACGGCCGGCCAATATATCTTGCAGCATGGAAGAGGTGTTGCCGGCCGTTAAGCGGCACACGTCCATAATCCGCTTCCATGCTTCCTCTTCATTCACGGGGATGCCAGCGGCATGATAGACCCCGGCCGCTTCACCCAACAAGTCCCGCATAAGCTCCATCCGTTCCGCCTCGTCGAGCAGTTCGCCGTTCTTGACGCGCAGCAGCGCGGTCAACGGATTGATGACGGCGTTGACGAGCAGCTTTTGATAGACCATGTCTTCGATGTTGTTCGACACAAACGTCTCAATTCCTGCCTTTTCCAACAACTTCTTCGCACAAATACATGAAAAATTCAAAGCGTGAGACCGCGCGTTCTCTTCTACGGAGGCCGGACCGATCCAGGTGGCTCCGGATCCGGTATGGCGAATTCGGTTCGCTCCCTCTCTGGCCGCGGCCTCCGTCGTAACAGCAACAGCAAGCGACGGGGCAGGCCATACCTCCGCCAAGGCTTCGGCATGGCCGACCCCGTTCTGGAAGCAGACGAGGGTTGCGCCGGGCTGCCGCGGCATCTTCGCCAGCACGGTGAGCAGCTCAGGTCCGATGTGCGTCTGCTTGACGAACAGCCATACCATCCCGGCTTCCAAGCCATGGCGGCTTAGCCGGGCCGGCGCCGACGGAAGCGGGAACGCTTCTACTCCTTCATAATGGGAGCGCTGGCCTGACAGCTCCACCACCTCGACGCCTTCGGTACGAATCTTCTCCGCCTGCTCCTCCGTTCTCGTCCATAGCCGGACCCCGGTCTGCCCACCCGCCAGCAGCCGTCCCGCGAACAGGAGGCCGAGCGCGCCTCCTCCAATAATATCGACAATCATGTTCGTCTCTCTCCTTCTTCCGAATTTCTATCGGCTCGTTCTCGCTATATATGAATGATTGAACACGCACTATCAGTGTCCTTGTTATATCAAAGAATCAGGAAAAACACAAAAAAAGCGCCAAGTGAGAGAATTCTCTCGCTAGGTGCTTTCCTTGCGCCGTCCTGCATGTGCCGGGGACGGAAGCCGGCGCCTATTCGATTCGCTCCAGATTGCCGTTGGCATCCATACGGAACCGCGTCTTCACATCATCGTCTTCCTCGCTCAAAATAGCCAATCGGCGGGCACGGTCCATAATTTGAATGAGCGCTTTATAATCATCGTTCACCGTACGATAGTCGGTCTCTACCACATTGACTTGCTTGGAGAGCTCCTCATTTTCCCGCTGCAGACGAACACAATATTCTTCCTTTTCATGCAGTTCTTTTTCCATATGCTTGATTTGGCGGGTCATTTCCTGCACGTTGTTGCGCATCTGGCGCAAATAGCGGATAACCATGTCCATCGACAACGATTCTTCCGTCAGCATCTCGCCTTTCAAAGCCGTCTCTTCTCCCTCTTGCAGGGCAAGAGAAGCGACCTGAGCGCCCAGCGGCTGCTTTTTCAAATAATTGCGCTTCTGCCGCTGCGCCTTGGCCAGTTGGATCGCCGCCTCATACTTTTTGCGGACGCAGCTATTCCAACGGAATCCGCACGCCGCGGAGGTCCGCCCGATCTTGTCCCCCACTTCCTCAAAAGCGGCCAACTGGGTACTTCCTTCCCGGATATGCCGAAGTGTAACTTCCGCTAAAATCAAATCATCATCTGCAGTCCATGCATCTTGCCTTATTGCTGTCATGAAATAACCTCCTAACGACTTCCATCATTCATATCGGTCGCAAGCAGCTACGCCGCGTTCGCCATCCGATTATTGGAGCGGAGTATACTGCCGCTTGAAATAACCGCTTATTCCATCTCTATGCCCATGCTAGATTTCATAGAATCTATCGGATACTAAAATGTATATCCATTTTTCCTAGGAAACATACGTGCTCGTGTCCATGCTTTATATCACATTTATGAAGATCTGAACGAATTGTTTGGTTTTTCGTCACGGTTAATCGTTTACATTACCAACAACGAACGCTATAATATCATTAGAAAAGTGGGACCGATCGTAACGAGAGGAGGATGAATCGTGGCACGAATGTATCGCGTACTCGGCTTCTGGACATTAGTCATCGGTCTAATGGCGTTTGCTGGAGACATGATCGAGATGGCTCTGCTCTTCTTCATGCAGACTGCCTTTTTTGTGTTGTTGGGATATCTAAAATTGTCCGAGCGTACATATATACTTCTGTTCTGGGGGTACATGCTTGTATGCTTCACCGGCTTCTCTTATTGGACCGTGTTCGTAATGGGCAAGCCGTTCTAAGGCGGATACGCCGGGGTGACGATGCAGGATATGCTGATGAGCAGCACATAACAGATACGGCCGAAGCCTTCGGGCTTCGGCCGTTCTTTATGTTCAGGCTGCTCCGCTGCCATCCGCCCGCGCAGGCGGCTATGCGGAAGCGTCCCGCGCCAGCAGCAGCACGCGGAACCGCTCGCTCAACTGATCGCTCAGGAGCAGCTGCCGGATCGCCCGGTTGCGGCGCGCTTCCGGACTGAACGGATCGGGCTCCGCATGATCGATCAGCTCCTGGAGCAGACCTTGCTCCAGCAGGAAGGCTTTTTGTGTCATGTAATGGCGAATCAGCGCCCCGGCTTCAAGGGCGGCCTGCTGGCAGACGCTGAAATCGACCATGGCCGTCATATCCTGCTCGCCGATATGTATCCACGGGTTATCATGGGCGCGATGGCGGTGATAGCACATCAGCGTCCCGTTGACGCGATGCTCCGCCGTCAATTCCTCCGTTACATCGCCATAATCGATGAAGATGAACTCTGCGGCGGATGCATGCCGCAGCATCGTGCCGAGCCAGCCGCTCATGGCGATGCCGGCGTCGCAGATACGGCCTTCCGGCAGCTCGATCCGATAGCGCTTCAGCCAGCGGACCACTTCCGGTTCTGCCGGAAGCCAGACAGGACGGAAGCTCTGTTCCGCCTCTTCCCAGGCGACGAAGCATTGCTCGATCTCCCCGTTGGATGCGCGGATGCGCTCGACCGGGAACGCATCCAGCAGCTCGTTGGCGAGGACGAAGAGCCGGCTCACGCCCGCCTCACGCCGATAATCGGTCTCCTTCCACCAGGAGACGGTACAGCCTTCTCCGCCCAGCCGCTCCTTGGCCAGCTGCGCATGATAAGGGCTCGCTTCCACGATGGCGTACCGGTAGCCGCTGCAGCGATCACGGCGCATGCGCTCGTTGATGTGTCCGGCAAGGCGGCCGTTGCCCGCCCCCCACTCGACGATCGTGAACGTGTCCGGCGCCCAGCCTCTCTCTGCAGCCTGGCGCTGAATATAGACCGCGATCATCTCCCCCATCGCGCTGCCCACGTTCGAGCTCGTATAGAAATCGCCCTCCTTGCCGATCTTGGGGCGATCCGACATGTAATAGCCGCCTTCCGGATGGTACAGGCAGCTCTCCATGAAGGCCGAGAAAGGAATCGCTGCCTTGGCAGAATGGCGGATGCGATGAATTAAATGTTGAATGAGAATGGAATTAGAAGGATAATGAGACATGGCAACCATCCTTTCTATTCGTGTGGAATATTGACCATGCTCGTCCGGGACTTGCCGTCCTGCCGGGCCCTGCTGGCGGTCCGCTGCCGTGTCATGCTGCGGCAGACCGGCCGTGTGCCCTTCCTCTCTGTCAGCTGCCCTGCATCCGGAGCCGGGAAAGAGGTCATATCCCGTCTGGACGAGACATACGATGAGTTGTGCATACCGTTTGTAAGGGGGGAAACCCGATGTCACTGGCACAGCGTGCGCGCTATGCGCTGTTGGGACTCGCATTCATACTCTTCTTCTCCATTGCGGTGCCCGGTGCCACTCGTGCGGAACCGACAGTTCATACAGGCTGGAGCCAAGAACCGACCGAAGCGGAGCGCAAGCTGCTCCAGCAGAGCTTGTCGGTTACCGAGCTTAACAAAGAGATCGATCGCATCGCCGCGAAGGAGTCGGCCGCTGCCGGGGAACGCCGCCAGACGGAAGACGCCCTCCGCAAGCAGGCGGCTGCCTTCGATCAGAAGCGGGAGCAGGCGGGCCGCGTGCTCCGCGCCTATTATATGGGAGAACGCGACATGCTGCTTCAGGCTCTGCTCTCCGCCCGCGATGAACACGCCGTCTGGCTGCTGTTCGATTACTATCAATTCCTGTTCAAGACCGATCAAGAAATATTGGAGACGTATTCCGAGCAGTTGAAAAATCTGAACCGGCTTCGCGATACGTTGGCCCGCACGGAACGGGAATTGTCGCAAGTCAAGGAACAGCTTATCCGGCAGCGCGACAGAGTGAATGCCCTGCAGCGGGAGCTGGATACCAATCTGGCGAACAGCAGCGATCCGGAAGCGATGAGCCGGCTTATCCAGGAGTTCACCTCCTATTGGCAGAACATCGGCATGTATGAAGTGCGCCGCCATTTCCGTGCCCTGGCCGATGCGATGCAGAAGCTGCCGGAATTTGTGAAGAAGAGCGGCAATCTGCAAATCGATGGTACTAAGTATACCATTATGATCCAAGAAGAAGAACTGAATGAATTTCTGCGCGAGCAGGATCCGATTTTCGAGCAGTTCTCCTTCCGCTTCCAGGAAGGTGCGGTCTCTGCCGAAGGAGAGAGCGCCGGACTGAGCGTATTCGTTCAAGGTCATTACACGCTGGAGAGCGAGCCGGAAAACAGGCTGCTGTTCCATGTCGACCGTCTGATGTTCAATGGTCTGGAGCTGCCGGATACGACCCGTTCGCAATTGGAAGAGGAATTCGATCTCGGCTTCTATCCGCAGCGGCTGGTATCGTTCATAGAAGCCACCGATGTCATCGTGGAAGACAAGCAGATTGCCGTGCATCTGTCCATGAAATGGTAGGCAACGCGAACAACCATCAACAGGAGGATTCACTCCCTGTTGATGGTTGTTCTGTTCTCCGTCTTGGTGTTCATATGCTGAAGCCATTCCAACTGCAACTGCTTCGTCTCGATCTGGCCGGCCATCCAGCGGCTGGCTGCGATGGACCATTGCTCCAGTCCTTCCGCCTCCTTGTATATATGCCGCTTCTGTTCCTGCTTCGGCCGAAATGGCTCCGGCAGGAGCCGCTCGCTGCTCTGAGAGAGATATGCCTGCTCATGAACAGGAAGGACGGACAGCGTCTCGAACCATTCCTGCTGGACAGACCATTGGGTCATATAGGCGATCCAGCGTCTCGCTTCTTGCTCCGCTTCCGTATGCGACGCGAGGACATAGCTGCGGCTCGTCACCCACTGTCCCGCCGGCGGCCCCGCCTCCCCGGCCGGCTCGACGGCCAGCGGGGCACTCGCTTCCAGCGCCGCTTCCGAGTAAGGGACGATCGCGAAGGCGATCTCACCCGCATTCAGCTTCTCCCATGTATCCATGTGGCTGG
The DNA here is from genome assembly GCF_003591545.1 of Paenibacillus thiaminolyticus. Classification (GTDB taxonomy): domain Bacteria; phylum Bacillota; class Bacilli; order Paenibacillales; family Paenibacillaceae; genus Paenibacillus_B; species Paenibacillus_B thiaminolyticus_A. Next base: position 281,452 of record NZ_QYZD01000002.1, read on the forward strand.
ATTCAGGGCTCCAACCTTGAAAATGTGTCAAGTACGGCTCCAGCTCCGGCAGCGCCTGCTTCCACCGAACCTCCGAGGCCTCGGTGCTCTCCGTCTGCCTTCCGGCCCATTCCGGGCCTCCCTGTGCAGGCACAAACTCGGGATGAAGCAATCCGAGCCTCCACAATAGCGAGAGCAGGGCCCGATGATCGTCCGCATGCCACGCGAACCATTGCGGCGGAAGCGGTTGGCCGGCTCCCGGAGAGATAGCCGGAGGCGGAATAGTTCCGGACGAAGGCAGACTGTCCGGCGTTGCCGGCGGCTCCTCAGCCACTGCTGGCGAATTCTCGTCGAACAAGCGCTTCCATTCACTCCAATCGCCGGGCAGAGCGGAGGCGCCGCCGGCGGATTTCACTATATTTTTATTCCACACAAGCACATAAGGATCCAACTGAACCGGCATGCCCCAGGCATAGCCGTTCCACCGCACCCGGTCGCTTAACCATGGCGGGACCGCATCTCCCCCGCTCATCGACGGATCGAGCGGCAGAATCCAGCCCTTGCGCGCATACGGGATGACCGATTCACTGTCGAGCAGCAAAATATCGGTGCTCTGCTCCATCTGCATCTCCTTGGGCCACTCTTCCTCTACCTGCTGAACCGAGCTGTTGATCAGCTCGACGTAGATGCCGGTCTCGTCCATGAACATCTGGTTCAAGCGCCGAAGCTGGATGAAGGACATCGGCGGGAGCTGCACCGCCACCTTCAATTGCTTCAATGGCTTGGGGCCCGCGTTGTCCGGCGATGGCTTCACGTCGGTCTCCGGAGAGGCATCCTGCTCCGCCTGCTGCGGCACGCTGCCGCTGAACTGGAACAACAACAGCAGGGATACGAAGACCATCATGATCGTGACCAGCGTTTTTTTGAATTGCGGCATTGCCCTCTCCCTTCCGTCCGTTCCTCACTTCTTCTACTATCTATTGTAGCACCGTTGGCCTACCTTGTCCTTACCCGTGAATCCGATTATGGCAAAATAATAAGCCCGGAGCACTATTCGCTCCGAGCCATTCCTTATCCTCCCGTGACTGGCCGGCTGCGTCTGACCGGCCGTTCTACAGCAAGTCTGCCGCAATCTGGGCAAGGCGCGACCTCTCCCCCTTCTCAAGCGTCACATGGCCGCTGATTCGCTCGGCTTTGAACCGTTCCACCAGATGAGTCAGGCCGTTGCTCGCCGAATCGAGGTACGGATGGTCAATTTGTGCCGGATCCCCCATCAGGATGATCTTGCTGCCCTCTCCGACCCGGGAGACAATCGTCTTGACCTCATGCTTGGATAAATTTTGCGCCTCGTCAATAATGATGAACTGCCCCGGAATGGAGCGCCCGCGAATGTACGTCAGCGCCTCCACCTGAATGTTGTTCATACCGACCAGGATTTTATCGATGTCCCCGGATTTTTTCGTATCGAACAGGAACTCCAGATTATCGTAAATCGGCTGCATCCACGGCCGCAGCTTCTCCTCCTTCTCCCCTGGCAAATATCCGATATCCTTCCCCATGGGCACGACCGGCCGCGCAATCAACAGCTTCTTGTACTTCCGCTCATCTTCCACCTTCATCAGCCCGGCGGCCAGCGCCAGCAGCGTCTTTCCCGTGCCGGCTTTCCCTGTCAGCGTCACCAGTGGAATGTCGTCATTGAGCAGCAGTTCGAGCGCCATCCGCTGCTGGGCGTTGCGCGCCGTAATCCCCCATACCGGATCATTGCTCAAAAAGAGCGGCTCCAGCCTGGTGCCCTCGGCATTTACCTTGAGCAAGGCGGATTTGCTCGTGCCAATCTCGTCCTTCAAAATGACGAATTGATGGGGATGCAGCCGCAGCCCGAGCTGCTTCAACTGAAGCACGCGGCAGGAGTAGAATTCATCGATAATGCTGGGGTGAACATGAACGGAGAACAGGCCGCTGTACAATTCATCACTCGATTGAACCGTCCGGTCGGACAAATAATCCTCCGTATGCAGTCCAAGCACGTCCGCCTTAATGCGGACAAGCACATCCTTGCTGACCAGGATGACTTCCGCCGGATGCTCCGCATGCTTTTGCTCCAATTGGTAATTCAAGGCGACAGCGAGTATGCGGTTGTCGTTCGACACCTCTCCGAACATTTCCTGTACCTTGAGAAAGCTGCGATGATTCAATTCCACCTTCAGCGTGCCTCCGTTGGGGAGACGGACGCCATGATGCAGATGACCGTGTTCCCGCAAGCCGTCCAGCAGCCGGGATACCGATCGCGCATTGCGTCCGAGCTCATCGGCATTGCGTTTTTTCGAATCCATTTCTTCGAGCACAACGGCAGGAATGATCACTTCATTATTTTGAAAAGCAAACAGCGCATTCGGATCATGCAGCAGCACGTTCGTATCCAATACAAATATTTTGCTCATTGGATTCTCCTTTCGCCGAACAGACCGTTCCAAGAGGGAGGGTGTGGCGATTCATTTTGCATTACATAAAAAATGCCGCGGCCGTTCACACTATACTCAATCGGAAGTCTCATTTTTTATTGTCAAACAATAAGGAAAGGTTGATACGTGATGCATAGATTGCTGGTTGCTATCGTGATCGTAGGGATGCTCGCCGGATGCGGAAATGCGAACAGGCAAGCGACACCAAGAAGTTCCGCGGGAGGACAGGCTCAGCCGATCCAGGACGGCAAGCACAACATTCAAGATGCCGGGGCGGTCAGCCAGCATCTGGCCGATCTGGCGGGCAAAGTCCACGGCGTCAAAGCCGCGAATTGCGTCGTCTTCGGAAATACGGCGATTGTCGGCATTGATGTTGATGGCGATATGGAGCGTTCCCGGGTAGGAACAATTAAATATTCCGTGGCCGAGGCTCTTAGCAAGGATAAATATGGTGCCAATGCCCTCGTGACAGCTGACATGGATATTACTGCACGACTGCGCGAGATGGCCGCCGACATTCGGCAGGGCCGGCCGATATCCGGCTTCGCGAACGAGCTCGCCGATATAGTGGGGCGAATCGTTCCTCAAGTTCCGAGCCATGTGAAGCAGATTCGGGAAAATGCGCCCGAGCCAGCCCCGAATAAGGGAACCCGCTCCCAGAAGGCTCGTTAACGGCCAGCCGGAGAGGCAGGCATCCTGAAGCCAGACAAGCACGCGGCTGCTGCCGTACCAGACAGGATATGAGCGGACCGTGCCTAAATGCAGCAAAAAGCCTAGTATACACTAGGCTTTTTGACATGGGAACGGAACTCGCATCGGCCCCAACATTAGGCGCATGCCAGCCGTAGGCTGTCTCAGCGTCGGGGGCAGCATGCCGCTGCAGTGCATGTTCAGCATTCTGTCCTGCGGTTCATTCGGCATGACGGCTCGCTGCTTCAGCATCGCTTCGACGACCTCCTATACAAGTTCGCTCCTGTCATTCTATTGTATTAATCGATGCAGCAAAAATTGCATACAACCTGTATAACTAGGCCGCAGGGGCAGAAGGCGCCTCCGCCGGATCCGTTGTATCCTCCGGAACGGCCGGCTCCTTCAGCGATTTACCTGCCAGGATGTCCTTCAGCGCCTGCTTGCCTTCTTCCAATTTATCCTCGAACGGATAAATATAAGGGCTCTTCCAGTCTCCGTCAACCGAGATGTAATGGATATTATCCTTATCAATCATCATATACGTTGTCAGGGCGCTTCGAATCTGGGACGGAAGCATGTCGATCGTGAAATTGTCCGCCAAGGCATCAATAACATCCGTCGCCTTCGTCAGGCCGCCCAGCGACTGCATATTGCTGACAATCTCCTTCAGCACCGCATTTTGACGCATATTGCGATCGAAATCAGTCGTTCCCGGCGTCTGCGGACTGCATCGCCAGTTCGATTTGCGGTAACGGACGAAGTCGAGCGCATTTTTGCCGTCCAGATGTTGAAAGCCTTTGCTCAAATTAATATGCGTGCCGTCTTCCTTGTCAACGTAGCACATATCCTGATCGACATTGACATCGACGCCGCCGACTGCATCGACCAGGTCGACGAAGCCCTTGAAGTTAATGACGGCCGTATAATCGAGATCGATGCCTAAATATTGGCCGAGCATCACACGCATCTCGTCCTCCGGCGTCGCACTGTCCAGGGTGCCCCGCTCTTTCATGACATAGAAGTTGGGGTAAAAATGATTCAGCTTATCCGGTCCGTATCCCGGAATACTGAAGTACGTGTCCCGCGGCAGCGACACGAGCACGGCTTCCTGCGTATCGGGATGAATCGCGCCGACCATGATGACATCCGTCCGCTTCCCCGGAAGCTCCGGCCGGTAATCCAGCCCGAGCAGCACGAACGAGAACGGCTCGCTCTTCGGCGTCAGCGTAGCCTGAACCGTGCTTGTTCCCTCTCCTCCGACCTTGGCCGTAGAGATGCCATCCAGCTTCTTGTTAGCATACAGCAATATGTATCCGGCGTAACTGATGACGCCGAGAGATAGAATGATAATCGCAATGAGAATGGTCTTTAACCATTTCGGCATGCCTTTGCGTGCCGGAGCGGCTTTTACGCTCTGTTGTTTTCTCGGCGGCAATGGTGTCGATGAATTCAATTCATATTTCCTCCCACATCATGTTACTCGTTGTATTTCGGATTTCCTTCAATATCTTTCCACAGCCGTTCCGCTTCGTCCCGGTCGAACCGATCGGAATGCGTGGCCCCATCCTGCTCATATGTAACGACATAGCTGTCTTCCGCCTCGTCCCACTGCGCGGCGACGGAACTCAGCCGATGATCTTCGCGCAAAATATCTTCAAAAAATGCAACCGTTTCCTTGGCCGCCCCATCCTCGGGGCGAGCATCTGTCACGATCTTAATCTGCAGCCAATTGAACAGCGCAACCGGCAGCTTCATCATATGCGCTCTCGTCCCTTCTGTTCAGATGCCCGCTGCCTTCCGGCAGCGGGTCAACTCGAATCAGCCTTGATTATTCGCTTCTTTTTTGCGCCGCCGCTCCTCGACGAAGTAACGGATGCGCACCATGAACATTAAGATGACAGCCACGGACAAACACTGCACGATCGGCAGCTTGTCGATCTGGAAAATCAGCAGAATGAACGCCCCGACCGCCATAAACAGATACACCAAAATTTCTTTGAGCAAAGGCAGCTTCTGCTGCGTACGGAACACTTTATTGAAGATGTACACCATGAACGCAAAAATAAGCACGTAGCTTATATATGGATGGGATGCCAACCACGCTTGCATCGAGGGTCACTCCTTTTCCAACGTTGTCCAAATCTCATTATACATGGGATTCGGACATTTTGCGCACTTTTTCTGCCCGTTCGCGTTCGCTCTTGTTCAGAATTTTTTTGCGGAGGCGCACCGTGGACGGAGTAATCTCGCAGTATTCATCATCATTCAAATATTCCAGAGCCTGCTCCAGCGAGAACAGACGCGGCGTCTTCATGCGGACCGTCTCATCCTTCGTAGCCGACCGGACGTTCGTCAAGGCCTTCTCCTTGCAGATGTTGACGACGATGTCGTTGTCGCGGTTATGCTCGCCCACGATCATACCTTCATACACCTCGGTACCCGGCTGAAGGAACAACACGCCGCGATCCTCGACCGACAGCATGCCGTACATCGTGCTTGTCCCCGTCTCGGTCGAGACCAGCACCCCTTGATGGCGCCCGCCGACCTGGCCGCCGACATAAGGACCGTAATGGTCGAAGGCATGGTTCATAATGCCGTAGCCGCGGGTCAGCGTCAGGAAATTAGTGCGGTATCCGATCAGTCCGCGGGCCGGAATCAGAAATTCCAGGCGGACCTGGCCGTTGCCATGGTTGATCATATTGACCATCTCGGCCCGCCGGGTGCCCAAGCTCTCCATGACCGGACCCGTGCAGTCTTCCGGAATATCAATAACGAGCCGTTCGATCGGCTCCATTTTTTTGCCGTCGATCACTTTCACGATAACCTCCGGCTTCGATACTTGGAGTTCATAGCCTTCACGGCGCATATTCTCGATCAGAATGCCCAGGTGAAGCTCGCCCCGCCCGGAGACGATAAATGCTTCCGGACTGTCAGTATCCTCCACCCGCAAGCTGACATCGGTCTCCAGCTCCTTCATCAGCCGTTCGCGCAGCTTGCGGGACGTAATCCATTTCCCTTCTCTTCCGGCGAACGGACTGTTGTTCACCACGAAGGTCATCTGCAGCGTAGGCTCGTCAATATGAAGGACAGGCAGTGCTTCCGGATGTGCCGGATCCGCCAGCGTCTCACCGATATTGATGTCCTTGATTCCGGCGATGGCCACGATATCTCCGGCCCCAGCCTCGTTGCGCTCGATCCGCTTCAAGCCTTGGAAGCCGAAGAGCTTCTCAATCCGCGCCTGCTTCACCTGGCCTTCGCGGTTGATGACGGCAACAGTCTGGCCTTGGCGAATGCGGCCCCGGTTCACGCGGCCGATCGCAATACGGCCCATATATTCATTGTAGTCAAGCAAGGTAACGAGGAACTGGAGCGGCTCATCCGGATTCTCCGACGGAGAAGGGATATGGTCCACGATCGTATCATAGAGCGATTGCATGTTGCTGTCCTGCTGCTCTGGCGACAAGCTCGACGTTCCGTTCAGAGCGGATGCATAGACGACCGGGAAATCGAGCTGTTCATCATTCGCCTCGAGCTCGATGAACAATTCGAGCACTTCGTCAATAACTTCATGCGGCCGGGCATTCGGACGATCGATCTTGTTGACGACAACGATCGGCGTCAGATTATGCTCCAGCGCTTTGCGGAGCACGAACTTCGTCTGCGGCATGCAGCCTTCGAAGGCATCGACGACGAGCAGTACCCCGTCGACCATTTTCATAATGCGCTCCACTTCTCCGCCGAAATCGGCGTGACCCGGAGTGTCCACGATATTAATCAAGTAATCTTTATACGTAATCGCGGTGTTTTTGGCCAAAATCGTAATGCCCCGTTCACGCTCCAGATCGTTGGAGTCCATGACGCGTTCCTGCACCACTTCATTGTCGCGGTATGTGCCGGACTGCTGGAGAAGCTTATCCACGAGCGTCGTCTTGCCATGGTCAACGTGGGCGATAATTGCGATATTGCGAATGTTTTTTCGATCTTGCATACTTGAACCTTTCCCTTCTGGATGTGAATGACATACAATGGAATCGTCCTCGTCCGCGGCAAGGCGAACCAGACAATTCATCAAGAAAAACGCCGGGATGAGGCGGCGTTTCTACTCGGACGGAATAGTGTCTCCATGTTGCGGCAAAGCCTCTTAATATCTACGGCCTAAGCGGCCGAACACGAGAGCGACTCCAACCACGATGAGCGCAATCGCAATCATGTAGAGGCTGATTGTAATCATGAGCATCAGGATAAAAATGCCGATCCCTACCCCGCCGAACATTAGCGATCCGAGCCATGCTTGACGCGGGTGAAGCGGATCTTCCACATAATAGCCGTACAACCCTACCCCGACCCCGATCAGAAGCAGAGGCCACAGCCATATGAACAGACTGGTGCTAATCCAATGCGTCAGCATGAACAGCACGCCGTAGACGGTCAGCATGCCGGCAGGCACCATCGTAACAGGCGGGGCAATTCTCGCCCGGACGAGGCCGTACGCGCCCAAGCCGACAAGAAACATGATGAGCGGCCACAAGTTGCCGCCGATAAAAGCAAAGACTCCCCATTTGCCCAACAATATAAATAAGCCTGCAGCGAGGATAACGATGCCGATCACTTGTTGATTTTTGCCCATTCGACAAAACCTCCATGCATCATGGTTACGATTTGAGAGACAGGGTGCGACATTCGGTGCGTCATTTTTATCTTTTCTAGTGTATATGAAAGTCCGGAAAAATACCACCATCACCTGAAAATTTGCAAAATCCGCAAATGGCACAAAAAAACAGCCGTTCCCGAAAAGGGCAGCGGCCGTATGCCTATACCGCATCATCGCACCATACGGGTGTTATTCTGTTCCGATCTTGCCCCTGACGCGAAAAAATACACTGAGAAGCAATGCCAGTCCTACCATAACCCAAGACAGACTTCCTTCCAAGCGAAGGCCCGACCGGTCTATCCAGGCAGCGATCTGGGTATCGGACGCAATCATCTCTCCAGCGGTGTAAGCAAGAATTCCAGCTCCCGCATACATGAGCAGCGGCAGCCGTTCCAGCCAGCGGCTGATGATCGTGCTGCCCCATACGATAAGCGGAATACTGAGCGTAATGCCGATGATGACGAATTCCATTCGGCCCTTCGCAATGGCCGCGATCGCCAGCACATTATCCAGGCTCATCACGAAATCCGCGATTAGAATCGTGCGGATCGCCGTCCATAAGGAGCCAGCCTCTCTCATCTCATCCAGCTCTTGCCGGGGCGGGGTGGTTAGTTGAACGGCGATAGCGAAGAGCATCGCTCCGCCCGCCGCTTGGAGCAGCGGGATTCGCAGCAATGTGACGGCCACAACGGTAAGCACGCAGCGCATAAGCACGGCGCCCCCTACGCCCCACCATACCGCTTGACGTTGGTAATGGCCGGGAAGATGGCGGGAAGCCATGGCGATAACCACCGCATTGTCACCGCTCAGCACCATATTTATCAGCAATATTTCCCCTATCATCCAGATCGAATCCATATTCCGTCCCCCCTGTCTACTACATGTATGAGCAGAGGAGACAGGCTATGACGTTTTTGTGCGCGAACCGCAAGGGATATCTTCTATAAGGGATTAGAACCAGTCATCCGTCCGGGCAGGCTGGTCGTCCGGCTTGCCGGATACTTCCGTTCCAGGCGCATCTTGCCGTTCCGGCCCGGACAGGACAATTGCAGTGTCAGGACTTCCGCCGGCCCGCAGGACGAGGGACTCTGTCTGAGCCACTGCCGCTTCCAGGAGCGTTTCATAATCCTTCATGGAATACTCGGCATATTCGACGACACGCAGATTCGGATTGGTCGAGGGCGATTTCGGCACGAACAAGGTACAGCAATCCTCGTAAGGCAGGATGGACAGGTCATACGTTCCGATCTGCTCCGCAATCCGGATAATTTCATTTTTGTCCATCGTGACAAGCGGACGCAGCAGCGGCAGATCGGTAACGCGACCGATGACATTCATGCTTCCGAGCGTCTGGCTCGCCACTTGCCCGAGACTGTCCCCCGAGACAAGCGCCCCGGCTTTGCGCTGTTCGGCCAACCGGGTCGAAATGCGCATCATCGCCCGCCGCATCAGCGTAATCATTAAATTGTCCGGCGCTTCCTGATGCAGCCGGGTCTGAATCTCGGTGAACGGGACGAGGTGCACCCGTATCCGCCCGGCATAGTTGGCGAGCACCTGAGCCAGATCCAGCACCTTCTGCTTGGCCCGTTCGCTCGTGAACGGATAGCTGTGGAAATGAATCGCCTCGATTTCCAAGCCTTTGCGCAGCGCCTGATACCCGGCAACCGGGCTGTCGATTCCGCCGGACAGCAGCAGCATGGCCCGCCCGTTGGATGCCAGCGGGAAGCCGCCAGCGCCTGGAATAACCTCGTTGAACAGATAGGTCCCTTCCTCGCGCACCTCGACATGCAGTTCGATATCGGGCTTGCGGACATCGACGGTGAGCTGCGGGTATTGGCGCAGAATCGGGGCGCCGACCAGATGATTCATTTCCTGCGATCCGTGCGGGAAGGCTTTCCAGGCTCTCCGGGCCGTGACCTTGAAGGTCGTATTCTCCCCCGGATTCATCTCGGCCATGAGCTGCAGCGCCGTCTCTACAATCGGTTCCAGCTCCGAAGGAGCCCGCTTCACCGGGCTGAGCGACACGATGCCGAACACCCGGCGCAGGGCGCCAACCACCTCATCTATCGGCTCTCCGTTCAGTTCCACGTACATCCGGCCGTATACCCGGATAATTTTGACCTGCGGGAACGGTGCCAGCACGAACTTGACATGCTGGTAGGCGGCTTTTTCAAATCTGCCGCGGTTCTTTCCTTTGATGGCCAATTCCCCGTATCGGAGAAGTATCATATCGTAATTCATAGCTGGTTCGATCCTTTCCCCTATTTATCTTCGGCTTGTCCGCATGGGAGCCAGCCGCTTCGTCACTTCCGTCAATGCGTCGGACAGACGCTCAATGCTTGCCGCATCGGTCTCGGCGCCCATGCTGATGCGAAGCCCGCTGGCGGCGCGTTCCGTATCGTTCGTCATCTCCATCAGCACCCGGCTCGGCTGGTGCAGCTTGGAGGAGCATGCCGATTGGGTGGACACGATAATCCCCAGTTCTTCGAGCGCATGCACGACCACTTCGGACTTCATGCCGGGGAACGAGAGATTGACGATATGCGGTGCGGCAAGAGGAAGCGGCGGACTGTTCAACACAAGCGGCTCCAATTCCTCCAACTGACGGATCAGCTGCCCGCGCAGCTCAGACCAGCGCTCGTAATTCGCCTGCTGCTCTTCGACGGCGAGACGGACCGCCTTGGACAGAGCGATCACGCCCGGCACATTGACAGTTCCCGGCCGAAGACGGTGCTCCTGCGCTCCTCCGGCGAACAATGGCTTCAACGGGGCTTGTCCCCGCCGCAGCAAGGCGCCGACTCCTTTCGGGCCTCGGATTTTATGCCCGGAGAGGCTGTACAGATGCACGCCCCATCCTTCCAGATCGACCGGCAGCTTGCCCAGGCCCTGCACGCCGTCCACGTGGAACACGATACCCGGATGCGCGCCCACGATGCGGCCTGCCTCAGCAAGAGGCTGCACCGATCCGGTCTCATTATTGACATGCATCAGCGAAATGAGCACCGTCTCCGGCCGGATCGCCGCTTCCAGATCCTCGGTACGGATGCGCCCATGCTCATCTACGGGCAAATACGTGACGGCGACGCCCTCCCGCTCCAACTCCCGGAAGCATTCGTGGACGGAGGCATGCTCGATCGCCGACGTAATAATATGCCGCGGGCGGCCTCCGGCAAGAGCCCGAACCGTTCCCAAAATGGCCAGGTTGTTGCTCTCGGTCGCACCGGACGTGAAAATGACATCATTCGGAGACGCGTTCAACGCGCCGGCCACGACTTCGCGCGCCCGCCGGACCAGTTGCTCCGCCTGGCCTCCCAATTCATGAATCGAAGACGGATTCGCATATATTTTCTCCATTACTTCCGTCATCGTCCGAATGACGTCCGGATGCGGAGGCGTGGAGGCGCTATGATCAAAATATAGCATTGACCTCGTTGAAGTTTTCAAGCTAATCCTCCTTATAGCCGTGTTCCTGCCGAATTGGGGAACACCCTTATCAAGAACGTTCAAAAAGGCCGGTTTTCAGCACCGAGAAGGTTGCATGAACTCAAAGCCTATGCTTCCGAAGCGAGTTTTGCTCCACAAAACTTGCAAGGAACAGCGCAGTGTAGGCAAGACTACATGAGCTAAAATGTTTCCGCAGGAAACATACTTCGGAAGCATAAGCTATTCGAGAGTGAATGCAAGATTCGACGCCGAGTTACTTCCTGTATGGCTTCGTGATCAAAAGCGGACTTTTTGAACATCCACTGCAAACAAAAAAGATCAAAACAGCATGGGAAGCGCACCATTATTCCCGCTTCCGCCGTTGTTGATCCCCTGCAACTTCGACATTACTTGTTATTTTACACGTTTTCCGCTGATCGCACCATCTTTTTTGCGGCGGACTTTTCATTCTATATGAGAAAGAGCTTGTTCCCGCCGCAGCGGTTACAAGCCCTGAACAAAGTGCGTTTACATGGAGGCCAGCATCATCAGGCGAAGCACGATGGCGAAAATACCAACTAAGATGGCGATCATTCCCAAGGTACGGCTCCCTTGCAAATACGACAGGCCTCCAAGCGCGATGCCGCTTAGGCCAAGCACAAAGGGAAATATGATGACCGATACAAGAGAAAACCCTACGGCGACAGCGCCCACTCCGGAAAAATGATCGACTTCTTCCCGTTCCTTCTCGGCGTCAACGCTCATCGCCTCCCGAGGAGGAAGGGTCCCTGCTTCGGCAGAGAATTCGGTATCCCGCGCGATCGACTCGCGGTGGCGATTCTTTTTGTGGCGGCGGCCTTTCGCTTTTTTCATCCCATTGTCCCTCCCGTACCTTATGTTATTTCGGTTCAAACGTTTGGCAGCAGGTTACGGATGATTTGGAAGCTGTATCTTTGTGGCGGCCATACTCTTCAGCGAATTCCGACTTCAAATTCGCGGATGCGTGCTTATCGATTTCAATCATAATCTCGCTGGCTTGACAGCGGTAATCGCCCCAAAACTTGCAGTTGGATACACTGCAATTCACCAATGGCTTGTCACTCATGTCAGTCACCTCCGTTACACAGGATGTCCTGCCGCCACCACCCCTATGCCGGGCCGCCTTACCCATTTCCAACACAAAAAGACGCTCCGTTCCAATCCGAAGCGTCATTGACTATCATTCCGGTATTTGTGCGGCTGGCCATCGGCTAAGCTTCGCCCATTCATTGGGTAAGCTGCATTCTCCGCTCTGACAAATAATCGCTTTCGTAATAGCTTAGCTCCTCCCGCAGCTCTTCGAACAGCCGGGACAATTCCTGAACCAAGCGCTTCACCCCGGGCTCGGGGGTTATGCGGAAGCGTATCGCTTCCCGGCCGGTATACGCGTACCGTCCATCCTCGGTATACGCTTCATGCTTCGGATTGAAGAAGGCATGCACGCAATGATGATACAGCTCATACAGCGCTTTCTCCGCAAACGGCTGCTCGAAATTCGCCCGCCGCAGCGCTACGCCGAGCCGCTCATAACTGACTTCGGAAAAAACGAGCAAGTGCCGGAAATCTGCCAGTATTCCTTTGTAAAAAGCCAACGTTTCTTCATCTGTCTGCTCCCCGGCCAAGTGGGCCAGCGTATGCCCGTTCAAAAACTGCTCCAGTTTGTCTGCTGCTTGTGCCACATGGCCCCGCGCCAACTCGCATTGCTGTCTTACTGTGGATGCTGACATGGAAAAAGCTCCTCCCTTAATCGCGTCATTGCATACCTGAACGCTTCAAACGCATACCTTTTTGCCATTTTATCCTACCATAAATAAAAGCAAAAAGGTACTGTCCGCAACCAATGTTTGGCTTCCTTTTGCCGTCCGAATAATTTGGCCCGCAACGTCTCAAGCTAAAGCCAAATCTTCCATACCCCGCGCTCCCCAGACGACAATGTTCCGTGTGGCTGGAGCAGATGGATACGGCCCGGACAAGGAGGAACATCATATGTTGAAACCCCGCCATTGGGTAGGCATTGCCGCTCTGGGAACGGCAATTCTGGCCATTCCCTTACTCTGGTCCGCGAACCGCGCTCCGGTTGAGAACGGACGTACGGCCGCGATGCAGGAAACTCATATTAAAAATAAGGTTCTTCAACAGGATATGCACTTTACGGAGCGCTTGTTCACCATGGACGCCCGCCGAGACATCGATACCGCGCTCGAAGAGTGGCATGGGCAGACGCCGAAGCAGATGAATACGCTCGCCGAGAAGTTTATCCAAGCGCACCCCCATTTCATTTATATGAAATGGATGGATTTCGGCAAGGGGACGGATTGGGTCAAAGGAGAGCTGCCGAAGGATACGACGCGGACTGACAATCAAAAATTGATGGAGCAGTTGAAAATCGCGGAATCGTCCGTTAAAAAGCAGGAATCGTACGTATCCCCGCAGCTGACCATCCAAGGCAAGCATCATATCGTCATGGGGATACCGGCCCCCGGCAAGAACCATGCCATCGTGGCCCTCGTCAATCAGCATGTCGTTCAGACCGTGCGCAAGCTTCAGCAGAAAAATTTGCGCCTCGTCCCTTATCCGCCCGAATCCAAGTTCCGCGTCAAATCCGTGGATTCGGATTCGATGCGTGACGTGAAGGTGAAGGATGGGGAAGACAATGCCGGAACAAGCCATTACTATGAGAACGAAGTCGTCGTGCGGTTCCGGGATGAGCCGACAGCGGATGCTTTGCAGCGAATGACGCGGGAGACCGGAAGCGAACAGCCGCGCAAACACAAGCTGGGCGCTACCTATGTGTTCCGATCCAGTCGGATGACAGCGGAACAAATGACCCAATATTTCGCCCAGTACGATCCGCTGTATGTCGAGCCTCATTTTCTGTACATGACGAACGGCAAGTCTCGCCCGACAAGCGTATTGCCGATGGTTGGGAACGAGCCGGCCGCCGTGGCCGTCGAAGAGCCGAACGACACCTTATACAAGCCCTATCAATGGAACTTGCCCAGCATTCAGACGAACCGGGGCTGGTCCATCAGCAAAGGATCCGACAATGTCATTATCGGGGTCGTCGACACCGGGGTCGACATGAAGCACCATGACCTGAAGGGCCGGCTGCTGGATGGCCATAATGTGTTCGATCCGGGTTCTCCGCCCCAGGACGATGTCGGCCACGGCACCCATGTGGCCGGCATTATCGGAGCCAATGTGAACAATCGGGAAGGCGTAGCCGGCATGACCTGGGTGAATCCGATATTGCCGGTCAAGGCGCTGGACAGCACCGGATCGGGAACGACCTATTCCGTGGCGGAAGGGATTATTTGGGCCACCGATAATGGCGCCAAAGTCATCAACCTGAGCCTCGGCAACTATGTGGACGGGGCATTCCTCCATGATGCGGTCAAATACGCGTTCGAGCGCGATGTCGTTCTCATCGCCGCTACAGGCAATGACAATACGAAGCGCCCGGGCTACCCGGCAGCTTATCCCGAAGTATTCGCGGTCTCTGCGACCGACGAGGATGACAAGCGCGCCTCCTATTCCAATTACGGCAATTACGTCGATGTCGTGGCGCCCGGCACCTCAATCGCCAGCACCTATCCGAACAATCAATATGCCGCCTTGTCAGGCACGTCCATGGCATCGCCGCATGTGACGGCGCTTGCGGCACTTATTCGTTCGATCAACCCGGGGCTCAAAAATACAGAGGTGTACGAGATCATGCGCCAGAGCGCTACGGATCTGGGCACGCCGGGCAAGGATATCGACTTCGGCTATGGCAAAATCGACGTCGCCCGCGCATTAAGCATGGCGGAACAGGGCAACTCCTCCCTGTCTCTCTACCCGCAGAACCTTGAGCGGAAGCTGAACCGCTTCATCTCCCGCTTCATCGGTATGTAACACGGCAAAACACCCGCAGGAAAATCCTGCGGGTGTGTTCGTGTATATGATAGCATAGAAAGTTGCAGCTTCGGAAAGCTTGCCATAAGCCGGGTTCTGTACTCATCGTGGTATCACGGGGGCAACCCTTCCACTACTAAGCGACAATCATCTATCTAGGCTGTGCATTGCTGCACCGCTCAAGCGACCAACCCAGACGCGCCTCGGGCCGAGGTGCCTGTACAGACAGGCGTGCGTCCCATTAGGTCTTGCTCCAGATGGGGTTTACCAGGAACGAAGTCACCAGCGTTCCTCGTGGTCTCTTACACCACGGTTCCACCCTTGCCTGTGCCGTCATGAAGACGGCCATCGGCGGTCCATTTCTGTGGCACTATCCTTCAGCTTGCGCTGACTGGACGTTATCCAGCATCCTTGCCCTATGGAGCCCGGACTTTCCTCTCGTGACGGAAGTCACCAGCGATTGTCTGTCAAACTTTCCGACAACATTCGTTAGTATACTAGGTTCTGGCCAGAAACTCAACCAGTAACTTTTACATAAATTGAAACGGTTCGGTATTTACGGATGAAGCATGAAAGACCGTCTTCACGCCTTGCTTGTCAGCGGTCTGCTGGAGGCGCGAAGCGACATCCTCCTTCATCATCTTCTCGGCGTTATGCCCCGGATCGATAATGGCCAGACCGGCCGCGAGCGCATCATGGGCCGTATGATAGTCGATATCGCCCGTGACAAGGACATCAGCGCCATGGAAGAGCGCATGCCGCACATAGCGGGAACCGGAGCCCCCCAGCACGGCAATCTTCTTCACCTCGCGTTCCGGGCCTCCTACGACGCGCACATGCGGTACGTCGAAGGCCTGTTTCACCTGCTCGGCAAAGGCTTGCAGGGTCACTGGAGCCGGCAGCTTGCCAACCCGGCCAAGGCCATAAGCCGTCCCTTCCAGATCGACCGGATACAGATCGTAGGCCACCTCCTCATAAGGATGGGCCTTGAACATCGCTTGCAGCACCAGGCTGCGCCGCGACTTCGGTACGATCGTCTCAATGCGCACTTCCTCGACGGACTCCAGCTTCCCGGATTCGCCGATGAACGGATTGGTTCCGTCCTGCGGCTGGAACGTTCCGGTCCCCGGCTGCGAGAAGCAGCAATGGCTGTATGCCCCGATATGACCGGCCCCAGCATCCAGGATCGCCATTCGCACCGAATCCGCATGACTTACCGGGACGAACACGACCAGCTTTTGCAGCGGCTCCTGGTGCAGCTTCTCCAGCACCTCCACCCCGGTCAGTTGGAGCCGTTCTGCCATCTGATCGTTCATCCCGCCCGGAGCAACATCATAGTTCGTATGAGAAATGTAGACCGCGATATCATGCTTGATCAGCTTCTCCATCAGCTTGCCGGCCGCCGTATCGGTCTGCAAATGAGGAAGCGGCCGATAAATAATGGCGTGATGGGCAATAATGAGCTCCGCCTCGAGCCGAATCGCTTCATCGACGACCTCTTCGGTCACGTCCAGGGCGACAAGCACCCGGGACACCTTTTTGTTCAATGTGCCCAATTGCAGGCCGATGCGGTCATCAGGAACCGCCATCGATTTGGGAGCGAGCTGCTCCATCCATTGAATTACGGTTTGCGCGTGTGCATACATGCCAATATCGCCTCCAATTGTGCCAGGCTGTCCGCGAACATCGCGCGGCGCTGTCTGGCTTCTTCCGTCGCAGCCTGCTCCATCGTGCGCAGAATGCGCGCTCTCTTGCGAACTTCCAGCTGCCACTTCTTCATGAATTCCGACGTTGGCGCAGCCGACAGCATCGGGCCGAGCTGCACCAGCCATTCCTCGGTCAACGTCACCTGCGCGTTCAACTCGCGGGGAGCGTACAAGCGGCGATCATGCTGTACGGCCTCTTCCTCGCTGCCTGCCCGTTCGGCCAACAGCACCTCATACAGCTTGCCGTCTTCCTCGACCAAGGCTTCCTCCAGCAGATTCCAGCCCTCCTGGCGCAGCCAGGCCCTGACATGAGCCTCTCCCACATTCGGCTGCAGGACCAAGCGGGTCACTCCCGCCAGCTTGCCCGGATCGGCAGATAAAATCTGGACGATAAGACCTCCGCCCATGCCCGCGATCGAAATGACATCGACCTCGCCCGGCGAGATGACGGCCAGGCCGTCCCCCCGGCGCACACTTACGCGATGAGCCAGCCGGGCGCCTTCAATCTGGCGGCACGCCGCCTCATAAGGGCCTTGATTCACCTCGCCGGCCACCGCCATCTCAATTCGTTGTTGTTCCGCCAGATAGGCCGGCAGCAATGCATGATCCGAGCCGATATCGGCCAGACGGCTGCCTGCCGGCACCCAATCAGCGATTTGCTGCAGCCGCTTGGACAGTTTGATGTTCACGTATCCATTTCACCCACTGTTTTCTGAAGTAAAAAGCACTACACCATAAAATGATCCATTTCCCCAACAGGAAGGAAAGCAGTTCTGGATCCGCTTCCAGCTGACTCCATGCGCGGGCGGCAATCCAGACCGCCTCCGGCATGAACCAGAGTCCGGCGGAGGCGATGAGCAGGCCTGCCGAGATCCTCGGAGACAGGCGGTGAACCGCCCATGCCATCCAGACGAACAAGCCGCTCTCCGGGAGCCACAGCCATTGGCTCTCGCCGAGGGTCAGATCCGTCATCGCAATCTGCAGGATGCAGCCATAAGCGGCAGCGGCATGAAGCCAGCCCGCTCCCTGCATCAGTCCGGAACGCGCCAGCATGCCGCATAAGAGCCAGGCAATAGCGGAGACAACGAGCCAGACCACGGTCGGCCACCATGCCGGCCATCCCTGAGCCTTCAGCACAAGCCAGCCGCCGCCGGACAAGGTAAGGCAAGCCAGAAGTGCCCGCCACCGAGTCCTCCGCAGAT
Organism: Paenibacillus thiaminolyticus; assembly: GCF_003591545.1. Lineage (GTDB taxonomy): Bacteria > Bacillota > Bacilli > Paenibacillales > Paenibacillaceae > Paenibacillus_B > Paenibacillus_B thiaminolyticus_A. The sequence goes on from NZ_QYZD01000002.1 coordinate 299,498, forward strand.
TCGTCTTCCGGCTCCGCCATGCCAAGGCGGTCAGCACAAGCGCAGGGACCGCAATGACGCCAATTTGCATTGGAGCCGCAAAAGCGGTAAAATGAAATCCGACAAGACAAAACAATACAAAAATGAAAAAAACAACCATCCAGGACGTTGGCCGCAAGGAAGCGATGCGATCCGACCAGGAACGGGCGGTGTCATTCGAACCTTCCTCCTGCGCATCCAGGGGCACATCATATAGCTGCGCCAGGAAATTGCAATAGGCTGCAGGCAGCAGCCGGTTTTTCCGCCAGCGTGCGATTTCCTGGGCCATCCATTGGCGTTGCTGAGGATCCATTGCCTGTACACCTCCCGGAACGTCATGCCGCCGCCCTGCCTTGTTGGCCGAGTGGCCGAGGACAGCGCGGCTCTTGCGCTGCTTCCTCTATGCAAAAGACCTTCATCACGCCGGCAAGGGCATCAGAAGGTCTCTTGCACACCATTATTCTAAGAAATCTTTTAACCGCTTGCTTCGGCTTGGGTGACGCAGCTTGCGGAGAGCCTTCGCCTCGATTTGACGAATGCGCTCGCGCGTTACGCCAAATACTTTGCCCACTTCTTCCAGCGTTCTCGTCCGGCCGTCGTCCAGGCCGAAGCGCAGGCGCAGCACGTTCTCCTCACGCTCGGTCAGCGTGTCAAGCACATCCTCCAACTGCTCCTTCAGCAGCTCGTACGCGGCGGCGTCCGCCGGAGCCAGCGCCTCCTGATCCTCGATGAAATCGCCTAGATGCGAGTCGTCCTCTTCGCCGATTGGCGTCTCCAAGGAGACCGGCTCCTGTGCAATCTTCATTATCTCGCGTACCTTCTCTACGCTCAATTCCATCTCGGCTGCAATCTCTTCCGGCGTCGGTTCGCGTCCCAGCTCCTGAAGCAGTTGACGAGAGACGCGAACGAGCTTGTTGATCGTCTCGACCATATGGACCGGAATCCGGATCGTACGCGCCTGATCCGCGATGGCCCGCGTAATCGCTTGGCGAATCCACCAGGTCGCATAGGTACTGAATTTATATCCTTTGCTGTGGTCAAATTTCTCCACCGCTTTGATAAGCCCCATATTTCCTTCTTGGATCAAATCAAGGAACAGCATTCCCCTCCCGACATAACGCTTGGCAATACTGACGACCAACCGCAGATTGGCCTCGGTCAAGCGCTTCTTCGCTTCCGAATCGCCCTGCTCGATCCGCTTCGCAAGTTCAATCTCCTCTTCAGCCGACAAGAGCGGAACACGGCCGATCTCTTTAAGGTACATCCGCACCGGGTCATTGATTTTGATGCCCGGCGGCAGTGACAGATCATCATCAAAATGAAAATCGTCCGAATCATCGTTCTCGCGTTCATTGGTACGAGCGCCCATCTCATCATCGGCTTCACTTACTTCAATACCCAGATCGGAGAGCTGCTCATAGAACTCATCCATTTGTTCCGGGTCTTGGTCGAACGTCGCCATTTTCTCGGCTATCTCTTTGTAGCTGAGCGATCCTCGCTTTTTGCCGAGTTCAATCAACTGGTCCTTCGCATGTTCCAGCGCGGTTTCCGTTTCAAGTCCAGTATGCTGATCATTCGCCATTTTCCGACTCCCTCCTCCCTAGAATCCTCCGCCTGCTACCGCTTCAGTTCTTGCTCTAGGGCTATAATTTCTTGTGCGATTTGCGCCGCGCGCAATACTTCGCCGGAACGTTCCGCTTGCACCATTTCTTCTCTTTTGCGTTCGATCTCGCGCTGTCTGGGCACTTTAAGAATCTGCATAATATAATCATCCAGCAGCTCGGTATCATAACGAAGAGATACTTCGGAGAGCGATATGGAGGCAGCGACTTTCTCCAAGCGTTCGTCATGCAATGTTGCCAGGAACCGGCTGAAATCCGGCTCCTTGCCTTGCGCGTAATAAGCATATAGATAAGCGGCAAGTGCCGCATGATCATCTACATTAAACCGTTCACCAAGATGCCGCTCCACATAATCGGCAACCTCGATATCCTGGAACATGAGAGCCAGCAAGCTCCGCTCCGCATAGACATAGGCCGGGCGCAGCGCAGGCTGGGCTATGGTACGCTTATCATTTCTACCATTATTCCACCAATTGTCTTGATTATCCCCGTGCCCGTTCATTTTTTGCCGCTGTCTTATCGTGGCACACTCCTGCTTGAGCGCGTCGAACGACGACTCGCCCTGCAGATCAAGCTGCTGCGCCAGCTCCTTCAAATGAAGCTCGCGTTCCACCGGCGATTCAACCGCCGCAATGACGCGCATCGCTTCATCCTTGAAACGCCGCTTTCCATCATCCTCTAGCAGTATATGATTCCTGCGCAAAGAAATAAGCTTGAATTTCGTAGGAGTTACCGCCGCTGCCGTTACGGTATGACGGAACCGTTCGGCGCCGTGCGCTTTAATGAAGTCATCCGGATCCATCCGGTCCGGTATCATGGCTACCGCAACGTGAAGCCCTGCCTCCTCCAGCATTGGGATCGCCTTCATCGCCGCGGCCTGTCCGGCTTCATCCCCGTCGTAGCACAAGGTCACGCTGTCCGCCATCCGCTTCATCTGGGTTATATGGTCAGGCGTCAGCGCCGTTCCCATAGTCGCCACCGTATGATACACTTCGGCGTCCCAGCCTTGGATGACATCCGCGAACCCTTCTAACAGAATGATATGGCCGGTTCGCTTAATGTAAGGCCGCGCATGATGCAAGTTGTACAGCACTTTCGATTTGTTGAACAGCATCGTCTCGGGGGAGTTCAAATATTTGGGTTGTCCTTCCCCCAATATTCGGCCGGCAAAAGCGATCGCTTGGCCATTCCGGTTCCAGATCGGGAACATAATCCGGTCTCGGAAACGATCGATATAACCACTGCCGTTCTGCCGCTTCGAGACGAGACCGCCCTTCTCCATGCCTTCCAGGTCGAATTCCCGCTTGCCGAGCAGTTGTACAAGCGTATCCCACTGCGGAGGGGCATACCCTATCTGAAACTGCTCGATAAGCTTGTCATGGATTCCCCGGTTCCGCAAATATTGGAGGGCAGCCTGACCATGCGTCGTATTCATTAAAATATAATGATACAGCTTCGCTGCAAGCTCATGGGCCTCGATCAGCCGCGCCTTCGCCTCATGGTAAGGATCCCGTTCCGCCTTCGCGTTCCCCGTCCCCCACGTCACCGGCATGTTAGCCGCTTCAGCGAGATGCCGAACAGCCTCCGGGAAAGAATACCCTTCAATTCCCATCATGAAGTGAATGACATTGCCGCTCTTGCCGCATCCGTAGCAATGGAAAATCTGCTTCTCCGGCGTGACGGTGAAGGAGGGCGTCTTCTCCGAATGGAACGGACACAATCCCTTCAAATACTTACCGTGCTTCGACAAATGGACATATTGGCCGACGACATCCGCAATATCATTACGCTGCAGTACTTCGTCCAGCACTTCGTCGGGAATCAGTCCATAATTGCTCACTGTTCGTCCAACCACCTTCATCTAAACACGTATTACTATTTCGCTACGGGCTCAATTTCTCCTGCTCCCGCTGCAAAAGTTTTGTCAACTTATGTTGGAAGTTGATCCGGTCCTGTTCGCTCATCGCCCGGGGCCCCTTCGTGCGAAGTCCCGCCCTGCGGGCTTTGGCCGAGAAATGCCGCCTCGACAAATATTCATCCACATTATCGGCGGTCAATTCGCCGCCCCGAGGCATCAAGACGGAAGCTCCACGCGGCAGACAGAGCGCGGCCAACCCATAATCGCTTGTCACGACTATGTCTCCTGACCGCGCTGCATTCGCGATATAGATATCCGCCGCCTGGAACGCCTGATCGACAAATACGGTATGAATGTCGTAATTCGCCAACTGCCAGTCCGGAGCAAACGCCGCATAGGAAGCGACAAATAACACCGCGGCCTCCTGCTCCAGCGCAGCGGCGATTATCTCGTTCTTGACCGGGCAGGCATCCGCATCCACCAAGATACGAAGCTTGTCAGACATGCGACTCACCCATTTCATAAAGACGGCGTCAAAATGAAAGTTATATTTTCACCGTTACTATTATATACGCTGTAAGCCGTAAAAATCCTGCTTCGCAAACGTGAATTTCCGAATGGTTTTCGGCGTTTTTTGTCGAAGTCCGGACAAAAAGGAAGGAACATGTCGAAGAAAATCTTCTTCATGTTCCAGCCATGCCGGCGCATGTCGCTGCGTCGGCCACATTGTATATTCAGGATGCCCAGACGAGCTTGGAGAAATCGGCATACCGGCGAATATCGGCCGCAATGTTGGCGAGAAGGGCAAGCCGGTTCGCCCGGACCGCTTCATCCTCGGCCATGACCATCACCTGGTCGAAAAAGCGGTTGACCGGATCCTGAAGCCGTCCCAGCACGGCAAGAGCCTGGGCGGCATCCGCGAACGCCGCATCATAAGCCTCATGCACTTCGGTCCAGCGATCGAACAGCTCTCGTTCCGCATCATGCTCGAACCGATTGGCATCGATGGCTTCCGATACCGCCTTGGCCGCGAGATTGCATACGCGGTTGAACGATTCGGCCGTCAGCTTGAACTCCTCACCGGCCACGGCCTGCATCAGCGCGTCCGCACGTGCCACCGTCTGCTTCACATCGTCATAGCCCGATGCCATAATGGCATCGACCACGTCGTAGCGAACGGAATCGGCCAGCACATTTTTCACGCGCAAGCCGAAAAATTCCACGAGATCCCGCCGGACCTCCTCGCTGCTCCGCTTCAGCAATTGCGCCTTCTCGTGTACGTCCAGCGCAATATCGAGCATCATATGAAGCGTCAGCGGCAGGCCGCGCTCCAGCAGCACCTGGACAATTCCCGTCGCTTGGCGGCGCAGGCCGTACGGATCCTGCGAGCCTGTCGGAATAATGCCGATGGCGAAGCAGCCGACGAGCGTATCCAGCTTATCCGCGAGGCTGATAATGCAGCCCACAAGCGTGTCTGGCGCCGGATCACCGGAATACCGCGGCTTGTAATGCTCATTGATGGCGCGGGCGACCGCCTCCGGCTCCCCGGCCTTGCGGGCATAATCTTCTCCCATCATGCCCTGCAGCTCCGGAAATTCATAAACCATTTGCGTCACGAGGTCGAACTTGCAAATATCTGCGGCCCGGCTCACCCACAGCGCGGTCTCCCGATCGGCCTCCACCGCCAGGGCGAGCGCGTCGGCAATCGCATGCAGCCGGCGGATTTTGTCGCCGATTGTACCCAGCTCCTCGTGGAACACGATTGAATCGAGCTTATGCACGCAATCGATAATGCGAAGCTTCTGATCTTCCTCGTAGAAGAACTTGGCATCCGACAAGCGGGCGCGAAGCACCTTCTCGTTACCCTTCACGACTTGTTCCAATCCGGCCGCATCGCCATTCCGGACGGTGACGAAGAACGGCTGCAGCTGCCGCTCCGCATTCAGAACCGGGAAGTAACGCTGATGCTCGCGCATCGACGTAATCAGCACATCCTGCGGAATGTGCAGGAACGCCTCGTCAAATGTGCCGTACAGCACGGTCGGGTACTCGACCAGGAACAGCACCTCTTCCAGCAGATCGTCCTTGACAGCGATATGCCAGCCCTTTTCCGCGGCCAGCGCGTCAATCTGGCGTGTAATCTCCGCCACCCGCTCATCAGCGTCCGCGATCACACATTGCTCCCGCAAGCGTTCCACATAGTGAGCCGGCTCGTCGATTGCCACCTCTCCGCCGAGGAAGCGGTGGCCGCGCGAAATATTCCCTGCCTGCACACCCGCGATTTCCAATGGAATAATATCTGTCCCATGCAGCGCCACGATCCAGCGGATCGGACGAACATAGCGCATTTCCTTATCTCCCCAGCGCATGTTTTTCGGGAACGTCATCGCCTGGATAAGCGAAGCGAGGCCGTCGCTCAGCACAGCGGACGTCTCCGTTCCGATACTGCTCTTGTTGGCATACACGTATTCAACACCGTTCAACTCCTGGAAAAACAGCTGCTCCGGCTCAATGCCCTGACTACGGGCAAAGCCAAGCGCGGCCTTCGTCCAAGCGCCGTTCTCGTCAAGCGCGATCTTGCGTGCGGGCCCCTTCACTTCCTCGTGAATATCCGTCTGCTTATCGGCTGCCTCGCGAACGATGACAGCCAAGCGGCGAGGCGTCCCATATACTTGAATCCTGGCGAATCCGATCCGTGATTCCGTCAGCCAGCGTTCCATCCGGCTCTGCAGCTGCTCCATCGCAGGGCGCATGAAGCGTGCCGGCACTTCTTCCAGTCCAAGCTCCAATAATATATCTTTAGGCATGGCGTTCCTCTCCCTTCTTCAACAGCGGGAAGCCGAGCTTCTCCCGTTCCTCCAAATACGTGGCCGCAACTTGGCGGGCAAGATTCCGCACCCGGACAATGTAGCCGGTACGTTCGGTTACACTGATGGCTCCGCGCGCATCCAGCAAATTGAACGTATGCGAGCATTTGAGCACATAATCGTAGGCCGGGAAGACGAGATGCTGCTCCATCGCCCGATTCGCTTCCTGCTCATACATCGTGAATAACGAGAACAGCATTGCCGTGTCGCTCACTTCAAACGTATATTTCGAATGCTCGTATTCCGGCTGGTGGAAGACATCACCGTAGGTGACCCCATCGACCCATTCCAGATCGAACACATTCTCTTTCTCTTGAATATATGATGCCAGGCGTTCAAGCCCGTACGTAATCTCGACCGATACCGGATGCGCGTCAATGCCGCCGACCTGCTGGAAATAAGTAAATTGGGTAATCTCCATTCCGTCGAGCCATACTTCCCAGCCGAGTCCCCATGCGCCCAGCGTCGGAGCTTCCCAGTTATCCTCGACGAACCGGATGTCGTGCTGGAGCGGATCGATGCCAAGGCGGCGCAAGCTCTCAAGATAGAGCTCCTGGATATTGTCCGGCGATGGCTTCAGAATCACCTGGAATTGATGATGCTGATACAACCGGTTCGGGTTCTCGCCATAACGGCCGTCCGCCGGGCGGCGCGATGGCTCCACATAAGCGACATTCCACGGCTCCGGCCCGATGGAACGCAAAAACGTCATCGGATTCATCGTGCCGGCTCCCTTTTCCACATCATAAGGCTGCACGAGGATGCAGTTCTGCTCGGACCAGAAGTGTTGAAGCGTCAATATCATTTGCTGAAAATTCATGGCTTTCTCTCCTTTGCCTTTACATTCGCGGCATGCCCGACGAGCGCGCAAAAAAACTCCCGCCCTACGTCTGCTGCCAGACGTAGGGACGAGAGTTATCTTCCCGCGGTTCCACCCTACTTGAACGATTGCCTCAGCCCTTGCGCATGTTGCCATACGCTCCAGCCGCAATCATTCCACTTTCTCCGTTCCTTGCTCCAAAGTGCCTGTTCATTCGCCCGTTCGTCCGGGCTTACACCATCCCCGGATCGCTATATCTCGAAGCTTGGACGAACTACTTCCTTCTTCAACGCAAGCCAATCTATCTACAGCTTGGATTCATTATAACGAATGGCATTCTAGTCGTCAAGATTGGCCAAATCATACTTCTCCATCTGATCGAGGAACTGCTGCGATTTCAAGCGGACGCCGACATGCGTGTCCATATAGCCGCGCATGAATGCGCGCAGCCGCAGCTTCGTCTCCGGCTTCAGAGTCACATTTCCCAGCCGGCGGAGATCCGCTTTTTCGAACTGGCGGAGCAGGGTCAGCATCGCCGGTCCCGCCTTATATTGCTCATGCTCCCGCATCAGGCAGGCACGGCAGAAGGCGCCGCCGAGACGCCAGCCGACTCCGCTCAGGTCGTCCTCCCTGCCGCAGCTGACGCAGGCATACAGCTGGGGCCCAACGCCGGTGCGCTGCCATAGCTTCATCTCCAGCAAATGCGTCGTCACCTGCGCATCCTTGCCGGCCTCCAACGCCTCTAAATACGCATGCAACTGATCGAACATGGCGCCGCCGGCTTCCTCGTCCTGCAAGGCCCGGTCGACCAATTCAGCTGCGTAAGAGGCGTAGGCGGCCAGATGAAGCTGCTCGCGCAGTGTATGATGCCCCTCCAGAATCTCGCATGAATTCAAGGTGCCGATATGCCCCATTCCGCGGAAATAGACATATTCCCCGTAAGTAAAGAGCTGAGTGGCAGCCGCATGACGGCTGCGCACCTTCTTCGCTCCCCGCACTAGGACGCCGACTTTGCCGTGCGATTTGGTGCACAGCGTGATGATCTTGTTCCCTTCCCCGTAATCCATACTGCGGATGACGATTCCTTCCACCCGATATAGCACGCTCGTCCTCCCATGCGCATTACGTTGCTTGAATGGTAATGGTACCTCTATAAATCTATGATTCCGCTGAATTATCCAACGGCGGTACGTCTAGCGAAGATTCTTCCGTTTCCGACAGCTGTCTGGACTGCTTATACAACAAATAAGCATCAACATCTCCCGTCATGGCAAATACGTTCCACGAGAAATCATGCATCCGTATATCCCCTTTCGTTGGAAATGACTATGCGTTCCATCCTTAGGTTGCGCTGCGGTATCAAGATTATCCCATGCAATATTTGGTCACGATCGGCACGGACTTGTGCGCGAAAGAATCCGCCTGCCGCCGTCTTACGCATCGTGGCGGAAGCCGAGATCACGAAGAATCCGTTCTTGATTGCGCCAGTCCTTCTTCACTTTGACCCATAGCTCCATGAACGTTTTCGATCCGAGCAAATGCTCTATATCCTTGCGGGCAAGCTTGCCAATCTCCTTCAGGAGCGCTCCTTGCTTGCCGATGACGATGCCCTTCTGCGAATCCCGCTCCACATAAATAACGGCGGAGATATAGACGACACCGTTGTCCTGAACTCTCATATCCTCGATCGCGACCGCAATCGAGTGCGGGATCTCTTCCCGGGTCAAGTGCAAAATTTTCTCCCGGATCAGCTCCGCTACGACGAACTGCTCCGGATGATCGGTAATCTGATCGTCCGGATAGTATTTCGGCCCTTCCGGCATATAGGAGCCCAGCACGTCCAACAGGCGGTTGACATTATTGCCTTGAAGCGCAGAGATAGGCACGATCTCCGCGAATTCGAACAGTTCATTGTACGATTTAATCATCGGAGGCAGCTCATCGGGATGCACCTGATCAATTTTGTTCATCACGAGAATGACCGGTGTCTTCACCTTCACCAGTTGCTCCATGACAAATTTATCCCCGCTGCCGAGTCCTGCTGAAACATCGACAAGAAATAAAATGACCTCAACCTCGTTCAAGGTATTGTAGGCCACCTGGTTCATATAGTCGCCCAGCTTCGATTTGCGCTTATGAATGCCCGGCGTATCCAGAAATACGATTTGCGTATCCTCCGTCGTATAGACTCCGTGGATTTTGTTCCGCGTAGTCTGGGGCTTGTCGGACATAATGGCGATTTTCTGACCGATGACATGATTCATTAACGTCGATTTGCCGACATTCGGCCGGCCGACGATGGCTACAAAGCCGGATTTGAATGAGGTTCGGTTCGATCTCGGTTCATCTTGAAATGTGTTCAACGCAAGTTGCCTCCTGTTTATTTTATCATATATGTACGCAAGCGGTGACCGCCGCTGCAAAATAAATGCAATTCCGGCAATCACCGCTTGCGATGCGTTCCACCCTTATATGAAGGTCCGCAGCAGCTGCAGCAGACGCCCCGCGAACAAGACCACGCCGACGATTACGGCAAATACCGCGGTCACGAGCACTGCTCCTGCGGCGGTATCCTTCGTGATTTTGGCCAAAGGATGCGGGTCGGGCATCGTGAGATCGACCGCTGATTCTACCGCCGTATTCATCAATTCGGCCGACACCACCAGCGTGATGGCGAGGGCCAGCCACAGCCATTCGCCTGTCGATATCCTGAAGCCCGCTCCCAACAGACAGGCTGCCACAGCGGCCGCAGCATGAACGCGCATATTCCGCTGGGTGCGGAAGGCATAGAGGATGCCTTCCCATGCTACCCGGAATGTATTCGCCCACGGCCGTCTCATTAGCGAATCAGTCCAACCCGGCCAAGAACCGCCTCCTGCTTGTCCATCATCTCGCGCTCGCTCTTCTCATCCTGGTGATCATAGCCGAGCAGATGAAGGAAGCCGTGTACGAACAAAAATCCGATCTCCCGTTCGAGCGAATGCCCATATTCCTCGGCCTGAGCCTGCGCGCGTTCGGTGGAAATGATAACATCGCCGAGCAAGTCATCGTCCAGACCGGTCAGTTCTACATCCTCTTCCACTTCGTATAAGATGTCCATCTCTTCATCGGTCGATTCTTGCATCGCGAAGGACAGCACATCCGTCGGACGATCGATGCCGCGATACTCCCGGTTCAGTTCGTGGATGGCCGCGTCGTCGACGAAGGTAAGAGCCACTTCTCCTCCGTCTACTCCCTCTGACCGGGCCGCTTCCTGCAGGATTCGCTCCAGCAGTTCGATCAGCGGCGGTTCAATCGGAAGCCGCTCCTGTTCATTGTTCCATTCCAGCTTCACAGTGTGCATGTTCCGTAATCTCCTTCATCACGCTCTACGATTTGTCGTCCCGTTCCGGAGCCGGTTCGCTGCTTGGCGCGTCCGGCTTCGGCTCAGCTTCCGACCTTGCCGCTTGGTCCGACTCCGCCTCGACAACTGCCTCATCCGCCTGCTGCTCCTTCTTCTCGCCGGCCGCAGCACCCGAAGCGGATTCCGGCTTGGCATCGCCCGGCCTCGCCTTCGGATCGTCCGGATATTCGATGCGGGAATGGAAAATCCCCATCACGGTCTGCTTCAGCGAATGACCGATAATGTCCAGCTCGCGCAAGGTCAGATCGCATTCGTTGAATTGATTGTCATCCAGACGGTCTTTAATGATTTTTTGAATCATCGATTCAATCTGCTCCACCGTCGGGTGGCGAAGCGAACGAACCGCCGCTTCCACGCAGTCGGCAATGCCGACGACAGCCGCTTCCTTCGATTGCGCCTTCGGCCCCGGATAACGGAAGTCATCTTCCGTGAAATCGGGCTCCTTGCCCTGCTCCTTGGCCAGCTTCAACGCCTTGAAATAGAAGTACTTCAAAAATGTCGTGCCATGATGCTGCTCGGCAATATCCCGAATCGGCTTCGGCAGCTTATAGTCCTTCAGCATCTCGGCCCCGTCGCGGGCATGCGCCACGATAATCGAAGTGCTCAGCTTCGGATCGATGAAGTCATGCGGATTGTCCATATTCGTCTGATTCTCGATGAAATAGCTCGGACGCTTCGTCTTGCCGATGTCGTGATAGAATGCACCCACCCGGCAGAGCAGCCCGTTGGCCCCGATTGCTTCGGCCGCCTGCTCCGCCAGATTCCCGACCATGACGCTGTGATGATACGTACCCGGCGTCTCGGTCAACAGCTTCCGCAGGAGCGGGTGGTTCGGGTTGGACAGCTCGACCAGCTTCAGCGCGGACAAAATGCCGAAGGTCACTTCGAAAAACGGCATCAGTCCCATCACCAGCACCGCATTCAGCAGTCCGCTCGCAAAGGCGAACGCCGCGGCGAGCATCGTTTCGCGCTGATTGAGCGCATCCCCGTTCAGCATGGACAGCGTCAGTACCGTCAAGCTGCCGAAGATGCACACCATAATGCCTGCCTTCAAAATCGTCGAGCGCTGGCTTGCCCGGTGAATCGCAAATATCGCCGCATAGGATGTAACGAGGGCGAAAAATCCGAAATGGAAATCGAACAGCGCCCCCTGATGCGTATTCAAAATGATGCTGGCGACGATGCTCAGCACGACCGCGCTAATATAGGCGAGCGGCAGATCGATCAGGAGCGTAATCAGCATGACGCCCATGGCGACAGGCGCCGCGTAGCCGATAAATACCGCGTCTTCCGTCTGTGAGTACGCGATAATATGGACAGCAATGATATTGATGGTGAAAATGAGCAGCAGCATCAGCAGCTGAACATTGTTGAATTTGAAATGCGTATGGCTCGCCTGGCGCATGAACATGAACAAGACGAGCGAGAACAACGCCGACAGAAGCAGTAAGCCGAATTGCGGCCAATAGTTGACTTCGGTCTTCAGCAGATCATTCTCACGCAGCAAATCATACATTTCTTGTGTAATCAGCTGGCCCTTTTTGACGAAAATATCGCCCTGCTTAATAAATACCGGCGGCGTATTCTCGCGTGCCTGAACCTTCGCTTCCTTCGTCGCTTCATCGTCGTAGAACTTGTTCGGCGTAATGACGAGCCGGACCAGTTCCTGCACGACTTCACGCGCCGAGCGCTTGTTCAGGGAGCTGGCGTTCACGTATTCGGGCACCTTCGCCCTGGCGATCGCCGCTTCGGGCACCGCATCGCTCATCAGCTTCGATACAAGCTCCCGGGCGACCGATTTCATTTCCGTAATATCTTCCTTGGTCAATCTCGCGATCTTGATATACGTTTCCTCGGGAATACGGTAGGTCTGCTCTTCGAGACGCTTGCTTATTTCCTCCAGCATCACGTTGGAATAGGTGTTGGTATTCCGTCCCGTCGTCAGGAACTGGCGAATATGATCCTTCACCATCTCCGGAATTTCCCGTCGGAACACATCCACCTTCTGGGAATAAGAGATCGTCTCGTCCGAGTTCAATTGCTCGATCCGATCAAATATGCTGTCGGACAGACGCTCGTTGCGCAAGGAAATGATCTCGTAAATCGGCTGCACCCGTTCGGCCGCCTGATCCTGGGCTTTAAGCGTCGCCTTCTTGTCCGGTATCTGAATCGGGGCGATAATGTCCTTCTCGCTCCGGACGTTGACCTCGATATCGAATTTCTCCGGCAGCACGCTCGGAGCCAGACTGATATAGAACAGCAGCGTGATGAGAAAAAACAAGAGAAAGCGGACGCCGACGCTGTATTTCCAACCGGACATATTCACTTGCCGGGCCGGCTTGCTTTCGTCGCCGGTACGATTTGTCTTTAGCATAGAGAACAACCCTCTCTATCCTTGGTTTTCGCTATCCTTCTGATAAGCTGTAATAATTTTCTGCACTAAGGAATGACGAACGACATCCTGCTCGGCAAAGTGCACAAAGCCAATTTCTTCAATCTCATGCAAAATATGAGAAGCCTCTACCAGGCCCGAGCGCTTGCCGCGCGGCAGATCGATCTGGGTGATGTCACCGGTGATGACCATCTTCGAGCCGAATCCGAGCCGTGTCAGGAACATCTTCATCTGCTCGGGCGTCGTATTCTGGGCTTCGTCCAAAATAATGAACGCGTCATCAAGCGTGCGGCCGCGCATGTAAGCAAGCGGCGCGATCTCGATTAGTCCCCGTTCCAATGCTTTTCCGACTTGATCAAGACCCATGACGTCATACAGCGCATCATAAAGCGGCCGCAAATACGGATCTACCTTCTCCTGCAGATCCCCCGGAAGGAAGCCCAGATTCTCCCCGGCCTCGACGGCCGGGCGGGTCAATACAATCCGCTTGACCGCTCCTTCCTTCAGCGCCATCACCGCCAGGACGACGGCCAAATACGTCTTGCCTGTCCCTGCGGGACCAATGCCGAACACGATGTCTTTCTTCTTAATGGTGGATACATAATGCCGCTGCCCGATCGTCTTCACCCGTATCGGCTTGCCCCGGTACGTATGGGCAATCTCGCCTCTGAACAGATCGAGCAGTTCATGGACTGTCCAATCCTGCGCCAAATCGATGGCGTACTGAATGTCGCGTTCGGATAGAGCGATGTTGTTCCGCACAAGCTCCAGCAGAACTTCGAATAGCTGCTGCAGCTTCTCAACCTCCATCGCCTCTCCCGAAATGGAAATCTCCGCATCCCGCGACATCACGTTCGCGTCCGTGCCGCTCTGAATCATGCGCAGGTACTTGTCCTGCGGGCCGAAGAGAGCCAGTCCCTCGGCAACGTTCTGCAGTGTAAGCTTGACAATTGTTGGTTGCGTCAAAAACTCTCAGTCTCCTTAAACGTTCATTATCCTCTCGCTTGTGGAGGCGCCGCTTTTTCTTCCTGCGCACCCGGATCCGGCTGTGCCTGCGGCACAATCGGCAATTCTTCCGCAATCGACTGCTCCACTTCAAAAAGCACCTTCATGACCACTTTACCATTGTCCGCCTTCTGATGCAAAATTTTTTCCTCATGAATGCGAGCATCTGGACCGTTTTTGGCCAGCACATCGGCGCGGGCCTCCTGCAGCCCCGCAGCAGCTGCCTCTTGTTCACTTCGTTCCTCCGAGATAATATGGGCTTCCTTCAGCACCTCTGTCTGCCAGCCGAACGGCAGCACCCACTGCCTCCATTGCAGCCGCTTCGCTACCACGATCGTCTCATAGCTGTCGAACGGAATGCCGCCGTAGCCGGCGATCTGCAGCCGTCTCTCTCCTGCCGTCACATAGCGAAGTTCCTTCTGCTCGCCGGTATATACTTTGCGCTTGGTGACGAGAGGGGCAGCAACGTCATATTCATGCCATACGAGCCCCCGCACCTCTCCCTTGGCCGCCACCGTACTCGGCAGCTCCTCGGTTCCGATTTGTCCCGAGATGAGAATATCGCCCTTCTTCACCCGAGAATGCTGTCTCACGACCGGACGGCCCCGCTCCGCGATGATATGCGTAATAACCCCGTCGATCTTGGCGACAAGATGGCGCGGGTTAACGAGCCCCTTATTTTCCGGCAGGGTCGATTCCACGACATGAATCCGGATTTTTGTCCCGTTGCGCTCAATGCCAATCCACGAGACGCCCTTGAGCTGCGTATTCATCGCTTTGGAGACAGCGTCCGGATCACGCAGCCGGAAGGTCCATTGGAACGGGTAAATGCCCTGCTGTCTCGCCTGCTTCAGCACTTCCTCCGCCGAAATGCGGACATTGCCCGTTACTTCGATGCTCCAGACGAGGGAAGAGAGCATGTACAATCCGAGCAAAAAAAGAATACCGCCCATGGCAAAAAACTTCCGCCGGCGGATGCGTACGATAGAGAACGGTAGCCCGAATCGCCGCTCCACATGAATACGGCAGCCTGTCTTCTTCAACAGCGGACGAAGGCGCAAGTAATCGCTGGCCAGCAAATAACATTCCGCCCGGCCGTCCAGGAGACGCCGGACATCCCAAATTCTGATTTGTTCCAGCGCGGTGGCATTGATAAAGGTTTCGATGTGGTCGCCGCGCAGACTGGCACGGACATAGCCTCGCAGGCCGGCAAATGCAGGAGCTTTCACGATGTTCCCCCCGTTCCGTGATACTTGATATCATTGATAACGCCCTCGATACAGATTTCCTCGGTATAGATGGCGCGGATCGTCAAGTTGGTTCCATACACTTCCAGTTGGCCTGCTGCTAAGGCGAGACGCATATGCTGATCGGAGAAGTGAAGAATGCCCTGATGATTCTCTACGACCAGCTTGCGATTGCCGGTCATGACCAGACGGGGCATATCCGTGATCATATCCTGCGGCAGATCGAACCAATTTACGGACAACTGGCGCAATTTGCGGGCAATGCGGCTCATTTTGGCAAAGGCCCCCTTCCTGTACTTTACAACCTATGCGGAACAAGGCCGGATTATGAAATATGAGGAGGCGGGTGGAAGGGATACGGCGGAAGCTCCGGCGTCACGCGAGAATGTGCGGCGGCTGGGCGCGTTGATCCCTGGGGAGCACCCTGTAGCGGCTTGGGCGCGTTGCTCGGTTGCGGGGCGCGTTGCGGCGGCTTGGGTGCATCGCTCCGTTGCGGGACGCGCTGCGGCGGTTTGGGCGCGTTGCTCCTTTGAGGAGCGCGCTGCGGCGGCTTGGGTGCATCGCTCCGTTGCGGGACGCGCTGCGGCGGCTTGGGCGCATCGCTCCTTTGAGGTGCGCGTTGCGGCGGCTTAGGCGCATCGCTCCATTGCGGGACGCGCTGCGGCGGCTTGGGCGCATCGCTCCTTTGAGGTGCGCGTTGCGGCGGCTTAGGCGCATCGCTCCATTGCGGGACGCG
>NZ_QYZD01000002.1:315475-412403 GCF_003591545.1 Paenibacillus thiaminolyticus
TCCTTTGAGGTGCGCGTTGCGGCGGCTTAGGCGCATCGCTCCATTGCGGGACGCGTTGCGGCGGCTTGGGCGCTTTCCAGCATGACGCTGCTTGTCCGCTAGCCCGGCCAGGAACTAGGCTGCTGGCCCCTCGGGGCTTGGCGCAGCGCCCGAACAGCGGTTGCAGCGGACCTCGGGCAACCTAGCCTCCCGAGTTGGGGTGACCAACGGGCGAAGAAAGGAGGAGAAATCGGTAATGGGCAAGTCCCTTCCGGGCATATCCGATTGAAGAAGATGCTTGTTCGTGCGCGTGAACGCCAAAATACTGCAAATTTACAGCTTTTTCATCGACACTAAGTCGCCCCAAAAGAAATCCTGCAAATCGGCAGTAATATCACTCGTTATGGAGCAGTTCAGCAAAAATCGGGTCAAAAAGCTGCAGATTTGCAGCAATTCTCGCCCAAATCGCTTCAACACGATAAAAATACTGCATTTGAGCAGGATTGGTATATTAGACCGACAATCAGAGCCGAGAAAACCCGCTCTTCCCTGTGTTCACGCATCTAAAAAAGCCAAGCCCGCGAAGATTCGTACGGTGTCCCGTCACATCATCCCCGCGTGGGCCTGGCTTGTGGCTCTAAGAGCCGGCTAACAAAAACATAGTAACCCATGAACAGACGAACATCCCGACGATGCGAGAAGCCGCTTCATACCGAGTAGAGCACCAGCTTAGGAAGAGCGGCGGCCATAAGGCCGCTTGGCCCGCGGCGGTCCCAGAATCTCGGACCAGAGCACGCCCTTCAGCGCCTCCTCCGGGCGAATCACTGCCGAAGCTGCAGCGGCGGATTCCTTATTGCTTGACTCCGCATGCCGCGGGGCGCTGGCCGGACCCACCGAAGGCTTCATGGCGGCAATTCTCTCTTCCAACGTAATGTTGTCCGTCTCGTGGGATGCATATCCTTGGGAGAGACCGGCTTGGGAGCTGCGCTCCTCCGTATATACCCGGTAAGACCGCTCCTCTTCCATCAGCGGCTCGTCATCGTGATCGTCCGGTTCGGAACCCGGTCGTCCTCCCGCCGTATCGCCGCCGAAGCTCGGCATCCGATTGGCCGGTTTGTTGCCCTTCCGCAAGAGGGAGAACACGAAGCCAATCAGAATAACGGCCAGAAATGGGTTGTTCAACAGAAAACGCAATACCTTTTCAAAGATATCCATGGCTCATCGCCTAGCTTTCCGATTTGTTTTCGCTGCCGTTTTCGCCCATTTTGCCGAGCGTGCCGCGCATACGGGTGTCAGCCTCGATGTTTTTCAGGTTCATGTAATCCATGACCCCGAGCTTGCCAGTGCGAAGGGCATCCGCCATCGCGAGCGGAACATCGGATTCGGACTGAACGACACGGGCGCGCATCTCGATGACGCGGGCCTTCATCTCTTGCTCTTCCGCAACCGCCATCGCGCGGCGCTCCTCGGCCTTCGCCTGAGCAATGCGCTTGTCTGCTTCCGCTTGCTCGGTCTGCAGATGCGCGCCGATGTTCTTGCCTACGTCGATATCGGCGATATCGATGGACAGAATTTCGAACGCGGTACCGGCATCAAGACCTTTGTCAAGCACGGTTCGGGAAATGAGATCGGGATTCTCCAAGACATCCTTGTGCGAGGAGCTCGATCCGACCGTTGTAACGATACCTTCGCCGACGCGGGCGATGATCGTCTCTTCCCCGGCACCCCCGACGAGACGGTCGATGTTGGCCCGAACTGTAACGCGGGCACGAACCTTGACCTCGATGCCGTCCTTCGCCACGGCGGCGACGATCGGCGTCTCGATAACACGCGGGTTAACGCTCATTTGCACGGCCTGCAGAACGTCGCGGCCCGCCAAGTCAATCGCGGCCGCACGCTCGAATTCAAGGCTGATGTTGGCCCGCTGCGCCGCAATAAGGGCGTTGACAACCCGGTCAACATTACCTCCGGCAAGATAATGACTCTCCAGTTGGTTGATGGACAGTCCAAGCCCCGCCTTCGTCGCCTTGATCATCGGATTGACGATCCGGCTTGGCGTAACCCGGCGCAGACGCATCGCCACGAGCGTGATGATGCCGATGCGGACTCCGGATGCAATGGCGGATATCCAAAGCATAACCGGGAAAAAGCTGAAAAACACACTCAGAGCAATAACAATGAGCGCCCCGATTAACAGGGTGCTGACAATCGTTGGATCCATACGCAGTCATACCTCCAATTGTAATATGTAAATGCAGGGACTGCCGTCTAGCGGCAGTCAATTCTTTTCAACGATACAATGAAAGCGTTCCAGGGTCAATGAACAAACTGGGGACACTGAAACTTCCTCTCTCTCAAGAGCTTTCATGCGGGCTGACGACAATTCGCGCCCCCTCCGTCATCACGACAACGACCTGTTCATCCTTCGCGATAAAAGCGCCATCCGCCACAACATCATATTTATGGCCGTCGAGCAGGATGGTCCCTGACGGACGAAGCGGCGTAAGCGCCTTCCCGACCTTGCCAATCAGCTCCATATGATCGGTGCTTGACACATAGCCTTGCTCCGACGTAAGCGCATCCTTGAGGATGAACCGGTTCCAGATGCCGCGATGCTTGAAGACGCGGGCAATAATGACGACGACAACAACGGCTGCGACGAAGGCGATGCCCAAGGACATGAGCGCGTTCCCCGTATCGTAGGCCGCGCGGACGACCCCGGAAATCAAGCTGATCGCACCCAGGATGCCCAGAATCCCGAAGCTTGGAATGAACATCTCCAGCGCCAGCAGTACTAACCCAATCAGTAGTAATACGATGGTCTCCACCCCCGCCAGACCGGCAATAAAATGCCCGAAAAAGTATAGACCGAATCCGAGGATCCCGAGGATGCCCGGAACCCCGAAGCCCGGCACGATGAGCTCAATCGCGACGCCCGCGATGCCAAGGAACAGCAACAGCGTAGCGATCGCCGGTGTTACGAGATAGGCCGCGAGCCGTTCCGCGCCCGAAGGCTCGATGCGGATGACTTGGGCCCCGCCGAGATTCATTTTGGACAGCAAGTCCTCTACGGAAGAGGCTTCATATTCCAAATATCCAGCCTGCTTCGCCTCGTTGACGCTCAGGGAGAGAACCTCGCCCGGCTGCTTCGTGCGGTTCAACTGCGGAAGCTCCATCTTGGCCTGCAGATCCGCCATCGCCGTAGCGACACCGGTATCCCGGCCATTCTTCTCTGCGGCCGATACCATCTGGCTGACCCACAGCGCGACGGCCTTCGGATCATCCACATACTTGTGAGACGAATCGACCAGTGCCGCAGATCCGATAGCGCTTCCCGGGGTCATCGCGATTTCGTTCGCACTGAGGGCCAGGAAGCTGCCCGCCGAAGCCGCCTTGCCGTGAACGAGCACGACCGTCCGCGCAGGGCTCCCAATGATCCGCTGGCTAAGCTCCATCGATACATCTACATATCCCCCAGGAGTATCCATATCGAAAATGACAGCGTCCGGCTGAAGCTGCTCCGCCTCATCAAGCGCACGGAACAGGAAAGACTTCATGACCGGATCGACCGTCCCCTTGATTGGAATAACGACCGCGCTGCCCTTGCCCGCTTCTCCCTCGGCCTGAACGGACGAGACGACGGGTCCCAGCATGCCGAGCAGAACAGCTGCGGCCATCAGCCATAGGATGCCTATGGCTGCAAATCGATGCTTAAACGGGTGTTTCATTTCTCTAGTGTACCCCCTTCCCTATTCAGTTCAGTCTATGTAGTAATACGTGACAATCCTCCCGTCCGTTCCAGGAAATCGCTAGAAAAAAACACTCCCTTTCTTGAAAAAAGGAGTGTTTTTGTCACGTTACATAAGGCTGTCAAAGACGCTTACTGCAGATATTGTTGAACTATCGTATTGACCAGCTTTCCGTCGGCGCGCCCTTTTACCTTCGGCATCAGGGCACCCATCAATTTCCCCATGTCGGCTTTCGAAGAAGCACCGGTCTCTTGGATAGCCTTCTGTACAATCTCTTTAATTTCTTCTTCGGAAAGTTGGGCAGGAAGATACTGCGTCAAAATCTCGATCTCGTCTTTCAATGAATCAGCTAAATCGTCTCGACCTGCGCTTTCAAATTGTTGGAGGGCATCTTTCCGCTGTTTGATTTCACGACCTAGAATCTCAAGCACTTCATCGTCATTCAAAGTTCTCTTAACATCTATCTCAACATTCTTGATCGCTGAACGTACCATCCGGATGGTGGAGAGTTTGAACTTGTCTTGACTTTTCATCGCTTGCTTCATATCTTCGTTCAATCTTTGGCTAAGATCCATTGTTGCGTATTCCTCCTAGAACTTTCTCTTGCGGGCAGCCTCGGACTTCTTCTTGCGCTTAACGCTTGGCTTTTCATAGTGCTTACGCTTTTTAACTTCAGCCAATACGCCATCTTTTGCAATGGAGCGCTTAAAGCGACGAAGTGCAGCATCGATTGTCTCGTTTTTGCGAACTTTCGTTTCAGACACCAGTTTTCCCTCCCTCCGACCAGACCGTCCAAGAACAACAACACGGTTATCAAACTACATTATATGTGATTGTAAAAGTGAGTGTCAACCTTGGCGGCGCATTCTAATCTACATTTATGCATCGGAAAGCAGGAATAGCGAACCGGAGGCTGGAATCCCCTTCCAATCCGTTATGCTTTAGGCCCTATCAGAGCGCCCAGCGGCTCTCCTCCCAGCAGGTGGTAGTGAAGATGGAACACAACCTGTCCGCTGTCTTTCCCGCAGTTATTGATCAGGCGGTAGCCTGAATCGGCAATCCCCATATCCCGGGCGATCTGCTGTGCAGCCAGGTGGATTTCCCCCATCAGGGAAGCATCCTCTGCTTGTAGATCGTTCATAGTTGGGATATGCTTTTTGGGGATAATAAGAATATGTACCGGCGCTTGTGGCGTAATGTCGTGAAAGGCGACGACATGATCATTTTCAAATACCTTTTTGGAAGGGATCGAACCTTCGATAATTTTGCAAAAAATACAGTCCATTTGAACGGCCTCCTTCAATGTTCTCACCATCTGATAGTGGATCAGTCGGTTAATCTCGGATACTGTTATCATATCAAAAACTAAGGTCTGGGCCAACTGAAAGGAGGATATCCCGATGTCTTCACCCCTTGACCAGCCGATGCGCCGCAGAGGTATTCGCATCCTTATCGGGGCCGCTGCCATCCTGCTTGTGCTCGCCGCCGCTCTCGCCATCTATTTGCGCCCTTACCCCGCGGGCACGAAGGCGGAGCAAGCCATGGCTCCCGGCAAAGATGTTACCGTCACGAAGGAAGACGGCGTACTGCGGTTCGAGACGACAGCCGAGCCGGCGGCCAACTTCATCTTCTATCCGGGAGGATTGGTTCAGCCGGAAAGCTACGCGGTGCTGGCTCGCTCCTTGGCCGCCCAAGGGGTCAATACGTATATTATCGAGATGCCGCTCAACCTGGCGGTGCTCGATATCCAGGGCGCCAAGCGCGCGCTTCCGCTGTTGAATCCCCGCGGGATCAATATTATCGGCGGTCATTCGCTTGGCGGTACGATGGCGGCTGAATATACGAAGAACAATACAATCAACGTTCAAGGCATCGTGTTCCTGGCCTCATACCCCAACAGCGACATCAGCCGTCTGAACATCCCGGTTCTGTCCATCTACGGCTCCCAGGATGGGGTGCTCAATCTGGAACAGTATACGAACAGCAAATCCTATATGCCAGATTCCTTCGTGGAGCGTGTCATCGAGGGAGGCAATCATGCCCAGTTCGGAGATTACGGCATCCAAAAGAAGGACAAGGGGGCGACTATATCAGACGATGAGCAAATTCAGGAAACAGTCGGCACGATCGTTGATTGGATCGCCGCGCTAAATGCATCCGGGACGTAAAAGAAGGCCTGTCTGGAGCAGTGGTTCGCTCGAAGCAGGCAGGCCTTCACCAAACACTAATACGGCAGCAGCGCCAAAGGCGTCAGCGCAATCAGCGGCAAAATCACCCGGTTGAACGGCCGGTCGTAGCCGAGTGGGTAACACCCCGGATAATAGCCGCCGTAATAATTGCCCGGGTAATATCTGGGATAACCTCGCCATAATATCCGTACAGCACATAGGCGCGACCCATCGAAGCCGCCGCTCCCCCGTAATGCATCCATCGCCCCGCCGGAACCGCAAGGTGAAGATGCTCCTCGTCCACACACTCCACAACGCCGTAATAACAGCAGCCGGCTTGTGTGTGAACCTTCTACGTACGGTGAATATGCTTAATGCACAGTTCTTACATCGGGTGCTTCTCTCCCGCCGCGTCCCCTTTCTTCTCAACGGGAGCTTGACAATCGGCTTCACGCCCGTAACCTTCTTCTCCATTACGCTCTCCCGCTTTCTGCACGAACTATTACTATACGATACTGTATTGCCCAATCGCCCAGAGGTGCAGAGGAGGGAACGGCTCCAATCATGGCGGTATCCAAAAAAACGGCTGTCAGCACCCGGAGGCTTACTTAACTCGAAGCATATGCTTTGCAAAACAAAAAAAAGAGCACCTCGTCCCCCGCTAGCAAGCGGGCAGCGTCACGGACGCTATGAACGTAGTGCACCTGCAAGCGAAATGCGGCTGCAGAGAGCGCGCACGGCTTGCAGAAGCAGTACGGTCATCGAGGTGCCATTGGATAAGATGTCGGCTATCTGTATTATAACAGCGGGTCATAACTGTTACTGTGACGAACATCACATCCCGTTCGATCGCACCGCTTCAATCCGCTTCTTCCATCTGAATGCGGGAACCCGAACCGGTCAGCTCCGCCGGCAGCACGGTCAGCTTGCGCGCCAAGCGGGCCCGAAGCTCAGGCACATGGCTGATAACCCCGACTGCCAGCCGATCATGATGAAGCTTCTCCAGCGCGGTGACGACGGTGTCGAGCAGCTCGGGGTCGAGCGTACCGAACCCTTCATCCAAGAAGAAAAATTCGAGCGGATACATTCCCCGCAATTGAATCTGGGCCGACAAGGCCAGCGCCAGCGCCAAGGAGGTCAGGAAGGTCTCGCCTCCGGACAGCGTAGATACCGGCCGCCGGATGCCTCCATTGCCGTCGTCCCGGATGACGAAGCCGCCTCCCGAATCGACTTCGAGCGCATACCGCTGCTTGGTCAAGCTTTTCAGCCGTTCCGACGCTGCCCGGCTTACCTGCATCAACTGCTCCTCCGCGATGAACTCGACGAAGGCGTTGCCCCGGAATATGCTCTGCAGCTGCTGGAGTCTTCCCAACTGCTCCTCGGCGCGCACCCGCTCGCCCTCGAGCACCATCCAGCGCTCATGCTTGCTTCGGATATGCTCGGCGTCGCGTTCGGCTCGGGCACGGCTTCCGAGCGCCGCTTCATCGCGTTCGACCGCCAGCTCCCACTGCTCCTTCGCTTCCTGCCACTCCACGGCGGAGACCGTACGGCCGCCTAGCTGCTCCTCCAGCCGGGTCAACCGCGCTTGAAGATCGCGCAGTTCCTCGTCATATGCCGCCAGCTCGCCTTCCAGCTCCAGGCAGCGTTCCGGGCCGCGGCGCGCCGCCATCACTTCATCGGCAGCCTCGAACGAGGAAGCCGCAAGCTTCACCGTCAGACGCTCTCGCGCAACGTCCGCACGCTCGCCCAGATCGGTCCGCTGCTGCTCCGTCAGCGCCGCGATCCGTTCCGCCTCTCCCTGGGCCTGGCGTGCTGCTTCCGCCTCTTTCGCCGTACGGGCGGCATGTTCCCGCAGCGCGTGCAGCTGCGCCTCCGCCTCTGCGGCCTGCCGTTCAATCGGTGGGCCGCCTGCCCACGGCTCCAGGCGCTGCCCGTACTCAGACAGCAGCCGGTTGACACCATTGAGCTCGGACTCTGCCTGAACGCGCTGCATCTCCGCCTGCTGGCTCTCCGCTTCGAGCTGACGCAGCCGCTGCTGCATATCCTCGACATAGACTGCCCCTTTGTCCAGCCGGGCCCGGCACTCGTTCACGAACGCTTCATCCTCACGCCACCGCTCTGCGATCGCCTCCATCTCCCCCAAGCTCCAGCCGGCCGGCTCATACCTGGCTGCCCACCGCTCCGCTGAACGGGCATATTCGGACCCTGCCCGCTTCCATTCGGCCTCGCCTTCCCGCCGGGCGGCCTCGGCCGCTTCAAATGCCGACCAGGTCTGCTGCAGCTCCCATTGGCTATCTGTAATCCGGTTCAGACTCTGCTCCATGCCGCGTTCCCAGGCAGCGGCCCGCTCCTGGAGGCTCAATATCGCCGCCTCCCAGGAGGCATCCGCTTCATCCGCTTCTTGCCCGCCCGGGCCGCTAGGGCCGTCCGGCTCACCCGGTACCGGAACGCCTTCCTCCAAGGCCGCCGCCATCTGCGCCTCCGCTGACGGCAGGGAGGCAGCGCCCTCTTCCCAGAGGCGAAGCATCGGCCGGAGCCGGCTGTTCAGCTCCGCCATCCGCTCGCTCCATTGATGCACCGCGCCGGCGCAGCGCTCTTTGCCCTGCTCGGCCAGTCTCACGGCCTCCCGCCGCTTGTCTCTCGCTTCCTCCCATTCCGTCCAACCTTCGCGGACCGCTTCCGAAGCGGAAGGCATCTGCGCCCGATGAGCATGGCACGTCGAGCCGCAGACCGGGCAGGGCTGCCCATCCTCCAGCCGGGAAGCCAGCTTGGCCGCCATCTCCTCGGCTGCCTGCTGCCACTGCCGCTCCCTCGCGGCCGCCAGCTCGCGTTCCGCTTCCTCCAGCGCATCGCTTGCCTGCGCATGCAGCCGCTGCCACGCCGATTCGATCCGCCGGCCCTCCAGCGCCGTCGCCTGTCCGGCCAGCACATGGCCGGTTAACGTCTGCAGCAGTTCGAGCCACGTCTGCCCGGCCTGCTCCGCCCGAGCGGCCAGCTTGCCGCAGCTGTCCTCCTGCTCCCGGCACCGGTCGTACTGCACGGTCAGCAGCTGCCGCTCGCTCACAGCTTGCTGGAACCGGTCGCGTTCCTCTGGCGGCTTCTCCCGCGCCTGCATCGCTTCGCGCAGTTCCGCCTGCCGATCGGCCGCCTTGCGCAGCATCTCGCGGGCCCGGGCCGCCTCCGCTTCCGCCAGCCCTGCCCGGCCGGCGGCCTCGGTCCGCTTCGCAGTCCACTGCTCCGCCTCTTCCCGCAGCCGCACACTGTCCTGATACAGGCGGACCGCTTCCTGCAGGCGGGCATGGCGGCTCATCAGCTCCGGCTCCTCCGCTTCCTTGCGCCGGAGCGTATCATCGGCCGCCCGAATCGCCTGCGCCGCCCGCTCCGCAGCTGCTGCGGCGGCGTCCCGGGCCGCCTCATGACCGGCGGCCGCCTTCTGGAGTCGCCCTTCCAGCTCTTTCATCTCATTTACATAAGGAAGCAGCGCCTCCGCCTCCCGTGCCCGCTGCAGCTCCGTCCGATCCGCCGCGCGCTTCGGCGCCTCCTGCTCCAATTCGCCCCGTCTGGCGAGCAACCGCTCCTGCTCCTGAAGGCGTTCCCGCAGCTCGGTCAGCTCACGGTGAACCCGTTCCGCTTCCAGACGGGCGGCTCTAGCCTCCTCAGCATGGCGCACCGCAGCGACCAGCAATGTCTCCGCCTCACGGACCGCTTCTGCGGAGGCGTCGCCCAGCCCTTGCTGCTCGGCCAGGCACGTCTTCAAGCGGACATCCGTTTCCTTCACGCGGCGGGCCAACCGGGCGGCCAGCTCATCGCCGTATTTCTCCAGGGAGAACAGCCGCTGCAGCATCTGACGGCGCTCGCTTCCCTTCAAGGAGAGGAACTCGGCGAATTTCCCCTGGGGCAGCACGACCGCCCGCGTGAAATCGTCCATCTTCAACCCGATTTGCTCTTCCACGCAGCGGTTCACATCACCCAGCTTGTCCGCCAGCACGATATCGCCTTCCGGACGGAGCTCGATGAAGCGAGTCAAGGTGCTGCCCACCGTCACGTCGCCGGTGCGCTTGAAGCGCCGCTCGACCCGGAACGTGCGCTTGCCGGCTGCGCCGTGCAAAGCGAAGGTGAGGGAGACCGACAGCATGTTCTCCATCTGGTTGAGAATTCCTTGCGTGCCGCCGGCCGCACGCTCGACCTTTCCGTACAGCGCCAACGTCATCGCGTCGAGAATGGAGGATTTGCCGCTTCCCGTCGGACCGAAAATGCCGAATAGCCCGGTCTCGCACAGCTTCTCGAAATCGATCCGCTGCTCATCACGGTAGCTCTGAAGTCCAGCCAGCCTTAATTCGATTGGCTTCATGCGCTCTCCTCCTTCTCAGTTGCTTCAGGCTCAATCAGTTCGAGGAAGCAGGCGACTAGCGCGTCATCCGGCTGAGCGCCGCCGGTCTGCCGCTCATAGAAGCGGCGGAACATCTCCTGCACCGGCAGCTCGCTCAGTCGCACCTCGTCCTCCGTCTCCCGTTCCGCTTCCGCATATACCGGCCGGATATGAACGATGCCGTCATGGGCGCGGCGCAGCTTCTGAATCTGCTCCATCGTCAGCGCCTCGGTCAATGTCAGGCTCACATCCAGCCAGGCGCGGCTGTCGCGCCCTTCCTCGATCCAGCGCATCACTTCCTCATAGCCTCCGCGGGCATTCCATTCCGCAAGCGGACGGCCGGACGACAGATAGCGCTCCTCGGGCACCGCTTCCGCGCCGGGCGCCAGATCGAGCAGCGTCACCGACTTCGCCTGACCGGCCTCCGAGAAGCTGTAAGCGAGTGGGGACCCGCTGTAGCGGATGACTCCCGGGCCCTTGACGTACTGGGGCCGGTGCAAATGCCCCAGCGCCGTATATTGGGGCACGGCCGGCGCGCCCTGGCAGGCGAAGGCGGTCGGATCGACCGTATAGGCGCCCCCGACCTGAATCGGGCGCTCCGAGTCGGACTCCGCCCCGCCCAGCACATACAGATGGCTCATGGCGAGATTGACCGCCGTGGGCCGGAACCGCTGCGCCTGCCGAGCCAGCAATTGCGACACGCGGGCGCTGTAGGCCCGGCGCACCGCCTGCTCCTCGGCCTCATCCGACAACAGCTCGCCCAGCCGCGCTTCCGACGGGTACGGCAGGGCAGCGATGACCGCTTCCTCCCCCGTCCGCGCGCACGGCACGACGACCGCATCCAGCGTCGGCTGCCCGATAAGGACAACGCCCCGCTCCCTGACGAGCGGGGCCGAGGCAGATAACCGTTCCGGATGGTCATGATTGCCGGAAATAATGACGATCGGGCGGCGGCCCCCGTCCGACAAGCGGGCCACTCCCTCATAGAACAACTGCTCCGCGGCAGCCGGAGGATTGACCGAATCATAGACATCCCCCGCGATCAGAACGAGATCGATCCCCTCCTCCTCGGTCATCGCAACCAGTTCGTCTACGAACGCCGCCTGCTCCTCCAGACGGCTCCGCCCTTCCAGCGTCCGCCCAAAATGCCAATCCGCGGTATGTAAAATACGCATGAATCTATCACCTTCCTCGCCATACGAAATCAAACCAACTATAGAAGCGCCGCCCAACCTGAGCGGCTCTGCCGCCACCCCAGCCTTACGCCGGGCCGAACGACGCCCGCAACACGAAGGCTATCCCTGCCCCCGCTAGGACTTGCGCAGGAGCAGCGCAGAGCGCGGGACATCGTGCAGGCGGCCTCAGGAGCCCTAGGAGGCCACAGAGCCACAGAAGGCCCTAGGAGGCCACAGAGCCACAGAAGGCCCTAGGAGGCCACACAAGGCCGCGGGAGGCCGCAAGGAAGGCCGCAGGAGCAGGAGAAGACACAGGATACTGCGGGAGGCCGTAGCCGCCCGCCGCTCCGCTTACAGCTCGCAAGCCTGCTTTGCGTCAAAGAAGTACAACACCTTCCGCTTCACCGGCCGTTTCCATATCTCTTCAATCGCCCGCGCATACAGCTCCAGCTGGAACCGGTAATGCTCCGTCAGCCCGCGCAGACCGCCCCGATGGGCCAACACTTTATCCGTCTTGTAATCGAGCAGAACCAGCTCGCCGTTCCATTCGAACAGGCAATCAATAATCCCTTGCACGAGCACCGTCTCTTGATCGAGCTGCCCGGATGAATCCATCGCGGCGAAGGCCGGGGTCGCGACGAAGCGCGGCTCATTCCCCGATGCGGAAGCAGTCCCGCTTCCCAGCGCTTCGGCCGCGGCCGTTACCGATTCGCGCCGGCGAAGTCCCTCGATCGTGTACGCTTCCGTTGCTGTCAGGCCATAGCTGAACGGCAGCTCCCGCTTCACCCACGACGCTTCAGCCAGCTGCCGGCCGACCTCACTGTCGAGGAAAGCGGCGACGCTCTCCGCATCCAGCGCATCCGCCTGTACCCGGGTCATAATTAGCCGGGCTACCAGATCGTCCAGAGTATGATTCACCTCGGCCGCCGTCAGCGGGCGATCCAGCGGAAGATGCTGCATCAGCAGATGATAGGCCGTCCCCCGTTCGACAGGCGTGATGCCGCGCCGTTCCATGAACTTCGGACGCCGCAAATACAAGGTGCGGGACGGATCGGAATACGGTCCGGACGCCGCCTGATCGCCGCCTGCAGCCGCTCCCGCCGCAGCGGCCGGTTCAGTGCCGCCTATTGCCGCATCCACGGCCTCTAGGCCACCGAGCTCCGACGCCGTCTCAACCGCTTCTTCTTCCGGCCCGGCCGGAGCGCCAAGCCAGTCCTCCGGCGGCCAGTCATCGGAAGCGGCCAGCCACTTCATCTCCGTAACCGATGTCTTCGACGGCAGCAGCGTCACGATGCGGTGCGGATCGCGCCAGGATAGCCGCTCCCCAATCTGCTCCGCCCATGCGGAGCGGGGGAAATCCTCCGTCTCCAGCCAGCGCAGCGCCTTCATGCGGCGCATCCGCTCTTCATCTACCGGCATCTCCGCCAGACGCTCGTCCGCCGCAATGACGGATGCCGGCACCAACGCGAGCTGCCACCGGGACGGATCATCCAGCAGGCATACCCCGTTCCGGTTCGGCAGGCCGGCATACCGGCGCCACTCAGCCGCAGCCGGGTGCCGGATGATCGCAGGCCCGATCCAGTCGAGATACGATCGGGCTTCCGCCACCACATAATCCGGCAGCAACAGCCGCTCGACATCAAGCGCCTCGCCCCATTTGCGAATCGATTTCTCCGCATCCTGCACCGTGCCGATCAGAATCAGCTTCTCCTTCGGCCGGGTGAGCGCCACGTAAAGCACGCGCTGCTCCTCGGCCAGCAGTTCCAGCCTCATCTGCCGGCGAATGGCCAGATTCGGCAGCGTCGGGTAAGCGACCCGCTTCTCCTCATCGATGTACTTCGGTCCGAAGCCGAGATGCTTGTGCATCAGGAAGGACGCGTTCAGATCCTGCTGATTGAACCGCTTCGACAGCCCCGCGACGATGACGACCGGGAATTCGAGCCCTTTGCTCTTGTGAATCGTCATAATGCGGACGACGTCCTCCCGCTCCCCGAGCGCGCGGGCCGTCCCAAGGTCCCCGCCGGTATCCCGCATCCGGTCGATGAACCGCAGGAAACGGAACAGTCCCCGGATTGAAGACGATTCATATTGCCGGGCGCGATCATACAGGGCGCGCAGATTCGCCTGGCGCTGCAGGCCGCCAGCCAGCCCCCCGACCCACTCGTAGTACCCTGTCTCCCGGTACACTTGCCAGATCAATTCGGACAGCCGCCCTTGCCGTGCGGCATTCCTCCACTGCTCCAGCCGGTCGAGGAAGCGGCTCAGCTTCGCTTGCCAGTCCCCGCGGTCTTGCCGAGGAGCCGAATCCGCGGCCTCATCCACTGACAGAGGAAGCTCCAGCTCCAGTTGCATCGCCGCCGGAGAGCCGTCCTGTGCTTCCGCCCGCGCCGCTTCCATAACCGCGTAATAGAACGGCTTGCCCTTCCCGTACAGCCGAATCCGGGCCAGATCTTCCTCCTGCAGGCCGACGATAGGCGAACGAAGCACCGCGGCGAGCGGAATATCCTGCTGCGGATTGTCGATGACGCGCAGCAGAGACAAGACGATCTCCACTTCCGTCGCCGTAAAATAACCGGTGCTGAACTCGGCATAAGCCGGAATCCCTTCCCGTCTCAGCTCCTCCATCATCAGCGGCGCCCAGGCTTGGGTCGACCGCAGCAGAATAACCATATCCCGGTACGTGACCGGGCGCATCCGCTTCTGATCCTTGTCGTACACGAAATAAGGGGGTTCCCCTTCGTCTCCCGTCATGCGCCGGATACGCGAAGCGATCGCCCTCGCTTCCAGGCGCGCGGTCTCCAGCTCTGCGGCATCCACCGCCGCCCGTTCCGTCTCGCCGTCCTCATCCTCCGCCGCCTCGTCTGCCGGGGCGGGCACGCCCTTGTCAATCAGCAGCAGCTCGGTTGCGAAATACGGCAGACCAAACTCGTCCCGATCGCGGCGGCTCTCTGCCGCGATCTCATCGGCGGACGGGTAGGACGCCCCGCATACGAGCTCTGCCGCGGAATCATAGGTCAGCTCCGCCACGTCCGCGTTCATAATCTGGCGGAACACCATGTTGACCGTATCGACGATACCTTGGCGGCTGCGGAAATTGCGGGCCAGATCGATGCGGATGCCATCCCCCTGGCCTTTCTTCCCGTAGGAGGTATACTTGCTCTGGAACAATCCCGGCTCCGCCAGGCGGAAGCGGTATATGCTCTGCTTCACGTCGCCTACCATGAACCGGTTGCCCTGTCCTGGCCGGGTAATCAAGTCCACGATCGCTTCCTGAACCATATTCGTATCCTGATACTCATCGAGCAATATCTCGGCAAATTGCTCCTGATACAGCAGCGCCGCTGCGGACGGCACTGGCCGTTCCGGCGTGGAGGAAGGATCGCGCAAAATGCGCAGGCAGTAATGCTCCAAATCGGCAAAATCAAGCCATCCCTTCGCCCGCTTGGCCGCCTCGAACCGGGCACCGAATTCGCTGACGACCGAAGTCAGCGCTTCGAGCACCGGCCGGATCGCATGCAGCTCCTGCAGGAACTGCTCCGGCGTCCGGCGGAACAGCTCGTCGCGCACCTGCTGCAGGCGCTTCTTCGCCTGATCGCGCAGACGCTTCACTTGCTCCTGCAGCTCTTTGTCGTATTGATCCCCGCGGCAGGCCGCCAGCCGTCCGAAGCTCAGCAGCCCGAACGACTCATGCATCCGCTCCCACGGGACGGACGAGGCCGCATCTGCCAACGCGGCCGCTCCGGCCAGCTCCTGCTCCAGTGCGGCGCGGTACGGCTCCGGACCGCCCGGAGCCGTCGTCAGCGAGTTTGCCTGGCGCAGCAGCTCGACGATGCCGTTCAGCGTCAACCGCGCCGCCGCCATAATGCTGTCCGCCCATGGGGAGCGGCCCAGTTCTTCGATGTCCGCCGGGCTGAACGAAGCCGTCATGCTGTCCAGCCATTCCTCCGACCACGGATGGCTGCGGGAGAAATCATAGAGCCGGTGGACGAGCCGAAAGGCGGCTTCGTCATTGCGCTCTCCGCTGAACCAATCGACCATCCGCGCAAAGGCCGGTTCCTTGCTGGCATAGCGCTCTTCAAAAAGCTCCTCCAGCACGTCCTGGCGCAGCAGCTCGATCTCGGTCTCGTTCGCGACCCGGAAGGCCGGATCCAACTGAACCGCCTGGAAATGCCGCTGAATAACCTCCAGACAGAAGGAGTGCAGCGTCGTAATCGAGGCGCGGTTCAGCAGCGCGAGCTGGCGGCGCAAATGCTCCGAATCCGGGCTCGCCTCAAGCTTGCGCTCCAGCGCCAAGCGGATCCGCTCGCGCATCTCGGCTGCGGCCGCCTTCGTGAAGGTGGCGACAAGCAGCTGATCGACATGCAGCATCGCCGACTCGTCGCTGATGCGGCGGATGATGCGCTCGACCAATACTGCCGTCTTCCCGGAGCCGGCTGCCGCCGCGACCAAAATGTTCTCGCCGCCGTCGACGATCGCCTGCCACTGCTCCTCGGTCCACGTGCTCTCGGCCGGCCTCGGCGGCAGCTCTGCAGTCGCTTCTCCCACAGACGCCGCTTCGGCTGTCAGGACGCGCGCTTCACCATCCTCCCGGGCGGCAGCGGCTGGCGGCAAGTCCGCAGTTCCGCCGGCGGCAGCGGCTGACCGCAAGCGGGAGCTCCCGCCGGCCTCGCTTCCGTTCTCGTATTCGCTGCTATTCCGTTCATCGCGGTTCTTGTCCATCGTCCGCTTCGCCTCCCTTCAGCTTCGCCCATGCTTCGTCTTTGCCCAGTCGCGGCAACAGATGATATTGATTGCCGTCAACCAATTCGTCGAATTGGCAGACCGGCTTGTAGGAACAAAAATCGCATGCCGTCGCCGTGCCGCTCCGGTACGGTTCGATCAGCACATCGCCGTTCGTGATGCGCGTCCCGATATCCCGGATGACCGAACGGACGGTCCCCCGGAGGAGCTCCCACTGCTCTTCCGTAGCGACGGAGGAATTGCTGTAGAACGATCCGTCCGCCTTCACCGCCAGCGGAAGCACCTGGGAATGCCCTTGCTCCACCGAGCCGTCCATGAGGCGGACGGTCTCGCGGTCGGCCAGGACGAGCCCTTTCATTTTGAATCGCTTGAGCAGCTGCTCGTAAGCCTGCTCCTCATTCAAGCCGTTGGCCGCCTGGAGGAGCGGATTGTGCACGTGGAAATAAAGCGTTCCGGCAGCAATCGCCTCCGTGCCGAGCCACTCCTCCGCATAGGTAAGGAGCACATCCAAATAGGTCAGCATCTGCAGCGACAGCCCATAATACACTTCATGGAGAGCCAGATCCGTCTGGCTCGACTTGTAATCGATTACCCGCAGCAGGACGCCCTTCTCCCCCTCCGCCTTGTCGACGCGGTCGATGCGGCCGATAATCTCCATCGTGCAGCCATTGTCCAGCGTGAAGCGGAGGGGCGGCAGCGGCTTGTCGGGACCGAAATCCATCTCCAGCGCGGCCGGCTCGAAATGCCCCCGCTTGGCATGCTCGCCCATCACGGCCGCGGCCCGTCCGACGATGCGCTTCAGCTTGCCCGATATATGGCCGTACCGCTCGGAGCTGAGCAGAATCTCCCCTTGAAGCCGGGGAGCCAGCAGATCGACGATGCGATCCGCTTCCGCCTCGCATTCCTGGGGCGTCAGCTCCCCCCAGGAGCGGTGCTGGGCCTGCAGCTCGCCGGCGAAGCGGCTTAGCGCCGCATGGAACAGCTGGCCGATGTCCGGCGCCTCCAGCCGATACAGCCTTCGTTCCTTCAGCTTCAAGCCATGGGAGGCAAAATGCGAGAACGGGCAGGCGACGAACCGCTCCATGCGGGACACGCTCGTCCGCAATAGCTGTCCGTACAGCTTCCGGCTCGTGTCGGCCGTCAGCGCCTGCGCCTGGTTGCGGTAGGCGAGCGATCCGAGCACCGTCTTCAGCCGATCCCGCCAGGCCGGCTGCCCTGCGAACCACCGGTACACATCCCACCACAGATTCGCGATCGGGTGGCCTTGCCGCCACTCCCTCAGTCGGGCGATTAATTGTCTAAGCGCCGCTTCCGGATAGGCGATGAAAGCGGCCTGATCCGCTTCGGGTACAAATTCATTCGGCTCCGCCAACAGGAGCTCCTCCTGCATGCCCGGGAATAGCCCCCGGATCTGCCGCACCGTCTCCGAAGGGAGCAGCGAGCGGCCTTCCTCGTCGGCCAGCGCATAGCTAAGCCACAAGCTCTCGCTCGGAGAAGTGAAGGCATGATAAATGACGAAGCGTTCGTCCAGCAGCTTGCGCCGAATGCCGGGCGCCAGCTCCATCCCGATCGTGAGCAGCAGATCCCGCTCATACTCGGTCAGCAGCCCATCCTCTATCGGGCGCGCAGGCATCACCCCGTCGTTGACTCCGAGCACGTACAAATGCTTAATCTGGCTCGAACGGGTCCGATCCATAGACGCGATCAGCACCTGATCGAGCGCGGGAGGCACGAGCGCCAGCTTCACGCTCTCGAAGCCGGTCTCCAGCATTCCAGCGAACAGCTCGAGCGGCATCTTCTCTCCGCCCAGCATCTCAACCATCTGGTCCAAAATATCCAGCATCTCCCCCCAGATCTGGCGATGCTCCCGGGAACGCTGCACGTCGCCGTCCAGCAGCGCCTCCTGACTCATCCGCTCCAGCTTGTCTGGCACCCCCAGACGGATCCAGAACGTGTACAGTGCCTCGCACATCTCCTGCACATTCCGGCTCCGCGTGAGCGATCGCTGCAGCGCGGAGAGAGGCTCGACAATCCGGCGGCGGCACTGCTCCGCCCATTCCGGGGCCTGCTCTGGCACGCCCTCGGCCGTCTCGGCGGCGTTCGGATCGTCAGGATCCAGCGACTGCCGCGGTTCGGCAGGCCACGGGCGTCCATTCGTCCATTTCGAGCCCTCGATGCCGCAGGCCAGCACATAGTTCTCCAGCCGATCGAAGGATTCCCTCGTCACGCTCCCGTCTTCCGGCAGGACGAAGTCCGTCTTCACATAGCGGAATACCGCATCATAGCGCCAGTAGCCGATCAGGATGTCCAGTGCGGCGCGTGTCATCTCGACGAACGGATGATGGAGCACCGCCTGCTTCTGATCCGTGAAATAGGGAATGCCCGCGTCGCCGAAGACCGTATCGATCAATTCCGCGTAATCCGGCAAGTTCCTGACCATGATGGCCATCTCCCGCCAGCGGACGCCCTCGCTCTGTGCCCGGCGCAAAATGTCGCGTGCCGCCCCTTCCACTTCCGCGCGGCGGTTGACCGCGGCATGAATGCGAATCTCCGCCCGCTCCCCCGCGGGGGAGGCGGGGCGGTAAGCCGAACGCCGGTCGAAATGGCGCTCCAGATGCGAGAGCATCGGCGAGGAAGCGAATCTTGGCAATCTGCCCTGCCCGCCCAGCTGTATGACTTCTCCCATATCGACGCCGAGCGTATCGGCGATGCTGCTCAGCTTGAGAAAAGTCGTCGCCGTAGGATGGAACAGGTTCAGCTCATGCGGCTCCTCCCCCAAGGCGTAGGGCCGATCCAGGCAGAGCGCTACGGTGACATGGCGGGCATGCAGCAGCAGCGATGCCAGCACGGCATACTCCTGAGGCGTGAAGCCGTTGAACCCGTCAATCCATATCTCCGCCTGCCGGACATAGTCCGAGTGCGGAATGCCTTCCGCCAACCGGACAAGCACATCCTCGCCGTCCAAATAATGCTGCTCCAGCTCTGTCTCGAACTCATGCAGCACGGCGGACAAATCGTGCAGCTTGGCCGACAGGAGCGGCTGGCCGTCCACATGCTCCTGGACGAACGCAGCATGCTCATCCACCTCGGATGCCTGGATTCGGTACCGCTTCATCTCGTCGAACAGATCATTCAATTTTTCGATGAAGCCGAATTGCTCCGCCGCACCGGCGAACAGGGGCAGGTCGGACTTACGCCGCTGCAAAATTTTGTACAGCAGCATCTTCTTGCCTTCCTCTCCAATCGGCGTGAGCGCCGTGCCGCCGGTCTCCTGCATAACGCGGTACGCGAGGCGCCGGAAGCTCAGGACTTGCGTCCGCAGCATCCCCGACAGCCGCTCCGAGGTGACGAGCGCGTGCTCCGCCTGGAACGTCCCCTGCTCGGGCACGAGCAGAATCATCGGCGGACCTTCGGGCTGAGTCTCCAGCCTCTGCCGGATCTCATTCAGCAGATGCGCCGACTTGCCGCTCCCCGAGCGGCCGATTACGAAATGCAAAGCCAATGTGTATCCCCCGCTTTCCTGTACAACTGACCAATGGATATGTACGTTGCCATGCCATATGCTGGCTGCTTCCACAAATGCCATGTATAAAAGTGTATTTACAAATCGCAAGAAAGGATTAAAAATAAGAATAAGTCCAAAAAGACCGGATTCCCGGTATTTCCTCATTAGACAGAGACTGCGCAATTCGTCTCTTTTACGGAAACCTTGCTTTATTATAGCATATTATTGCGAGCAGACTGGAACACACGTTTGGAATGTGCAGGAAGGAATTCAAGCCCCTGGCTGACGATACCGCCGGAGAGAAAAGGAGGTACACCGCGTGATTCATATCGTAAATGGAGATATTGTGGCAGAACGGCTACGGCCGGTCGCCCGGGAGCGCTGGAACGAGGATGTATGGGTCTATCACGAGCTGCTGACCGAAGGACCCGTCTATCCCATCTTTGAACGTTATTTGGCGTATCGCGCGCTTCAATTGGAAAAAATGTGCGGCCTGCCCGCATCCCTCTACCTGCAAATGAGCAACGAGCAGGAGCGGTCCTGGAAAGCGGATGTGCTGCAGCACCCGGAAATCGCCCTCTGGTTCGAGCATGATCTGTTCGATATCACGATGCTGCTGCGGTTGACTGAGCGTCTGTCCCGCGAGCATCCAGAAGCGGCCGTCTATTGGATCGACATAGCGGCCGTGCCCGGGCATGACCGCTATGACGGCTTCGGCGCCCTCGATGCGGAGCAATTGGCGCGCTACCGCGAGCTCGGCATCCGGCTGAACGTGGAAGCGATCACATGGATGCACCATACCTGGCTTGCCTATACAAGCCCGAATCCGCGCAAATTGGTGCGTTGGCTCGAGGAATCCGGTACCGTCGAAGCTCCTTATGATGCGATCGTGGAAGCGATGCGGTTCCATCTCCGCCGCTTCCCTTCGCGCGAAGACGGGTTGGGCGCCGTGGAGCGGCTTACGCTGGATGCCGTCGCCGATGGTGCCAGCTCCTTCCTGGAGCTGTATCAGCATATCCGGCCGCATGTGCCGGAGTACGGACTCGGCGACATGCAGTACTGGGGATATTTGCGCCGGTTGATTTCCGGGGAAGCGCCGCTATTATCCCTGTCCGCGGCATCCGACCCGATGCCCGAGCCGCTGCGTCCGGTCGATCCGTCCACCGGACGGGTGGTGCTCACCGAGGCGGGCCGGAGAGTGCGCAGCGGCGAGAGCAATTGGGCCCGCGAACGGGGATATGCGCGCTGGCTTGGCGGCGCCTTCGTTACCAATCCGGCTCCATAGACCGCCGCTTGTCCCTTCCACATCATACCGCAACCGCAAGAAGCACCTCCCGGCACATTCGCCATGAGGTGCTTCTTCATCATGCTATCGTCTGGAGCGAACTTCGAAAATACCGAATTTCAAGTAATGCCCTTCTTCGACGCCGGCTACCTGCGGATGATCCTTCCCCGCCGTGCGCCAATCGATAAGGCGCAGCACCTTGCCCGCGTCATGGGCGGCGTCCTGGATCGCCTGCAGGAAGCGCTCGGGCTTCATATGATAGGAGCAGCTCGCCGTCACTAAATATCCGCCCTCATTGACGAGCTTCATCCCGTGAAGGTTGATATCCTTATAGCCGCGATACGCCCCTTCCACCGCCTGTCTCGTCTTGGCGAATGCGGGCGGATCGAGAATGACGACATCCCAGGTGCGGCCGCCGCCTGCGGCCATCGGCTTCGACGTATCCGTCTTCGATTGGCTCGTTCCGCGCTCCCTCCGCTCCTCTCTTCCCTGCACTTGCTCCCGCAAATACGCAAACGCGTCCGCCACCACGAATTCCACCCTATCCGCAAATCCGTTCAGCTCCACGTTGCGCTGCGCGCTCTCGATCGCATGCTCAGAAATATCGAGACAAGTCACCTTCTTGGCCCCATATTTGCAAGCATGCAAAGTGAAGCTGCCCGTGTGAGAGAAGCATTCCAGCACGGTAGCTCCGTCCCACCATGGAAAGGTTACTTCCTTGCCGTTCGCATTGACCGGGACGGTGCGTACGCCTGCCTCTGTCTCAATATCGGTCAGCGTAATCCCGCTGCGCGCTCCCCATCCGGTCATCAGCGGCGCTATCGCCGCCCGGTTCTCACGCTGGTCGAAGAAATAGCCCGTCTTCTGCCCTTCGACAATATCGATTTCAAGCTGCAGTCCGTTCTCGGTAATGAGCACATGGCGCGGCCATTCCCCGTACAACGCGCCCGTTCTCTGTTCGAGGCCTTCCTTTTCCCGAATCGGCACATCGCTTCGTTCGTAAATGCCGCGCGGATTCATCACCTCGGCCAAGGCCTGCACAATCGCATCGCGCGCCAGGTCCATTCCGAGCGTCAATATTTGCACGACGAGCACATCGCCGAACCGATCCACGATCAGCCCCGGAAGAAAATCAGCCTCGCCATAGACAAGCCGGTATGCCGTCGCTCCCGGCAGGAACCGGTTGCGATGCTCCAGGCACTGACGCAGCCGCTCCTTGAAAAACCCGGTATCCATCGCGTCCGCGGGCTGATAGCCAATGACGCGCACAATGATTTTGGAAGCGGGGTTATAGTATCCTGTCGCTACATATTGGCCTTGGGCATTCATGACATCGACCAGCGCCCCCGGCTGCGGATTGCCCTCCACGCGCTCGACTTCGGATTGGAACACCCATGGGTGCCCGTGCTCCGTCCGTTTTTTGCGATTCCGGCTCAAGATTACTGTTGCTATTGTCGATTGCTTCAATTGCATGTCCCCTCTCGGCTTCAGCCGGGCTTGTCATTGTTGTCCATCCGCAAGCATACAGTGACAGTATAGGCTGATCACTTATTCTCTCTCCAGCTGTTCCAGCTCGAATGATAGAACCCGCATTTTGTGTGGAATGACGAAGGAGTCCGGCATATGTTTGCAGAAATCTGGTATCCGCTGCTAGGCGGAATGGCTGTGTTTCTTTTTGGCATGAAAACGATGGAGCTCGCGCTTCACGCATGGGCAGGACCTTATTTGAACCGCTTCCTCCACCGTTCCACACGGACGCCGCTGCACGGCATGCTGTTCAGCTCCGGCATGACGGCGCTGCTGCAGAGCAGCACCGCCATCACGGTCATCACCATCGGGCTGGTGAACGCCGGGCTGATGAGCTTCTCGCGCTCGCTCGGCATCATCCTTGGCACCAATGTCGGCACCTGCCTGACGACAGAGCTGATCGGCCTCAACATCAGCCGCTACGCGCTGCCGCTGCTCATTGGCTCGCTCGCCTGCTGGAGCGCGGCGATTCTGGGCGGCGAATACCGCCTGCCCCTGCCGAAGCGGCTCGCCCCCCTGCTGCATCCGCTGCAGTTCGGCTCGTTGGCCGCTGCCGGATTCGCCCTCATTCTGCTCGGTATCGAATGGATGAAGCAGATCGGGGGGCCGCTGCAGCATCGCGGCATGTTCACCTGGTTCCTGGAGCGGTCCAACGACAGTCTTCTCTGGGCGCTCGCCGCCGGTATGATCATTACGGCTGTCGTCCACAGCAGCGCGGCTATCATCGTCATGGCGATGGGCTTGTCCGCTACCGGCGCCCTGCCGGTCGAGGTTGGCATAGCCATCGTCATCGGCTCCAATGTCGGCACCTGCTTCACGGCGCTCATCGCATCGCTCGGCGGAAGCCGCCACGGCCAATTCGTCGCTTGGAGCCATATCGTGCTCAATGTGGGCGGAGCGATCCTGTTCTATCCGCTAATCGGCCAGCTCCATGCGCTGTCCGCCTGGTTCACCGCCGATCCGGCCGCCCAGATCGCCCGGGCCCAGACGGTATTCAATATTGCGGGCTCTGTCTTGGCGCTCCCGCTGTGTTATCTGAAGGTGTGGGACCGGCTCCGGTAACGATCGCAATCCCCGAGCTCGTTCCGATTCGGGTCGCTCCGGCCTCGATCATGGCGAGCGCCGTCGCCGTGTCTCGGACGCCGCCTGAAGCCTTCACGCCGATATGCGGCGACACGTTCGCGCGCATAAGCCGGATATCCTCGACGGTAGCCCCGCCGCGGCCGAACCCGGTCGACGTCTTGACGAAATGCGCCCCTGCAGCTTCCGAGGCTTTGCATGCCTCGATCTTTTGACTGGTCGTCAGCATTCCCGTCTCCAGAATGACTTTGACGATAGCCTTCCCTTCCACCATGCGGACCACTTGGGCGATATCGGCTTCCACCGCCTTCACGTCACCTTCAAGGAGGCGGCCGATCTGGAGCACCATATCGATCTCCGACGCTCCGTCTTCCACGGCTCTTGCCGCTTCGAACGCTTTGGCGGAGGACGCGCCGGCCCCAAGCGGGAACCCGCATACCGCCGCGATACGCACGTCGGAGCCGGCAAGACGCTCGCGGCAGAGCGGAACCCAGGTTCCATTGACACAGACGCTGTAAAAGCCGTGCTGCCGCGCCTCGACGCACAATTTCTCAATATCGCTCCGCACCGCTTCCGGCTTGAGGAAGGTGTGGTCAATCAGACTAGCCAATCGGATTTGTTCGTTCATCTGTAATCACCCTTCGCAATCAGATTAGACTTGAAGCGTACGATCACTGTACCTATTCACCTGCGTGTACCTGTTGCCGACGTCTGCAGCCAAGGTTATTGCGCTCGGACCCGGGAAGGCTAATACGGCCGTTTACAATGTAATCCCCAATTGCGCAAATGCCTTGCTCAGAATGCCGTTATTGTTATCATACCCGGATTCCGTGTGCTTCGCCCATGCCGCTTGCGGCTCGTACCATTCGACGCTGCGTATCTCCTCCACCTGGGGCGTAAGCTGCCCCGCTGTTGCCTCAACTAGAAAATAATGAACCTCTTTGTCCACCGTGCCGGCTTCCGGCGACGTATATTGATAGCGGATCGTATCCAGCTTGCCAACGATGCTCCCTTCCATCCCGGTCTCCTCCCGGATTTCGCGCAGAGCCGTCTGCTCGATGGTCTCCCCGGGCTCCATTTTTCCCTTGGCCAAGGAAGTTCTGCCGTAACGATCCTGGATCAACTGGAACTCGATCTGCTCTCCGCAGCGTCGATACACGACGCCCCCCGCTGATATTTCTTTCATAGCGCGATATCCTCCAACATACAAAATGTGTTAGCGTGCTCCTGATCTGTCAGCCCGCCTTATTGAAACTGATGAATATGTATATCGTAACCGAAAGGAAAGAGGATTTCACCTGCTCCTTGCACAAGAAGCAACAGTGGAATCCTCTGTGTTCTACCCCATTTACATATTAGCTGCCTGCGGACCCGCTTCTTCCCCAAGCACCCGGGTCAGCACGCCGAAGCATTCGTTCACGCCTGCCTTCGTCACTTTGACCCGGCATAGCTGGCCGATCAGCGACTCGTCGCCGTCGAACATGATCTGCAGGTAGTTGTCGGAATAGCCCATCACTTGGCCGCTTCCCGGAGCCCCTTTATAATCGCGTTCCGGAATGACATCAAGCACTTGCCCGACGAACGTCTCGGCGTAGGCGAGCTGCATCTGCTCAGACAGATCGATCAGATCGTGAACGCGGGCATGCTTCACTTCCTCGTCCACCTGATCCTCCATGCGCGCCGCTGGCGTCCCGGTACGCTTCGAGTATGGGAAGACGTGCATCTCGGAGAATCCGACCCGCTTCATGAATTCGTAGCCTTCCCGGAACTGCTCATCCGTCTCGCCCGGGAAGCCGACGATCACATCCGTCGTAATCGCCACATTCGGCATTGCCTCGCGGATGCGGGCGATCTTGCCGCCGAACTCTTCGACCGTATATTTGCGCCGCATACGCTTCAGCACTTCATTGTTGCCGGCCTGCAGCGGAATATGAAGATGGCGGCACATCTTCGACGAACGGTTCAGCACATCGATCATCCGATCATCGATCTGGCTCGCTTCGATCGAGCTGATGCGCACCCGTTCCAATCCATCGATGCGGTCCAGATCCCAGAGCAGATCGGTCAGATCATAGTTCTCGAGATCATCGCCATAGCCTCCGGTATGGATTCCGGTCAACACAATCTCCTTATAGCCTGCCGCTACGAGCTGGCGGGCCTGAGTGAGCACGCTTTGCGAATCGCGGCTGCGTGACAGCCCGCGGGACCATGGAATAATGCAGAAGGTGCAGAAATTGTTGCAGCCTTCCTGAATCTTCAAAAAGGCGCGTGTCCGCTCCGCGAAATCCGGCACGTCCAGCTCCTCGAATGCGCGTGTCTTCATAATGTTGCGCACGGCGTTAATCGGCTGGCGCTCGGCTTGAAGCTGGGCGATGTAATCCATCAGCTTGTCCCGATCCTGCGTGCCGATGACGAGATCGACGCCCGGGATATCCAGAATCTCCGCCGGGGAGGTCTGCGCATAACACCCGGTCACCGCAATGATGGCGTCCGGATTACGGCGGACAGCCCGCCGGATAATCTGGCGGCTCTTCTTGTCGCCGGTATTCGTAACGGTGCATGTATTAATCAAATAGACGTCAGCCGTCGCTTCAAAGTCGACTTGCTCATAACCTTCTTGCTTGAACAGCTGCCAAATGGCTTCCGTATCGTAGAAGTTCACCTTGCAGCCCAACGTATAAAACGCTACCGATGGCATTGTTCAACTTCCTCCCATTTCTCCGAATTGATACATGATACAAGCACAAGCCGCCAGGCCCGCCGTCTCCGTCCGCAAAATGCGGCGGCCGAGACTGACACATACCGCTCCCGCCGCCGTGGCCGCTTCCACCTCACGCAGCGAAAACCCGCCCTCCGGTCCGATGACGACCAGAATGCGGGCTGCCTCCTGGCCGCGCTGCGCTTCGCAAAAAGGCTCCAGCACGTCGCGGAGCCGCGTTCCCTGCTCGTCCTCATAGCAGATCAGCACGAGATCGTAGGCCGCGAACTGCCCGATCAGCTTCGCCCATGCGGCCGGTCCCGCAATATCGGGAACGCGGTTGCGGTGCGACTGCTCGGCCGCTTCCTTCGCAATCTTGGCCCAGCGCTCCAGCCGCTTCGCTTCCTTCTTCGCGTCATACTGCACGACCGTGCGTTCCGACAGGAACGGAAGGAATCCCGCCGCCCCCAGTTCCGTGCATTTCTGTATAATCAGTTCCATCTTATCGCCCTTCGGCAGACTCTGGGCGATGGTTACCTCGACTGCGGCTTCCCGATCGGCAGCGACCAGCTCCTTCAGCCGGGCGATGGCCGTCTCGCCGTCGCCGCTCTCGAACACGGCCACGGCCTCGCGGCCGGTACCGTCGCTCACCAGAAAAGTAAAGCCCGGCTTAGCCCGCATCACATTGACGATATGATGCGCATCCGCGCCGGTAATCCGTATGTGCTGATCCCCGAACGCTTCGGGGCTGACAAAGTATTTTTGCATCGTAATCAACATTCCTCATCATACACGTTTTGCGCCCAATGCGCTAGATTTGCAGCGATATTTCCAGAAAGTCCACGCCCCGCCTGCCGGGTCGGTATTCTACATGCCGACCAGATAAGCAGCGGTGCGCGAAAAGTTAAATACGATCGGCTCGATTAGGTTGAACAGCGGCGTTAGCGTCTTTTCCCGCAGCGGCGGAATGAATACGAGCATGAAGAAAATAAGAATCGACCACTGCTCGAACTGCTGCAGGCGCAGACGCAAGCCGCGCGGCGCCAGATCCTCGACGATGCGGTACCCGTCCAGCGGCGGGAGCGGAATGAGGTTGAACAGGAACAGCAGCACGTTATAAGTAATGAAATAATTCAAAAAGTAATAGATAGCCAGTTGGACGCGATCCGTGGAACCCAACTGCACAAAGCCAAACTTGAGGCCGAGATGAATCACGATCGTCCCGATGAAGGCCAGCAGCAGGTTGCTGATCGGTCCGGCAGCCGATACGACGATTCCCATCAGCCGCGGATACTTGAAGTTATCCCGGTTCACCGGCACCGGCCTCGCCCAGCCGAAGCCGGCGATGACGAAGAACAGCATGCCGAGGAAGTCGACATGCTTCGCCGGATTCAAGCTGACGCGGCCAAGCATCTTCGCTGTCGGATCCCCGAATTTCCAAGCAAAGTAGGCATGCGCGAATTCATGGATCGTAAAGGCAATGAGCAGCACCGATACGAGAAACGGCAGCATCTCCAGCTTGACGGCGAAAAAGTTACTAAAAAAATCCATATCTTCCCTCGCTCTCTTCTCTTACATATTCAACTGGCTGGTTCTCAGATTACTAATACATGTTCAAAAGTCTGGTTTTCAGCACCGAGAAGGTTGCAAGAACTCGAAGCGTCTGCTTCCAGTGCGAGTTTTGCTGCGCAAAACTTGTAAGGA
Organism: Paenibacillus thiaminolyticus; assembly: GCF_003591545.1. Classification (GTDB taxonomy): domain Bacteria; phylum Bacillota; class Bacilli; order Paenibacillales; family Paenibacillaceae; genus Paenibacillus_B; species Paenibacillus_B thiaminolyticus_A. The sequence goes on from NZ_QYZD01000002.1 coordinate 343,455, forward strand.
GCAGCGGAATGTAGGCAAGACTACATGAGCAGCTAAAATGTTTCCGCAGGAAACATACTTCGGAAGCATACGCTTTTCGAGAGTGAATGCAAGATTCGATGCCGAGTTACTTCCTGCTTCACTTCGTGATCAAAAGCGGACTTGGTTTTGTGGCGACGAAAGCAACCCAATCCTCCTCGCGATGCTTCGCATCAATAAGGAAGCCATGGCGGATCAGCTCCCGCTCTACCGCTTCTTCCTTGTTCTTGTAAATGCCCGAGGCAATGTATATTCCGCCCGGCTGCAGCGCCGCGAACACATCCTCCACGAACAGTAGAATCACCTCGGCCAAAATGTTGGCGACCACAATCTGGACAGGAAGCGTGACGCCAAGCGCCGGCGCTTCGTCCGTCCCGCTCGCCTTCAGCATGTACAGGAGATCACCTTCCCGCACCGTAACGTCATCATGGAGCCCGTTCATCGCGACATTTTCCCGGGCGCTCTTGACCGCTACCGGATCCAGGTCGATGGCGAGCACATGCCGGGCCCCGAGCTTGCATGCCCCGATCGCCAGGATGCCGGAGCCGGTTCCGACATCGATGATATCTTCCCCGCCCTGAATGACGCTCTCCAGCGCCTGGAGACAGAGCGATGTCGTCGGATGGGTTCCGGTGCCGAACGCCATACCGGGATCAAGCTCGATCACCTGCTCCTCCGCCGTCGGCGTGTAAGACTCCCATGACGGCTTGATCGTCAGCTTGCTTGTAATCCGCGTAGGCTTGAAATATTGCTTCCAGGCATCTGCCCAATCATCTTCATGAACGGAGCGCCAGGACATGGCGGCCTCGCCCGGATCGATTCCGTACGTACGCAGCTCGCGAATGCGGCTGGCCACCTCGCCCTCGATCGCCGCCAGATCCGTCCCTTCCGCGAAGTAGCCTTGAATCTTCGCTTCACCTTCGGGAATATCGTTCAGCGGGGCGATATACAGCTCGCCATAGGTCGTATCCCGCTCCTTGTTCAGCGTCCCGGATTCCTCGATGGAGACGCCTCCCGCTCCCGCCTCATGCAGGAAGTTCGAGATCATCTCAACCGCTTCTTCTCTTGTATGTATCGTTAATTCATGCCAGCGCACGATGGTACTCCCCCTATGAATAATATCGGTGCCGACAAGTTGAACGGTGTTCCCCCGTACGATTGATAACCGTCCGCACATTCTATTTATTGTACACAAAAATAAAACTCCACACAACGAGCGGTCTTACCCGCTCGCCGCAGGAGTTCTGTTCCCTTACAATAGCGTGCCCTCGTAGTCGCGCATGATGGCATACGCCTGATCGAGCACGGCATGGTTCACATCGGCAGATACGATATAACCGTCTTCCCGGGGAACGACTTGAATGGCATGCGCCCGCAGCGCATTCAGCTTGCGCCCGCATGAGTCGGCCTTCGATTCGTCCTGGAATTTCGCTTCGATGTGTCTCATAGACGTCCCGCCCGTTCATCCGCTTGTCTGGCGCGCTCCAGCGCCTCCAGATCGTCGGCGTCGGCCTGCTCGATCGAGAATTCCACGTCTTCGTTCTTGCCGGCAGACGCATTGGTCTTGCCGACGACGAGATCCGGCTGCTCCTCGAAGGCGTTGAGATGGTTCTTCCGGCGGCTGTCTCGGTAATTGGTCATTGCCCTTCCTCCTTTATCTCATCATTTCAAGACGGTCATCTATAACATGAGTAGGAAGCGGTGACTTTATACGATGGCCTCGGTCCGCCCTCGCCGATGATTACCGGTGCGCTCCCGCCGCAGCGTACTGCTTCCAGAGCGTCTGGCTGGAGGTGGTGACGGCCACGGCTCCGGCCTGGAGCGCCCTGTTCACATCGTCTTCGGTCCGGATGAAGCCGCCGGCCAGAAGCGGAATGTCGCGACCGTTCTTCAACTGCTTCAAAAAAGGCAGCATCGGGCTTGGCAGCACCTCGATATAGTCGGGATTCGTCTTTTCCAGCAAAGCACCGCTCTTCTCGAAGGAGCTGTTGTCGATCAAGAAAATGCGCTGAATGGCGACGACGCCCTTCTGCTTCGCGCGGATGATGACGCTCGCCTTCGTCGATAGAAGCCCGTACGGAGTAAATTCCTGACATAGATATTCCGCCGCGTAGCTGTCGTTCTGCAGCCCCTGAATCAGATCGACATGCAGCAGCAGCTTCTTATTATGCGGACGAACCATCTGAAAAATAGGCTTCAGCTGCGCGATATGGACATCCAGCAGCACAATGTATTCGAACGGACTGACCAGCAGCTTTTCCATCTCCTTCATCTGCCGTACGGCCGGCAAGATGGACTGGTTGGCGAAGTGCATAGCTCGCTCTCCCTTCGGTCTCTGGCTCTGTGTTTCTCTGATGCGGTAATCTTGCTGCCTCTAACGCTATCGTAATGCCCAACTCGCCGCCCGTCAACATCCTCGCCGCCTCGTCAAGCGCAAATATCATAGAAAACAGTCATATTTTGTATTGATTTTTAATATTGTGTGAATTATACTGGGATGCAAGTTAATGTTCCGGTTTCGGGAAACGGAGAAGACCACGCTAGTTCCAATTGGCTGCTGCCATTTGGTTGTTCTGTGGTCTTCTTTTTTTCTGACCGTTGCGCTGGTTAAGAAAGGGGAATATTCAATGGAGCCATCTGCCACAACCCACCGCAAGAAAGATTCGCCGCTGCGCCTCCTGACAGCGGGCCTGCTCTATTTAAGTCCGATGCTCATCATTTTATCGGCCTTTACGTTTTACCCTATGTTGAAAACGCTTTATTACAGCTTCTTCACGACGAACGCGCGCGGCGTTCCGGTGATGTTCGTCGGCTTCGATAATTACGCCGGCCTGTTCCAGTCCGACAGCTTCCTGACAAGCATGATCGGCACGTTCCTGTTCGTGCTCTATACGGTTCCGCTCGGCGTCGCCTTCGCTTTTTTCCTGGCCGTCATCTCGAGCGAGAAGCTGCGGGGAATCGAATTTTTCCGCGTCATCTTCTCTTCCACGGTCGGCGTGTCGGTGGCCGCAGGCTCGATGATCTTCCTGTTCCTGTTCCATCCCAGCATCGGGTTCCTGAACCATGTGCTTGATTGGGTAGGACTGCCGCCAATCCATTGGCTGACCGATCCGAAGTGGGCGCTGATCTCCATCGCCGCGACGAGCATCTGGATGGGCGTCGGCTTCAATTACATCATCCTGCTCGGCGGGCTGCAAAGCATTCCCGAGGACATTTACGAGAGCGCTCGCATTGACGGCGCCGGCTATTGGTCCCGCCTGTTCCGCATTACGCTGCCGATGGTCTCGCCGACCCTGTTTTTTGTCATCATCGTGACCGTCATCCATTCGTTTCAATCGTTCGGCCAGATTGACATCCTGACCAAGGGCGGGCCTGCGGAATCAACCAATCTCATTGTGTATTCCATTTATCAGAACGCCTTTATTCACTACAAATTCGGCATTGCGAGCGCACAAGCGATAATTCTGTTCCTGATCGTGCTGCTGGCAACGCTGATTCAGTTCAAAGTCGGCGAAAAGAAGGTGCATTATCAATGAGAATGGCACTGTCCCAGAAATGGGTGTTCTACATTCTGCTGCTGTTGGCCGCAGGCATTATGTTCTTCCCGATCGTCTATGCTCTCCTCGCCAGTCTGATGACGACCGAGGAGATTATGACCGGCAAGCTGTTCCCGGCCAGCTTCGTATTCGACAATTTCACGATGGCCCTCAAGAGTGTGCCGCTGCTCAAGTTCATGCTGAACAGCCTGATCGTCTCGCTCACCGTCATGATCGGCCAGATCATGGTATGCAGCCTCGCGGCCTACGCTATCGTATTTATTCCGTTCAAAGGACGCAACTTCGTGTTCTTCCTGTTGATTTCAACGATGATGATTCCTTGGGAAGCGACGATGATTCCGAACTATTTGACCATCGTCGGGCTGAACTGGGTCAATACATATCAAGGATTGTCCATGCCGTTCTTCGCGCTCGCTTTCGGCGTGTTTCTCCTCCGCCAGCATTTTCTGACGCTGCCGCAGGAGCTGCATGAATCCGCCCAATTGGATGGATGCGGCCGGCTGCGCTACCTGGTCTCCTTCGTCGTCCCGCTCTCCCTGCCGATGCTAAGCGCGCTAGGCGTCTACGGGTTTTTGACGACCTGGAACATGTATTTATGGCCGCTGCTGACGACGACCAACAATTCCGTCCGCACCGTGCAGATCGGGTTGAAGATGATGCAGGCCCAGGAGACGAACACGAATTGGCCCGTCGTTATGGCCGGCGTCGTCATCGTGCTCGTGCCAACCTTGCTTTTCTTGTTCCTCAGCCTCAAGCAGCTCAAGCGCGGCTTGATGTCCGGGGCATTAAAAGGATAAATTCATCAGCATGGCTTGTCGCAAACGATAAAATTTCACGAGGGGGATATCCAAGTGAAGAAAGCAGGCATGATTATGCTGCTGCTGGCGGTGCTGTCGCTGTCCGCTATCGGCTGCACGAATTCGTCCGGCTCGGAGGCGAGACAATCGGATGACGGGCGTATCAAGGTGACCTTCTGGCATGCCATGAGCGGCAGTGCCGGGGAACTGATCGCCAAAATGGCGAACGACTACAATGCATCGCAGGACAAATACTTCGTTGATGCGATTTTCCAAGGCTCGTACGAGGAATCGTTGACGAAGCTCAAGGCGGTGGGCGGCACGTCCGAGGCGCCGACGCTGATGCAGGTGCAGGAGATCGGAACGAAGTATATGGTCAACAGCGGTTATATCCAGCCGGTTCAAGACCTGATTGACCAAGACAAATTCGACCTGTCCCAATGGGAGGAGAATATCCTCAGCTATTACCAAATCGACGGCAAGCTCTACTCGCTGCCATTCAACACATCGAACGCCATCTTAATCTACAATAAGGACAAATTCAAAGCGGCCGGACTCGATCCGGAGTCGCCGCCGAAGACCTTCGGGGAAATCCGGGAAATGGCCAAGAAGCTGACCGACAATTCGAAAAATGAAAAAGGATTCGCGCTGCTCATCTACGGATGGTTCATCGAGCAATTGCTGGCCAACCAAGGAGCCGATTTCGTGGATAACGGCAATGGGCGCGACAGTCTCGCCACCAAGTCGCTGCTCAATTCTCCGGAAAGCCTCGGCATCTTCCAGTGGCTCGATGATATGAACAAGGAAGGCACGCTCGGCAACTACGGGCGGCAATGGGATGATATCCGTGCGGCCTTCAGCGCTGGCAAGGTCGCCATGTACATGGATTCGACCGCGGGCATTGCCGGCGTAATGCAGGCGTCGCCTTTCGAAGTCGGCACGGGGTTCCTGCCGACGCCGGACGGCAAGGAAGCGAACGGCGTCATCGTGGGCGGCGCGTCGCTCTGGCTGATGAATAGCGTCGCTGAAGAAGAAAAGGAAGCAGCCTGGGACTTCATGAAATATGTGACCACCCCTGCCGTTCAGGCCGAATGGGCGGCGGGCACCGGCTACTTCCCGATCACGAAGGCCGCGCATGAGGAGCCGGTCCTGAAGGAGAAATATGAGCAGGCGCCACAGTTCCTTACGACCGTGAAGCAGCTCCAGAATACGAAGATCGGTTCGGCTACCCGCGGCGCGCTGATTTCCGTCTTCCCGGAGACACGCAATGAAGTCGCGACGGCGATCGAGAAGCTCTACCAGGGAGACGCTCCGCAGAAGGCCGTTGATGACTTGACTACGAAAATCGACAAGCTCATCGCAGAGGACAACAAGGTGAACGCGCCGAAATAAACCGTTAATCCGGCGGACAAGGATGGGGAAAATGACCTCCGTTTCCTTGTCCGCCTCCATCATGAACGAGGGGTTGGTTAACATGTTCATATTTGCTCACCGAGGCGCATCGGGGTATGCGCCGGAAAATACGATGGCCGCCTTTCGGGCGGCGCTCGATCGCGGCTGTGCCGGCATTGAACTCGATATTCAACAGACGAAGGACGGCCGGCTCGTCATCATCCATGACGAAAACGTCGCCCGCACGACGTCAGGCCGAGGCTATATCGCGGACCTGACTTGGGGGGAACTGGGGGCGCTTGACGCGGGAAGCTGGTTCCACACTGACTTCACGGCGGAACGGATTCCGCTGCTAGATGAATATCTCGATCTGGTGGAGGACCAGGATCTTATCACCAACATCGAGATTAAGAACATCCCATTCTTCTATGACGGAATCGAACAAAAGCTACTCGACGCCGTCAAGAAGCGCGGACTGTTGGATCGGATTATCGTCTCCTCCTTCGACCATCAAGCGCTGGATACGATTGCCCGGCTGGAGCCCGGGGTGAAGCTCGGTGTGCTGATGGCCGATCGTCTCTACCGTCCGGGGCAATATATCCAGTCGCTGCCCTTCCCGGTCTATAGCGTGCATCCTCATTTTTCGTTCGCAGACGCGGACTTCATCGCGGAATGCCATAGGGCAGGCTGCAAGGTATACGCCTACACCGTCGACCGGCCGGAGTGGGCAGCCATGCTGAAGCAAGCCGGCATCGACGGCATCTTCTCCAACGTGCCGGATCAGCTCGGATAACAGCTGCACCCGTCCTCATGATTAGCCCCGATCGGGCATGGTCATGCTGCGTTCCGCAGCCTTATTTTTAGGACAATATTCTGCCTCCGGGGTTGTGTTTCTACATGTCGGATAGGGTGCTGTCGGGCTGGCATGCAACATTGCCGCTGCCGATGCATTATACCGGGCTCACCATCGGTACGGTTATGCGCCGTTGCCGCCACGGTCCAAGGTTAGCGTCTTGACAGGCGCCCGCAATTTTAATTACGGTGCTAAGCTAATCCTCATTTGATGGAACAATGAGCCCTTCTTTTTCAACATGATGATCGTGGTCCGATATGCGCAGCGGCAGCTTCACGCAAAACAGAGAACCGCTTCCTCTCTCACTGCTCACGGCAATCGTCCCCTGATGGAGCTGAACAATCTTCTGCACGATGGATAGCCCCAATCCGCTGCCTCCATGCATCCGGTTGCGGGACACATCGGCCTTGAAAAATCGCTCGAACAGATGCGGGATATGCTCCGCATCAATTCCAATGCCGCTATCTTCTATTCTCACTTCAACATAGGGCTCATGCACCGTCAGCCCAATGTGAATGAAGCCGCTCTCCGGCGTGAACTTGATGGCATTATGAATCAGATTGACCCACACCTGGCTCAGCATATCCTCATCTGCCGTAAGGTGAACCTTATCCAGGTTCAACTCGATATCCAATCCTTTGGCAGCCCACTGCGGCTCACTTGACAATACAAGATTGCGCAATTGCTGATCCAGGCGATAAGTTCGAGGCTTGATCGGATGATGTTCTGATTCCAAGGACGTCAGCTTCAGCAAATTGTCGCTTAATTTGGACAGTCTTGTCGTCTCCATCTCGATAATCTGCAAGTAATGCTGCCGCTCCTCCTCGCTCAATTCTTTACTTTGCAAGGCGTGGGCAAATCCGCGAATCGACGTAAGCGGCGATTGAATCTCATGTGACACATTCGAAATGAATTCCTGACGCATCTTCTCCATCACCCCCAGCTCGCCGGCCAACTTGTTGATGCTCTCGATCAGCATGCCGTATTCATGTTCAAAATCTTCATTCATCGTGATCGTCACGTCGAAATCTCCCTTGGAAATCCGATTGACGGCTTCGATGATGGAATGATAGAAAAGAAGATGCTTAGTGCGCGCAAAAGGGGCAAAGATGCCGATTACGGCCCACAGAATCAGGAAACCGACCGTCCCTGTCATGACAAACGCCCCGTATTCCGTCAATTCCCATCCGAACCACCTTAGCAGAATCGGATTGATGAGATAGGCAATCGACCACGACGCGTACATGAACAATAGAATTACGCCAATGCTGCCTATGAACTTGATCGTTCTCCATGTCTTCGTTGTCTTGAACTTGTCGATTCGTTCGAGCGGCTTCATGCGAGCACCTCTAGCCGATAACCGAGCCCGCGAATGGTCTTGATCCGGAATCCGTGTTCGGTCGCGGAGAATCGCTCGCGCAAGCGGTTAATGTGCACATCCAGCGTCCGTTCGTTCCCCTCATAATCATAGCCCCATACATCCTCGATTAACTGCTCTCTGGAGCATGTCCTGCCAGGAACTCCGCCCAGCTTGAAAAGCAGCTCGAATTCCTTCAGCGGCAAGGCAATCTTCTTGCTCCCCGAGGTCACCTCGAATGTCTGGCGGTTCACCACCAGACGGCCGATCTGAACAATCTGGGATGTGGCAATCTGATACCTTCTCAGCAGCGCCCTGACCCGCACGACCAATTCCATAGGCTCGAACGGCTTCACTAAGTAATCGTCGGTTCCCAGATTGAAGCCTTTCACCTTCTGCGACGTGTCTCCCTTGGCAGTCAGCATCAACAGCGGAATATCATGCAGCGCTTTAAGCTCGCGGCATAGTTCCCATCCATCCATATTTGGCATCATAATATCAAGTACGACAAGATCGGCTCTGTCCGTCTCCATAAGACGGAGCGCCTCTACGCCGTCAGAGGCTTCCGTCGTCCGGAAGCCTTCCTTCTGCAATAATACGGTGACAAATTCCCGAATATAAGGATCGTCATCTACGACAAGAATGGTTGCCATCTCGCATGTTACCGCCTTTCTCGTTGTTGGACGCGTTACCGCTTTAAGCCTTCACGCCTTTACGCCTTTAGGCTCCGTACTGCTCCTGAATTTTGAGCTGCTGCGCTGCGAACTCCCGATACATGGAATGGCTCTCCAGCAGTTGTTCATGCGTGCCGCATCCCGTCAGCTTCCCTTTCTCGATGAACAAAATCTGATCCGCATCTACTACTGTTGACAGCCGGTGGGCAATGACCAGTGTCGTCCGTCCCTTCATCAGATTGTTCAGCGCCTTCTGAACAACAATCTCGGACTTGCTGTCCAAGCTCGACGTCGCCTCATCCAGCATTAGGATGCGCGGATTGCGAAGCAGCGCCCGTGCGATAGCAATCCGTTGGCGCTGACCGCCTGACAGCTTCATGCCGCGCTCGCCTACTTCCGTATCGTATCCGTCGGCCAGTTCTTCAATGAAGCCATCCGCATAAGCCATTGCGGCAGCCCGCTTCAGTTCCTCTTCCGTCACATCCCGATTCATTCCATAACAAATATTTCCCCGAATAGTCCCGTCAATCAGCGGACTCTCTTGCGACACATATCCAATCAGAGCGCGCCAGGAAGGCAGCGAGAATTCATTAATGTCTTCATTCCCCAGCTTGATGGCACCGGAAGTCGGCGAGTAGAATCGCTCGAAGAGGGAGAACAGCGTCGTCTTGCCGCCCCCGCTGGGCCCGACAATCGCCGTTACCTTGCCCGGACTGATAGTGAAGCTGATATCTTCAAGTATAGGTTCTCCTTCGGCATATGCAAAGTGCACATGTTCTGCATGAATCGGCAGGTTCGCCGGACCGGCCTCTTTCCCCTGCACATGATCTTCTTCCGGTGCTTGTAAAATCGCGAGCATATGGTCGGTTGCTCCAATCGCCTTCTGAAGCTGCGTGAAGAACATGGATAACTGGCTCATCGGCATCACAATCTGAATCAAGTACAGAATGAAGGCGACCAGTTCGCCCGCAGTCAGCGCTCCTGACGAGACGCGCATGCCGCCGTAGCCAATAATGACGACAAGCAGCACCATCAGTACGAACGACATGATCGGGGAGATCATCGCTTGTACAGCGCCTTCCTTAGTGCCGAACCGAAGCAGATTGTTAATGGCCTTGCGCCCGTTCTCGTATTCCCTCGCTTCGGCATTGGATGCCTTCACCAATCTTATTTCCGACAACACCTGACTTAATACGGCAGTGAAGGAGGCCGTCTCATCCTGCAATCCTTTGGATATGTTGAACATTTGCTTGCCAAGCGGGAACAGCACCAATGCGGCGACCGGTATAACAAGGAGCATAATGGCCGTCATTTGCCAATCGAGATACAACAATACGATGAACGAGCCGATGACGGAGATGATGCCAGTGAAGAAGCTGGACAGATGCTCCGAAATGAATCCTTTCACAATTCCCGTATCATTCGTGATGCGGCTGACTGTCTCGCCGGTCTTGTTCCGGTCATAGTATGACACCGGCAGCACCAGCATCTTTTTCCACAGCCGGTCGCGCAAGCCGGCAACGATGCGCTGTCCGACAAGATTGAGCAAATAGATGGACAAGCCGGCGGCCACCGCCTGAACGATAAACGCGATTGCCAATGCTCCAATCTGCAGTGTATTGAGCTGCGACATGGAGAAGTTGTCTACCATCCCCTTGGTGAACATCGGAATGACGAGCGATACGGCCGCCCCGCCGATGCTCATCAGCAGAGCGACACATAACATGAGCTTGGATGGCTTGGTCTCATTAATCAGCCCCAGAAATTGACGCCAATTGCCTATCGCGCCCTTCGTCTGTTCGATTTCATTGTCCATAACATCCACTCCTTCCCTACCTGCACCCAACTATGTTATGGAATCCATCATATACAACGAATGTAAACGGAATGTAAACTGATCAGCGGTTGCTGTATCCATAGAATAAAAAAGGACCACAACCATCGCGATAGAGTGTCCTCTATGCGCAGTTGTGGTCCTGATCCGTATCTCCGACCCATGCGATGAACTTATACGAGTATGATAAAGGATATGGACCATGTGATCAAGTGAGTCCGAGTTCTAGTCCCCCCGGAACGCCCGCTTCATCCGTTCGAAGAACGATTCCTCGTGCCCGCCGTTCGTATGCTCGCCGCCGCTGGCTGCGAACTGTCGAAGCAGCTCTTTCTGTTCATCATTCAGCTTCGTCGGCGTCACGATGACAACCTTGACATGCTGATCGCCTTGCCCATGACCCCGCAGACGCGGAACGCCTTTGCCGCGCAGCCGGAAGAAGGTCCCTGTCTGCGTGCCGGACGGAATTTTGAGCTTGACCTTCTCGGTCAGCGTCGGGATCTCAATCTCGTCGCCGAGCGCCGCCTGAGCGAATGTGAGAGGAACCTCGCAGTAGATGTCATCGCCGTCGCGTTCGAAAAATTCATGCGACTTCACGCGGATGACAATGTACAAATCGCCGTTCGGACCGCCGCGCAATCCGCTCTCGCCTTCTCCGCTCATTCGCAGCTGGGCTCCATCGTCCACCCCTGCCGGAATGCGCACATGAATGACACGCTGCTTCTTCACGGTTCCGTTGCCATGGCAGGTGCCGCATTTCTCGCGAATAATTTTGCCCTTGCCTTGACATACCGTACAAGTACGCCGGTTGACCATGCGGCCGAATGCCGTATTTTGCACGACTTCCTGCTGTCCCGATCCGTGGCAGGCCGAGCAGGTATCCGGCTTCGTGCCAGGCTTGGCCCCGGTCCCGAAGCAGGTGTCGCACTGCTCTGTCCGCGGAATCGTAATATCCGTCTCTTTGCCGAAGACGGCTTCCTTGAATTCAATCTGCATCGTATACTGCAGATCGCTGCCTCGCTGCGGCGCATTCGGATCGCGGGTGCGTCCTCCTCCGCCGAAGAACATATCGAATATGTCGCCGAATCCGCTGAAATCGCCGGAGAACCCGCCTCCGCCCATGCCTTGATTCGGATCTACATGCCCGTATTGGTCATACATCGCCCGCTTCTGATCGTCTCCAAGCACATCGTACGCTTCCTTGACTTCCTTGAACTTCTCTTCTGCGTCCGCTGCCTTGTTCACGTCAGGGTGATATTGACGCGCAAGCTTGCGGTAGGCCTTCTTGATCTCATCCTCGCCTGCTCCTTTGCTTACGCCGAGCACTTCATAATAATCTCGCTTTTGCGCCACTCTTCCACCCCCATTGCAACTTGAAAGCCCGGTTCCATGCATCCGCTCTACTGTGTGCCGTCAGAGCGGATCGCTTGCCGGGTTGATGCACCACGGCGCGAACGCCATGCTGCCCCACATTCTTCATCGTAAACAGGCAAAGCCAAAGCCGGGTGAAACCCGGCTTTGACCCTGTCTATCCGCGCTTATTTCTTGTCTTCGTCCACGACTTCGTAATCGGCATCGACTACATTATCTTTTGTGGCCGCGCCGTCATTCGCTTGCTCTTGACCGGCCTGCTGTGCTTGCGCCGCCTGCTCATACAGCTTGACGGACAATTGCTGCACCACTTCGGACAGCTTCTCGGTTGCCGCTTTGATTTCGTCGGTATTGCCGCTTTCGAGCGCCTTTTTCACATTTTCCTTGGCTTCGTTTGCCTTGTCGATTTCGGCTTGGTCGACCTTGTCACCCAAGTCCTTCAACGTTTTCTCTGTCGTATATACCAATTGATCGGCGTTGTTCTTCACTTCGACCATTTCTTTGCGCTTCTTGTCTTCTTCCGCATGCAATTCCGCTTCCTTCATCATGCGGTCGATCTCCTCGTCATTCAAGCCGCTGGAGGAGGTAATCGTAATGTTCTGCGTTTTGCCGGTTCCTTTATCCTGAGCGGATACTTTGACGATACCGTTCGCATCGATATCGAACGTAACTTCGATCTGCGGCACGCCGCGCGGCGCTGGAGGAATGTCTCCCAGCATGAAGCGTCCCAGCGTCTTGTTGTCCGCCGCCATCGAGCGCTCCCCTTGCAGGACATGGATCTCGACGCTCGTCTGATTGTCCGCGTACGTCGAGAAGATCTGCGACTTGCTCGTCGGGATCGTCGTATTGCGTTCGATCATCTTCGTGAATACGCCGCCGGCTGTCTCGATGCCGAGGGAGAGCGGAGTGACGTCGAGCAGGACAACGTCCTTCACATCGCCTGTCAATACGCCCGCTTGCACGGCTGCGCCCAAGGCGACGACTTCATCCGGGTTCACGCCTTTATGCGGATCTTTGCCGGTCAGTTTCTTGATGGCTTCCTGGACGGCTGGGATCCGAGTCGATCCGCCGACGAGGACGATTTTGTCGATATCGGATGGAGTCATGCCCGCATCCTGCATCGCTTGGCGCGTTGGGCCGAGCGTACGCTCAACCAGATGCACGGACAGCTCCTCGAACTTGGCGCGAGTCAGGTTCAGCTCCAAGTGCTGAGGAACGCCGTCAACGACCGTGATGAACGGCAGGCTAATCGTCGTCGTCAATACGCCGGACAGCTCTTTTTTCGCTTTTTCGGCCGCATCCTTCAGACGCTGCACAGCCGCCTTGTCCTTGCTCAGGTCAATGCCTTGGTCTTTCTTGAACTCCGCTACCAAGTAGTCGATAATCACTTGGTCGAAGTCATCTCCGCCCAACTGGTTATCGCCGCTCGTCGCTTTAACTTCGAAGAAGCCGTCGCCCAATTCGAGGATCGACACGTCAAATGTGCCTCCGCCCAAATCGTAGACGAGAATGGTATGATCGCCTTCTTTGTCAGCGCCGTAGGCAAGCGCAGCCGCTGTCGGCTCGTTCACGATGCGCAGCACTTCCAGACCAGCAATTTTGCCGGCATCCTTCGTCGCCTGGCGCTGGGAATCGTTGAAGTACGCCGGTACGGTAATAACCGCCTGCGTTACTGTCTGGCCCAGATAAGCCTCTGCGTCGGATTTCAGCTTCTGCAGAATCATTGCAGAAATTTCTTGCGGCGTATAGGTTTTTCCATCAATCGTCGTCGGGAAAGTCGTGCCCATATGACGCTTAATCGAACTGATCGTGCGATCCGGGTTCGTAATCGCCTGGCGCTTCGCCGTCTCGCCGACGATGCGCTCCCCGTCTTTTTTGAAGCCGACAACCGAAGGGGTTGTGCGGGCGCCTTCCGGATTCGGAATGACGACGGCTTCGCCGCCCTCCATTACCGCAACACAAGAGTTGGTTGTTCCCAAGTCAATACCTATAACTTTACTCATTGCAAATGTAACCTCCTCAACTGGCTCTCAATCTATTTCATATTAACCAAGCGGATAGCATGTGAACGCCATCTCTTAGCCGCTTACTTTGACCATGGCCGGGCGAAGCACCCGATCCTTGAGCATATAGCCTTTTTGGACTTCTTCCACGACGATGCCTTCCTCATGCTCTTCCGACTCCACCTGCATAATCGCCTGGTGGAATTCCGGGTTGAACGGCTCGCCTACAGCGTTCATCGCCTTCACGCCTTCCTGCTCCAGCACCTGCGTGAATTGGCGGAAGATCATGTCCACGCCTTTGGCGAACGATTGCTCCTCGCTGCCCGTCTGGGCTGCGGCCAAGGCGCGTTCGAAGTTGTCAAGCACGGGAAGCAGCTCGGTCACCAACTTGGACGATGCGTACTGCGCCAGTTCTTCCTTCTCCTTCACCGTGCGGCGGCGGAAATTATCGAAGTCCGCTTGGGCACGCAGCAGGCGCTGCTGAAGCTCCTCCGCTTGCAAGCGGGCCTTCTTCAGCTCCGGCGACTCTCCCTGTGCTTCCTCCGCTGTCTTGCCTTCTGCTTCGGATGTCTCCGCAGCCTCTTGGTTATGTTCAACGTCGGCTGTCTCCACAGCCTCCGAGTCCACCTGATCGTTTCTCTCGATCTTCTCTTCTTGTTCCGGGTTCAATCCTTGCACCTCCCTTATGTAGTCAAGCTTCTATCTTCCTGCTCCGGGAAGCCGGAGCCTTACGCTTCCGGCTTCATCATAATGACCGTGTGAATCCGCAGCACGGCGGCGGCCACTTCGCCGGCCGCCCGCAGCGCATGGAGCTTCACGGCGGCCGGGTCGACGATGCCTGCGTCGCCATAGTCAAGCAGCGCTCCGCTGTCACAGTCAATGCCGATGGCATCGGATCCCGATGCGGTCTGCGCCGCCCGCGCTTCCTCTAGCTTCTCCAGCGGGTTGAACCCGGCGTTCAGCACAATCTGGGCCATCGGCTTGCGGAGCGCCTGCGCTACCGCGGCCACGCCGAAGGCTTCCATGCCGCGGACGGTCTCCCTGTAGCGCTCCAGCATGTAGGAGAGCGCTAGCTCCGTCGTGCCGCCGCCCGGCAGAACGCCGCTCTGGATAGCGGCTTGCAGCGCCGCGGCGGCATCCTGGGCGATGCGCGCCCGCTCGCCCACGATCTCACGCGTGCTCGCACCCACGATGAGCGTCACCTGCGCGCGGCGCAGGCCCGCCGGCTCCGGCGTGCCCGCAGAGCTGAGCGCCGTCTGCGGGGCGTACAGCCGCACGCGCTCCAGGCGCTCATCGTAGCGCACGCAGGCGGTGCGGCCTAGCAGCGGCTCCAGCACCGCCGCATCCTTGGCCAGGGCGGCCCGCTTCAACGGCTTGCCGCCCGTAAGGCGGCAGACGCGCATAATATCTTCGCGGCTGACCCGCTGCACGACCATCATATCATGGTCGAGACAAAATTGCTCCGCTTCCGGATGAAGCCCTCGCTCCAGCACGAGGAAGCCGACCCCCAGCTCGTGAAGACGCTGCAGCCGCTCCATGAAGGCCGAGCGGTGAGCCATATACTGCTGGAAGCCGGCTTCGGTCGTCAGCAGCTGCTCGTCGAGCGTGTCCGGCTCGAGCGCATCCTGCAGGATGAGGACGCGGCATCCGGTCCGTTCCGGCAGCCAATCCCGCTGCAGCGGCTTCTGCTTCAGGAGCACGCCGTGGAACCATTCATTGCTCGCCTTCTCGTGCGCGACAATCTGTTCAGCGAGCCGGTAGGCCGGATCCTGAAGCTGCTCCCAGCCTACCGCCTGTCCCGCCTCCAGCACGAGCCGGACGATGTCGGCCTGCTCCCGGCCCGCGATATATACCGCGCGGTGCAGCTTCGGGTCGTCCCAGCCTTCGAGCCGCAGTGCGCGTTCCGCCAGCCGGGAAGCCGCGACACGGATGCCCTCGAGCATTCCGGTCACAACCTTCGCCGCGGGCACGCCTCTCGTCACTTGGGCGACGCCTTCCTGCACAAGCGCACCAGCCAGTACCGTCGCCGTCGTCGTGCCGTCGCCGACCTCGCTCTGCTGGGCGCGAGCCACCTGGATAAGCAGCCGGGCGGCCGGATGGGTCACATCCATCTTCTCCAAAATGGTGACGCCGTCATTGGTAATGACGACGTCGCCATTGGCGCCGACCAGCATGACATCCAGCCCCTTCGGGCCAAGCGTGCCTTCGACAGCCGAGCTGAGCGCCCGGACGGCATTGGCATTATTCAGGAGCGTCGCATAGCGCTCATCGGTCTCCTGTACTTGTCCTTGTCCTTGAGTCACAAGCCGCCCCCTCCCGCTTATTTATACCATTGATGCAGGAATACCGCCATTTGACCGGACAGATGGTTCATCAGATTGATGACCTTCGCATACTCCATCCGGGTCGGCCCCAGAATGCCCACCGTACCCAGCGTCTGTCCGTCAACCGAATAGGTTGCGGTAATCATACTGCAATTCGTAATCGCGGCATGCACATTCTCTTGGCCGATACGGACCTGGATGCCGGTAGGAGCAGAGCCCACGACCTTGATCAAGGCCGGCGTCTCTTCGAGTAGCTCCCAGATCGTCTTAATCTTGTCGACATCCTGGAATTCAGGCTGGGTCAGCATGTTCGTGGCCCCGCTCAAATAGACTTGCCGATGATCGTTATTGTCGGCCAAGACGCTTTCCACGAGCGCCATCAGCTCCTGGACATGCGACACATAATGGCTCATTTCCTGTCCAATCTCGTTATACAGCTGCGCGCGCAGCTTATATAGAGGAACGCCGACTAGCTTCGCGTTCAGCAGGTTGACCACGGTCTCCAGCTCGGAGGCGGAGACGCCCTCCGGCAGCGTGACGGTCTTGTTCTCGACATGGCCCGTGCTCGTCACGACAATCGCGACCGCCGTATTCTCATTCAGCGGAAGAAGCTGAAAATGACGAAGTGAGGCGTCGAAAACTTCCGGCCCCAGCGCGATTGACGTATAATTGGTCAATTGAGACAAAATCGATGCCGTATGCTGCACAATCTCTTCCATCGCTGTTATCTTCTCCGCGAAGACGGATTTCAACCGCAAGATGTCTTCGCTAGACAGACGATCAAGACGAACGAGATGATCGACATAATAACGGTACCCTTTATGAGATGGAATGCGCCCTGCTGACGTGTGCGGCTGCTCCAGATAACCGAGCTCTTCCAGATCGGACATCTCGTTGCGAATCGTAGCCGGGCTGAAATTCACATCGCCCCGCTTCGAAATGCTGCGAGATCCGACCGGCTCCGCAGAACGGATATAATCATCTATGATAGCATTCAAAATCATACGCTGGCGTTCCGTCAACATGCGCATCCCTCCTTAGATGTAGTAGGATATCCGTTAGCACTCATCATCGTCGAGTGCTAACCGTCACTACAAAAATACCAAACGGACAAGACGATTGTCAAGTCAGTTCAGTACTTTCAGGACAGCTATTTCATCGCAGCAGTGCCGCTTTTTGCAATGGACGCAGTCGGTCCATACCTTTTCCGGGAAAATCTCCTTCTCCACGATCTCGAAGCCATTCTTCTGAAAAAACCGCGCTTCATACGTCAAGGCCATCACCTTCGGTATCGAGCGGGCCTCCGCCTCTTCCAGGAGCTTGTCAACCAGGAGCGAACCAATGCCCCGGCCCTTGCATTCGGGAACGATGCCCAGCGAGCGGATCTCGACCAGATCGCTTCCGAGCTGGCACAACGAGCCGCAGCCGACCAACTGCTCATCGAGCTCAGCCACAACGAAGTGCTCCAATTGCGCCTCCAGCACCTTGCGCGAACGGGGAAGCATGATCCCTTGCTCTGCATAAAAACGAATAAGTTCAGTTAAAGCGTGAATGTCTTCCGGTACAGCTTTTCTTACGATGGGTATCATGTTGAGTCCCTCCGAGTGTGACCTGCCTCACATTGTTTTATGTATGAATATACAATATGATGCATAGTTTTTCAAGGGGGATTTTCCCTTCCTGCAAAACCGCCACACTCTATCGCCTGCGCCCTCATCATTTCCTATTGCCGCCCTTGAGACGGACGCCGCCGCGAAACCTATGTATGCGGTACATGACTCCGCTTGCCCGGGACATACTAGCAATAACGCATCGTCTCATGAGAAGGCAGGTGAGTAAGAGCGATATGACAAAAAGAGTGTTGTTCATTACCGCGTTCTTCGCGGTCATCAGCTCCATGTTCGTGATTCCGCAAATGATCGAGCCGTCGATGGGCGATATCGTGTTCACATTCGCAGGTCTGCTTGTCGGCTCGCTGTTCATGGGCTTCGCTGTCTCCCTCTTCATGCGTTTACTGCTGAAGCGCTAGCCCCGGCTGCGAGCCCTAACATATAAACACAACCGCCGCAACCTGATTAGCTCAAGTTGCGGCGGTCGCCTGCGGCCATATGCCTGTCGTTCTTGAATCATTACCTTATTGCTTGTACCTTATTGCTTCGTTCCTTGTGCCAGGGCGCCGACAAAGGCGGCGAACACATCATTGCCGAACAACAGCCCCTGCTCTGTCAACCGATAGCCCGCTTCCGTCGGCTCCAGCAGTCCCTTCTTCAGCAGCCGCTTGATCGGTTGAGCGAACACTTTGTCGAGCAATGCGCCATCGAATTGCTCCGAGAAGCGCTCAATGCTGATCCCTTCCAGCATCCGCAGGCCGACCATCATGAAATCTTCCATCGCTTCCGCTTCCTCGACCCGAAATGAATTCAGCCGCGGCAAGCCTTGCTTGCAGGCGTCATTATACGGAGTGACGCCCTTGATGTTCAGATGCCGCTGGCGGCCGACATATCCATGCGCGCCGGCGCCAAGGCCGTAATAGTCCTCATTGCGCCAATAGGTCGCATTATGCTGGCTCGCGTAGCCTGCCCGCGCGAAGTTGCTGATCTCGTACTGCTCATAGCCGGCCGCCTTCATCCGATCCATGATAAGCATATACATATCCAGCTCTTCCTCTTCGCTCGGTAGCGGCAGCTCATTGCGGTGGTACATCGCATGGAACAGCGTGTTCTCTTCTACCTTCAGGCTGTATATGGACAGATGAGGGAGATCGAGCTCCAACGCTTTCTCGACGCTATGCCCTACCATCTCGATCGTCTGGTTGGGCAGGCCGAACATCAGGTCGATGGACATATTGGCGAATCCGGCGCGCTTCGCGTTGTCGATGCTCCGGTACACATCGTCCGTATTATGGATCCGGCCGATGCCGGTCAACAGATCATTGTTGAAGGATTGGACCCCGAAGCTGATCCGGTTCACGCCGCCCTCCCGCATCACCTGCAGCTTGTCCGCATCGGTTGTGCCGGGATTGGCTTCCATCGTGAACTCGATATCCGGGCTCCACTGCGGAAAGGCGCGCCGCACCGACGTCAAAAAATAATCCATCTGCTCCGGCGTCAGTACGGTCGGCGTCCCTCCGCCAACGAATATCGAATCAATTATTCCAGGGGGATGTTGTTGAACGGTATGCTCCATTTCTTGCTCCAGCGCTCTAAGGTAGTCCATCACCGGCTGCCCCTTAAGCACATAGGAATTAAAATCGCAATAGTGGCATTTATTCGTGCAGAACGGGATGTGGATATAGACCGCGCGCGGAGCGCGGCCTTTCTTCCCGTCTTCTCGCAGTTGCAACTCGGCAATATGTGCCATGATATCCTCCAATCCATCCAATCACTGGCGTCAATACAAACGCGAGAAGTCCGTCCGGCTCTAGCCGCCGGACTCCCCCTGCAGTACGACAAGGGTATCATATTATGACCGTTTGCACAACGCGGGCTGCTGATGCCGCTTCAGATCCGCCTCAGCCGAATTGCCTTGCAAGCTTCTATACGCCATCCGCTTCCGGTTCCAAAGAAGCGGACTTACACTCCCCGCTTGTTCCCCCACACCAGCGCATGCAACTGCGGCAGCACCCGAACGTTATTCAGTTCAGACGAGGCGCTGACCGCATCGACCAGCCACTCATAACGCTTCAAGAGCGACTCGGCCAATGATGCGCGATCACTGGCGCCAAGCTGATCATTGCCCGTCTGCAGCACAAACGGCACGTTCGGGTAGCGCTTATGTATAGCCGCCGCATATTCCAGATCGGCCTGATCAAATACGACCACTTTAAGGCTCACGGCCGCTTGTCTGTCCGCCTCTGTCAACCGTTCGATCATGCGATCGAGCTTTCCCCAATCGGTCTCCATCCCCGAGCTGGGCGGCTTTGGAGAAATCGTTACATCATCCACTTCGGTCAACCAGTCTTGCCAGCAGCTCCCTTGCGTCTCCACTGCGCTCTTGACACCATGCTCCCGCAATAGCTGCACAAGCGATTCGAGCTGCGGCAGCAGGGCAGGGTTCCCGCCGGACAGAGTAACATGCCGGAAGCGGGAGGAGGCAAGACCCTCCAGTTCAGCCCATATCTCCTCTGCGTGCAGCATTCGGATTCGCCCCCGCTCCGAACCGTCCCATGTAAAAGCGGAATCACACCAGGAACAACGATAATCGCAGCCTGCCATGCGTACAAACATCGTCTTACATCCCGACAGCACCCCTTCCCCCTGCACCGTCGGCCCAAAAATTTCGATTACGGGAATCAGCGATTTTCTCGACAAGGAAGACGCAAGCATTACAGCATCCACTCCCGTCTAATCTCCGCATAGCTGGTCGGCGTTTCATACAGCCGGACAAATTCGGTCCTGCCTTCGCAAATCTCTTCCCGATACGGGGAAGCATTCAGCGCCGACTCCATCTGCTCAAATAGCCAGACAACCATATTTTCTGCGGTAGTATTCATCGGGGGCAGGGTCTCATTCAAATAGCGATGATCCAAATACAGTTCAATCTGTTCCTTCCAAATCGCTTTTACGGCCGAAAAATCCAGCGTTAGGCCGATTTGGTTTACGTAGCCGCTAATCCCGAACACCGCTTTATAGTTATGGCCATGCAAATTTTTGCATTTTCCTTCATACGCATGCAGATGATGCGCCGCATCAAAGGTGAACTCCTTGCTGACAAGCACGCGCCGATGATGATACTTAAGCTCCTCTGGCGCAATATCCTCACCGAATCTCTCCAGCTTGTCTACGATGCGAAAAGGTCCTGGCGCTTTCATGCTCTCACCCCTTCCAAATATTTCTCCAGGCCTGCACGCCGCAATCTGCATGCCGGGCATGATCCGCAGCCGTCGCCGGGCACCCCGGTATAACAAGTGACTGTTTTCTCGCGAATAAATTCAAGCGCTCCCAGTTCATCGGCAAGGTGCCAGGTCTGTTGCTTATCCAGCCACATCAATGGCGTATGAATCACAAAGGAGAAATCCAGCGCCAGATTTAAAGAAACGTTAAGCGACTTGACAAAGGCATCGCGGCAATCGGGATACCCGCTGTAGTCGCTCTCGGACATGCCGGCCACAAGATGGCGGATCCCTGCTTGCTTGGCTAATACCGCCGAAAATGACAAAAACAGCAAATTCCGGCCATCAACAAATGTCGTCGGCAACATGCCATCTGCGTGCTCAATGTCAATATTCGTGCGCGTCAAGGCATTGGGCGCAAGCTGATTCAACACGCCCATGTCCAGAACATAATGCGGAATGTTCAATTCCCTGGCGATGGCCCGGGCGTGATCAATCTCGCTCTGGTGCCGCTGGCCATAATCAAACGTGACGGACTCTACCTGGCCGAACCGCCGCAGCGCCCAGAACAGGCAAGTGGTGCTGTCCTGCCCGCCGCTAAAGACAACTATCGCTTTTTCATTGCGCACGTTATCCCTCCGCTCCATTTATCCACTTGTCAACTGCTGGCGCTCTGATAGTAGCGCAGCGCAAATCTCCAGAAAAATATCGAAAATAAAAAGTACGCTAGCGTGGACGCGTAAAAATAATACAGTCCCGTATACGTTTGCACATCTGACAGCGCAATCACCGGCACATTGCTGACCAGCACAATCGGGAATATAACCGTAAACACGAATTTGACAACGCCTTTATACTGGACGGAAGGATAGCGCATCAGCGTCATCGCTCCCAGAAACAGCTCATGCATGCCTTGAACTTTGGATAGCCAGATAGACAAGGTCATAATCGTGAACCAGAGCGAGTACGCCAGAATAATGCTGACCAGCAGCAACCCGAGATAACTGCATAGATCGAGAAAGGAAACCGCTTCCCCTTTGTTGATTATCGCATAAACGATCAAATAGACGGCCAACGGAATATTACCGAAATTGCCGAAATCCAGATTCCGAAGCGAAATCAGAAATTGGCTGTTCACCGGCCTGATCAGAATCAAGTCAAGCTGTGAACGGTTGACCAGATTCGGAATCATTGGCAGATTATTAATGAACAAGGTGAACATGACGGATTTAATCAGTTCGCTCGTACCGATTAACAAGTAAATATCATAGATTCTCCAACCTTTTATTTCATCCACATAACCATAAATACTATTGAAAAACAGCAATGTAATGCCGAACCATAGCACGCTGTCCAACAAATTAAGAAAAAAGTTGGCCCGATACGTCATTGCCTTGACCACGTTGATTTTTACAAAACTCCCAAACAAGTTCAAATATTTAATCATGTTCTATGCTCCGACCGATTCATATTTAGTCAATCCGCGCTTCCACAGCAGCCTGCCCAAACTATAGAATAAAACGCACCATATTGCTTGAATCCCAATGCCTTGCCACATCTCGCTCACCGGAATATATCCCAAATAAATATTGACGGGAAAGTTAATCAAGTAACCGAAAGGCAACCATTGCACCACCGTATTGAATGGAGAAGGCAACAGGTCCAACGGAATAAGCGTGCCTGCCAACAGCTCAATGATGATGTCCACCGTGAAAAAAAACGATGATATTTCCACGAAATACAACGATAACAAAGAGAGACTATAGTAAATCATAAAGTAGAGCACCAGAGCCGCCGCCGAAGCGAGCAGGAAGGGAAGGACATGCTGCCAGTCAGGCGCCTGGAACGATTCCAAATTGAGCAATATAATCAGCGAAAGCGGTACTGCTGCGATAGCCACTTGAACCAGCTTCGTGCCGAGATTGTTGGCAAACCAATAGCCAATATAAGAAAATGGCTTGATCAAATATTTTGATAATCCTCCGGAACTAATCTCGTCCTGGATGGACCAATGGATTTCCGGCAGCAGCACCAGTTCCAAAACTTTGGCCACCAGTAAGTACGTAATCATCATTTCCAGCGTATAGCCGCCAATCATTTCTCTCTCCGCGAACAATGCATGCCATAATGAGATGATGGCCACGAGCGGCACCAATGAGAACAGCATCATGAGCAGCATGTTCATTCGGTATTGAAAGGTGGCCTGAATCGTCATGGCAAACGGATTGTAATACTTTCTCGGCTTACACCGGTTGAAAAACCGGCTCCTTCGCTTGGTCATGAAAGATTTCCTCCAATAAGTCTTGTGTAGTCATTTCTTCTACATGGTAATCGACGACACTGAGCGTCTGAATTACAGCCCGCACTACCGCTTGCGTTTGATCATGCGGAATCTTCAGCTTGACTGTCTGATCGGCAAGCTCCACAATCTCCCCCCATTGCCGGAACCATTGCTCATCAATTTCTTCCTGCACGCTAAATGAAATGTAGCGGAAATGCTGATTGTTCGCCTTCAACTTCGCCAGTTTTCCTTTATAATAGACTTGACCCTGATTCATAATAATAACGTCCTCGCACAGCTCCTCGATATCTGGCAAATAATGACTCGTCAGTAGGATAGTCGTCCCGTTATTTTTGCTGTAATCGCTCAAAAAAGCGCGAATATTTTTTTGCGCCACAAAATCCAAGCCGATGGTCGGTTCATCTAGAAACAGGATGCCCGGCTGATGAAGCAAGGAAGAGATCAATTCACATTTCATGCGTTCCCCTAAAGAGAGCTTCCGCACCGGCGATTTCAGTACATGCTCCACATTGAGCCTGGCCGACAAGTCATTGACCGTTCGCTCGAACTGATGATGGTCGATCTCATAAATGTCCCGGTTCAAAATAAACGTCTCATACGGGGACAAATCCCACCAAAGCTGATTTTTCTGCCCCAGCACGACGCCGATATTGTGAAGAAAAGCAGCCCGCTTCAGATGCGGGACATGGCCAGCTATCGAAATCGTGCCGGAGGTCGGCTTGATTAAGCCTGTCATCATTTTGATCAACGTTGATTTTCCCGCGCCGTTGGCTCCAATCAGGCCGACGATTTGTCCCTTGGCAATTTCAAATGACACGTTTTTTATCGCTTGAATTTGTTCCGTCCTGCGGAAAAACAGCCCCTTGACCGAATTCCACATGCCGGTATCCATCTTTGCTCTTTCAAAAGATCTCGATACGTCCTTCAGAATGATCTGACTCATGAATCGGCTCCGCTCCATTTTACATATTTTCCATCTTGAAGACCTCGGCAAAAGGCACGCCCACCTGCATACCGCGGTACGCGTTCAATCCTCTGCTGCCCTCCAGCAGCCTCATGCGGGCCAACTGCGAGCCATAGCGCTGCAACGCTTCTAATTTCATGTCCATGACGGCCGTTATGTCCGTACTGTACTGAAAGCTCCGCAGTGGTGTCCACACTTCATATTGAAGCGAACGCTGAATTCGTCTAGGCATGTCATAAAACGCCGACTGGCCCAGCATAATCGCTTCGCGCGCCACTTCGTTCACGACTCGATGATCGCGATCGGCCTCATCGCCATGCGGATAATATACATAATGAGGCCCGTAATCCGCGAGTTGGCGAATCAGTTCCTCCACGAGCCGCCGCGAATAGAGTAACGAACGATCAGGTTCCCGCAAATAGATCACATCTTCGGTCCCTAGCACACGGGCGGCCGCCCCGCATTCTTGCTCACGCAATTGCACCTGCTCCTCCGCCGGCATCCCGGGAATCGACAAGTCGCCCCGGGTCACTACAACAACGCGGCACTCATCGCCAAGCTGCAATGCCCTGGCTATCGTGCCCCCGCAGCCAATCACTTCATCATCATGATGAGGGGCGATGACGAGATGACGCTTAGGCGTCCGTTGAACAGTCATGGGTGTCCTCCTTGAGCGATGTCTCGAATATCATAAATTCACTTCCTCGTTGAAACGGAGAACGATCGTAGTTGCCAAAAAACCGATCGATGGCCAACCCGCAACAATCAAGTAAATGGATCATTTCGGCCGGAAGCGAATAACGGGAAATAAACTTGTAGTCAAATTGCTTGATCCGTTCCTCCTTGTCATTGTACAGTTCGAAAAAGCAAGTCGTTTCTACTACTTGCCTGAAATGATCAATTCTCACTTTATTCCACGACTTGAGGGTCTGGGCGGAATTTCCGCCCGAGCCCAATGAATAGGCTCCGTCTTTTTGACGCTTGGCATAAGGACATATTTGCGGAGGAGAAATAATATCAAATACAAAGTGCCCGCCTGACTTAAGCATCTCCCGAATGGCGCACAGCGTCCGCTTTTGCTGGGAAGGCGTCAGTAAATACTCAAACACGCCCCCCGTCATCAGAATCAGATCAAATTGTTGCTCGCTTCTATAGCTCGTTGCGTCGGATACTTCGTAGTGCAGCCGCGCAGCCAGCTCCGGCCGCAATGCAAGCTTCTGTTGTGCCACCTCGATCATGCCGGGCGAAATATCGACAGCCGTAACAACTGCTCCCCGCTCCGCCAGCTTCATCGCGAGCCGCCCCGTTCCGCAGCCAATATCTAAAATACGGCTTCCCGGTTTCGCAAAGCGGGTATAATAATCGAAAAAATATTCCGGCTCGGGTATAAAAGATTCATAGTTTGGAGCAATCGTGTCATATTGAGTCATAGCGACATCCTCCGCATTTGTTTTTTGTAGCCCAACCAAAAACTGATTTGCCAAACAACATAATAGGATGCGGTCGCAGCGCCGTACTTCTTTTTGATGAGCGAATATAATTTCGGGAGACCGGCCCACATCTTGCCGAGACGTCCATACCCTGTTTTTTGCTTGATTACGCCTCTTGCATGGCCTGTGCCATAATGAAACGCGCTGCGCAGGTCTTGCCGCAATGTCAACTCGGGGTGGATCACTTTCGCGGAATGCTCATAAGCGATAGGCAGCTTGGCCCGTTGCACCCGCGCGTCGAAGTCAAAATCTTCCGTCCACTTCAGCTCGGCGTCGAAATAATAGTTCCCAATCTTATTGACAATCGATTTGCGGAAGGCCAGCGGTGGAGAGTAAGCATTTTTGCGGGTGGTATGAATATGTCTTGCCCTAGCAACCGTCTTGCCGATAAATGAGCGGTAAGCGAATACTACCCTTCCCTTGGCAAGCGGCGCTTCATCCAGAAGCCGGTACAGGCTGCGTATTGTGCCGGGTTCAAATACGCAATCCGAATCCATGATAAGAACATTGGAGCTTGCCGCAGACAAAATGCCCTCATTATAAGCACGGGACAGATTCGGCTCGTCCAGTTCCCGTATCCGTACTGGATGCGACTTTGCGATCCGCTTGATTTCCGGCGTGGCGCCATTTAATACGACGACAACTTCCACGTCTTCATCGATGCTTTTCAGGCATCGCTCCAGCCGCGGATCATTGTACGCCGGGATGACTATCGCCAAATCCATAACGCTCGCTCACTTTCTCCAAAATTTGCTTCAGGGAGGCAAGCACTTCGTCAAAGATGTAAAATTGACCGACATCCCTTAATTGCAGCAGCCTCTCCCGAACCGCCCGATATACGTCCGCGCTAACCGCAAGATAATAGGGAAGCCCTAGTTCTTTGCAAATGTTCTGAATGTGAGATGACATCGACTGCGTGACGGGCATGCAATAATGGACAACCGAGTCATAAACCTGCCTGTTGGCTGTTAAATAGTTTCTTATCCTCTTCAGCGTCACTTCCTGGTATTGTTCGGCGACGCTGCGCTCGGCCTCCCGCTCGGCTTCCTCCTCTACAATCCAGTCATATGCGCAAAAAGTCGGATTCATCTGATACTCATAAGGAATTACGCCCGCATTCGATAAAATAATAGGATGCACATTGGGATATTTATCGGTAACGGTGCGAATCTTGCGCCCGATGTACGAGAAGTCATACGGTTTCGACCAAGTGCACGTCTGGAAGAAGGCGATCGTTTTACCTGCCGGGGGATGATAATCCGGTCCGCAAAAGTATCGATGCCACTGTTCAAAATGCGGATGGTAAAGAAATTCCGGCTTGGCGCCGCGCTTAAAAAACGTGTCTCCCTCCCCGATAAGATCTAGGAGAATGTACTCCGGAAAACCGGGATACGTCCTGCGATTCAGACTGTTGATTTTACTCATCCGATGTTCACCTGCTTTACCAATAATATATTTTCAAGCAGCAGCGCATCCAGCTCGGAACCGAAAAAGGAACGGATGGCATGGCCGGGAGAGCATACGATGGGCTCGTTGCCAATGTTAAATGAAGTATTTATGACGGCCGGAACGCCGCTCTTCTCCCAGAACGCGCGAATCAGCCGCCAGTATTCCGGGTTAAATGCCTTATCAACGACTTGTGCTCTTGCCGATCCGTCCACATGCACGACAGCCGGTATTTGCGATCTATACTCATCTGTAATGTAGGCATTCAGAATCATATAAGGCGAGCCGCCGACCGCATTTTTCAGCACCTGCCCGGCCGCTTCCTCAATCAGGCTGGGAGCAAGAGGACGCCACTGTTCCCGGTGCTTGATCCTGTTAACGCGCACTAACATGTCCCTCTGCTGCGGATTGGCAATAATGCTGCGGTTCCCCAGCGCCCGTGGGCCGAATTCCATCTTGCCGTGAAACCGGGCCACTACTTTATTTTGCAGCAGGAGCTCGGATATGCGATCGGCACTGTTATCCCCGAGCACTTCATAGTTGATATTATTGTGCCGGAGCAAACGTTCAATCGCATCACTGCTATATTCCGGACCCGAATAAACATGCGTGCGATCGATATGAGGCCGAATGCCGTGTTCGCTCAGCAAGAGCGTCGCCGCACCGATGCTTGTCCCCGAATCCGAAGCGGCAGGCTGGATATACAGCTCCTCCACCTGCTCCAATCCCGCTACAATACCATTGGCGACGCAGTTCAGACCGACACCGCCCGAAATACAGACATGCCGGCAGCCTGTGCGTTCTACAGCTTGCCGGACAAGCGCGACAGCGGCCCTTTCAAGGGCCTTCTGCGCGGAAGCGGCCAGGGAACGATACGGCATCACATCCGAGCCAGCTTTCAGTTTGGCGTCCAGGACGCTGTAAGCATACTTTGGTTGAAGCAACGGCAGCCGGGTGACTTTTTGCATATACGCAATCCACGCCGCTGTCGTGCGTGAGTATAGCTCATCGGGTGCCAGCGTCCCTGGAGTGAACCCGGGCGGACCTGCCAAAATATCAGGAAAAGAGTATACATCGTCGCCATAGGAAGACAGTCCCATCGTCTTCCCTTCGTTGAATCGCCCAAAACCAAGGTATATACTCGCCGCCTCGTAAAAAATTCCGATGGATTGATGAATGCGCATCGTATCCATCATACGGATGGTCCCATCGTCCCCCTTGGCTATCGTCGCGGAAATATCTTCGCCAGAACCGTCGATGACGAGAATGGCCGCCTGATCGAAACCGGAACTGAAGTACGCTCCCGCCGCATGGGCCGCATGATGGGCATACATTCGGCATTCCGGTTCTCTCTTGCGGGGAAACAAATGTTTGGGCAGTATGGTGTTCAAGACTTGCTGCGCCGTCACTTCACTTCCGGTTAATTTGCCGATGTCCCAGCCCACGGCGACCTGATCGATCACCGAGGCGGAAATATCCGCTTCGTGCAAGCAATAACCGATAGCATGATAAGGGAGCGCATTAAACGCTTTTTTTTGGCGCGAAAAACGCTCTTCTTCCGCCGCGGCAATCATCTGGCCATCCCGGAATAAGCAAGCGCTTGCATCGTGAGTTCCACTGTTCCATCCGTTTACACCCAGCACATACATGAAGCAGCCTCCTTATATCTCACGTCTGAATTCAATGAACTCTTGCGGAAATAACGGCAGTTCATCTGTTGTACGAATAAAAACAAGCATATCTGTATGTATAAACAAGGTATCCAACGCAAGTGAATGGAGCTCTAGCCGGTTCAACTTCTGCTGCAGCGCTGCTCTGTTGATGAACGGCTCTTCACTTAACGGGTAATTATTCGCATTCCGGTATATCCGATCCAGACAAAAGCCTTTTCCCATCAAATATTGCTGAAAATAGGACACCCTTGCCCCCAATCGCTCTATGCTTACATTTATAAATAACGTGTCGCCTACTTCCCCGCTCAATAGTTCATCCGCACGCAGCAGCCATAGCCCCAGCCCCTTGCCACTGTCCAGCGGATCGCAATGAAACGCGTGAAACCGGCCAATCAGATCGGAAGGCGCAGGCTGTTCCACATCGAACCGAAGCGTATCCATGGTCAAATGGTGCGCCTCCGCCACGGAGTCAATACGCTGCAATACTTCGGGATCCACGTCCCCTACCGTTATATCCCGCTCCCCGTACAACGCCAGGGCAACACTTGAATAGTCATCGTCTCCGCAGAAGAAAATACGCTGCGTCGACGGAATCTCCTCATGAATAATATGGGCGCGAAGTTCGGAGCTCGTCCAATCCGCCCGAAACTGCCCGTATCGCCCTTCATTGACCTTGCGCAGCTCGCTATCATTTATGCGGGCGGGAGAGCGAGAGCGCCAGCTCGCAAATGGTTGCTTCCATTGCAATGCTCCGTCACCCTGTATGTCTACGAGGCCCGCATGCCGGCATACTTCCAGTAGGCGCAGCGCAAGATGCAATGTCCCGGTCATATTGATCAAATCTTGAAGATGCACAGCTGTTCCGCACGATTTCCACAGCCATTTCTCGAATGGCGAACGATGAATGCGATGCCATTTGTTCCACAAATCTATCACTTTGTTTTTTTGCTTCAGCCTTTCGTATTTCTCCAGTTCCTCTTCGTCCAGCCTTGCAAAATGCTCATATAAATCCGAAACCAGCGCCTTCATCATTGCCCCTCCTAGGATTTAAATAGCCGCAAAATAGCGGACTATTTTGCGGCTATTGTCTTCCTGTTAAGTAAGTGCTTTTTGGTTGACGGTAAACAAAATGAGTTCCTCTTCTACAAGCTCAAGATCTTCCGTCGTCAATTCTTCTGTAAACAATTCCTGGGCATTGAATTTCTTCTCCATCCTTCTCACCTCCCTTGCTTGGTATCAAGCCGGAATATGAAAAAATTCCGGAGCAAAGTCCCCGGTTCAAGTCTGGACAGGAGTTGGAAGCCTTCTTATTTAGAGCTCTCATGCATGGATGGCATAGCAGTCTGTCAATCTGGGGAGTATTACGAATGCAGGTTCAATCTCCGAAGTTGATGAGAGTCATCTTACTGAAGTGAGTTAGGGCTAAAGGGGAATTATTGATATCATTCCATTATGTTGCAACCATCATAGCATATGGGCTTTATTCTATGCAAGGTTTTTACATAAATTTCAGTAGGAGGTTTCATGAACAAAATGAGAGTGATATGGAAAATAGATGCAGATCATATAATTGAGCCTTAGTGCAGCTTCTCATTCCCGGCATTGCCGAACTTGGCAATATAGCCTAGCAATCGCAGCGTTTCAAAATCACATCTGGGTTCGTTTAAGCATACGTGGTAGAAAAGAAAAACCCCGCCATGGTCTCGTTCATATGACGCCATAGCGGGGCAACCGGATTATTTGTGGCCGGCACGGCCGCAGTTCTCTGGCATCCGACGTGCCGATTATTTTTGATCATCAATTTTGAGCACGGCCATGAACGCTTCCTGAGGCACTTCCACGCTGCCGACCTGCTTCATGCGCTTCTTACCTTCCTTCTGCTTCTCCAGCAGCTTCCGCTTCCGGGAGATGTCCCCCCCGTAACATTTAGCCAAGACGTTCTTGCGCATCGCCTTGACCGTCTCGCGGGCGACGATCTTCGTTCCGATGGCCGCTTGGACCGGCACTTCGAACATCTGGCGCGGAATGAGCTCGCGCAGCTTCTCGCACAGCAGCTTGCCGCGATGGTACGCCCGATCCTTATGCACGATGATCGACAAGGCATCGACCTGCTCGTTGTTGAGCAAAATGTCCATCTTAACGAGGTTCGATTTGCGGTAGCCTGACAGCTCGTAGTCGAACGAAGCATAGCCGCGTGTACTGGACTTCAACTGATCGAAGAAATCGTATACGATCTCGGACAGCGGAATCTGGTACGTAATCGTAACCCGGGTCGTGTCGAGATATTGCATATCCACGAATTCGCCGCGCTTGCCCTGGCATAGCTCCATAATCGCGCCGACGAAATCGTTCGGGACGATGATGGACGCCTTGACGTATGGCTCCTCGACATAGTCGAGCTTGCTCTGATCCGGGTAGTTCGACGGGTTATCGATCGTCAGCTGCTCTCCGCTCGTCAGCGTCACATGGTAGATAACGCTTGGCGCCGTCGTAATGAGCGGAATATTGAATTCGCGCTCGATGCGCTCCTGAATAATCTCCATGTGGAGCAAGCCGAGGAAGCCGCAGCGGAAGCCGAAGCCGAGCGCCGATGAGGTCTCCGGCTCGAAGGAGAGCGAAGCGTCATTCAGCTGCAGCTTCTCCAATGCTTCACGCAAATCATTGTAGTCCGACGTATCAATCGGATACAGTCCGCAGAATACCATCGGGTTGATGCGGCGGTACCCCGGGAGCGGTTCCGCGGTCGGATGCTTCGCATCAGTGATCGTATCCCCGACGCGCGTATCGCCTACGTTTTTGATCCCGGCGACGACGAAGCCGACATCGCCCACGTTCAGCTCGTCGATGATGGTCATGCTGGGCTTGAACGCACCCACCTCAATAACTTCGAACGTCTTGTTCGTTGCCATCATCTTAATCTTGCTGCCCGCGCGGATGGAGCCGTTGACGACCCGGACATAGACGATGACGCCTTTGTACGGATCATAATGAGAATCGAAGATAAGCGCCTTCAGCGGCTCCTCTGGATCCCCGGTCGGCGCCGGCACTTCCTTCACAATCTGCTCGAGAATCTCGCGGATGCCGATGCCCGCCTTGGCGGACGCCAGCACCGCATTCGAACAATCGAGTCCGATTACGTCCTCGATCTCCTGCTTGACCCGGTCCGGTTCGGCGCTTGGCAGGTCAATCTTGTTGATGACCGGGAGAATCTCCAGGTTGTTGTCCAGCGCGAGATAGACATTCGCCAATGTCTGCGCTTCAATGCCTTGCGCCGCATCGACGACCAGCAGCGCGCCTTCGCAGGCCGCCAAGCTCCGTGACACTTCATACGTGAAGTCCACGTGGCCCGGAGTATCGATCAGGTTCAGAATATACTCTTCTCCGTCATCCGCCTTGTAGGTCAGGCGGACCGCCTGGAGCTTGATCGTAATTCCCCGCTCCCGCTCCAGATCCATTTTATCAAGGACCTGTGCCTGCATTTCCCGAGCGGCCAGCGCTCCCGTATATTCAAGAATCCGGTCAGCAAGGGTTGACTTGCCGTGGTCAATATGCGCAATAATACAAAAATTCCGAATCTTCTTTTGTCGTGACAGCAATTCCGTCATTCGTATTCCATACCCCCACCACTAAGCCAAGTTTCAATTCATTCATTATAACGGATTGAGGGGGCAACAGCAATAAAAAGGCGATTATTGGGCCGCAGCGTCGAAAACAGCCGGTTCCGGGCCCGGGTTCGTCAAAATAATCCGTCGAATAAGCCGACGACGGCGCGGATGCCCGCTTGCGATAAAGTCTGCAGCAAGCCTGCGGTCTGATCGGCCAGCTTGTTGACCGCCGCATCCTGGACAGGAGGAAGCCCCTGCGCCGGAGGCAGTTCGGCTTCTGCCGGCCATTCCCGCGGCGGAATGCCCGGAACCGCTGCTTCCCGCTCCTGCACGGGGGCCGGTTCGGCCGGCCGGCTCGCAAGCGGCTCTTGAGCGGGCCGTTCAGGCCATGCCGAATCGGCAGGGAGGGAGCTCCGGTTCGTATCGACCGGGCCGTATATCCGCTCGATGCTGACAGAGGTCACCTCCATTCCGATGAAGACGCCGACAACCAACAGAACCATCATGCCTACAACCTGCTTCGCGAAGCGGGACATAGCCGGTAGCCTCCTTATCTCATTGTTCCATCAGCCCATCCGTTCAAGCCGTTCCAATTCCTTACCCATTGGCCCCCGGCTGAGTATTCTTCCGGCTTGCCGTATTCCGGTCGGGCGCTTGGACCGGCGCCTGACGCGACTGTTCCTTCTGCTCGGGCTTCATCACCGGCTTCGCGTTCGTCTTCTCACGCACGATCTCGGCAATCAGCTCCGCCAACACCTCTGCGGTCCGGTAATTTTCCTCCAGCGTATTGTCGATGCCCCCGATCTCCATAATTACGCTGTTCGGCGACAACGATTGATTGTATTCGCCGTTCCCCTGCGCCGTCGACTTGCCCCAGATTCCCCTTGAAATGCCGGGATACTTGTTCTCCAGCCGGTCATGAATCTCCTTGGCGAACTTCTCGTTCTCTCTCCAATCGGGATTAGCGCGGCCAATGACAAAATAAACTTGGGCATAAGAGGTCCCGTCAATCTCGACCGTCGAATCTTTGCGGCGCAGCGCGTCCCGGTGGATATCGAAGAAAAATTGGAGATCCTGATGCTCTGCCATCGCCTGCTTTACCGTTTGCTTCGAGTATTTGTAGGAATAGTTCCAGCTATACCCTTTGATCGTCGACGAATAGTCCTGGTTGGAATGAACGGCTCCGATCCCTCGCTTCTGGAGCTCCTTCTGCAAATGCTTCCCGACCAGCGTCACGTTGATTTTGGAGTCGTTCGGATTCGCGCTCTCCTTCTTCAATTCCGGGTTCCACGATTCCCGGTTATGGGAATGATAGATAAAGACGTACTCTTTCAGATCAAAGCTTGACCCGCTTCGTTCCGTATTCGACGGGGCCTGCGGCTGCACGCTCTCCGTCTGCGGCGGAGCGCCTCCGCCCGGATCGTCTGTCGGCTCTCCTCCGTGCTCCGGCAGGGCTGATTCCGCCGGTAGCGAAGGATAATCAACCGGTCCCTTGGCCGATTGATTCCCGACGCCTAACCGGAGCGGAATCGCTTGTTCGCGGTTCAGTCCCGGAACCTCTCCGGCTAGGAGCGATTTCGGATCAAGCAGATTCACATTGGTTGCCATCTGTACGAGGAATTGGGCAATCTGTGTCCGGGTAAGGGAAGATTCCCCCTCTCCAGAGGGCAGATTCGGCATCTCCATCGCAAGCATATCGACAAAGAGGCGGGTGGACAGCTGAGCCGCAACTCCCTTCATCGAAGTAAGCGGCGATGAATCCAGCTTCTGTTCGAGCAATCCTCCCAGGCCAAGCACGATAAAAAACATGGCAGAAGCAATCGATAATAGCAGAAATGTGCGTCCCATGAGCAGCGTCTGCATCCACTTCTGCTTCCATTTGGCAATATTGACCGTGCGGAACATAGAAATGCCCTCCTTTATCCTGCTGTCTCACTCTCTCAATCCATTGCGAGAGTGCATTTAGTAGAATCTATGAGGGCATTCTATGAGCTAGAACTATATTTTTCGGTGCTCCGCATCAGAAAGAGATAATAGAATGACCGTGCCTCCGCCCGGCTCGCTGCTTGCCTCCAACGTGCAGCCATGCGCTTCGGCCAGCTGTCTCGAGATCGCCATCCCCAAGCCGCTGCCTTCGGCCGCCCGATCGGTAGACAGACCGCGGTAATAGCGCGTGAACAAATGACGAAGTGTCTCCGCATCCATGCCCGCGCCGTCGTCCCGGAATTCCAACGCGTCCTCGCCATCCCGGGCAAGAAAAGAGATTGTCAGCGCCGTACCAGGCGGATTGTGGAGAAAAGCATTCATGCAAATATTTTCTATAATTCTGCGAAAATATGTCGGATCGAACGAGAACCATACCGGTATATCCGGCCGCCGCGCCTTCGGATGCTGCGGCAGATCGAGAATGTCGCCCAGCGTCTCCTCCAGCCATGCATCGAGACATAGTCGCTCCCGCTGCAGCGGCAGACTTCCGCTATGCAGACGGTAGGTCAGATTCAAGTCCTGCAGCAGCTGATCCATCCATTCCGCCTTCTCGGTCATGATGCTGGCGAATTCGGCCACCTCTTCCCGCGACCAATCGTATTGCTTCGCCTCCAGCATGCGTGCGTAGCCTACGATAGAGGCAAGCGGCGTCTTCAGATCATGGGACAGACCCGCAAGCCACTCCTCGCGCTGCCGGTCATGCTGCCGCCGTTCCTCCTCGGCGGAGCGGAGCCGGGAAGCAAGCTGGCGGAGCGCCTGTATGACGTCTTCATAAATGCGGTAATTCCGCTTCAACTTGCCGCTGCGCCGCTCCGAACGCGGAAGCCCGCGATGGTCGGCCGGCTCTTCATAGATGCCGTCCGCGATTCGCTCCGTCCAACGCATGACATGGAGCTGGGGCCGGACAAGCCGGGTGCTCTGCCACCAGGCCATGAACAGAAACACAAAGACCATTGTCGCGACGACGCCCCCGATGGCAAGCAGAAAAATATCCTGATAAGAAGCGATGCGGAAGCCGGCCGCAGTCAGCCCCGCTCCCTCTGTCTGATGGGGCATTTGCAGGACCCACGTATCGCCTGTTGCCGGGTTGTACCGGTACGCAAGCAAATGGGAATAAAATTCCGGCTGCATCGACCGCAGCGCGATCTCCTGCAGCGTCAGCCGCTCGGCAACGCCCGCGGGCTTGTTCCAGGCTTCTAGTGTGCGGCCGGCTGCATCCAGGTGGGTCACCCATGCATCCTGCGGCACCAGGAGCCTGCGGACGGATTCTGCAGCCGGAACCCCTTCCTCCCGTGAGGCCAGCCATTCATCCAGCAGCTGCAATTGCGGCGGGTAAGCCCCGTATAATAGCGTAATGTTGCGGCCGCCGACGGAGCGAATATAAATAAAGATGCCGTACTTGCTAGGCAACTCCCTATGCACGTAGGCGACAGCTTCTCCCGGCGCATATTGGTTCGGCATGTCGCTGGGCGCGTTGAAGGAATCGATTACCTTGCCGTCCTCATTCAGCACCTGCAGCCAGCCCCCGCTCGCTGTCAGCCGCTGGAGCACCTCGTCAGGCCAGACAACCCGCCCCTGCCGATTCACCTCCACCGATTCGACAATCCGGGTCAGCTCGCTGGTTGGTAGATTGCGGCTCATATCCAGCGCGCTCATCCGATTGGCGACCCACAGGAAGGCCGCAAACATGCAGCCGAGCAACATCGCGCCGATTAAGAGCCATTGCGATGCGTAATGCCAGGCCAGCCGTCTGCCCAATTTCATAAACCGGGCCTCCCGCTTGACCGTCCGCCGCCGTCCTGCTCCGGCGGCACCAGCTTATAGCCCATGCCGGGCACCGTGACGAGGAGGCTGGGTCTGCCCGGCACTTCTTCGATCCGCTCGCGGATACGGTGGATATGGACCATTACTGTATTGTCATCGCTCATCGCGTCGCAGCCCCATACTCGTTCATACAGCTCCTGCTTCGTGAACATCCGGTTCGGATGACGGCAGAAGAACAAAAGCAGTTGGAACACCATCGCCGGACATTCCACCGGGACTCCGTCGACCCGGAGCTCGCCAGCCGCCTCGTCGACCGAGAATCTTCCATAGACATAGCGGGCGGCCGGAGCGGCCTTCGGTTCCGGAGCCGGCTTCCCCGCAGATGCCAGATAACGCTTGAGCTGCGCCTTGACCCGCGCCGCCAGTTCCAACGGGTTGAACGGCTTCGTCATATAATCGTCCCCGCCTAGCGCGAAGCCGGTCAACTTGTCCAAATCCGTCGTCCGGGCCGTCACGAATATAATCGGAGCATCGGTCGCCTCACGCAGGAACGGAGCCAGCTCGAAGCCGCTTTTTCCGGGAAGCATCACATCCAGCACGATCAAATGGACGGCTTGGCTGGCGCAATACCGGATAGCCTCTTCTCCCGTTGTTACGCAGACTACATCCGTAAACCCCTCCTTCCCAAGCACCGTTCTCACCATTTTGCCAATGGCGGAGTCGTCTTCCACGATCAAGATTCGACCTCCATATATGTTCATCTTGCCGTATTCCTCCTTACCCTGCTATGTATCCGCGACTCCCTGATTTGCTTTCATTTCATTGTACCATGCCCCCCTGTCTCCGGTTCGAACGCAACCTTAACGCAATCTTAACGGACTCCCGCTTCCCGGCAGAATGGACGTAGTAGGTAAGCTAGAAATGAACTGGCGTTACGGTGGAGTTCAATCCGGAGGCTTATGATGAAAGCAGGAGATAGACCAAGAAAGGAAGATGCCCAATGAAGAAGCGATCTCTCGCCGTATGCCTGTTAGCCCTCTCCTCCGTAATCGCCATGAGCGGTTGCGCGGGGAATACAGGCAGTGAGAAGGAGAATCGGGCGGCGGAGGACGGCATTGTTAAGGAAAAGGTATCGGATTCCGGCGAGAACCGGAAAGCAGACGGACAGCTGCAGCAAACAGAGGGGATAGAGACGCAGGCCCAAGAGACGTTGACCGGCAATGACGTCAGCGGCTGGATCGCGGCTCATGAGGGAGCCACGCTGTATGAGCATTTCTCGCCGGAGTTCCAGGAGAAGGTAACCGCAGAGGATATCGATAAGCTGCTTCGCCAAGCCTGGAAAAAGGGAGAGACTCCGGTTCAAATCTCACGGCTTGCGGCGGACGGCACGGACACATACGTATGGAGCAGCGAGGACGGCAAGATGTACTTGACCGCCATGCTGCGCGAAGGCCGGATTCACGGCCTGCTCCTGCGACCGTCCGACCCCCGGGCCACGGATGAGAAGTATACGCGCCATGTCTACCGGATGCCGTTCGAAGGGGAGTGGACGGTCGCCTGGGGAGGAATCAACACGATGCTGAACTATCATTATGAATATCCAGCGCAGCGGTATGCATATGATGTGTTCATCGTGCGCGACGGGGCCAGCCTGGAAGGAGATCCGAAGGACAACGCCAGTTACTTCGCATTCGAGCAGCCCGTCGTGGCACCGCTCGGCGGCAAGGTCGTCAAGGTCGTGGACGGGCATCCGGACAATGTGCCGTTCGAGAAGCCGCTTACGGAGGAAGCAGCAGGTAATCACGTCGTCATCGATCACGGCAACGGCGAATACAGCGTGCTGGCCCATTTCAAAAAGGACTCCATTGTTGTGAAGGAAGGCGATACGGTGAAGCAGGGTGATCGGCTCGGCCTGTGCGGCAATTCCGGCAATTCTTCGGATGCCCATATCCACTTCCAGGTGTCCGATAGCCCTTCCCTGGAGGAAGGGGCATCGCTTCGGATCCGGTTCGAGGATGGAAGCGATCCGGTTCGGGGAGACCAGGTGCAGGGGCAAAACAAGAAGTAACGAGAAACGTATGCTTCGTTCGGGGCATTAGGATTAGGCGCAGGTAAGTTCACGGTAAGCGATGCTGGAGCGGCGTGCAGCTCATTCAAGGCAGCGGGCGCAGGTTACGCTCGCGGTATGCGATGCTCGAGCAGCCGGCAGCTCTTTCAGAGCGGCGGGCGCAGGTTACGCTCGCGGTAAGCCACGTCCGGGCCATGCCCCATCAAAAAACCACCCGCTAAGGGTGTTTTTCTTCAGGGAGGCTAAGACGATTTATATTTGCTATGCCCCGGGATGCACGCCGAAATGGCTTCCACTTGTTGGGTTCGGTTGGAGCGGCTGGGTCGGTTTGTCCAGCTCCGGGGTGAAAATTGCTGCATGGCTACAGTAATTTGCGACAGTTGGGCTGTTCTGGAGTGACATTCCTGCAAAAGTACATCATTTTAACAAATTAGACCTATTATTTGAATGATATAGCTGAAATTCCTGCACTTTTGCAGGAATCCCGTTACAGCATCGATTACTCCATAAAAATGCTGCAATTTTGCAGTTTTGGGGGACAGTTTGGTCAGCTAACGCAGATTCAGCAACAGAGCCAACTTAGTTCACTCGGTTCACTTAACACACGCCATTTACTTAGTAAATTCTAGTTACTTAGTACGTTCAATTTACTTAGTTCATTTTACATAGCGCGTTTAATTTACTTAGTGCGCCAAGTTTACTTAGCACACTCTATTTACTCAGTCCACCCAATTCACTTAGCACACTCTATTTACTCAGTCCACCCAGTTCACTTAACACAGCTATTTACTCAGTCCACTCAGTTCACTTAGCACGCTCTATTTACTCAGTCCACCCAGTTTACATAACACACTCTGTTTACTTAGTCCACCCAGTTTGCTTACTACGCTTAATTTACTTAGTACACTCAATTTACCCGGTTCAATCAGTTCACTAAATCAATCAGTAAGTCAACGCAGTCGACTCACTAAAGTCAAGTCATTTCAATTCAATTCAATCTAAGTCAACCTTCGTCAACCTCAAGCGGCGCAA
The DNA here is from genome assembly GCF_003591545.1 of Paenibacillus thiaminolyticus. Lineage (GTDB taxonomy): Bacteria > Bacillota > Bacilli > Paenibacillales > Paenibacillaceae > Paenibacillus_B > Paenibacillus_B thiaminolyticus_A. Next base: position 382,793 of record NZ_QYZD01000002.1, read on the forward strand.
TCAACTCACACTCCGTAAATTCAATCGCAATCCGCTCGCTTAACCCCGTGCAGGTCAATCCCGGGGAGCTTCAAGCTCCCCCCATTTCTTTTATGAGGCCAGGCTACCGGCCCGGCCTCCTGTCTCCGGCCTTCGTCCATCATCAATGTGTGTAGGCGGCCACGTTGCTGCTGTCGACCGCTTCGTGGAGCGCTGCGTTCAGGCCACTCGCAATAATGTTGGCCATATCCTCCATGAATTCGTCGACTTCCTTCGGCGTCACGATCAGATCATGGCCCAGCGGCTCCAGCACTTCCTTCACCAGCATCAGGCGGTCCTGCTCGCCGATCTCATCGAGAATGCCGAGAATCTGCCGGGTCTGGTTCGTCTCCTGCTTGAAGTGGTCACGCATCATTTCGAACGCGTTGTTGACGATGGTCGAAGCGTAGCATACGGTCGGCACGCCGATGGCGATGCACGGCACCCCGAGAATCTCCCGGGTCAGCCCGCGCCGCTTGTTGCCGATGCCGGAGCCGGGGTGAATCCCGATATCGGCAATCTGGATCGTCGTATTGACACGCTCCAGCGCCTTGGAGGCGAGGGCGTCGATCGCAATGATGAGATCAGGGCGGATTCGATCGACGATGCCTTGCACGATATCGCTTGACTCGATCCCCGTCACGCCAAGCACGCCAGGGGCAACGGCGCTGACCTCCCGATAGCCTGGGCTGACCTGATCCGGCATAATCTCGAAGTAATGGCGGGTGACCAGCACATTCTCGACGACGAGCGGCCCGAGCGCATCGGGTGTCACATTCCAGTTCCCCAGGCCGACGATAAGCACTTTGGCGGAAGTCCCGATCCCGATTTCTTCGAGAAAAGAAGCGAACAGCTGCGCGAACGCTGTAGCGACGCGGTCCTGAAGGTCGGAATCTTTGCGCCGCAAGCCCGGCACCTCGATCGTAATGTAGCGCCCCGGCATGCGGCCGATCGCGCGCGATCCTTCCTCTGTCTGCACGTGAATCCGCGTTATTTTGACGCCGCGATCCTCCTCGACATGTTCCTGCACACCTGGGATGGACGCTGCCTGATCAGGGGATGCCATTTCCCTGGATTCCAAAGCCAAATCGGTACGAACCGAATAATTGCGCAAATCCGCCGACATGAGTTCTACCTCCCAAAAGTTCCATTTTGCAGATATTGTGTGTGATGGAGGTCAACTTTATGCGGCAGTATCGGAACTATTAGCTGTCGATGCCTGTCTTGCCTATCGGGAGACCATGGCAAACATATTGCTTTTTAGGGTATGTCATGCTAGAATATTTTAAGTTGTGAATCTATCTCATGCTGATATGGAAATGGTATAGATTCGATTTGTCGCACTACGATGCAACGGAGGTGAATGCAATGCCTAACATTAAATCCGCTGTGAAACGCGTAAAAACGAACGACAAGCGCCGTCTGTTGAACGCTTCTCAGAAGTCTGCACTTCGTACGGCTGTCAAAGCAGCTGACGCTGCATTGGCTAACAATGAAGCGGACAACGCCAAAGGAGCTGTCGCTCTGGCTTCGAAGAAATTGGACAAAGCCGTTACAAAAGGCCTGATCCACAAAAATGCGGCTGCCCGCAAGAAGTCCCGCTTGGCACAAAAATTGAACGCTCTGCTTGCGCAAGCGTAAGCGGCAGCCTTTCATACTTAAATGCAGCAAAAAAGCCCGAAGATATGAACGCTTGCGCGTCTGTCTTCGGGCTTTTTTTTGATGGCGGGCTAGCGGGAAGCAGCCGTTCCGCTCCGCTTGCTGCCCGCCGCCATCCGCATGATGAACATCTCCAGACCGAGCGTCTTGTCCACCCGGCCCGACTTCATCTCATAATCGAGCTCCGCCGCTTCGGCCAACCAACCGGCCAATACATCGGTTCCGTAGGCGCGCGCCTGTTCAGCCGCCATCTTCGCCGCATAAGGATGGATTCCGAGCTGAGAGGCCGCCTGCTGCTGCGTGAAGCTTTGATTCGTCAGCTCCTTAACCTGAAGCATAATCCGAAGCTGCCTGACGATGAGCGCCATAATCTTAATCGGCTCCTCCTTCTGCTTCAGCAGTTCGTGCAGGGTTGCCAATGCCTTGCCCGCGCGATGGCGGACAACATCCTCGACCAATTGAAATACGTTCTGCTCCGTGTTTTTGGCAATGAGCCCTTCGATCGTCGCCGTATCAATGACGCCGCCTTCCCCGGCGAACAAGCAGCATTTCTCAATCTCGCCCGCGAGCGCCTGCAGATTCGTTCCTACTGCATTCAACAGAGCCGTTACCGCTTCCTCCCCGATGGAGCAGCGATGCTTGTCCGTCTCCCGCTTCACCCACTGTGCCAGCTCCTCGGCGCCCAATGGCTGAAAGGCGAGCACCGCTGCCTTCGCCTTGGCTGTCTTGACCGTCTTCTTGCGCTCATCCAGCTTGTCCGCCTGCACCAGGAAGACGATGATGCTTGTCTCCATCGGCTGTTCCATATATTCAAGCAGCCGCTCGGTGCGATGCTCCATCTTGTCCTTGCCGGAGGCAAAAATCGATTGATCCTTGACCAGGATGCACTTGCGGGGCACAAGAAACGGCAGCGTCTCCGCCTCCTCAATCACGGCCTCGATCGGAGCTTCGGCCGTGTCCATCTTCATCACGGCCAATTCCCGGTTCTCGGGCTCGAAGGCATGCTCCAGCAAATAGGTAACGAACTCCTGCATTCTGTATTTTTCCGTACCATACAGTACATATATCGGGCGCGGCTGCCCGCGCTGGATCTCTTTAATCGCCGCTTTCATATCCAATGCCTTATGCCTCCCCTTGTCTCTGCACTTCATGATAGCAAAAATTACGGACCGCCGCAAAAAAACAAAGGGACCGGCGCTGCCCTGAACGGGTGGCGCAAGTCCCTTTGTCCCATACCATCTATGATAAACGCCTGCAACGAAGCTCTAGAAACTCCGTGCAAACGGTCATACGACGTACGGGAACGTCACTTGCATCATTTCATTGATACCTCATCATACGCGAGCCGTACCGAATGTGTGCCGCTTCCCGGGCGGTGGCGCAGCCCATTTTTGGTAAAGCCCGCTCCTTCAACAGCGCCTAGGTGGCCGGCTTGGACGTGCCAGGAACCACGATAGGCTCCTTCTTATCGGCCTCCTCGGCAGCCGCTTCCGTCAGTCCGTTCGAAGATACATCGTATTGGATCTGCCGCTGTCCATCCGCCGTCCGCACCTTCACCTCCAGCCGGCTGCTATCCGATGACCAGATCAGATCCTCCGGTCTGTCGGCGAATGCCAGCGTCTGCAGCTTCGTCTGCTCCGTGTCGTTAACGCTGTACAACATGAGCTGGCCGTTCTCCCATACGACCATCCATTTACCGTCCGGCGATGTCGCTTCCTTCGACGCCGCGAACAAAGAATGACGCTCCAGATCCTTATCCGCTAACCCCATGCTCCCGGCATCGGCGCTCGAACCGTTCTCAGGCGCTTCATATCCCGGAACGACAGCAATGGATGGCGGAACCTTGCTGTCCTGCGGTTCGTCTGGCTCCGTACCGGTCTTCTCCTTGCCGGCCGCCGGCTCTTCGGCCTTCTTGTCTTGAGTGCCAGTCTTCTCTTGCTTCTCAGCAGGCGATGCCACCGGCTTCCGGTCCTTATCCCGGTTCTCCCCCTTGCTCTGATCTCGGTCTGCTGCGCGGCCGTCTGCCGCTGGCTTCGGCGGCGCCGTATCCTGCGCATCCTCGCTCTTCTGTTCAGCGTCGCCTGACGGTTGGGCATCCTGTTGTTGATCCTCGTAAGATACACTGCCTTTGTTGTCCGTTCCGGCACTGCCTTCCTGCGGCACCGGCTTCCCGTCCGGTTGATTGCTCCGGAAAGACTGGCTCGACTCCGGTGCGGCGCCGGACTCCTGCGCCGGCTGCATCAATTCCGCGAAGTCGCCTGCCTGTTCCGTTGCGGTCGGCGGCTTGAACATCACCATGAATAATCCGAAGACGAGACCTGCGGCCACCACTGCACCGGTAGCACGCCATTGTCGCTTGCTATACCATTTCTGAACCGCCGTTACAACCTGCGGCTTCTGCTCCGGCTTTGGAGGTCCCGTCACATCGCTTCCCTGCCGTTCCATGGAACCTGAAGCCTGGGAAGGCGATGCGCCAGCGGCTGCGGCCTGCTGCTTATCTATCTGCTGCAATGAAGGCAATATCGCATCCACTAAGCTGTAAGGCGGAGTGACCTTCGGCAGCTGAACCAGTTCTTGATGAATGTTCTCTAACCGTTCTGCCATCTCGGCGCAGGCGGGGCATCGGCGGATATGCTCTGTCAGCAGGCTCTCTTCCGACTGCTTCAACTCACCGTCCAAGCTGCGTTGCTTCAGTTCCATCACCTCTGCACAGTTCATCCTCGTACACCACCTTTCTCATAATCTTGCAGCATCGTCTGCAGTTGTTGCCGGGCGCGAAATAGATAGGATTTGACCGTGTTCAACGGCAAATTCAAGCTCTCCGCAATCTCGTTGTATGAGAAATCTTGCAGATATCGCAGAACGACGACCGCACGATGATGTTCAGGCAGCCGATCTATTGCCTCACGTATGTCCTGAGCCACGTATGCGGACATTACTTCCTTCTCTACACTTTCTTCCCCGACAAATACGAGGTCATGCTCATCAATCGAGACAGTCGGGCGATTGCGACGGAACTTGTCAATGCAAATATTCGTTACAATCCGCTGCACCCATGTTTTGAACTGAGCTTTTTCCTCATAAGATTCAATTTTGGAATAAATCCGAATTAAGGCTTCTTGGGACGCGTCCAGTGCATCCTGCTCATTATTGAGAATATAATAAGCTGTCCGATACACATATTGTTCTATTTCCCGCAAAAGAGTGATTAAAGCGTCGCGATCGCCGGATTGAGCGGCTCGTATTAGTCCCGAATCCACTACCTGTTATCCCCCTCTCTTGCATATCCATTGACGTGCCTAAGCCGCAAATGGTTGCAGTGGTTAGCTTCCAATTTGTAGTTTATTCTCTCATTCGCATAAATTCATCACTTAGCATAGCAAAAAATGCCTTGTTTTGCATTGCATGATACAACAAGGTGACAAGCCGCAAAAAGCACGTCAAGCCGACGTGCTTCGAAGCTCCCTCTCTAACTCTATGGAACTATCCTATCACGCTTTGTCCGCACCTTCAAACCCTGCGCCGTCAGCCTGAACTGGATCTCCCCGTCCCAATCGGTCCGCAGCACGTGCACCTGCGCCCGCTCCAGCGTGGCTAGCACGTTCGGATGCGGATGCCCGTAGCGGTTATTGCGTCCGAGCGAGATAACGCCTGCCGCCGGCCAAATCGCTTCCACCCATTCCGGGGTGGATGATGTCCGGCTTCCGTGATGCGCCACCTTGTATACATCGACGGGCGGCAGCCGTTCCGGGCCAGCAGCGCCGGCCAGCATGCGCCGTTCTCCGCCGGCTTCCACATCCCCCGTCAGCAGCATCGTCGCCTGCGCCTTGCTTCGCGGATGGGTTAGCGTCAGCAGCAAGACGAGGGAGGCGCGATTTTGATTCTCCTCGTTCGGGAGGAGACCCGCTTCGCTATCTGGGATCGGATAGAGGACATCTATCCGGGTCCATTCGTCGACCATCCACGAATTGCCGGCCTGCCCGCCACTGATCGGAATGCGCTTCTCCAGAGCCGTCCGGTAGAGCGCAGTCATCGTCGCCGAGGACTTCCACGTGCCGTTCGTAATGAAGCGGCTGACCGGCATATGCCGCAGAACCGCCAAGAGTCCGCCGGCATGATCTTGATCCGCATGCGTCAGCACGACCGCATCCAACTGCCGTACGCCCCGCTGCTTCAGCAAGGGGACGATCACCTTCTCGCCGATCTCGAACGGCACGCGGCGTTCCCTCCACTGATCCCCCGGCCTGCGGAACGTTGCCGTCCCTCCTCCGTCAACCAGCACATGCTTGCCGGAAGCCGTACGAATCAAAATACTGTCTCCTTGGCCGACATCAATGAAGCTGACCAGCGCATCCCTCCCGAGGCCATCCCCATATCCCCACACAAGAGCCGCAACGAGCGGAACGGAGGCCAAGACGAAGACGATGCGGCGGATCCCTGATGAAGAGGGGCGAACCTCCACGAATGAGCCGAGCGGCTGTGTATCCCCATCCTCCGTCGCCTCCCTGCTCGGCAGCGAGGCTCTTCCACCTTCAGCCGTCCGGCGCCATGAAGCGAAGACGAGACAGAGACTGCCGTAGTAGGCCCCAATCCACCATAGCGGGAGCTGCGGCCAAATGAAGCTCGTGCCTTCGATGGCTGCCAGCCATTCGACGATCCGGAACGTCAGCTCGTTCATCTGCGACACGATCCCGGCTAGCGACCGGGCCGCCGGCTCATAGAGAAGGCCTGCGAGGAGCGAGAGCGTTCCTGCCGGAAGCACGCCGAGACTGATGAACGGGACGAGGAGGAAGTTGGCCGCGAACGACAAAAGCGAAAATTGATGGAAATAATAGACGGTCAACGGAAAAGATACGGCCTGGGCGACCAAGGTCACGGCGGCGGAAGAGGACAGCCACGGCGGCCAGTCCGGCAGCAGCCGCATGACGCGGGGCACCCCGATAATCAAGCCGGCGGTCACGGCGAACGACAGCTGAAAGCCGATCTGAAGCGCATAATACGGGTCCCACAGCAGCATCGCCACCAGGACGAGGGCCAAGATGTGGAGCCCGTCCTTCAACCAGCCCTTGCGCAAGCAGTACAAGGCAAGCATCGACATCAATCCGGCCCGGATCACCGAAGGAGCCGCTCCGGTGAGCAGCATATACATCGGGAGGCAGCATTGAACGATCGACATCCCTTTTTCCTTCGATAAGCGGAGCAGCCGGAGCAGGCCGAGCAGCGCTCCCGCGAAGACGCCGACATGAAGTCCCGAGATGGCAAGCACATGCGTCAGACCTAGCTCCGAGAACTGGCGGTATGTTTCCGGATCCAATTCCGTCCGGCTTCCAAGTACCAGCCCTTGCATATATCCGCTATGCGGCTGCTTATACAGCCGCTCCATCAGCTCCAGCAGCGCGCCGCGAACCCGGTCGACCCGGGCAAGCGCCTGGTGCACGGCCTGTTCCGCCCGCTGGTATCCGTTCCGGCTCAACATATCAATGATAACGGCCTGCTCCGCTCCAGCAACCTGGATAATCCAATGAATTCGCTGCGGCCGAAGATATTCCCGATAGCTGAACGCCCCGAAGTTCGACGCCTCTCCCGGCGCAGACAGCTGGCCATGAAGGCGTACGGGCTGACCTCGCTCCCAGCGTTCGACCATATCCAGCTCTGATGGCGCCGAGAGGCGGATCTGGACAAGCATCTTCTCGTCTACGGGCTCGGCCTCGGCTCGTTCATCCCGCTGCCATGAGACGGCCCGGAACTGGAACTGCACCCGGTCCCCATCACGCTCCGCCGGAGACAGGATATATCCGTCCCAGCTTCCCTCTGCGGCCGGCTGGCTGGCATCGGCAGGCGGCGTCCAGCGGCTGGCGTTGCGCTGTTCCGTTACAATGTATAGCAATGCCGAACATAGAAGCGCCGCTCCATATAGTGCTGCCTGCCTCACGCTACACCAGCGAAGCGCGCATCCTAGCGGAAGCAGCAGCAGCAGTCCCGCCACGGCCAGTACGGCGTGAACAGCGGATAATACGGCCGCGGCGTGAATCCCGATGACGAAGCAGCCGGCCACGGCAACAATCGGTCTGCGCGACAGCAATGTTAAGCTCACCTCCTGGTTTTTGTTTGGTGTGACATGGTTCTTGGCATTGTTTGGTGTGACATGGTTCTGCATTCGTTGTTGGCTCTTCTTGTTAGGCTGATTCAGGCAGACACCCAGTCAAGGTTCGCCGAACGCAAAAAACCTCCACGCCATCGTTCCGTGGCCGCCCATTGTTCATGGCGTGCCCGGAATTCCGGCATGGAGGTTCTTCCCCACATCATTAATTTGTCGTATCCATTATCGTTTCCTGCGGCGGCTGATAGGAGGCCAGCGTCCGGAACGTAATTCCCTTCTGCTTCATCATCGCCGCAACCTTCTCGCTATCCTTCGGATAAGGGCGGTGGTAGACGATCTCCGTCACGCCGCTGTTCGCCAGCATATTGGCGCAGGTCCAGCACGGCTCGTCCGTTACGTACACCGTAGAGCCCTCTCTGTCGATCCGGTCCGTGAACAGCAGCAGATTCTGCTCTGCATGAATGGTGCGGATGCACCGTTCCTTCTTCACCATCTGCTCCTCGCCGTCAACGACGATCTTCTCATACTGCTCCACAATCATGCATCCGGCTTCGCTGCAATCCGGCACGCCCATCGGCGCTCCGTTATAGGCCGTTCCGAGAAGCTTCTTGCCCTGCACCAGCACAGCGCCGACATGCCGCCTAGGACAGCGTGAACGTGTAGACACCATATAGGCGATATCCATGAAGTAGGTGTCCCAATCTTTGCGTACACTTGTTGTCATCCGATTCATTCTCCCGTCTGTAGTAGGCTGATGACCGCTGCCATCGTTCTTACTTTCATTCTAAGCACGATACCTTCGCTGCGCAACCAGATTCCTCACCGGATGTTCGTCCCGCTACTCAATCGAGGCCTGATCGCGCAGCTTGGCGAAGATGGCAGGGCCAATCCCTTTGACCTTCTTCAGATCCTCCAGCCGCTGGAACGGGCCATGACTCTCCCGATATTTCACGATGGCTTGCGATTTGCTCGGTCCGATGCCCGGAAGCTTCATTAGAGCTTCTGCATCCGCCGCATTAATATTGATGCGCCCGCTGGCGGCATCCTTCGCCTTCGCGTCCGCTGAAGGCGCCGCGGTGGAAGCTTCGGCTGAGGCGGGAACACCGCTTCCTTGTTCGCCCGGGTTGGGTTCTGCCTGCTTCTTATCCGGCTGCATCGTTAGCAGCTGATTCGGGTCTCCTGCGGCTGGATTGACGCTCTGACCCGAATTCGAGGCCGGATCGCGACCTTCCTCTCTCCCGGAGTTCTTGGCCGGAAAGGAGGAAGCGGACACCGGATTCGCGCTTCCGCTCCGTTCCCCCATGTCCTGGCCCTCTTCCCCAGCCGCGAGCCGGCCGGCAATCGCTTCATTGAGCGGCGTCCATCCGCCCGCGGCTTCCTCCGATTGCGGCTTCAGCCATAAGCCCATGAAGATGGCAAGCCCGGCAATGGCCATGCCCGTCAAACCAATCCAAGCGCGCAAGGATAACGCATGACGGCTCTTCTTCATCCATATGCTCCTTTCGATAGAACACGTATATTGGCCAACCCGTCTTACATATAGGTAATAAACATAGTATAGCCATTCGTATATATTGGGCGTTCTGCGTCAGGGTATGCAAATGTGCAAACAGAGGAGGGAACATCCGTGAAGGTCGGATTTATCGGTACGGGAAGTATGGGGACAACGCTGATCGATGCGTTGATTCAATCCGGCGCTGTGTCACCGGAGCAGGTCATCGCGAGCAACCGTACGATGGATAAAGTACAGTTCCTGGCTTCTCAACACCCCGGGCTTCAAGTCTCGCCAAGCAATGCGGAGACGGTCCGGCTGAGCGACATTGTCTTTCTGTGTGTCAAGCCGCTGGAATTCAAGACGGTCCTGGAGGAGATTCAGCATGCCGCGCACCCGGATCTCATCCTGGTGTCGATTACGAGCCCAGTGCTGCTGGAGCACCTGGAGCGGCAGCTCTCCTGCAAGGTGGCGAAAATCATCCCGAGCATCACGAGCTACGTCCGAAGCGGCGCTTCGCTCTGTATGTACGGCAGCCGGATTCAGAGGGAGGATCGGGAGATCCTCGAAAGGCTGATGTCGTCAATCAGCCAACCGCTGGGCATTGATGAGAAATACACCCGCATCTCTTCCGACTTGTCCAGCTGCGGTCCGGCGTTCATCGCCTTCTTCCTGCAGCGGTGGATTGATGCCGCCGCGGAAGCGACCGGAATCGGCCGGGACGAAGCGTCGCGCCTCGCCTGCGAGATGCTGCTGGGCACCGGCAAGCTCCTGACGGAAGGAGGCTTTACTCCGGAACAGCTGCAGCAGCGCGTAGCTGTCCCCGGCGGCATCACCGCCGAGGCGCTTCGGCTAATGAATGAAGAGCTCGCAGATATGTTCCACCAGCTCATTCAGGTTACCCACGCGAAATATGAAGAGGATCTGGAAAAGGTTCAGTCCCAGTTCGCCGGGTAGGAGGCTAACCGACAACAATATTGACGAGCCGGCCTTTGACAGCGATGACTTTACGGACGGTCTTGCCAGCAATGGCGTCCTGAACGTTCGGCAGAGACATCGCTTTTTCCTGCATGGCCGCTTCGTCCGCATCGGCAGCAATTCGAATCCGATCCGCTATCTTGCCGTTCACTTGAATGACGATCTCCACTTCGGATTCAACCGTCAATGCTTCGTCATACGATGGCCACGATACATACGTGATGGATCCGCTATGCCCCAAGCGCTGCCACAATTCCTCGGCGATATGAGGAGCGAGCGGCGACAGCAGCTGCACGAAGTTCTCCATCGCCTGGCGCGGCAGCGTCTCGGCCTTGTACGCGTCATTAATGAAGATCATCAACTGGCTGATGGCCGTATTGAAGCGCATCGCCTCCATATCCTCGGTCACTTTCTTCACGGTCTTGTGCCAGGTGCGGATGAAGCTGTCTTCTCCAGTCCCGTCCGTAATCTTGCTGTTCAGCTGGCCATCCTCCGTAATGAACAGGCGCCAGATCCGGTTCAAGAAGCGGAACATGCCTTCGACGCCCTTCTCGTTCCATGGCTTTGTAATCTCGAGCGGTCCCATGAACATTTCATACATCCGCAGCGTATCCGCACCGAATTCATTCACGATGTCATCCGGATTGATAACATTGCCGCGGGATTTGGACATTTTCTCGCCGTTCGTGCCCAGAATCATCCCTTGGTTAACCAGCTTCTGGAACGGCTCCTTCGTCTCAACGACGCCGATATCGTAGAGCACTTTATGCCAGAAGCGTGCATACAGCAAGTGAAGGACCGCATGCTCAACCCCGCCGATATACAGATCGACCGGCAGCCATTCCGCCTGCTTCTCCCTGGAGCACAGTGCCTCTCCGTTCTTCGGATCGATGAAGCGCAGATAGTACCAGCAGCTTCCGGCCCATTGCGGCATCGTGTTCGTCTCGCGGCGCGCACGCATCCCGGTCTCCGGATCAACCGTATTCACCCACTCCGTGACGTTCGCGAGCGGCGATTCACCGGTACCCGAAGGCTGAATGTGATCGACATCCGGCAGCATCAGAGGCAGTTCCGACTCCGGAATCGGCTTCATGGTGCCATCTTCCAGATGAATAATCGGAATCGGCTCTCCCCAATACCGCTGGCGGCTGAACAGCCAATCGCGCAGACGGTACGTGACCTTAGGCTGGCCGACGCCTTCCGCAGTCAGCCACTCATTCATGCGGGCGATCGCCTGGACAGTCCCGAGCCCGTTCAGGAAGTCAGAGTTCACGTGCGGCCCGTCGCCGCTGAACACTTCCTTCGTCACATCTCCTCCGGAGACGACTTCCACGATCGGCAGCTCGAATTGCTTCGCGAATTCCCAGTCCCGCTGGTCATGGCCCGGAACGGCCATGATGGCCCCGGTTCCATAACCGGCCAGCACATAGTCGGCAATCCAGATCGGAAGCTTCGCTCCGTTCACCGGGTTGATCGCATACGCGCCAGTGAACACCCCTGTCTTCTCCTTCGCGAGATCGGTCCGCTCCAGGTCGCTCTTGCGCGCAGCCTGCTCCTGGTAAGCTTGAACCGCCGCTTGCTGCCCAGAAGTCGTGATCCGGCCAACCAGCTCGTGCTCCGGCGCCAATACACAGTATGTCGCACCGAACAGCGTGTCCGGCCGCGTCGTGAACACGGTGATATGGTCCTCATGTCCGTCGATCGCGAAGCGGACCTCTGCCCCTTCGGAGCGTCCGATCCAATTGCGCTGCATATCCTTCAGGCTCTCTGGCCAATCCAACTCATCCAGATCTTCGAGCAGGCGCTCCGCATACTCGGTAATCTTCAGCACCCATTGCCGCATCGGCTTGCGGATGACCGGATGGCCGCCGCGTTCCGACTTGCCGTCGATCACTTCCTCGTTGGCCAGCACTGTTCCGAGCGCCGGGCACCAGTTCACCGGAATCTCCGCTTCATACGCGAGTCCGCGCTTGTAGAGCTGGATGAAGATCCATTGAGTCCATTTGTAATAGTCGGGATCGGTCGTACTGATCTCCCGGTCCCAATCATATGAGAAGCCGAGCGACTTAATCTGGCGGCGGAAATTGTTGATGTTCTTCACCGTAATGTCGCGCGGATGCTCGCCCGTGTCGAGCGCGTGCTGCTCGGCCGGAAGGCCGAACGCATCCCAACCCATCGGATGAAGCACATTGTACCCCTTCATGCGCTTGAATCGGGAAATGATGTCGGTCGCTGTATATCCTTCCGGGTGGCCGACGTGCAGCCCTGCACCCGAAGGATACGGGAACATGTCGAGCGCGTAGAACTTCGGCTTGCTGGAGTTCTCCTCCGTAGCGAACGTCTTGCGCTCCTCCCAGTACTGCTGCCACTTCTTCTCCAAAATTTGCGGTTGATAGCCATGCGGCTGATTGACTTCTTGACTCATCCGTTATCCTCCTTGCCGTGCCCGGCGAAGGCTGCGCGCGCAGCCCGCCCCGCACCTTATGCGAATATCATCCTGCTTGTACCGCAAGAGACGGGCCCTTCCTGCCCTCTCAGGGAATCAGGCGCCAGTCCGCCCGATTCGTGCGGCAACCTCCCGCTTCCGTTCCGTATCCACGGGACACGGCCCGGTACCGGGCCAGGTTCATGGTGCTGCAACCGAAACGTCACGCGTGCCCGCCGCTTATCTATTTCGATACAGCAAAAAAACCTCTCGCCCTTAGCGAAAACGCTAGGGACGAGAGGTTCAATTCCCGTGGTACCACCCTAGTTAGCGAAAGGCATGCTTTGCCTTCCACTCCCTCTGCACCGTTAACGCCGGTGAATCGTCACAGCCTCCCTGCCGATCGGCTGTGAGACTCCGAGGCGAGTTCGCTCCTGCCCATCACCGGCTTCCACCAACCGCCGGCTCTCTGTGCGATGCGCGCATCAAGCTACTAATCCTCATCACAGTCTTATTGCACTTCTTCAATTATGCATAACCTTACCCAGCTTACGCAAGTAGTTATATCATAATGAAAAGTAAGGATATTGTCAACGATTGTCGCCTAGCCGCCGCTTCACGGCCGGCTACTCCTTCACCGCCGCAAAGAAAATGCGCGCGGACTGGCCGTCCGGCGGAGACCATCCGAACTCAGCGTACATCTCCACCCGGGCAAATCCGGCCTCGCGCAGCCAGGACGCCATCGCTTCCGTCTCATAGGCGCGCTGAACATGGGCTTCATCGATCCGTTCGAAGAGGGATCCTACCTCTTGCCGAATGAAAAAAGTCAGCTGATGCTCGATCTCCCGTCTCTCCTCATCATAATCGCAGAACCAGATGTATGCCAGATCGTCGTCGTCATACGCAAAAGGTTGCGTGTCTGCGTACGACTCGAACTGGCGCCTATGATGCACATCGAACAAGAAGACGCCGCCGGCGCGCAGCTGCCGGAACGTGGCCGCGAACACCCGCTTCACATCCGCCTCTTCGGTAATGTAATTCAGGCAGTCGCAGAACGACACGACTGCGTCTGCCGGCTCGCCCGCATTCCATTCCCGCATATCCTGGCACAGCCAACGGATGCTGCCCGACTTCGCGGGCGCGGAGGCCGCCTTCTGCTCGGCGACGGCCAGCATCGTCTCTGACAGGTCGATGCCGGTCAGCGCATATCCTCTGGCGGCGAGCGGAAGCGTAATATTCCCCGTTCCGCAGCCCAGGTCGACGATCCGCTCCGGCTTCGACGGCATATAGCGTCTCCATGCCTGCTCGGCGAATTCCACCCAGGCGTCATAAGGCATATCCTCCATCAAGCGGTCATAGACCGCGGCAAAGCGGCCATAAGATTCCATCAGCCTCTCCGTCCTTCCCTCGCGCTGCGGCATGCTTAGCGCTTCTTCACCTGCGCCGTTGCTAGCGCTTCTTCGCCTGCCGCGTGTTTAGCGCTTCTTCGGCCGCGGCGGAGCCGGCTTCTCGGTCTGGAGGATCTGCTGCAGCTCATCCGCGCCAATCGCGGCGCCCTTCTCCGTCAGCTCCGTCCAGCTTCCTTGCTGCTTGACGAGGCCGGCTCTCATCAGCCGCCCGACCGCGCGCTTGAACGCCGACTTGCTCATGCCGAACCGCTGCTTCACAATATCGGCCGGCGTCTCGTCGGAATACGGCATCGCCCCGTTCGGACGATCCCGCAGAAACGAGAACAGCCGATCCGCATCCATATCCATGCCAATCTCCTTGCGTTCGGCCATCGTCACGTTCACGCGGCCGTCCTCGCGAATATGAGTGACGCGCACGCGCACCTTCTCCCCGAGCCGGATCGGCCGCGGCCGAAGCGACTCGTGCAGGAATCCGATGGCGCCGAAGCCGATCGGACCGCCATCCAGCACGAGGAAGGTCCCCATCTTAAGCGGCCGGTAGACGACGGCCTCATGCCAGGTGTTGCGCCAAGCATCCGGCGCATGGAAGGCCAGCGGAACGAGGTCCTGTTCCAGCGCCGCCCGCGCCACGAGCCGGCCTACCCGGTCGTGGATCATCTTCACATAGACCGTATCCCCGACTTGGGGATGAAGCGGCTCGTATTCGGGCAGCTCGCTCTTCGGGAGCAAAAGCTGGCGCCCGATGCCCATTTCCAGGAAGCAGCCATATCGCGGATGAACATCCGCCACCTGGAGCGGCGCAATCTGATCGAGAGTCAGATACGGCCGCTTCATCGTCGACGCGAGCCGATCCTCCGTATCATAGAATAGAAAGACGTCTACCTCATCCCCCGGCTTCACGGGACCTGTCAGTTCGGAATAATGAAGAATGACGTCCTGTTCCCCGTCTGTCAGAAAGTAGCCGTAGGGCGACACCTCCCGTGCCACCTGCAGCCGTGTTATCGTGCCCGCGGTCAGCGTCATGCCATCTCCACAACTTTCGCGTCAGACCACAGCTTCTCGATATTATAGTATTCGCGCTCCTCGCGATGGAAGATGTGGACAACGACATCGCCCAGATCAAGCAGGACCCAGCGCGAGGAATCCAAGCCTTCCATCCCCCGGACCGCTACGCCCGCCTCGTGAACTTTTTTGCGCACCTCATTCGTAATCGCCTGTACCTGGGTATCGGAATTCCCGTGGCAAATAACGAAATAATCTGCGACGAGAGAAATTCCCTGCAGATCGAGCACGACGAGATCCATCGCTTTTTTATCTTCCGCCGCCGCGACAACGATGTCGAGCAGCTCTCTTGGTTGAATGGTCATACCGTAACCTCCATTAATCCTCATATACTGGCACTCCGGCAACGGAATTGCACGCAGCTCCGTTTCCCTTATGCCGTTTAGGCTTCCCTAATTTTGCTCTAATTCTTCAATCAGCCGGTTCCGAGCCGTGACCGTTAGCGGAAAAATACGCCGGCGCTGGGAGAGCAAAAAGCCGATCGTTGAATCGAAGCCGGCGATGAGCGCAAGATTGACGTCCTGCTCGGCGAGTTCCCGGATTCGCTCCACGCCCGGAAAATCGCGCCCGGGTTCGATATAATCCGCCAGACAGACGATCTTGTCAAGCAATGTCATCGGTGCCCGGCCCGATGTATGGTACCGGATCGCATCCAGAACCTCCTCGTCCTGCACGCCGTAGTCCCGTGCGGCAACGACGGCGCCGACGGGCGCGTGCCACAGCTGCTTGTCGTATTCCAGCAGCACAGGCGGCAAATTCTCTTCGCGAATGACGCGTTCCATCCGTTCGGTTGGCCAGTACTTGGCAACATCGTGAAGAATCGCCGCCAGATCCGCCTTCTCCGGAGCCGCGCCGAAGCGACGGGCCAAAATAACGGCCGTATCCATGACGCCCTGGGTATGCTGCCAGCGCGCAGACGGCATCTGCGCCTGGACGGATTCAATCAATTGCTGGCGCGTCAGATTCATACAATCCCCACCTTGCCATATAATGTTCGACGGCTTCCGGAACAAGATAGCGGATCGATCGTCCCGCCGCTCTTCTCTGCCGGATATCCGTCGAAGAGATATCCATCTGGGGCATGTCAGCTGCCAGGACGCGGCCTTGCCATGCCTGCGGCAGCTTCTCCTCATTCCAGCGAATGCCCGGCCGGTGCAGTCCGACGAAGCGGATCAGACGCATCAAGTCGTCGATCCGGTGCCACTTCGGCAAGTAATCAACCATATCTGCGCCGATAATCCAATGCCAGCTTACATCCGGGTAGACGGCCCGCAGCGAGATGACGGTATCATATGTATAGGATACCCCGCCCCGGGCCAGCTCCCAATCACTTGCCCGGAACGACGGGTTGCCCGCGATAGCCAGCCGGGTCATCTCCAGGCGATGCTTGCCGTCCGCCTGAGGGTGATTCGTCTTGTGCGGCGGCACGTGAGCGGGCATGAACCACACCTCATCAAGATTTGCGGCTTCGCGGGCGCATTCGGCGGCCACCAGATGCCCCAGGTGGATCGGATTGAATGTCCCGCCCATAATCCCGATTTGTCTCACGTCTGCACCTCCGCCGGCTATGGCAGTTCAATCTGCTTATGTTCAGCCGATTCCTTATAGAGCACGATCGTCTTCCCGATGACTTGGACCAGCTCGGCGCCCGAGCGGCTTGCCAATTCATCCGCAACCTCGAAGCGATCGTCCATGCAGTTGTTCAAGATCGATACTTTGATCAGCTCGCGCACCTCCAGCGCTTCCTCGATATGACGGATAAGCTGATCATTGGTTCCCCCTTTGCCTACTTGAAAAATAGGCTGCACATGATGTGCGAGCGAGCGCAAATAGCGCTTTTGTTTTCCTGTTAACATGTTTGTCCCTGCCTTATATGTCTGATATCAAAATTGGTTTATTCGAATGATTTAGTCGTGACGCAATGTATTCCATACCTGCTCCCGCATCAAGGCGGCAGGCGCAGCGGCGTCCGTCCACAGCTCCAGCGCGATCGCGCCCTGATAGACGAACATGCCGAGCCCGCTGTGCGTGCGGCAGCCGCGCTTGCTTGCTTCCCGCAGCAAGGCCGTCTCCAGCGGGTTGTAGACGATGTCGCTTACGATCATATCCGGCCGCAGCCAATCCGGATCGAACGGCACCGCCTCCACGTCCGGATGCATGCCGACCGAGGTCGTTTGAATGACGATATCCACCTCGCGCGCATCGATCGCCGGCCGCTCGCCAAGCTGGATGGCAGATACCGTTCCGAAGGCGGATAGATCGCTTGCCAGCGCTTCGGCCCGTCCCAGCGTGCGGTTGGCGATATGCAAGCTGCGGCAACCCGCCTTCAGCAGCGCATAGGCGATGCCGCGCGCGGCCCCGCCGGCCCCAATCAGCAAGATCCGGGACTGGTGGAGATCGGAGATCATCTCCTCCTGCAGCGAACGGACGAACCCGAGCCCGTCCGTATTGTAGCCGATCAGCCGGCCATTCCGGTTGACGATCGTATTGACGGCGCCGATGACGCTCGCGCTCTCATCCACTTCGTCCAGATGCGCCATGACCGCTTCCTTGTGCGGAATGGTCACGTTCATTCCGCCGATGCCCAGAGCGCGCATGCCCTGCACGGCCTGCTGCAGCTGCTCGGGCGCGACATGGAACGCCGTATATACGGCGTTCAGCCCAAGCTCCCGCAGGGCGGCATTATGCATCAGCGGCGATTTGGAATGCTTGATCGGATCGCCGATGACCGCGAACACAGCGGTCGAGCTGTCGATGGCCGCCGGAGGCTGAATCGCCCCGGCCTGATCGTTCCGAACCATGGTAACCGCTCCCCCCGGTATATTGTGCTAGATCATCGCGCGGCGGGTCAGCACCTTGACCCCTTTGGGTGCGTGAATCTCCACGAGCGCCCCTTCCTCGCCGTTGCATGTGATCCATCCGAGCCCCGAAATGAATATATCGGTCTCGGAGCCTGTCCCGATCCGATACTGATGCTTCGTCCAGCCCGGAAGCTCATCCAGGCGCTCCCGTGTCGGCGGCGCCAGCAGCTCCCCGCGGTGCTCTTCGTACAAAGCGTCTGCCCGTTCCAGCTTCGTGCGGTGGATCGGAAGCCCATTTGAGATATAGCATGTAAAGGATTGGCGTTCGCCTTCCACAAAATCAAAGCGCGCAAACGCTCCGAAAAACAGCGTCTGGCCCTCGTTCAATTGGTAGACGGCCGGCTTGAGCGGCTTGTCCGGCAGCAGGGCCCCCAGATCTTGCCGGCTGGCCAATTCCGTCAAGCGGCTCTTGTAGACGATGCCTGGCGTATCTATGATATGCTTGGCGTCATCCAGCGGAATATGTACGACATCCAGAGTCGTTCCCGGGTAACGGGATGTCGTCAGCTCCCGATCCATATCGCTGTAATCGCGAATCAGGCGGTTAATCAGCGTAGACTTGCCTACGTTCGTCGCCCCGACGACATAGACGTCGCGGCCGCGGCGCCAATGGCTCATCTGCTCCACAAGCCGTTCGAAGCCGGCATTGCGCTTGGCGCTGACGAGAATGACGTCCAATATGCGGAGGCCATGCTCCTTCGCCTGCCGCTGTACCCAGTTCGTCAAGCGGTTCCAGTTCGTCGAACGGGGCAGCAGATCGATCTTGTTCACGACGAGCAGCACCGGGTTGTTCCCAACGAACCGCTGCAGCCCGGAGATGACGCTGCCGTCAAAATCGAACAGATCGACGATATGGATGACCAGCGCGTCCTCCTGGCCGATTCGCCCCAGCAAACGTAAAAAATCATCCTGATCCAGGGCAACGGAAGCTGCTTCGTTATAATGCTTGATCCGGAAGCAGCGCTGGCAAATCAGCGGCGAGCGATTCAGCGCGGACGCCGGGACATAGCCGATCTGATCGGCATGCCCGGTCTGCACCGTGACACCGCAGCCACTGCATACTTGCTTCTCTTGATTGTCCTTCACCTTTTCTCCTCCTCGTGCCACAATCCTCTTCGCTTCAACCGTGTCGTAGCATAACGCTCAATGCGCCGATTGATGCGGGTTCCCCAGCCTTCGTCTTGAATGGCGATAGGCTGCACCAATATCGTAAATATGCCGAGCCGGTTGCCTCCCAGGACATCCGTCAGCATCTGATCGCCGATGACAGCTGTCTGATCCGGCTTCAGCCCCATCAGCGACAGCGCTTGGCGAAAAGCTCGCTGCGCCGGCTTGCGGGCCGCATGAATAAACGGAAGATCGAGCGGAACGGCGAACCGGGATACGCGCGTATGATCATTATTCGATACGATGACGACCTTGAATCCGCGGCGGTCGACTTCCTTCAGCCAGGCCGCCAATTCCGGGGTCGCTTCCGGCACCTTGGCGCCGACGAGCGTGTTGTCCAGATCGGTAATGATGCCACGAATGCCTTGTTCCGCCAACTTGTCCAAATCAATATCGTATACGGAGCTTACCCGAAGACGGGGAATAAGCCTTTCCAACAAAACAGTCACCTCGTTTTCATACGAAAAACTATACCATATTCTTTGATTTTCGTGCAAAAAAAAGCCGTTCCCGTGCGGAACGGCTTCATTTCGTCACATTCCGGTGCCCTGTCTCCCGCTTCCTGCGTGACATGGATTCGTAGATTAACGCTTGCGGACGCGCCGGAACTGTCTTACCGCTTCCCGGAACCGGGCCACATCGGCTTGCTCCAGCGGCTCGCCGCTGTATTTCGCTTGTTCGAACAACGGCACGATCACCTGCAGGGAAGCCTCCAGCTCCTGCTGGCCCTCGCTCCAGCGGAAGGCGGCTTCGCGCACCGTCTCGTGCGGTTCCTTGCGCAGCCCGCGAAGCCGGCAGTAGCTCAGCCAGAGCTCCGTCTCGAGCACGACCCGTTCATTCGGCGATATCCGCCGGCGGAAGGTACGCGGCCAGCGCAGCGAGAATCCGGCCTGGCCCCATTGCCAGACCAGCCATGCAATGGCGCCGAGCACCACAGCGCCGACGATCGATCGGGCTGCTGTAATCACCCAAGCGGGAAGCGCAGTCTCTTCTTCCGGCTTGCTGGCCTTCTTCTCTTCCTTCACTTCAGGCTGTGTCTCTTCTTCCTGTTCGGCCGGCTTGTCGGGCTCTTGCTCCTCCGCCTGCTCCGGGCTCGGCATGCTGAAGCCCGGGGTCGGCTCGAAGGACACCCAGCCGTATTCCCCCATATATACCTCTACCCAAGAATGCGCGTCCGCATTCGTGACGCGGAAGCGGCCGCCTTCATCGGGATCGAAGGAGCCCGTCATCATCGTAGGATCCGATCCTTCGCGGGCTCCGGGCGCATAGCCCTTCACCCAGCGCGTCGGCACGCCCACGCTGCGGAGCATGACCGCCATCGAGGTGGAAAAATAGTCGCAGTAACCTTCTTTGACTTCAAACAGAAACCCGTCGACGAAATCGTCGCTGGTCCGCTTTGAAATATTTGGAACATTTGTATAAGTGAACTGGGTCCGTAAATACTGTTCGATTTTTTTGGCCTTGTCGTAGTTGTTCGTCTCCCCTTCGGTCAGACTCCGCGCCAGGTCGACGACGCGGGCCGGAAGGCGATCCGGCAGCTGCAGGTAGGCGCTGTCCGGCGCTTCGGACGGGAGCGCGGCTCGCAGTTCCTGTTCCGAGACGATTGGGACATGGGACACAATCGTATAGCTTATCGGATAGCGGGCAGCACCTCTCCCCACGTACCGTACCTCGCTCTCTCTCCCGTTCCAGGAGAGTCCATCCGGATCGCCGCCTTCCAGCTCCTCCACGGCCGCTACCGAATACATGCCGAACAGGACCGGATATACCTGATCGCTCTGAATCTGCACCGTCTGGATAATCTCCTTCGTCTGAATCCGCTTCGAAGGGGCATCGTCGGCCTCGAACCGCTCGCCCAGACTCATCGGCTCCAGCCTCTCTTCCCGCCTCGCATCGACCCAGCCCTGACCGGTGTATATGTCCTTGGCTTCCCCCCGCCAATAGCCGCGGGCTTCGGAGGTTACCGTCATCACCGGCTGATAATCCAGCTGGAAGCCATCCCCAAGCTGGCTGTCATGGTTGCTGTAGCCGGATGTTGTGGGACTCGTCGCCCCGGTACCGGTTACGTTCGAGACGATGCGGTCGACGAAGGTGCCGCCGGTTCCGTTCCGGTTCGTCCAGGCCGTATACGGATCCGTCAGAATCGGCTCCAGTCCTGGCACGCTCACCCCGACCGTGATGATAAGCGCAATAACGGCGATGGCGCTTACGGCCATCTGAAGCAGATACCGCAGCGACGTTCGCTTCATCTCCGGATAGCTGTGCTTCATCTGGGAGAAATGAAGCCCGATGAGCCATACGAGCGCCGCGCCAACGATCCAGGCGACCTGATCCCATAATATATCCTCGGTAAAAGAATCCAGGATGCCGAAAACGGCAACTTGAACGAGCAGCCACATTATGATGCGGCCCGGCCCGCGGACAATCTGGTTGAGCGCTTCATAGCAGAGCCAGATGCCGATAACGAACCATATATAAGGATGAAAGGCTTGCAGCCTCTCCCATCGGGATCCGTCCTCAATCCAGAGATGATTGTGAACCAGCTCCATATATATGAGACGCAATACAAGCGGCAGCCCGATAAGCAGCCGGCCAAAAAATTGCCGGGGAAATAATACAGAAACTCCCCATATCATTAGAAGCGCGTCCCTGGACATCGCGATTGTCTCGTCATACCAATACGGCTCCAGCATAACAATCCATTGCCATACCATAACGGCGAGGCAAGTCCAGAACAGGCGCTCACTCCAACCGCCAAGCAGCCAGCGCTTCATCATTCCGGGCGCTGCCGGTTGAACGGAGCTTGCCGAGTAAGCGGACTCCGGCTGCCGATTCACTTCCATGTCATCCCACCTCCAAGCAGCTTAGGAAGATGGTTCAGTTCATCCAGCCATTTATAGTCAAAGCCCTGCTTCGCCAAGTCGCGAAGCAGGCTGGCTTCATCAGGGCCGATGCCGGGAGCGGCATGAATGAACGTGCCGCGGCCGCCAAGGGAGCGAAGGCCGCCAATCGCCGCCATATCGCCGGATGTCATCGCCCCGCTGATCCAGGCGACGGACGCCCCGCGCAGCAGTGAGGCGCGCTGCGCCAGCATCGTGCCAATCCGGTCATTCACTTGCGGATTGGGGATCTCCGGCTCAATGGTAGACAGCCATTGCTTGTAAGCTACCGGTTCGCGTGCGAGCGCCATGGCGTCCCACCAATGAAGTGAGCCGCCGATTCCGGCCAAATACGCAGGATGCCTGTTCGCCTTCGCATAGTGCGCAATCGATGCCGCTGCCGAGAGCGCCAATTCGAAGCTAGCCGGACTCTCATAGGAGGCGGTCCTGATATCGAGCACGATCAGGATTGGGGCCTGCACTTCCTGATCGAACTGCTTCGATTTCAAGCTTCCGGTCTTGGCGGTGGCGTTCCAATGAATGCGCGAGAGACGATCGCCAGGGACGTATTCCCGTATGCCGTTCAATTGGGTCGACTCCCGCTTCCTCTTATCCATCGCTTGCGTCTGTCCGGGCTGGACCGCTTGATGGCCGGCTTGGCTCCAGGCAGGGATCGGAATCGTGGCCGGCAAGATGGAGAAGGAGGACGGCGTATGGAACTGTCCGCGCTGCTCGAAGATGCCGAATAAATCTTTGGACAAGCATGTGGTCGCATCCAAATGGTATGCTCCGCGCGGAAGCGGCGGCGTCCGGTACGTCCAGACGGCCTGCCGCGTAGCATTCAGGGTAACGGCTGACTCCGCCTGGCTATACAGTTCATCGAAGCGGTACAACCCATCCTCCACGATGACATAGGGAAGCGGAATCCATCCCGGAACGCGCAGCTCCACCGAGACCTGGATGCGGGATTGGGCCGGGAGGAACCAGCTTGTCCCTGTCCGGACCATACGCTGTCCCTGCACCTTATTCACGCCCCCGAACCACCCGCATGTCCAATAGAAGGCAAGCACGGTGGCCATCGACAGCAGCATGAAAGATGTCTTGCCGCCCTGGAACAGAAAATAAAAAACACAACTGACATAAATGACGAAAGCAATAAAAAATGTCCGTCTCCGCGAACGCGGACGGCGGGGCACCAGCTGCGGCGAATTCATGCTACAGCTCCATCCGGACCGGCACCGGCACGCCTCGGACCGCATCCATCAGCACTTGCTCCGCGGTCAGCCCCTCCATCTTCGCTTCCATATCGAGCACAAGACGATGAGCCAGGACGAACGGAAGCAGCGCCTTGACATCATCGGGAGTGGCATAGCGCCGGCCTTGAATCCAGGCGCGGGCTTTGACCGCCTGCATGAGCGCCACGGAAGCGCGCGGGCTTGCGCCGAGCACGATGTGCGAGTGACTCCTCGTCGCACGGACCACATCAATAATATAGGAAGCGACGGCATCGTCGATATGAATGCCGCGAGCAGCTTCCCGCATCCGCTCAATCACCGTAATATCCGTAATCGGCTGGACCCGCTCGGATGGCTGTCCCAGCACATGGCGGGTCAGCATCGCCCGCTCCATCGCTTTATCGGGGTATCCCAGGTTAATCTTGAACATGAAGCGATCGAGCTGGGCTTCCGGCAATTGGAACGTTCCTTCGAACTCGATTGGGTTCTGAGTGGCGAAGAGCATGAACGGAACGGGCAGCCCAAAAGTTTCGCCGTCCACCGTAATATGATGCTCCTCCATTGCCTCCAGCAGGGCGGATTGTGTCTTGGTCGTCGCCCGGTTGATCTCGTCCACAAGAAGCACGTTGCACATGACCGGTCCGGGACGGAACACGAACTGCTGGTCTTTGGGATGGAAAATAAAAACGCCGGTAATATCGGTCGGCAGCAGGTCGGGGTTGCATTGAACCCGGCGGAACACCCCGTCCATCGTGCGCGCCAGTGATTTGACCAGCTGCGTCTTGCCCGTTCCCGGAACATCCTCTATAAGCACATGGCCGCCGGCCACCATGGCGGTAAGCATTAATTCAATCTCGAATGACTTCCCTAATATGCATTGATCCAACGTAGACTGGATTTGTTCCATAATCGAATGCAGTGATGATTGCGAATGCAAGGAAAAACCTCCTCCACAGCAGTAATATAAGGAAATTTACCCAAAATTTATAATTTATTACGTAGGGGGATCCTAAGCTCAGTTGCCTTACATTTCCTCATTTTACACCATTCTATGGTGAAGGTACATCAACAACTCATTTCGCCCTCAAGCTAATTAATCCCATAAAAGAAGCCCCGCACCTGTTCAGGTTGCGGAGCTTGTCTGCTCCATCCGCGCTTAGCCTTTGGGACGCACGAGGAGCGATGCCAGGAAGGAGAACACGATCGCCGCCGATATTCCCGCGCTTGTCGTCTTGAATATGCCGCTGACGGCCCCAATCCATCCATCCGATTTCAAATCGGTAAGCGCCCCGTGCACCAGGGAGTTGCCGAAGCTCGTAATCGGGACTGTCACGCCTGCGCCGGCGAAGTCGATCAACGGCTCGTACCAGCCCAAGCCGTCAACGATCGCGCCGGTGACGACCAGCAGCGCCATCGTATGCGCCGGGGTCAGCTTCGCGACATCGAACATCAGCTGCCCAATGACGCAGATCAGCCCTCCTACGATAAATGCCCACACAAAGATCATGATTCGTCTCCTCCCATCTCGATCGTCACGGCATGAGCGATACATGGAATGCTCTCTCCCTGCTGGTAGGACAGCGGGGACATGAGGGCTCCAGTCGCCACGATCATCACCTTCTTCAGTTCGCCCTGCCTCATCCGCTTCAAAATGTGGCCGTAGGTGACGACGGCCGAGCAAGCCGCCCCGCTTCCTCCCGCTTGCACATCCTGCTTCTGCTTGACCATATCGTACATCATCAGCCCGCAATCCTGGTAGTTCGTCGTCTGAATGTTGATGTCGTGTTTTTTGAACAAATCCTTGGCGATCCCGTAACCGACAGTAGATAAATCTCCGGTCACAATCATGTCGTAATAGCCGGGACTGCGCTTCAAGTCGGTCAAATGGGTCTGAATCGTGTCGACGGCCGCAGGCGCCATGGCCGCTCCCATATTGAACGGATCTTTGATGCCCAGATCGACAATTTTGCCGATGGTCGCGGCCGTAACTTTCGGTCCGTTGCCTTTTTTGCCGACAATCGCCACCCCGGCTCCGGTCACGGTATATTGCGCCGTAGGCGGCTTCTGGGAACCGTATTCCGTCGGATAGCGGAACTGCTTCTCTGCAGAGCAGTTGTGGCTGCACGTCCCGGCCATGACGAAGTTCGCGTTGCCGGAATCGACCAGCAGCGATCCGAGGGCCAGCGCCTCCATCGAGGTGGAGCATGCCCCGAATACGCCGATGTAAGGCACTCCCAGCCCGCGCGCGGCGAAGGAGTTGCTAATAATCTGGTTCATCAGGTCTCCGCCGACGAAATAATCCAGGTCATCCTGGGTAATGTTCGCATTGACGATGGCGAGTTGGGAGGCCTGCTCCAGCAGCTTGCGTTCCGCCTTTTCCCAGCTTGGCTCCTTCAAATCCAAATCTTCGTGAACAAAGTCAAAGTCGGCGGCCAGAGGCCCCTTCCCTTCTTCGGGGCCAACTACGGTCGAAGTGCCGATAATAACCGGTTGATTGGCGAACCGCCATGTATGGCGTCCTGTACGCATCGGATTGCCTCCTTTACCATCTGGGAATGTCCGGCATCAATGCTGGAACTGTATCCCGAAAATGAAATAGATGAGCGCAATGAAAAAGGCCGCCACCGTTCCGAACACGATGACAGAGCCGGCCAGCTTGAACATATTGCCGCCGACCCCCAGCACGAGCCCTTCGCTGCGATGCTCCAGCGCCGCGGAGCACATCGAATTGGCGAACCCGGTCACAGGAACCGCCGTGCCCGCGCCAGCCCATTGCGCGATTTTGTCATAGACGCCCAGGCTTGTGAGAATAACGGAAGCCAGCACAAGAATCACGACCGTCGGGCCTGCCGCGTCTTTCTTCGTCATATCGAAAAACGTGATTAATATTTGTTCAATGGCTTGTCCAATCAGGCAGATCGTTCCTCCCACCAAAAAAGCCCGTACGCAATTTTTCCATACGGGGCGGGAGGGTTCACGCTGCTTGGCGATCTGCTTATACTCTTTCTCCGAGATGGTCGTTCCTCCGGAAGTCCAAGTTGAGGACCCGGATGACCCGGATTTGGCCGAAGTCGCCATTGATTCACCTCCTGCATCCAGTCTGATTTTCGGTTATATGCGTTCAGTATTTGCCATCTGTGAAAAAATTATGTCCTGTTTCTAGGTTAGAGCCAAGTTACAGCCCCAGTCCGAACAGCAAGAGGCACACGATGACCAAAAGCACGAACAACACCAAGATGATATCCCATGCTCGCAGCTTCCTTACCATAAGCTCATCATCCTTTCCGGTTATCCCATGCTTCTAACGTATGCATCTGGGCCTGATTCGGGCACACATCATTATGACACGATTATGAAGGAAGAGCGCCAGTCTCCTGCTGCTTCGCGCGTGCAGCCCTGCTTCATGACAAAGGCTTCCCGCTTCGGCTGTTACAGCCGCTTGCGAGAAGCCTGCTTCATTGGAATAGCTTATCGTGGACGCTTGTCTATGCTTCGAATATGAATCGTCCGAACCGTTCCGGCACATGGAAATTGACCGCTCCCGTCGGCGACCAGGCATCGAAATTCCGTATTCCGTCCTCCCCCTCGTCGATCCGGAACCAGTTGATGCGCCAACAGTCCCCGGGCTGAGGCGCTCGTTCCAGATCCTCGAACGCGATCGCCGCCTCATAGACAAGGAGCCGCTTCGGCTCGGCTACATAGGTTACCGTCGTCCGCAGCTGCCGGGCATCCCATTCAGGCTGGAACAGCTTCTCCTTGCCCGGCTCACATACGATTCGCGAGTCGAAGACGATATTATGCGGGCTGATGTTGAATTCATAATAGACGGCTCCGTCTTCACCCGGCTGGATGAAGCATTCCACCACGTCCGCTTCGAACAGCGGATCATCCCGCTTCGTATAGGGGCTCACAACCCGCTCATCCTCGCATTCGAACCGAAGATATAAGGTGCGCTCTGACCAGCAGGCCTGAACCTGCGTGCGGTAGCACGGAGCTTCCCCGGTGACGACATCGGCCAGAACGGCCGCCTCCGCCTCCATCCAATTCGGAGCGCCGTCCGGCACGCGGCGGCATATGTAGCGGGGCACCGGGCTGTCCGTTCCCTTGCTGAGTACTTCTTCTGTGTTCGCCTCTGATGTCATTGCCATCTTCCTTCCTGTCGTCCATCTCGTTGTTCCGGCTCGTTCATTATAGCAAATTCGCCCGATCGGAGCAGGTGCCCGGTTTGCCGCGAGGCGCATCCGGGTAAAGTATGGACAACCCTATGCAGCAAGGAGGGAAGCCGAATGCCCTGGAACGAGCACAACTATCCTCCATCCATGAAGCATCTGCTGTCCGAGGTGCGGACCAAGGCGATTGAGATCGCCAATGCTTTGTTGGAGGAAGGGATGGAGGAAGGACGCGCGATTGCGATCGCGACCGCGCAGGCCAAAAAATGGCATGAAGCGCACTTCCCGGACCCTTCAGGCCGGGAGCACATCCTCCATGTCGTCCCGGCCGGGGAGGACTGGGCCGTTACTGCTGAAGGGCGGGAGTATCCGCTCATGATGGCGCAGACGAAGCAGGAGGCCATTCAATACGCTCAGCAGCGGAAGGCGTCTGACGGCGCCGATATTGTCATTCACAGGCAGGACGGCACCATTCAGAGCCGCCGCACGACGTGATGGTCCCGCCGATCGCAAATGCCCGCGCAGCACGGCTCTCTAGCCGTGTTGCACGGGACAGCGGTGGAGCGTACTGGAGCAGGACCGGGCTGGCCATTTCGTGATGCGGCTGCTACATGTGACCTTTATTTTTGTAGAATTCATGATAGAGCTTCATTAATGCCCGCTTCTCTATCCGGGAGACGTAGCTGCGCGAGATGCCCAACTCCTTGGCGATCTCCCGCTGAGTCCGTTCCTCTCCGCCCCCATCCAGCCCGAAGCGGCCGCGAATCACTTCCTGCTCCCGCTCATCGAGAATGTCCAGATTCCGGTAAATTTTGCTCTTCTCAATTTTGAGCTGCACTTTATCGACCACTTCATCGCCGTCCGTGCCCAGGATATCGATCAACGTAATCTCATTGCCTTCCTTGTCCGTTCCTATCGGATCGTGAAGCGAGACATCTTTGCGCGTCTTTTTCAAGGAGCGCAGATGCATCAAGATCTCGTTCTCGATGCAGCGTGCGGCGAAAGTCGCCAGCTTCGTTCCCTTGTTCGGCTGGAAGCTCTCAATCGCTTTGATGAGCCCGATCGTGCCGATGGAAATCAAATCCTCCAAGTCTTCTCCCGTGTTGTCGAATTTCTTCACGATGTGCGCAACCAGGCGGAGATTGTGCTCAATAAGCGCATTCCGCGACTGTGCATTGCCTTCCGCCATCCGCTGCAAATGCTTCATCTCATCCTCTTCCGCCAGCGGTTGCGGAAACGCATTGTTCTTGACGTAGGATACAAGCAGCGTCAATTGCTTGATGAACACGGCGATTGCAGCAAATAAACCCGTCATGCTAGCCACCTCCAGGAGTCTGACAACGTTCTATTCTGCGTCTTGCGCCTAGCAGTATCTCTTCGCAGCAAGCCGAATCCCGGCGCAGTGATACATTGTATGTAGGCAATGGCCCAGAAGTGCATGTACGGGGAAAGCTGTCGTTGTATTTTTGGGTGGAGGGAGTTGAAATGGAAATCTGAGGCAGGTGCGCAGTTATGAGGGAAGGAGAGGTTGTTCCGCGGATGTGGCAATGGGGGCCCTATCGTTGGGAGTAAATTTTCCAGCAGGTGGAGCGCTTTTTTACTATTATCCATACGCGTTTGATGAGACATCTTATAGGTTGCCCGACTCCATTTTCGTCGGTATTGTAATCCACGCATCCGCATAGGATGCAACCATTTGTAGCTTGAATTATTCGCATGAATGTTGATTTCAATCCACACATCCGTATAGGATCCGACCGCTCCCTGACCCGAGCGGATCTGAAAGACGTCATATTTCAATCCACGCATCCGTATAGGATGCGACCCAATTGCGAGTCAGTATGAGAAAGAGTTTAACAATTTCAATCCACGCATCCGTATAGGATGCGACTCCGTTCGTAAATCCAGCGCCTCCAACTCGCGCTATTTCAATCCACGCATCCGTATAGGATGCGACATCACATCCGGTTCGTGCTCGACTTCTCCGGTATATTTCAATCCACGCATCCGTATAGGATGCGACAAGTGAGGTGATCCAAAATGAGCCAAACAGCACAGATTTCAATCCACGCATCCGTATAGGATGCGACAAGTGAGGTGATCCAAAATGAGCCAAACAGCACAGATTTCAATCCACGCATCCGTATAGGATGCGAC
>NZ_QYZD01000002.1:412413-462909 GCF_003591545.1 Paenibacillus thiaminolyticus
CCAAAATGAGCCAAACAGCACAGATTTCAATCCACGCATCCGTATAGGATGCGACCATGGATCCGGCAAAGCAAGAGGCTGTTATAGCCATTTCAATCCACGCATCCGTATAGGATGCGACGACGGATTCGACGTCATTCAGGGTCAGAGATTTATTTCAATCCACGCATCCGTATAGGATGCGACGGACGTTCACAATTGGCGCAAGCAAGCGGAGGAGCTATTTCAATCCACGCATCCGTATAGGATGCGACAGCGAAAAATGATTGTAACAATCACAATTCGTTCTTGATATGATTCAATTAATCAAAATAACTATAGAATCATCTAAAAGTAAGTTATTTTTCATTTCAGCAACAAACCACAAAATGGATTTTACCTATAATATAGAAAAAATCTGGTGCGAATCCCCCGGGGATTTCATGTGCACTATACATTCGCACTTGATAATCAGTGACTCTTCCATATCGTGCAACTCGTACACACCAATTATGCTCAGTCTTGTTTTTAAAGTTGTTATCCACTAATAAAGGGCTGTTGCCTATGTGTATATTTTTATAGTGCTGAGCAAGTTACTAATGCCAAACCTGTCCACGCTCACAGTTCGCATCGTATTTTTGCCTCTACCGTTGTTCCCAGCAAATATCTAAAATCCTGAAACATTGACGGATACGATTTCGCCATTAATAAGATCTAGAAGAAGCATAAAGCTCGTCCCTAAGACTTCTACCGCAAACGAGTCAATCATTCCGGCCTCTACTCACGAGTTAGCACGAATTCATCCTGTAGAATACCGTCCACATCATAGGCTTGATAGCTGAGGGTGTGCTCACTGACAGTGATCCCCGCAAACATCTGCTTGTTGTTTTGAAAATGGACGGCATGATAAAACTTGTTTTTTTTCAAAGCATTAAATTTGGGGCCTGCTGCGTTAGTGACAACATATACCGTGCCCTCTCCTTCAGGGGCGATCTGTCCGTTGCGAACTGGATGCGATCTCGAATATTCATGATTATGGCCTTGCAGCACCAAATCGACGCCGAATTGATCGAATACCTTTACCCAATCCTGTACCTTCTTATTGGTGTTGCCTCCGTAAGCCGGACGATGCATTGCCGCGATAACCCAAGGCTTGTCATTGTTCGCCAAATCCTCCCGCAGCCAGTCGGTCTGCCGCTTAATGTTCGACTCCGTATTTAACACTACGATGTGAGCATAGCCGTAATCGAACGAATAACTCGTGCCCTGAATCGATCCGTCCGCCCCATTATCCGGCACGTTAAAATGAGAAGTGAAGCGCTCTGCGTTGCCTTCAATTTCATCATGATTGCCTGTTACCGGCATCAACGGAACACTGACCAGCCACTTAGCAACTTGTCCAAAAAAAGACTCCCATCCTTTTTCATTGTCCGGTTCTTCCGTCAAGTCACCGTTATGAACAATAAACCGGGCATCAGGAAAAGTCGCGAATGCCTGATTCAGCGTGCGTCCCCACAAAGTAAAATCCGCTTCGGTTACGCCTTGCGAGTCGGTTACGTTAATGAACGAAAATGTATCTGGCTCCGCCTCTTCCGTCACAAATACAGCTGGCTCACTCCATCCCCCGTTTTCTCCGTTGCCTACGCGATACACGTAAGTCGTACCCGGCTTAAGGCCAATCGCCTCCGCTTTATGTATGCTCTCCGGCTTCCCCTTCTCGGAAATGATACTCGCTGAGTCTGCAGTAAAGGTCAGTACATTTTCTCCGTCCCAAGTGTCAGCTTCCATTCCCTCCTTCACTTGCACTTTCCCTTGCAAGCCAGTGCTTGCGGTATGCCAAGTAAATGCCCGGGAAGTACGCGGATCCCCTTTTATCGTCGTCCCCAACGATACAGGTTTGGCCCTAGTGCCGCTCTGAAGATTATCCCAACCGATTCCCGCCATTCCAGCAACTAAAAATATGCCTACCACAACAAGCCACACTATACTTCGACGACCTCTCATGCAGGTTATTCCCCCTGTCAAATTCCTATAAGCCGGGCTGCGTTAATGTATTGTTTTTCAATCAAGAGGCAGGAATCGCTAAGGGTATAGAACACAGCGATTGCAGCATACACCGCTATTAGCAATTGCCAGCAATCCTATTATTATATAAATCGACAGATAAACTCATTATCATTTCTCTCATCGCCAGCTTATGTAACCATTGCTGCGGAATGCCCTGGTAACCATAATAAGCTCCTGCCAACTGACCATAAACCGCTCCGGTCGTATCGGCATCATCGCCGAGATTAACCGCCAACAATGCGCCTTCTTCAAAAGATGACGACTTGGCGAAGGCCCACAAAGCGGCTTCAAGCGATTTTACGACATATCCCGAGCCCTTAATATCAGGCGGCTCACTAAAGCGATAAGAGCCCTTGCGAACAGCCTCGATTCGCGGCATTAAGGGCTCTGTTCCCAACCATTCATCAAATGCCGCGGAGTCCAGCAACCGTTCCTTTGGCCATCCTTTCAGTGCAGCCATTATAAAAGCTGCGAACAACTTGCAAGCATCCACGCATACCGCAGCGGCATGGGTCGTCCTGGAGCTTGCCGCAGCATAGATCATTGCCGGCCTCGGCTGCTCTGCATAATACATAGGGATTGGCGCCAGTCTCATAATAGAGCCGTTGCCAGCAGCGTTCGGATTATCGGACCCGCAGTAGCCTTCGCCCGTTCTTTCGTGCCGGAGGATGGCTTCACGTGTCGCATTGCCTATATCAAAGCATTCTCCCGTGCTGCTCATATACCCTTCTCTCATCCATTTTTTGTATCGCTCCATCTGATCAACGGGATCAAATCCCTTCATAGCGAGCAGACTATCTGCCAAACAGAGCGCCATCGAAGTGTCGTCCGTCCACTGACCGGGCTGCAGATCAAATACGCCGCCTCCGACCATATCCGTTACCGGAGGAAAAGTTCCCGGAGAACGGAATTCCACCGTAGTCCCTAATGCGTCCCCTACGGCCAGCCCGACTAGGCATCCTTTATACTTGTCTAGCATCGCTTCCATTTTACTATCCTCCTCTTTTAACTTTAATTTCATATCCGCATAGGATGCGACTTGAAAATGTCATTTTCATACCTATGGGTATTATATTTCAATCCACGCATCCGCGTAGGATGCGACATCTCTCTGACTTCGTACAATTCATGGAGCAATATTTCAATCCACGCATCCGCGTAGGATGCGACCCAATGCTCTTAATCGATCCTCGTCCAGTTTTCTGATTTCAATCCACGCATCCGCGTAGGATGCGACGTGAGATCCGAGACCGACATGGACTCACGGATCGAATTTCAATCCACGCATCCGCGTAGGATGCGACTTTCGAAAGATGAAGCTTTAGCGATAGCGTTACAATTTCAATCCACGCATCCGCGTAGGATGCGACGATGAGATGAAACACTGGAATATGGGGATCTACATTTCAATCCACGCATCCGCGTAGGATGCGACTTATGTAAGCAATCCATCCATATCCTGAAAGTAAATTTCAATCCACGCATCCGCGTAGGATGCGACAGCTCCAAAAAACGGCCACGGCGCAATATCAGGATTTCAATCCACGCATCCGCGTAGGATGCGACATAGTACGTTGACGGACTCGGTTGGCGTTACGAAATTTCAATCCACGCATCCGCGTAGGATGCGACATATGTTGTTCTCTATGAGTGGCATTTCCACCCGATTTCAATCCACGCATCCGCGTAGGATGCGACTAAATCTGGAGGCGGAAAGTCTTCTATGTTGCTTATTTCAATCCACGCATCCGCGTAGGATGCGACCCCTACACGATCAGGGATCTGCATTACGAAGTCGAATTTCAATCCACGCATCCGCGTAGGATGCGACTGCGCAGCAGCCGAGTAGCATCATTTGTTTAGACATTTCAATCCACGCATCCGCGTAGGATGCGACGTGATTTGAGTGGTGCCGGCTCCTGGAGCTGAATATTTCAATCCACGCATCCGCGTAGGATGCGACGCTACAGGGCCGACGTTGGCGATGATCGGAGAAGATTTCAATCCACGCATCCGCGTAGGATGCGACAGCGAAAAATGATTGTGAAAATCACATTTCGTTCTTAATATGATGGAATTAATCAAAAGAGCTATAGAATCAAGCTAAAAATAGGTCTTTTTCATTTTTGCAACAAACCATATAATGGATTTTGCCTATAATATAGAAAAAACATGGTGCGAATCCCCCAGGGATTTCATGTGCACTCTACATTCGCACTAGATAATTAGTGGCCCTTCCATATCAATTGATTCTTTCACGCCGATATGGTCAACCTTGTTTTTATAGTTGTTCCCCAATTGATAAAAGCGCAGGCTGTCTTCCTTTTGTTCTATAATATCCGCCAATTGAATCTTCAGGCTGGCGAATTGAGCAGCGTCTACATTACATTCAAAGACGGAGTTTTGAACTCTCTGGCCGTAGTTCTGGCACAGTTTTGAGACTCTGCGCAGCCTTCGTTGGCCCGCACTGGTCGTCGTCTTTACATCATATGTGATTAACACTAGCAATCGAAACACCTACTTCCATAGAAATGGAGGGTATTCATCCAGATCATTGCGCAAATAACGCGCCAGCAACAATGCTTGGGCATGTGGCACTAAGCCCCAGCTTATTTTCTCACCTAAATACGGGTGCATGATTTTCTCTTGTTTTTTATTTTGCCATGCCGTTAAAAATTTCTTTCTGGCCTCATCTGTCATAAGAACAGCGCCATTTTCCTTTGTATAAAAATCATCTTTGTTCACGATTTTCTTATTGATCATAGTTAGAACAAATTTATCTGCATAGATTCCCCGCAATTCTTCCATAACATCCAACGCCAGTGAAGCCCGCCCTGGACGATCCCGATGCAGGAACCCAACATATGCATCCAGACCAACCGCTTCCACGGCAGCTGCCATATCATTCGCTAATAACGTATATGCAAGGGACAGCATTGCATTCACATTATCCAGCGGTGGTCTGCGCGAACGGGAACGAAAATAAAAATCGTCTGTCTGCTGCAGAATCATTTGACCCATCGCCTTATTGTAACTGACCGCAGCCTGTCCTTCCAAGCCTCTTAACCGCTCCAGATCCTCACACTCTCTCACTTCCAGCATAAAGGATGACAACTGCCCGGAAATCTCCTTGAACTGAGCGACATCTATCCTTAGCGGGTAGTCTCTCGTCATTCGTTCAATCATCCATTTATGATTGAAAATTTTGGCCACTATAAAGTTGCGTGCAATTTGGGCTGACGAAGTCTCATTCTCGGAGACAAGATATTGTTTTTTTCGCAGAACAACGTTCCCTTTGCTCTGTCCAATGACACGCGCCAAAAACCGCCCACTCATCGTCATAAAGGTGATCGCTATATTCCGATCCGCACAATACCCCATCAACGCAGGACTTGCTCCTGTATAACCAAAAGCGACGATAGCTTCCAGATTGTGCAACGGAAGACGGCCCAGCTTCTCTTCTCCCTTCAGCAGCACAATATTGTCCCCGTCCAATGCCATATAAACGTCCGGCTGGTTTACATATAACGTGTTAAGAAGACGCTTCATCTCTGATCTTCCCCTCAATATAACTTTTTACCGTCCGTTTATTCATCAGAGCTGGGAGACAGATGGATTGCAGCGAGCAGTTTTTGCAATATGGCCCGCCTTTTACTTTGGGTGTATGGTTGCGCTTGTAATAATCATGCATCTCCGCTGCGACAACTCTGACCCTCTGCTTCACATCATCCGTAAGCGGAACTTCAATTCGATGCTTCAACTCTTGATAAAAAATATATCCGGTCTGTACATCGCACAACAGCATCTCTTCCAGACAGAGCGCTTGCGCAGCCAGTTGCAATACATCTGATTCATCCGTCTTCGGCTTGCCGCGCTTGTACTCAACAGGATAAGCGATATATTTGCCTTCAGCCCCACGAATCTCTACTCCGCGGCTGTCTTGTACGAATTCCACCACATCACAGATGCCTGTTAGCTTCAATTCATGCGACTTGACAGACATAGCGCGAACGACAAGCTTGTCGCCGCGCTTTTCCCTCGTGAACGGTTGATCTGCATTGCGATGGAGATGTTGCCCTTCGATCGTCTTCACATTTTCTTCCCATTGCTGTTCGATATGAATCAACGCCCATTGCCGCTTGCAGAATTGAAAATGCTGGATGCCAGACAGCAATAAGTAGTTGTCCTCATCATTATAGGCCATCGATGATCTCAACCTTCAGCCCTTCCAGCTCGTTCAGCGTAATGTCATAGTCTTCTTCAAAGGATTTTGGTTCTTCCTTGTTTTTGCTGACATGCAATGAGCGGTGCACTTTCGCGGATGAATATTGACCCAACTTGGAGCTATGCTCCCACCAATATACCTTGTGCACTTCCATACTTCCTTCCGGTCTGGCGGAAGAAGCGTCATTTTCGAACAGCGTAACGAGCGCATGCTTGATTTTCTCCGCATCCTCCACGGTGAAGCCCGTCTTTTCCGCCAACTGCGTATTGATGCTGCCATAAAATTCGTACACGCCGAAGTCTACGCGGTGCTTCATCCCCATCGTATCCGAGCCTCTCTCTTTGCCCGGCTCCGAGTTGACACTCTTTGTAATTTGCATACTCGTAATATCAATCGGATCGACGCTCGTTGCCGTATGAATCGACACCGGACCGCGCACACCAACAGATACCCCTTTATCTCCACTGCCCTTGAAGGCAAATACCTGGCCGAAGCTGCGGACATCGATCCACTGCTCGCAAGCAATCTTCGCGAACTCTTCGCCGGAACTGTCTTTTTGTTTTAATATTTTCGCCAGTGCTTCATTTGCTTCTGCGCGCTCGCGCAAGCTTTTGAGCTGATCATCGCTTCTATCATTAGATTGGACAAAAATAGACTCACCGCTATCTTGCAGTCGGTTTCTAATTTTCCGCTTTAGAGCCACATCCGATACTTCGCCGTGCCCGTCATAGTTTTGACGGGGCCGGTTGCCGTTTAACGGATCACCGTTCGGATTCGCTTTCGTGACTGAGAATACGACCGCAAAATCAATTTTATGATCGAGAATTGTCATTGTTCGTTCGCTCCTTCGTTGGATTGATTAGTTTCGGTTGAATCATGATTTTTGTCCTTTTTTTGATAAAGTTCGTGCCTTTGACTATAAAAGCCGAGCAAGTACTTATCAGATAATGGCTTGTTGTTCATATCCTCAAAATTGAACTTCGAGGCTATCTCATCAATTAAACTCGATAAATAATATCCCTTAGAACCTAACCGCATTTGATAGGGTTGCAAAGCGGCTTGTATCGTTTTCCAAGTTCTCGCAGGGTGCTGCGCAAAGGAATTCATGTAACGGATGGCATTGCTGACTCTTGCATGCCCCGTTCCAGATTTGCCTGAACGTTTCGCCTCTTCGTCCAAAACCCTCCGTTCGAATACGTCAGCCACCGCCAACAATCTTCCAAACAAATAGCTTCGGTCCGTATTCTCCTTGTCCAGCGCCACCTGGAACCCCTCCTTCTCATAAGCTTTATTGACTAACGCGCAAGCAATGCTCAGTGTCTTCTCCCATTCCCACTTCTCCATCGCCACCGGATTGGACGCCCGGCGAACAACGCTATTCACAATATCCGCCGGAATTTTGACGCCGTCGACCATGCACGGCAGCATGCGTTCCATCAGCCCTTTTATGAGCTTGTCGCTGGCTGATGTTCCGTAAGCGGCATAAGCAATATCTTTCGTCGCCGGTGTACCGAAAAATTGAACATAGTCGCCTTGCTCATCTTTACGGTAACGGTGCAGCCATACGCAACTGGAATGCCATTCCACCAGCTTCTCAAAATAATGCTTCTTGTCCAGATTGCGATAATAGAGCACAGCCATACGCCCGGTCGTCGCAGAATCAAGAATCAACAGGTTCACAGCGGGATTCGTAATCGACAGCTTCTGTCCTGCTCCATACCCAGCCAGGTAACCCCCAATGTCCCGCGCCAGCCCTTCGTTCGTGAAAGACTCCCTTTTATGCGCCGCGCTTTGTTCCGGAAATAGGGCAAAGGTATCCTCTCCGGGAGCCGGCACGTCTACCGCATCGTTCGACCACACGAGAAATACGCGCCCATCAATGATTTTCCCTTGGCGGTTAATCAGCCATTTCAGCGCATTATGGGCTTTTTGCGATACCTCATAGCTAATGCCCGCCGCTTCCTGACTGCTGCTGAACCGGCCTCGGAACGTAAAGCCGCTTGTATCGCTGGCCGAGATCAATTTCGCTTTGTCTGCCGGATTTCGTATTTTGTTCGCATGCTTGTCCGTACCTGGCACCAATTGCCCCGTCACATAACATAGCTTGTTGTTGCCCAGCTTACTGTTATAGTAGCGAATGAACGAATCATACACCTTCGGATCTTTCCACACTTCCTTGAGCGGCCGCACCGGGGAGTAGACCGCAAACCGAATGAATGCGCTTTCTTGTTCGCCATTGAGCACGCCAAACAACGGCGGTTTCTCGTCACCGTATTTTTTATCCCATTTCCCAAGCAGACACCCGATCCCATCGAGGGACAACAGGTTCTCTTTTTCGACCAGATCGCGAACGAGCCTTTTTTTATTCAGGTACTTAAAAATACTGGCCACATGAGGATGGCAAAATGGCGATAAAGCCCATTCTTCCAGCTTTTCGATATAGGCTTTGAACTGATCCGCTTTCTTGGCTTGTCCGCCATAGTCAATGTAGTCTCCAGCCACATAGCTTAGCTTATCATGCAGCGGATAAGGAAATACGGCAGTCCCCGAACGGCTGGAGGAGTCCTCTGTGCACGGGATCAAAGTACTGGCATCGCTCTTGTCAACGACGATGGCTGAATGGAATTCCCCGTCTTCCGTGACACGAACTTCAATATGCGCCGTCTGTGTCGTATGAGAAATCGGAAGCAGCGTAAACTCCTGCCCGTTATGCTTCTTCTCGACAACCCCGACCCGATCCAGGTTCGATTCATACGTCTCATATAATTGCTGCATCCAACTCATCGGCTTCCCTCCGCTTCCAGGCGGGCCTCCAGTTCCTCAACCGCCTCGATCTCCCCGGCCGCGAACGTCTTCGGTTGCATCTCAGCCACGGGACGAACCATCTTACACTCTTCCGGTTTGATAAATTCAATGACACCATTTTTCATGACCGGATTCCATAGCCGCGTCTCCATCTGCTGCCTTCCTGTCTCGTCGGGATAGTTAATGCCGTGCACCATCGTTCCGAGATGAAGTTCGCCATAATTGTCATAGAAGCCCTCTCCTGAGCCAAACTCGCATGGTTCTACGTAACCTTGACATTCTCTTGCTCCCAAGAAAATATCCCGGCGTCCTCCGGCCCGCAACGCGCGCTTCAAAATATTGTGGTGCTTATTTTCGTTGCGATCATACTCTAAGTCCGCCCGGTTCGGGTTGAATACGAAATGAGCCCGGCATTGGTAGCGAACATCCTTCAAATAGGAATAGTACGCAAGCGTATTTCCTCCCCCATAATCAATCGGTCGGACTCCTTTGGACTCCATCCGAATCGGGTTCATGACGCGAACGGCATCCACAATGAAGAGGATAGTAGGTTTCCAGTAGATTGACTCGACGATCCCCTTTAATGCTTGATAACTTGGGACGGGATATGACATCTTCTCCCCGCCCAGTTTCGTTAACGGATCTGTAAACAACGCGTAAGTCCCGAAC
Source organism: Paenibacillus thiaminolyticus (assembly GCF_003591545.1). Taxonomy (GTDB): domain Bacteria; phylum Bacillota; class Bacilli; order Paenibacillales; family Paenibacillaceae; genus Paenibacillus_B; species Paenibacillus_B thiaminolyticus_A. The sequence goes on from NZ_QYZD01000002.1 coordinate 422,159, forward strand.
ACTTCGAACTCAATGCTGTTGCGTATCAATGCGCTGCCCCCTTTCCATAATTTTCTTACACCTTTTATACTATACTCTCTTCTAAACAGGGTCAATGATAATCTAATAAAATATTATATGAACTTTTTGTTTCACACCTGAACAGAAAACCAAAAAATGTCCGCATTCTCAAATACCTTAATTGTGCTATAATAGTTTAAGTTGTCGCTGGAATAGCGCGGATTGAAAAATATAGTATTTTATTAGGAGCCTATCTGTAAAAGATAGGCTTCACTCTTCTAGAAACAACCCAAAAATCCCATGGCGCTGTCGCTGTTCAGTTCAACTCCAAAATGCTCGCTGTAGGCTCCCTCTTTTAATACGAGCACCTTTCCGTCCAGACAGTTCTCCACTCCGCCACTGCGATCCAACTGGCGGAGATCGTGTTCATACAGGTTGACCGTGAACTGCTGCGCCCTCTTCAGCAGACGCGTCATATCATCGATCGTGCCGCTTCCGTTCAGGTCGGCAATCACTTCTGCGCCTCCTCCATAGGGAACAATGACAGCGCGGGTATGATCGTCAATAACATGAAAATATTTCGCGGCGGTGCCATAGCTATTGGCGAGAACTAGCGGCAACCATGTGTCCTTCGCCTTCTCCTCTTCCTTCTTCTTGTGATAGGCCTGGAAATAGCTGTCCGTTTCATACCGTCCGGCATATAGCAAGTCCGTCATATTTTTGTGTAGCTTAGGTACAAAATTATTCAAATCCGCTTCCATCCTTATATAGAACCTCTGAAAATAAAATTCCATCGCCTGCTGCGACAATAAATGGCCCCCATGCGCCGCGGCATCCCGCTTCATATCGACAAGCATCGTGCGTGTCAGTTCCTTGCCGATTTGAATCTCCTTCAAATGCTTCAGATTCTCTTCCGCGTGGTCGATAATGTAGACGTTCCGGATCTCATCCTTCCTATGCCGATTGCACCGTCCCGCCGCTTGCGCGATCGAATCCAATCCGGCCAGGGAGCGTATAACGCACTCGAAGCTGACATCTACTCCGGCTTCAATCAACTGTGTGCTGACGCAAATCACTTTTTCCTCTGCTTCGAGATGCGCCCTTACTTTTTTTAAAATGGCAGACCGGTGAGCGGCACACATCGACGTACTCAAATGGTACAAAAAGATTTCCTCGTCCTCGCCGAACTGGTGTTGTTCCCACATCACCTGCAACCGCTCATACAACGACTTCACGACCGACTTCGTATTCAAGATGCCCAGAATATTGCCTGCTTCCTGAATGGTGTCTTGGACAAAGCATGCCAATTCTTCCGTACTCGTGGCCCGCTCGGTAGCTTTATCGATCAAATCAACACGCTTGAACGCATCAATTACCTCATCGAGATTACTTATCATCTCAGCGTCCTCTGCCAATTCCAGCTTCTGCTCCACGAACTGGAGCGCCGGTTGCGTCGCCGTACACAGCACAATACTGGAGCCTCCGTACTCCTTCAAAAAGTTCAGCGCCTGGTTGAACAGCGAGATGCAATGCGTAGGGACCTTCTGCACTTCGTCAAATATAATGACGGCATCACACAAGTTATGGAGCCTGCGTATGTTCCGGCTCCCGTGAGCGAAAAACACGTTTAGAAATTGCACCATCGTCGTAAAAATAATCGGCGCATCCCAATTGTCCTTAGCCAGATTCGCCTTTTGCCGCGCAGTCAGCGCCAGCCCGTCCTGATCCTCGTCGTCTTCCTCCACCTCCACTTCTACGACGTTGGAATGATGCTCCAGAATATTCACTTCATCTTGCAATATTTCTCGTACCGTAGCTGCATTCTGCTCAATAATCGTCGTAAAAGGGACGACATAAATAATCCGTTTTTTGTCAAAGTTTAACGCGTGCTTCAAGGCATATCTCAAGCTGGCCAGCGTCTTGCCGCCCCCGGTTGGAATCGACAACGTATAAATAGAAGACGGCTTCGCGGCAAAACGTTCGCATAGCTCGGACATTTCGCTTCGCAACAGGGCAATCGGCGTATGGGCGTCCTTCTTTTTCTTAAAAGAATGAATCTGCGCCATCAGTCTTTCATAATAACTTGAAAACAATTCTTTAGTATTCCGTTCCGGCTCGTCAGGCTCGCCCATTTCAAACCATCTCGTATTCGTTCGATCAGCATCAATTAATGCGCTAAATACGAACTTCGTCAGGAGCATAAGCTTCAGTTCCATAGTTGTGGCAGGTACTCTAGCTAGATACTGCTCTATCTCCACAGCTGCCTGCTCCACATATTGCTTGAAGTCCTGCTCGTTCATGACATGTGTAAAAAAGGCTGCGACGCTCTGATCAAACTCTTCCAACTTTTTGCAAGCAACCCGTCTCAAGTAAGGAGATTCCAAATCCGGATCCAGAAAATCATGCAAATAGGAGTGATGCGAAATAATCGCATTGCCTACAACCTCAGCCAAAATCGCTTTATAGGGCGCTTTCGCATCATGACAACGATCATACAGCAACCGTCCTCCGGCCGTAGAATGATCAACATCCCCCCGACGCAGCCGATTCTCGACTCCGCTCACAGCCTCCAATATGTATGTCTTGAACTTCTCCGTATATTTCCCCATATCATGAAGCATGCCCGCCAGCCCGGTGACATGAGGAATATTCAATTTCTTACCGTACTCTTCCGCCAACGTCTTCACTTCGAGCAAATGCCGTTCCACGGTTTGCACCTTCTTATCACTCACCCGAATATGAGCAATTGATTGCATTTCAGCACTCCTTTCTACACCTCTCGTATTTACTGTACCGCCCACAGGTAACAACTGAATGTCAGGGAACTTATATATTCCAGATGATGCATTAGTTATAAATCTCCATCCAACGCTGTAACCGCTCGATGAACTGCTTTCTTATTGATAGCGGTTCCAGAATTTCGGCAGACGGGCCATACTGGGCGAGCCAATTCAGGAAGCCTTGCTCATGGTTGACTGTCGCCTCGAACAATAAGCTTCCATCGGGCAAGTCCGTCATTTTGGGGCGCACGAACATTTCCTCTTCCTTGATATATCTGACCACATCGGGCTGAAATTTGACCTTGAACGTAATTAGCGAATCGCCCCGATGTACCGACCAAGTATGCTTCATATAGTGGTGGATGTCGAAGTCGCCTTTGTCGAAGTTTTTAGTCGTCATTTCGACGCCATGAAACCGGCTCATGCGGAACATCAAAATGTCCTGCTTCCGATGACAATACCCGATTAAGTAGAAGCGTTGCTCGCGAGGGACAAGACAGTACGGATCGATCTCGCGCTCTGTCACTGTATTGCGACTTTGGGTATGGTATACTGCACGAAGTGTCTTCTCGGCTATAATCGCTTCCATAATAGGGAGTAGGTAATTGGGACTATCATCATCTGCCTTGTAAGCAGGCGTTCCCATCTGAATTAGATTCGTGAAGTTCTCTATTGCTTCCCTGCGTTTTTGCTTCTCCTTGACATGCGTCGCCATGACTTTGTCGTAAACCGAATCGATCAAGGGCGAAAGCTTGCTTTTGTCCAACATGGAAGGGAGGATAGAGAAGACCATCTCCTCTTCTTCTGTAAAATTAAGCGGATACATCGCAAAATTGCCTATAAAGCGATATCCTGTTCCGTATCCATCATTCGTTATAGGCACGACAAGATCTAGTATTCTCAAATCCCGATATACGGTTCGCTCGGAAGTTTCACATTTGTCGGCCAGTTCCTGCGCCGATATGCCAGGATTCGCCTGTATGGCTATGACCATTTTCATGAGCCGAATCATTTTATCTGACATCGTTGTACTCTCCTCCAGATGCTCTCATAATATCCTATAAATATTGGATATTCGACATCATCTATAGGTCTACCTGCCTTCTTCTGCAAAAAAAATCGGACTAAACAACCTTTTCCTCATTAACAATCCATAGGTATTTGGAAGTTCCTCTATTTTTATACCAATATAAGAGCTGCTGTACATCCTCTTGGGATGCGCCCGTAAAGACGTATTCCTTCGCTTTGGATGGGGAATCTATCACGAGTTCAATCTGGAAAATGCCAAATATGCGTTGGATCCGAGTTTGACGAGAAGTTATCGATTGGATCGATTGGCGCTGTACATAGACTGTAGTTCGCGTAAGACCCGGCTTCGCGATCACACATTGATTCCCATGAACTTCCCATAGCGTTCCCGAATATTTTCGGCTTTCTCGCCAATATATTGCTGCCGCGAACGGAATCGTCAACCATGCCCACAGCGACAAAATTGCGGAGACTACTATGACAAGGCTTACAACTATGACCGGAAGCCACACAAAATACATCGCCTTTCCGGCTGGTAAATGACGCTGCGGGGTCACGATTGTAAATTCGGGCAACAGCATCTCCAATGCAGCATGCATCTCTGAACAGTGGATCGCGGGCAGCAGCAGTTTCACCTTCTTCTCCCCTGCATACCCTACGCTGTCCATCCAGATGGACACATAACCAAAAAAACGACTGAACACCTGCTCCTTGACCCGGATCGACTGAATCTTCGTAGTGCGGAGAGAGATTGATTTCCTCTCATACCATCCGTACTGGATATGAATATAGTCACTGTCTCGGATAACGGACCATTTGTGATAGCGAACTTGCATCATGGCCAAAGACAACAACCAAGACGCGAATACGCACAAGGCAATAATGCCAAGAAGCGCAAGCAGAACGGGGATAAGCTCCGTCGTCAATATTTCTTTCCATATTTCATCTTGAAAAAAACGGATCAGGCTTACTCCTTCTTCCGTGCTTGGTTCAACCCACTCCCATACATACGTTACGATAGTGAGACATAGAGGAACCCCTAGCCAGAACGAATTGGAACTAATTGCCCTCATCAAAATATCCTTGGGTTGAAGGACCCAATTCGGCTTCGCTTGGTTCGAGACACCCGACATCGGTCGATTCATTTTGGCAAGGAGCATGTCTGCGTTGCGTCGAGTCAATACGAACCTAGCATCAGCCTCTTCGTTCGAATCTGAAGTGTGCAATTCGGCAGTAGCCGAACCTACTAGTCGATCGGTCCAAGTCTGTTCTATCGATATATTCGTTATTCGCTCCAGCGGAATTGTTCGCTGGGTGGTGATAAGTACACCTCTTTGAATGACGATTTCAGATTCCCCAATCTGATAAGTGTCTTTCCACCAAGAAATAACAGACCACAGCAAGATAGATAGAGCAATAACGACAGCCACCCCATATACCCAATAAGGCTGTTGACCTGTGCCAGCCTTGATCTCCCTGAATAACAAGAGAGTATAGGGGATGATCATGTAGCGGATCGTTCGATACAAATGTACGGCAATCTTGATCGGATGTTGCCTATGAATTGTATGCATCAGTCTCACCTATCTTGGCCAGTTCAATAACCTGGCGCCTCAGTTTATTCGCATCATCTTCCAATAAACCGACAATGCCAGTCCCATCACCTGCCGTAACGATAACGACTTCAGATATGCCTAGCTTTTTCTGAATGACGTCCTGTTCAATATCTACATGCTGAACACGGCTAAGTGGAATAATCGATGAATTAACGGACCATATGTTGCCCCACCGAATCACAATTTCATCCTTTGTCAGAACGTAACTTCTTCGGGCATAGCTGAAGCGAACTCCATATATGATATAGAATAAGTCCTTGCTCCAATGAAGCAAAAGATAAGCTGCAGAAACATATATAATCCACTTCCATTGGGGCAACCACATCAAACAAACGATGATAGGAATGCTTGTCAGCGCAGTCCGCTTCAATGCAGAGAAAAGACGATAAATTCGCCAATATGGCACCACATTGGGATGCAATTGTTGCTGCTCGCTAACTGTCGTATTCATAGCTGCGTACATCCTCACCTTCCTACGTATTGATACTCTAAACTCTATTATGGTTGAAGAAAGTGACAACAATCTGTCAGGGAACGTATGTTCTATAAAAAAAGACAAGCATCCCACCCCCACGTCATCTTTTGATACGGGGGTAGATGCTTTTTGGGTTTCATACTGTTTTCTACGCGTCCGCGCAAGCTGCGACGCTCAATGTGTGCTTGAGCTGCTTGGAGAGGTCCACATTTCAATCCACGCATCCACGTAGGATGCGACTCGGACATTTCCGCACCTCCTCAGTTTTATTCTACCAATTTCAATCCACGCATCCGCGTAGGATGCGACGGTTCTACGTATGGAACCGCGTAGACGATCGCCCCATATTTCAATCCACGCATCCGCGTAGGATGCGACATGATACTGCGGTTACGGTACATCGATGGATGATTTCAATCCACGCATCCGCGTAGGATGCGACCCTGACGCAATTCATTGATTTCACCTTAAAAAACGGAATTTCAATCCACGCATCCGCGTAGGATGCGACGACATACGGGGAGTTGATCGCACTTGTGCATTCGATTTCAATCCACGCATCCGCGTAGGATGCGACCCTTGCGGACAGAATCAAGGGTAATGCTAAATTAGATTTCAATCCACGCATCCGCGTAGGATGCGACAAGCGCTGTACGCCGATATTTGCGCACGTAAAATGATTTCAATCCACGCATCCGCGTAGGATGCGACTGAGATGTGACGAAAGGTAGGGCCCCTCGTTCCTATTTCAATCCACGCATCCGCGTAGGATGCGACTAAATCTCCGAAATAAACCGATGTTGTTCATGACATTTCAATCCACGCATCCGCGTAGGATGCGACGTCTGGATGCATGCGTTCGCGCCAGTATAAAAGGGATTTCAATCCACGCATCCGCGTAGGATGCGACGTTGCAGCAGCAGCATTTGTAATTAACAATCCTATTTCAATCCACGCATCCGCGTAGGATGCGACAAGTGGCTGGAGGAAGAGACGGGCGAGGAGATCGAATTTCAATCCACGCATCCGCGTAGGATGCGACAGCGAAAAATGATTGTTCCAATCATTTTTCGTTCTTGTTATGATTAAACAAATCAAATTAGCTATAGAATCAATCTAAAGAAGGTCATTTCTCACCTTTACAACAAACCATAAAATGGACTTTACCTATAATATAGAAATTTTATGGTGCGAATCCCCCGGGAAATTCATGTGCACTATACATTCGCACTAGAACATGGGGGCTTCTCTATCGTTAAATCTATATCTATAAGTTACCACATTTTGCAGTTTCATAATATAGTGCTTGTTGAGTCCGTATATGCAACGCTCCATCACTTCGCGCATCCATTCACATCGTACAGGGTGTCATTGCTCAACGTGTTACCGAACCATTTCCAACCGAAATATCCCGTCCTTTCGTTCCCGCACTCGCTTCCTCATCCTCGAACCATGCCGCCAGGAGCGGCAAAGGACTCCTGTCCCAAGGCTCCACCCGTTCGAACGAGGTCACCGAAACTCCCCCAATCCAACTATGCTTCCTCTCTACTTCACAGGCTGAACCGCAATACCCGCCTCTTCCAACCGCTCCCGAAGGCTGCGGGCAAAGGCCAGCGCATGGGCGCCGTCGCCGTGAATGCAGACCGTATCGGCCTGTATCGCCACGTCATGGCCCTGTACGGAACGGACAACGCCTTCCCGCACCATGCGAACAACCTGCTGCACCGCTTGCTCTGTGTCCGTAATCAACGCATGGGCTTCCCGGCGCGAGGTCAGTGAACCGTCCGCCTGGTACGTCCGGTCGGCAAATACTTCATGCGCGGTTCGAAGCCCCGCGGCCTGCCCCGCTCGGACCAATTCGCTGCCAGACAGGCCGAACAGGATGAGCTCCGGGTCAATGTCATGGACCGCACGAGCGATCGCATCGGCCAACGGCCGGCGGGCAGCGGCCATGTTGTACAGGGCGCCGTGCGGCTTGACATGCCGCATGCTCCCGCCTGCCGCCTTGACGAATCCGGATAAAGCGCCAACCTGATATACGACAATGTCATAGGCTTCCTCCGGAGTGATGTCGAGATTGCGGCGGCCGAAGCCCGCCAGATCAGGCAATCCCGGATGCGCCCCGATGGCGGTCCCGTGCGCAAGCGCCGCGGCCACCGTCTTCCTCATGACCGACGGATCGCCGGCATGGAAGCCACAGGCAATATTCGCCGAGGTGACGAACGGCAAAATCTCCTCATCCGTCCCCATCCGGTAGGCGCCGAAGCTTTCTCCCATATCGCAGTTGATGTCTATCTTGTACATGCCACCCCCTCCTAACGGGCTTGCAGGGCCAGTCCCTGCCTGAATTGAGCGATGCTGTGCTCCCGCATCACATATAACTCCTGTGCTTCCTCCAGAGAAACCTCTTCGAACCGTAGCTGCCCACCCGGCTTCACCTGGGCAATCAGCGGCAAATCGATGCTAATCACATGCGCGATGCGTGGATATCCGCCAGCCGTCTGCCGGTCCGCCAGCAGCACGATCGGGTTGCCTTCCGGCGGCACCTGAATCGTGCCCGCGCCAACGGCTGATGAGATCATGTCCGGCGGTTCTGCCAATGCCAACGGCACGCCTTCCAGCCGGTATCCCATCCTGTCAGATTGAGGCGTGACGCGGAAGCGCTCCGTCCAGAGCTTCCGTCTGCTCCCCTCATCGAAGCGATAATATTCTGGTCCGCGCACCACGCGCAGCACCGGATGGTCCTGATATGCCGGACGAAGCTCATGACTGGCCCCCCACGGAAGCACGACGGCCCCGTCCGAAGCCATGTCCCGCCATAACATCGACGATCCCGTCTCCAGCACATCGCCCGTCTGAAGCGCCCGGCCGCAGAACCCGCCCATGCCGGCCCGCAAATACGTGCTGCGGCTGCCCATCACCTCCGGGACGTGAATCCCCCCTGCGACCGCAAGATAGATCCGGCAGCCGGACACCGCCCTGCCGAAGGTGAGCGTTTTGCCAGCAGGTATATAGATTGGCCGCCATAGTGGAAGGGACACACCGTCCACGGCTGGGGACAAATTTCCGCCCGCCAGGGCAATCACGGCCGCCTTTTCAAATACAAGCTTGGGCCCTAATAGCGTAATCTCCAGAGCCGCCGCCCCTTCCTGATTGCCTGCCAGAAGATTGGCCAGTCTGAGCCCCACCGTATCCATGGCGCCGCTCGCCAGCACGCCGTATTTCTGGAATCCGAAGCGTCCGCTATCCTGTACCGTCGTAAGCAGGCCTGCCGCCTCAACCCGGATGCTCATATCGGCTCCCCCTCCCAGCTCTCGTATTCCTTCTCGGATATCGGGACGAAGCGTATCGTATCCCCCGCCCTTAGCAAGGTCGGAGGAGTCATGTCCGGGCGAAATAGCGGAACCGGCGTCCGGCCGATCAACTGCCAGCCGCCTGGCGTGACAATGGGATAGACCCCCGTCTGAATCCCGGCAATCCCGACCGATCCGGCCGGAATCGCCAGACGCGGGGAAGAGCGCCTCGGCGTGGCAATCCGCTCCGGCATACCGCCGAGATATGGAAATCCAGGTGCAAACCCGATCATATATACCAGGTACTCGGCACTGCTATGAATGCGCACAACCTCATCCCCCGTCAATCGGTTATGCGCGGCGACATCCTCCAGATCGAGACCGAATGTGCCGCCGTAGCATACCGGAATTTCGACGGTGCGCACTTTCTTGTCCAACCGCATCTCTGCCGTCTGCGCTACGGCCCGCTCCAGCTTCGCTTGCACCTCTGCATATCGCAGCACCACTGGATCGTAAAATACCGTCACCGTGGTAAAAGCGGGGACATATTCGATCATTCCAGGGATCGGATGATGATCGAGATATAGCGACAACAATCGGACTTGTTCATGAGATGCCGGTCCGATGACCGTAGCGAATTCCACCACGACCGCGGCATCTCCGAGCGGATAAAAATGCATCCCTGCTCCCTCCTCGACGTGCATTCTCTCATCTCCCATGAATGCCGTGAATATGAATACCCAATCCGTACAGCTCTTAACTATGTCATACCAAAAAAAAGACGAAGGTGCAATTTACGCTAGACCCTCGTCTTTCTATTACGTACTCATTCATCTTCATAAAAATGCCCGTATGGTCATAGATCCGGGACGTTTTTTGGAAGCAGCCTCTCGAATTCGGACACCACATTATCGACGGTAAATCCATATTCCTGAAGCAAACGGCCCGCAGGAGCCGATGCGCCGAATCGATCGATAGCGAGCACGCTCCCCTCCGGACCGGTATAGTAGCTCCAGCCCAACGAACTGCCCATTTCTATGGCCAGCCGCACCGTGACCTTGGCGGGCAGCACCGTTTCTTTGTAATCGTCCGGTTGCTGCTCGAATCGGTCCCAACTCGGCATACTGACGACCACCACATGCAATCCTCGAGCTGCCAACGCCTTCCGGGCATCAAGCGCCAGACTCACCTCGGAGCCGGAAGCCAGTAATAGGCCGTGAGGAGGCTCCCCCGCCGCTTGTGCCACGATGTAAGCTCCACGCCTTACTCCTTCATCGGCAGTCGCTTGATCAACCACCGTAGGCAGCTCCTGCCGTGTAAGCACGAGGACAGAGGGACGATCCTTGCTGCTCAGCGCCAGCTTCCAAGCGGCGGCCGTCTCATTGCCATCTGCAGGACGGTAGACGGACAGATTCGGCATGGCGCGCAAGGAAGCCAGGTGCTCGATCGGTTCGTGAGTCGGCCCGTCTTCGCCGACCGCGATACTGTCGTGGGTGAACACATACACGACAGGCAGCTTCATAAGCGCGGACAAGCGAATCGCCGGGCGCAAGTAATCGGAGAAGACGAAGAACGTAGCTCCGAACACCTTGACGCCGCCATGTAAGGCCATTCCATTCAACGCGGCGCCCATGGCAAATTCGCGCACGCCGAACCAGATGTTGCGGCCGCTGTAGTCAGCCGGGCTGAAGTCCGCTTCGCCTTGCAGCAATGTCTTGTTCGACGAAGCCAGGTCGGCTGATCCGCCCAGCAGCTGAGGAACGCGGCTGGCCAGTGCTTGCAGCGTCTCGCTTCCGGAAGCGCGTGTCGCCAGCTTGTCTTCCCCTGCGCGATACACGGGAACCATGGAATCCCACCCCGGCGGCAGGCCACCATCCATCGCCAATTGCAGCTGTGCCGCGAGGGCCGGATACGCATTCGCATATTGGGCGAACAGCTCGCTCCATTGCCGTTCCGCGCGTTCTCCCTTCATTTGCAGTTCAAGGAAATGGGCCTTCACCTCTTCTGGAATATAAAACTCGGCATCTGAAGGCCAGTCATACTGCTGCTTGACCAACCTGACCTCATCCGGGCCTAAGGGGGCGCCATGCGCATCCGACTTGCCTCCCTTATTCGGCGATCCGTAGCCAATAACCGTCTTCACCTCGATTAATGTTGGCTGCTCCGCGTTGGCCCTGGCTTCGGCCAGGGCCTGGGCAATCGCTTCGAGATCGTTCCCGCCATCGACCCGAATCACCTGCCAGCCGCAGGCACGGAAGCGGCCCGCCACATCCTCGGTGAACGACTTCGAGAGTTCGCCGTCCAGCGATATATCGTTGGAGTCATACATGACGATCAGGCGGCCCAGCTTCAGGTGTCCAGCCAGCGAAGCCGCTTCCGCCGCCACGCCCTCCATCAGATCGCCATCTCCGCAGATGCTGTACGTATCGTGATCAATGACCGGAAATCCGTCCCGGTTGTACACAGCCGCCAGATGCCGCTCAGCCATGGCCATGCCCACTGCCATCGCAATGCCTTGGCCCAGAGGTCCCGTTGTCGCCTCCACTCCAGGGGTATATCCATATTCGGGGTGCCCGGGCGTCCTGCTTCCCCATTGGCGGAACTGTCTTAATTCCTCCAGGGATAAGTCATAGCCGAATAAATGCAAAATACTGTATAAGAGCATCGAACCATGTCCGGCAGATAGAATGAAGCGATCCCGGTTCCACCATCCCGGATTCGCAGGGCTGACGCTCATGAACCGGCTCCACAGCGCATAAGCCATTGGGGCCGCTCCCATCGGCATGCCGGGATGTCCCGATCCCGCCTTCTCGATGGCATCAAGCGATAATGTTCGAATCGTGTTCACGCACCGCTCGTCAATGTCTATTCCTCTCTGTCGCACACGCTCCTCCTCCTTACCGGTCTGTGATCTCTGTGAATCGCGAGGCCGCATCCAGCTTAATGATAGGATTCAATGAACTGGAACTTCGCATGGCTGCCCCCGTAGGCGATAAAAGAATGGGTTAGCGCGGTTCCATTCCTCTGTCGCACTCCTTGCAAAAGCATGCCATCCGTGATGCCTGTGGCAACGAACAGACAGTCGTCCGATTGTACCATATCGTCGAGAGTCAGGATTGTGCCGGGCTGAGGCAGCCCCATCTGAATACATCGCTCATACTCTCCGTCATGTTGCGGAAGGAGTTGAGCCTGAATATCACCTCCGAGGCATCTCAGCGCCACGGCGGCAAGCACACCTTCCGGCGCTCCTCCCGTTCCCGCCAGCATATCCACATTGCATTCTTCAATCGCTGTCGCAATAGCTCCGGTCACGTCGCCATCGGAAAATAATCGGACTCTGGCTCCCGTATCCAACACATCGCGGATCAATTCATCATGTCTGGGGCGGTCTTGAATCATGACCGTAATGTCGGACACCTTTTTGCCAAGTGCATCGGCCACGGAGAGCACATTCTCCGACATAGGCCAGTCCAAATGAATGCGGCCTGCCGCCTGCGGTCCCACCGCCAATTTCTTCATGTACATATCGGGAGCATGCAGCAGACTGCCTCCGGATGAAACGGCGATGACGGCAATAGCATTGTCCTGTCCCGTCGCCATCAAGCTCGTGCCCTCGACAGGATCTACGGCAATATCGACTCGCGGCCCTTGTCCGGTGCCAAGCTGCTCCCCAATATAGAGCATCGGCGCCTCATCCATCTCCCCTTCGCCGATCACGATCCGTCCGCGCATGCCGATCCGGTTCATGTTCTCCCTCATCGCTGTCGTGCCCGCTTCGTCTGCCTCCTGCTTGCATCCCTTGCCTATCCAGAGAGAGGCGGCGATGGCTGCCTGTTGTGTAACCGCCAGAAAATCCATATACATTTGGCCCACCACATCATTGCGTTCCGCATTCCTTATCAATGGTACACACTCCCTCACGTATGGGAATAGCCGCTTGCGATCCGACCTGGGCATTTATCACGTCCAGGAACGCGCGAAGAATCAGAAAAGCGGATGTTGCTCCCGGATCTTGAATACCTAGAGAACGCTCCCCAAGCCGGCTCGACCTTCCTTTTCTCGACAGTATATCCTTGGTCGCCTCCATCCCGCGTCTGCCTGCCGATACCGCGTCGGCGAATGCAGTCCTGAACTCGCCCGTCGTCCGGTAACGGATCTGCAGCACGGTGATCGCTGGCTCTAGCGTATCGATCATCGTCTTGTCGCCGATCTCCGCTTTCCCTCGCTCCTTGATTCCTTCCATGAAAGCGACCCAAAAACGCACCAGATCCTCGTCGCGCAGCACCGCTACGTTCTGGATGGCCTTGGCGCCCCGCAGAAACCCCATAGCATAGAGCGGTCCCACGGAAGAACCTACCGCAGAGAGGAACACGCGTCCCGCAACGGTACAAATCTTGGCGCAATCCTGTTCGTCCTTCAATGCACCGCGCAATTGTTCGCCGATGGCCTGCCAACCGATCGACATGGTTACCCCATGATCGCCGTCGCCGAGCTTCCGATCTAACTCGGATAAGTAATCTTTATTCTCTTCCATTACAGCGATAACATGGGTCAAATACATCTTCAGATCATCCGCCGTCATGTTCATGACCGAGCCTCCTCACTTCTGCACATACATGGGGCAGTCGGCAGGGTAATCGATCAACTCTTCCAGTTCATCATCCAGATGCAACACCGTAACCGAACACCCTCCCATCTCCAGAGATGTGCTGTACTCGCCTACGTAAGAACGATGAATGATAATTCCTCTGTCCGACATCAATTGCTCGACTCTCCGGAACACGATATACAACTCCATTCGCGTCGTTGAACCGAGTCCATTCACAAGAACGACAGTCCGGGAGCCTGGCTCGAGCGGCATATCCGCCAAAATATCATGAACGAGACGTTCAGCTACCCGATCGGCCGTCTGCAGAGGCCCTTTCTCGATTCCCGGTTCCCCGTGATGACCAAGGCCGATCTCCATCTCATCCGCTTCCAGCTCGAAGCTGGGCTGTCCCGTCTGGGGCAAGGAACACGGAGTCAGACCCACTCCCATGCTCCGAGTCCGCGCATTCGCCTTATTCGACACGATGACGACTTCGCTCAATGAATATCCTTTGGCCGCCGCAGCCCCTGCCACCTTCGTCACCAAAAACTCCCCCGCAATGCCGCGACGATTCTCGCTGTCTTCCGTCGGGGCGGAGGCTACGTCATCCGTTACGATCACCACCCCTACAGGAATACCGTACTCAAGGGCGGCCAATTCCGCCGCCATGCCGAAGTTCATCACATCGCCCGCATAGTTCCCGTAAATAAACACGACCCCTTCACCCTTATCAATCGCCTTGGCCGCCTCCAGAATCGGATTGGGCGGCGGAGAAGCAAAAATATTGCCTACCGCCACGCCATCCGCCATCCCGCCCCCGACATAGCCCATGAATGCAGGCTCATGGCCGGCTCCCCCGCCAATGAGTATGCCAACCTTGCCTTCCACGGTGTCCTTCGCCGTGACGAGCGAACGACTATGTTCCGGAAGCCGTCGGACATATTGCGGATGAGCCGCTGCGAAGCCTGCTATCATTTCCTCCACGACATCATTCGGAGCATTAATCAATTTCTTCAATGGTATGCAGCCCCTTTCAAGAAATCCTGCTCTTTATCATTAATCTGCTGAACCTTTCTCGCCGAATTGCCGCCGGTAAACTCCGCTTGCAGATATACTTTGACGATCTGCTTGGCCAGCTCAACGCCGATAACCTTCGCGCCCATCGTCATGATCTGCGCATCATTACTCTTCTGTGCCCGTTCCGCTGAATAAGTGTCATGACACAAGGCAGCGCGAATACCCGGGACTTTCCCTGCGGCGATAGCCACGCCGATACCTGTCCCGCATATCAAGATTCCTCTCGCGATCTTGTTGGAGAGGATATCGCCGGCAACCCGGAAGGCAACGTCCGGGTAATCCACCTCCGTGCAGGAACTGCAGCCGTAATCATGCACTTCGTAACCGAGCGCTTGCACATACGCCTTGATCTCTTCTTTCATCGCATACGCATTATGGTCAGAACCTAATCCGATTTTCATGGCCATGTTCCTTTCTGTTCATGATTCATGATGGGAATTGGGCTTTCTTCGCTGACTAGGGGATGAGTACGACTTTCAACGATTGCGATCCGCTCTTCACCAGTTGAAATCCACGCTTGAACTGGTCCAGCGGCAGTTGATGCGTGACGATGCCCTCCGTGGGAAGATCCCCGTTGGCAATGCCCTTAATGACAGGCTCGTAGCAGTATGGCCCCAGATGCGAACCGAGCACATCCAGTTCTTTGCGGTCGCTGATAATGCTCCAGTCTACGGTTACGGGGTCAGTGAACACGCTGAATTCCACGAAGCGGCCGAGCTTGCGAATCAGGGCAAGCCCTTGCTCTACCGACTTCTGGGCACCGGTAGCTTCTATATAGATGTCGCAGCCATACCCGCCGGTCAGCTCCTTCACGATATACGCAACATCGTCCTTGCTCGGATTCAATACGAGATCGGCGCCGAACTGCTTGGCTAATTGCAGCCGCTCCTCGAACAAATCAAGAACGATCAGCTTCCCCGGACCCGATTTCTTAATCGCGCCGATCATCCCTAACCCAAGCGTTCCGGCTCCGGCCAACACGACGATATCCCCCAACTGAATCTGTGCGCGCTGCACCGCATGGTACGAGCAGGCAAAAGGTTCGATCAAAATCGCCTTCTCCAAAGGAAGATTGGCAGGCACCTTGTAATTGATCGCTTCCTTCGGCAGCTTCATATATTCGGCCATGCCGCCATTCACATTGTTCTGAAAGCCGTACAAGTCGTGCTTCTCGCACATCCAATACTGCCCCCGATTGCAGAATCGGCACTTCCAGCAAGGCACGATCTGTTCGGATATGACTCTGTTGCCAATGGCGAACCCCTCTACCCCGGGTCCAAGCGCTGCCACATGGCCGATGAATTCATGCCCCGGTATCATCGGCGCTTTAATGTAAGCGGGCTGAGTCTCGTCCCCCCAGAAGCTCGGAGCTCCTTCAAATGCCTTCAGATCCCCTGCGCATATCCCGCAGCCTTCTACCTTGATCAGAATCTCGCCTTCTCCGATCTCGGGAACCGGCACTTCTTCCAGCCGATAATCGCCGGGCGCATAAGCGACAATGGCTCTCATTGTCTTCGGAATGATGGCTTTCCTTTCCAACGTCTCGACCCATTCGTTCGTCATCATGGTTCTCCCCCTTCGATTCGCATGATCCGATTCCGTCAGAAGACCTGCTCAGATCCGGTTACCCGATTGCGGATCGAAGAGATGGATGCGATCCTCCCGGAATAACAGTCGGATCTCGTCCCCTGGCCGGTACACGGTATCCTGCATTGTAATCAGACTAAGCAGTTGCTCGCGAATGCGGATATGAATGCGGTTCTCCTCGCCCAGATGCTCGAAGATGCTTACACGGGCTGACAACGTGCAAGGAGAGTCCCCGTCAACCGGGTAAATATCGGTCGGACGAATGCCGAGGCGATAGGTCTCGGACGCTCTCACCCGCTGGATGTACTTGTCAGGTACAGGAAAGACCAGCTCGGAATCCTCGATCTGGAACTGAAGCCTATCCTGCGATTGCACCGTCTTCACATGGAACAAGTTCATCGGCGGCTCCCCGATAAATCCGGCAACAAATTCATTGACGGGGTGGTTGTATATCTCCAGCGGGGTGCCGTACTGTTGAAGCACTCCTTCATTAATAATGGCGATCCGATCGGCCAAGGCCATCGCCTCGGATTGATCGTGTGTGACGATGATGCTCGTTGTCTTCATTTCGGTATGCAACCGCTTGATTTCTGTCCTCATCGTCTGACGCATCTTGCCGTCGAGATGAGATAACGGCTCGTCCAGCAGCAGTACTCCGGGCCGTCTGACGATGGCTCTCGCGATATTGACCCGCTGCTTCTGGCCGCCGGATAATGCGGATGGCTTCATGGGCAGGAGATCCGTAATGTGGAGCAGCTCCGCAATCTGGCTAACCTCCTGCTTGATTTGACTTTCCGGTATTTTGCGGGCTCGCAGATTAAAGGCAATATTTTCGTAAATGGTCAACGGCGGATACAGCGCATAATTTTCAAAGGCCAGACCGACACCGCGCCTGCTTGGATGCAATCGGCTGACCGACTTGCCGCCGATCATAATGTCCCCCGACGAGATGTTCTCCAAGCCCGCAATCATACGCAATGTGGTTGATTTTCCGCAGCCCGACGGACCTAAGAGGGCAATAAATTCTCCGTCGCGGCAGATGAGATTGAGCGCTCGGACGGCGTGCACCTGCTTTTTATTTTTGGTGTACGCCTTGCACAAATCTTTAATGATGAGCTCCGCCATCCTTACGGCCCCCTTTCTCGCCAGAGCGTCCCAGGAAGCATCTCGTACTGGAATCGAAGAACAGAGCCTCCGCTGTGTTGAATGTCAGATAGATCGGCTCATCCATCGAACATTCCAGATCAGCCGGGGCTGTCAGTCGAATCTGCCGGCCGTTCCGTTCCACGGTAAGTATCACCTTGGCGCCCAGAGGTTCGAAGCTGTAGATTCGGGCTTCAAGCGCTCCTTCCGGATCTCCTTCGAAGGAGTAGGAGATATCTCGCGGGCGGAAGCCTACGCGGACAACCGTGCAACCCGCCTGATCTATCCGCTCTAACATGTCATCCGGAACGGAGAAGTGGTCGCTGTCCCCCAGGAGATTCAGATAAGCAGCTTCGGGTCTCCGTATGATATCCGCATCCAACAAATTGATCTCCGGCTCGCCGAATGCCTCCGCTACATATTCCGTGGCCGGCCGGTAATAGATATCATCAGGCTTGCCGACTTGTTCGATTCGGCCCTGATGAATGACCGCTATCCGATCGCCCAGACTAATCGCTTCGAGATAGTCATGCGTTACGTAAATGGTGGTTGTATTCAAGCTTTGCTGCATCTCCTTGAACTCGGCCCGCATCTGATGGCGCAGCTTGGCGTCCAGATGCGTCAACGGCTCGTCCATCAAGAACACCTCCGGCTTTCTTACGAGAGCCCGTCCCAACGACACCCGCTGCTGTTGACCGTTCGAGAGCTCCGAGGGAAGCCTCTCCAGCAGCCCGTCGATACGCAGAATACGCGCCACGCGTCGAACCTCCTCCCGGATGACGCTATCCGGCTCGAGGTATGTGGGGCTGCGCAAGGGGGAAGCCATATTATCGAACACCGTCAAGTGCGGATACAATGCATAGTTCTCGAATACCATAGCTACATTGCGCTCTTCCGGCTCCAGCGCATTGATAACGTTGCCGTTCATGCGGACAACCCCTTCGCTCGGCAAGACAATCCCGGCGATCACATTTAATAATGTCGTCTTGCCTGCTCCGGCCGGGCCGAATACGACAAAGAACTCTTTATCCTTCACCTCAAGCGATACATTGTTCAAAGCCGCTTTCCCTTTATAATTCATCGTAATATTTTCCAGTAAAATATCCGCCATCCGTTTCCCTCCTCGCAAGCTTCCTATCCCTTGACGGCTCCCATGCTCAATCCGCGAACCAGATGCTTCTGAATGAGCAGCGCCAGAACCACCTCAGGCAACGCGGACAAGGTAACGGCGGCCGCCATTTGCCCGTAGTGAACCGTATCCGAAGAAATATACTTTAATGAAGCCACCGTCGAAGTGACGATTCCCTGGCCCGCGAGAAGCAGCGCGAATGTAAAGTTGTTCCATACGAAAATGAATGACAGGAGTCCGGCAGCCACCATCCCCGGCTTGACTAGCGGCATCATGATCTTCATGAACACATGCCGCCAGGAGTATCCGTCCACTCTCCCCGCATGCTCGATCTCGGGCGAGATATCCTCGAAATACCCTCTGAGAATCCAGATGATGAACGGAAGCGAGATGAGTTGATACACCCATATCAATCCGAAATACGAATCATACAGTCCTATTTTCTGATAAATAAGGAACAGCGGCAGAATGACCAGCAGTTCAGGCGCGAAGCGGAAGGACAAAAAAGTGAAAGCCAAATTCTCCTTGCCTCTGAAATCGAATCGCGCCAGAGCGTATGCCGCCGGTACGCCGACGGCGATGGACAGCAGCACCGCCCCTACGCTGACGATTACGTTATTCACGAAGTAACCCAGGTACTCTCCCGTTGAAAAAAGCATCCGGTAATTTTCCAATGTGGGCGTAAACACGAAGACCGTATCGTACATTTCCCGATCGAACTTGAACGAGATCAGCAACATCCACAACAAGGGGAACAAGGCAAATGCCGCATAGAGAACGAGCGCTGAATTTTTCAACAAGCTTGTCAGTTTCTTTGTTATTTCCATCGTCACCCTCCTAATTGCCAGAGGCCCGTTGTTGCGCGCGGCTCCAATAACGGATCATATAATGGCTCGCCACATAGACGAAGATCCATAGAATCACCATATAGGGCAGGGAACTCCCCATTTCCTTATAGATAAATGCTTCATTATAAGCCGCAAGCGGCAGCGTCATGAGCGTATCGCCGGGTCCGCCGCGGGTTAAGGCGAAAATAATAGAGAATTCCTGAAGCGATATCATCATGCGGAATAACAGCGCAATGAAGAGTAGAGGCTTAATCATCGGCAATGTCAATGTCTTGAAGGTGAACCACGCTGAGCCTCCGTCTATCATCGCTGACTCAAATGGCGCCTTGGGCAAGGAACGAAGACCTGCCAATACGAGAATGATAACGAACGGCGTATATACCCATACGTCAATCAAGACGACAGAGAACATGGCTGTAGCCGGATCGGCCCCCCACAAAAAATCGGTCACTCCAATGGCACGGAGCCAGCGGCTGATCACGCCTACGGAAGAGTTCGTCATCAGCTGCCAGATGAGCGTGGCCACGACCGGCGCAATCATTAACGGGAAGATAAGCACCATCCGCAACGCCCGCGACAACATATTGTCCCGATTCAACATCAGCGCAATTGCCATTCCAAGAAGCATTTCAATCGCGGTTGCAAAAAACGCATACTGCCCGGTCACCGATACGCTGTGCCAGAACGACGGATCACGAAACATTCTCGTCCAGTTCTCCAATCCTACGAAGGAAGCGTCCGGATATTTAAACGAATAATTCGTCAGCGAATAATACACGGAAGTAAAAAAAGGGATAAGAATGCCGATGGTCAGAAGCAGCGCCGGCGCCAGGATGAGGTACGGGCGCGCCTTTCTTCTCCATGGTATGTTGATCGCATTGGCAGCGTTGTTGTGTTCTGCCGAATCAGCATGCGGCACCGCCGGGGCCTCCCGATACTTGTCGACCGAGCTCATGAGAGCCCTCCTTTCATTAAGACATCAGAAGCAAGACAGTTGATGGTCCCTCTGATCTCTGAGGCCCTCCGCTTACTCTGCCGTTCGAATCCTCGCTACGCGCTTATTGATGTCTTCAGCCAGCTTCTTCATCCGCTCTTCCGCCGGCGCTTGCCCCGTGACGATATCCTGAAACGCAGCCGCCCATTCGGTCGTAGTGTTGAAAAATTCCGGTTGCGGCGTAAATTTAATCGATGTGTGATCAATAATGGTCTTGAACGTGGCCTCATAACCTTCGAACATAGAAATACGATCAATGAACTCCGGATTGTCCCATACCGATTGACGGACCGGGTTAACGACGCTCGCCTGGATCGCGCCCCACAGTGTATGTTCTTTGCCGGAGAAATATTGCATGAAGAGCCATGCCGCCTCCTTCCGCTTCGAGGAACTGTTCATGGCAATGGACCAGATCCATTCATTCGACCCCACATCCTGCCCGATCTTCATGGCGGGCGGCGGGGCGAACGCGATATTGCCTGATTCCGCGGATGCGCCTTCCTGACCCTGGAATATACCGAAAATATCCGCGTCAAATGCCATGGCTGCTTTCCCCGCCCCGATATCGGTGGACACTTGATACCATGTATAGTTCGTCCAATCCTTCGGCCCTGCTTTGTTCACCAATTCCGCAAATTTCTTCGTTACCTCAATCGATTCGGGACTGTCCAGTCTGGACACCAGCTTCCCGGATTCAACCGCGAAGTCTTGCGCGCCATTCAGGCTGAACGCGGTCATATAGCCGGGATGGATCGTGGCCCAGGAACGGGTGCCCCGAACGGCGATGCCATATGAGCCATCACCGTTCCAACCGTTCAATTGCGAGGCGGTGTCGATCAATTCATCGAATGTTGCGGGCGGCTTCAAATTTTCATGAGCGAGCGCTTTCTTGTTATACAGCAGAACACTCGCTTCGAAGCCGAGCGGCAGCGCCCACAAGCTGCCCGTTCCGACAGGATGCCCCGGCTTCCGGTCCCAGCGGACGCCGTCCAAAATTCCCTTGTAGATATCATCGAGATCGTATTCCGGGTCCGTCATTTCCTTATCTTCCAAATATTCATCCAGGGACTGAACATAATCCGCCGGAGCGTATTCCCACAATTGGTAGGATCCCGTCATGAAGACATCCGGGTTGCCGTTGCGGGAATTCAATGCCGTCGTGAGCTTATCGAAATAGTTCTCCTCCGGCGTAACGGAATACTTCACGGCGATGCCCGTCTTGGCTTCAAATTCAGATAGTCTCTGTATGATCGCTTCAGCATACGGATGCTGATTCAGCATCACTTGAATCTCATGGCCATCGAATTGCTTCCAACTGAACTCTGTGCCAGAGGCTCGCTTCTCGGCCTCAGGGGGCTTTGCCGTCGTGGTTCCTGCGTTATCGCCCGCCGATGAGCATGCGGCAGACATGAATAAGACAAGCACCAACAACCAGAGCCCCATCATTCTTAACATTTTGTTCACGATTACTCCCCCGATCTTGAAAATGAAACCGTTGTCAAACTTTCATTGACGAGAAATAAGAATAAGCTACAAAACATCGACATGTTTTCCTGAACTTTTCTTCCTAGGCCCCACCTTCATTTCTTGTTTTATTTACACATATCCTATCATTTATTTTCGTTTTGTCAATTTCATTTTCGTTATTATTTTCGTATTTTTCCGTTTATTATTTATTGCTGTTTTGGTTTTTCATTTCAGCGCAGTTTTATTTGAACAATTCGGTTTTGTTTGTTATGATGGGCACAAGCTAATACAACAACCTTGAAAAGGTGATCTCAATTGGAGAAGATGTTTCCTGCGGAAAGAAAAAGTAAAATTTTAGAGTACTTGAAAAAGAAGCAACGCGCTACGGTGAAGGAATTGTCCAGCCTCGTTGCCGTGTCGGAGGCAACGCTGCGAAGCGATCTTCAAATGATGGAAGAGGAAGGATTGCTGCAACGCACCCATGGCGGCGCCATGATTGCAGAAGACATGCAAACGGACACCGCCTTCGCCGTGCGGGAGAAGCGAAATAACGAAGAAAAATCGGCCATCGGAAGCAATGCGGCCATGCTGCCGCAAGACGGTCAGTGTATCCTGCTCGATGCAAGCTCCACTGCGCTGGAGATGGCCAAAGCTCTCACAAGCAGGCAGATCCGCCTTACCGTCGTAACTAATGGAATCTACTCGGCTCTCGAACTGAAAGAAAATCCGAATTTCACGGTTATTGTGGTTGGTGGTGTCATCCGAGCCGGTTCCGTTGGTCTGGAAGGCATGTTGGGGAGTTCCGTTTTGAGCCAGATCCATATTGATACGATGTATACTTCCGCTCACGGGTTTACATTGGAAGACGGAATGATGGACTTCAACGTCTATGAAGTTGACCTGAAGCGGGCCATGGTACAGGCTTCCTCTCAAGTCGTCGGGCTTCTGGATCACACGAAGCTTGGGAAGCGCTCGATATCTTCGTTCGCGAGCGCCCGGGACATCGGAACCATTATTACGGATTCCCACGCGTCGCAAAGCTTTATCGATCAATTACAGCAACACAAAATAAAAGTAGACATCGTCCCGCCGGCTGTATATACGAACTAAAATGAAACGGCGGCCGCCGTCTTCCCCTGCGGGTGCGCGCTTTGCTCGGCCTTCCCTGCCCCGGACATCGGTTACCTTTGGGTCCGCTTATTCCTCTGTTCCCCTACCCGGCCATGCGTTTTTTTGCGTTCCGTTGCATCGTTCCGGGTTCGTTCCGGGTCGCCCAGATCGCAACAAGGGGCTGTCCCATAAGCAGATTTAGCTACTTGGAGACAGCCCCGCCCCGCTTTTCGCAACGCGACTTGGTGACTTGCCGACAATACTGCGAAAATACAGTATTCCTTTGTGACATTTCCTCCACTGCCTAAATTGCTGCGAAACTGCAGGAAATTGAAGCCATGCTAATGGATGGAAGGTAAAAATCAGCAAAAATGATGCACTTTTGCAGGAATTGCATCAGATCGCGGCTTAAACAGCGTAAATTCCTGCACAAATGCAGGATTCGCTGCCTTAGCCATCTTCCACCGGCATCCCCCAGCTCATCCCACAGCGCATCCCCAGCTCGTTCCGCCGCTCGTCCCACAGCGCATCCCCAGCTCGTTCCGCAGCTCGTTCCGCACCACCCTTTCCCGCCTCTACCTTCTGTTGTCCCGTCTTGGCCTGCATCATGATTCAATGCTTATGGAACAATCCCTTGTCTCTTCCAAGGGCAGCAATGGCCATCCGTGCTCAGAACAATTCCATCTGCGTGACGTGCGAGTCGATCCGTTCGAGCGCAACCGGGTCATTGTCCCGGAAATAGGCCGTCTGGATCGCCTGCACCGCCTCGATAATCTGCTTGCCGGAGTCTGCCGCATGACGCAGACGGCAGCTATAGACAATCGGGAAATAATCTTGGAGGAATTTGCCTTCCACATGGGCGGTCAAGGCGATAATCTGGAAGCCAAGCTGCTCGGCGATGAAGAACACCGGGCTTAATACATGATCGCTGGAAGCCTTGCCGAACGGATTGTCCAGAATCACTGTGCGATGCCGCTTCATCTGTGCCTGAATGAACTGCTTGCGTTCCGCGATATAATTCAGCAGCCCGAGGAACAAGGTCATGTTCTTGCTCCATTTCTCGCCGCCCGACCAGCGGTTGGACTGCTCCCACGAGAAGGCGGCGCGCGTAATCTGCTGATCATTCGTTACTTTGCGGCAAGCGACCTTCATCCCTTCGCCCTGCATAACGATCTGAAGCAGCTGCCGCGAATCGAGCCACTTCTCCAGGTCTTTGCGAATCAGCGCTTGCTGCTCCTGCCAATCTGGCTGATCTTGTTCATCGGCATAACGCTCCAGCTTCGTCATGATCCAATCCATATGCTTGCGGATGCGCTCCTTACCGTCCTGCTCGTCCCATTCCGCCAACGTGAAGCTGTAGATTTCCTTCCATCCCTCCGCCGATTTGACCCGGGTCTTCTTCGGAATCTCCTTCAGTTCCTGAACGATAAGCTTCAGATGGGAATGAACATGCACGATGAACTGCTGCAGAGCCCGATCATGCGTCTGCAGGTTCTGTTCCATGATGTGAATGGCCGTTCGAATGCCCTTCTCCATCGATTGCTGGAATTCCACGAGCTCGGAGAATTGCTCCTTCGATTCGATGCCTTGAATCGTCATATACCGCAGCTTCGTATCCTGGACGGAGTGAATGCAATAATCCTTCATCCGGGTTCGGCCCTCCTTGACCGACCGTTGCTCCTTCTCCACGCGCGCCTGCCTGTCCTTCAGCTTGTCGATGCAGTGATCGGCATAGCGAGAGAGCTTATAGGGGAATTCCGTCCGATCCGCTTCTCCGATTATCGCGGCCTGCAGCCGCACATCTTCCAGAGCGAACACAATCAAGTGCTTGTTCCAGACGTTCAGCACCCGCTCCATCTCATCCAGACGCTTGCGGTTGACCTTCTGCTGACGAGTAATCTGCTCCGCTTCGTCCGTCAGCCGCTGCTCCTCGTCCCGCAGCTTATCCTGAACCGAACGGAGCGGTTCGGCGAACCGTTCGGGCTCGGTATCCGGGAACTCCTCTCCGAACTGCTGCCGCAGCTTGAGGCATGCTCCTTCCTTCGCCTGCATCTCACCCCGCGTCCGGGCATACTCTCCCTCGATCCGCTTCAACTGGTGCCGCAGCTCTTCAATACGTGACCAGAGCTGCTCTTGGCGCTCAATGACATCTAGCGGAAGCGGCATTTCCAGGGCGATCCCCTTATGCTCCGTGCGCAGTTGTTCCATCAACCGATTGCTTTCCGCCACCCTCTCCCGCTCGCTGGCAAGCGCCGATTCGAGCTGGGTCTGCTCCTGCATAACCTGATGACGTTCCAGTTCCAGCCGCTTCCGTTCCGCCTTCAGTTCCTCGATCGTAGCTTGGCAGGACAGCGTGGCATATTCCCGCACTTTCCGGTAGTCCTCGTCTTGCTTCAGCACTTCGAGGCGGAGCCCCGTCTCCCGCTGTTGCCCCTGAATCGCCTGCAGCTCTTCTTGCACCAGCCGTTCCGCTCTCTCTTCCTGCTCCCGCTGATTGCCCAATAGTTCAAGCTGATTCCGGACAGGAGCAAGCTCTTCTTCCAGCTTGCTTGCTTCATTGCCAAGCAGCGTATACCGATGGCCCTGCTGGAGCTGATACTGCAATTGTTGAATTCGGCTTCCTATTTCTTCGAGCGCTCTGCGCCGCTGCTCGGCAGTCCGGCGATTGACCTCCAGTTCATGCTCGAGCCGCTCAAGCTCACGCGCCCGTTCCAGCTTCAGCTCCTGGAGCGTCAGTCTTCTCTGTTCCTCTTCCTGCTGAGCCGCTAGCGGATATTTCACGAAGAAAGCCTGGAACCGCGTCTGCGCCGACTGCCATTCCTGTAACGATTGCTCCGATCGTTCCCGTTCCTGCTTCGCTTGCTCCGCCTGCCGGGCAAGCTCGGACTTCCACTCTTCATAGGCGTCCGCCTCTTCATTGCTTAACCAATGCTGCGGCACGATCCAGGATGAGGAAGGTGATTGCGGCTCCCCCGTTCCTTGAAGCATATCCGCCGCCTCCTGCGCGCCGAGGACGCGAATCGGGAATGCGAAGCTCCCGCTCGCCTGCCGGAGGCGCTGCTGCAATGATTCCTTCTCATGCATCGTCGTAATCAGCGTGACGGCCCACAGCTGATCCGCACGGCTGGCCTGCTCTCCCTTACTCTCTGCGGACAGGCCGCGTATATAATCCGTTCCCAATTGCAGCAACGAATATTGATGGCTCCATTGCTCGCATAATTTGGCCACGACAGCATCGGCGAAAAATAACGGCTGCTGCCCATGATCATCGACAAAGCGGTAAGCCAGCCGCTCTTGCATCAGCAGCCGCTGCTTCTGCTGCCGGCAGCGCTCGATGCCTTCCGCCAGTTGCTCCTGAATAGTGGATTCCTTTTCATATAAGGATGAATATTTGTCCCATGCGGGACGGAGGCGGCACAGCTCTTGCTTCAATTCCTCCAGATCGGATTGGTGGCGTTCATGCTGCGACATTAGCTTCGCCAGTTCTTCCCCCACGCGGCGGCTATCCGCACTCACTTCTCTGCGCTTCTGCTCCTTATACACTGCTTCCTCTTCCAGCCGCTTCATCTCCTGCATCAGAGTCATCCGGCTCTGATCCAACTGCCGCTCTTCCTCCATCCAGAGCGGAAGCTGCTGTTCCACCTTTTCCAGTTGCGGATTCGCCAGCAGGCTGTTCGCGATATCCTTCTGATGATCCCGCCTTGCTTGAATCCCGGCTGTCTTCTCCGCGATGGATCGCTCCGCTTGCAAGCGTTCCTCAGCCAACTGGCGCAGACTCCCCCGTATCGCCTCTAACTGTTCCATGAGCTGCCTATGACGCCGCTCGAACAAGCTGCGCTGTTCCTCAAGCGTCTGTTCCTTCACATCGTACAAGTAGCGAAGCTGTCCGCTGTTGCGCTCCCAATGCTCTTCCAGCTTGCGTTCATCCTCAGTAAGGGATAACCGTTCCAACTGCACGCCGAGTTGGATAACCTTCGCCTCGGCTGCCAGACATCTGTCGCGGATCTCGGCATACTGCAGTGAATAATATTGATGCTCGGCATCGTGCAAGCGCTCTCTGATCTGTTCTGCTTCATCCTCGACCAGATTCAGCTTCTCCGCAATCGCCTCTTGCTCCTGAATCTCCCGCGCGATGAGGTATGATTTTTGCTTGCGCCGCAGAAGCTTGCTTCTCTCGCCATGTTCCCCGGCCTGAAGTTGAAGCTGAAGGCGTTCCTTCTCGACCGCCTGCTGCAGCTCGACAGTGGATTGCCAATACGCTTTCGCCTCTTGCCGGGCCTCCTGATACTTCCTTTCTTCCCGATCCAGACGTTCAAACAGCGTGACATAGTTGTTCAATTCTTGCTGAATCCGCCGATTCTCGTCGATCTGTTCGGTTAACTGCTTATATCTCTTGAACTCCTCCCGGTGCTTCTCGAATATGCGGGCAAATCTCCCCTGTTCATATCCTTCGATCGACTGCTCCACGGCCGGAATGAGCAGACGATCAAACAATTGCTTCGTCGTCTTGCATTCATCGAAGAACTGTTCGATCCCGCCCTCTGTATCGTTAATCCGCGTGATGGCCTCCCACTCGCCCGTAATAATCTGATATTGCTGCTCAAGATATGCCTTATACTCCTTAATCGTAGGGAACGTCTTCGCATGAAGCGAGTGCCGATGCGTCATCATCTGGTAATAGTCATGAATCTCGCCCTTGTCCGCCGGACGGGACTTCCCCATATGAACCTTCGCGAACGGGATGTTCTCCAGCCGATGTTCATCATGCTCGCCATATTCATACACATAGCGGTAGGAATCAATGCCGTTGCCGGACTGGAACAGGGTGACGCAAGTGACCAAATATCTGCGGTACGGCTTGTCCGTCAAAATCCATTCGATCGCGATATGCGCGGGACCGCTGTCCAACTGCAGCGTATCCTTCACCTTGCGTCCGGCGAGATCCTCATGAGGAAGCACCGCCTGGATCGCAGTCTGGATAAATACAGTCTTCCCGCCGCCATTTTCCAATATAACCGCGCCATTATGGCCATGGAACTGGAACGTAACATCGTTATATCGCTTATTCCCGCCTTCGTATAACACATGCGTAAATCTAATCTTGGCTATGGATGGCACCGGTTCTCTCCTCCTCCTGAGTGAAATGGGCCTGACGATCTTCTTCGAACTGATATAGAAATTGCAATATGCCGCGATTATACTGCAGCTCCATGAAATAGCGCTGAACGATAATTCGGGTCTTCTCCGTCATCGCCAGTTCATTCTCCCCGACTTCCTCCGCAAGCTTCTCCGCCAGCAGGAGTCGCTTCACCGTATCCATGAAGCTGAAGCGGCTGATCGTATTCCCGCTTTGGCGCTTAGCCGTCTCCTTAATATCATCCATAGCGTCCCATTTCTCGATAATGGCCGTCCAATTATAGGAGAATTGCTTCTCGTACTCTCTCAACTCCTCAGGATCATGCTCCTTCAGTCCGTCTATCCGCTCCTGAACAAGCAACAGCCAATCTTCCACCCGGATAAAATCTCTTGTCGGCTCCATGCTGAGATAGCTGTTATAGAACGCTCCGACAAACACGATGATAGCTACATACATTAGGTATAAATCCGCGTTGACGGCTTGCCCTCGCATGTACGTTCTTTTTAAATATTCATTGGACACATGGAAGGGAGACAAGCGAACGAGCGGAATGAGGAACAACTGATCGCCTGCCGTCAAGGTTAAGCAATCGACCTCTCTTGCGAATTGATCGACAAGCCCCCTCACCCCGTCATCGGCCAAATACTGCTGCAATCCTTCCCGCTCCACCACCCCGCTTCGGGCCAACTCCGCATACAGCCGGAATGCCCGCATGACAACCTCATTCTGGTAATGCATCGTCTCTTCCTCCTAATGTCAACGTCAGATCCATCTCCTGAATCGAGAAGCGCGCATTGACCTCGATAACCTGTCCCGCTTCCTCTACGATAAGCGTATGCTTGCCCAAGAGCCGGATCGCCTCCTTCATCCCGGTTGGCTTGGACTCATCCGTATTCTCCCGTCCCGCTTGAACCGGACTCCGCTGATGCAGAATCAGCCAGAAATCATAAAATGCCCGCATAGAAAGCCAATCGCGCGTCTCTTCACGCTGATCGCATGCTTCAATGACTTCCGACAGACGAATCGTCTGCCCTTCCTCCAGCCGGACCAGAAGTTCTTCCATAATGGACTTGAACAAGCGGCCCCGCCAGTGAACGAACGCTCCCGCTTCCTGACCTTCGGCCGGCTCCAGAAATCCTTCCTCGCGATGCTCCTCTTCCCCGTCCGCCGTAATGTTCTGTTCCGCAAATACCGTCAGCGGCGACCAGCATGCGAACTGCTCCAGACCAAGAAACGGCGATAGCACGCCCCTCGCCGCTTCCCATGGCAATGGAGTCCCGAGCAGGAGATTCACGATATCCTGATCAAAATTGAAAGAATCCATTCCCGTATAATAAAGAGACTCTTTGGCGGCATGCAGCGCGCCATTTTTCAATTCAATACTTTGCTGCAGCAATAGGGTATGCTCCGTATGAACCTTCTCCAATTCCGCGGATATCCGCAAAATATATTCGTACGCATGATGCTCCTTCATCTGCAGCGTATCCGAATAGATTCGTTCCTTCGTCTCTTTGACGAAGCTGCGAAGCTCTTCGAATTCTTCATTTTCCCGCTGCAGGCGAGAATAGATATCTTCGAGAAGGGCGCCGTATTTCTTCAACGTGTCTTCCGATACGATACTTCGCTTAATCTCATGCCCCAGCTTGCTCATGCGCTCTTGGAGCGACTCCACATCGACGCGCATTTCATTGATTTGCCGCAGCGCCCCCTGGAACTCCCCCTTCTCCAATTGCTTGCGCAGCACAAGCTGATGAATAGAGAGCTGGAACTCCATATAGAATTCTTTGGTCGCAAATACGAGCTCCAGCCCGTCGTCATCCAGCGCATAATACTGCGTGTTCGTCTTGCTGTCGAAGGAATTGGCCTTCAAGATCGAGGTATAGGCCGTATCCTGTTGTCGCGTCTCCCAATTAAAGAAAGTGAAGGATCGCCTCTTGCCTGAGGACGGCCGAAACACTTGAATGATCGTTCTGGCCAATTCTTCGAACGCTGCATCATCCAGCTTAACCGCATCGGCTGCCGTCTCTTGCAAAAACTTCGCCAAATCTTTCACGCTTGCTCTCGGATTGCGCATGAGCTTCTGCTCGAAGAAGAACAGCAGCGTCAACAGCCCCATCTCCATCATCTCAATCGGTTCTCCGTTGCGATCGGATTTTCTCTGGCGCTGCAGTTCGAAGAGCGGATCGAACAAAGCCAGCTTCGCCATTCGTTCCTGAAAGCCGACTACCATCTGAGTTACGTCAACGGTTCCCACGGTTCCCATGTAGCCTCCTTCCCGATCTGCTGCAGTTGTTGAGCGGATAATGTCTCTTGCGGGTAATAATGCCCGCTCGTCAAGCTCCTTGCCATTCGTTCCCGCTCGGCTGGAGCGAAGAACATACCGAATTGATGCAAGGCTGATGCGGCAGGCCGTTGACTGGTCTTCCCGGGCACGGCCTGCTTCTCCAGGCAGGCTCTATAAAAAGGAAGAGCAGGAATCATTGGAATCTTCCGGGACAGATTGCTCCAAATGAGGATACCCGCATAATCGATATCGCCGAAATAGTAAAAGCGGTGCGCTCCCGAAGCAGCAGGATACTGCTGCGCGAACATGTCGATATTACCGACGATTTTGTTCCCGCATCCATAAATAAGCGTGTGGAAGATCGTCTCGGACAGAGCAGGCAGCAGCGCCAGGAACGTCGTCTTGTTCTCCACGACAAGATGGGTGTGCGGTTCTTCACGGCCGGGGTGAACACCTCGGGATGGATTCACGGCGAACATCACCGGATCCGGGGATGAGTTGAGCTTCAGCTTGTCAAGCAGACCAATCCGTTCCAACAGGGCTTGGCCGTCCTTCTCCTTAATCCACTTCTCGTCGCCGACTAACGCGAAGCTTCTCTCCGGCGAAGCGGCGCTATCTGCTGGCAGACCGTATCTCTGCAAATAGCGATCGATTTTCATAATATAGGGCAGATCCGAATCAAGAATAGATTCCCCCAGCATGAAATAACGATCTAGCGAGATCAAAGGATGAAGCTCCAGCCGCAATTGATGGAGCCGCTGCTGCAAGCCGGATCGCAACTGGGCGGCATGAATTCGATAGCGATAGGCGACATGCGGCGGCCTCGGGTTCCTGCCTGCCGATCGGATCGCTTCCAGCAACCCCGACTGTTCCAGATCAAGGATAGCTGCCGCAAAATCCTCATAGGTGAGGAACATGCCTTCTGCCGCACGCTCCAACTGCTCCGTATACACGGTTGCCCTTCTCAAGCTGCGTATATATTCAACAAGCATCTCCTTCATGTCTATCATTGTCGACTCCCGTTCCTGATTTGTAGATTATTGTATGTATTCATTATAAGACGGATACGAGCACCAAGTCCTCGTAAATGCAAATATTTTTTGAGGTTTCGACATTTTCCGTCTTTATCCTACACCTTCCCTAATTTAGGTAAAATAGATGCATAAGGGTCCGTCGAAATGAAAAGTTGGAGGTTATTCGTATGACTGCAGCTACAAACACTGAAATCGTTGCGGAACGAGATATCGAACTTAACGAAGAAAACATTAGATTAGGGTTCCAGACGCTTAACAACTTATTTAAAGAGAATCCATATATGAGAGATCTCCTCTGGAAATCCCTAGAAAAGTTTTTCGAAAGGAGCGGATGAAGACATCTACGATTATCTGGAGGACATTTTTGGGGAAAACACGGGGCTAGCTATCGGCAGCTTTCTGACAGATCGCAATTATGATGAGTACATAACAGAAAACCGCGAATATTTTATGGCCTTGAAGAACAGCTTCTATTTTGATTTTTATTGTTATTTTAGATCTCTTATTGATTCGCCTTTATCCTTGACTGGATTTGCTCCAGCATCTCATCATTCTAAGGTGATACGAATCACAAGAGCGGATAGACAATATTTTGATGTTGAATTAAATGAAAAAAATATCATTTCCATGATTACGAATTTTAAGGTCTACCTGGAATCTTATTTTGAAAAATCAGACTTTGACGAAGGAAAACGGAAGCAAATAGAAACCTTGGCTGATCAATTAAAAACATTTGCCACAGGTGATGATCATGAATAGCTCTGGCCGTGCCGAAGCAAAAAAACAGTTTAAAGTTTATCAAAACGACACTTTTCCCGTCATCCCCTCATGGCCAAAAAAATTAGAATTCAATTATAATCAAATGGACCAACAAGCCTTTGAAGACCTTAAATATAATCCATTCCATGAAATTATAGCAGGGTATTCGCAAATCGCTCCAAGCAAGCATGATCAGAAAGATGGTGATGGCATGAGCAACGACTTGGGAAGATATGTCGACAGACTGGACATCGACCTCAGAGAGTGGGAACAACGTCTTTCTAAGGACGCTGCCGAACGAGAATCAAGGCTGCACCAGCAAATAATAGAACAGGATAAAAGATACAGAGAAGAAATGAAAGCAATTGAAGAAAGGAACGAAAAGTTATTTTCCCGCATCTCAGAAGAGATCAAGGGGCTGCGTTCCGATGTAAAAGAATCGAACAGCCAAATGCGGCAGGAAATTAACCGGGCGGTTGATAAAATCGACTCGATGAAAAAACATACGAAAGTCCTTGTTATCACAACCATTTTTGGTCTTTTGGCTACCGTTGTTGCTGTAGCTACACTAGCTATCCAGGCTATATCCTCGAAATAAAGCTCCTATTTCAGGGGCTTTATTTTTTGGCTACAATCAATATACATGCTTATCTACTACCGGCAGGAGAGAAGATATTCCGATGAACAACATGAATGACAGAAGTAAGGAATTATTGAAGCAAGCACACGTATATGCCTAGGAGTTGTCCAAGCATCCGATATTGTCCCGCTACTGGGACAAGCTCTCGCTCGTTGTCAAAGGCAACGTGTCCCGCGGCAACTGCGACGAGTATTCGGATACTGACTTCGTTTTCTTCTGTGATGAGGTTATTCGCGAGGATATCGTGAGGGGATACCTGGAAGCTGGCTTGATCACACGAGAGGACGGCGTTTTTCTGCCTATCGCGGATTGGGCGGGTCATTATCATGTGAGACGTTCGCTATGCTGAAGGGATACTTCTTTGAGAACAATTACCCGCCAGTATGGGAGTTCCAGCAGGCCATTCCGATTCATGACAGCGGCTCTCGCTTCCAAGACATGATGATTGCCCGGCTATCCGCTTCGTATCTTCAAGCTTCCATAGACGCCATCAAGGGCAAGTACCTGGACCTGCAGCTTACGCTCGATTGGATGCGGCATCCGCTCAAGCGCGGCGATACCATCGCCACAAGCCTGCACTGCACCACATCTGACAGTTTCAATTATTCCCCTTGTTCCAACACCCCCGAGTCACCTCCACCACCAGCTCAGCTGCGCAATCACATTCAGGAACCGCTCTCTTTCTTCCTTCGCCACCAGCCCTTCAAGCAGCACATCCTATACACGGCAGCGGCATTCGTTGTCACCACGCTACTGGAGCAGAAGCTGGCCAAGCCCGGGCTGGACGGAGGCGGAGAAGCTGTACGCTTATCCATGCACCGCATGATGCGTCCCGAACGGCTGCCCGCAGAGCGGATCGAGGCGATTATCGACCAGCATTTGCAGGGCCTATGCACACCTTGACTCGCATGAAGCCCGCTCTCTGACGCGCTGCTTGAGGGCGGGCAACGCTTTATTGGCCTCTTCCTTACCTGCCGGTCATCTCCCGATTCCGTCCCATGCGGCCTGGTGTCCGAGCGCACAAATAAGCCCGCCATCCCTCTTCACGAGCGAGGCGGGCCCTGTCTTGTTTCCTGATTTGATTATTTCCATCTTATGTCGTCATACAGATCCATCATCACTTCATGAACGCCCCAGCCGAAGCCCGCTGCGTTCCATGCCGCGGCCTCTATCCGCTCCTTATATTCATGGAATAGCTCGGCGGTCTCATGTTCATTCAAGATATCGATGACATCTTCATACATCGACATCAGCTGGTCATAGAACCGTGCATCGATATCACCATACGTATTCGAGAACAAGACGGATAGTTCAACATAGACGAGCTTCAACTCCAGCGTATGCTTGACGCTGCCGGTCAATTTCTTGAACTCGGCGATCGCGTTTTTGGCTTCTTGAAGCCGCAGCTTCGCGTGACCGCGCTCAGGGAAAAACTCCTGCTTGATCTTATCCTGATATTCGTGAAAAAGCGACTCCACCGCCTCTTTTCCGATCAACCGGGCAGCGAGAAAACGCTGCATATCCTTGCTCGCGCTATAGCCGTCCTTTACCAGCTCCATCAGCTCTTCCCGGCTCATCTGCTTCAAGCGCTTGTTCAATCCGGCCTTCGTTAGCTTCACCGGCTGCTTCCGGCGTGATTGGGGAACCAGCTTGCTGCCCTGCTCCCGCAACTCTGCATTCACCTCATCACAGGAAAAATGCTCAGGATCGTATCCTTCCGTCAACCAGTCCTTGAACATAGCATGCTGATCATGTCTGGGGTCTGATAATGCCTCCGCCATATGACAATAAGCCGGCACACCACCCACATCTTCCGGCGGACAGCTGCGCTCTCCTTCCAGACAGAGCGGGAGCAAGCCGGCCGACTCCTCTGTCTGTATGCTCATCACCGTAATCGTATGTTCCCATCCGTCGCCGAAATCATACAAATAGGTGAAAGCCGTCTTCTCCCGATTCACATGCTGTTCGACCGTCTCTTTTCGCGCATTGAGCTGTCTTCCTTCATCTGGAAAATTCGGGTCCGGCAGGCTGATTCTTGTTGAACCGAGCCGGAACTCATACAAATGATAATTTTCCCAGCCCATGACGGTTTGAATGATATTGTGCAACTGGTCAAACGTAACGTCTGCATGAAACTGAAACTGACGCCATATTTTCGGGGTGATGTCATTTAGTTCAATCTGGCATATGTACATCATCGAACCGTTCCTCCTTGAAGTTGTCGCAAAGTGTAGGGCTATCGTTGCAGCAGATAAAAAATTAGTAGCTCCATTATAACAGAAGGAACGTTCATATACTTAGTGCGATATGTCAGCAGGCCGAACCAAGACCGCCGTTAATATTCAAATAATACAACCGAATTCAAGCGTTCAGCAGAAAATCCCGGGTCCGACGCAATGCGGACGCGGGAATGATGACTCACTTCATTTTCCAACTAGTGACTTTGACAACCGCATCGTCGGCGTTCTTGAGACCCGCCTTCCCCATATCCCACAGCTGGCTCCATTGCTTCACGCGGTTCTTCCCATTTGGCGGTTGATTGTAGTCATTGGTGTCTACGATTTTTGTGCGCTCGGCATAAAATTTCTTCATAAATGTCTTCTCGTCGCTACTTTTGCCTGAGCGTGACAAAACGCCTTCAAGCGTTCCGGAACCGCCTGTAGCGCCCTGATTCAATGCCGTATCGACAAAGGAACCGATGGTCAGAGCGGAATTGAAGCCGCGTTGACGCGCTTGTTGGACGCTGTATTTGATGTAAACTTTGTAGAAGGTTTGCCAGATTGCCTCTCTCCATGCATCATTGTTTTGTAATTTATTGATTTTGCCGCAAAACACTTTTTCGCTATCCTTTATTTTTAATATCGAACCGTTCATCGACCCGTTAACGCCAATGCGTGCCAGACCGCCTTCCACCGAAGGATTGGCCGCTCCGCTGGCTGCGTCGAATTCCTTGAACAGAGCCGGGCCATCCGGATGTTTGTCGTTGGATCCCCCTGTAGTGGCTCCGAATATGCCGATCGTATAGCCGCGGTCATCGCCAATGTCCTCACAATAACCATAGTACTTGGTCCAATCGAGCGAGTCCTGCTCAGGTTTGTTGATGAGCTTCATAATATTGTCCCACTGTTCGCCATCAAGCCCCGTATTGGCACGAAGAAATTTAAGCGTCTTCGGTGAAAAGTTTTCGTCGTGAGAGCTTGCGGCAGAAGCCTTCGATGGGAGCAGAGCACTTATGCTGGACAAGGAAACAAGAAGAGAAAATGAGAGCAGAGCGACCAATAATTTTGTCGTTTTTTTGGCTGGCTTAGCATTTGTCATACCAAAAGCACCTCCTGAATAATGGGGTTATTGCGAAGCCTTCATCTCCTTTCCGCCTAGATAGACAATTGAGTCAATGTGAATTTTAGCTGCAGGTAAGCCTACAGCATGCCACCCTCTGAATATTATGAAATTACGATGGGGTTGATTCTTATTTTGTGAAATATGGGGAAAACCGGGAGAACGCAATCCCCCGGCTTCCGCCAAATTGATGAAAAGATATCTGAATTCAACAAAGAATACTCCTTGTTGCTTTTACTGTATTTCTCGATGGAGTATGTCTCTGACAACAGACCCGTTCCTGCTTGCTTCTTCGCCTTCCAGCATCTGTTCGTGCTTCCCGCTGCCTTGGTACAGTATTTGGTCTCCGGCAGTCCATGGCTTCCAGTAACATTGCTCCGACGACTCTTCAACACTTTCCGATTGAATCAAATGAATGCGGGCCTGAATTCGCCCATCCGTCGCGACGCTGTCAACCCATGACTTATATTGGGTAATATTCCGGAGCACTTCCTCTACATCCGCTTCAGGCACATGAGCGATAAAGCGCGAGATTTCGTCCTGCAGCGACTCTGCATACGCTGCCTGATCCGCAGCTTGAAGCGCGCTCTTCCTCGGATAAGAGTCCAGCAGAATGAGATGAGCGACTTCCCGCCCTTCGCTCTCCAGTTGTTTCGCCACTTCGAACGCCAAATTTCCTCCTGCCGAGTAGCCTAACAGATGGAGCGCTCCTTGAGGCTGCAGAGTCTGGATTCTGTTCGTATAATGCCGGATCACGTCTTCCGCTTCGATAAAGTCAAATGCATAAATCGCGGCAGTCTCTTGCAGCTCCTCCGCCATTCTCATGAACACTTGCCCATACCCTACAATCGGCGGGAAGCAGAACAAGGATAATCCGTTGTCCGGATTCCACACAGATACTTCATTGTCTTCAACCTTGCTTCCCCGTGCTTCAAAATATTGCGCCAATTCCGACACGGTCGTATAGGCAAAAGCATCGCGAAGGGAAATGTCCAGCTTCAGTTTTCGCCGAATCTTCCCGGTCACCTGAATCAGCTTCAACGACTGCCCGCCGATCTCGAAGAAATCATCCTCAATTCCAACGCGCTCTATGCCTAACACCTCCTGCCACAGGTCGGCAAGCGCTTGCTCCAACGCATTCCTAGGAGCCGCATAACTAGCTTGTTGAACTACAGGCATCGTGATCTGCTGCTTTGCCAGCGTCGCGCGATCAACCTTGCCGTTGGCTGTCAGCGGAAGCTTTTCAAGCTGATGGAAGCGGGACGGAATCATATAGTCCGGCAGCTGCCAACGCAATTGTTCCCGCAAGCCTGTCATGTCCACTTGACCTTCGGCCGCTACAAAAGCGCACAAATCCAGTACACCCTGGGCATCCGGTATGGCTAATACAGCCGCCTCCGTGATTTTTTCAATTTGCCTCAGCCCCGATTCGATCTCTCCCAGCTCAACCCGGTAACCCCGGATCTTCACTTGATGATCGCTGCGGCCCAAGTACTCGATCGTTCCATCCGCCAGTACGCGGCCCCGATCTCTCGTCAAGTACAACCGCTGGTTCGAGGCAAATGGTTGGCTCGCGAATCTCTCCTCCGTCTCATTCGGCAGGTTCACATAGCCCCGGCTCACTCCGTGTCCGCCAATCGCGATTTCTCCTACAACACCCATCGGAACCGGTCTTCCTGCAGAGTCGACGATATAAACCTGTTCACCCGCTATCGGCCGTCCTAACACCGGTCGGTTCCGGAAGAATTGGAACTGCTCGAAATCCATCCTCATGGCAATGGACCCGATCGTCGTCTCTGTCGGCCCATAATGCTGCATCACATGGGCACGCTCATGCTTGGCAAAGAAAAGCTCCACATCCGCGCAGTTGATTGATTCCCCGCCGAGCACGACCAAGCGGATACAGCCGTTGACCGAATGCTCGGCAAAACGATGACTTCTCACAAGGAGGCCGAACAGGGACGGCGTCATTTTGACGTAAGTGATTCTTTCCCGGATAAGGTACTCCAGCAACTTTTCCGGATCCATGTAGGTATCTTTGCCCGGCAAGTGCAGCGCCGCCCCGGACAATAAAGCTGAAAATACGGCCGTATATCCCAGGTCAAAGGCGAAGGAGGAAACAAGGGCCGTGCGATCTTCCTCCACAATGCCAGCTTCTTCGATAAACCATTCCGCATAGGCCGCCACATTGCGATGCATGACTTTAACGCCCTTGGGCTTCCCGGTGCTTCCCGATGTATAAATCACGTAAGCCAAATTGTCCAGGCTCCGGCTTGCTTCCATCCGCCCCGTGCCGACATCCGACGATCTTGCAGGAAGCCGATCCAGGCTCAGGCACTCTACCGGTAATTGCAGACGAGACTCCCATTCGCTCATCGTCAACAGCAAGGCAGCTCCCGAATTCTCCAGCATATATGTCACCCGATCTGAATTCGTGTCGGGATCGATCGGAAGGTAGGCTCCGCCGGCTTTCCATATCGCGAGCACCCCGACGATCATTTCCGGCGATGGCGGCAGGAAGAGTCCGACGATCCGATCCGGGCCTACGCCTCTGTCCCGTAACAACTCCGCGACATGCTCTGCTTGTTCGTCCAACTCCTTATAAGTCAACCGTCGCTCCCCGGAGATGACGGCGTACCGTTCTGGCGTTCTGGCAGCCTGCTCCGCATACCATCGATCCAGAGTGCGTCCGGCACTCATATCCAGCCATGCGCCTTGTGAATAGGCTTGCATCCGCTGCCGTTCCTCTTCGTTCAGCAACGGCAAATCCGCGAGCCGCTGCTTCGGATCCGAGACGACCGATTCCAAAAGCACTTTAAAATACGATGCCCATTGTTCAATCGTTGTGCGGGCAAACAGATCCGCAGCGTATGCGAAAGTGAGGCTCATGCCTTTTTCATGCTCAATGACGGTTAGCGTGAGATCGAACTTCGCAGTGTGCTCTTCGTACGGATAAGGAGACAACCGGACATGCTCCAACTCCATTGGTTCTTGCTCTGTATTTTGCAGGACGAGCATGACATCAAAGAGAGGGCTGCGGCTCATGTCCCGCCGGCTGACGACCTTCTCCACCAGATCTTCGAATGGATAGTCTTGATGGACGAACGCATCAAGCGCGCTCTCCTTCACTTCCCGCAAATAGCTTACAAATTCTTTTTCGCCGGCCGGGTATGTGCGAAGTGCCAGTGTATTGACAAACATGCCCAGCATATCGGCAAGATCTGCATGCGGTCTGCCTGCAATCGGCGAGCCGAGAATGATATCGTCCTGACCGCTGAGACGCGACAGCAGCGTACTGTACGTCGCCAACAGCAGCATATATAAGGTAGTCCCTGTATGTTGCGCCAGCTTTGTTATTTCTCCGGTCAGACAGGAGTCCAATTCCAGGTGTACCCTGCCTCCGGCAAAGCTGCGTACCGACGGTCTCGGGTAGTCCAATGGCAATTCCAATACCGGAAGCTCTCCTGCGTATTTCCCCAGCCAATACGCTTCCTGTTTTTTGTAACCATCCATCGTCATATATCGGCCGTGCCAAGTGCTGTAATCTTTATATTGAAGTCGTGGGGACGGCATGGACTCGCCGGAGTACAGCTTCCCGAACTCCTTGATCAATATACTCATCGATACGCCATCCGAAATAATGTGATGCATGTCGAACAGCAGCAGGTGCTGCTCTTCTTGCAAGCGTATCAGTCCCACGCGGAGCAGCGGAGCGCGGGTCAGATCGAACGGGAAGTAGAACGCGCGAATCGCTTTGCTCGCATCCTCTTCGTCCTTTGATTCCGTATATGAAACGGCGAATTCCACCGTATCATGTATGATCTGAACGGGACTGCCTTCCACCATCTCAAAAGATGTACGGAGCACCTCATGCCGCCTAATCAAGCCCTGAAGCGCCTCATTAATGCGATCCCGATTCACCGGCCCTTCCAACCGGAAGATGTTCGGCATGTTGTACGCCTGTTCTTCTCCTTGAAGCTGCTGCAATACATACATCCGTTTTTGGGCAGAGGATAACGGATAGTAATCCTGATTCGGTGCAGGAAGCAAACCTTCATACGGTGAACCCGCGGATGATTCGATGACTTGGCTCATCCGTTCGAGAGTAGGAGACTGAAACACATCATGCAGCTTGATTTGCGCGTTCAGCTTTTGATGAATCCGCGAGACCAGCGTCATTGCTCGCAAGGAATGGCCGCCAAGTTCAAAGAAATCATCATTCAGACCTACCTGCTGAACCCCTAACACGTCCTGCCATAGCATCGCGAGCCTAATTTCCGTTAATGTCCGCGGCGGCATGAATTCATTGCACGATACAGCGGTCTCTTCCGGCTCCGGCAGCGCATTCCGATCCAGCTTGCCATTTTTAGTGAGCGGAAGTTCCGACAGATGCACGAAATGCGCAGGAACCATATATTCAGG
>NZ_QYZD01000030.1:0-63616 GCF_003591545.1 Paenibacillus thiaminolyticus
TAGTGACATTATCTCAGAACAGTTATAGGGTGACATTATCACAGAAGAACAACATCAACTCCGCGAATTAGACTTGCAAAACAGCGGCGCGTTGACTATAATACATGAAATGTAACGTATTGCTTATCGTTAACACATGTATCCATGCAACTGCCAAGATGGAGACAAGTACGCAGCACCGCTTCCCAGGGAAGATGCGCCGCCGACTGAGAGCGCGTCTGAAGACATGGACTGCCGAAATTCACTCCGGAGCAGGGCCTTGAACGGCAGGCACAGCCTGTGCCAGTAGAGGCTCCCGGCGAACGACCCGTTATCGTCGTATGAAGTGAGACAGCTCGCGGCTCTCGGCCATGCCGAAGCGTGTGATGTCTAATAAGGGTGGTACCACGGCCTTCTCGTCCCTTGAGACAGAGAAGGCTTTTTTGTTTTGAGAGGCTGTTCACAAAGTCCGCTTTTGATCGCGAAGTGATACAAAAAGAAGACCGGTCTTTTCGAACACGAATTGTATTGAACTGGAAAACCAAAGGGAGGTTGACACCATGAAAGAGCGTTTGCAGGCGTTGCGCGCCGAAGCGCTGGAGAAGCTGCAGCAAGTAAAAGATGCAAACAATTTGAACGAGCTGCGCGTCAAATTTCTTGGCAAAAAAGGGGCGCTTACTGAAATATTGCGCGGCATGGGCGGTCTGAGCGCGGAAGAGCGTCCGCTGATCGGCCAGGTGGCGAATGAAGTGCGCGGAGCCATCGAACAGTATATCGAAGAGAAGCAGGAGGCCTTCCAGCGCGAAGAGACGGAACGCCGTCTTCAGGCGGAGACGATTGACGTGACGCTGCCGGGACGCCCGATGGCGCAAGGAGCGGCACACCCGCTGCAAAAGGTTATTCAGGAGATTGAAGACATCTTCATCGGCATGGGGTATACGGTAGCGGAAGGACCGGAGGTCGAGCATGATTACTACAACTTCGAGGCGCTGAACCTGCCGAAGGACCATCCGGCCCGCGATATGCAGGATTCCTTCTACATTACAGAGGAGCTGCTGATGCGGACACAGACGTCCCCGGTTCAGGTGCGCACGATGGAGATTATGAAGGGCGAGGTGCCGGTCAAAATCATTTGCCCGGGCCGGGTTTACCGCCGCGATGATGACGATGCGACGCATTCGTTCATGTTCCATCAGATCGAGGGGCTTGTTATCGGCGACAACATCCGAATGAGCGATCTGAAGGGCACACTCCTTCAGTTCATGCGCGAAATGTTCGGATCGCATATGCAGATCCGGCTCCGTCCGAGCTTCTTCCCATTCACCGAGCCAAGCACGGAAGTTGATGTCACCTGCGTGGAATGTGGCGGCAGCGGCTGCCGCATCTGCAAGCAGACTGGCTGGATTGAGATTTTGGGAGCAGGGATGGTTCATCCGCGCGTGTTGGAAATGAGCGGCTACGATCCGGAGAAGTACACCGGATTCGCTTTCGGCATGGGTGTAGAACGGATTGCGATGCTCAAGTACGGAGTGGATGATATCCG
This sequence comes from Paenibacillus thiaminolyticus, assembly GCF_003591545.1. Lineage (GTDB taxonomy): Bacteria > Bacillota > Bacilli > Paenibacillales > Paenibacillaceae > Paenibacillus_B > Paenibacillus_B thiaminolyticus_A. The sequence goes on from NZ_QYZD01000030.1 coordinate 1,523, forward strand.
CCATTTCTATACGAACGACCTGCGGTTCTTGCAGCAATTTGCTCGCATGTAAGCCGGAAGGGACTACTTCTCACGGGAAAGGAAGAGAACGGCCATGAACGTATCCTACCAATGGTTATCGGAATATATCGATGTGACCGGCGTGACCGCCGAGGAATTAGCGGCGCGGATGACGCAAGCCGGCATCGAGATTGATGTCATAGAAAATCGCAACAAAGGAGTAAACGGCGTCGTTGTCGGTTACGTCCAGTCCAAGGAGAAGCATCCGGATGCGGACAAGCTGAACGTGTGCCAGGTGGATGCCGGAACAGGTGAAGTGCTGCAAATCGTATGCGGAGCCAAAAATGTGGACGCTGGCCAAAAGGTGCCTGTCGCGCTGATCGGGACGGTCATGCCGGATGGCATGAAGATTAAGAAGGCGAAGCTGCGCGGCGTCGAGTCGCAGGGCATGATCTGCTCGGCGAAGGAGCTGGGCATGAACGACAAGCTGCTGCCGAAGGAAATGCAGGAAGGGATCCTCGTTCTGCCGGAAAGCACCGAAGTCGGAACGCCGATCGCGGATGTGCTCGGTCTGAACGACCATGTGCTGGAGCTGGATCTCACGCCGAACCGCTCGGACTGCCTGAGCATGGTAGGCGTAGCGTATGAGACGTCCGCTCTGCTCGAGCGCCCGCTTCGCCTGCCGGAGACACAGGTCCAGGAGGATGCTTCGCAGGCAGCGGATGCGATCCGTGTCAGCATTAGCGCAGCGGACGGCTGCACCCATTATGCGGCCCGCTATATCCGCAGTGTAACGATTCAGCCGTCCCCGCTGTGGCTGCAGAACCGGTTGTTGGCGGCGGGCGTGCGTCCGATCAACAATATCGTTGACGTGACGAATTTCGTCATGCTGGAATATGGGCAGCCGCTGCATGCGTTCGATGCCGATCAGTTGAACGAGGGGACGATCGAAGTCCGCTATGCGCGCGAAGGCGAGACCCTTGTGACGCTGGACGGGCAGGAGCGGAAGCTGGAGCCGCACATGCTGCTCATTACGGACGGAACGAAGCCGGTTGCGCTGGCAGGCGTGATGGGCGGCGAAAATTCAGAGGTAACGGAGCGGACGGTCAACATTTTGCTGGAATCCGCTCATTTCGGAGGCAGCGTCGTGCGGAGAACATCCCGACAGCTTGGACTTCGCTCTGAAGCGTCGCTCCGCTTCGAGAAGGAAGCGAACCCGGAAGCGGTTATCCCGGCCTTGAACCGCGCGGCTGAATTGATTCGCCAATTGGCGAACGGAACGGTCTCTGAAGGCATCGTCGAAGCGGTCGCGCAGCGGCATGAGCGTCCGGTCGTCACGCTGACGCTGGAGCGGACGAACCGTCTGCTTGGCACCGCGCTTCAAGCGCATGACGTGAAGACGATTCTCGACCGGCTCGGCCTTGAATCGGAGCAGTCCGGTGATGTACTCCATGTGACGGTGCCGGGACGGCGCGGCGATATTACGCGCGATGTCGACCTCATTGAAGAGGTTGCCCGCATCTATGGCTATAACCACATTCCGACGACGGCGATCGAAGGGGTGACGACACCGGGCCATCTGACGAAGGCGCAGCGGATCCGCCGCGCCATCCGCCATCTGCTGACGGACAACGGCCTGCATGAGACGGTCACTTATTCGTTCACGCATCCGGCAGAAGCGAAGCTGTTCCCTGCAATCGCGGCGGATGCCGTTCCGGTCAAGCTGCTCATGCCGATGAGCGAGGAGCGCAGCGTGCTCCGCACAAGCCTGCTGCCGAGCATGCTCGATGTCGCGGCGTACAACCGGAACCGCAAATCGGACAACATTCAGATTTTCGAATTGGGCAGCTTGTACATGACTCCGCAGGAAACGCTGACTGAGATTCCTCAGGTCGAGCCGGTGCTCGGCCTGCTGTTGGCGGGCGCGCGCCGTGCGCCGCAATGGAATATCGCGGCGGAAGCGGTCGATTTCTATGATGTGAAGGGGATTGTCGACAGCTTGGCGGCGCATTTCGGACTCGAAGGACAGATCCGCTATGAAGCGAATCGGCCGCAAGGCTTGCACCCGGGCCGATCGGCGACGATGTACCTCCAGGCGAACGGGGAAGAGCAGCGGCTTGGCATCATCGGCCAATTGCATCCGGAGGTTCAACGGGGCAAAGATCTGGGCGACACCTATGTCGCGGAAATTCATCTGAAGCCGTTGATTGAAGCGGCTTCTGCGGATATCGTCTACAAGACGCTGCCTCGCTTCCCAGCGGTTGATCGCGACATCGCGGTCGTCGTCGATAGCGGCACGGCTGTCGGCGAGATCGTCCAGACGGCGAAGGATGCGGCGGGAGAATGGCTGGAAGCGGTCCGCGTATTCGATGTTTATACCGGGGATCGGATTGCGGCGGACAAGAAGAGCGTAGCGATCTCGCTTACGTATCGTCATCCGGAGCGGACATTCACCGACGAAGAGATTACGGAGATTCACGGACGTGTCGTATCCGCGCTGGAAGCCGGATTCGAAGCGGAGCTCCGCAAATAGAACGAAATGAAGGAAGCGGATTGCCGTCCTCTGGTCTAATGGAGGAGCGGGCAGTCCGCTTTTATATCATCATCTCTCAGGAACGTATTTCTCTCACGGAGAGGCCGAAGCGTTTTTGCTTGTCTCCAGAGAATGAGTGCAAGATTCGATGCCGAGTTTCTCCTAGAGTTACTGCGTGATCAAAAACGGACTTTTTGAACAACCTCTAGAATCGGAGAAGGAAATGAAGCTTGTCATGCCGAACCTAATAGGGAAGGATGTATAGATATTGTCAGCGCTTGGCAGCATCAGGAAGCCAGGGCGACATGAAGGCAAGGAGGACGCTAGGATGACCACTCCGGACAATAAGCATCGGGTCACGGTTGACATATATGGAACGCAGTATAAATTGCTAGGAACGACGAGTAAGGAATATATTAGAAACATTGCCGCCATGGTAGACGAGCGCATGCGTACCATCTCGGATGTCAATTCCAGATTGGATACGACGCGCATCGCGGTCCTTGCGGCCGTGCATATTGCGGAAGAAGTGCAGAAAATACAGGATGAACATGTGCGGATCAGCCAGTCACTGCACGAGCAGGAACAGGCCGGCCTGGAGCTGACCCGGGAGCTGGAACGGGTGAAGTCGCACTCGGCACGGGCGCTTGAGGATTTGCAGAAGGAGACGGGAGCGCAGATTAAGCAGCTCCAGCAGGCGTTGACGGCGGAGAAGGAGAATACCGAGAAGCAGACAGCGGGTCTGCGCGCGGAGACGGCCAAGCTGAAGGAGTCGAATCATCAGCTGTCGGAACAGAAGAAGCAGGCCGATGAACGTCTTCAGAAGCTGAGCCAGCAATTGAAGGAAGCGGAACGCAGCGCGCAGTCCGCCGCGGCCCGCGAACAAGAGACGAAGCGCAAGCTGCAGGAGCTGGAGGGCAAGTGGAAGCAGGCCGTGACGGAGAAGGAGCAAGCGGCTGCCAAGCACGAACAGCAGATGAAGCAGAAGCTGTCCGAACAGGAGCGCAGCTGGAACGAGAAGCTGGCCGCTCAGGCGAAGAGCTGGCAGGCTAAGCTGGAAGCCGGCGAGCAAGCGTGGACTGAGAAGCAGGCTGCCCAGGAGGCGGAATGGAAAGAAAAAATCGCGGCGGCAGAGCAACTTGCCGAGGAGACAGCTACGATCTGGGAGGAGCAGCTTGCCGAGCAGGCTGCCGCTTGGGAAGGGCAGTTGGCGGCGCAGGCAGCGGAAGCGGAAGAACGGGCGGGCCAGCGGGAAAAGCAGGCGCAGCAGCAGCTCGCCGAACAGGCGCGGCTGCATGATGAAGAGTTGAACCGTCGCTTGAGCGAGCTGACGGAGCAATATGAAGCGGCCCAACAGGAAGTGCGTCAGAAGGCGGCAGCAGAGCGGCAGCAGTTGGAGCGCAGCTTCCATAAACGGATGGAACAGGTGAAGGAGCAGCAGCAGGAACAGTTGTCTGCCGTGAAGTCGGCGCATGAGCTCCAATTGAAGCAAGCCGAGGAGAAGCTGGAGGCAGAGCGCGAAGCTTGGGCCGAGCAGCATGCCGCTTCGCTGGAGCAGGCGAAGCGCGAAGCGGAGGAACTGGCGGCAGCGGAGCTGGAGAAGCTTCAAGCGGAGATCGGGCGCTTGCACGCCGCGCATGGGGCCGAGCAGGAGCAATGGCTTGAAGCGCATCAAGAGGAGCTGGAACAGGTCAGCGGCGAATGGCAGAACAAGCTGAATCGTCTTCAAGCGGCTCATGCGGAGGAACTGGAAAAGGTGAATCATCGCCATGCCGAAGATGTGGATGCGATGACAAGTCTGCAGCTCGAAGCCGCGGAGGAGCACGCGAAGGCGCTGTCCGCGGAAAGAGCGCAGCGTGAAGCGGCGGAAGCGAAGGCGACCGAGGCAGCGAAAGAGCATGCGAAGGCGCTGTCCGCGGAAAGAGTACGGCGTGAAGCGGCGGAAGCGAAGGCGACCGAGGCAGCGAAAGAGCATGTGAAGGCGCTGTCCGCGGAAAGAGTACGGCGTGAAGCGGCGGAAGCGAAGGCGGCCGAGGCAGCGGAGGAGCACGCGAAGGCGCTGTCCGCGGAGAGAGCGCAGCGTGAAGCGGCGGAAGCGAAGGCGACCGAGACCGCGGAAGAGCATGCGGAAGCGTTGTCCGAGGAGCAGGCGCTGCGCGAGGAAGCGGATGCGAAGCTGGCGCAAGCGGCGGCGCGCATCCAGCAGTTGGAGGGCCGGCTTAGCCGGGCGGAAGAGCTGGACCGCGCCCGCCAGGTGGAGATGGAGCGCCTGATGGCGGTTCGCGACGAGGCCCATGCGAATGCGGCAGAGCTGCAGCAATCGCTGTCCGACGCGATGGAGATGCTGCAGCAGGCGGAAGATCGCGAACGCGAATTGCTGGGGCAGGCGGAGGAGCGCGAAGCGCAGCTCGAAGCTTGGCGGAAGCAGGCGGCCGAAGAGCGGGAAGCGGAGCTCGCGAGCTTCAAGCAGGAGCTGGAGGAGCAGTTGCAGGCCGAGCGGGACGCGTGGCGCGAGAAGAGCGAGCAGGCCATCGCCGCCTTGCGGGAGCAGCATGAAGCGGAGCTCAGCGCATGGCGCGCGAAGGAAGCGCAGGAGCAGCAGGCCTATGATGAGCTAGTCGCCGAGCTGGAGGAGAAGAACCAGCAGCTTGAAGCGGAGGCGCTCAATTGGAAGGCGGCTGCCGAGACCGTGCAGGCTGCCCAGCAGGAGGCTGCAGCCTCTATCGAAGCGGCCCGGCGCGAGCTGGTGGAAGCGAAGGAGCAGACCACCCAGTGGCAAGAGGAATGCAGCCGACTGGAGACGGAATGGCAGGGCAAGCTGCAGGCCCGCGAATCTCACTGGCAGGAACTGGAGCAGAAGTGGGAGCAGCGCGAGCAGCAGTGGCAGGAGCATTTCCAGCAGTTCCAGGCTCGGGAGCAGGAATGGACGCGGACCGACGCCGCTTGGCAGGCTCAGGCCGACGAGTGGGCGGAGCAGGAGCAAGATTGGTCCTTGGCGTTCAAGGGCTGGAACGAAGAACGGGATGAGCTGCAGCTGCGCCTGAAGGAGGCGGAAGCCGAGCTGCACAACCTGCAGGCGGCTGAGCAGAGCGGCCAGGAGCAGCTTGAGGAGCTGAAGCAGATCCAGGAGCAATTCGAGCTGCTGTCCCATCAATTCCGGCTGTCGCAGGTAGAGCGCGATATGGAGCGGCAGCAGGCCAAGGAGACGCAAGAGGCTTACCTGCAGCTGAAGGACGAGTATCAGAAGCTGCAGAGCGAGTTCAATGAATGGTTGGAATTGATAGAGCAGGCCGATAACTAAAGAGGATGTTCAAAAAGTCCACTTTTGATCACGAAGTTACCCAGGAAGCAATTCGGCATCGAATCTGGCCTTTTTGAACACATACGGATAAAAGGAAGCAAATATGGATACAGACATCTTGGAATTTTTGGATAGACTGTGGGGCGATATCGCGAATGTATTTGCCGCATGGAACGGGTTGGATTATGTCGTGGCGGCGGCAGCTGTGGCATCGGTAGCATGGGGCGCATGGCGGGGAATGAAATCCCAGCTTCTGTCCCTCATTGGATGCATCGCGTCGTTCATTGTCGCTTCGCGGTATTACGAAGATTTCGTACCCTGGGTGCGCCGGCGGCTGTTCTCTCCCGATTCGGGGAACGGCACAGGAACGGGCGGGACAATATCGTCCCTGTCTCCAACCTTGATGGACACGGTGCATTCGGTTGTCGCGTTCATTCTGCTGTTCACCTTCGCGATGGCGGGGCTGTGGCTCATTCGGTTCGCCATCCAGAAGCTGACCGCTGCGAAGCCGGTGCGTGCCGTGGATCGGCTGGTCGGCGCCCTTTTGGGATTGGTGCAATTCGCTTTCCTCTGGTGCATCATGTACGTGCTGCTCCGGGCTTGGCCGGCCGGCGCTATCCGCGATTGGGCGGCAGCATCGGTCTGGATGGAATGGACCGGGGCATGGATACCCGATGCGATGGCACAGGCAGTCACTTGGGCGCAATGGCTGTAATTCGGCAACGGTGCCCGCAGCCTCCAAGCGAAGCAAGCGCTCTGCATGCAAAAGCCGCCGTCTCCCCGTAGGGCAGAAGGCGGCCTCTGTCTGTCTGGCCAGGCAGGGAAGCTAATCGACGATCAGCTTCGCGTGCATGTCCTTGTGGCCCGGCCCGCACATGATGGTGCAGAAAAATTCATAAGTACCCGGCTTGTCGGGAGTGATGACTTGCTCGGTCTGGTTCGGGTCCAGCTTCAGGCCCAGTTCCTTGACCTGAAGGCCGTGATTGCCTTTAGATTCCAATATGATGCGAACGGACTCGCCCGCCTTGATATGGTATTCCGGCTGATCGAACTGGTAGTTGGTCGCGGTGATGACCAATTCGGCATCCGCGGCTTTGGTTGCGGCCGCTGGTATACCCCTGTGCGATCCACCGCATGCGGTCAACCCAAGGCTCAGCAAAATGGTAATTCCTATCGTCCATAGCCTGCTGCGTCTCATGCTCATCCCCCTTATCAGTCCAGTGTAGCGGATGCATTGGCGGATTGCCAAGCCCGTTCAGACAAGGAATTCCGCTAATGATGGCATGACGGTGATGAGGGGGAGAGTATGGACTTGGAAAAGGATTGCAGTCCGGGTTACGATTCTTTACCGGCTTCGAATGGAGTCGCAATCGGGATGAACAAGTCGATCAACCCGATAACGAGCGCGGCCAGAATGGCGCCCAGAATGCTAACCGATACGCCGCCGACGAAAAATTGGGCTACATATATGACCAAGGCGCTGGCCAGAAAGCCGACAATTCCGCGTCCAAACGGCGTAACTTTTTTGCCGAAGATGCCTTCGACAATCCAGCCGAACAATGCAATCACCAAGGCCAGGATCAGGGCACTCCAGAAGCCGCCTACGGAAAACGCCGGCACAATCCAGCCCGTGACCATCAATACAATTGCCGCGACGATAAATCGAACGACATGGCCGAGAAAATTCATGGACTTTCCTCCTTTACTCGTTTGAAAGGGTGTAGGTTGTGCAACAATTAGTGTAACCTTTTCCTCGATAAACATTAGTGGCAGGTTCAGACATCATAGCTATCAAAAATGACTTTCGTTATAATGGACACCGAGAGGAGTCGAACTGGTTGTGGATTCAAAAATATTGAATACGATGGATTACCATAAAATACTAGCTTCCCTCGCTAAGCATGCAGCGACCGGGCTGGGAGAGCAGGCTGGGCTGAATCTGAGGCCGAGCTCGGACTTGGAGGAAGTGAAGCTCCGTCTGCAGGCGACTGACGAAGCGATGACGGTTGAGCGTCTCAAAGGCGGGCCGCCGCTGGCGGGGGTGAAGGATATTCGGGGAGCGTTGAAGCGGGCGCGGATTCAAGCGATGCTCAGCTCCACCGAGCTGTGGGATATTTCGGCGCTGCTATTCGCGGCTCGGCGAACGAAGCGCCATATTGCCGCCGTGCATGAGGAAGAAGCGATCCCATTATTGGAGGATCTGGCGGAGACGATCAGCGATCAGAAGCAGCTGGAGGAGGACATCCGCCAATGCATCGACGAGCAGGGCGAGATTCTCGACCAGGCCAGCTTCGAGCTGGCTTCTATCCGGCGTGAGCTTCGTATCGGGGAGACGCGCATCCGGGAGAAGCTGGAGGCGATGATTCGCTCTTCGAACGCGGCCAAGATGCTGCAGGAGCAGCTGATTACGATCCGCAATGACCGGTATGTGATTCCGGTGAAGCAGGAGTACCGGAGCCATTACGGCGGCATCGTCCATGATCAATCGGGTTCGGGAGCGACGCTGTTCATCGAGCCAGAGGCGATCGTGGCGATGAACAATAAGCTGCGCGAGACGAAGCTGCAGGAGGAGCGGGAGATCGAGCGGATTTTGTCCCGTCTGACCGAGCAGGTCGGCTTGCTTGCGGATGTGCTGGAGTACGATACGGGGGCAGTGGAGACGCTGGACTTCATGTTCGCCAAGGCCCGCCTCGCGCGGGAAATGAAGGCTTCGCTGCCACGGATGAATGACCGCGGCTTCCTGAAGCTGCGGAAGGCTCGTCATCCATTGATTCCTGCGGATCAGGTCGTGCCGATCGATGTGGAATTGGGCAATTCCTATACATCGATCTTGGTCACCGGTCCGAATACCGGCGGTAAGACGGTCACCTTGAAGACCATCGGGCTGTTGAACCTGATGGCGATGTCGGGGCTGTTCATTCCGGCGGAGGATGGAAGCCAGATGTGCGTATTCGATGCGATCTATGCCGACATTGGCGATGAACAGAGCATTGAGCAGAGCTTGAGCACGTTCTCCAGCCATTTGACCAATATTATTCGGATTTTGAAGCAAATGACACCTAAGAGCCTCGTGCTGTTGGATGAGGTGGGTGCAGGTACCGACCCGGCCGAAGGTTCTGCCCTAGCGATTGCTATTCTCGAGCATATTCATCGGCTCGGCTGCCGGATGGTCGCGACGACGCATTACAGCGAATTGAAGGCGTATGCCTATGAGCGCAAAGGCGTGATCAACGCCAGCATGGAATTCGATGTGCAGACGCTGCGCCCGACCTATCGGTTGCTGGTCGGCGTTCCGGGCCGAAGCAATGCATTCGCGATTGCGGAGCGGCTCGGGCTGCCGAAGCCGATTATCGATCATGCACGCGGAGAAGTGACGGAAGAGGATATGCGCGTCGAGACGATGATCGCGTCGCTGGAGGATAACCGGCTAAAGGCCGAAGCGGAGCGGGAGACGGCATCGAAGCTGCGTATGGAGCTGGAAGCGATGCGGCAGAAGCTGACCAGGGAGCTGGAGAAGCAGGAGGCCGAGCGGGAGAAGCGGCAGGAGCAAGCCGAAGAGAAGGCACGCGCCATCGTGGATAAGGCCCGCCGCGAAGCCAAGGAGATTATCGCCGAGCTGCGGCAGCTGGCGATGGAAGGAGTTCAGGTCAAGGAGCATATGCTGACGGAAGCGCGGAAGCGGTTGGATGAGGCCGCGCCCGAGGCCAAGCTGGCAGCGAAGCCGAAGCGGGACGCTAAGCCGGTCCGCCGCATTGAAGCGGGGGATGACGTCAGGGTGTATAGCCTCAATCAAAAGGGCAGCGTCGTTGAGCTGGCCGGAGAGGAAGCCGTTGTGCAGCTCGGGATTATGAAGATGAAGGTCCCGCTCGACGATTTGGAGCTTCTCTCCTCGGCGAAGTCCGCCACGAAGCCTGTGCAGTCGGGAGCCAACGTGAAGCGGACCCGGGGGGAATCGGTCCGGTCAGAGCTCGATCTTCGGGGGGCGAACCTGGAAGAAGCGTTGATGGAGGTCGATCGCTTCCTCGATGAGGCACTGCTTGGCAATCTGGGCCAGGTCTTTATTATTCACGGCAAAGGGACCGGCGTCCTTCGTTCCGGAATTCAGGAATTTTTACGCAAGCACAAGCACGTCAAGAGCTTCCGTCTCGGCAGCTTCGGAGAGGGCGGTACGGGAGTGACTGTGGCTGAGTTGAAGTAAAATATCTTGAGACCAAAGGGGGAGCACCGTGGAAGTCATGATTGAACAATGGCTAAGCAATCCCTACGTATCCATGATTGCTTATTTTTCCGTAGCCGTGCTGGCTTTAGTGCTGCTGTTGTCCGTTTTCGAGCTTGTGACGAAATACAAGTGCTGGGATGAGATCCGCAAGGGGAATCTCAGTGTTGCCATGGCCACGTCCGGTAAAATATTCGGGATATGCAATATTTTCCGCTTCGGAATCGTGGCCAGAGATTCCTTGTATGCGTCCTTGATGTGGGCTGCGTTCGGATACGTGCTGTTGCTTGCCGCCTACTTTTTATTCGGCTTCTTAATGCCTTATTTCCGGCTGGATGAAGAGATCGAAAAGGATAACCGGGCGGTCGGACTGTTGGCGATGATTATTTCCATTTCGCTGTCCTATATTATCGGGGCGAGCATCAAGTGATGCCGCTGGCGCCGGGTTGATCTCCATGACGTCTGGGAGGGATACGGAATGAAGTATTTATGGGGTGCGCTGTTTGCGCTAGCTGCGATTTTTTTCATTATCGGGATTATTTATTGGAAAAATATAGGGTAATCTCATGTAACATACAAAAGGAGTGAAGCCGATGAGCGAGACCGGCAAAACAATATGTCATTGGTGCGATACGGAAATTGTGTGGGACGAGGAACTGGGCCCGGAGGAAGAATGTCCGCATTGCCATAATGAGTTGAATAATTACCGCACGCTCAATGTCGAGCTGGAAATGGAAGAAGACGAAGTGACGGCGCCCGGGGAGCGGGAAGAAGCCGGAGAGTCGGAAGGGAAGGGCTGGTCCAACTTCGGTTGGGATGATGGCGGCGTGCTGTACAGCGACACGGACACGCTGCGTTACCAGGAAGGCGTGGATCAGGTCCTGCACAGCCAGGAGGAAGTGCCGGAATGCCCGCATTGCCGAGAATATATGCTGCTTACCGGGACGGAGACCGTATCCGGATCGGGCTACAAGCCTTCCCAGCCGGAAGCGCTGGCGGCGCCATTGCTTCAGCCGCCGTTCGAGTTGAACGTCTATGTGTGCACATCCTGCTTCCAGGTGTCCAAAATATTGACGGCCCCTTATCGCGAAGCGCTGATGGAAAATGTAAGAAATGCGAAAGCTTAATAAATAAGACGCCTGCTTTGGGGCAAGTTAAAAGCTGTAACCATATGGCTACCAGCTCTGAAAGCGGGGAGGGTTCACCTTCGTGAAAGCGCGTCTTGACGGCCAGTCTTTGTTGCTCTTGGTCGTATTCGGTCTATTTTCGTTGGCGAACGCCCTGTCCGGGACGTTCGTCAATGTTTTTTTATGGAAGATGAAATCGGAATTCGCCTTTATCGGCTGGTTTACTTTTACACAGCAGGTGGCAATGACCCTCATGTTTTATGTTGCCGGAAAATGGGTGAAGGAAGGCAATAAAATGAATTGCCTTCGGCTGGGCATCGGCTTGTCCGCCTTATTTTACGCGGCAGTTCTATGGCTCGATAAGTCTGCGGTGCAGTACATTCTCCCACTCGGCTTGGTGCTTGGCACCGCCAGCGGAGCCTTCTGGCTGGCGTACAATGTTATTTACTTTGAAATCACAAGCGCGTCCAATCGCGATTTGTTCAACGGCTGGACGGGCTTTATCGGTTCTTGCTGCGCCATGCTCGCCCCGTGGGTATCCGGGCTGCTCATCTCCGGGCTGGGAGGAGATCGGGGGTATACGCTGATTTTCACGGCTTCGCTGATCGTGTTCGTCACCGCAGGCATATTCAGCTTCTGGCTGCATCGGCGCCCGCCGGAAGGGGCGTACCGCTGGTCTCTGCCATTTAAGGCCTGGAAGCCGAAGCGAAGCCCATGGCGTGCCGCCCTCCCGGCACTGGCCGCCCAGGGGGTGCGTGAAGGCGTATACTACTTCCTGGTCGGGCTCGTCGTCTATATCACGACCACCAACGAGTTGAAGCTGGGGAACTACACGCTCATTACTTCGGCTGTCGCGCTGGTCAGCTTCTACCTTGCGGGCCGGCTGTACCGCGCTTCTTATCGTGCCGCAGGCATGATCGCGGGAAGCGTGGCGATGGCCGCGGCCATTGTCCCTCTGTTTTTCCAGGTGAACTATGCAATGCTCATCCTCTTCGGCGTTATCACATCTCTATTCTCCCCGTTGTTCATCGTGCCGATGACCTCCTCCACTTTCGACATTATGGGCCGGGATGAGGAGTCGGTCAAGCAGCGGGTGGAACTGACCGTCGTCCGAGAATTCGGCCTGCTGACCGGAAGGCTGCTGGGCATCGGGGCTTTTATTGCACTCGTCAGCTGGCGGAGCGGGCAAGGGGCTATCGTCGGTTTCCTGGCCGTTACCGGAAGCGTGCCCATTCTCAGCGCCTTGTTCATGCAGCGGCTTGTCAAGCAGGGAGTGAAGCAGTAGCGAGCCGCTCTGGTATCAGCCTGCCCGCTGGAATTCGCGACGAATTCCGGAGTTGACGGACGACACGGCCGGAATTGAAACCGACGATCATGCGGTACAAGGTCCGCTGCCGCCGAAGCCTTCCCTGCTCCAGTGTCACGGAAAAGAAGGGGCGAAGGCGAGTGTCGGCTACGGCTCCGGCCAAGGCGGATGCCGGCTTCCAAGCCTATTCCGCCTGCCACGGGCCAGGACGGGGGAACAACCGGCCCGGGTATCCTTCTCCAGCCCCTTTTGACTAGGCCGGAAGCACCGCTTTTCCATCGCTCGTTCCAGCTGCGGCCATGCTCTACGAATTCGGTTTACATATTTTCCTCACCAGAGAGTCATAATACAAATGATTACCAACAATTTCACGTTTGAAAGGAGCAGAAAAATCTATGCCATACGGACAACAAAGCCATCCTTCGATGAAGCCGCTATCTGCGAAAGAATTGGAATATATCGTAGATTCCATTTCCAATGAAGACTTGCTGATAAAGCAATGCGCGGCGACGGCGGCGAGCACGAACAATGCCGCAATCCAGCAGACGCTGGTCCAGATGGTGTCAGCTCATCAGCAGCATATGAACCTGTTGGTGCAATCGCTTCAGCAGCATGCCCAGATCGCGCCGGCCCAATCTCAGCAGCAGACCCAGTCCCAATAATAACGATCGACAGGAGGTTATGACTATGAACGGCACTTCAATGAGCGGGTTCATGCCCGAGAAAGATTTGTTACATACGATCCTTAATGACTTGAAGCGCACCTCAAGAGAATATGCGACCGGCGTAACGGAAGCGGCTTGTCCTACCGTTCGCCAGATGTTCACCGACCTGACACACAGTACCCTGCAGATGCAAGGCCAGCTCTTCAACCTGATGCAGCAGCAGAACATGTATTCCGTGGCCTCCCCGGCACTGCGGGACGAAGTCAACAAGCAGCTGCGCAACCATGAGCAGGCGATGCAGAAGGTGAACCAGTTCGTCCAGCAGAAGCTGCAAGCTCAGCAGAGCTACGGCGCCGGGTACCACGGACAGAGCGGATATCAGCAGCAAGCCCCGTACCAGCCCCAGCAACAGCAGCAAGGCTCGTACCATACGCAGTCGTCCGGAACCAGCCGCTACTCCGATTATCTATCCTAGCACGCCGATATCAGCCGCTTTTCCGATTCTATGGAAGGGCGGCTGTCGTGTGTTCTGGCAACCGCGCCTGACATATGTTTGTGCTGGTGTGGATCAGCAAAAAGGTGTATCATATTGAAATATCAAATAATATATCGGCTGATTTGCAAGGCACGTCGAGGGAGGCAATGGGAATGACAGATTTAAGCTCGCTTGATATTGAAATACTCAAATTGCTGAAAGAGGACGCCCGCCGTTCCCCGGACCTAATCGCCACGATGCTGGGGGTTCAGGTGGAAGAGGTTCAATCGGCGATCGCTGAAATGGAACGAAAGCATGTTATTGTCAAATATTCGACGGTCGTGAACTGGAGCAAAGTCGATGACGAGATGGTTACGGCTCTGATTGAAGTCCAGATTACGCCGGAGCGCGGCCGCGGATTTGAAGGAATCGCCGAACGGATTTATCTGTTCCCGCAGGTCAAGGCGGTCTACCTCATGTCGGGTTCCTATGATCTGCAGGTCGAGGTTCAAGGCAAAAGCTTGCGCGAGGTGGCGTCGTTCGTCTCGGATAAGCTGTCGCCGATCGAGTCGGTGCTGTCGACCAAGACGCATTTCATTCTCAAAAAATATAAGCAAGACGGCATCATCTATGAAGAGCGCGAGGGCGATCAACGTCTCGTCGTAACCCCGTGAGAGGTGACAGGTTATGATTAAGGAAGAGGAGAAACTAGGGACGAATCGTTCCATGCATCAATATATTAATCCGCTGGTCCGGGATATTCCCCCTTCCGGTATCCGCCGGTTCTTCGACATGGCGGTATCCAGCAAGGATATTATCACCCTGGGGGTGGGGGAGCCGGATTTCTGTACGCCTTGGCATGTGCGTGAAGCCTGCGTCTATTCATTGGAACGGGGACGCACCAAATATACGTCCAACGCGGGAATGCCGGAGCTGCGGGAGGAAATTGCAAAATATTTGGATGATTCATTCAAAGTTGCGTATGATCCTGCCGATGAAATTATTGTAACGGTTGGCGGCTCGGAAGCGATCGATCTGGCGCTGCGGACGCTGGTCGCTCCGGGTGATGAGATTCTTATACCCGAGCCGAGCTATATTTCGTACTCGCCGATTGTCTCGATCGGCGGCGGGGTTCCGGTCGGAATCGAGACGTTCGCGAAGGATGGCTTCAAGCTAACCGCCGAAGGGCTGCAGGCAAAAATTACGCCGCAGTCGAAGGTGCTCATTCTCTGTTATCCGAGCAACCCGACAGGCGGCATCATGACCTATGAAGACTGGTTGCCGATCGCGAAGATCGTGGAGGAGAACGATCTTATTGTCATTTCCGACGAGATCTACGCCGAGCTGACCTACGATCAGAAGCATGTCAGCTTCTCGTCCGTGCCAGGGATGAAGGAGCGCACGATTCTGGTAAGCGGCTTTTCGAAGGCGTTCGCGATGACCGGCTGGCGCATGGGCTATGCTTGCGGCCATAAGGACCTCATTTCGGCCATGCTCAAAATCCATCAGTATACGGTCATGTGCGCCCCGATTATGGGCCAGATTGCCGCGCTGGAGGCATTGAAGCACGGGCATGAAGAGAAGGATCATATGGTCGAGTCGTACAACCAGCGGCGGCGCCTTATCGTCAAGGGGCTGCGCGACATCGGGCTTGACTGCCATGAGCCGCAGGGCGCCTTCTATGCCTTCCCTTCGATTCAATCGACAGGGCTTACTTCCGAGGAATTTGCGCATCGGCTCCTGTTCGAGGCGAAGGTCGCGGCGGTGCCAGGAGACGTATTCGGCTTAGGCGGGGAAGGCTTCATCCGCTGCTCCTATGCGACGTCGGTGTCGCAGTTGAACGAAGCGCTTGATCGAATGGGGCGTTTTCTCGACAAGATTAAGCAGGAAATGTAAAAAAAATTCAAATTAAACTAAAATGAACTAGTTTTCTTTTCCTTCATCTGGTATAATATAACATGTCTCGCTTTATTGTCCCCAAATGGAACAGATGGACGATGATGGCGCTTCGAGGATCCAGCTGCGAAAGGAGGAAAGGGCTTGTTTTGTTCGAACTACACCTTGACGACGTATTCACGTAGTTTACTGAGAGAAGACGGATCTCATCCCAAATGGTCGGGCAAAACAAGAAACGTTTCGTCCAAGATGCTTGCTCTGGAACAGGAGATAAGGATTTTGCGCAAGCAAATGGAGCAGATGTTTCAAGAAGAGCAATCATTTACGGCTGAAAGTATGATTGAAATCAGCAGCATGCTGGACTTGAAGATTAACGAGTACATGAAATCGCTTGGCAAGCGAACTTAAGATACCGAAGACCCTGCGGGGTCTTCTTTTTTTGCTTATGCCGTTTGTGATATAGTGGGTGATAGACGGATAGACATGCTGGAGAAAGGGGAATACATCGTGCGGAAATGGGGATGGATGGGGATGGTGCTCGCACTGGCGCTCGTGCTGGGAGGCTGCGGGTCCAAAGCGGACATATCCGTGTTCATGATGTCGACGACAACGGTGCCATCCGAATTGACCGAGGCGCTGAAGACGGAATTGAGTCAGAAATTGGAAGGGAAATTCACAGTAGACGTGTTCGCGTCGCCGATGTACAATTTGCAGAAATTATTTGTCGAATATGCGGCGGGCGATAATGGAGTGCATGTGGTGCCCGAAGAAGATGTGAAGTCGATGAGCAAGCAGGGCGGCCATATTCCGTTGGATGCTTATTTCGACAAGGACAAATATGAAGAAGGCTATTTTGACGGCCTGGTGCTGGAAAAAGCGGAAAAGGGCTATATCGAGCATCAGGAAAAACATCTATATGCGCTTCCGGCTGAGAAGCTGCCGCTTCTGAACAAGCTCGGCATCAAGGAGAAGGGCTTGTTCGTCGCGATTCCGGTTCGCACGCCGGATGAGGAGCGTTCCGTCCAGATCTTGAAGCTGATGGAGGAAGCGAAGTGAAGGCCGGCAGATGATGCGGACGGATGGAGGGAGTCAGTGTGATTATCGGGATTACCGGAGGCCATGGCAGCGGGAAGACTTCGTTCGCGTTGTCCTATGCGGCAGGATTCGGCCGTGAAGGTCTGTACCTGTCGACGTTACATACAAGCCTTCCCGATGGTATGCCCGATTCTTCCCGTTGCCGGTGGCAGCATTTGCAGGCGGGAGAAGAGCTGCCGGGACTTC
Source organism: Paenibacillus thiaminolyticus (assembly GCF_003591545.1). Taxonomy (GTDB): domain Bacteria; phylum Bacillota; class Bacilli; order Paenibacillales; family Paenibacillaceae; genus Paenibacillus_B; species Paenibacillus_B thiaminolyticus_A. The sequence goes on from NZ_QYZD01000030.1 coordinate 18,323, forward strand.
TGCATCGGATTAACGAAGAGTCCAATCTGTTCCGCGCGGAACGGAGGGTCGTGGTCGTGGATAGCGTCACCGCCTATCTGGCAGGCGCCCACGCGCAGGTGTGGAAAAAGCGTCCGGACGGCGATAATGAAGAATATGACGCCATATATATAGAGGAGATCGCCGCCGCCCGCAATCGGCTGCAGGAGGCCTTGTTTGCTTTTCAGGGCAAGCTGTTCCTGATTACGAATGATCCGCCGGCGTATACGCCGTTCACGGATCCGAAGGAACGGAGCTATATTATCGAGCATGCGGCTCTCAATCGGGAGCTTGCGCGCCGCAGTCATCAATGGTTCCGGCTCGAGGCAGGGATGCCGGAGGAGGTATCGGCCAGGAGGTTCAGAGGATGATGCGCTCCCAGCGGCTGCCCGGACGATATGCTGCACCGCGCGGGGTCAGCACTTAACATAAGGAGGTAGACACATGAGAATATATACGCGGACAGGGGACGAAGGGACGACATCGCTTATCGGGGGCCGGGTGTCTAAGGATCATTTGCGGGTGGATGCCTATGGCGAGCTCGATGAATTGAATTCGTTCATAGGCTGGGCGGCGGCATGCTGCCAGGGAGATGCTTATGAGGAACTCCGCAACCAACTGATCGAGATCCAGCATGAAGTGTTCGACTGCGGATCGGATGTCGCCTATGCGGAGAAGAAGCAGGGCGAGGTTGTCTATAAGGTGCACGCGGAGCAGGTGGAACGTCTGGAAGCCTGGATCGACGAGCATAATGCGCAGACGGAAGCGATCCGGAAGTTCATTTTGCCGGGAGGCAGCGAGGCCGCCTCGGCGCTCCATGTGTGCCGGACGGTATGCCGCCGCGCCGAACGCCGCCTCGTGACGCTGGCCCGGGAAGAAACTGTGCACACGCAAGTGATGAAATATGTGAATCGGCTCTCGGATTACTTCTTCGTTGCCGCCCGCCGGGCCAATGCGATTGCTTCGGTTCCGGATGAAGAATATGTGCGGAGCGCAGAAGTCTTCCGCCGCAGATCCCGTCATGACGGAGCCTAACGGACGGAAGCTTGCCGCGGAGCTCGAATATGTTGTGCCGGAAGGGGACGAAGGGATTCAACTGCGGACCGTGCTGCGCTCGCGTCTGAATCTGTCGCGCCGGCTGTTGACCCGGCTGAAGACGATGGAAGCGGCCATTACGGTGAATGGGCTGACAGAGCGAAGCGGCAGGCCGCTTAGTGTACGAGAGCGTCTCCATGCGGGGGATGTCGTTCATGTCCGGATCGAGGAGGAGACGGTTGAATCGATAGCGCCTGAGCCGATCCCGATTGATATCGTGTACGAAGACGACGATATTCTGGTGCTGAACAAGCCGGCGGGGATCGTCGTCCATCCGACGAAGGGATACCCGGGAGGGACGTTGGCGAACGGGGTTGTGCATTATTGGCGCGCCAAGGGGGAGCTGACCCGCTTCCGGCCGGCGAACCGGCTCGATCAGGAGACCTCCGGCCTGCTCATCGTCGCGAAGCATGGCCATGCTCATCATCAGCTGGCGGATCAGATGCAGACGGATGACATCTGGAAAGGGTATGAGGCGTTCGTCTATGGCGTCCCTTCGCCGCAGGAGGGCACGATCCGGGCTCCGATTGACCGGGACAAGACGGAGCCTCATTTGCGTGTCGTGACGGAGGACGGCTATGATTCGATTACCCATTACCGGGTGCTGGAGACGTACGGAGAGGAAGCATCCCTCGTATCCTGCCGCTTGGAGACGGGGCGGACGCATCAGATTCGCGTCCATATGAAGCATATTGGCTGCCCGCTGCTGGGGGACAAGTTCTACGGCGACGGGCAGGCAGCCTCGCCATGGCTCGCCGGAGCGCTGCAGCCGCTGACCCGGCATGCGCTGCATGCAGCCGAGCTGCGGTTCAAGCACCCGATGACAGGGGAGCCGATGCATTTCACGGCTCCGCTGCCGGATGATCTGCTGGCGCTGCGGGAGCGCCTGTTGTGTGGGCGGCAGCAGTGACGGTTATTGAGCCAGCGTGGCGCCGGGACGCTAACGCCGCGATTCGCTCAAGGAGAACGGCCAGGACAGAAGGAAAAATGGAAGCGCGGGCTTGCACTAAGTGGAACGGACAAGGAAGGAGCTGGAGCAAGTGAAGGTAACGGTCTATCAATATGCCAAATGCGGCACTTGCCGCAAAGCGATTCAATGGCTGAAGGAGCAGGCGCTCGAGCTGGAGCTGGTGCCGATCGTGGAACAGCCGCCGAGCGAGCGGGAGCTGGAGAAGATGATTGAGCGGAGCGGCCTGGAGCTGAAAAAGTGGTTCAATACGAGCGGGGAAGTCTATAAGGAACTGAAGCTGAAGGATAAGCTGCCTCAGATGAGCCGTGAGGAGCAGATCAAGCTGCTTGCCTCGAACGGCAAGCTCATCAAGCGACCTGTCGTTACGGACGGGAAGCGGGTCACGGTCGGCTTCCGCGAAGATAACTACCGCGATACGTGGACGACTGCGGCCAAGCACGACTGACAGCGCTAGCGGGAATGGCTGACAGCTTCGATGAGTATGGCTTGCTGTGCTGCGGCCAGCTTGCCAGCTTGGCCGTAAGGCGCTAGCGGAAGCCTATGTATGCTATAATGGATAGCAGTGTCAGCAATATAGAAAAATAGCAATTATGTCATGAAAAGATAGGAATGGGGGACGTGAATGATGTGGGATACGGACACGATGTCCGAATCGGCCGGGCCACGCATGCTGCTGGTTGACGGGATGGCTCTACTGTTCCGCGCGTATTACGCCACCGCATACGGCGGGTCGATCCGCCGCATGAAGGACGGCACGCCGACGAATGCCGTCTATGGATTTATGCGTTATTTCTGGGATGCGGTCAAGCGGTTCGAGCCGACGCATATCGCCTGCTGCTGGGATCTGGGGAGCAAGACGTTCCGGGCGGAGCAGTTCGATCAATATAAGGCGAACCGGGCCGAATGCCCCGATGATCTGGTGCCGCAGTTTCAATTAATCCGCGACGTCATGGACAGCTTCCAGATTCCGAATGTGTCGGCCGAAGGCTACGAGGCGGATGATTGCATCGGCACGCTGTCGCGGCTGTTCCGGGATGAGATGGAAGTGTATGTATTGACAGGCGACCATGACATGCTTCAATTGGTGCATGAACGGACCCGCGTCGTCATCATGAAGAAGGGACAAGGCAACTATGCCGTCTATTGCCCTGAGACTCTGATGGAAGAGAAACAGCTTACACCGGAGCAGATTATCGACGTGAAGGGACTGATGGGCGATCCGTCGGACAATTATCCGGGCGTCCGCGGAATCGGCGAGAAGACGGCCCTCAAGCTGATTCAGCAATATTCGTCGATAGACGGGATTCTTGCCAATATGGGCTCGCTTCCGGCAGGCGTCCGCACCAAGATCGAGACCGATCTGGAGATGCTCCATCTGTCGCGGCGGCTCGCACGCATCCATTGCGACGTTCCGGTGGTATGCGAAGCCGGTCAATGTGTGTTCGAACCGCAGCGGGATGCGGTCGCGGCCATGTTCGAGCAGCTTGAGATGACAAGCATTCTTCGTCTGATCGAGACGGCCTAACGATCTGGCTTTCCGCTGCCGATACAATATATATCGAGATATGCATCGAATGACTAGAAGACCCTATCCTCCCTGTATTTGGCATTATTCATGGGGAGAGATAGGGTCGAATTGTTGGGGGAATGAGAGAGTTGAATCAGGGCAATGTATGCCGGGCTCCTTCCGAACGCCGTGCCAGCCGATGGCGTTGCTGTCTTGCGGGCCTGATCGCTTTCGGCCTGTTATGGGCCTGGACGCCGGGAGCGGACGTGCATGACGGCCGCTCCCCGGCGCCAGGCGTCGTCGTCGCGGCAGGCAAGCCCGTGAAGAAGGTGAGCACTTCGGTGAAGCGGGTCTCCCTCGGCGGCAAAATCTTCCGCGTGACGACCGTTCGCGTGCCGAAAGGAATGCAGCCGCATGTCTCCTTCGGCAAGGACCGCTTCGGCACGACCGCGACGATGACCCGCACCGCGAAGCGGACCGGGGCCAAAGCGGCGGTGAACGGGACGTACTTCGAGGCGTATGGCGGCCGGCCCGAGCCGTATGGCACCATTATTAATCGCGGCCGGATCGAGCATACAAGCAATTACGGCACGGCCATCGGCTTCCGTCAGGACGGGCGGGCCGTAATGGACAGTCTGCGCATCGAGATTCGCGGTCAAGTGACGAACGCGGCGACCGAACGCACTTCGTCATGGTATGCCTATTTCGTCAATCGGACGCCGAAGCGGGACGGCAGCGCGGCCGTATTGTACACGCCGCTGCGTGGCAATTCGCTTGGCTTCGCCTATGGCCGGGCCGTCGTCGTTCGCGGCGGCGTCGTGAAGAAGGTGACGGCGGGCCGCAATGTGGCCATCCCGAAGGACGGATATGTGCTTGTGTTTACGGGAACGGAGAAGCCGATGGCCGATCGGTTCCATGTCGGGGATCAAGTCTCGATGTCGATTCGTTACACGGATCGGCTGGGCCGCCCGATCGATTGGGACGACGTGCAGGTGGCGCTGGGCGGCGGTCCGCGGCTCGTGAAGGATGGCAAGGTGGCATTGAATCCGCGGGCGGAAGGATTCAAAGAGGACAAAATATTGACCAAGTCGGCGATGCGGAGCGGAATCGGCATCCTGCCCGACGGATCGATACTGTTGGCGACGGTTCCATCCGCGACGATGAAGCAGTGGGCGGAGATATGGAAGAAGATGGGCGCCGTGCAAGCGATGAATCTGGACGGCGGCGCTTCCTCCGGGTTGATCGCCAACGGCAGGGTCGTGACCAGACCGGGACGGGAGCTGAGCAATGTGCTCTGGTTCTCCGAGTAAGCTCGTCCCGGCCATCGCAGAATCCGAATCAGTCAGTGAAATGCGCCGCGCCGACGACGAGGGACAGGAATTGGCGGAGATCGGCGGCCTCTTCGTCCGTTAACCGGTAGAAGTGCTCAAGATAGCCTTCCTCCTCCAGATCGTCCTGTCCGAGAATGGCGGTCAGGCCGCTCTGCAGATCGGTGACGAGCGTCTTGCCATAGAAGCGGGTGGTCGCGGTTAGCGCGAGATCGAAGCGGCGCATGCTGCCGCCGATGAACGTAACGAACCTCGTTGACGTCGCTTCGGTGTGATCGGCCAAAAAATCGAGTTCATGTGCACTCATGGGACGAGCCTCCTTGTATCGGTAACGCTATCATTATACCGCACGCTCGCGAAAAGGCCATAATCAATTGACAGATTCTGCAATCATGCTATAATCTAATATAAACTCATAACTAGGACGAGGAAGCACCTCTTCATGATGCGCAAGCCGCATGGGAAGAGGTGCTTTCTTTTTGTATGCCTTTAGGTATGGGTGTCATTGAGAAGCGAGAAGGAGGAAGGTAGATCATGCAGGTTGTATGGATGGTGCGATTGGAGCGAGGCATGGAGGAGGAGGGGAGCGAGAAGCGCCTGAAGCGTGGCGGGAAGCGGAAGGAAGACTCATACACGGCTCCCTTCGGGCTCCTGACCGCAGGCGAGGAGCAGGGGCAATGGATGGTGCTGTGGGAGGCCGAAGGAGCGGAGCCGGAGATCTGGTTCGAAGGCGGCGATTGGGCCGAGATGCGGGCATCGCTGCGGCGGGGCATGGCACGGCTCATGAGCGCAGGCTACCGGCTGTCGCTCGGCTTCGTTCCGGAGGTGGACATTCATGAGCGCCGCATGCGGGAGCAGCAGGAGTGGATCGCCTGCTATGCTGATCTCCATCCGAATGCGGAAGTGTACGATCGGCTGGCCCAATGGCGCAGGGAAGCGGCCACGAGGCTCCGACGCGCTCCTTACTGGATTGCGTCGAACCGGATGCTTCGCATGGTCAGCGCCTATTTGCCGCAGCAGTTGGAGGAGTTGGAGCAGATACCGGGCTTCGGCGTGGTGAAGGTTCGTGACTTCGGCGAAGAGATTATTCAGATCGGGAAGCAGTATGCCCGCACGACGGACTTCCCGCTGGATTGGGTGGCGGACGCCGTGAGCGAGCCTGAATTCGCCAGATGGGTCTATGCGGAATGGGAAGCGAAGCAGGCGAATGAACTGGCCAAAATATCGGAGCGCCGTCTGTTGATGGAAGGGCTTCAGCAAGGGATGGGGATCGAGCAACTGATGGATCGGCTGCAGGTGGATCGGCGCGAATTGATCATGCGCATCGAGAAGATTGCGAAGGAAGGCGGCGCGATCGAAGGGCTGGCCGAGGAGGAGTTGGCTTCCATGCCTCCCGTTGAGCGCGAAGCGGTCGAGTCCGCCCTCATTGAACTGGGGGACGAGTACATCAAGCCGATCTATATTAAGGCATTCGGCGAAGCGGCGCTGGAGCTCCCGGCTTCTGAGCTCCAGACCAATTATGAACGAATCCGCCTCCTCCGGCTCCTGCACCGCAGACGGAAGAGCCGGGAGGCGCGGCAGGCGAAGGCGGGTTAATCCGAGGGAGGCATGAACAAGCCCGCATCCCTTGGAGCGGGAGGCGGGCTTGGGTTTTATCGTGCGTATGTGTATAAGGACGGATTTCGGAATCGGTTCAGATCCAGTCTTTTTTGCGGAACAGGTAGAACATTAGGGCCCCGAGTATGAGCATAAAGCCGATAATATAGAGCGACCCGTATCCCCATGACATGAATGGTATAAAATCAAAATTCATGCCGTAAATGCCGGTAATGAGCGTCAGCGGCATGAAGATCGTCGTAATCGCGGTAAATACCCGCATAATATCATTCGCGCGGTTGGCGATGCTGAGCTGATACGATTCCCGCAAGTTGCCCATCAGGTCGCGGAATGTCTCGAACGTCTCGGAGACTTTGACCGCATTTTCATAGATATCCCGGAAGTACTTCTGCAGATCGTCATCGATCAGCCGGAGATCTTTCCGGTACAGGACGAGCAGCACTTCTTTTTGCGGGGCCATCCCTTTCTTCAGCCACAGAATTTCGCTGCGAAGACTGATGATCGCGTTCAAATGGGCTTTCTTGGCGCTGACGATCAGCTCTTCCTCCAAGGTGTCAATCTTGGCTTCGATCCGATCGGCTACTGAGAAGTAGTTATCCACCAAGATATCGATTAAGTGGTACAGCATGCGGTCGGCCGCACTTACCTGCTGCTCCCACAGCATCGGCTTGACCATGCGCAATTCATTGATTTTCTGCTTCATGACGGTGATGATGTAGTGCTTGCCGAGGAATATGTTCAAGGCCCGCAGGAATATTTCCTCATCGTCGAACCGGATGCTGTTCAGAACGATAAAATAATGATTTTCATAGATTTCGATTTTGGGCCGCTGCTCTTCCTCGCTCATGCAGTCCTCGACCGCGAGATCATGAATGGAGAACAAAGGCTGCAGCTCGACCAAATCTTCAAGATCGGCATCTAACCAATAGAAGCCGCTCTCCGGCGGAGTCAGTGTAGTCTGTATGTCATCCACCGGCGTAAAGACGCCCTCGTTAACTAGACGTATTTTCATCGCTCTCTCCCCTTCGGCCGCATATCGGATGCGGCAGCTTGCTTCGTCTGTTAAGACGATTCGCGCAGGGAAGATGCAGATGAGGGCCGTTCACCCCAGGGCACAGCAGCTAATCGCGCATGATGCTCGGGGATGGGCATAATGACAGAACGCGACAGCCGTCAAGCTGCACGGGGTCCCGCCGAATCGCCTTATTCGGTTGTCCGTTCGTACCTCGGCATTGCCTCGGGTCGCCATCCATCCGAAATTCACCCCAATTGAAATGATTTACGATAATCTTCGAACGCTTTATGACAACAGTGCCGCGCAGGCACCAGTTTAGTATACCGCTCGGCACGTCCTTTTTTCAAGAAAAAATCGACTTGCTGCAACGTGCATGGAATACGATATGCGGGAAGGAGCAAAAGATGATTTTCCTCTTGACTTATTGCTTGACTTAGCTTTAAATTATTACAAAGTCCTATTCGGCTTCACAGGACTGCAATCGAATATGTAATGTTAGCAATCTTATCAAGAGCAGGTGGAGGGACAAGCCCGATGAAACCCGGCAACCGGCAGATGCGCAGACGTTCTTGCATTTTAAGGACGTAGCTGCAGCGTGCACGGTGCTAATTCTTGCGGTAGCGGTCAGAAGACTGCTGCTGACAGATGAGAGAGGCGCATGATTTAGGCTATGCATAACCTTTCTCGAATGTCGGGAAAGGTTTTTTTGTACCCTCATACCGCAAGCGACAACCAATCTATGATGGATTTCATGAAGGAGGAGAGCGTCATGCCGATCAAGATTCCCGATCATTTGCCGGCCACAGAAATATTGTCTCAGGAGAATATATTCGTGATGGACGAAACGCGCGCGTATCACCAAGATATTCGTCCCTTGCGAATTGTCATCCTGAATCTGATGCCGACGAAAGAAACGACCGAGACGCAACTGCTGCGACTCATAGGCAATACGCCGCTGCAAGTGGATGTGACGCTGCTTCATCCAGCGACGCACACGTCCAAAAATACATCCGCTGAACATTTATCTGCATTCTATAAGACATTCGATGAAATCGAGGAACAGCAATTCGACGGCATGATTATTACGGGAGCGCCGGTAGAACAGATGGAATTCGAGGAAGTGACCTATTGGAGCGAGCTGTGCCGCATTATGGAATGGTCTTCCGCAAATGTGACGTCTACGTTCCATATTTGCTGGGCTTCCCAGGCTGGCTTGTACTTCCATTACGGCATTCCGAAGTATCCGCTTGAGCGCAAAATTTTCGGCGTGTATCCGCATTGTACGACCTTGGACAATGTGAAGCTGACGCGAGGCTTCGACGACGTGTTCCTCGTGCCTCAGTCCCGGCATACGGAGGTTCGCCGCGAGGACGTGGAACGCGTCCCGGAGCTGGATATTCTCGCCGAGTCGGAGGAGGCAGGCGTATATCTCGTGGCCACGCGGGACGCAAAGCATATCTTCGTGACCGGTCATTCCGAGTACGACCCCTTCACGTTGAAATGGGAATATGATCGGGATCTCGCCAAAGGGATGGAGATGGAGCTGCCGGTCAATTACTTCCCGAACAACGATCCGTCACGCGAGCCGCGTTCGTCGTGGCGCGCCCACGCCAATCTGTTGTTCTCGAACTGGCTGAACTACTATGTCTATCAGGAAACGCCGTACGAACTGGGCAGAGCCGTATTGCGTAAGGAAGGGGCCAACGTATAATGGTGGAGCGCAATGAAGCCGGTTACCGCATCGAAAGCCGTCTTGCTCAGATCGGATCGGTTCACGATCCGGCCACAGGATCCGTAAATTATCCGATTTATCAGGCTACCGCGTATCGTCATCCGAGGTTGGGACAGAGCACGGGCTTCGATTATATCCGGACGAAGAATCCGACGCGTACTGTGCTGGAGGAAGCGGCAGCCGCCCTCGAGCAGGGCGATGCCGGCTTCGCCTGCAGCTCGGGCATGGCCGCGATACAGACGGTGTTCGCCAAATTCGGGCAAGGCGATCATCTGATCGTGTCGCTCGATCTGTACGGCGGCACGTACCGTTTGCTGGAGCGGATATGGTCCCGCTGCGGGGTTACCGCCACTTATGTCGACACGAACGACCTGGATGCGCTCGAGTCGTCCCGGACGCCGCAGACGAAGGCGGTCTTCATCGAGACGCCGACCAATCCGCTGATGATGATTACGGATATTGAGCGGGTGGCGGCCTGGGCGAAGAAGCACGGCCTGCTGACGATTGTGGACAATACGCTGCTGACGCCGTTCTTCCAGCGTCCGCTGGAGCTTGGAGCGGACATCGTCGTACATAGCGCGACGAAGTATCTCGGCGGCCACAACGATGTGCTGGCGGGTCTTATCGTGACGAAGGGCAGCGAGTTGTCGGAGGAGATGGCTTTCCTCCACAACTCGATCGGCGCTGTGCTGAGCCCGTCGGACTCGTACCAGCTGATGCGGGGCATGAAGACGCTGGCGCTGCGGATGGAGCGTCATGAATACAATGCGACCCGCCTCGCGGAATGGCTGCTGGAGCACCCGGCTGTCGAAGCGGTTTATTATCCCGCTCTGGCGGAACATCCGGGCTACGAGATTCAACGTCGCCAGTCTTCCGGCAACGCCGGCATCTTCTCCTTCCGCTTGAAGAATGCGCGCGATGTCGATCCGATTCTGCGCCATCTGAAGCTGATCGCGTTCGCGGAGAGCCTGGGCGGCGTCGAGTCGCTGATGACCTATCCGGCGGTGCAGACTCACGCCGATATCCCGGCGGAGATTCGGGACCGGATCGGGGTCGACGATCGGCTGCTGCGCTTCTCCGTCGGCATTGAGCATGTCGACGACCTGATCGAAGATCTGGCGCAAGCGCTCGAAGCTGCCTGGTTGGAGGTGGAGCAGGGATGAGCGGATCAGACAAAGCGAAGCCGGATTTGAAGCAAGGACAGGCGCTCGATTTTACAACGAAGCTGCTTCATTTCGGCGGGGAAAGCGACAAGACGACGGGCGCGTCCAGCGTGCCGATTTATCAGGCGACGACGTTCCATCATCATGATATTTACGACCCGCCGGAATTCGATTATTCGCGCTCAGGCAATCCGACCCGGCAGGCCTTGGAGGATCATATCGCCGTGCTTGAAGGGGGAACGAACGGTTACGCGTTCGCTTCTGGGATGGCGGCGATCTCCTCCGCCTTCCTGCTCTTCTCCGCAGGCGATCATATTATCGTAACCAAGGATGTATACGGAGGAACGTACCGTCTGCTGACGACGATTCTGAACCGGCTTAAGATTGAGTCGACCTTCGTCGACATGACCGATATCGATCAGGTGAAGTCGGCGCTGCGTCCGAATACGAAGGCGGTCTATATGGAGACACCGTCCAACCCAACGCTCCAAATTACCGACATCGCGGAGGTATGCCGTTGGGCGAAGGAGCACGGACTGCTGACGCTCCTGGACAACACGTTCATGACGCCGTATCATCAGCTTCCGATCGCTCACGGGGTGGACATTGTGCTCCACAGCGCGACGAAGTTCCTGAGCGGACACAGCGACGTGCTGGCCGGTCTGATTGTGACGGCGACCGAGGAACTGGGCGCGCGCATCAAGCAGCTTCAGAACGGCCTTGGCACGGTGCTTGGCGTGCAGGACAGCTGGCTGCTCATGCGCGGAATGAAGACGCTGGGCGCGCGGATGAGCCACAGCGAGCAGAGTGCTCGTCGCTTGGCGGCCTGGCTGCAGGAACGAAGCGACATCAGCCGGGTCTATTATCCCGGCCTGGCGGATCATCCGCGCCGTACCGTTCACGAGAAGCAGTCCGCGGGCTATGGCGCGGTCGTCTCGTTCGATGTCGGCTCCGGCGAACGGGCGAAGCGGGTGCTGAACCAAGTGAAGCTTCCGCTGGTCGCGGTCAGCCTCGGCGCAGTGGAAAGCATCCTGTCCTATCCGGCGATGATGTCGCATGCCTCGATGCCGGAACAGGTTCGGCTGGAGCGCGGCATCACGGACGGGCTGCTGAGGTTCTCGGCCGGACTGGAGCATATCGATGATCTGCTCCAGGATCTGGATCAAGCGTTGAGCCAATAGCTAGGCGCTCGCTGCTTCATTTTTCCATATATATACGGCATTATGCCCTCTTCAGCGGTAGGAACCGGCCATGTTGTGCTCCTGCCTTTCGCTGGAGAGGGTGCTGTTTTTTCGCCCATAATTGTGGTACGATTATGAAGTCATTGACATGAATGGCCATACGCTCTATCGGGTAGCGGCCGCATGTCGGGAGCTGATATCGAATGACTTACGAATAGAGGAGCATCTACTGGATGCATCCGCTTCGTGCTGCATGTACGCTCATACAGCATGCAACTTTTGAGAGAGGAAGTGACTGTGACGATGTCACCGATTGATCGCATTTTGGATAAAGCGCTGCGCGGTGAACGTATCGACACGGATGAGTGCGTGACGTTGTTCGCGTCCGATCAGGTAGAGAAGATCGGGCATGTCGCCAACCAGATCATGTTGAAATGGCATCCTGAACCGATCGCTACGTTCGTCATCGGACGCAATGTGAATTATACGAATATCTGCGATACCTACTGCCGGTTCTGCGCGTTCTACCGTGCCCCGGGTTCCAAAGAAGGCTACGTGCTTCCGGACGAAGTCATCTTCCAGAAGATTCAGGAAACGATCGATGTCGGCGGTACGGAAATTTTGATGCAGGGCGGGACGAATCCGGAGCTTCCGTTCAGCTATTATACGAATCTGCTCACAGCGATTAAGGAGCGCTTCCCTAGCATTATCATGCATTCCTTCTCACCGGCGGAAATATTGAAGATGAAGGAAGTATCGGACGGACTGTCGCTGGAGGAAGTGGTGCGCGCGATTCACGAGGCGGGACTTGACTCCTTGCCGGGGGGCGGCGCGGAGATTCTGGACGATCGCACCCGCCGCAAAATCAGCCGGCTCAAAGGCTCCTGGCGCGATTGGATGGATGTCATGCAGACCGCGCACAAGGTGGGCATGAACACGACCGCGACGATGGTCGTCGGCTTCGGTGAGCTGCTGGAGGAGCGCGCTCTTCATCTGGAGCGGGTCCGCATTGCGCAGGACGAGTGCCTGGAGAACAAGTATCCGTCCAAGGGCTTCCTTGCCTTCATTCCATGGACGTTCCAATCGGAGAATACGAATATGAAGGCAGAGCCGGTCAGCCCGGAGGAATATTTGAAGACGCTGGCGATCAGCCGCATCTTCCTTGACAATATCCCGAACTTCCAGGCGTCCTGGGTAACGATGGGGCCGGAAGTCGGCAAGAAGACGCTGAGCTACGGCTGCAATGACTTCGGGAGCACGATGATCGAGGAGAATGTCGTTTCTGCGGCAGGGACGACGCATAAGGTCAATATCAGCAGCACGCTGCAGCTTATCCGCGAGGCCGGCAAAATTCCGGCGCAGCGGGACACGAAGTACAATATTTTGAAGATGTTCGACGATGAGAACGTGAAGGTGGATCGCGATTTCGTCATGCAGAATTAATTCTGCCGGACTGCGGACATTATTATTATTTTTTTAGGATGCGCTTGAACGCGTTATTTTATAGATGCGTAAAGTGAAAGACCGGCACACGCCGGTTCCAGAGTGTTGACCAACTCCCGCGAAAAACTGTACCGCGGGAGTTCTTTTATGTTCAGATGGGTGACCGGTCTTCCAGAGCCAGGTCGCCACTTTTTTGAGGTTCATGGCAGCAATAACAAGCATCGCTTGTGTGGTGTCCCTTTTTAGTCCTCGTAAGGTCGTCCACCGCATACCATGCTTTAGAAACAGGTATACCATAAAATTGCGGATGAAGGAAAGCTTCCAAACGAATACGTCGGAAATATGAAGCCCTGTGTAAAACCAAATGGGTTAGCAGATGTGATATACATAAGAAAAACATTGAAGGTACGAGTGACAATGAGCGTCCATCGGTTCTGGCAGCCTGCAGCAAATGTTGTGACGCCTTGGGCCGGATACTGGTATAGAAAGCTTTGCACTTGATACGGGGACTGCGATAGCTGCTGCAACGAACTCAGCAATTGAGGCGGTGGCGGCGTAATGCCTGGAGGCAATCCCGCTCCAGGCCCTCCCCCTGGTGCGGAAGGAATTCCAGGCGTGAAAGGCCCCCCACCTGGCGTTGGGATTGGAAAAGGCAAAAATGGACCGAGTGCTCTATAGGTAGTCACGGATCTCTCCCTCTCTTATTAGGATTGACATATATCGTTACGCTACAGTATGCACAGGCGTTAGCACATGTTCTTCTTGATTCCGCAAGGTTGAATAAATAGGAAACCCTCTGATGACCGGCCTTGGCAGCGTGACATCAGAGGGTTATTTTTTATAATTTATATCCTGCCTGCGACTTACGCTTGGTTCGCAGCGTTAGCCAGCTTCTTCTTGCGACCGATCTGAATCAGCGTCAGGAAGAGTGCTGCCAGTACGCCACTCGCGAGAAGCAACAGGAAGCAACCGTTCCAACCGGAGGATTCGACGATAAATCCAACGAGTGCGCTTGCAGTCAAGTTACCGAACAAGTAAGCGAACAAACCAGTCATCCCAACCGTGGTACCTACAGCGAACTTCGGTACAAAGTCGATTGCGCTAAGGCCAATCAAGAACTGCGGCACATAGATGAGACAGCCGATAATGGATACGGCGATAGTAATTATGATGACGTTCGTAGACTGCCAATACACGAGCGTAGCCAACACGACGCCGACCATGCTGATAATGCAGAGCGGCATCCGGTTGCCTTTGAACACCTTGTCGCTAAGCACACCGACGATGAGCGAGCTCAGAATGGCTGCCCATTCGAATACAGCAAATGCAATGTGATATTGCGATTGAGAGAAGCCTTTTACTTCCGTCAAGTATAATGGTACCCAATTCAAGACGCCGAAGCGAATGAAGTACACGAATACGTTCGCCAAGCACAGGTACCAGATGAATTTGTTTTTGAGTACATATTTGATCAAGATTTCTTTCATGGACAGCTTGTCGCCATCTGGATTGCGTTCCACATCGTCATAATCGTTGCGATATTCATCGATTGGCGGTAGACCAACCGATTGCGGAGTATCCTTGCCGCAGAACCATACGAACACGGCGATAATCATCGCGAGAATGGCCGGGATTACGAAAATTCCTGTCTGCCAATAGGCAGAACCGAGAATGCCGATGGCTACGCCTACGATTGGGGCAATGATGCCTCCGCCAATGTTATGGGACGTATTCCAGATTCCCATATACGTACCGCGCTCTTTCTTCGAGAACCAGTTCGCCAGTACGATACTGCAAGGAGGAGCCCCCATGCCTTGAAACACCCCGTTCACGATAAGCATCATGAAGATGAGACCGAACGAGGTAGTAGATCCTAAGATAAGGTTAACTACGGCAGCCAAGAACAAACCAACAGCGATAAATCGCTGCGTATGGGCTTTATCCGCCAAATTCCCCATGAAGAATTTGCTTATTCCATAGGTAACGGCAAGTGCCGCGCTCAACATACCGATTTGAGAAGGGCCGAACCCGAACTCACTCTTCAAATAGGGTGTGGACAACGTAAAGTTGCTGCGTACTAAGTAGTAGCCTGCATAACCGACAAAAATGCCGATTAATGTACGAATACGGAAAATTCGGTACATCTTCGCGATCATGTGCTCCGGCAATCGAGGTATGGCGGGAGCTTTTTTCAACCAACCTAACATTCTTCATTCTCCTTGACCTTTTTTGTCCGCACGCAATCTGTTCCAAAGGTCTAGGATTTGTTCATGCCTACGCATGGAACTGTGTACAGGTAATACAGCAGAATTCGCTGCATCCTGCTTGTTCTCGTGAACGGTCGGAGTGCCGTAAGACACTCGTTCCAAGACAGCAGCAGCCTCTTGAGACAAGCTGTAATTGATGAACCAGTCTGCAGCGGCCTCATTGGGCGCGTTCCGGATTTTCGAAATGCCATTGACGAATAGGCTCGTATTTATCGGAACGCTGCTCACGATATCGAACCCGGACTCGCGGAGCTTGCGCTGATCTCCCAGAAAGTTGATACCGATTGCATACTCGCCCGAGCTGACGTATTGTGCCGGCATGAAGCCGTTTACAGTAAGCAGACCGATATTGCGGTTCAACTGTCGCAAATAATCGGAAGTTCTCTGCTCGCCCCATGCATCGTATAGCGAGGCGATAAACGTGTACGCGGTTCCTGAATAATTCGGATCTGGCATGACGAGCTTGCCGCGATATGCAGGATCAAGCAGGTCTTCCCACGTGTTAGGGAACTTCAACCCGAGCGGCGCAAATTCTTGATTCCAGCGTTCGCGATTAACGGCAATGGATAACTGCTCAACTTCGTAACCAGCCCAATATCCATCCTCATCCTTGAACGGGAAAGGGATAAGATCCATATTTGCGCTCCGAATCGGGGAGGATAGATCCTCTTCCTTCATCGTCATGTGCGCATCGATCGTTCCGCCAATGACGAGATCCGCTTGCGGCTTCGTTGATTCTTGAGACACGCGGCGCAATATCTCCTCTGTCGACAGCCGGATGTATTCGTACGTACATTCTGTTTGCTGACAGAAGGAGGACAGTAGTGCACTGCCGACTTCTTCACGAGCGGCCACGTATACAACCAGATGGCGCCCTTTCATGTCGGGCACGCCTTGCTCATCCACAGTAATGGCATGATGATCATTGGAACAGCCTGCCTGCGCAACTAGACAGACGAATAGTAAAAGGTAGAGTAATCGTGTCATCTTATATCCGCCTTTGCGTTCTTTCCATGAAGCAGCTTCTCCAAGCCTGCCTGCAAATAGATCGAATTTCCGTTGTCATCGCCCATATACTGCATGACGACATAGTCGGAATACACGACAATATGCAGGATATTGCTGCGGTCATTTTTCAGCTCCTTGTCCTCCTTGTATGCAGTAATAGAGCCGAGCGGCTTCTGCTTGCGGAGCAACAATTGCTTAATTTCGACCAGATCTTTGATTTCCAATGCTTGTTGAATGCTGGACACCAAGTAACCCTTTTCATGATCAGGCAAATTTCCTTGTACGCCGTCAGAGCGGAAAGTGAGCCCCTTTGCAGTTCGTATGAATTGTGCGAAATGCTCGGGCGTGTAATAAAGACTTTGCAGCTGAGTCTCCAGGGCAGACAGCAGAGGAGTCTCATGTCCAGGGCCGTAAGACCACTTGCCTAGGGTAAAGGTGCTGCCAAGCTCAAAGGTCTGCTCGCTTCCGTTCAAATATTGGATGCGTCCCGAGAGAAGGGCCTGTTCACTGTCGGTATCAGTAGACAGCCTCGGTTCATACTCCTGCTTGATCCGATCCACATAGGATACGAACGCGTGCAGACTTACCTCGTCATTGACATGCAAAGATCCCCATTTCTGATGAGAAATTGTTGCTTGCACAGGAAGGGAATCGCTTACTTTTCGCAATACTTCATGCTTATCGTTGATAATGCCGACCTTCTGATAGACCTGCTCATTCAGGAAGAAGCCGGCAAAAGACAGCAAAAGAATGATTCCCGTAAAAAGAAAGGCACTCCATATAAGTTTGTTCATTCTGCATTACTCTCCTTGCTCAGCATAAACAATCATCATTTCATAATCTCTTCGTAATTGTTTCATAAATGTATTATTTCGAGCACGTTGGCAGAGGATGAGTATCCAATGCTGCCGGTGAGCGGAATTGGAGCGTGATCGTCGTTCCGATCCCATCCTCGGATTGTATGGACATTTCTCCTCCCTGCAGGGCCATCAGCTGCTTGCATATGAGCAATCCGAAGCCATTGCCTGCGTCCGATGTAAGGGCTGTGTCCGATGAAGAGTTTTCGAACCGTGCAATGAGTGAACGGCTTATGCCGATTCCATCGTCCCGGATCGTAATTCGCTCTGCATCATCGCTTGATGTCTGTTGAATCACTAGCTCGGATGCATCGCTATATTTGATTGCGTTGTCGAGCAGGTTTAGGAAAATCTGCTTCGTCTTATCCGGATCTGCGACAACCATCGTAGTTACTACATCGTTGTGCAGCCGAATCTGATATTTGTCGAGTCGTGGCTGCATGATATAGACGGCTTCGCCCGCAATCGCCGCGATATCGCATATGGTAGGAGATACCGAGAACGGGCTGTCTCCATACTTGGATTGGCTGAGCAGTTCCTCGACAAGTGTAAGCATGCGCTCGCTTTCCACGGAAATATGGCGCAGGCTTTCTTGAACATCCTTCGGATCCTTCAGACGTGGAATTAGGTTCGAATATCCCATAATCGCGGTCAGAGGCGTCTTCAGCTCATGAGTGACTCGATCCAGGAAATCGCGCTGCTTGTCCTTCTCCCGGCTTAGCTGCTTGATGTGCAACTCGATTGCATCGGCCATTGCATGCAAGGAATGCGCCAGCTGACTTATTTCCTCATAACCGCTTAGTTCGATACGGCTGCCGTAATGGCCGTTGGCAAGCTTCTTCGCCATATCCCGAAGCTGCTCGATCGGTTGGCTCAGCGACTTGGCGAAGCGATTCGCAATCAACCCGGCGGCAGCGAGAATAAGCAAGCAAGCAACCGCGAAGGTGATCTTCATTCGCTTGAGCAGCTGCGATTCATCCTCCAAGGGCTGGAGGAATCGAATTAATCCGATGACTTGATTGTCGACGTAGATTGGGCTAGAGAACAGCAGCAATGGAGAAGGAGAGGCCTTTTGAATCATATAGGACTTATTGCCGAGCATCGCTTGTTCCATATCCTGATTCACATAAGACAGCGCTCCTCGCTCGGTATCGGCTAGGACGAGATGATGCGCGTTAATGAGCTGAACACGAACGCCCATGCGCTTGGACAGATATGAGGCAATGAGCGGCGCGCCTTTGTGAAGCGTGACGTCTGGTTTTCCTTTTTGTTCGCGTTCCACATAATTGATCGTGTAGATCTGAGCTTCTATGCTTAGCTTTTGCAGCGAATTGACCGCGGAGTGATAAACATTATTCTGCAAAGAAATATCAAGCACGATATAGAGAAAAAGCATGACAGGAATGAATAGGGCAAGAAGTGCCAAGTGAAAGCGTTTCTGTAAAGTCATGGGTTGTCCACCTTGTTCAAAATGGCCGTGCAAATCAACAATCTATTTTGTATCCGACGCCGTAAATGGTTTTGATTCGCTCTCCTTCTTTTCCTAGCTTTTTGCGGAGGCGCTGTATCATAATATCGACAGCTCTTGTATTTTCCGGATAATCAAGCTTCCACACCTTCATAAGGAGATCATCGCGAGTGAAGATGCGCTGCTTATTGGATAATAACAGCAGAAGCAACTCATACTCCCGATACGTTAGCGTAATTTCCTGTCCGTTCACAACTATCGCGCGCTTTGCCGGATCGACTTGAAAAGGTCCGCAATGCATGATGCTGGATCCGGAGTTCGTCTGCTCTTGTTTTTTCATCCGTCTTTCGATCACCTTGATTCGGAGCAGCAGCTCCGTGCTGTGGAACGGCTTGACGAGGTAATCATCCGCGCCTAATTGCAGTCCCAGCAGTTTGTCGTTTATTTGTCCTTTGGCGGTAAGCATGATGATGGGAACGTCTGAGTTGCTGCTGCGGAACTCGCGTAGCAATTGATACCCATCTGTATCGGGAAGCATCACATCAAGAATAATCAAATCTATCTGTTGCGCCTGCCATTGTTCGTGCGCGGCTTGGCCGCTTGCGGCCGTGCATACCGTGTAGCCTTCAATCTCGAGATTGAGACGGATGAGGTTCAAGATGCTCTGCTCGTCATCGACAACTAGAATATTCATCGCGTCCTCCTTCTAGGGTGTAGTTATCATTACTCGCACAAAAAAGCAGCCTGGCAAAAGGCCGCTCCTTCTTATTATACGGACATACCCATAACTGTACATGAAATGCTTCATTTATATCGTATTATTGTCGCGTATACAATGTTGATTGGCAATTGGTGGGGAATGCACGTCTCACCGCACGGACATATGACCACACCAATCACCATACGTATGGCCATATATGCAACACCTCATTTCGCTATGCCAAGCCAGCTTGTCTGACGTGCCGGCCCATGGCTTGTCCGGTTCGCCTTCATTTCCAGAACCCGCTTCGTATATCTGTTTCTTAAGCCCCATATACTGAATAAGGAACAGAAAGGAGTGGGCGTATGGAACTGTTCACGTTAACGCTTCCGAATGCGTCACAGGAAGAGGTTTTGTCTGTAAGCAAATTGCTGCAGCAGGAGCTGGGTGATTTACATAAAGAACAGACGATTGTCCAATTGGATGTCACGTTCGGTGAACAGCTGAGCTCCATTGCATGCAGCGGAGTGCTGCCGGAATTTCAACTGGCGCGTCATGGCGCCGAAGTGTGGAATCGAAGTGCCCGCGCCTTGGCCGAATTTATTTTGTCCGCCAAAGAAGAGCAGCTTCTGCGCGCCTTGATTCAGAAGTATACGAGCTATGAGCCGGAAGAATGCGTCAAAATCGAGGATTACTGTCTGCTGTTATTGAGCGGCGGTGACGATACCGGTGGACAGGAAGCGCGCCGGCGCCGGAAAAAGAAGGTGATGCGGGCTATCCGCGGTTATTTGGAGGAGCATGCTTCCCTTCATCTGGACGGCTTCATCCGTTTCCGGCTTCAGCCTTATATGGCCGAGCTCCAGGAAGTCGTTGATTATGCCGTGGATGAATTTGTGCTCGAACGGCAATACCAGGAATTTATCGCGCTGTTGAAATATTTTGTCTATATTCAGGAAACGAAGGTGCCGCTGGCGCATCTGATGCATAGCGGAGGCCATGATTTTACCTTGCTGAATGAGGAGCTGCAGCCGTTGGAGCCGAAGCATGTCATGGACGGCATGATCGTGGAAATGGTCGATTGCGATATGGAGATGGAGGACATGATTGTGAGCACGCTCATCAATGTCTCTCCGCAAAATATCGTCATTCATACCCGGGAGCCGGATTCGCAGGTCATCAAGACGATTCAGCAAATTTTCGAATCGCGGGTCCATGTCTGTGTCCGCTGCAACGCCTGTCAATCGATGCTCTGGCAGAAGCAGGAGACGGCGCCTGATTTTTGAATGGCAGGGCTCCAGCTTGACCTCCCGCCGAAAATGCCATATAATATGGCATAATCAAAAATGCGATATCAGTCGCGATGCAACATGCTGTGACGAAGACAACAATGGCGAGATGGAACCGCCCAGAGAGAGGGACCTTGGCTGCAAGTCCCTTCGGTGGCCGCGCCGATTGACCCCTTCGGAGCATTGGGCGGGAACCCCGGAAGCCGGACATGCGGCTCTTCGAACAGTATCGCTCAACGAATCATTCCCGTTACCGAATGCTCAAGAACCGGACAGACCGATCGCAGGGAACCGTTATGCGGTGATACGAGCGTGCGGACGCTGCCGGTTGAATGAGGGTGGAACCACGGGTTAACTGCGTATTTGAACACTCGTCCCTTGCCAGGGACGGGTGTTTTTTGTTATTCGCGGGCTCGCGGTGGCCGCACGGATGTCGCATATATCGATATCGCAGCACAACAGCTGAAATGAGGAGGTCCAGCATCATGTCTATGGTCAAAGTAACTCTGCCCGACGGCTCCGTACGGGAGTATGCGCAGGGCACAACATTGGAGGAAGTCGCCGGTTCCATCAGCAGCGGCTTGAAGAAGAACGCGCTGGCAGGTAAATTGGACGGCAAAATGGTCGATCTGGCGACGCCGATTGAGCATGACGCCGAGGTGGCGATCGTAACGGCGGATTCGGAGGAAGGGCTGGAAGTGATGCGCCACAGCACCGCCCATCTGATGGCCCAGGCGATTAAGCGGCTCTACAAGGATGCGAATGTGAAGCTAGGCATCGGTCCGGTCATTGAGGACGGATTTTATTATGATATCGATCTCGATATTTCGTTGACGCCGGAGGATCTGCCGAAGATCGAGAAGGAAATGACACGGATTATCGGGGAAAATCTGCCGATTACACGCCGCGTCGTCTCCCGGGAAGAGGCGTTGGCGATCTATGAGGAGATGGGCGACGAGCTGAAGCTGGATCTGATTCGCGATCTGCCGGAGGATTCGGTGATCACGATCTATGATCAGGGCGAGTTCTTCGATCTGTGCCGCGGCCCGCATGTTCCTTCGACCGGCAAAATCAAGGTATTCAAGCTGCTCAGCCTTGCTGGCGCTTATTGGCGAGGCAATTCGGACAACCAGATGCTGCAGCGGATTTACGGCACTGCCTTCCCGAAGAAGGCGCAGTTGGATGAATACTTGCATTTCCTGGAGGAAGCGAAAAAACGGGATCACCGCAAGCTGGGCAAGGAACTGAAAATGTTCACCTTCTCCCGCGAAGTCGGCCAGGGGCTGCCGATCTGGCTGCCGAACGGGGCGACGCTGCGCCGCACGCTGGAGCGCTATATCGTCGATATGGAAGAGCGCCTCGGCTACAGCCACGTCTATACGCCGGTGTTGGCCAACGTCGAGCTGTACAAGACGTCGGGCCACTGGGAACACTACCAGGAAGATATGTTCCCGAAGATGGAATTGGACAATGAGGAGCTCGTGCTTCGTCCGATGAACTGCCCGCATCATATGATGGTGTACAAGAGCGAGATGCGCAGCTACCGCGACTTGCCGGTCCGGATTGCGGAGCTCGGCATGATGCACCGCTACGAGATGTCCGGCGCCTTGACGGGGCTCCATCGCGTGCGAGCGATGACGTTGAACGACGCTCATATTTTCTGCCGTCCGGATCAGATCAAGGAAGAGTTCGCACGCGTCATTACGCTGCTGCGCAAAGTATATGAGGATTTCGGCATCAAGGAGTACCGCTTCCGCTTGTCCTATCGGGATCCGCAGGATACCGAGAAGTATTTCCCGGACGATGAGATGTGGGAAATGTCCCAGCGTATGCTCCGCGAAGTGGTCGAGGAGCTGGGCCTTCCGTTCTTCGAGGCCGAAGGGGAAGCCGCATTCTACGGTCCGAAGGTCGACGTACAGATCAAGACGGCGCTCGGTAAGGAAGAGACGTTGGGTACCGCGCAGCTGGACTTCCTGCTGCCGGAGCGCTTCCAGCTTGAATATGTCGGAGATGACGGGCAGAAGCATCGCCCGGTCGTCATTCACCGCGGCATCATCAGCACGATGGAGCGCATGACGGCGTTCCTGCTGGAGAACTTCGCCGGCGCGCTGCCGCTCTGGCTGTCGCCGGTCCAGGCCAAGGTGCTTCCGGTATCGCCGACGTATGAGGCGTATGCCAAGGAAGTAACCGAGAAGCTGCTGGATGCGGGCATTCGCGCCGAAGCCGATGTGCGGAACGAGAAGCTCGGCTACAAAATCCGTGAAGCGCAGCTGGAGAAAATGCCTTACATGCTCGTCGTCGGCGAGAATGAGAAGAATGAAGGCGCCGTCTCCGTCCGCAAGCGCGGAGAAGGCGATCTGGGCATGAAGCCGCTCGCGGAGCTTATCGGGCTGATGCAGGAAGAGATTCGGACACGCCATATCGCGGAGCCGAAGGAGTAATATTCGCTTAGCATGCCGGTGTGCTGTCGAAGCTGAAGTGGAATGGAAATGTCAAACTGAAGCCGTTGGATGGAACGCCGCTCGGGCTAAGCCGCCATACAAGACGTCTGTCGCTGACAGGCGTCTTTTTTTGGTGAAGGATGACGGGGGCGGGCGATGAGCAGAAGAAGGGGAATCCCCCATGCTGTGGACGTCCAGCTGACAAGTTTGTAAGTTTTCGATAAGGGAAATCACTGGCACGCCGCTCCTTGTCTCCGTTACAATAGGAGTAACAGCAAGACTTACCAGCAAGGATAAAAGGAGTGGGGATATTGATGAAAATGACAGGACGCCAACTGCTGCATACGACCTTGGCGGCAGCGATGGGCTTCACGATGCTGGCGGCTCCTCTGGCTGGGACAGGCACTGCCTATGCCCAGGAGAGCGCCAAGCCGGGCGCGGCTCAGAATGCTTCTGCAGCGGGACAGACAAAGCGCGAAGCCGCCGCGCAGGTTCAATATGATATTCAGGCGAAGCTGGACACCGAGAAGATGACGATTACTGGCAAGCAGAAGGTAACCTACCGCAATACGTCATCCGACGAGCTTCATGATGTCGTCTTCCGCCTGTTCGCCGATGCGAACCGATCGAAGGAGACCCAGCCGAGCATGTTCGAACGGAACAATGAGCAGATTGCGAAGGATAATCCCGATAAGAAGCCGGAGGACTTCCTTGGCGGAATTGACATGATTAGCGTGAAGGATGCGAGCACCGGACGGGAGCTCGACTTCAAGAACGAAAATCAGGCGCTGACGGTTCCGTTGGCGAAGGCGTTGAAGGAAGGGGAAGCGGTCACGCTGGAGCTGGAATTCAAGACGAAAATTCCGTTCGGCATGCAGCGGCTGTCCTATTACAAAGACATTGTGAACGGCGCGCATTGGTTCCCGGTCATGTCGGTCTATGACGGGAAGACGCATACTTGGGCGAAGAAGCCGTACAGCAAGACGTTCGAATCCGATTATTACGATACGGCCGATTATCGCGTCAGCCTGAATGTTCCGGATAAGCTTCAAGTGGCGATGCCGGGCCAGTTGTCCGAAGCGGCGGCAGAGCCTGGACGCAAAACAGTTACGGCCCAGGCGGACAACACCCGGGAACTGGTCTTCTTCGCCAGTCCCAAGTACCACAAGGCGAGCAAAACGGTAA
The DNA here is from genome assembly GCF_003591545.1 of Paenibacillus thiaminolyticus. Classification (GTDB taxonomy): domain Bacteria; phylum Bacillota; class Bacilli; order Paenibacillales; family Paenibacillaceae; genus Paenibacillus_B; species Paenibacillus_B thiaminolyticus_A. The sequence goes on from NZ_QYZD01000030.1 coordinate 42,604, forward strand.
ACGGCTTGACCGTGGAATATTATTATTACAATGACGACAATGATCCAAAGAAGACGGACATCATTAATCAATATATCGATCAGGCGTTCAAGGCGATTACCTTCTTCAGTGAGAAGTTCGGTCCTTACGATTATCCGGAATTCCGCATTGTGGAATCCCATGTTGAGGGCGTCGCTGTTGAATTCTCCAGACTCATTCAGATGGGGCTGGTTAGTGCGCAGGACGATCCGGAAAGTAAGACAGCCTTCGTGCACGAGATTGCGCATCAATGGTTCCATTCCATTATCGGCAATGATTCAGAGCATGAATCGTTCCTTGATGAAGGCTTTGCCGACTTCGCCATGGCCTATTTCTATGAAGAGCAGGGCAATAAGATGAGCGGCTTCGACGGCGTGCGGATGGATGAATTTCCACTGGAAGAAACGATTAATTCTACGAATGACAATGTGGGCGACTCTCCAGATGCCGTATTTTACAAAAAAGGCCGTCTGGCCATCTATGAGCTGTACCGTACGGTGGGACAAGCCAAGTTCGATGCGTTCATGAAGGCGTATTATGATCGCTACGCTTACCGGAACGCGACGGTGGAAGGGCTGCTGCAGACGGTAGAGGATCAGTTCGGGAGCGAGATTCGCCAGCGGATGGATGATAATTTGAACAAGCCGAATTTTGAGCTCAAGCCTGAATTCCGGTTGACCGAAGCGGAGAAGGCGAACTTCAACCGGACGACGATGACCCAATTGTACGACGGCATACTTGGGCAATATCCGGATCTTCCGCAAGAATCGATGGTTCGCATCATGTCCAAGACGCTCCATGGAGAGCCGCTTGCGATCGTGCTGAGCGATGCCGTAAGCCCGGAAGCCGCGGCGCAGCAGGAGATCGTGAAGGACAGCCTCCTCAATATGCTGGATATGTGGGGCTTGAAGGCTACGGTGTTGACGGAGCGGCAGGCGGTCAAGAAGAATATGGAGACGACGCTGGCAAAGAGCAATGTTATCGCGATTGGCAATTCGTCGAAGAACGCATTCGTGCAAGCGATGAAGCCTCAGCTCGTCGTGAAATCGGCGCAATCCGGCTTCCCGTGGAAGGAAGTCATGGGCAAGCACGGTCTCTATGGCGCTTACGGCACGGTTCATCCGTACAACAAGAACCGGCTCGTGGTGCATTATTTCTGGACGGATGATCATGTTAATGACAAGGCGGCAGAGGCATTTTTGCCAATGGCTGGCTTCAGTACGCTGTTCCCGACGCAGAATTTCCAACAGTATAAAGTATTCAAGCAGGACGGCACGATCTATAAAGAGAAGTTTACTGAAAATCCGATTTCCCAAGTATTCCAGTAACATCGAAATCGGCATCCATACCGTGGGGGATATATCCTCTGCGGTTTTTTACTATAAACCTGACATAGGAAGTGAAGTATTTGCGTTAGATTCATTTACATTAATTGCAGAAAAATATACATTATCTTGAAAACCCATTGAAATAAGGCGATCTGACCCCTATAATCACCACTAATAAATCAAATTTGTGTTATATTATCTGACACAATAAAGGGAGTGGAGATTATGGAGAGCATCCAATCAAGACGCAACACGATTCGATGGGGACGATGGACAATGGCTGCGCTTTTCGGGATCGGCTGGGGATTAACCATACCGGTTCCGGCCTCGGCAGCGGACGGTCCGTCCGCCGAGATGCTGAACACGGGGATGAATGCGCTCTGGGTCATGCTGTCGGCCGTGCTGGTCTTCTTCATGCAGGCGGGATTCATTCTGCTGGAGTCGGGATCGACCCGCATGAAGAATGCGGGCCATATCGCAGGCAAGACGGTGTTCACGGTCGGCTTATGCTCACTGGTCTATTGGGCTGTCGGCTATGGCCTTATTTTCGGCAGCGGCGGCAACGGATTTATCGGCTGGGGGGACTTCTTCTTCAACCCGCAGAGTGCTGACGGCCTGCCCCCGTTCGTATTCTTCACCTTCCAGTTCGCCTTCGCGGCCGTAGCGCTGTCGATTGCATGGGGGGGCTTCGCGGAGCGGGCGAAGCTGTCTGTCTATGTGGTGTTCACCGTCTTGTTCACGGCTGTCATTTATCCGGTCGTGGCGCACTGGATCTGGGGCGGCGGCTGGCTGGCGGAGCATGGGAAGCAGGATTTCGCCGGCTCGACCGTCGTTCACTTGACGGGCGCGATGGCGGCGTTGGCGGCGACCCTGCTGCTCAAGCCGCGGCTCGGGAGATTTGCCGGCCAGGGAGCTTCCGGGGAGATGAAGGGGCATAATCAGGTCTACACTACGCTTGGCGTGCTTATTCTCTGGATCGGATGGTTCGGCTTCAATGCGGGCAGCACGTTGGCTGTAGATGACGGCTTCTTCGGTTACGTTGCGATGAATACGCAATTGGGTGCCGGCGCCGGCGCGATAGCGGCGCTCGCGATCTGCTGGATCGTGAATGGCAAAGCGGACATTCCGACGATATTGAACGGCATGCTGGCCGGGTTGGTGGCCATTACCGCCTCTTGCGCTTTTGTGGAACCATGGGCGGCGGTGCTTATCGGTCTTGTCGCCGGGGTACTGGTCTTTTACAGTGCGAAGCTGTTCGATAAGCTGCGCATTGACGACCCGATTTACGCATTGTCCGTCCATGGGATGGCCGGAATCTGGGGCACGCTCTCGAACGGAATTTTCGCGACGACGGAGCTGGCGGCCAAGGTGGGCGTCGGAACCGGAGGTCTTCTCGATACCGGCAGCTTCCACCAGTTGGGGGTTCAAGCCTACGGAATCGCGGCAGCCGGCGCGTTTGCCTTCCTCGCTTCCTATGTCCTGTTGTATGCCATCAAGCAGTTCTCGGGCCTGAGAGTACGAGAGGAGCAGGAAGTGATAGGTCTCGATCTGAGCGAGCATGGCGAATACGGCTACCCGGAGCAGATGGGCCAGCTTGACGATTCGCAGCATAATCTCCCGCCAAGCTCCCCGATGACTCAGCCGATCGGCCATTCGCCAGCGAAGCCGGTTGTTCTGAGAAGATAGGAATGCGGTCTGGAAGGAAAGATCCGAGAAGCGGTCTGCGTCTTGAACGCGGGTGGCTTCTCGGGCTTTTTGCCGTTCATCCGATCTGGTCGAGGCCTGCTGCAGCGCGCTGGAAAAAGGGGGGGCATCGCGGAACCGTCCCTTCACCCGTTATAATAGAAGATACAGCGCAAAGCTGGAAATGGACGCGCAGTCTGCTTGCCGGCCCGGCGGACACCGGTGCTGTGCGCGCTGGCAGCCTGTTAGATGTTAATGATTCTCCCTTATCGATTCATGAAGGGGAGTGAAGGAGGCAGCAATGAATACTTCCTGCAGCAATCAAGTGCTCGTCGTTGAAGACGATGATAATATTAGACGGTTTGTCACGATTAATTTGGAACGGAACGGGTTCCAGGTGGTGGAGGCGGCGCAAGGAGAGGCGGCGCTGCATCGATTTGCGGCAACCCGCCCTAATGCGGTGGTGCTGGACATTATGCTCCCTGATATCGATGGCTTTACCGTATGCGAGCGGATGAGAGAGATGGATCCTGATATTGTCATTATTTTTCTCACGGCACGTGGACAAGATCTGGACAAGATCAAGGGCCTTGAACTCGGCGCCGACGACTATATCGTCAAGCCGTTCAATCCGCTGGAGCTTGTCGCCAGAATCCGCACCGTGCTGCGCCGAACCCGGCAAGCCGCCGCACCTGCGCGACAAATCGTGGAATCCGGCCCGTTCCGGCTCGACCTGGATGCGAACAGACTGTTCAAGCAGGATGATGTGATCAGTTTGACGCCAAAGGAATATCTAATGGTAAAAGTATTTATGGAGCATCCCGATAAAGCTTTATCCCGGGACGAGCTGTTGAACCTGGTCTGGGGAGAGGACTTCGTCGGCGATCCGAAGACGGTAGATGTGCATGTTCGGAAGTTAAGAGAGAAGCTCGAAGACGATTGCTCGAAGCCGCAGCGGATTGAGACCGTATGGGGAACCGGGTACCGCTGGAGAAAGGACGAATGACATTTTGGGAATCCGACAAAGATTAGTAGGCAGCTACTTGGCGGTCATCCTTATTACGGTCTCGATATTGGAAGTGTTCCTGATCGCGACCGTGGATTACTATTACCATTACAGCGTCAGGCGCATTCTGGTGAATCAAGCGCAAATTTCGGCCGCTTTTTTTCAGCAATATTTCTCGGGGCAGGATGTGGCTGAGCAATCGGAGCGGCTGCTGCGGGGATTTTCCCAAAATACGACGGCACAGGTGCAAATCATTGATGCCTCAGGACAGCTGCTTCAGGATAATGTCAACGTCGAGGCCATCGGAAGCAGGATTGATTATCCGGATGTCCGGCAGGCCCGGGACGGAGCGATGGGCATCTGGCGGGGGACATCAGCCTTCTCCGGCGAGTCCTTGCTGGCGGTATCCTACCCATTGGTGACGGACGGCGAGACGGTGGGGGTCGTCAGATATGTGGCCTCCTTGACAAGCACGATTGCCACCATCCGCTGGATTGCTGCCTTATGTATTGCGGCTGGCCTGCTTGTCGTCGCGATTGTGGCCCTAGTCAGCCTATTCCTGTCGCGGACGATTACCGGATCGATTCAGGAGCTGAAGCTGGCTGCGGATCAGATGGCGGAGGGCGATCTCTCGGCAAGAGCAGGAAAGCGGTACAAGGACGAATTGGGGGCCTTGGCAGACACGTTAAATACAATGGCCTCCCGGTTGCAGCGAAGCGATCAGCTCAAAAATGAATTCATTTCCTCGGTATCCCATGAGATTCGAACCCCGTTAACGTCCATTAAAGGATGGGCGGTGACGTTGAAGTCAGTTAACGGCGACAGCAAGGAGTTGTTGGAAGAGGGATTGGATGTGATTGAATCGGAAAGCGACAGATTGACCAATCTGGTCGATGAATTGCTCGACTTCTCCAAGCTGGCGAATGGAAAAATCACGCTGTCCCGCGGCCCGGTACAGCTTCCGGAGCTGCTGCGGCATGTCGGAAGACAGATGGCCCCTAGAGCCTCCAGACTGGGGCTCGAGCTGGAAGTCAGGGCGGGAGATGCCGTGCCTGTCATCGATGCAGATGCCAATCGCTTGAAGCAGGTGCTTATCAATCTGTTGGATAATGCGATGAAGTTCACACCGCCGGGCGGGAACGTCACGATGAGTGCAGACGCGCTCAAGGAATACGTTGTTCTTACGGTTGAGGATACCGGGGCGGGAATATCTGAGGAGGATATAGGGAACGTCCTGCAAAAATTTTATAAAGGAAACAACAGCGGAGCCGGAAGCGGACTGGGCTTGTCCATCTGCCACGAGATCGTCAAGCTGCATGGCGGGGATCTGAAGGTAGAGAGCGGGCCGGGACGGGGAACGAAGGTTCAGGTGTTCCTTCCACGGCGGCAGATGACCTAATTTTAACCTTTTCATAACCTATTCTTGGTTATGAACCAATACACTAGAGTGGAAGACAGGCAGAGAAGGGGATGCAATGAGAGACATACGGAGATGGGGAGCGCTCGCAGCGGCTTCCTTGCTGTGGATAGGCGGATGCAGCATACCTTCCGCTCCGGCTGATCTGGTTCAGCCTCCACAACCCGAACCCCATCAGCGCAGCGGCCTTGTGTTAAGCGATCTTCCGGGCTTCTCCAGATTGTTGATTCCGGCTCTCGGTAGGGAGGGCAACGGCATCTCGGTCGGGGATGTGGATGGGGACGGCAACGATGAGGTCGTCGTCGTATATGAAGCGAATATTGAAGACGAGAAGGTGCAGAAGGCGGCCTTGCTGAAGCGGGAGGATGAAGAATGGCGGGTCGTGTGGGATACGAAGGGGTTCGGCCACGGCCTGGATTATGCAGGGCTCGCCGATCTTAATCAGGACGGCTATCCGGATATTGTGCTTGGCTGGGCTCTGGGCGGCGGAGAAAAGGGCATGGATGTCTATGTGTGGAAAGACGATGGCATCGAACTGTGGAGAAAAGCAGCATACCGCGGCCAAATGAGTTTGGGAGAGATGGACGATGAAATTCAATAAAAAATGGGCGATTATTGTGCTTGCTGCAGGCCTTGTGCTTATCGGGGGCTTTCTATTTCGCAAGCAGCTAGCCGTATTCGCCTTCGATATGTTCCTGTCGGATAAGGTGGAGAAATCACTGGATCGGACATACAAACCGCTTTATGACACGAAGGATATGATAGGTATTAATGATGATCCGTTCTCGCTGCTGCTGCTCGGAATCGATCAGCGCGACAAGGAGGTCGGGCGCTCCGATTCGATGCTCTATACTGTCGTGAGGCCGAAGGATAACCGGATTCTGCTCCTGTCCATCCCGAGGGATTCATACGCAGAGATCGTCGGCAAGGACAAGCAAGACAAGATCGCCCATGCCTATGCCTTCGGAGGCGCCAAAATGAGCGTGGAGAGCGTGGAACAGCTGCTCCAGTATCCGGTCAATCATTACGCCGCCATCAACTTCAAAGGATTCAGGGATGTCGTCGATGCGCTGGACGGCGTCGAATTGCCGATCACGGAAAACATCCAGAATCGCAGCCAGTATCATGACAAATTCCTGATCGAAGCGAACAAGCCGATCTATACCGGACTGGAAGCATTGAACTATGTTCGTTATCGCGAAGACTCGGATATGAACCGGATGGAGCGCAACCGTATCTTTTTGCAAGCTCTCATGAAGCGAATGGTACAGCTTGACAAGATCAGCCAACTTCCGGAGCTTCTGGAGATTGCCGGCGACAATCTGGAGACCGATATTTTGCCCGGCGATATGATTGGCTTGGCGAAGATGATGTTATTGAAAGACAACCTCCCTTCATTCAACAGCTATTCATTGGATGGGGAAGGGAAAATCATGGATAATATTTGGTATCTGATCCTGAATGAAGAGGATCTCGACTATGCGCGGGAGCTGATTGACAATTGGCTCGATCCGGAGGTGCCTTCTGCGGAATTGTTAAATCCGGAGTTAAAGGGATAGCGAGCGCCTGATTCTGCGGTAGGAGTTTAACCGCTTTAACTTATTGAATGGCAAGAGGTGGATATGATTTATATTCGCAAGCTGAAAAAAATGGATAGACCGATCGTCATGCTCATGCTCGCGCTCATTGTCATTGGGACGATAGCCGTGCATGGAGCTACGACCGGCACCAAGCTGGACGGCTTATATGTGAACAATATCGTCTTGTTCGCCGTATTCACGATTCCGACCCTGATTGTTGCGGTGTTCGATTATACCATCCTTATGGGCGTCGTAGCCTACGTGTTATACGGAATCGGACTTGCTCTCCTGCTGCTCGTGATGTTCGTTGGAGAGAATATCAACGGAGCGGTGCGGTGGCTAAGTATCGGCAGCTTCCAGCTTCAGCCTTCCGAGTTATGTAAAATAGCCGCGGTACTGGTGGCTGCCGATCTGCTGCATAAGCGGTCGGGCCGGACGCTCCGTCTTGTACCGGATCTGCTGCCGATCGGGGCCGTGTTCTTCGTCCCGACGTTCATCATTATGAAGCAGCCCGATCTCGGCACGGCGCTTGTCTTCGTCGGCGTCCTGCTCGCCATGCTATGGATGGGCAACATTCGCACCTCCTATATGGTAGTGCTGCTTGGCACGATTGCGGTGGCGATCGCGACGATATGCTGGTTGTATTACGCGGATCACGATTTGCTGGCCAAGCTGGTCAAGCCGCATCAAATGTCGAGGATTCAGACCTTCCTCGATCCGGCCAGCGATCCCGATAAATCTTGGCATGTCAACAATGCCATGCATGCGATTGGCTCGGGCGGATTGCGAGGCGATTCGGGATTCTATATCGAGCGCGGCTACATTCCGTACGCGTATTCGGATTCCATTTATGTCGTCATTGGAGAGAAATATGGCTTTTTAGGGTCCTCGGCGCTGCTGCTGCTTTATTTTCTTCTTATCTACCGTATGACGCTTATCGCACGCGAGAGCCGCGACCTGGCAGGCTCCTATCTCGTTATCGGACTTGCCGGAATGCTGGTCTTTCAAATTTTCGTCAATATCGGCATGCACATTGGCCTGGTTCCGTTAACCGGCCTGTCGCTGCCGTTCATTAGCTACGGCGGCAGCTCATTGTTGGTGAATATGGTGTCAATCGGGCTGGTGCTGAGCGTCCATATTCATAAGGATGACGTGATCCTGGATGTTGGCGGCCATTTGCCTGCTGAACCTCCCCTATTGGGGCATAAATAGAGTTGCGCTGCTGATGTCGAAAGAACGCCTTCCTTGCGGAGGGTGTTCTTTTTTTGTCGATGGTGCATAAAATAAATCATCCGTGGACATCCTTCCCACTAAGGGAGGGGTAACCATATGTTGACAGGAATGAACAAGGAACAAAATTGGACAGAACGTTCGATGATGCAGTCAACCGGCAATCGCGCCAAACGCTCGCGGCTTCGGCTGGCAGCCATTCTTCTACTGGGTGCGCTTGCCATTGCGTGTGCACCAGACCGAGGAGCGGCCGATGCCTATCTGTACCGCTATGCGGATATGATGGCGCAAGGGCCGATGTCTGCCGCCATGCAGGGAAGATTGCCCGCGTCTGCGCTGGCATGGGGGGGCTCAACCCTTCCGCAGGACACTTGGAATGGGTTTGCAGTTCTTCCGTCGATGATGAACGGTTCAGCTTCGATGGACTGGAACCGATTCACCGCGCTCGGGGCATACCATGCAAGGAGCGAGCAGTTTTCGCCGATTCCGATCGTATATGTCGCTTCGCCCGCCCGTTCGGACCAAGCTGCGCCGAACGAGCCGCGCAAGGCGGTTCCGACTTCCTCGACGTCGTATTCCGACATCAATCTGGCACCGGGGAAGCAGCAGGTGATCAAGAGCGTGAAGGTCATGGCCACAGGCTATACAGCAGGGGTGGAATCGACCGGGAAAAAACCGGGCCATCCGGAATACGGAATCACCTATTCCGGCGTGAAGGTGCGAAGAGATTACGTGTCCACGATCGCCGCCGATCTGTCCGTCTTCCCGCTGGGCAGCATCTTGTATATTCCCGGCTACGGCTACGGCATCGTGACGGATATCGGTTCGAAAATTAAAGGAAATAAAATCGACTTGTATTTCCATACAACGAAGCAGGTATATAAGCAGTGGGGCAAGAAAGAAGTGGAAGTTCAGCTTATCCAGGAAGGCAGCGGCAAGGTGTCGGAGGATATGCTGAATCAATTGAACGAGGCTGTCTTCAAAACCGGCTCGATTCCTAAATCGCTGCAGTAGTCTGCTAAGCGAATAAAGCGGGGCGGACCATCGCATACTACTTGTCGTGGGAAACGACGTTTCCTTGACATGCTCGCCAACGATGGCGAACACTCCAGGAGGTGAAATGCGATGAAAAACAACAAAGCGAACAGAATGTCCCCGGCGAATTCGAAATATGTTGACGCTGAATTTGCAGCAGAAAACACAGCTGCAGATACGGGAGTCGCAGCAAGAAACGCGGCTGCTGTAACGGGCGGATTGGCAGCTAACAACGCAGCTGCGAACACGGAATTTGCAGCAGGCAACGAAGCTGCGGATACGGAATTTGCGGTTGATTCGGAAGGCGCTGCAAGCGCTCTGAACAAGCCGCAAGCGAACCGTGTCTCCAAAAGACAGCCAGAACAACTGTAATTGCGCTGCCATGGAGGGCGCCTGGATCGTCCCCTGTTATTAAGAGATGCAAGGACCGCCGCTGAGGCGGTCTTTATTTGCATCCAAGTCATCACAGGTTTTGTCGCGAATAGATGGTGATCGACAGGCGCATCGACATCCATCCAATCAACAATCCGAGCAGTGCGGGAAGCCAGGCCTGCACGGCAGATGGAAGAGGAAGATCAAAGCTCAGACTGAAGCGGGAATCATGTGCCATCCGAGCGAGGAACGGCGACACAAACGGCGTGAGAAAGACAAAAATCATAAATACATATTTGGATTTCTCGTAACCGAAATGATATTGGAACGGCAGCAGAATCCCGAAGATAAGGGAAAAGAACAGAAACGATCCGGCGAACGAAGCCGCGGACAATAATTCGAGCTTCGAGGGCAGTATCAGGGCCATTATCGTATAAATCAAGTAGCATCCGGCAAAGAGCACGCAAATGAACAAATATTTTGCTTTTACCAAAGCTTGACGAGTATAGGGGGTAGCGCAAAGCAAGGAAGCGCCCTTAAATTTATATTCCATCATCGACACGGTGTTGAAGAGCAGGTACACAAAATAAAGCCAGGTAATAAAAAACGCTAAAAAGCTGCTGGACACAGGAAGCTTCGAGGAAATAAAAGCCGGCAGTACAAAGGCGACCGCCAGCATGAAGGCCAAATGCTTTTTTGCCAGGAGAAAATCTTTTTTCACAAGATGAAGCAGCATCTATTTTGCCTCCTTTAAGTAACCAAGCATCACATCTTCGATCGTTGGACGTTCAATAAGCACATTGTTCATTTTTTGGCGCACGGCCATTTTATTGCCGGTCAGGCCCGTAAAGCCGTAATGGGTCTCGTCCAGGCTCAAAAAGAAAGCCCTCGTCTCCTCGTCCAGTGCAGCTTTGTCCCCCTTCACGACCGCATGCGAATCCAGCAAAGCGTCCTTATCCTCCATGAATCTGATTCTGCCCTTATCCATGAAAATGAGCGCATCGGCCACTTTGTCCAGGTCTGACGTGATATGGGTGGAGAAGAAGACGGATTTTCCGCCTGATTGCATAAAGTCGAGCAGGATGTCCATCAGCTCGCTTCGCACCAATGGGTCCAGGCCGCTGGTAGGCTCATCCATAATCAACAGCTCGGCATGATGGGAGAGCGCCAAGGCAACAGCATATTTCATGCGCATTCCTTTCGATAAGGTCGATATTTTTTGGCCGGGCTGCAGGTTGAAGCGTGACATGTATTGCTTGAATGCGGCCTCATCCCATTGGGAATAGGCCGGCGCGATGATGCTCTTCATTTCCTGCAAAGTCAAATCTTCATAAAAGTAGCCTTCATCCATCACGATGCCGATCCGGTTTTTCAGCTCCTGCTCATGGCTGGCTATGTCCTTGCCGAATAGGGCGATGCCCCCGGCATCTGCCGGCACCAAGCCGAGGATCGACTTGATCGTCGTCGTCTTGCCTGCCCCGTTAATGCCAACCAGCCCGGTGATGCAGCCTTCCTGCAGAGAGAAGCTGATATCCTCCAGGCGGAATGAGCCCATTTGCTTGTGAAGCCCTGTGACATCCAGAATTGAATTCATTGGTCTTCCTCCTCGAAAAGTATCTCCATCATGGCCACGAGTTCTTCCTTGCTGATTCCGAGCGCGCGGGCGGTGGTCCATGCTTCTGTCAGCTTGACTTCAACCATATGCCGCTTCGATTCCAGCAAGAGCTCCAGGTTCTCCTTCGCAACAAAGGAGCCTTTGCCCGGCCTGGTTGTAATAAATCCTTCGGACTCCAGTTCATCATACACTCTCCGCGTCGTCAGCACGCTCACATGCAGATCGTTGGCCAGCGCCCGAATGGAGGGGAGTAATTCGCCTTCCTCCAGCTCGCCGTACAGGATGGCATCCTTGATCTGGTCCTTGATTTGCTGATAAATCGGCGGATCGGACACGTTGGAAATAATAATTTTCATGGGGCCTCCATTAATATCAACTGTGCATGTCTAACATACACATCATATACATGAATTACATGATTGTCAATCACAACGCACATCCCCTGCGTGACTCCAACTGCCACGGCTATGCTGACGGAGGACGGAACAGGCTTTGTTCGAATATGTGGAATCAGATTCCAGCCCCTCGGTCTGGAGACCGAGGACGATTTCAACCTCACGCCGCTGGCGCCCGGACGAGTCATCGCTTACACTAGAGATACATGAAGCGGCATGAGCTTGTGCCGCATTTGGTATAGAAGCGAGGGATGAAACATGCAACATAATCGTGGACGATGGTTCGGCGGTCTGGTGCTCATCGCGCTCGGTGCTTTCTTTATGCTTAGCCAGTTAGGCTACATCGATATAAGTATCGGGGAGCTGTTCCGCACCTTCTGGCCGGCCATTCTGATCGTCATTGGCTTGAATTCGCTCCTGCATGGCGCCTTCTGGGGAGTCATTCTGCTTGGCGTCGGCGGCTACTTCCTGTTGTCGAATCTGGGATACATTTATATGTCGCCGGGCGATTTCTTCAAAATGCTGTTCCCGCTGGCCCTTATCGTGGGCGGGGTATGGATGCTGTTCAAGAAGCGGGATTATCCGCGGCCTGACCGGGAGCGTCATCGCCGGAAGGACTGGAAGGAGGACGATTGGGGATACGATGCCCATACGCAGGCCCCGCCGCCACCGCCACCGCCGCCGAAGGACTATGATTTCGACAGCAAGTTCGATGAGCAATTCGGCACGAATTATACGAAAAAAGAGCCGAAGAAGGGTGATTTCCATGGTCAATCGGGCTCCTTCGCCGGGTCGGTTCCGCCGCCGCCTCCGATGGGGGGAATGTCAGGCGGTCTGAAGCGCGATACGCTTAACAAATCGGCGTTCATCGGTGATACGCATCTAGGTAGCGATTATTGGGAACTGAAGCCGACGAATCTCTCTCATTTCATCGGCGATACGTTCATTGACTTGACGAAGGCACAGGTTCCATACGGAGAGACGAAGATTACGGTCTCTTCCTTCATCGGGGACGTGAAGGTCTTCGTTCCGAACGATATGGATTTGGGGGTTATCGTAACATCGAGCTCCTTTTTGGGCGATGTCAAAATCTTCGACCAGAAGAAGGACGGATTTATGAGCAGCGTTCAGATGGAGACTCCATATTTCTATGAGGCTGGCAAAAAAATTCGCATCATCGTCAATACGTTCATCGGTGATGTGAAGGTGACAAGGGTAGGATAACGGATGCTGATGAATTGGGTTCGCCGCTCCCGGAGCGTCAAATGGGAGCTTCTCCTTACCTTCCTTATCTCCGGCGGCCTTATTATGAGCGTCTTCTGGATTGGCATTGTGTACGGCGGCGCATGGTACCACGGCATGAACTGGTGGCTGTTCGGCATCAGCACGGTCATCGTCGTGTCACTCATTATGGGCTATGTCGCCGGCGTCCGGCTGCAGCGCCGCCTTGACGTGCTGCATCTGAGCATGATGCAGGTGATCAAGGGCAATTGGTCGGAGCGGATTCCGCTCGGCGATGAGGCCTCCTTCGATCAGCTCTATGAAGACTTCAATACGATGGTCGACGCGATGGAGAAGAAGCTGCGCCTGCTGCAGAAGATGTCGGAGCAGCAGGTGATGGATCGGGAGAAGGAATGCGAGGCGGTTGTGCTGGAAGAGCGGCGCAGGCTGGCCAGAGATCTGCATGATACGGTCAGCCAGCAGCTGTTCGCGCTGCATATGGCCTCTTCTTCTCTGCCCAAAGTAATGGAACGGGATATGAAGCGGGCGGAAATGGTGGTCAACCAACTGATCCAGATGTCGCATATCGCCCAGCGGCAAATGCGCAGCCTGATTGCCCAGCTCCGCCCGTTGGAGCTGGATGGGCGCACGCTCCAAGAGGCGCTCGATCACTGGTTCCCCGACTACTGCCGGCAGAACGGCCTTCAGGGCAAGTTCGATATCGACATGAACATCAAGCTGTCCGAGGCGATCGAGCATCAGAGCTTCCTGATGATCCAGGAGGCGATGGCCAATGTCGTCAAGCATGCGCGCGCGACGCAGGTTACCCTTACGATGCACGCGACGCCGGCGCAGCTCATATTGGCCATCGCGGATGACGGCCAGGGCTTCGATCTGCAGGGCGCGGCCTATAAGACCGGAAGCTACGGGCTGACGACGATGAAGGAACGGGTAGACAAACTGGGCGGCAATCTGGATGTCATCAGTCAGCCCGGCGCGGGAACGACGATTCGCGTTCATATCCCGTTATTTCGCGAAGAAGAGGCGGAGGAGACAGCCTCGCCAAGTGCCGGATTGAAGAGGGGAAGCGCCCCGGAGCAGGTTGAGCGGGACGGAGACGGAGGGATGTCATAGTGGAACAGACGGTGATGACCGTATTTCTTGTGGATGACCACGAGATGGTCCGAATGGGATTGAAGACGTATTTGATGCTGGATCCGGATATTGAAGTCATCGGGGAAGCCAGTGGCGGGCTTGAAGCGATCCATTCCATCTCGGCCCGGGCAGAGCGGGGAGAGCGGCTGCCCGATCTCGTCCTGATGGATCTGATGATGCCGGACATGAACGGCGTCGAGGCGACGCGGGAATTGACGCGCCGCTACCCGGATCTGAAAATCGTCATGCTGACGAGCTTCATGGAGGACAATCAAGTCTTCGAAGCGATTCAGGCCGGGGCCATCAGTTATGTGCTGAAGACCGTATCCGCCGAGGAGTTGGTCTACGCCCTCCGGGGCGCCTTGCGCGGCATGCCGGTGATGAGCGGAGAGGTGTCGCAGGCGCTCACCCGCGGCTTGCGCAAGCAGGCGTCGCAGTCGGATGATGAGGCGTTGACCGAGCGGGAGCGGGAAGTGCTGCTGCTTATCGCCGACGGGAAGACGAATAAGGACATCGCCGAAGAGCTTCACATTAGCATCAAGACGGTTAAGACGCATGTGTCCAATCTGCTCATGAAATGCGAGGTGCAGGATCGGACGCAGCTCGCCGTCCATGCGCACCGCAAAGGCTGGGTTAAAAGCGACTGACTTCGTCCACACTAAGGAGGAAGGAGGTTGCATGCCATGCAGCAGTTGGAAGGGAAGTTCGTCGGCCGCAAGTTCGGCACCGATGAACTGGTGCGCGTGTTGGAGCCGATCGGCTTCGCCGTCTCCGGCAATTGGAATTATGAAGGAGGCAGCTTCGATTGCGCATTGAACGAGGAGCGCACCTTGTGGCTCCGTCTTCCGTTCACGGCGGTGAATGGTCCATTCGACGGGGAAGCCAACGAATCGGTCTTCGTCCAGATGAAGCGGCCGTTCGTGCTGAAGCACGAGTACCGGGTCGGTACTGATCCGGATGCGGGCGTGCAACTGTTCGGCGCCGTCGTGAATCAATTCCAGGCGCCATCCAATCCGGACGCTTCGCTGTCTCCGGCCGAATTGCACCGGGCGCGGGCGAAGCTTGATGAAGCAGAAAATGTATTGGGGCGGATGAGTTAGCGGCGCCGGCCCTTTCGAATCGTAAAACAGGTCCATGGGCCTGTTTTTTGCGTCCATATCCGGCCATGCGTGCAGCTGGGTGCGCACAAGCGGCCGCTTGCCGCCGGGGCATTATCTTTTTATTGGGTTTTATAGTCTTTTTAAGCTGAGTTTAAGGTTGATGGTACAATATATAAATATATCATTCACACACTAGAACGCTTGTTGCTTCGAGTGAAGATCAGCTTATTGGGAGGTAAGAACTATGGACGAACAAGGCCGCAAATTATTTTTTACATCCGACTCCGATTCGGATTCTTATACAACAGCATCGGATGAGACCCGAAGCGCGCAAGACGTCGCGCAAGCGGACGATGCCAAGGCGCATAAGCCGGAGGATGCCGGCGCTTATTATTTCGCTTACGGCCCTTATCAGTCTGTCAAGCATTCCGAAGGCAGCACAACAACGGAGACATCCGGCAAGGTGAGTGAAGTAGAGGTTACGCCTCCTGCTCCTATCAAGCCGATGCCATTCTCCAAAGCGACCGGTCAAGGACCGGGCTCCAGCTTCCATTCCGGAGGAGGGGGAGGCAACATGCCTCCCCAGCCGCCGCAGGGCAATTGGCAGTTCAAGGAGCCGAAGCGCAAGCGGGGCACTTCTTTCCGCGCGATGTTCGCTTCCTTCCTCGCAGGGATGCTGGTCATCACCGGCTTGATGTATGCTGCGGATACCACCAATCTGTTCACGGGAAGACAGGAACTGGCGAGCACGGCCAGCACGTCGGAGAGCGCGGTCGTGACCAACGGGACGCCGGCTCCGTTCCCGAACGGCGCCAGCAGCGTGCCGGAGGTGGTGAGTAAGACGAGTCCGGCGGTGGTCAAAATTGAGACGTTGGCCCGCGCGAGCACGCAGAACGGCTATGGCAACAACCCTTGGATGAATGATCCGTTCTTCCGCCAGTTCTTCGGCGATTCCTACGGCGGCAGCGGGAACAATAGCTCGAGTCAGAGCCAGCAGCTGCAGCCGCTTGGCATCGGGACCGGCTTCATCTTCGATAAGTCGGGCTATATTTTGACGAACCAGCATGTTATCTCCGGGGCGGAAGTCATCCAGGTTACGGTGGAAGGCTACAAGAAGCCGCTCAAGGGGACGCTGCTCGGCCAGAGCGAGGATCTGGACCTGGCAGTTATTAAGATTGAGGGCGAAGGCGATTTTCCTACGGTGCCGCTGGGCGATTCAGACGCAGCGCAGGTCGGGGAGCAGGTCGTCGCGATCGGGAACCCGTCCGGCTTCGACCATACCGTTACGACCGGCGTGCTGAGCGCCCGCGAGCGCTCGATCAATGTTGATGACAACGGAAGCGCCCGCGAATATGAGCATTTGCTGCAGACTGACGCGTCGATCAATCCCGGCAACTCGGGCGGACCGCTCTTGAATATGAAGGGCGAGGTCATTGGCATGAACGTCGCGGTGAGCAAGCAGGCGCAAGGCATCGGATTCGCGATCCCATCCAATGTGATCAAGAATGTCGTTGACGACCTGAAGGCGAACCGCGAAATACCGAAGGAGCCGGTTCCGTTCATTGGCGCTACGCTGCAGACGATGACCAGCGATATTGCGCAGGAAATGGGCATCAAAAATGTGGAAGGCTCGCTCGTGCTCAATATCATGTTCGGATCGCCGGCCTATGAGGCGGATTTGCGCGCCTATGATATTATTGTAGGTATGGACGGCACGAAGTACGCGACCAAAGAGGAATTGATCGAAGCGATACAGAAGAAGAAGGTTGACGATACCGTCACGATGCAGGTTGTGCGCAACGGCAAAGAGATGGAATTGAAGATTAAGCTCGGCGACCGG
This sequence comes from Paenibacillus thiaminolyticus, assembly GCF_003591545.1. Classification (GTDB taxonomy): domain Bacteria; phylum Bacillota; class Bacilli; order Paenibacillales; family Paenibacillaceae; genus Paenibacillus_B; species Paenibacillus_B thiaminolyticus_A. Next base: position 59,599 of record NZ_QYZD01000030.1, read on the forward strand.
AACAAGTTCGACAAGCAGAATGAGTCGCAGCAACAACAGCCATAAGCCGTCGGCTTATGACGAATCCGGGGGCTGCGGCCCGGGCGCAGCGGGAGAGGAAGCATAGGACGGCCTGCGCCGTTCTTGGCTTCCTTTTCGCTATTCGGGCGGCGGATGGCAGTAAGGAAGAAGCAAAGAAGAGAAGGATCAATTTTACGGGGTGAAGAGGGGCTGGTATAATGACGCGTTCGACGATTATGGTCGTGGATGACGATGAGAAAATTACGTCCATGCTGAGGCGTGGCTTGGTGTTCGAAGGATATGAGGTCCGGACGGCGACGAATGGCAGCGAGGGCTTGCGCGAGATGATGATTCGCGAGCCCGATTTGCTGATCCTTGATGTGATGATGCCCGAGGTGGACGGCTGGGAGGTGTGCCGCAGGCTGCGGGAAGCGGGCAGCAGCGTGCCGGTGCTGATGCTGACCGCGAAGGACGAGGTACAGGACCGCGTGCACGGGCTCGATCTCGGAGCGGACGATTATCTCGTTAAGCCGTTCGCGCTGGAGGAACTGCTGGCTCGTGTGCGCGCTCTGCTGCGCCGCCGGACGGAGGGCGAGGGCGGGACGCATCGCCTGACGTTCGAGGATGTCGTGCTTGATCTGCATACCCGCGAAGTGGTTCGCGACGGCAAGCCGATCGAGCTGACGGCGAAGGAGTTCGAGCTGCTCCATCTGTTCATGCAGAATCCGAAGCGGGTGCTGCCGCGCGACGTCATTATGGAGAAAATATGGGGCTATGACTACAGCGGAGAATCGAATGTGCTTGAGGTGTATATCGCCATGCTGCGCCAGAAGACGGAAGAGCATGGAGGCAAGCGTATCATTCAGACTATTCGGGGAACGGGCTACGTCTTGAGAGGAGATCATTAATGTCGATTCGGCTGCGGCTTACGGTATGGTATTCCGTCCTGCTCGCGTTTACACTGTTCTTATTCGGAATTGCCATCTACACCTTTGTCGACTACAACACATACGCGCATATTAAGTCCCGCATCCAGGCACAGGTCAACCAGTTGAAGGTGCTGCCGACAATCGATCTGGAGAATGGCTTCTACTTCGATGTCCCCAAATCCGACGTGAAGCGGCTGGAAGATGCCGAGCTGTACATTCAGATTGTGAGCTTCCGCAACAAAACGCCGCGCATGTCGCCGAATCTGAAGGAGCTCAGTTCGGAGCTCGGTCTCAATATACCGATGCCGCAGAAGGCGTCGCAGATCAACGAAGGCTACCGCAAAATTGTAGTCAACGGCTATGAATTTCTCGTCTATGAAAATGCGATCATGCTAGCTGACCAGGTTGAGGGCGCCTTCCAGGTATTTGCCTTCACCGGGCTCGAAGCCCTGTTCACCAAAGAGCTGCGCAGCATCCTTATCATCGCGTCGATGGTGACGATCGTGCTCGCCTTCTCGCTCGGCCTGTTCCTGGCGCAGAAATCGCTCCGGCCGATCGAGAATATTATCCGGGCCACCGACCGGATTCAGAAGGGGGCCGACCTGAGCGTCCGCATTCCGCGCGAAGGTCCTCCCGACGATGAGGTTGGGCAGCTCACCGACCGGATCAATAGCATGCTGGGCCGGATGGAGACATTCTATAACGAATTGGACGAGGCGTATCGGGCTCAGCGCCGGTTCGTATCCGATGCGTCCCATGAGCTGCGGACGCCGCTGACGACGATTCGCGGCAATGTCGATCTGCTTCAGAAAATGTGGATGCAGCAGCAGGAGCCGAACCAGATGAGCCAGAGCGAGCGGGAACTGATGTCGCTTGAGGCGCTGCGCGACATCGCGGACGAGTCGCAGCGCATGAGCCATCTCGTGAATGATTTGCTGTCGCTCGCCCGTGCCGATGCCGGCTATGTGATGAGCAAGGTGCTGGTCGAGCTGAAGCCGATGGTCGAGGAGGTCGTGCGCCGGGCGCAGTTCCTGCCGCGCAAAGCCGAATGGGAGCTGGGCAATATCGATGTGCTGGAAGATTTGTACGTGTACGGCAACAAAGATTATTTGCAGCAGATGTTGTTCATTTTCATTGAGAATGCATTCAAATATACCCAGGAAGGGAAGGTCCGCCTTACAGCGCTGCGTCAGGACAATCAGATCGGCCTGAAAGTGGACGATACGGGGATTGGCATGAATGAGAAGGAAGTGCCGTACATCTTCGAGCGCTTTTATCGCGCAGACGTGTCGCGCGGCGTCACATCGGGCACCGGACTGGGGCTGGCGATTGCCAAATGGATTATCGATGAGCACCGGGGTTCGGTCGAGGTCGTCACGAAGCCGGGCGAAGGAACATCGTTCATCGTGTGGCTGCCGCTGGCTACGGTCGACGGAAGCGGAGATTATCCGGTATAATAGAGGGGCCGATGTCAGGCGCAGTATAATGAGGAGGCAGGTGTACCGATGGAAGTCAAGAAAATTACACCGCGCGGCTATTGCTATGGCGTCGTGGATGCGATGGTGCTGGCTCAACAGACGGCGCGCAATCTGGATTTGCCCCGTCCGATATATATATTAGGGATGATCGTTCATAACCGTCACGTAACGGATGCGTTCGAGGACGAAGGCATTATTACGCTCGATGGGGCGAACCGCTTGGATATTCTGGATCAGATTGATTCCGGGACGGTGATCTTTACGGCGCACGGCGTATCTCCGGAAGTGCGGAAGCAGGCACGGGAGAAGGGGCTGACCACCGTGGATGCGACATGTCCCGATGTCACGCGCACCCATGATCTGATTCGGGAGAAGACGGCCGAAGGCTACGAGATTATTTATATTGGCAAAAAGGGGCATCCTGAACCGGAGGGTGCCATCGGTGTGGCTCCGGATAAGGTGCATCTCATCGAGACGGAAGCGGAGATCGCGGATCTCAAGGTAGGCACGGATCGTCTCGTCATAACGAATCAGACGACGATGAGCCAGTGGGATATCAAGCATATTATGAATCGGCTTATCGCCCGATTCCCGACAGCAGAGATTCATAACGAGATCTGCATGGCGACGCAGGAGAGACAGGCGGCGGTAGCCGAGCAGGCCGCAGGCTGCGACCTCGTCATCGTAGTGGGCGATCCGCGAAGCAACAACTCGAACCGGCTGGCCCAGGTGTCGGAGGAGATCGCCGGCGTGAGAGCCTTCCGCATTTCCGATCTGTCGGAATTGAAGCGGGAATGGCTCGATGGGGTCGGGCTCGTCGGCGTGACCTCCGGCGCTTCAACGCCGACGCCGATTACGAAGGAAGTCGTCGCTTATTTGGAGCAGTATGACGAGAACGATCCGGAGACATGGGAATTGAAGCGGACCGTGAACATGAAGAGGCTGCTTCCGGTCGTCCGCGAGAAGTCGAAGTCATAACAGGATCGGCAATCAACGGATCGACGATACATTTCGAGAGAAGGAATATTGTGAGAAGATGGTTGAAGTACCAGTTCCTGAAGTTGGTTCGAACGCGCGGCGCCGCCGGACAGGTTGCGAGAGGCTTCTGTATCGGACTGGCCGTTGAAATGGTCACCCTTCCGACGGCAGGGCTGGCGTTCTTCCTCATCTTCCCTTTGGTATATATGATGAGGGGGCGGCTGGCCGCCGCTCTGATCGGCTTCGTCTTCGGAAAGCTGATCTATATTCCAGTCGCTGTCGTCAATGAGCGGGTAGGGCATTGGATTCTGCCCATGCATTGGACGGTTCATGCGGCCGCGCTGCCGGACTGGTTGAACCGGCTACTGACCATCAATATGAATCTGATTGTTGGCGGTATGATTGACGGTGTGGTGCTGGCGCTTCTGCTGTACATTCCAATGAAGCAGATCCTGCTGACCGTGCAGGAGCGGCGCCGGCAGAAGCGCCGCCACCGTCATGGCCACGCTCACGGATAAGGAGGAGCCCTTTTCTTACCGGCCGAACGGCTCGGACAGAAAAGGGCTTTTTTCTATTTCCGCGTGCCCAGCGAAGCACGCATCATCTAGCCGGTGAGAGTCCGGTCGCGGGAGG
>NZ_QYZD01000031.1:0-61617 GCF_003591545.1 Paenibacillus thiaminolyticus
AGCACATACATACGTCCTCCACCTGACTGCTTGGGATAGCGACGGTAAGAGGCTTAGCACATACATACGTCCTCCACCTGACTGCTTGGGATAGCGACGGTAAGAGGCTCAGCACATAAACATCCTCCATCTGACTGCTTGGGATAATGCCGCTAAGAGAGTCTAAACCATATGCACACTCACCTGACTAGTTGGGATAGTGACGGTAAGAGGGGCTGCATACAGTTACGTTTATAAAAAAAGAACCATCGGCAGCCTTTTGCGCTGCGGACGGTCCTTTCATGCTCAAGTTTAGTTACTGCGAATCCAGGCCGCGATATCCTGCATGACTGTTTCCGGCACGTTGCCTGGAATGGTGTACTCTTGGCCAGTGGATGGCTTGTCGCTCTCCACGAATACGTGGTTCAGCTTCGGATACAGCTTGTATTGGACGTCGGTACGGCTTTGGAGCGCCTTCTTCCAGCCGTCCAGATGCTCTTGGCCGACCTGAACGTCATTGTCCCCCTGGATGATGAACAGCGGCACCTTCTGATCCTTGGCGATCTCTCCACCCTGGTGGTTGCGGAAATCGATCCACCATGAAGCGTTCGGGAGCGGGAAATTAGCCGGAAGATTGTCGAGTGTATATTGCTCATCCTTGATGATGGCAACCATCTGCTTCCACATCTTCAGTTGACCTTCTGCTGCCACGATGGCTTCGGCCGGTTGGTTGTTGTCTTTGGCAGATTGGAGCTGGCGTTCCATCTGCTCGATCATCAAATCTTCGATGGATCCAGATGGACCAGCCGCGATGACTGCCCCACGAATCGCCTTCCCAGTGTCGGCCTTGACGATATTCGGGATAAGCATGCCTCCCTGGCTATGTCCGAGCACATAGATGCGGTCCTTGTTCAGCCGCTTGTCTTGACCTGCCCACTGCACCGCCAGCAGGGCATCATCCACTGTCTCTTCCTTCACGGTAAAGCGCGGGATCGCTGCGGATTGAACCGGATATTCCCGCGTCCGCTTCTCATAGCGGATGGTGGCAATCCCTTCCTGCTCCAATCCGATCGCCATGTCACGGAACGTCTTTGCCGCCCCGATCGACTCGTCACGGTCGTGGGCCCCCGACCCATGAACCAGCACGAGGACCGGATATGTGCCAGACGCATACGCTGCGGCCGGCAGGGTCAATGTGCCCGGCAGCTTGAATTGGCCATCGCCGATAACAATTGTCTCTTCCTTGTAGAGGGAGGTGTCGTCATAGGCTGGCGGCTGGTATCCCCCGGATGGGAGATATGAGTATAATACATCATTCAGCAAGCCGTTCTCCTTGTAACGAAGTGTAAGTGACAGCGTCAATTCCTTGTCCGTCTTGAACAGCACCTGCACGTTCTGATGCACGCCATCGTTGTCGGAGGATGCTTGAACGAATTGCGTCGGCTTGCCGACCATAGGTATAATCTGCTGCGCCAAGCGAGACAAGTGCGCCACCTTCGTCGCTTCCTTCAATTCCGGCGTCAAGAGCGAAGCCAGCTGCGCTTCCTCTTGCGGCGCTTCCGCCAGGGCGGCCCACTGGACCGTAAATTGGGCGGCACGCGTTTTCCAATCCGCCTCATCGGCCAGCACCTTGCCGTTCACCCAATTCCCTTGAACCTGCAGCGCTTCCTTCATGGCGCTCCAAGCTACGTAATAACGCGGGTCCTTCTCCTTGCCTTGCAAAGAGCCGGCGTCAAGCTTGACGACTGTTCCGTTCACCTCGGAACGGCCGCTCGCGGAATCAATCGTCCACACCCGATCTCCGTAGGTTACGGTGATGGTCTTCGTCTGTTGATCCCATTCGACGAGAGCCCCGATCGATTCCGCCGCCTGGCGCAACGGCACCAGTTCAGCCGCGGATTCAGTTGCCGCCCCGGCTTCCTGCGCCATCGCGAACGGCGCCATGCCTCCGAATAACAGACAACCGGCGATCAACCATTTCCTACTTGATCCTCTCATTAGTTTCTCCCCCTCACCTTTTCATATGTAGCTGCAGCGGCATAAAAGCACAGCGTTTCTTGGGGTGTCAAAGAAATTGCCAAAAAGGGAGACGTGACGGTGACGCCTCCCTGCTATCCTTATGATTGCAATACTTGTTCGATATCTGCTAATTCTTCCGTCGTGAACGCCAACTGCTCCAACGCCTTCACATTTTCTTCGATCTGGCTAACCCGGCTGGCGCCAATGAGGGCGGAAGTGACCTTCCCGCCGCGCAGGACCCAGGCAAGCGCCATCTGCGCCAGCGACTGGCCGCGTCGTTCCGCGATCTCGTGAAGCCGGCGAATCTTGGCGATGACTTGGTCAGACACTTCTCCCTCTTTTAAAGATCCGGAAGCTTTTTTGGCTCTGGAATCTTCCGGGATCCCGTGGAGGTAACGATTCGTCAACAGGCCTTGCTGAAGTGGACAGAACGCGATGCTGCCTACGCCTTGTTCCCCCAGCACGTCTTGAAGGCCTTCCTCGATCCAGCGGTTCAGCATCGAATAGGACGGCTGATGAATGAGCAGCGGCGTGCCTAATTCCTCCAAAATCCGGATCGCTTCGCTTGTCTGCTCTGCATCATACGAGGAAATGCCAACGTAGAGCGCCTTGCCCTGGCGGACAACTTGGTCGAGGGCCATCATCGTCTCTTCCAGCGGCGTATCCGGATCCGGACGATGTGAATAGAAAATATCGACATAATCAAGCCCCATCCGCTTCAGGCTTTGATCGAGACTGGCAATGAGATATTTCCTCGATCCCCATTCTCCGTACGGGCCCTCCCACATGTAATAGCCCGCCTTGGTCGAGATGATCATTTGATCCCGGTACGGCCGGAAATCCTCCTTTAGAATTTGCCCGAACATCATTTCGGCGGAACCGGGTGGCGGACCATAGTTATTCGCCAGGTCAAAATGCGTAATCCCCAGATCGAACGCGCGCCGCAGCATGGCCCGTCCGTTCTCAAATGAATCGACACCTCCGAAATTATGCCACAGCCCCAGCGAAATCGCGGGCAGCTTCAACCCCGATCGGCCGCAGCGCCGGTAGACCATCGAATCATAGCGCTTCGAATCTGCTTGATATATCATGTCCCTCATCTCTCCCTTCATAGAGCCGCCAAGGAAGGATCCTTGTTCTCACATCTTATTATACTTGTTCTTCCCTCCGCTGCATCTCCTGACTTTGGCGGGGATAAGAGCAGTCGCCCGGAACCATATTAATGACATATTCGATGGGGAAGGCCGTTCAACGGACGCCGGACAGGCCGCTACGGTTGTGCAGCGGCCCATCGAATAACTTACGTTATCGCACTTATGTTCCATTATCATGAAGGAGGCTAAGCCGATGACCTCTCCTAAGCACCGGCGTGAAAATGCGGACAAAATCCGCAAACAAACTCCGCACTCCCACGGCAAAGTGAAATCGTTCCGCGAGCTGGCCGAGGAGTAGCACGGCAAAGGGCTAGACATCTCCGGCACGGAAGCGCTGACGGGGATGTCTATCTCCCCCTCCACATGAGTTATGAGAGGGCGTAAACGTTCTGACTTAAGCGAATGAAGGTGTCCTTCTCGGGCAAAAATAATGGGACTCATGTCTCGAGGGGATGAGCAAAATGCATACGGCAGTTAGCGTCACCGGAGTTTCTTGCTTCTGTTCCATGTTCGTTCACAGCTTACCTGTCTCCGATCATATCAACACGCAGCAATGGCATAGGTCATGTCCCCAAAATATCTGCTCCATGTTCCGCCGGGAAGACGGAAATTCCATGTTCGTCGCAATACTCTTGATATTGTTGCGGCGGCTCGTTTCGAGGCACAGAATTGCTCTATTGCGAACAGAGACGAAGCAGCAGGCCGCTTGCGTTGAACTGCAACTGCTGTGGAGTTTCCCTTTTTTTTCTTGCAAAAAAAGCCCCGCAGCCAACGAGCGGCCTGCGGGGCATCCAATATATATGAGAGCTCAGTATTGAGAGAAAACGTTACACAACCGAGCAGCGGTTACCTAGGCTTTCTACATGCTAGGCAATCCCGGCCTTTATGCGGCCTCCTGCTGCCCTTCGTTTGGTTCCGGCGCCATTTTCTTCGCCAAATATACGGCTACGAAAATGGCCGTAATGCCGCCTACCAGCTTCCCGACGATCATCGGGAAGATCATGTCCTTCGCGACCCCGGCCGTAAAGCCGAGGTGATCGCCGAATACGAATGCCGCGGACACGGCAAAGGCCACGTTGATGACCTTGCCCCGGGCATCCATGTCCTTCATCATCCCGAACATCGGGATGACGTTGGCGAGCGTGGCGACCATGCCTGCCGCCGCAATCTCGTTCATGCCGAGCATCTTGCCCAGCTTCAGCAGCGGCTTGTTGAACACCTTCGTGATAACAAAGACCATCGCGAAGGCGCCGGCCAGTACAATGGAAATGTCGCCGACAATCTTGATTCCTTCCTCAATCGGCGCAAGTCCGGGAATAATCGTGATGTCTGTCAACTGCTGTATAATGCCAGCTGCAAGGCCCAGCGTCGCGACGATCACAATGAACTGTCCGAAGATGGTGAAGCCTTTGATCATGCCTTGCGGGAACTTCCACAAGCCGAGCACGATCAGCAGGGCGAACAACAGAATCGGCACCAGGTTGGACAAAATCATCGTAATCGAAAAACCTGCCGCCAATCCCCCGATCAAGCAGCCGATTGGGATCGTGACGATGCCGGCCAATACGCCGGTAGCCAAATATTTGTGGTCTTCCTTCTTGATGATGCCAAGCGCAACCGGAATGATGAATACGATAGTCGGCCCCAGCATGGCGCCCAGAATCGTACCGGCGAATAAGCCTGCTTCCGGAGTCTGCGCCAATTCCTGCGCCAATGCAAATCCGCCCATGTCGTTAGCCAGCAGCGTGGTCGCGAACATCGCGGGGTCTGCTCCCAGCGCGCTGTACAACGGGACGACAATCGGACTTAACAGCTTGGCCAGCACGGGAGACAGCGAGATGATTCCGACCATCGCCAGCGTGAGCGAGCCCATGGCCATAAGCCCTTCATCGAATTGATGGCCAAGCCCGAATTTGTAACCGATGCACTTGTCGATGGCGCCGAGAATCATGAAAATAACCATGCCGTAAATGATGATTTCGTTAATCTCCACGAACGTGCTCCTCCATTCTTAGTGTGCGTATTGAATTGCGTGTTAGCGTTCGTATCGAACTATATATCGGAAAGGTTCAAAAAGGCGGTTTTTATGATCAAAAGCGGGCTTTTTGAACTGCTTATCGGAAATGCTGTTTGATTTCCTCGCTCGGGGAACGAAGCACGGTGCAATGAACAATCCGCTTTTCATCCATGGAGGAGGCGATCACCTTCATCCCTTGTTCCACGTCGCTCACGCTTCCCGTGAACACGGCGAGGAACTTGCCGCCAATCGCCATGCCGAGGTTCATCCTTTTCACATAAATATCGCACTGCTTCAAAGCCTCGTTGAACGCATAAATCCCGGAAGAGACCGTTGACGTCTCCACAATTCCGACGGCGTCCACAGGTTGGGAAGAATAGCGCTTCTTCAAGCCATCCACGAGACCGGGATGAACGCCGTGCAGCATAAAATCGCTGATCCGGAATTCACCCGCTTCCGCCTTCGCGGAATCCATCGCCGCCTGTACGTCAGCGGTATCTCCGCTCATAATGATGAGGAACTTGCCCGGACAGATCGGCTTCAGATGATGCACGTCCACGGGTGAGGTCTTCAGCATGCGATCCGCCGTTTCGAATCCTTTGCTGATGCTGCGAAGCTCCACCACGCCAATCGCGCTACTCATGGCGGGCCACCTCGATCGAATCAACGATGCCCACGATGACCGCGTCCACGGGCACATCCGCATTGGCTAGCGATGCCCGGGCAGCTCCTCCCGTCGTGACGAGCACCGTGTCGCCGATGCCTGCTCCCGCGTTGTCCGCGGCGACGAAAGGATCGCGCTGAACCGGTGCGCCGTCCACCGATAACGGCTTAACTACCAGAAAGGTCAGCCCGTTCAGCTTATTGTCTTTACGGGTAGCCCACAGGCTGCCCGCCACTTTTCCCACGATCATAGGTTCACCTCGCCCGTTATCTTCTGTGCACCCGCATCTGCTGCGTGCGCATGTAATCCTGCGCCAGCGGCGTAATAATCGCGTGCCGATCAATTACGATTTCTGTTCGGTTTTGGAGACGACATTTTTTGAGCTCGGCTTCGGTAATGACTTTGCCGTGCAGCGCTTCCGGCTGGGAAGGCGCATCAGAATCCGCATACGCGGCTCCGCGCTCAGCTTGGGGAATGACCGCCGCCCCTTCCTCCGGGCAAGCCAGCGGCAGTTCCGTCTGCTTCACCACTAGGATGCCGTAGCCGCGCAGCTTGTCCACCATGCCGTCGTACAGCTTGTACAGCAGGACAGGCGCTGTCGGCTTGTATTTCCGGTAAGCCAGCCCGTCCTCCAGCAAGACAACCTTCCTTCCCTTCAACAGCATCGTCAGCACGAATCGCTCGCGCGGGCCTGCGCTGATGCCATGGGCCAGATTGGACAACAGCTGGATGCATGTCTTCGGAATGAGGAGCAGATCGCAGTCTCGGAGCGACTCGTCGTAATAACACACGTCATAATGCGGCTGGAGGACGCTCTCCAATGCCGGAGCCGGCTCCGCAGCCAGCAGGACCGCTTGCTTCTTGGACGCGATCGGCTCGGCTTGGCCGGCCTGCCGCAGCCTTTTCAATACTTCGGCCGCGACCGCTTCAATCAGTGCCGCGCGATCCGGAGCTTCCATGTTCATAATTTCACACTCCCAGACCTAGTCCTCGTTGGTCTTTTTCAAAATCTTGCCCTTCGTGCCTTTCACAAAGCCGCAAGCATTCGCCTCGTCATAGTCGATATGCATGTACGTTTCATAGTTCGGGCTCACCCGCACCAGCACGTCATCGAAAATGAGCGGACGCTTGCCGTACACTTTCACCTGCACGATTTCACCGTTCTCCACGTTGTATTTGGCGGCGTCTTCCGCCTTCACGTGAATATGGCGCTGCGCAGCAATCAAGCCTCGCTCCAGCCGGATCATATTGCTGCCCGAAGCGATGACGATGCCCGGAGTCCCCTCCAGCTTGCCGCTCTCTCTGACGGGAACAGGAATGCCAAGCACGACGGCATCCGTCTGCGAGACCTCGACCTGCGATTCCTTGCGTTCCGGCCCGAGCACGACGACGTTATGCAGGGCGCCCTTCGGCCCGATCAGCGTGACGCGCTCTTTGCAAGCGTATTGTCCAGGCTGGGACAGATCCTTCGCCTTCGTCAGTTGATAGCCTGGGCCGAACAGCGCATCAATCGCTTCCCGGTTCAAGTGCACATGCTTGCCGGATGCTTCGATTTCGATGCAGGCTTCATCCCGCACCCGCTTGACCACTTCATTCACGATGCTTTCTACCAGTTGATTATCCACCATTCTCACCTCAAGAATTGTACTGTCCTACGCGGATTCGGAACATGATGATCCAGAACAATGAAGACAGCCGGTTCAGCGTCCGAATGATGTCTTCGCGCTCGGCGCCTCCGTGCTCCGTTTTGAAGGCTTGGTAAGCCAGCAGCTCCGTCTCCCTCGTCAATGTGCGCAAGGCATTTATGACAACAACCGCTTCGCCCATATCATAGCTAGGTTGAAAATGTTCCAATCCAAAGTATTTCTTGGGAAAATGGGACTGCTCGCGCAATTCCTTCGGTGTCATCCCAAGCAAATGAAATTCATCTATGCTTTCGTTCAACACTTCACAGCGCACGATTTTCCGCACGAACTGTAAAATCTCTTCCAAATCGTCGACTAGCTTGGTCATGTTCAGCTTAGAACAGCTGATTTGCGCTTCTAAAATTTTGGTTTCCAATGAATCCAGCTTGCCGCGGAATAAAATCCGGGGATGATCTTTAAAAACAAGCATATTGCCATATAAATGGGTCATATGCTCGGGCTTCGTCTCCAGAAAACCGCCGTACAGCGTGCGGAAACGTTTTTTTCCTTCGGCCGGTTCTTGCTTAGTGTCCAAGTGTTTGGTGATTTGAAGCTTGACTTCCTTCTTGGGCGCCGGGCTGTCTGCAGCGGGGGCTCCCACATAACGAAGCTCAATCTGATGATCGCTCAAAAAGCTTTTGGCGGAAGGGGTCAAAATCGTGCCCGCCAGAGCCTCATATACAGCAACCTCTTTCAGATTCTGATTCCGAAAGTGCTTGCGCAGCTCGCTTTCCGTAATCACAGCCATGTTTTCACATCCTTTTATTGCGTGCATCTTTGGTTACACGCGGGCGTCCGCGCCGCTGGCGATGGGCCGTCAGGCGGGGAGGCAGATGCGGCAGAAGCCGCATCTCCGCTCCCTCTTACCCGTCAGGCTTGTCCGGAGTCGGTTATTATTCTGCTTTCGTCTTAGGAAGGATTGCATCCACTTCCGTGTGTGGTCTTGGGATAACATGAACGGACAGCAATTCGCCCACGCGCTCTGCCGCAGCCGCGCCTGCATCGGTTGCCGCTTTGACAGCACCTACGTCGCCGCGAACCATGACCGTTACGAGACCTGCGCCGATTTGCTCTTTGCCGATCAAAGTAACGTTAGCCGCTTTGACCATTGCGTCTGCTGCTTCGATTGCGCCTACCAGACCTTTTGTTTCTACCATTCCCAATGCGTTTGCGTTTGCCATGATTAAATTCCTCCTAGTGAGTTGTATGATTTATATGAAATGTTGTGAACAACCGGGTTAACTTAAATACGTGTTCAAAAAGACGGTTTTCAGCACCGAGAAGGTTGCTTGAACTCGAAGCAAGGAGCAGCGCAGTGTAGGCGAGACTACATGAGCAGCGGACTTCGAGAGTGAATGCAAGATTCGATGCCGAGTTACTTTCTGTATCCAGATCGTGATCAAAAGCGGCTTTTTGAACTACCTTTCGAATTACATTTCTGCCAGGATGCGTTTGACGATCAAATTGATCAACTGCTCTTTGTCGCTCAGATCGATGCTTGGCGCTTCGGTCTGCGCTGCCGGCTTCTCAGCCAGGTCTTCCATTTCTCTAAGCCCGTAAGCGACGCGACGGATGTTGAGTAGATTGAGCGGGCTGATGTTGTCGGATGTCGAGCTTCCGCCGACCGCGCCGCAGCCGAGCGTAAGCGCCGGTGCAATCGCCGTCGTAGCGCCGATGCCGCCAAGTGTTCCCGGCGTATTGACCAGCAAGCGGGATACCGGCTTCTTCAGAGCGAACTCCCGGACAATCTCTTCATTCTCGGAATGAATGACCATCGTATGTCCGGCGCCTTCCCCGTTCAAAATCTCGATGCAGCGCTCGCACGCCGCTTCCCAGCTGTCTTCCGTATAGAACGCCAGGATTGGAGCCAGCTTCTCGCGCGAATACGGAACGTTGCGGCCGACGCGGGTCTCTTCGGCAATCAGCACGCGCGTGCCTGCCGGAATATCCAGGTTCGCCAGCTTCGCGATATGCTCTACGCTGCGGCCGACGATTTGCGGGTTCATCGTGCCATTGGCCCGCATAATGAATTTGCCAAGCTGTGCACCTTCCTCTGCGGAGAGGAAGTACGCGCCCTGCTTCTTGAATTCAGCGATAACCGCATCCTTGCTGCATGCTTCGACGACGACGGATTGCTCCGATGCGCAAATGGTGCCGTTGTCGAATGTCTTGGAATCCATGATGCGCTTGACCGCAAGCGGAATGTTCGCGCTCTTCTCGATAAAGGCAGGACCGTTGCCCGGGCCGACGCCGATGGCCGGCGTGCCGGACGAGTAAGCCGCTTTGACCATAGCGGTTCCGCCGGTAGCGAGAATCAAGGCGACATCGTCATGCTTCATCAATTGATCGGTTCCTTGAATTGTCGGAACCGTCATAGCCGCAATCGCGCCCTCTGGACAGCCTGCCTGCATGGCAGCCTCGCTAATAATCTTCACCGTCTCCAGAATGCACTTCAGCGCATTCGGATGCGGGGAGAAGACGATGCTGTTCCCGGCTTTAAGCGCAATGAGCGCTTTGTAGATTACGGTCGATGTCGGGTTGGTGGATGGAATCAGGCCGGCAATAACGCCGACAGGCACGGCCACCTCCATCACCTTGTGCGCTGTGTCCTCTTGCAGGACGCCAACGGTCTTCATATCCTTAATCGAATCATATACTTGCTTCGAAGCGAATGCGTTCTTGATGATTTTGTCCTGCCAACGTCCGAAGCCTGTTTCTTCATTGGCCATCTTCGCCAGCTTCTCACGGTTCTGATAGCCGGCGTCGGCGATCGCTTTGACAATCGCGTCGATCTGCTCCTGCGACATGGTGGCCAGTTGGGCTTGTGCCTCTTTGGCTTTTTTGATCAGATTCCGGATTTCTTGAATGGATCTTAGGTCTTTATCCAATGTTTCCATCAATACTCCTTCTCTCCGTTACTTTTTTGTTACGAGGTGGCTTTTTTCGTTTTCTTCGCTCGTTTCGCTGCCGGCGTGACGGCCGGCTCTGTGCGCGGTGTCTGTGCCTCGCTGCGGCTTGCCTGCCCGCTTGCCTTCGTATCGGCAGCCGGCGCAGGAGCTTCGGCCTTGGCGGCAGGCGCAGATACGCTTCCGGTCCGGCCGGAATCCGGTTGGACCTCGGCTTCCGCCTTACTTGCCGCTGCGGCCTCCCCTGCTGGCGCTTCGGCGGTCACCTTAGCTGCATCCGTGGCTGCTTCCGGCGCGGGAGAAGCTTCCGTTGCTTCCTCAGCGGCTGAATATGCCGGCGCGGCTTCCTCGCCCGCCAGCGCTTCGTCTCCGGCGGGGGCTGCCTCCTCGGCAGCAGCCTGCGGATCATTGGCGTCGGCGTCAACCGGGCCAGCCACCATGGCGGCCGTCTCCTCATGCAGACGCGCAATGACATGCCTTGTCAGCAGCACATTCAACTGCTTCGCCGCCTCGGCTCCCGCTTCCACGGCAGCCTGCACGGCGCCGACGTCGCCGCTCAGCTTGACCGTCACCAATCCGCCCTTGACGATCTCCGCGCCGATGCAGGTGACGCTCGCCGCTTTCAAGGCAGCGTCCGCCGCGGCGATGGCTCCCAGATAGCCTCTGACTTCCACCAACCCTAACGCGTTATGTCTCATGGGCCGCTACCTTAATAGCTCGCCGGGTTATCCGCGACGAACTGGACAGCGTCCGCGAACGCGTCGCATGCCGCCTTGCAGGCAGACTGGCTGCCCGTCAGCAAGGCGCCGGCGAAGTTGGTCTCGGAAGGCGGGCCGAAGAAGGCGGCCATCGTTACATCGGCGGCCTTCAGCGCCGCATCGATCGCATACATCGCTTCCAGCGGTGGGGCGATGAGATACGCCAGCGCTTCCCCTTCCTTGATGTTGGCGGTCTGGGACAAGTAGCTTCCTGTACGGGAGACGCAATGGGCGAAATACGTGATGCTGTCATCCTCATTGGCGCTGACGAAATGAGCGCCGGTCTCGATATAATCAACCGCGGCGTTCAAGCCGCTGCGCACTTCATCCGGGCTGGGGCCGGCCAATATCCCGATGACCTCGCCCGCCAGCTTCGTCGAAGCATTGGCCGAACCGGCGTACATGCTTCTCGCATAGACGACATCCACGGCAGCCGCTTTGGTCGCTTCGTCCAGGGCCGTATAGGTGACATCGTCAATGTCGGCGGTAAGGATCCCCAGGCTTTTATGATGCGGCTTCAGCTCCAGCGTGCCCGCCAGATCCGGACTTACGTTGGAAATCAGCTTGACGCCCAATACCTTGGCATGAATCGAATCGTTTCTCATACGAGCCTCCTTGCGAATACTTATTTGAACTTCCTCTACAGCTTCAGATCAATCCCCGAAGCTTTGCGGTCAATCATCGTCTTAATCAATTCGGCGATATGCGCGCCCGCTTCCACCGCAGGCGTTCCGCCCGAATGGATGTTGGAAATCACCGTGCGCCGCGCCTCCGGCATGCCGACCGTCGGCTTATAGGCGATATAGGCGCTCATCGATTCCGCCGTAACCAGCCCCGGCCGCTCCCCGACCAGCAGGCAGACCACGTCAGCCTCGGTGACGTCGCCGATGACATCCATCGATGGCACGCGGCAATGCTTGACGAACAAAATATTGCCGGTCTCGATGCCATACATCTTGAGACCTTGGGTAATCGCCGGCACGATGTCGCGCAGATTGGCTTCAATCGCAGCCGAGCTCAGGCCGTCGCCGACCATCATCTGCACCTTGGCGCCCTTGGCCGTGTGCCGCTTAATATATTCAATCGTCTCTGCGGAGAACTGGCGCCCCAGATCCGGCCGGGTAATGTATTCATCCTTGTCCCGGCACATCGTCTCGATCGCCACCAGATTCATTTCCTTCACGAAATCCTCGGACACGTAAGAGAATACGGCATCCTGGGCGGCGGCGTGGTCAGCGCGGAACCGCAGCGACGTAATTGTTTTATAGCGCGGGCCTGCACGCCATACACCAAGGCGGGCCGGCGTCTTTTCCTTCATCTTCAAATAGCCTTCGCGATCGGCCGGTTCAGGAACGAGCAGCTGCTTGCGCAGGTCGATCTCCGTAATATCGTCCAGACATTCGCCGCTGTCCGCTTCCTCTTCCTCAGGCAGCGCCATCTGCATGGCTGCGGCAGGAACCGGCTCGGACACCGCCATCTGCGGGGCAGGTGCGGGCTCGGCCGCCTGCTGGGCAGGCGCCTCGGCTTGGGCCGGCTTGACGGCTTCCTCCGGCGTGTTGCCAACCATCTCGTTCAGAATCGATTCAATCATCGATTTCAGGTCTTTTTCATTCATGAGAGCTTCCCCCTTTCCTTACTTGAGAAACACTGACGCGTCTCCGGCTTTTTTCGTCAGCTTGCCATTTTCGATGAAGCCCATTTTCTCCATCCACTGCTCGAACTCCCGGATCGGACGCAGGCCAAGCAATTCGCGGAGCGTCGCGGTCTCGTGATAGCCGGTGGTCTGATAGTTCAGCATGACATCGTCGCCATGCGGGATGCCCATGAAGAAGTTGCACCCTGCCGTCGCCAGCAGCACCGCCAGATTTTCCAGATCGTTCTGATCGGCCTTCATATGGTTCGTGTAGCAAGCGTCGCAGCCCATGGAGATGCCCGTCAGCTTGCCCATGAAGTGATCTTCCAGCCCGGCGCGGATAACCTGCTTCGCGTCGTACAAATATTCAGGTCCGATGAACCCGACGACCGTGTTGACGAGGAACGGGTTGAATCGCTTGGCGAAGCCGTAGCAGCGCGCTTCCATCGTCACCTGGTCGATTCCGTGATGGGCTTCGGAAGACAACTCCGAGCCTTGGCCTGTCTCGAAGTACATGACGTCCGGACCCGATACCTGGCCATGCCGCAGCACGAGCTGCTGCGCTTCCTCAATGGTGGCGGCGTTGAAGCCGAATGCCGCGTTGCCTTTCTCCGAGCCGGCGATCGATTGGAAGATAAGGCCGGTCGGCGCGCCGCGCTTGACAGCTTCCATCTGGGTCGTGACATGGGCCAGCACGCAAGTCTGCGTCGGAATCTCCCACTTCTGGCGGAACTCCTCGAACCGCTTCAAGACGCGCGTTACGCTCTCGACGGAGTCATCCACCGGATTGAGCCCCAATACCGCGTCCCCGATGCCGAACGTCAAGCCTTCCATCAGGGAAGCCATGATGCCGTCCGGATCATCGGTCGGATGGTTCGGCTGCAGGCGGGCCGACAACGTGCCCGGACGGCCGATCGTCGTGTTGGCGCGGGCCGTCACCCGAATCTTCTTCGCCCCGTACATCAGGTCGAGGTTAGACATAATTTTGGTCACCGCGGCCACCATCTCGGCGGTCAGCGCGCGGGATACGCGCTTGATGTCTTGTTCGGTCGTGTTATCGTCCAGAATCCACTCCCGCAGCTCTTCCACAGTCCAGTTCTGAATCTCACTGTAAATGCGCTCATTGACCTGGTCCTGAATAATGCGGGTAACCTCGTCCTGCTCATAAGGAACCGCAGGATTGTTGCGCAAGTCCTTCAGCGTAATCTGGGACAGGACCACCTTGGCGGCCACGCGCTCCTCCGAAGACGTGGCCCCGAGTCCGGCCAGCATATCCCCCGATTTTTCTTCATTCGCTTTGGCCATCACTTCCATCAGCGTTTTGAACTGATAGGTGCGGCCGAACAGTCTCGTTTTTAAAATCACAAAAGCTCCTCCTTTCAAATGCGACCCAATGGATTGGTTCAACCCCGATTAATGAAACACAAGCGTTTTGATAACGACAGGCAATACCTTGCCCTCCGCAATCGGCTTGCCGATGTCGATATAGTCGCCGTTGTCGACCTGCACGCTGTCGATGCAGACGACATCCTTCTTGTAATCCAGCAGGGCGTACAGCGTCTGTCCCAGCACCTTCGCCATATCGTGATGGACAATCACGATCAGCGGGTACTCCCTTTCCAGCAGCTCCGCCATGCCTTCGCGCAATCCGTGCGCATACTTCTGCACCTCTTGGAAGCTTGGACTCTTCTTCCCTTCCAAGGCGATGGCGACCCGCTGCAGATCATTGTTCAGCTTGAACCAGTTCAATTTGTCGGCGATCGCCTGAGCCAGCGCCTCGGCGCTCCCCGATTCATCCGCCGACGCAAGCTTCAGAATCGGAATGTTTTTAATCGGGAAGCTCTCTTCCGTGTAGGTAATCGTGCTTCCGCTAATCTCAGTCGTATGGGAACCGGCCCCCACGACGGTGGCCCGGATGGTCTCGGCCGATCGCGCCACGGTCATCTGCTGCGTCAACGGGGAAGCGGCAATCGCTCTCCCAAGCAGAATTCCGATATCTCCATACTGGAACACATCGCCCGCCGCTTCCTGGTACACGTAGTCGGCCACCCCTCCGGAGAAGGAGATGCACGGTATGTCCCGATCCAGCTTCAGCCCTTTGTTGGTGACGATCGTGTCGTAGAAATCGCCCGGAGGCCGGAGCCCGACGCTTTCCTCGAGCAGCTTCACCATCTCCCCGATGATCGGCTCCAACGCGGCCGGTGTCACCTGCTGCCCAAGAGCCAGCTGCAATCCCCTTCGTTCCGCAAGCTGCTTGATCTTCGGCGCGATATACGTAATCTCGTGCGTCCGTTGGTCGACCTTGATTAGGCGGCCCCCGATGTCGAGACATCCCGTGTCCAGCAGCTCCCCAGCGGCGAACAAGGCCAGATTGCTGGTCCCGCCGCCAATGTCGATATTGACGATGGACGTTGAATGCTCTTTGGAATACGTATGGGCCCCCGCGCCTTTGGCGGCGATGATGCTTTCCAGGTCCGGGCCTGCGGTGGCGACCACGAAGTCTCCGGCGAAGCCGCTTAGCGACTGCAGCACTTCATTGGCGTTATCCTTGCGGGCCGTCTCGCCGGTAATGATGACAGCGCCGGTCTGGATTTCTTCCTTGCGGATACCGGCTTTCCGGTACTGCTCTTGCACGAACGTCTGGATTTGCCCGGCGTCGATCCGGTTGTCGGCCAGCACGGGCGTGAAGCAGATATCGCTCCGGTAGACTACTTCTTTGTCCGTAATGACCAAGCGGGGCACCGAAAAGGACGATGCCAGGTTCTGAATATGCAGCTTCGACAGCACGAGTTGGGTCGTCGAGGTTCCCATATCGATGCCAACGCTTAGCAATTGCTCGTTCACGTCTCTCCCCCCCGTCGCTTGATACACATATATGCACGCAAAAAGGCTTAAAGTTATATCCCCCTCCCGCTTGGCGGGAATGGGTAACCTTAAGCCTCTTTGCTTACAGAACTACATCCTTGTAGCCCGATTCATTATTATTTTTTGAAGGTGAACGCCACGGTCGTGCCTCTCAACGGGCCGGACTCGATGTCAAGCTTGCCCTTCAGCTTGTCCTTCACATAGCTGCGAACGATGGACAATCCCAAGCTTTTGTTGGAACCGTCCTTCACGGAGAAGCCCACGCCGTCATCCGCCACGACCACGGTGACCAACCCGCCATCCAGCTGCGCGTTGACCGTAATCATGCCGTCTGAGCAGCAATCTCCAAACGCGTGCTCATAGCTGTTATGCACCAGCTCGCTCACAATGAGCGCGATCGCTACCGTGCGATCGCTGTCCAAGCAGATGCTTTGCGAAGCCGCGATGTTGATTTTGACATTGTTGCAATCGACGAAGCAGCGCTCGATATTCGAAGCGATGAGCCGAATGACGTCAAGCAAGTCCACCTGCGCATCGATCTCCGTCGACAACAGTTCATGGGTCGCCGCGATGGCGAGCACCCGGCTGACACTGTCGTTCAAGCATTTTTTGGCTTCCGGGCTGTCGCACTGCCGCGCCTGAATGCGGAGCAGCGACGCCACGGTCTGCAAATTGTTCTTAACCCGGTGATGAATCTCGCGGATAGCCACCGACTTGGAGACAATCTCTGCTTCCTTGTGCTTGATCTCCGTCACGTCATGCAGGATGACGCCGATGCACAGATCCCGCTCCGCAATGAACAACCGCTTCACCTGATAATAGGAGCCGGCCACCTTCACATCTGTCGTCAGCGGACAGGAAGGAGAGGTGGAGTACTGCTTCATCACGTCGGAGAAAATCGTCTGATCCACCGACAGATTATCATAATGCAGGCCCTGAATATCCTCCAAATAGCCAAGCTTGCGGTAATAGGCGTCCGCCTTCTTGTTCTTCAGCTTCAAAAATCCGCGCTTGTCGAAGACGAGAACGGCATCCTCCAGCTGATTGATGATCGAATCCTTGAACCGCAGCATGGCGGTCAGCATCGAGGACATCTCGCCGTCTTCGTATTGCGATCCCGTCACATTGAAGTGGGCTTGAATATTGTCGCTCACATCTTTTTCATAGATGACGACCGCAATGACGCCGTCTTGGTTTTTGATGGGATACACCGTTTGCCGGACGAGATGATTTTCCTGCGTGTTGGCGATGAGACCCTGCGACATGATTCCGGTCTCCAGCGTTCTCAGAACGCCGGGCTCATTCTCGCGCAGCGCCTTCTCGCCCTCGACGGGGTGCTGATACAGCGATTTGCCGTCATCCGGACGGCGGTGGTACACCACGATCGCCTCATTGCCCACGCCGGACAGGACATCGATGAACACATCATCCTTCACCTCGGACGATTCGAATGACTCGGCTATCTCCGTCAGCCGGACAATATCCGACTCCGTCAGTACCGTGTGCCGCTTGCACAGCCGCCGAATCCGTTCTTTGATCTCAATCATAGGAAATGACGATGGTTGTTGCAATTTCGATCATCGGACACCGTCGATCCATACTAAGTTTGCGCAGGGTCTGATAGGCTTCCTCTTCGGTGCAGCCATTTTCCTTCATCAGAATCCCTTTCGCCTTTTCGACTGCTTTCCGCTCTTCCATCTTCTGCGACAGCTTCGAAAGATTTTGTTCCAGCTTGCGTATTTCCTTGCCTTTGGCTATGGTCACTTCAATCATGGGGATGAACGACTTTTCATCGAGCGGCTTCACCAGATAACCAAGCGCACCGATAGAGGTTGCTTTTTCAATCGTCTGTTTGTCGCTGAATGCGGTCAGAAGAATAACTCCGCCCGCCAGCTGCTCTGAAATGATTCGTTTACCCGCCTTCAACCCATCCAGGATGGGCATTTGAACATCCAGGATGACCAGGTCGGGCAGATGCTTTTTGCATAATTCGATGGCTTCAAACCCATCAGAAGCTTCGCCTACTACGTTGTAGTCCGCCTCTTCCAGCATCTCACGAATATCCATTCTTGTAATAGGTTCGTCGTCGACTATTACAATTTTTCCATTCATGTATCATGCACCTCAATGTCGATATTTGCTTGTATCTGGCTAACCGCCTACTCCTCCAAGTATGCCCGAAGAGCGTCCACTCCCACATCCTCCATCGTCGAGACCTCGAAAATGCGCTCTGCACCCGCCGCCTGCAAATAAGCTCTCGCTTGCGCGATATCCTCATCCGTCCGGGCGAGCTCTGTCTTGGTCACAATTCCTATGACCGGCTTGGCGAAGACCGTCGCAAAGGCCGGCGGAAAATAGCTTTCTTCATTTGTGCAATCTTGCACAAGCCCGATGACATCGGCGTCAACACTCGAGACAAGCAGCATCTTGTACAAATAACGGTTCTCGATGCACTCCCCGGGCGTATCGATCGCTTGGTCGAAGGTCTCCACAGCTTGTGTCTTTTTGTAAGCAATCTCTTGGCCGTGCAGCCATTGGCACAGCGTCGTCTTGCCCGAGCCGGTGCTGCCGGCGAAAATGATGGTCTTCATGTTCGCTTCTCCTACGTTCTCGTAATCTTCGCAGCCGAGAAGCCGAGAATGTTATGCAGTCCCAGCAGAACTTCGTTCACGGCCGATTCCACGGATGAGACATCGCCTGTAATGACGAGCGATCCGCTGAAGCGGTCAACGAAGCCGATCTGCACGCCGGCCGCCTTGGTCGCGATGTCCGCGCCAATAATGGAGGCTTCGCTTGGCGTGATGGTCATAATGCCGATGGCATCCTTCGCTTCGCTCCCCAATCCCAGCTTCTTGTAAATATCCGGGTTCGGGTTCGCGATAATGTGAGCCAATGTGACCTGCTTCCCTGGCACGTACTCCTGAATGACGCGTTGTTTTTCGTTATGTTGGTCCATACTCTCATCACTCATTTCTTGTGAGAAACAACATCAAATAGCCATAAAAATACATAAAGACCCCTTAAAAGTTCACGTGGAATTTTTAAGAAGCCTCTTCGCTTTGATCGTATGCAACACGCCTTTGTGTTACTTTTACTATACTTTGTAGCTGCAAACGTTGTCAACCTGAATACGTATGGTATTTATTTGATTGCTTAATATTGAAACATTTTGTTCAAAATTTCGATAACGTCGGAAGCGGCCGGAACGCGCGGATTCGTGGCCGTGCAGCCGTCCTTGAGCGCTCCCTCGGCAATTGATGGGCTCATCTCTTGCAGCAGCGCTTCGTCCACGTTGCATTCCCGCAGCGATTGCGGCATGCGCAATTGCTTCTGCAGCTGCTTGATCGCTTGAACCAGGCTGCGAACGCCGCTCTTCGGATTCGGTGCCGACAGTCCCAAGCACTTGGCAATTTCGGCGTATCTGACCGCCGCGGCGTTGCTTTCCTCTTTGCCGTAGCCCGGCTTGTAATCGGCATTGAATTCAATCACATGCGGCAGCAGCAGCGAATTCATGCGCCCGTGCGCAATCTTGAACTTCGCTCCGGCCACATGGGCGATGCCGTGATTGAGGCCGAGCGACGCGATATTGAACGCCATGCCTGCCAGACAGGAGGCATTGTGCATTTTCTCCCGCGCCTCCAGGTCGTTCCCGTCCTTGTGCGCTCGCGGCAAATACGCAAAGACGAGCTTGATCGCCTTCTCTGCCAAAGCGTCGGAAACATCATTCGCTTTCGTGGACACATACGCCTCGATCGCGTGGGTCAGGACATCCATCCCCGTATCGGCGGTGATGAAGTCCGGCACGCTCTTGACCAATTCCGGGTCCAGAATCGCTTCCTGCGGCAGCATGTCATCGGACACGAGCGGGTATTTGATGTTCTTCTTCTTATCGCTAATAACGGAGAATGACGTCACTTCCGAGCCCGTTCCGCTCGTGGTCGGAATCGCCACGAACGGCATATCGTGCTGATCTAATATTTTTTGGGCGAAAATCTTCATCGCCTTGGCCGCATCGATCGCGGAGCCGCCGCCGATCGCAATCATCCGATCAGCCTGGAACGCGCCGAGCGCTTCGACGCCCTCCGTCACGATCTCGATTGGAGGATCGGGCACGATGTTGCTGAAAATGTATTGCTCATTGCTCTCATGCAGCCGTTCGAACAGCATGTTAATCATCCCCGACTTGACCATGAACGGGTCGGTGACGATGAAGATTCGTTGATTCCGCCATTCCATCAGGCGATCCAACGCGCCTTGCCCCAGATAAATGTCGGTTTTCATCGATATTTTGTCCATAACAGGCACCTCCAATGAAGTAGTTTGCAATAAAAAAAGAGACTTTTAAAAGAACGGATTCCTTTAAAAGCCTCTTCGCTTATGATATAGGTGCACGCCATTGTGCAACTCGCCATCATTCAATTGTCTACCATCACTCTACACCGTGAAGCGGACATTCGTCAACCCGTCCGATCACGGCTGCCGCTATCGGCAGGCAGTAAAAAAAGGGACCTGCACGCCATTGTGCATCCGTTCCTCGGCCTTGAAGAACGTCCCGCTTGCCAAGCTATACTTCATCGTATCTGTTCGGCGGCGACCACCCGGCTGTGCCGACAACAGTGTCGGCTGCCTTCCTGGAACCTAAAAAAAGCCTAGCGAGGCGGTTATCGTCACTAGACTTGTAAACCAGCCACTTTCGCCTCGAAATGACTGGTCCTTCAAAGTTACTAGGCAAAAGACCTGACTTAAGACCGTGAATTCGGTCTATCACAGTGGCGGGACCGCGTTGGATTTGCACCAAACTTCCATTGCCTATAACTTCTTCTGTTGTGCATGACGTGAATGGGCGTCCATTCGACACCATTATAGCACAAAAAAGGGGATTGGCAAGAGGGCGCGATCACACGAAATATGTTACTAAAAGAAGTACCCGTTCATTTACATTTGGCCGAACACAACGGCGAATCGTCGCTCGACTCAAACGTAGAATGAAAAATAAGTAGAAAATTGATCTAATTTGTCGAATATGTGGAATCTATGATATCGTAGAGAAAGAAAAAATCCACATTCTCAAAGAATAGCATCAATAGATGATGGAGACACGATACAGAATGAAAGAGGCGCATCATATGTTTAATGAGATCGAAAAAGAAGCAGTTTATAATGTCATTTATAAAAGAAGAGACATTCGGAATTTTCTTCCGAATCCTGTACCTAAAGAGATTATCGACCGAATTTTACAAGCGGCACACCATGCACCCTCTGTAGGATTTATGCAGCCATGGAATTTCATTATCGTGGATTCTATGGAAGTCAAAGAGAGATTAGCTTGGGCGACAGAAAAAGAAAGACAAGCTTTGGCGATTCATTACGAAGAAGAGCGCGCTACCCAATTTTTAAGTTTAAAAATTGAAGGAATTAAAGAGGCGCCCTTAACGATCTGTGTCACCTGTGATCCAACAAGCGGGGGCTCGCATGTACTAGGACGAAATTCGATTCCGGAGACGGATATTCTTTCTACAGCATGTGCAATCCAAAATATGTGGTTAGCGGCGTGTGTAGAAGGTTTAGCCATGGGATGGGTAAGCTTTTACAAAAAAAATGATGTTCGAGATATTTTGCAAATACCTCCGCACATTGACCCTGTTGCTTTAATTTCCATTGGATATACGGACGACTACCCCTCTGCTCCCATTTTAGAACAAGTGAAGTGGGAAAAACGAAAATCTCTTGAAAATCTAATATTTCATAATAAATGGGGAAAACAATAAGCGAATTGCGCAAAGTACAGCCCGTTCTCCTCATACGGATAGTCCGTATGGGCGAAGTTCACGGCTCGACCAACTTGCGGCTGTGTTAGCAGTAGGCCACATTCATCGTAGCTGTACGTCTCCGTCAGTTTGCCTTTCGGTTCCTGAATCCCAATAATGTTTAAGATTGAAAATGGCTAAAATCGCGGCTTCGATTTTGCGATTATCTTGCCTGCCAACCGCTGTAACCTTGATTGTTAAATGGATTCTAAGGTATACTTTTCTCGCCAGTATATCGTTGTAAGGGAGTAAACACCATGGAAAAAGTTCTCATTTTCGGACATAAAAATCCAGACACAGATACGATTTGTTCTGCCATTGCATATGCAGATTTGAAAAGACAATTGGGCTTCGAAGTCGAGCCGGTTCGCCTCGGCAGCGTGAACGGTGAAACGCAGTTCGCCCTGGATACGTTCCAAACGGAAGCGCCGCGCCTGGTAGAGACCGTGGCCAACGAAGTGAACGGCGTTATTCTCGTCGATCATAACGAACGTCAGCAAAGCGCCAACGACATTGATCAAGTTCAAGTGCTGGAAGTGATTGACCATCACCGCATCGCGAACTTCGAGACGAGCGGTCCGCTGTACTACCGCGCAGAGCCGGTTGGCTGCACCGCTACGATCTTGAACAAAATGTATAAAGAGAACGGCAAGACGATGAGCAAAAATATTGCCGGCCTGATGCTATCTGCCATCATTTCCGATTCGCTGCTGTTCAAATCCCCGACTTGCACGGAGCAAGACGTGGCTGCCGCCCGCGAGCTGGCCGCTATCGCCGGCGTCGATGCGGAGAAGTACGGATTGGACATGCTCAAAGCCGGTGCGGACCTGAGCGACAAGAGCATCGAGGAGCTGCTCTCGCTCGACGCGAAGGAATTCACCATGGGCAGCGCGAAGGTGGAAATCGCGCAAGTGAACGCGGTGGACGTGAACGATGTGCTGTCTCGCCAAGCGGAAGTGGAAGCGGCATTGTCCGACATGATCGCGAAGAAAGGCCTTGACCTGTTCGTGTTCGTCGTCACCGATATTTTGAATAGCAATTCCGTGGCCATTGCGCTCGGCTCCAAGTCGGATGCCGTAGAGAAAGCATACAATGTAAGCTTGGAGAACAACACTGCGCTCCTGAAGGGTGTCGTATCCCGCAAGAAGCAAATCGTGCCTGTGCTGACAGACACATTGAGCAAATAAACCCCCACATCCGGATTTTATGCAATCCCCCGGATGTGGACCAATGGACCGGGCCGCGCTTACCAGTGCGGCCCGCCGTTTTGTTTCCTCCCCTACTTCCATTGACATCATCCGCCAGATCGGCAAGGGGGCATCAGATAGCTTCCCTGGATGGAACGAGGTACAAATAGATGTGGAAAAAGTTGTTGTTCCTGCGTAATAAGAAATAGAAGGACATCTTATCCTGTCCCATTGGGATAACGTACATATAAGCCCAGAAGGACATTCTCACCCTGATCTAGTGGGACACGTCGATTCGGTAAGCCTGTTTGGTAAGCAAAATCCTGCTTTAATACAGCAATTCGATATGGACGACTCTACCAGAAAGGGAATCCTGCAAAATTACAGGAATTTCCTCCGCTTCCCTTCGGTTCGGAGCAAAAGGGCCTAAAATGATGTAGATGCGCAGCATTTCCTCGCAATGTGGACTCATTGAACCGAAATTCCTGTAAAATAGCAGCAATTCCCTCCACACGTTCAAGCCACAGGGGGCGATGATGCCTCCAGAAGACGGCGATGTCTCCAGAAAGGCAACGATATCTCTAGAAGGCGATGATTCCCCCAGGTTCCAACACCGTCTCTTGTATCCCGTAAATCAGGCCGTTGAGAAAGTCCATGGGGGCTTTTGGCGATTCATTTTTTATGCGGTGGATCATAAATTTATTAAAAAAACGCCCCCGCCGCGCATTTGCGCGACAAGAGCGTCTTTTCCGGGAATCACAAAAAATAATTCGTAATCGACTGATCGCTGGCCAATATCCCTTCGCTGTCCAGCTTTTTCTTCAAATACTGCTTATCCGATGAAATGAAAACGCTCATAATGAGATCGACGACAAACAGAAACGTGATATGGTTGGACATAAAAGCGCTGTTATTGACCGAGATTTTATCCGGCGCAATAATATCAACCACCGCATTTTCCGTAATCGGCGATGAGTCATAACAGGTGACTGCAACGGTCTTGGCCTGATTGACCTGCGCGATGGAGACGGCATCGATAATCTCCCGCGTCGAACCCGAACGCGAGAAGGCGATTACGACATCCTCGGGACCGCATTGGGAGGCCGCGATTTTCATTTCCCTGCTGTCGTTGATGGCATCGGCATGAACCCCGATAATCGCGAGCCGGTTCTTCAATGCCATGGCCGCGAGGAACGAATCGAACAAGCCGATGAGGACGATTCGGCGCGCTCCCTTCAGCAACTCAACCACTTGATGAAGCTGCTCTTCCCTAATGAGCGCCGAAGTGTTGACGATCAGCTCGTTATAGTCGAGAGCCAGCGCATCAATGACGTTAATCTCGCGTCTCTCTTTCTTTCTGGCCTGCATATCCCGGTAAAACGCATCCTGGGCAAACGCGATTTTAAAATCGTTGAACCCTTTGAAGCCTACCTTTTTGCAAAAACGGTTAATGCTTGTCTCGGATACGCCGATTTCATT
Source organism: Paenibacillus thiaminolyticus (assembly GCF_003591545.1). Classification (GTDB taxonomy): domain Bacteria; phylum Bacillota; class Bacilli; order Paenibacillales; family Paenibacillaceae; genus Paenibacillus_B; species Paenibacillus_B thiaminolyticus_A. Next base: position 24,154 of record NZ_QYZD01000031.1, read on the forward strand.
CGCGATCGCCGTAATCGTGTTACGGGTGATGAATTCCGGATTGTGTATAACAAAATTGGCGATTTGATTTTCGCCGTATGTTAATTTTTGCGTTTGCGATACAATTTTTGCGATGACCGCCGGAACCTGTGAAGACATGGTACCTCCTCCTGACTGCCAATGGGAAAAATGCTATCCGGTAACCTCGCTAGCACACCCCATTATATCATATCAAGGGAGGCAATGATAAAATCAGGCCAACATCTCTTTCCATTTTTCCGCCCGCCAGCGGAGTTCGCCTGCATCCATCTCCCCCGTCTGAACAAGAAACGCGTAATCGAGCGCATTTGGCAAACAGGGCAGGTCCAGCATCGTCTTGCAGAATGCATGCGCCGCGATTTCACTGCATTTCACCACGCTTGATCTCTTCGTATACCAGCTTCCCAGCTTGAAAATCTCGATCGGCTCCAGCGTCTCATTCGTGAACTGCCCTGCCCGGTATTCCGTATAATGAAAAAACTCATGCGCCAAATGAATATCGATCAGCCGATCCAGCTCCTGTTCTTGCTCCTCGCATCCATTCCCCATCACCGTACGGTACGCCGGCCGCATATCGCGGAGGGACGAGGCATAGATGATAATCGCCGGCGGATTCTTGGCGAAATCAATCTGCGCGCGGAAGCTGACGTTATGGAATGTGCCGGACTGGTTCGTCACTTCATACTGCAAGCCTTCCATCTGACACAGCTCCCGGATGGACTTGCCCTTGTCCTTGTAGGCAGCCGCCGTCTCTCTGCCCCACTCCAGCGACATGTTCACATAGTACGCCATTCGATCCTTCGGTATTTTGTGGAAAAGGGGGTCCTGCTCCAGCTCCGCGCACGCCAGCAACTCATCGGACCCTTCCTCTTCCGTTAAGCGGCAGATAACCTCGTCCGGCATACCTTCCCCTCCTTACTGATAGGCAACGACGATCAGTTCTTCTTCCTCTGTCAGCATCTCCGTCTCGATCTCGAGAATCGACATCAGTTGCTCCTTCGTCTGCATTCCGGTCAGATCAAGCATCTTCTCCCGATAAAAGACGAATACCTTCGGTATCGTCGCGTTCGCGTCGGAGTAAATCGTATTGTCATCCAAAAAATCTTGCAACCGGCCCCCGAACCGGGCCTTGGTCACCTTCGTGAAGTGGACGTTCCCCTTCTTGAACCGGACGACGCCTTCCCGATCGAGCACGCTCACATAGGTCGTCTTCTTCTTGATCAGGCCGAAGAACGATTTCTTCGTCTCCTCGCAGGCGAACAGGCTCCAGCGTCCGCATTGGGATGCCAACTTCATGCTGTCCGCCGGCTGATCGACCGAGCTGGCGGCGATGGCAGCCAGTTCCTCGACAGACAGCGCTTGCTGGCCCAGATCTTTGGAGCGAAGCTCTGTCGAGCCGGTAGCGACTGCCCGCAAAATGTTTTTCTGGCTGTCGATCTCGATCATTACCTCGACCGTGTCCTCGCTGGCGCCAGACTTGACGATGCGCTCGACGATCTCGGACCGAATGCGCTTGATGTCCTCTTCCGTCGGATTCACGACGGTTCTCTCCAACTGTTCCTTCACCATCGCCAGGGCGACGCCGATGGTCGACACGTAAGGCGCGTTATTCGCGATCTGGAAGCGGAACCGCTCCCGCTCCGCCATCGCCGGGACGAGCACGGCCCCGCTGCCGCCGCCGCCGATCAGCGTCACGAACGAACGGTCCAGCTCATAGTCCTCGATCATCTCATTGACGGTCTTCATCGTCTTGTCGATCGCGATATTCATCACCTGTCTGGCGGCCTCCTCGACGCTCAGGCCGATATGGGCGGCAAGGGCTTCCCATGCCCGCACGGCCGCTTCCTTGTTCCCTCGTGCGTAATCGCCTTCCGGAACATAGCCGAGAATGTTAGCCGCGCCGGCCAGCGTATAGGAGAATTCCTTGCCGCTCTCACACTCGCAAATGATATATTCGGCCGGATCCCCTTCCCGCGGGCTGACGAACTTGACCTTCGGATTGACGATCTGCTCCGTCGGGGCGAACGCCTCATATTCCTTGCCCGCAATATGGGCGCTTCGCGGACCGACGTCGATGATTTTCCCGTTCGCCACCTTAATCATGCTTCCGCCGGCAATACCCAGCGTCCGGACATCCAGGGACTGCAAGTAGGTCCGGTGGCCGCCGACCTGGGCATTCTTGATCATGACCTTCCCGTTCTTGATGACGGAAATATCGACGCTGGTGCCGCCGACCTCGAAAAAGATGCCGTCCGACACCTTCTCATACATCAGCACGCCGGCAACACCGGCGGCAAGTCCTGACAGCATCGTCAAAATCGGACGCTTGCGCACCTCGTCGATACTCATAACGCCGCCGTCGCAGCGCATAATCATGAGCGGAGATTGAATATTCGCGTTTTTGACGGATTTCTCCGTCATATTTGCTGTTTCCATCATTTTCGGAATGAGAGACGCATTCACGACCGCTGTTCTTGTCCGTGTTTTGAGTCCGTACAGCTGGGAGATTTCATGCCCCCCGGTAGCATACATGCCTTTGCGGTTCGCTATCTCGACGACACGAAGCTCATTAGCCGGATCATCAACGCTGTACGCCTCGGAAGCAACGATCACCTCCGCCCCCTGCCGCGCAAGCTCGTCAATCGCGGCTTCGATGTCCTCGTCCCGCAAATTTTTGGAATCCAGGTACGTGTGATAGGTCTTCAAATATTTGCCCGGCGCCAGCTCGATGTCCCCGGGATTCGACTCCGAGCGTGCGCTCATGCCGTCAAGGCCAGAACCCATGCCGATAATGCCAACACTGGCAACATCCCCTTCCAGCAAGGCGTTCGTCGCTTGCGTCGTCCCGTGGGCGATAAAGGTCACATCGTCCGGAGCAATGCCCTCGCTCTCCAAAATCCGCTTCAATATTTGCACAATTCCCTTCGCCACACCTTCTTCGTCATGATGTGTCGTCGGAATTTTCATCTTCCCGATAACCTCGTACGTCTCATTGTCAATGACGGCCGCATCCGTGAAGGTGCCTCCGACATCAATCCCAACTCTTACTTTTTTTCTCTCCATCGTTCTCCTCCTGCGGCAACGGGCGGACACTCGCAAGTCTCCGCCCGGATTCTATCTTCTTCTAAAAGACCATGAATGAACCCAACACCATCGAAATCAGCACCGCGACCATCATCCAAGGAAGCGTCTTTTTCAAAATATCGTTAATGTCGCTCTTCGTAAAATCCGCAACCCACACATTATGCGAGTTAGTCGGGTCGGATACGGCCTGCACGTTGCTGACGACGCGCAGGGCCAGCATCGCCGCGACCGGAGTCATGCCCGCCGAGACGAACAGGGCGGCAATACCGCTGCCCAATCCCCATACGTTCAGCGGCCCGCGGTAGATGGCGAGCGGAGACAGCAGCGTGAAGAACAGAATGTACATCAGCGGGCTGGTCGGCAGCACCGCTTCAATCAACGGGCTGATCAGCGCCGACACCTGCGGCGCCATAACGGAATTCAACAGGATTCCGATGCCGATCATGAGTGCCATCGCGCCAGCGACGTCCTGAATCCCTTCCACCAGCGCGCTGGACAGGACATGAATCGGCCGCTTCGGCCAGGTCAGCAGAATCGTAACCAACGCGCCGATGACCACCGCCGGTACGATATCGAGCTTGAACGCAAAGACGAGAATGACCGGTACAAGCGGGCTAATAAGCGCAAAGGCAGGCACTTTTTTGCCTTCTCCACCGGAAGCCGTCGGCATCGCCCATGCTTTGCGGCCTTTGCCGTCCCGCCGGATGTAGAAAATAATCATCGCCAACGATACGAGAATGAGCGGCAGCGCGGCGACCAGCGTATAATCCGCAATCGTCTGAACCGAGAGGCCGAGCACATCGACATAGACGGCCCAGTTGGAGACGTTGAACAGCGCGCCGACGCCGACGGCGGAAATGACGACGATAGATGCGACGAACTGGGAAATGCCCGCCGTCAGCATAATCGGAATGACGATCGTACCGACCAGGATGACCATGCCCAGTCCGCCGGCCGCCGAGAAAATAATAGATGCGGTTGCGAAAAACAAGACCGCGATCAGCACCGGCTTGTCGCCTGCAAGCTCGGCCGCTTTGCGGATAATCGACTTGGTAATGCCGACTTTATTTAAGATTTGCCCGAACCAGGCCCCGAACACCAAGCCCGCAATAGCGCCGGATAACCTCATCGCGCCGGATGACAGAATCGTCTTGGCAATCGTGGTCGCCTCGGGATCGTTCGACATCCACGGCACGCCGGCGATGACAGCGAACAGAATCGCCATCAAGGGCAGGGCGAGAATGGTCGGAAGCTTCCGGGTCATCATTAACCCGACGAACACAAGAAAGACAAGTAAAATGCCGATGGCTTGAACCCACATTAACGATGTCACGATGATTTCCCCTCTCGAATCAAGTTCTTATCATGCTCAGGTTCATCTATATTTCTAAATAAGCGCCTTGTGCTTTGAGTATGGATTGCACTTCCTTGATGTCCACACCCTGCACGCGGATGCCGTTCTTCGCGGCTGCCGCAGCGGCTACGCCGCCGGCATGGCCGATCGCCCCTGTCGTCGGCGTCGTCCGCATCGCTGCCTGCGCTTCGAAGGTGGCCGAAATGCATCTGCCGATGACGATCAGGTTCTCCACGGAATCCGTGATCATGCAGGAGTAAGGAATGCTGTACATGCCGCCCCATTCCAGCTTCTGATGCTTCGTTCCTTCGCCGTCCGGACTATGGATATCGATTGGATAGCCGGAATGCGCAATCGTATCCTCGAACATCCGCTGCTCCAGCAGATCCTCGGCCGTCAGCGTATACACGCCCTTAATCTGGCGGGAGCCCCGAATACCGATATTCGGGCCGGTCGATTCCACGACCGCATGCTCGAAGCCTGGAATATACTTGCGCACGAACAGCTCCAGCTCGCGGCACTGCTTCCGGCCTTCCATCTCCGCCTTGCTCAGACTGAACGCATCTGTCGGATCATGGCCGAGAATCCGGGTCGTATTCAGGATGACCTCGCCCGGGTTATTCGTCTCGAAGAACAGCACATTTTCCCGCGGAATCGAGATCTCGCCCCTCTCCTTCGCCAGCTTGAACAGACTGTCGAACCCTCCTACCGACAAGCGCGGCGCCTTCTCGATAATGGACGTGTCGCCCTGATACAGCGGAAAGTCTTCCGGATGAGCGTGAATATATTGTTTTACCTTCGGAATATCGACGTTATACATCTTCATCTTCAACGTCATCGGCTGCATGGCCCCGTCGGATTCCCTGCCCTTGGTGAACTCGGCTCCTGCGCCGACGGACAAATCACCGTCTCCCGTCCCGTCGATGAACACGGACGCCTCGATATCGCTCAGACCCGATTTATTGCATACCGTGATGCTGACGATTCGTCCGCTCTCGGTCTTCACGCCAGCCAGCATCGTATGATACAGAATCTCGCCACCGCTCCCGGTGACCATCAGCTCCAGCTCATGCTTCATTGCTTCGGCATCGAACGGGGTGACCGAATATGTGAAGCCGACCGTATCGAAAATATGCCCCGGCGACTTGCCCTGCTTCTTCAGCCGTTCAATCAACTGATCCGTAAACCCTTGAATGGCAAGCTTCTCTCCCGCATGGAATGTCATCATTGGGCCTACCCCATTCGCAGTAAGCGTCCCGCCCAGAAATCCGTGCGACTCTACAATCAGTGTCTTCGCCCCCAAGCTGGATGCCGCAACGGCAGCCATCGCTCCCGATATGCCGCCGCCCATGACCACCACATCATATTTCAGCCTGTTCCCCATTCTGTCCTCGCTCCTTCTGATTAAGTGATGTATGATTGCTGCTTACCCATAGCCTATCAGACAAAAACTTCATTGTAAATGCTTTCAGGAAAATAATTTTCTATATATCCGTAAATTATGTTTATTATTTTCCAAGTGTTCTTAATCTATGATCTATCGCATAAAGCGCAAGAAATCACCGAAGCTTGTGCTCCCGTGATCTGACCTTGCGTCTGAAAATTTATATTCATACTTTTCGATTTATTTTCATTAATGTAAAAAGACGGTGAAACCCCGATTTCAATCATTAAAGGAGAGAACTGGTATGTACGGATGGATGCCGGGCCGCTTCGGCATAGTTATGCATGTCAAATGGTTTGCAGCAGATCAGGAGTGGACCCCGCAAACGATGGATCGAGTCATTACCCCTACTTTTCTGTTCTGGTTGGGCTTTACATTCATTGTCTTGCTCCTTGTCGTCCTGTTAAATGAATCGTTGGAACGCCTTCGCGTTGTCCGCAAGGTTCATTCTTTGTTCAATCGGTTAAAACGCTTTCAACTTACGATTATGCGGGTTGGCATCGGGCTTGGCCTCCTCTTGCAGCTCGTCACTCGGACGTACATCGCTCCCACGCTGGCCGTCGACATATGGTGGGTCTACGGCCTGCTCATCGTTGGCCTGCTTGGCCTGCTGCACCGGAAGCTGATTGCCGTAAGCGGAGCGGCTCTTGCTACCTTATATGTTAAAGCGATTATCGAATATGGACTGTTCCATTCGCTCGACTATATGTTCTATGTCGGTGTCATCTATTATTTGCTGTTCTACCATAGGAAGTGGGGCCGTTCTTGTCTCCCGGTGCTCTTTTTTTGGGCCGGACTGTCTCTTGCCTGGTTAGCTATGGAAAAGATGACGCTGGCGAAGCTGGCCGGTTCATTAATACACGAGTACAGCCTTCCTACATTGGGCTTTACCGTTGAAGATTTCGTGCTGATCAGCGCCTTTATCGAGCTGGGGTTGGCCTGGGCTTTTATCGTGGGCGTCATGAACCGGTTCACGGCTCTGCTGCTGACCGGATTATTTGTGGCCACCACCACCGTATTCGGCGCGACCGAGATCATCGGCCACATGGTCATGCATACGCTGCTGGTTATCTTCTTGATCGTCGGCAGAGACGATTCCAAGACGCTCTATCATGTTCACCGTTCACCCAAGCTGCGCTGCTTCTTCATGGTTTTTCATTTCACTGTATTGCTGTTCGTCCTCATGCCGATCTACATATGGATGGGGCAGCCGGAGAGCGGCTTGAATGTCGACAGCCATTTTCATGCCCCATCTCACACTCATCCTGGTTCGGACACCGCTCCTGCCGGATCTGCGCATCACTCGCATCACGAGTGACTGGTTATTTGTTAAAACGGCTCAATAGCCGCTCAGCGACCACAGCCACCTCGGCGCGGGTGATTGGATGATTGGGTTCAAAATTCCCGGAGTCGCGACCTACCATAATGCCGGCATCGATCACCGCCCTGATCTGTGCTTCCGCCCAGTGGCCGATGATGTCGGGTGGAACCGGCTTATCGCTTCCCTTCATTGCTTTTTCTACCAATTGCATAAACTCCTGCCACCGCGGGAGAATACGGGACGGGCACGCCTTCCCGCTCCAGTGGCGGTGTGGTACGACAGCGCTCAGCCCGATGCCGTACCGCTTGGCCAGCAGAGCAATCAGCTCCGCGGCCCGCTGCCATGCCAACGGCTCGTCCATTCCCTGGTACATGCAAACCTCGATCCCGATGGATGACGCATTTCCGGGGCCGCTGCCGTCGCCGGCGTGCCAGCCCTGCTCATTATCTCGCAGACTCTGGTAGATTTCATGGTCATCTACCGTGTAGTGCCAGCTTGTCTGCGTTCCGCCGCTCCCGTTCAAAATATAACGGCTATGCGCTTCGGCCGTAGCCCCCGGAGCGGTATTATCCGTATTGTGAACGGTAATATATTGCGGCTTCATCGGGCGGCTCGGCTTGTTCGGACGGCCGTCGGGTAGCAATCGCTGCTTGATCTCGATAGTCACTTTTCATCAGCTCTCTTCAGCAATATTTTTCTGGAAGAAAACAAGTCCGATTGCGATAGAAAGAGTGACTGTTTCGCTATGATGTTCTACTTCTATCTTCCATAGTAAATTTTATGAAGAGAAGATAGAGTGCGCCGCTTGCATATGTCCCGTGCCAAAAGATTGTTTTTACGGTTATACTCATGGATCTCACGACGGCTGGCAGGGTTAAAGACGCTGTCCTAAAAACATTAGAATTAAATGCCGAACCTCCACCTTATTCGGATCAAAAGTCTGCTCGCCCGTATAGAAATCGTGCAGCATCGGGTTGTCAATCTTTTGCAAATTGTAGTTCACATCAATGGTCCAGGCGATTTCCTTCGTTGTTGCGTCATAAGAGCCAATTTTTTTGCCTTTATTTTTGGTGTAAACGTCCGGATAATAATCGATTCCTTCGTATTTGGCGTCTGGCTTTCAGTGCCCTCGTCCGCCTTCGTTTCAAAGTCACAGAATAGTCTCCGTCTTTGCCATCCGGATTTGGACTAATGGACCGGCACGGTAAAGTTAGCATCATCCCTAATATTCCATGCAGACGACGACCCATCCCATTGATAGACGACCAAAGCCGCAACAATACGCATATCGGCCGCCATATTCCGCAACGATTCATTCGGAACACGCGGCGAACTGATTTCCACCCGCTTTTGCGAAGGCAGCACCGAAGACAAATTAAGGACAGTTTCGCTTCCATTGATGTAAGGAAGCAAAAGAAAAGGGCTTACATTATAGAAAATTTCTCTCCATAAAGATAAGCCCTCCTTTTTGTTATTTTTTTGTGATCGAATTTACTATGACAGCTTCATACTAGTATATGTCTAGTGGATAGATAGAGTGTGAAGCTTAGCCCTGCCTTCAATAGGGTAGGCCTAAGCCAGGATAGCTCGGGCATTGCGAAGCACAGCTTTCATACATTCTGATTCTACATGGATATTCCCTACGATTTTCATTCTCCGATTTCTTACATCCAGGCTTTTCAATTGATCAGTAAGGACAACCCCTGTAAACGGAAGTCCTTCCGGAAGGGGAACTTCAAAAGGATAATTTTTGACTTGGCTTGTAATCGGACATACAACCGCAAAACCGGTCACTTCATTGAAATCGAATTCGGACAGCACAATGGCGGGCCGCCGGCCGCCCTGTTCATGTCCGGCTTGCGGATCAAAGTTAAGCCATACTAAATCGCCACGTCCTGGAACCGTCAAATCATTTCGTCTCCTTCAATTCCTACATCCACTTCGTCATGACGAGGCGAATCTGGCTTAATTTTGGACAGAAGCAATTTCAAATGAGCGCGCAACTCCTCGTTCGATTCTTGCGGCTTTTTCGTAGGGCGAAGCAATAAATCATTTTCTGGAGTTACGATTAATTCAATTTCCGCGCCTTCTTCCAGATTAAGGCGTTTAACAATTTGGTTCGGAATACGGACAGCACTACTGTTGCCCCATTTACGGAGCGTTGCAGTCGTCATAAGAATCACGTCCTTCTCCTTCTTATGATCCAATTATACCTCAGCCCCTCGCAAAAATGTATATACTTATGATATACATTAACCTTACATTTGATACCGCCAACTGTTCTCTGGAATCTATACTAAAAGAGGCTTCTTCTCTATCCATGGCGCCCCCTCTACATCAATACGGCGACGACCGTAAGACAAGTTGTGTGGGTGAACCGGCTGGGCCTATGGATTGATTCAAAATTTTTACCCGCTTGGATTTGCTATATTGGGAAAGTTGGAAAGCCAAGCCCCATAACTAAGCATAGTTCACCTCGTCAGGCCGAATTTTGCTCGACAAGTAACATTGTCACATACAATGAAAATGGTTAATTGTCTTATATTGTCAGTACGAAAAGATTGCGGTCTAACTAATTAGGGTATTATAATAAAAAAAACATATTAGCTTCATTACGTTAAAGGAATATAGACATTAAAGGAGAGTTGGTATGTCGAGCAATGACAGACAGAAGATTATAGAAAGTGTTCCACAGAAGGGGTTTTTTGGACATCCCAAAGGCCTGTTCACCCTCTTTTTCACTGAGTTCTGGGAGCGATTTTCCTATTATGGAATGAGGGCTATCCTTGTATTCTTTATGTATTATGAAGTGTCGCAGGGCGGACTCGGGTTTCCGGAGAGCACCGCACTCGCCATAATGTCCATCTACGGATCACTCGTATATATGTCAGGCATCATCGGTGGCTGGTTGGCTGACCGTATTTTAGGTACGTCGAAAGCTGTTTTTTATGGCGGTATCTTGATTATGCTGGGTCATATTGTGCTGGCTATACCGGGCAATGCTTCGCTATTCTTTGTATCCATGATCTTGATTGTGCTTGGTACCGGCCTTCTGAAACCCAATGCATCCAGTTTAGTGGGGGATATTTACAGCGAACACGATAACCGTCGAGATGCGGGCTTTAGTATTTTCTATATGGGGATTAACCTCGGAGGCTTCCTCTCTCCATTAGTAGTAGGAACGGTCGGGATGAATAATTTCCACCTTGGTTTCGGCCTTGCGGCTATCGGGATGTTCATCGGATTGGTCGTTTTTATGGTTACCCGATCCAAAAACTTAGGCCTTGCGGGTACGATAGTGGTCAACCCGCTCTCCCCCGCTGAGAAGAAAAAGGTCTTCACAGTTCTGGGTGTGGGTGTCGTTGTTCTGGCTGCCTTGATCGCGGTTACCATTGCATTTGGTATTCTTACCTTCGATACCTTTATCAAGCTGGTTGGGATCTTAGGGCTCCTGATTCCCACCCTGTACTTTGTTGCTATGTACCGCAGTCCTAAAACAACGCCCGTCGAGCGTTCCCGAATTATTGCATACATTCCTTTGTTCATTGCATCGATTATGTTCTGGGCAATTCAGGAGCAAGGGTCCACGATTCTAGCCAACTATGCGGACAAGCGTACCCAATTGGAATTCGCAGGCATCAATCTTTCACCCGCCTGGTTCCAATCCCTGAATCCGCTCTTTATTATTATACTGGCTCCTGTATTCGCTTGGTTGTGGGTAAAGCTCGGAAATCGCCAGCCGACCATCCCGCAAAAATTCTCACTGGGCTTATTGTTCGCCGGGTTGTCCTTTTTGATCATTCTGCTGCCGGCTTACTTCGGCGGAGCCGCTTCGCTCGTCAACCCATTGTGGCTGGTGCTCAGCTACTTCGTCGTTGTACTCGGAGAGCTATGCTTGTCCCCAGTGGGTCTCTCGGCTACTACGAAGCTCGCGCCCGCTGCCTTCACGGCCCAGACCATGAGCCTGTGGTTCTTATCCAATGCCGCAGCTCAAGCCATTAACGCTCAGATCGTAAAGTTCTATACCCCAGAAACCGAGATGCTTTACTTTGGCGTTATTGGCGGGGCAGCCATCGTGCTAAGTCTCCTGCTCTACCTGTTGTCTCCAAAGATTCAGGGCTATATGAAAGGGGTAAAATAAGCAGGTCACCACTAGCATACAGCCAGATTCCTTGCCTCAAGGATGACCAATATATGTACTCGCAGCTCATGACCGTCAGTAAGCGACATTCTTCTGGCGGTCTTGGGCGTGCTCGTAAGCAAACACCCAGACTCAATGAAGCGACACAGTGTCCCAAAAATATGACGACCTAATGAATGTGACGATTCTGTGATAAGTCTACCATGTTTTTGATCTTTCTTCAACGATACCATTTATCGCAAAGATAATGTCACTATGGGATAAGAGCATGATACCGACAAGAATACAAATATACGGGGTTGGTTATGGTCCAATCCTTTTCCCATCCATCATGGAAAGTCTATCCTAACTACAAATCTACATATGCCTATCCTTACATGTCCCCTCCCTGTTGAACCTGCTATTCCTCCGCACTCACGACTAGAGGCCTAAGCTCCTTGCAAATGCCAATACATTTTTCCTGCTCCCATCCGACATAAGTATTAAAAAGACCCTTTTTTGGGACGATAAATACTCATGTCGAATTTCACTGTTTGTTGTCGAAATTCATAGACAAATTCACTACTGCAAACATCCTAGAGGAGGGGCTCTATGTTAAAAAGCATTAAACTGAAACTAATTCTATCCTTTTTAGTAACAATTCTCATTCCCATTTCATTAATTGGCGTTATTGTTCAAAATAGCATGGTAAAGGAAATAACTGATAATTTCATAACGTCAACGACGAATGAAGTCGCTCAGGTGGACGGCCGAATATCTCTTTTTTTCGATACGGTGAAAGAAAATGTCCAGTTCTTGTCTACCAGCCCGATCGTCCATAAAGCCGATGACACCATCACCTCATATATGAACCAATCACAAAGCAAAAAGGCAACACCTTCAAAGAACGGTGGCATTGAAACCGAAATTTATAAAGAATTAGAGCGTTTTGCCAAAACACATCCTAACACGTCTTCCGTGTTTTTGGGCACTGTTGACGGCGGCTACGTGCAATGGCCTGAAGAAGAAGTGGCCGCCCAATATGACCCGCGCAACCGGCCTTGGTATAGCGACGGGCTGGAGAATCCCGACCAAGTCACAATGTCTGAACCGTATGCGGATGCGGTTAGCGGCATGTTGAGAATGAGCAGCGTCACCGCCGTCAATAACGGCAGCAACAAGCCGCTGGGCGTAATCGGACTCAACATGAGCCTGAGCAAGCTGGCCGAGCAGCTCGACAGCATCAAGATTAAGACGACAGGCTATGTCATTCTGCTCTCCCATGACGGAACGATTCTGGCCCACCCGCGGAACGCGGAGCTAATATCTAAAAATATTGCTGATATCGGCGTACCGGAATTTGCCGACATCAAAGAAAAAACTTCGGATCAATTCGAGATACAGATGGATGGCACAGGCTACATGACCAATTTATATACGTCACAGCAAACCGGTTGGAAATACCTATCTGTCGTTGAAAAAAGCGAATTGACTCAAGAAGCCAACAAAATTGGGAAGATCAATCTCCTTACCAGCTCAATATGCGCTATCTTGGCCGCGCTGCTGGCGCTGGCGATTGCATCAAACATTACGAAGCCGCTTCAGATCGTCGTCACCAATCTGAAGGCGATTAGCGCAGGCGATTTCACGGGCGAGGTCCCCGCTTATATCCAGCAGAAAAAGGATGAAATCGGCGTGTTAGGACAATCGTTGCAGACGATGCAATCATCCATTCGCCATCTGGTTGGAGAAATACGCGGCGCCGCAAACACATTGGCAGCCTCCTCGGAGGAGTTGTCTGCCCACACGGCAGCGAGCACGGAACAAATTCAAGAAGTCGGATCTGTCGTTAAGATTGTCTCAAGCGGCGCTGAGACGCAGATGCGGGGCACGGAAGAAGGCTCCAAGGCGATGGAGGAGATGTCCATCGGCATTCAGCGCATCGCGGAGAGTACAACCAACATATCGGAAACGTCGATGGATACGTCCGAGCAGGCGCAGAATGGTAACATGCTGCTGCAGGAAGCGGTACAGCAGATGAACACGATTGATGAATCGGTACGTAATTCGGGAGTCTTGGTTCAAAACCTGGGCGCGCGCTCGGAACAGATGGCCTCTATCGTCGATGCCATCACCCAAATCGCAACGCAGACGAACCTGCTTGCCCTTAATGCATCAATTGAAGCCGCCCGCGCCGGGGAGCATGGTCAAGGCTTTGCCGTCGTTGCCCATGAGGTAAGGAAGCTCGCGGAACGCTCGGCAGAGTCCGCGCGCGAAATCTCCGACCTGATCGAAGAAGCGACAAATGATGCCTACAAGGCCGTCGAGTCGATGGATGACGTTCGGAAAAGCGTTGCCGATGGCATTTACAAAGTACAAAACTCTGGGGAACTGATCCAAAGCATCTTAGCGGAAATTACCGATATGGCGGGACAAATTCAAGACACGTCGGCCGTGACCGAAGAAATGTCCGCCGGCTCCGAAGAAGTACTTGCATCCGTAAATGAAATCGCCCATATCGCCGAGAAGAACGCGGAACATGCCACAACACTCGTGAAGTTCACGGATCAGCAGCTGCAGGATATGTCCACCTTGATGAAAAATGCGGAGCAGCTTAATCAAATGGCACAGACGTTGAGCCAAATGATGAGCCAATACAAAATATAAGGGCAAAGCAAACCGGAGCAGGTATCATACCTCTGGCTCCAGGTCATCGATTTACGTGATTTCCAAGCAAAAAGGCTCCATTCGGGGCCTTTTTACCTTGCTTTACCGAGCTATTCCCCACTGTTCGCATTCATGCTCCGAGGGCTCTTTTTCATCTATCCATACACGATATGATCAGGCCCCTTCGATTTATTCTTATGTGCTACAATTACACGGGAGGGAAATATGAAGAAATACTTATACATAACGCTTACTCTTATTTTCGTAATACTCCTGGCGGCATGTTCATCGGGGAATCCGGCAGTACATGAGACAGTGCAGCCACAGCAACCAGTTGGGACACTGCAAGTATTCTATTTGGACGTAGGCCAAGGGGATTCTACTCTGATCAAGACTCCAAAAGGACAGCATATCTTAATTGACGGCGGAGACAATCATAAGGGGAAGGATGTCGTCGAATACCTTGAAAGTCTCGGCATCACGCAATTGGATGTGGTGATTGCAACCCATCCGGACGCCGACCATATAGGCGGTCTGGATACGGTGATTGATGCGATACCAGTAAAGTCTGTTTATGCCCCAAAAATCAGCCACACGACCAATACATACCGAGACTTTTTAATGGCTGTAAAAAACAGAGGATTGAAGATAAAGACGGCCAAGGCAGGCCTTGACATCCCGCTGGAAGGGGTCACGGCGGAGTTCGTCGCCCCCGTCGCCGAGTATGGCAAGGATCTGAATGCTTGGAGCGCCGTGCTGCGGCTGACGTATGGCAACACCTCCTTCCTATTCACCGGCGATGCTGAAGCCCGGAGCGAAGCCGATATGTTGAAGCAGCCGGAGACACTGCATGCCGACGTGCTGAAGGTCGGACATCATGGGTCGGACACGTCTACGTCACAGGAATTTCTTGACGCCGTGCAACCAGCCTACGCTGTGATTAGTGCGGGATTGGACAATAAATACGGTCATCCCAAGAAGGTTGTCATGAACCGGCTCAAGAAGGCCGGCGTTGAAATATATCGAACTGACAAGCAAGGAACAATCACCGCAATAAGTGACGGGAAAAACATCAGATTCGAAACAACAAGATAAAAGCCTCGGATTACTCCGGGGCTTTTGCTCATCCGTATACGGGTTATTGCATTGTTGACACATATAAACACAATTTACCCATTTCCTTTTCATCAATGCCTTACAATTGCAGAGAGCCGGATCTTTTGATTTTGCCGCAGCCGGCTTCTCCGCTCGCTGTAATTCCTCTCTCCAATCCTTCACTCGTCCCTCACCCCTAAAATATCATCTACATTTATCCAGCGCCGTTCCCTGTGATGCTGCGCACACTGATGCATTAATAACGCTTCCTTGTGTTGGGGAATGATCATTCGACTCGATTCCCATAGATCGTTATTTTCAAGTTTCTTAACCCAATAATAAGAACTCTTGTTCGATAATAGTATGTGCGAATACGTATTCAGGATACAACGGGATTCAATACCCAAAAACAAAACAAAAAAATCCGCAGGGAGTTCGTCCCTACGGCTCACAGTTATATTCTAGTCAGCAGATCGATTCCCGCGACAAGTCGTCTTCCGAACCTCCTACCTCATCATAACGCAAAACGGTCTCCAGCCCTCCGAAGGACGGGGAGACCGTTTTAGCTTTTCCTCTATTTATCGCGGACTCTCTTTCGTATCTCCTTCCGTCTTCTTAGGATCGACCGTGCCTGCATAAGGCAGCATCAGGTCCGGGATCGTATGACATTGCGAGTTCCGCTCAATTTTTCATAGAATAACCGCTTATCCCCCCGGGAGATATGGAGCAACACATGAAGAACGACGAACGCATTGAAGACGAACCATAGCATGATGATTATCGACCCGAAGGGTTCCACTAATGTCATCCCTCCGAAAATAATAGTGTAGAAAAATAAATGATTTATCCCGCCGATGCCGAAGTACAGCAATCCGTATCGAATGAGCAGACCTTTGAAGGAGAGCTTCTTCGGCCCTTCTGGATCCGCCGCCAAGCGGTCATCGATCAGATGGATGCGCATCACCCATTTCCCGAACGTCTTACCCCCGGTCCACATCGGGATTAGCATGAAATAGACAGTAATCGTTATCGGCATGAAAAAGAAAATATGTGCCAGCGTGGTATAGAAAATAAGCGCCTTCGCCGGCCATCCACTGTACTGCACCAGATCATTTCCATTCACAACGAGCATAGCAATGATCCAGTGAATAAATCCGATGCACAAATGGTCAAGCAACAGTGCAATGACCCGGCGAAAAAAGCCGACAGGCCTGCGCGTCAGATCCACATCCAATTGGCTGCTGCCCATTGGGAAAAGCCCCCGTTTCCGCTGGGTATCCGCTCGGTTGGGAGAGGCAGAATGACGATAAAAAACGCGAAAAAAATAAAGCAGCATCGAGTACAGTACAAGCGACCAGATGTTATTCAAATAGCCGTATTTGTGGTACTGCGCAATTAAAAGCGTCAAAAAAAAGGTTGCGATCGGAAATGTAATAAATGCGATTTTGATCAGAGCTAAATTGGGATTCATGTTGGCTGGCCTTACCCCCTGTTGCACAGTCATGTTGTATTGCGCATGGCTGCCGCACACCGAAGTCTTATTTTCGATGCAAACGTATACGGCCATTCCCTCAACGTTCGTCTATTTTACCATATTTCACTGAATTCTCCGATAAAAATCGTGCAACTCCATGGCTCCGTTACGGTCCTCTGCCCGTTGTCATACTCGCAATCTTGAGAATAGTAATACTTGAGATAGGTTACTCCTTCAAGACAGAACGAAAAAATGCAAGCCGTCACTATACATTTGGAAAAATGAAGGAGATGGAATATTGAAAATTGCAATTACACCGCCGCTATCTTTTCTTGAGGGCATGGAAGACCTGGACTCTTTTGAAGAAGTGGCGGAAATTCTCTTTTGTTTTCTGGAACGTAATGACATGTTGTTGTTTAGTTACTTGGAAAGTATTTTAAGACATGTAGAACCGGAAACGAAGCAATTTCTTGAGGAAAGAACTGTTTTTATAAATAGTGAATGGGTATTGTCACATCCCCCACTAAATAAGATAAAGCCAACACTTTGGGTGCAACCCCAAAACGTAGCAGAGTCCGTCCAACTGCTAAAGATGAACAGCTTGTTCACTTGCATTGTCTTGCCAAAAGGGGCGAAGTTCCATGACATGTCCTATGTTCTCGATCTGTTTGAAGGAACGGAACACGAGGTGCTGGCTATCGAACAACGAACAGCTTCCAATTCCGACTTCGAAACGCATGTGCTTCCCAAACTCCAAAATCTCCTTTGCACAAAGCTGCAAATCATCACGCCAAAATAAAAGCTGAAAGGTACAGGACTTGAATGAGCAAAGAGCACAAATGGTGGATACACCTCACGTCAATGACTCTAAGACACCAGGTGAGGTAAGAAAGCCATACCCTGGGGAAATACCGGTATTAGAATAGCATCCATTGATAATCCTGGATGACAGGTTTCAATTCATTTGATGGGGACTGAACTGGAGAAATCAACGGCAATTTGATCGTAAAGTTCCTCGGTCTATTCATTTTTTTGTACTTCGATACGATAATATAAATGACTCAACTTTTACAAAAGTGGCGTTCCTTTGACGTATTTGACTCATAATGGCTGCTAGCAGACTCCATCGCGAAAAAAGTAAAAGACTAGCTATTGAAGTGCTTCTTTCAAATCTTGATTTTCAAACAGATGGATGATCTCTAGTTTTGCAGATGCAGGAATTTACGCCAAGCGAGAGTCAAAAAGTAAAACGTGAATATTTTCTTGGGGAGGTTTTGAAATTATGCATAATTTGGGGTGAAGTATAGCGCAAGCTGGCGTCACAAACCAAGGACTATCTCAAAGTCCATCATCGATTGTTAAATCCAGATAAGAGTGGAAATCGAAAGAAGTACATGGTGTGACTGCTCTCCAACCTTTGCTGTTGCAAACCTGAGGTTGAGCGTGGTTAGAGCAAGAGAACCGATGGAGCACGATGCGTATCTGGACAAATGAAATTGTAAACTATCGGCACTGGCGATGGACGATTGCAACTGTTGAAGGCTGTTATAATCGTAATAAGGCTTAGCAACAACGACATTACTTCACCGAAATCGTATTCGGTATAAAGACGGATCCCTCTGAAATGTAACCGCTTACTCTATTCTCGCAAATATTGTCATTTAAGGAAGGGAGTTATCTTTTATGAAGAAAAAATCAATGTTGTTAATCTTGTCGACAGTTTTAATTTTATCTTTAATGAGTGGCTCAATTATTACAGCTAGTCCTTCAACTTCTTTAGTAAACGAGGTAACTGAAGCTCAAAAAGCTCCTGTAATGATGGCATACTATAGAACATGGCGTGACGTAACCATGCCTCATGATGCAAATTCAACTCTACCATACCCTAATGTGATAGCTATGACAGACATTCCTGAAGAAATCGATATCGTTTCCGTCTTCCACTATGTAAAACCAGGTACCGATGAACAACTATTTTGGGACACGCTTCGTGATACGTATGTGCCTATCTTACACGAACGTCAAACCAAAGTGATACGCACTATAGATATAAGGGAACTATATAACGTACCTAGTACTGGTACAATGCCTACATCCAAAGAATATGATGATCATGCGCAATCCTTAATAGATAAATACTTGACTCCCTACAATTTAGATGGCTTAGATATTGATATGGAGGAAACTTTAACTCAAGAAAAAGAAACAAAAGCTTTTGGTGTTTTTGAAGCTCTGTCTAAACGGTTAGGACCGCTGTCAAATAGTGGGAAACTACTTATCTATGATACAAACAAAGACAACCATAGCCTATTCAAAAAAGTAGCTCCATTTTGTGATTATTTGTTTCTACAAGCTTATGGCAGAGACCCTGGTAGATTAGATAGTACATGGGCAACTTATAAAAATACAATCCTCCCTGATCAGTTTCTTCCGGGGATATCTTTTCAGGAAGAATTAGGTGCAAACTGGAATGATACTCAGGAACCATTTGAAACAAGTAGAGCTTACAAATATGCTGTTTGGCAACCGGAAGATGGTCCCAAGGGAGGAATGTTTATCTATGCCATCGATAGAGATGGAAAAGAATACGGAGATAATACAATTACTAAAACAGACTTTAGTTGGACAAAGAAATTAATTGATGTCATGAAAAGTAAATGAATACACAGGAAGCCCTTCGTCCTACAAAGGATGAAGGGCTTTTTTATGACCATCGGTATAACCTTATCATATATTTGACAGTTTAGTTGGATCAATTCCTCGCGGGAATGTTTCTTCAAAGCAATTCTTCTTTTCGTATAAGTCATACCAAGCTTCTGCAATATGATCTGGATCTCCAGCAGTACCTGCCTGTATGAATGTTCCGATTGATAGATGTCCGACATAAATTCCTTTTTCTTTTAATTCATTGTAAAGGTTCGTTGCATAATTGCGAAGACCGGACATGACGATTCCGACATTCCCTATAGACGGCATTGGAAACATTGCAGATAAGCCTGTTGTAAAAAGAATCGCTCCCGAACGATTCTTTATCATGTCGGGCAATACTTCATTGACAGCAAGAATCGCAGGCAGTATATGGCCATTTACTTGTTCTAAGACGTTTTCAGGTGTTGTTTCCAACACATGTCTGAAAATACCCGGTCCTGAATAAGGGCTATATTCGAGCACATCAATACGGCCAAAGTCTTGTTTAGCAGCCTGTAAAGCTTGCTTTAGAGCTGGCAAATCCGTAACATCTGCGACATACGACTTCGCTTCAATATTTAGCTTGTTTAGTTCACTTATGATCATCCCCAATTTCTCAGGGTTACGTGCAATGGCAGCTACCTTAAAGCCTTTCTTACCGAATTTTTTCGCAAGTGACAATC
The DNA here is from genome assembly GCF_003591545.1 of Paenibacillus thiaminolyticus. GTDB lineage: Bacteria > Bacillota > Bacilli > Paenibacillales > Paenibacillaceae > Paenibacillus_B > Paenibacillus_B thiaminolyticus_A. The sequence goes on from NZ_QYZD01000031.1 coordinate 44,102, forward strand.
CTAACCCAGGTCCCGCACCAATAATTGCAATTGTTTTCATTTCTCCATAACCCCTTCCAATAATTGAACAGTATTCTTGTAAAGTCGCTGAGCATTTTCTCTGTCGAAAGTTTTCTTCGTCAGACTTACTTCTTTTCGTTGGATATAAGCCGTTAAATTAGGCTTTGGCGGCTTGTCCAAAGAGAACGTACTTGATCTTTCTGACCGTATCCGTGTCGGCAAAAGCAACGCCGAGCAAATCGTTCAACCGGCTGCCGTGATACCGGGCTTTAGAGCCGGTATAATTGTTCTTGTTTTGGATATCATTTAGATCAACCGTCCCGTTCATGCCTGGCGCGCAAACGTTAACGATAATGGGAGCATCCGATTTTTCCAAGGAGCTCTTTAAAGCCAAAACTAAGAACAAATCTGCTCAGATAAGACAACGTGAAACTAAATTCAAATCCCTCTTGCGTTTCCGTATATTCTTTTTTAGTCTTGTGACTGGTCGCAGAGAAAACAACCATATCCAGAGAATGAAACCTGCTTTTTACTTCTTCAATAATGCGCTTGTCCTCTTTAACCGAACTCAAATCTGCTTGAAGAAAAATTGCTCTTTCTTCTACTCCTAATTGTGTAGACTCACTTAAATATAGATTGCCTTTAGCAACCGAACTGCCTATAACGATGACGCGATCGCCTTTTTTTAAATAGTGAGTAGCAATCCCTTTTCCGATTCCATCTGTTCCACCTGTCACCAGTAGTGTTTTCATTTATCATTCCCCTTATTCTTGACAGTTAGAGCTTAAAAGCGACTAGACCTTTCGATGAATCTTTTACCTTCATCTTTTATGAACTCCTTAAAAGTGATATCTTAAACAAACACATGTTGCTTTAATAAAAATACAACTATTCTCTAAGTAGAACAACCAACAATGAGGTGGAGAATGTTGCTATAGCCACAGTATTGAAAAATTGTCAAGTTAGGAGAATTTGAGCTTCGCTCAAACATGCACATAAAAGGAGTGAATGAAGTGGGGACAAAAGTAAGGAATCTGCGGATGACTCAAACTAAGCAGTCTTTGATTAAAGCTTTTGTTAATTTAGTGAATGAAAAGGATTTTGAAAAAATCACAATTGCTGATTTAACAGAAAGGGCTCAAGTGAATCGAGCTACCTTCTATGCGCACTTTCATGATAAGTACGAATTATTGGACTATATCGTGGGGGACTCTGCCTCGACTGCTATCATGAATCGAACGAAAGGGGAAGTAAAATTCGATAAAGAGGGCATTGCTCAACTTGTCTTGGCTTTATGCGATTTCTATCAACAGCCCAACATTAATTGCCGCAGGAGCTATGTAGCTTTAGTCGTACCGCAATTGAAAGACAAAGCGATAAAAGAGTTGAATGCTTATTTGTTAAAGGGGCTACAATCCCTCTGTTCACAGGATGAAATAGCTCTTTATACACCTGTCTTTGCACAAATGATCCATGAAAGCGCCTTTCAATGGGCCACGGGGAATATAGCTTTAGATAAAGAGGAAATTGCCAAGAAGGTCGCATTGTTAGTAGTTAATGGGTTCAGTTCTTCTGTAAGTTCGTTAAGCTAACGAGAAAGGTTAGTTGAATAAACTCCGTATTGTTGCAGTTAAATTTGATATGCCTTTTTATGCCGAACGTCCGCCCAAGAAATGGGTGGAACTAGGCGACAATACTGTTGCTGTTAGAATTGACTTGTCGGCTATACAAGAAATTACACTGAGTTCCCGTTCATTTGACTACAGGGCAAGCATTGAAATCTTCAAGGATGAGACCGATTTAATTGTAGTTAAAATTACTGGAACGGTTAATGCCCTAATAAAGGCCGAATCGGGATTTATTCAATCTGTTACTGGTTATTTTAATTAGATAGACGCCCTGAATGGCTACATGTCTTTCAGGGCATCTTTATCTTGTGGTAATGCATACAAGCTGTCATTTCGCGCTAAGTATGAGCCGCAGGAATGATGAGGGAATAGACTCGGCCCAAGCGCTGCTTCGGCTTATCGATCCCCCATAGCTCCTTTTCAACCAAACTTGATTAACTCCGCTACATGGAAGATATATACTAGAAAAATGTGATCATAGAAAAAAGGCTCCCGATAGGAGCCTTTTCCCTTGCTATATCAAGCTTTGCGGGCGATGGATTACATCATTCCACCCATTCCGCCCATTCCGCCCATGTCAGGCATTGCTGGCTTTTCTGGTTCTGGCTTGTCAGCGATAACCGCTTCGGTCGTCAAGAACATAGCTGCTACGGAAGCAGCGTTCTGCAGTGCGGAACGCGTTACCTTCGCAGGGTCGACGATACCCGCTTCGATCATGTTGACCCACTCATCGGTAGCGGCATTGTATCCGACACCTGTCGCTTCTTTCTTCAGGCGCTCAACGATGATGGAGCCTTCTTGACCTGCGTTGTCCGCAATCGCGCGAACCGGAGCTTCCAGCGCGCGAAGCACGATGTTAACACCAGTCAATTCGTCGTCATTAGATTGAACGGCCGCTACCGATTGGTATACGTTCATCAATGCCGTACCACCGCCGGCAACGATGCCTTCTTCCACGGCTGCGCGAGTCGCGTTCAGAGCATCTTCGATGCGGAGCTTGCGCTCTTTCAATTCGGTTTCCGTTGCAGCGCCGACTTTGATAACGGCTACGCCGCCAGCCAATTTAGCCAGACGCTCTTGCAGCTTCTCTTTGTCGAACTCGGAAGTTGTTTCTTCGAGCTGCGTACGGATTTGCTTGATGCGAGCATTGATATCTTCTTTTGCGCCAGCACCGTCAACGATGATTGTGTTTTCTTTCGTAACACGGATTTGACGTGCAGTACCCAATTGATCGATCGTAGTCGATTTCAATTCAAGTCCGAGTTCTTCCGTGATCACTTGACCGCCAGTCAATGCAGCGATATCTTGCAGCATAGCTTTGCGGCGATCGCCGAAGCCTGGAGCCTTAACGGCTACGCAAGTGAATGTGCCGCGAAGCTTATTCACGATCAAGGTTGCTTGGGCTTCGCCTTCGACATCTTCAGCGATGATCAGGAGCTGCTTGCCTTGTTGAACGACTTTCTCAAGAACAGGAAGGATTTCTTGGATGTTGGAAACCTTCTTGTCTGTGATCAAGATATATGCGTTATCGAGGATCGCTTCCATCTTGTCGGTATCCGTGATCATGTATGGAGATACATAACCGCGGTCGAATTGCATACCTTCTACAACTTCAAGCTCCGTATTGAAGCCTTTGGATTCCTCAACCGTGATTACGCCGTCATTGCCGACTTTCTCCATTGCTTCTGCGATCAATGCGCCGACTTCTTCATCATCGGCAGAGATAGCAGCAACTTGAGCGATGCTTTGCTTGTTCTCGATTGGCTTCGCAATTTTCTTCAGATCTTCGACTGCAGCTTTTACTGCTTTCTCGATCCCTTTGCGAACGACCATCGGATTGGCGCCAGCCGTAACGTTCTTCAAGCCTTCGCGAATCATCGCTTGAGCCAGAACTGTAGCGGTCGTCGTACCGTCACCGGCAACGTCATTTGTTTTGGTTGCTACTTCTTTAACCAGTTGAGCGCCCATGTTTTCAAACGCGTCTTCCAGTTCGATTTCCTTCGCAATCGTCACACCGTCGTTCGTGATAAGCGGAGCACCGAATTTCTTCTCCAATACGACGTTGCGGCCTTTCGGTCCAAGTGTCACTTTCACCGCATTAGCCAAAGCGTCAACCCCGCGAAGCATGGAACGGCGTGCGTCTTCCGAGAACTTGATTTCTTTTGCCATCGTGAAACCCTCCTCAATTCATTCAGAATGATACGACGTGCATGTATGTCCGTCTGGGAGTCTTCCATTCCGGAGACTCGAGCGTACTTATGTCAGTAAGGCTGTTCCGCCGAATCGCTTAGCCGATAACAGCGTGAACGTCGCTTTCTTTCATAATCAAATACTCTTTGCCTTCATACTTCACTTCGGTACCGGCATATTTGGAGAAAATAACGCGGTCTCCTTCTTTCAGATCGAGCGGCACACGTTGACCGTCTTTCCATACCCCGTTGCCTACCGCGATAACCTTGCCTTCTTGCGGCTTCTCCTTCGCCGTATCCGGCAGAACGATACCGAAAGCTGTAGTTTCTTCCTTCGCGATTGGTTCGATCAATACGCGCTCACCTAATGGTTTGATCATGAAAAATAGCCTCCTTTGAACAAGAGTTTATAAGGTGAAGAATTCCCCGGCGCCTGACGGACAGGCAGCGGTAGAATCCTCAAAAACGAAGCATTCGCCCGGTGTTAGCACTCGATGATGCTTAGTGCTAATAACCAATTTCTATGATACTGATTTTGGGTTTACATTGCAAGAGGGTTTTGTATGAAAAAATTATTTTTCCGATCCGGCGCTTCCGCGATCACACCTTACCCATTTTATCCAATCCTCCTCATCCCAATCCACTCTTCCCGCGGATTAGCGTCGAGCGCGCATAGAGGCCGCATTCGTCACCAAGGCACAAAAAATGCAGGCACAACAAGATGAACGCTCCATGCGAACCTGTTATACCTGCATAACGAACTCATAATCAGACCGCCGTCGTATCGGCGCCTTCCTCAAATTCCTTCTCCCATGCCTCTTGCTCCAGCAACTGCTTCCGATAGACGAGCGAAGACATGAATACGCTGATCTCATAGAGAATGAGGAGCGGTATCGCCACGAGCAAATCCGAGACGATATCCGGCGGAGACAGCATCGTCCCGAGCAAAATCAAGACAAAGTAGGCAATCCGCCGCATTTTCCGCAACCTCAGCGGGTTCAACAACCGGATCCGGGTCAGGAACATAATGACAACCGGCAGCTCGAAAAGCAGGGAGATCGGGACCAGTAGATTGAACATGAACGTAAAATACTGCGTAATGCCATACGTCTCGGTCAAGTTCATATGCTTGTTAATGCCCGACGTAAAAGAGAACGCCATCGGAAACACGACGAAATAGGCGAAGGACAGCCCAAGCAAAAACAGCACAAATACAAAAGGGACGTACCTAAGGGCAGCACGCCGTTCTATTTCCCGGAGCCCAGGGCTGACAAAAGCCCACAGCTGGTACATCGCAAACGGGAGCGTCACAGCCAATGCAATAATGAAGGCGAACTTCATGTATATCCCGACCCCGTCCCATAGCGAGAAGCCGTGAAGCGGCATCTGATTGGCCGGCTCCGTATTGCGCAAATATTCGTATATCGGATCAGCGACGAGGAGCCCTGCCACCAGGCCGATGACCAGGACAATGATGATATAGACGACACGTTTGCGAAGCTCCGTAATGTGCTCGACCAGCGTCATTTGTTCTTCCGTTACATTCGACATGCCTCACCAACCTGTTCCTTCCATGGTAAAAGGCGGGCCCGGCCCGCTGAAAATAACAGACAGTGCTCCCGTTACTCAGGGAGGCGGCGCTGATTCGCGCTGTTCGCTTCGCCGTAAGCCTTGGCCGGCTCCTGACCAGCCGGTTCTACGTCAACCGTCTGAATTTCTTGGCGAGCGGGCTTCGCGCTCGGCTCATCCCCCATAATATCGCGTGCGCCTTCCTTGAATTCCCGCAGAGTGCGGCCGAAGGCCCGTCCCAATTCAGGCAGCTTATTCGGTCCGAATAATAATAGCGCAATGACCAAGAGCAGAAGTATTCCCGAGACGCCAATGCCGTTGAACATAGCAAAATTTCTCCTTTCTGCAGATCCTAGAATAGAGTGCTTGTGATCTACATCATATCATATGCGCTATCCGTAATATACCAGATAATCTGTAACAATATTTAAGAAGGGTTCTATTCCGCACCCTTATAGTGACCGTTCAGCACAGCGAGCGCATGCGGAATCTGATCCATAATCGGCAGCAGATTCTCATGCACGCCCTTCGGGTCTCCAGGCAGATTGATGATGAGCGTCTGTCCCCTCACCCCGCACACGCCGCGGTTCAGCATCGCCCGGCGCTGCTTCTGCATCGAAGCGAAGCGCATCGCTTCCGCCATTCCCGGCACAAGCCGATCGACGACCTTGAGCGTCGCTTCCGGCGTCACATCCCGCTCCGCCATACCGATTCCGCCCGTCGTAATAATCAAGTGGGCCTGAAAATAATCGGCCATCTCGATGAGCGATGCGGAGATCTCATTCATCTCATCCGGCACAATCCGGTATTCCACAATCTCACCATGCAGTTCTTCTTCGACGAGTTCCCGAATAACCTGGGCGCTCGTATCCTCGCGCTCTCCCCGAGAGCCTTTGTCGCTCGCCGTCAATATTGCTACTTTCCAGCGCATCAGGGCTCCTCCTCCCGCCTAGCCGGCGTAACCGGCCTTCTTCAATATACTAGCACGACTAGCACGCGCAGGAAGGACGTCCATCCTTCTTCCGCATGCGATGTCATTCTATCCACGCTTACCCGCGGCTGCCGTTCTTCCCGGTTAGCAGGTCTGTATCGGCTGCACAAGCAATGATCTCGTCCTCCGTAATCAGCCACTCGACGGCAATATCATGCGCTTCCATCGGCACGCGATCCACCAGCTGCCACGAATAGATGCAGGCCAGCCGCACGGCGCGTTCGCTGCGTCTTCGGTCATGTGGTGCGCGGTCCAGCTCTCCCAGATAAGCATGCCAGAACCGGTCATAATATCCGGCGCCCAGCCCGAGCCGTCCGCCCTGCCGGTCATAGGCGATGCCGGGGACAAGAATCGCGTCTAGCTTGTCCCAATGCTCCCGAGCCAGCCGTTCCGCATCGGGGCCCGGCTCCTGCAAGCCGAATGTGCCGCTCGTGAACACCGTATGCTCCGTCCATGGGTGCAGCGTCATCGTCCGCGAAGCCGCATCCGTGCGCGGAAGATAGACGACATCGCCGTGCTTCCGGCAATCAAGGAGCAAGGCGGTAATATCCAGCTCATTGCCAAAAGGAAAATAGGCGCACAAATGCAAGGGACGGGCATGCCGCTCTCGCAGCGCTTTCATGAATGGGTACGCCCGCCGGCATACGGCCTCGCTGCTGGCCTCCCGCTCCTGCCCGCCGACCGCCTTCCTGCGCGCCTTATATTGCAGACGAAGCATTCGCTTGTCCTCCGCTGCCGTCAACGTTACCGCCCCCTTCGATGTCCGCCCTGAAGTGGTATCGGAATTCCGCAGGGCAATCTATATAGGTATGTACTCAACATTTTCATTCATTTTTCATTATTTTCAACCTTAGTTTACCATCCTTCCCCCGTTAGCGCCACCATCCGGCCCATTTTTACGCAGCAAACGCCGTATCGCATGATCTCCGCGTTTTCATATACGCTAGCAGCTCCCTATCTCAACGAATTCGAACCCCCTGCGCATTCGCAGAGGGTTAATTCGCTACGTTACATTTTTTAACCACCGTCTGTATCTGACACGATGTCGACGTCCTCCTTGATCTCGTCCTTATGGATATGGACACTCAGCACCAAGCCGATGCACAGCATATTCGCCAGTAAGGAGCTGCCCCCGTAGCTGATGAACGGAAGCGAGATGCCCGTCAACGGCATCAGGCCGATATGCATGCCGATGTTGACGAATACTTGGAACAGCAGCATGCCGGTCAACCCGACAACGAGATAGGAACCCGCCAGATCCCGGCTCTCCCGGGCGATATACAGCATGCGGAAAATAAGCAAATAAAATAAGAGCAACAGAAGCGAAGAACCGATAAATCCGAATTTCTCGCCAATGACCACATAGATGGAATCCGAATACGCATACGGAATGTACCCGCGATCAACGTAGAAGCCTGAATTGCCGCTCATTTGACCCGACCCGATCGCGTTCATGGCATTAGTGACATGCCACGATTTATCAGGATCGAGGCCTGGTTCAAGAAAAGTCTCGATTCTTGACAATTGATGGGGCTTCAACAGCTCAGCCAGGAAATCATAATTCGCAAAATACAGCCAGATGACGCCCCCGACCGGCAAGGCCATCGACACGAGCAGCAGCAGCATATGCAAGACGCGAATGTTCCCCATCCACAGCATGACGGGCAGGACAGCGACGAACACCAGCGCAGTCCCCAAATCCGGCTGGTTCATAACGATGAATGCGGGAATGAAGAACACGGCGCCAATCGGCAGCAAATCCTGAATGAACCGGAGCTTATGGCCGGACCGTTTTTGCAGCAGATTGCAGGTGACGAGCACGGTAGCTATCTTCACCAATTCGGAGGGCTGAAGCTGGAAGCTGCCGATTCTTATCCACCGTACCGCTCCGTTAATATTTTCTCCGGTGAACATCACGAGGAGAAGCAGAGCAAGCCCGATTCCGTACAAAATATAAGATGCGGCGCCGGTGAATATAGAGTAATCAAGCAGCGCTATCAGCAGCATGGGAATAAGGAAGAGAGCGAAAAATACAATGCTATACTTGTACAAGCCATCGAGATTCGTCCCGGAAGTAGCTTCATGCACGGCTATCGTCCCGAAGATCATAAGCCCCAGCAGCACCAGAAGGGTCGGCTTGTCCAATTTTTTCAGCTTGCGAATATAATACATCATGTGAGTACCTCTAGTTCGTAGGTTGTGTAAGAAGGCATGCCTATTCGCGCTGTCTCCGATCGTTATCACGAGAAATGTTTAACAGAATTCCGGTGCTGGCCATGCACAACAAGAGAGAAGAGCCTCCATAGCTAATGAACGGAAGCGGTACGCCCTTAATCGGCATCGCCCCGGTTACCGCCCCCAGGTTGAACGCGAATTGGGCGAATATCATCGTAATAATGCCCGTTCCGAGCATAATTCCGAAGGGCTCATCACTGCGAAGAGCTGCCATCAGGCCGCGCCAGAAGAATAGAAAAAAGCAAAGCAAAAGCAATAACCCGCCTAGAAAACCGAATTCTTCTCCGATGATGGCAAAAATAAAATCGGTGTGCGCTTCCGGCAAATAGAACAGCTTCTGCACACTCTGGCCGTATCCCGTTCCGGTCATCCCCCCGTGAGCCAGCGCGATTAAAGATTGAATCAATTGGTAGCCGGCCCCTTCCGGATCATCGAACGGATTCAAAAACGACATAATCCGCTGGTAGCGGTAGCTGCGGCTGAAGGCAAGAAAGACCAACAGCACTCCAAATCCCCCGCTCAGTATCGCAATATGACGTATATTCGCCCCGCCGATAATAATAATCGTCATGGATATAATGGTAATGATCATCACCGATCCGAAATCCGGCTGCAGCATGATCAGAACCAGCATGACGCCAATGACCACCAGAATGGGCAGCAATCCCCGGGCGAAGATGCGAATCCGGTCTCCTTTTTTGCTAATCAGGTGCGACAAATAGATGATTAAGGCCAACTTCGCGAATTCCGTTGGTTGGAACCGCATGCCGCCGACATTGAACCATCTTGTCGCGCCATTCACCTTGATGCCGAAATAAGGAACGAGCACAAGCAGCACGATCGAGAACAACAGCAAGAAGGGTGCGGCCTTGCTCCATTTGCGAAAGGGAATGTTCATGAATACAAACATAGCGACTAGGCCGATGAGAGCGAACAACATTTGCTTCGACATATAATAGGACGGTTTCTCATACTTAAAACTGACGACGGCCGAGCTGGCGCTGTATATCATCGCCAATCCGAACATGACCAGCAGCAATGTCACAAAAAGCAGTAAAAAATCCGGACGGCCTTTTATCGTTTGCTTCAAAAAAATCACCTCGTGCATCCTGCAAAATGAAAACGTTAAAAGGATGGGCATCTATGCCCCCGCTGTCCTGCGACACTATCAAGTGTATTGACTCCTCACCCAAAAAAGGTTATGAAAAGGTTAAAGTTGTTCCCGAGAGGTTGACAAAATCAAAAGACCGGGTTAAGGTTTAACATGTCGTAAAGACCTTGTTAGGTGAGGCTCCTATGCAAACATAGGCCACTGCCCAGAAATATCGAAAGATGCCCATGGGTAGAACAGGAATTGCCGGATTAAGGCTTTTCTTAAGGTGGCTAAGAGAAGAAGGCTTCTCTTTACGTTGCATAGTGCTAAAACTCAACTAGGGGGGCGCGGGAATGTTATATTTGCGTGCATTCATTCAACCCTCTAGACTCCTGGAGGGTTTTTATTTCGTTCGAAAAAGGGGGGAGAACACTCAATGGATAGTAGTTCCAGTAGTCCATCATCTAAGCAAGTTCATAGTCTTGTGAAGAGTGAGAACGAGGTTCTCCTTACCCTTACCTGTGATTCATACTGTGATTCGCATGCTGCCTGGTATCAGGGCAGGTGTATTTAAGTATGCATAGAGGTAAGCAGTGAGTGTAATGGACAACAGGAACTACAAGCTCTTCCTATGTGCAGGGAGAGCTTTTTTGTGTCTGTTTTGGAATGGATAATAAGCAACAATGTGTGGAAGGATGTTTGCGAATAGGAGGAAATCATGATGGAACAAAAATGGATGATTCAAGAATTGAAGGATAGATTGGCCGAACAAAAGCAGGATGCCCTTACCGATTTTCTGGCCCGGTACCAACCTTATGATTTAGCCGAAATGTTAATCGAGCTTGAGGAAAACGAGCAAATTCGATTTATTGCCGAACTTCCCATTCCCCTCGGGGCAGAGATTTTAGAGTATGTCGATCCCGAATTGCAGTATCGAATTTTAGACCGCGGGACCAAGGAGACAGCAGCTTCCATGCTTAATGAAATGTCCAGCGATAAAGTAGCCGATCTGCTGCTGGCCATACATCCCCACCAAGCCGGAACTTTATTGGAGCTTCTGCCTGCCGATTACCGGGAGAAAATCAGCGCTCTGATGCAATATCCTCCAGAGTCGGCGGGAAGTCTGGCTACCGTAGATTATATTGCGGTGCGGAATTATTGGACGGTGGAGCATACGCTGCAGCACGTCCGTAAAGTCGGGCAAGATGCAGAAATGGTCTCTTACTTTTATGTGCTGGATAATAACGGCAAGCTGGTAGGGGTCGTCTCGCTGAAGCAAGCTATCCTGGCCCAAGCGGACTCCAGACTAGAGGATATCATGCTCAAAGATTTCGTGTCGGTTTCCGCTCGTATGAACCAGCAGGAAGTGGCGACGATTTTATCCAACTATGATCTGGTGGCTCTTCCCGTAATCACCGATGAACAGCGAATGATCGGGATTATCACGGTCGATGATTTAATTGACGTTATCCATGAGGAAGCGACGGAAGATTTTCAGAAGATGGGCGGAAGCCAGCCTTTAGAAGTGCCGTATTTTAAAAATTCCTTTTGGAAATTATTCCGCAAGCGAATCGGATGGCTGCTTATCTTATTTGTAGCCGAAGCCTATACGGGGAATGTGCTGCGTCATTTTGAAGATACGCTCTCGGAAGTGATTGCGCTCGCATTCTTTATCCCCTTGTTAGTCGGCACGGGCGGAAATACGGGAACACAGACCGTAACGACCCTGGTTCGTGCCTTGGCACTCGGGGAAGTGAAGCCGAAGCATATATTCAAAGTCATCCGTAAAGAGGTGTCCACCGGATTGATTCTGGGACTTTGTATGGGAGTAGCAACCTTTATTCGCGCACAGATACTAGGCGTTGGCTTTGATATCGGTAGCGTCGTCGCCGTCACGGCTATTTTTATCGTGATCTGGGCCTCCCTCATCGCCGCCGTACTGCCTCTGGTGCTGCACAAGCTCAGAGTCGATCCGGCCGTTGTCTCCGGCCCGTTTATTACCACCTTGGTGGACGGCACCGGACTCATCATCTACTTCACTTTGGCTAAGATGATGCTGAACTTGTGATTGGAACGGATCCATTCCTGCGTATTTTAGTGATAACGAATATCGCTATCGCTGCCTATCGAGAGCCCTATCCTCTGCCGGGATGGGGCTCTCGGTGCATACTATCTCCTCCCGTTGCTGCTATCCGGATCCTGAGCCGCTTGCCCGATCATAAGTGAATCGATATAGCACTAGCGAAGATATCTGGCGGTTCACGGCCGGATTGATTAGACAAATTTCCCGCGATCGGCGAGAATAGAAAATGTATCAGGCCGAAACAGATACTTCTATTATTTTTGGATCCTTATGCGAGAATAGCTTGTTATTAACGGAGGAGATACCCCTATGCTGCTTCAAGTGAACGGCATGAGCAAGAGTTACGGGATAACTCCCGTATTGTCGAATATTACGCTGCAGATTCTGGAGCGCGAGCGGATTGGACTGGTCGGCGTCAACGGGGCCGGCAAATCGACGCTCCTGCAGCTCATCGCCGGAGAGATGTCCCCGGACAAAGGGACTATTTATAAAGCCAAAGAAACACGCATCGGTTACCTGGCCCAGAACAGCGGACTGCAATCCAGCCGCTCCATCTGGGACGAGATGATGCTCGTATTCGCCCCATTAGTGGAGGCGGAACAAGAGCTACGACAGCTCGAACATGAGATTGCCGACCCGGAGACCGCCGCCGACACCGCCCGCCATGAAGCGGTGATGCGCAGATACGCCGAGCGCTCGGAATGGTTCCGCATGCAGGGCGGGTACGAGATGGAGACGCGGGTGCGGAGCATTCTTCACGGGATGGGCTTCAGCCAGATGGATCCGAGCACGCCCATCCATACGCTAAGCGGCGGCCAGAAGACCCGGCTGGCCTTGGCTCGCATTCTGCTGCAGCAGCCCGATCTGCTGCTGCTGGACGAGCCGACGAACCATCTGGACATCCATACGCTGACCTGGCTCGAGAATTATCTCCGCTCCTATCCGGGAGCGGTGCTGGTCGTGTCTCACGACCGTTATTTCCTCGATGCGATGGTCACCACAATTATCGAGATCGAACGCCATCAGGCGAAGCGCTACACCGGCAAGTATACGAAGTATATGGAATTAAAAGCGGCCGAGTACGAGCAGCAGATGAAGATGTATGAGAAGCAGCAGGACGAGATCGCCCGGCTGGAGGATTTCGTCCAGCGCAACCTCGTGCGCGCTTCGACGACGAAGCGGGCGCAGAGCCGGCGCAAGACATTGGAGAAGATGGAGCGGCTGGACAAGCCAGCCGGCGAGCTGAAGAAGGCGCATTTCCGCTTCGAGACGACGAGGCAGAGCGGCAAGGATGTGCTGCATGTGCAGCAGCTCTCCGCGGGCTATGACGGCGCCGAGCCGTTGTTCCGCCATGCGGAATTCGATCTGAAGCGCGGCGAGATGGTCGCCCTTATCGGTCCGAACGGAATCGGCAAGTCGACCTTGCTGAAGGTGCTGATCGGCAAGCATCCCCCTCGCGACGGAAGCTGCCGCTGGGGCACCAATGTCTCGATCGGCTACTATGATCAAGAACAATCGACGCTGAATCCGAACCATACGGTGCTCGAAGAGGTGTGGAGCGCCTATCCTCATCTGGAGGAGGTACGGATACGGACCGTATTGGGGAACTTCCTGTTCAGCGGGGATGATGTGACGAAGAAGGTCGCTTCCCTGAGCGGCGGGGAAAAAGCGCGCGTCGCCCTGGCCAAGCTGATGCTGCAGCAGGCGAACGTGCTGATTCTCGACGAGCCGACCAACCACCTCGATCTGTTCAGCAAGGAAGTACTGGAATCGGCGCTGTACGACTATGAAGGCACGCTGCTGTTCATTTCCCATGACCGCTACTTCCTGAACAAGATGGCGGAGCGCATCATCGAGCTGGATGCGGACGGAACGCACCCGTATCTCGGCAATTATGACGACTATATGACCAAAAAGCAGGAGCTTGCCGAAGACGAAGCGATTCGCGCCTCGCTGCAGCCGGCGGCGCCAAGCAAGCCGGCCTCGTTCCAGGGCAGCGCCGCAGCGGACGGTGCGGCCGATGCGGGCTTGAGCGCGGCGGAGGCCTATGAGGCCGACAAGCAGGCCAAGCGCGAGGAGCGCGCGCGCCAGCGGAAGCTGGAGCAATTGGAGACGCAGATTGCCGCCCTGGAAGCGAAGATCGCGGAGCGCGAGCTGGAGCTTGCGGAGCCGGACGTCTATAACGACTTTGTCCGCGTTCAAGCGATCCAGGCTCAGCTCGATGAAGACAAGGAAGCGTTGAACGCGGTATACGCCGAATGGGAGCAGCTAATGGAAGCCTAGCAGGCCGTCAAGAAGAGGCACGCTCGTCTGCATGCCTCCCTACCATAAGAATAAGGGGCTGCCCCGGGGTCTGTTCGGACCCTGAGGGCGGCCCCTTACCATAAGCCGGCAGGCACGTCCACGATGCCGCTGCCTCCTAGACGATCGGCATCACCCGCCCGCTTGTCATCCCGATCAGCTCCTGCGGCGTGAGCGGAAAGACGGCATGCGGATGTCCCGCCGCAGCCCAGATTTCCGCATACTGAAGCAGATCTTCATCGATCAGCGTTACCATCGGCTCCTTATGCCCGATTGGCGGGATGCCTCCGATGACGAATCCCGTATGCTCACGCACAAAGTCTGCGTCGGCTTTGCCAAGCTTCTCGCCGATCTCTTGCCCAATCCGCTTCTCGTTAATACGGTTCGTTCCGCTTGCGACGACCAATAGCGGCTTCTCCGACTGCTTCATCCGGAAGATGATGGACTTCGCGATCTGCGCGACCTCGCACCCGATCGCCTCTGCCGCTTCCTGGGCCGTGCGCGCGCTGTCCGGAAGGACGACAACCCGATTGGCGAAGCCAAGCTCCTCCAATTTGTCCTGCACCGATCATTCATTTTTTCCATTATGATGATTCCCTCCTGCCTCGAACCCAATCCACTGCTGAAATCAATAGCGTGTTATATCTCTATCATCTTTGTCCTGCGAGCTGCGGCGGCAGCCCGTTTTCATGTCATGAACCCCTGGGATCTCCACGTACTTGTAAATCACAAGTTATACACAGATCGCGACAAGGCGAGAGGCTGCTGATTCCATGCTTCATGTTATTTTTTCGCTGTCATACCAATGGTTTTCGTGCAGCCCCCAACATTATCCACTGTTTTATCCACATTATCCACAGATCGCAGGGCATATCTTGAAAAATCTATCCTCTTTTTCACCTGGATCTAGACCTTGGTCCTAAAGGGGAGTAAGCGTTTTATCCCCATTTCCAACAGGATATGTGGATAACTTTGTCCACATCCGCATCAGGAAGCATCGTGGCGCTGAGCGGACACGAGCTCCGCCTCTTCAACAGGCCCTCCATGAGCACCGGCGCCGCGAAGCGCCTGGTTGCAAGCGGCCATATAAGCTTGGGCCGCAGCCAGCACGATGTCCTGATGCGTCGCGCTTCCCTGATACACCTGATCGTGGAGCGACACCGTCACGACCGCTTCGCCCGATGCCTCTTCCCCGGAAGAGAGCGAATGCAGCTCCAGATCCTGGAACTGGATCGGCTCGCGAACAGCTTGGGACAACGCGCGGATGACTGCTTCAATCGGTCCGCTGCCCACTCCAGCATACGTCTGCTTCTTGCCGGTCGCCTGCTCCTGCACAGTCACGGACGCGGCCCGCTTGCGGTCAGTTCCTGCCACCACTTCGACGTCAAGCAAGCTCAACGGCTCCAGCTGCTCATTCAGCGTCTCGCCGATGCATTGCAGAAGCTGATCATCCGTCACGACCTTCTGCGCATCGGCCACGCGCTTGAAGCGGTCATACACTTCGTTCAACTGGTCGGCATTGAGATGGACGCCATATTGCTCCGCGCGGTGCTTGAGCGCGTGCCGGCCCGAATGCTTGCCCAGAATAATCATATGATGCGGGATGCCCAGCTTCACCGGATCCATAATCTCATACGTGTTGCGGTTCTTGAGCAGGCCGTCCTGATGGATGCCAGATTCATGCTGGAAGGCGTTGCGGCCGACCACCGGCTTGTTGTAGGCAATCGGGAAATGCATCATCCGGCTGACCGCGCGAGACGTCTCGTACAAATATTCAGGTCGAATGCGGGTCGCAGCCTGCAGGGCATCGCCGCGCGTATCGAGCGCCATGATCAATTCCTCCAGCGCGCAGTTCCCCGTCCGTTCGCCAACCCCGTTGACCGTCACCTCGATCTGGGCCGCGCCCGCTTGAATCGCCGCCAGACTGTTCGCGACCGCCAGCCCCAAGTCGTTATGGCAGTGCGCGCTCAAGACCGCATGCTCGGCCCCGCGGGCACCCTGGCGCACCTTGCGGAACAGCGCCCCATATTCCTCCGGCAGCGCGTAACCGACCGTATCTGGCAGGTTGATAATCGACGCGCCTTCCTCAATCGCCGTCTCCACCAGCTCGATGACGAAGTCCACATCCGAACGCGTCGCATCCATGGCCGTGAATTCGATGCGATCGGCGAATTGCTTCGCATAGGCCACCGTCTCTCTCGCCATCTGCTTCACCTCGGCGCGCGATTTGCGCAGCTGATGCTGAAGATGGATATCCGATGACGAGATGAACACATGAATCCGGCGCTGGGCGGCATCGGCTGTCGCCCTCACGGCCGCGTCGATATCCTCCCGGACTGCGCGCGCGAAGCCGCAGATCTCAACCTGCGGATAGAGGCGGGAGATGCGCTGCACCGCTTCGAATTCCCCAGGACTCGAGATCGGGAAGCCCGGCTCGATCACGTCGACCCCTAGCCGGACGAGCTGCTCCGTCAGTTCCAGCTTCTGCGGCAGCGTCAAGGCCGCGCCCGGGGCCTGCTCGCCATCCCGCAGCGTCGTATCGAAAATCTGAATCATCCGTTTCTCCTGATTTTGCCCGACTGCCTGCCTCGAATTCCCTTGTGTATGTGTACTCATTGCGCTTCCTCCCATAATCTAGTTTCTCGTCAATAAGAAAATTTCACGTTACTCGTAAATAAAAAAGCTTGCCGTCTCTAAAGAGACGACAAGCTCTGCTCTGCCGCGGTACCACTCTCGTTGGAAGATCATGTGCATGATCCTCCCCCTCGGCCTGATAACGGGAGGTACCGTAGCCGCCTACTGCCGCGGACATCCTTACGGACGCCATCAGCCAGTTCAGCCGCTCCACTCCCGGGCGAGTTCAGACGTTCCGCCACTGCGTCGCACCACCCCGCAGCTCTCTGATCGGCTTCCGTGTCTTACTGCTCCCGTTCTACGTGTTCGATATATAACAAAAAAACCTGCCATCTCGTTAGAGACGACAGGTAGATGCCGTGGTACCACTCTAGTTGACGATCTTCATCTTCGCGCTCAAGATGAAGCGTTCGCCCGCTTATGCTTCACACCGCCGGATCCGGATCATGGCGATGCGCGCGCCCGATGACGGGGGCTCCGTAACGGCATACCACCGCGTTTGAGGATATGCGTCCAGCTGGTTCGCATCTCAAGCCGGCATTCCGCCGTTCCGCTCCCAGGCGAGTTCAAGGCAACCGCCGCTGCGTCGCACCATCCCGCAGCTCTCTGGTTCGGGCCGTTCATCCTCTACTGCTCCTGTTCATTGCGTGTCAATCGATATTTCCATTCCATGGAAGGATTGAGGTTTGATGACTATTATATTGTCCCGATAGAGCGGAGTCAATACCTAATTTGAAATATGTTGTTCTTCTGTGATAATGTCACCCTATAACTGTTCTGAGATAATGTCACT
>NZ_QYZD01000032.1:0-60084 GCF_003591545.1 Paenibacillus thiaminolyticus
AGATGATTCGCAAGACGAACTTTCGCATTCAGTTTTTAAGGTACAATACCTTATCAAAATATATATTCCCTGATAGCTCAGTCGGTAGAGCACTCGGCTGTTAACCGAGTTGTCACAGGTTCGAGTCCTGTTCGGGGAGCCATGGAGAGATGTCCGAGTTTGGTCGAAGGAGCACGATTGGAAATCGTGTAGGCGTCACAAGCGTCTCGAGGGTTCGAATCCCTCTCTCTCCGCCAGTTGTGGCCCGTTGGTCAAGCGGTTAAGACACCGCCCTTTCACGGCGGTAACACGGGTTCGAATCCCGTACGGGTCACCAATTATGCCTTGCGACTGGTAAAAATTGAGGGTTGAAATCAACCCCAACAATCTGTTAAGATATATTAGTCGCTACAATATGGACGCTTAGCTCAGCTGGGAGAGCATCTGCCTTACAAGCAGAGGGTCGGCGGTTCGATCCCGTCAGCGTCCACCATATATCGCGGGGTGGAGCAGTTCGGTAGCTCGTCGGGCTCATAACCCGAAGGTCGCAGGTTCAAATCCTGTCCCCGCAACCAATCTGGAGCTGTGGTGTAGAGGCCTAACATGCCTGCCTGTCACGCAGGAGAACGCGGGTTCGAATCCCGTCAGCTCCGCCATTATATTTATATTATTAGGCTCGGTAGCTCAGTCGGTAGAGCAGAGGACTGAAAATCCTCGTGTCGGCGGTTCGATTCCGTCCCGAGCCACCATAATAGGCTTATGCCGGTGTAGCTCAGTTGGTAGAGCGGCTGACTTGTAATCAGTAGGTCGTGGGTTCGACTCCTATCGCCGGCACCATCGTGGAGGATTAGCGAAGTGGCCAAACGCAGCAGACTGTAAATCTGTTCCCGTACGGGTTCGGTGGTTCGAATCCATCATCCTCCACCATACATAGGGGCATAGTTTAAAGGTAGAACAGCGGTCTCCAAAACCGTTAGTGTGGGTTCAATTCCTGCTGCCCCTGCCAATCCAATAATTTCATAATGTGGCGGTCGTGGCGAAGTGGTTAACGCATCGGATTGTGGCTCCGACACTCGGGGGTTCGATTCCCCTCGATCGCCCCATACCTTTGGGGATTAGCCAAGCGGTAAGGCAACGGACTTTGACTCCGTCATGCATAGGTTCGAATCCTATATCCCCAGCCATTTACGCGGACATAGCTCAGTGGTAGAGTATCGCCTTGCCAAGGCGAGGGTCGCGGGTTCGAATCCCGTTGTCCGCTCCAGATGGCGCCATAGCCAAGTGGTAAGGCAAAGCTCTGCAAAAGCTTTATTCCCCAGTTCGAATCTGGGTGGCGCCTCCAACTCATTTCTTTCTGAATGATATGTGCCCTTAGCTCAGCCGGATAGAGCGTTTGACTACGAATCAAAAGGTCAGGAGTTCGAATCTCTTAGGGCACGCCAGATTAACTTCATATGCCGGTGTGGCGGAATGGCAGACGCGCGCGACTCAAAATCGTGAGGGAAACCGTGGAGGTTCGAGTCCTCTCACCGGCACCAGTTATAACACCAAGACACCTGAAGGGTGTTTTTTTTGTTTATCGTGAAAGCCTAGCTATACAATGTACGGCAGACGATATAATGCAACGCATAGCCAAACGCTTCCTCCCGTTCAAACAGGCTGAGAAGCAGGCTTCGGTGAATAGCAGTCTCACTACTGGAGAAATATGAGGGAATGTTTGCGGCGCTGAGGACGCGGAGGGCATAGAACCCCTATGTGGGCAAGTGCGTGGAGCAACCCGACAATACAACCTATACAAGAAGAAGCCTTGCCATAACAATTCAGGCAAGGCTTCTTTATTATGATGTATATGGTGCACGCTCTATACGTCTAAAACGCCTTATTCTGCCTTGGGACTCTCGGTGCCGCCAGATGTTGCGGATGGAGCTTCCACCGGGACAGGAGAACGTTTCGGTTGTGCAGAGCCTGGTCCATTCGTCAAACGTTGAATCATTTTTTCGACATCAAGTCCGGATACATCCTTCAGCATTTGCGGGGCCGTCGCCATCAGTTGGGTTACATAGTTGCTGACGCGGGCCGCCCCTTCACCGTTGCCGGTATCCACGACAGTTAGCTTGTCGATCTGCTGCAGCGGCTCGGCAATCTTGCCGGCCAGCTCAGGCAGCATCTTCATGACGATATCGAGCACCGCTGCTTCACCGAATTTCTCGAACGCTTCGGCGAGCTTCTGCTTCGCTTCGGCTTCCGCCAGACCGCGCAGCCGGATGACTTCGGCTTCCGCGGTTCCTCGTGCCCGTTCGGCGTCCGCTTCCGCCATACCGGCAAGGCGCTTCTGCTCCGCCATTGCCTTCGCTTCCGCCTCGATCCGATACTGCATCGCATCGGCTTCGAGCACTTTCTTGGATTTATCGGCTTCCGCGGACTGAACGACAGCGTAACGCTCCGCGTCTGCTTTCTTCTTCACTTCGGCATCATACTGCTTCTCACGTCGCAAAATTTCTTTGGCTTCAAGGTCGATTTCCCGCTCTTTCCGAACGAGTTCAACCCGCATTTGCTCCTCGACGACGCTTTGCTTGGAACGGGCTTCCTGCACGTAATAAGCCTGGTCGGCTTCCGCACGGGCCATATCCTGATCCTTCTTAAAGGAAGCTACCTTCAATTCCTTCTCCTTCGCTGCTTCGGCGATGTTGGTATCGCGCAGCAGCTCGGCCTTCATTCCTTGCTCCTCGGCATTGGCCTTCTGAATCCGCGAGTCTCTCACCGCTTCGGCTTCCGCGATTTCAGCGTCTCGCTTAACGGCCGCAATCCGCGGCTTCCCGAGCGCGTCCAGGTATCCGTGCTTGTCGCGCACGTCTTTGATGGTGAAGGAAACGATTTGAAGCCCCATCTTCTTCAAATCTTTGGCGGCCACAGACTGCACTTCCTGTGCGAAACGATCGCGGTTACGATAAACTTCCTCTACCGTCATTGATCCAAGGATCGCACGAAGATGTCCTTCCAATACTTCCTGCGCTTCGCTCTTGAGCGCTTCCGTCGGCTTGCCGAGGAATTGCTCGGCTGCCGTGGCAATATCTTCTACCGAACCGCCGATCTTAATGATGGCGACCGCGTCGGTCATCACCGGAACGCCTTGCTCGGTATATACTTCCGGTGTCATGACATCGAGCTTATGAGATAATAAGGACAAGAATTGCGACTGTTGAAACACCGGCAAAATAAATGCGCCGCCACCGCGGACAATTTTCATCTTGCGCCCCGTTTCATCGGCGCTGACATTTTTGGAACCGAGATACGTCCCGGTCACGATCATCGCCTCATCCGGGCTGACCGTCTTGTAGCGGGCCCAGAATGCGAGGCCCAGCACGAGGATGACGCCGATTACAATTGCCGGCACCATGATCGCTTCATTGAATTCCATGGCATACAGCTCCCTTTTCTATGTAAATTTGTAGGTAAACCGTGATTAGCGTATTCCTGAATCAATTTTCTTGAAGGCTGAGCATTTCTTTGGTAAGAGGGGATACATACAGCGTGTCTTCGGCGACGTTGATGACGACAACCGTCGTTCCGGAAGGAATGTTGTCCTTATCGAAAGAAGCGGCAATTTGATTCGTCAAGCCGGCTCCGATTCGCAATGTCACTTCCCCGTATCCGACGGAAGGAATCGAAATGCTGACTTCTCCGACTTTGCCAACCAGGTCCTGAATGGAGAAGCCGATAGAGCTCTCTGTATTGTGCATCGGGCGAATATAGAGGAAATACATAAGAAGGCAGACAACGAGCGCGCCGGCAATAGCGACCACAAGAATGAGCGTGGACTGCCAAGCTGTATAACGGTTCAGGAGAATGCCAATGGCGCCAAAAGCCGTTAGCCCGCTCACGAGCACCGTCGGCTGCAGAAAAGGAAGCCCCTCTCCAAAAATGGAATCGAACGCATGGCTCAATATTTCCCCGAATATCAAGGTAACAACGGAATATAAAATACCGAAGATGAACAGACCCCAAAATAACGTGTCCATGGCATTGCTCCTTTCGCCTGCCGGAGTCAGGCCCGATAGTTCGGAAAGCTTCTTATGATAATATATACGCCGAATTGCGCACGGAGTTTCAAATTACCTTCCCTACAGTCCAGTCCAGGTTGACCTTGGGACGGTCTGTCCCCCCGACCTGAGTCCAGTACGAAAAACCGCCCCCAGCCTGTTTTGAACAGAAGGGGAATCCCCTAAAATAAAGACATAAGCAAGGCACAATGAAAGGTGGTGACAAACCGAATGCAAATGAAAAAAGGCAACTCGTTCGCTATTATCTTGATAGCACTGGGAGCGTTCATCCTGCTCAGCAAGTTTGGAGTTCACTTGGGAAGCTGGTTTAGCTACTTGTTCCCGATTCTGTTGATTGTACTCGGTTATTATGGAGTCAAGGCAGGGAATTCGTTCTTCGGATGGATCTTCATCATATTGGGCTCCATCACATTAATCGGCAAGCTATCCTGGCTCATCGGCATTTTCATCGCCATCGGAATGATTGTGTTCGGTATTTCAATGCTGAATAACAAACGAAGTGGCCATCATTATTGAACAGGAGACAGCAACGTATTTGGATGAAGGAGGGACAGAGAGGCATGAGCAATATTTTGAAAAGGGTTCGCGACATTACACTGGCAACGCTCAATGAGCGGCTCGACAAAGCGGAAGACCCTGTCCGGTTAATCGACCAATTCCTTATGCGCACTCGACAGGACATCGCGGAAGCGGACCGCTTATATCAACAGTATGTCATGCACGCGAATCAGATGAGACATCAGATGAATCAGGCCAATGAAATGAGAGAGCGCCGCGAGCAGCAAGCGATGCTGGCCTTGAAGGCGGGAGAGGAATTCGCCGCTAGGATTGCACTCCAAGAAAAAATGATGCATGACGAGAAAGCGCGGCAGTACGAGGATCTCTACAATAAAAGCAAGGAAGCCATCCTGGAGCTGGAAGAACAGCTGAACATACTGAAGAGCGAATATCAGACTGTCTACGACAAGCGGCAGTATTACTTCGCCCGCATGCAGAACATACGGCTTCAGCAGCAAATGAACCAACGCTTCGGCCAATATGGCTACGGGCAGGTGGACGGCATGTTCCGCCGGCTGGAGGATCGCGTATCCGACATGGAGTGGGAAAATACAAGCCTTCAAGAGGTGCGCCGCTCCAACGGAACATCACCTTACGGCGGCAATACCGAAAGAGACATAGCACTGCAGCGTGAGATGGAACGTCTGCGCAAGAAATTGGACACTGCGAAGGAGTGACATGAACCATGAACAAAAAATTGTACCGTTCGGTTCGTGACCGGAAGTTCTGCGGTGTACTCGGCGGAATCGCTGAATGGTTGAATATGGATGCGACGCTGCTGCGCGTACTGTTCGTCCTGGGCGTGTTCTTCACAGCATTCTCCCTGATACCCGTCTATTTCATCGTAGCGCTTGTGGTTCCGAAAGAGCCATTCACGACATACGGACCATATAATTACGGTGGAGGACCGTATCAGAATTCGAACGGATATTACGGAAATGACGGCGGCTATCCTGGCGGTGGCTACAACGGCAATAACAGCGGCAACAGCGGCTACAATAGCGGCCGGAACGATTACAGCAGCTATGGATCCTACGGAACGAAGCCGAACGGAAGCAAGACTCAATATGATTCCTCCATCGATTCGATGATGGATGATATTGAAAGAAAAGCAATGCGCAAAGAACTTCAAGAACTTCGCGAGAAAATCGCGAAATACGAGAAAGGGGATAAGTAAAATGGGAGTATTCAAACGACTTAAAGATATGACGAAAGCGTCGATTCATGAAATGTTGGACAAGGTGGAAGATCCGGTAGTTATGCTTAACCAATACCTCCGCGACATGGAGCAGGAGATTCGGGAAGCTGAAGTAACGGTAGCGAAGCAAATGGCAAGCGAGCGCCGCATCAAGCATCGCTACGACGAAGCGATTCGGATGGTGGCTGACCGCGAAGTCCAGGCTGAGCGAGCTCTCGTATCCGGTCATGAAGAAGCAGCCCGCAAATACTTGGAAGAAAAATTGTACTTCGATCAAAAAGTTACGGAATATGTAGAATTGCATGCCCAAGCGAAAGCGCAAGCCGATGAGCTTATGCAGCAGCTGCATTCGATGAAAGATGAGTTCTACAAGCTGCGCAACAAGCGCAACGAACTGTCTGCCCGTGCTCAAATGGCTAAAGCCCGTAAGCAAATGGCTTCCATTACAAGCGTCCACAGCATCGAATCGGGCGATGCTTCCCGCGGATTCCAACGCATGGAAGAGAAGATTATGCAGCTTGAAGCGGAAGCGGAGGTCATCCGTGTACCATATGGCGGATATGCAGCCACGACCTATCAACCTCCGGTTGATGTAGAGAAGCAAATGAAAGTCGATGAGCAATTGGAAGCATTGAAACAAAAATTGAACCGCAGCGAATAATCCCTTGGGACTTGGATGCGGTTATGATATGCTAACTAAGGAGCTTACGGCGATGCCCCCGCATCGCCGTTACGTTTCGTTGTAAGGTTATTCGGCACAACTCTATTGATTCTGAGCGACAGGAGGTGCGTCATGATAAAGGGGAACAATCGTTTACTTGCATATTTGCTCATTATCGCGGGACTGTTCATTCTGATTGGCAAATGGATTAGCTTCGGAACCTTTGTCGCCCTGTTCATGCTGTACCTCGGCATTAGCAAAGTAAAATCCGAGGAGCTTCGTCTCGGCTATACTTTGCTTGGTATCGGGGGAGCTATCCTGTTGTTGGAGCATCTGATGCTGTTTTTTGGAATCATTCTCATATCGCTCGGTATTTTTTATTCTCGGACCCGCTATGAACAAAAGCACGAGTGGATGCAGAAGCGTCCCGATCTGACAGCGAATCTGAAATGGGATCGGGAGCCGTTCCATTTGCACAGCCAGAGCTTGTGGCATGTGATCGGAGAGAGCGACATCGACTTGTCGCTCGCGATGATGGAGGAGCCGGAGACGATGCTCTTGTTCCAAGGCGTGCTCGGAGATATGGACATTTCGATTCCTGACGATATCGGAGTCAAAGTGGAAGCGACTGTCTTGTTCGGACAGATCAATGCGGGTCAGCACCGGGAGACCGGCTTGCTCAACAAATGGCTCTATACTTCGCCGAATTATGAACGATCGGAGCAGCGGGTGAAACTCCACATCTCTTACATCGTAGGAGATATTGATATCCGATTGCACGCGTAATATGGAGAAGATGCTGCAGAAAGGAGATGCAAGCCGGCAATGGAACCGAAAAAACAGACGAAAAATATGGTTGTGCGCTTGATGGGCGAGACGCTTCTCCTTTCCTTTGTCCTGTTTTTCGTCATTGTTTATTTAATGCAATCATATGGATATGTCAAACCGTTCGAAACCTGGCTGGACGGCGTGAAATCGACGCTGTCTGTCTTAATCGTCGTAGCCATTATTGCGGCGATTTTCGGTTTTTTCCAAGGCTTTCGCATGAAACGGCGGATTGAACTGCTGCGCGAATCGATGCTGCTCTTGGAGAAGGGCAATCTGTCCCGGCCGATACCGGACCTGGGAGACGACGAGATCGGCCAACTGGCCGATCAATTGGGCAGGGTCAGCAAGCGCTGGGAGGAACAGGTGACCTCCTTGCAGCGGTTGTCTACGAATAACGCCCAATTAGCCGAACAGGCCAGGATATCGGCCATTATGGAAGAGCGTCAACGCTTGGCGCGGGAGCTGCATGACGCCGTGAGCCAACAATTATTCGCGATATCGATGACGGCGACGGCGGTGCGAAGGACGCTGGACAAAGATTTTGAGCGAGCGGAGAGCCAGGTGGAGCTCATTGAGGAAATGGCCTCGGTAGCCCAATCGGAAATGAGAGCGCTACTGCTCCATCTCCGGCCGGTTCATCTGGAAGGCAAGGGTCTTACGCAAGGTGTCGCTGAACTGATTCGAGAGCTTGAAGCGAAGGTGCCCATTCAGATTCAATATGAGATGGACGAGCATATTACGCTGTTGAAGGGCGTCGAGAATCATTTGTTCCGCATCGTGCAGGAAGCATTATCGAATACCCTCCGCCATTCCAAGGCGACCCGCATGGAGATCAAGCTCCAGGACCGAGGCGATTATGTGCGATTATTCATTCGCGATAATGGCGTCGGCTTCGAATGGGATGACAAAAAGCAAGCGAGCTACGGCTTGCGTACGATGCAGGAGCGAATCAATGAGATCGGGGGCTCGGTGCAATTCATTACGGCGCCGAACAAAGGCACCCGCATTGAAATACGCGTCCCCGTTGTCAATGAAGAGAGCGGGCTGAAGAACGAAGAGGGCAGCGATGGCCCAGGAGGTGAAGATGCCTGATATGGACACAGATATCAAAGTATTGCTCGTAGATGACCATGAGATGGTGCGCATCGGATTGGCAGCCGTATTGAGCACCGAGGATGGCATCGAAGTCGTTGGCGAGGCAAGTAACGGCGAGGAAGGAATCCGCTTGGCGCAAGAGTATAAGCCGGATGTCGTGTTAATGGATCTGGTTATGGAGGGGATGGACGGCATTGAGACGACGCGCAAGCTGCTGAGCCTGTATCCCGACTGCAAGGTCATTGTGCTGACCAGTTACTTGGATGACGAGAAAATGTACCCTGTCATTGAAGCGGGGGCGTTCAGCTACCTGCTCAAGACGTCACGCGCAACGGAAATTGCCGAAGCTATCCGTGCCGCCGCTCGGGGACAATCCGTTCTCGAATCGCAGGTCGCCTCGAAAATGATGAACCGCTTCCGCCAGCCGAAGCCGACGCAAGCCGCCCATGAACAACTTACGGACCGGGAAATGGATGTGCTGCGATTGCTTGCCCAAGGCAAGTCCAACCAAGATATCGCCGATGACCTGTTCATTGGAATCAAGACCGTGAAGTTCCACGTCACGAATATCCTTGCCAAGCTGAGCGTGGAGGATCGCACGCAAGCCGCCATTTACGCTTACAAGAACGGCCTTGCTGAATAATGGTTGACCCGACCTTACAGGCCGGGTTTTTTTGTGCGCGGTGCAAGGGGCCCAGGAGGGGGACAATAAGGAAACGCTAATGGAGCGTAATAAGTGACAGAACCGGGTGACGATACCCGGTTCTGTCTGTATGAGGGGCAAGGAAAGCAGAGGTTATACTGCTTCTGGCAACAACTCGATGGGGATCGGCAGGAATTCGGGGAGTATAAGCAGAATGAGTGTTACACAAGCAGAAGAAACAAGAGCGCGATAAGCGTCAGGTCGAGTTCTATCCGTCCGCGGCTATACAGTCCCTGGTGCGGGCCAGGATATGAAGCTGGAGCTCCGTAGGGTTGAAGCGAGGTTACCTTGCTCTTCTTCCCGCTGCATGGCTTGCAAGGGCGCTTGACGGGCTTGACGGGCTTGCAAGGCCGCTTGACCCGTTTGACCTGCCGCTTGTGCGGCTTTTTCTTGGGTTCGCATTCTTCCTCAAAAATCGGAACGACCTCTTCGGGAACTTCTTCTTCGTTCAGAATGATTTTTCCGTCCCGGCATAAGCTGAGACGGCCAATGAACTGGCGGCCATCATGGGTAACGGCACACACGATCCGCCCGCAATGCGATCGGATGACTTCTTCATCCAATGGAATAGGAATCACGTTACATACCTCCTTCTATAGCGGGAATGTTCTGTCATTAGTCTATTCATTGGAGGATATTGGCGCATGGACATTGACCTAGGAGAGAAGCGCCTAATTTTGCAGCATGGAGTGTGCTCCCTATCGGTGAATCAATTATCCATACGAATATGGAGGCGGTTACGTTGAGACTGGTTCGCAGAACGAAGACTCCGGTCATTGGATTGCTTCTGTTGGCGTTGTGCGGCGCTGTCGCAGTCGCCTGGAGCAGCGATGCCTGGAAGCCGGCCCCATCCGCTGCGCCGGATTCGTCAGAGGTGGCGAAGCGGATGCAAATGCTGTGGGTGCTGGCAGAATTGAGCGGAGAGCGGAAGTTCAGCTCCACGATAACGGTTCAGGGCAGCTTTCTCGCTGAAGAAGGACTTGCGGCCGAAGTAGACCGCTGGCGGCGGGAAGCAGGCATACTGAGCGCTCTCGAGCTTAGGCAGGAACGGGGAAGGGAAGTGTATCGCGGGACGTATAATACGGCACCCTATCAAGGGGATGTGCTGTTGTTCCAGGAGAACGACGGGCGGATTTATTATACGGTCACATTGTCTGCGGAAGCGAAAGGAGGCATGGCCCGTACGGCGGAAGAAGCGGAGCGGCTGCTGCGCCAGCTTGGAGAGGCGAAGATGGGGTCCGATTGGAACGCGACCGTCCGTACGGCAACAGGGGCTTCCTTGACCGACGGCTTCGCCGCAGCGGAGAAGGCATTGGCGGAATGGGGAACAGCCGTACCGCTCGACCGGTATGAAGATGACCGCACGATCAGCGTAACGTATGAGACGGACTATATGGGGGCCGGCGTCGCCATGAAGGGGCGGCAGGCCAATCTGCAGGTTGCGGCCCATGAGGATCGGGAACGCGGAGAGACGCGGTTGTCTTTTGGCACGCCGCTTATCGCGGGGGAATATTGATTCGACCTTTTTCGCTAACCCGTGGCGTCAATCTGACAAGTATGCTAAAATGTCATCACATTCGAAATGTGTGATGTCAAGTCTATAACAGAGTGTAAGGATGATGGAGAGAGATGACTGTGATGCATAACCAAGAATCCCAACTGGCTGAAGGCGCCGTCTTTTTTATATTCGGCGCGACCGGTGATTTGGCACGCCGCAAATTGTTTCCTGCCATTTACAGCTTATATCACGAAGGCAAATTAGGTGAGCGGTTTGCTGTCATCGGCTTGGCCCGACGTGGACGTACGAATGAAGAGTTTCGCAATGATGTGCGCGCGTCCATTGAAGAATTTTGTCGTTATCCGATTCCAAATGATGAAGTTTGGAGCCGCTTTGCGCAGCATTTCGAATACAAACCGCTTGACATCAACAATGTGGAGGGCTTCAAGGAATTACGGGTACAGACCGAGCATATTGAACGGGAATTCAATATCCCGGGCAACCGCCTGTTCTACTTGGCGCTGGCGCCTGAACTGTTCGGCAGCGTCTCGATGAACCTGCGCGACGGCGGAATGCTCGACAGCGAAGGCTGGCATCGACTGGTCATCGAGAAGCCGTTCGGCTATGATTTGCCGTCGGCTCAGAAATTGAACGAAGAATTGAGCCATGTGTTCAAGGAAGAAGAGATCTACCGCATCGATCACTATTTGGGCAAAGAGATGGTCCAGAACATTGAGGTGATTCGATTCGCGAATGCCTTCTTTGAGCCATTGTGGAACAATAAGCACATCGCCAATATTCAGATTTCGCTGGCCGAGACGGTCGGCGTTGAAGAGCGCGGCGGCTATTACGATCATGCCGGAGCGTTGCGTGATATGGCCCAGAACCATATGCTGCAGATGCTGACGATGATCGCGATGGAAGCGCCTAGCCGGCTCCATCCGGAAGATATCCGCGACGAGAAGGTGAAAGTGCTTCGCTCTCTGCGCCAATTCGAGAATGCCGACGACGTGATGCGCAATGTCGTGCGCGGCCAATATGCGGCTGGCTCGATGAACGGCAAGCCGCTGCCGGCGTACCGGGAAGAAGAGAAAGTGAACCCGGCTTCCGTCACGGAAACGTACTTCGCGGCCCGTCTCTATGTGGACAACTTCCGCTGGGCAGGCGTTCCCTTCTATATTCGCACCGGCAAGCGGCTTCCGGTCAAAACAACCGAGGTCGTCGTGGAATTCAAAAATATGCCGACGAATGTCTATCTGTCGCAAAAGCATAAGCTGGAACCGAATCTGCTCGTCATTCGGGTGAACCCGATGGAAGGCATCTATGTCAAGATCAATGGCAAGAAGCCGGGAGCCGACGCCAGCGTGCAGCCGCTCGCGATGGATTTCTGCCAGAGCTGCATGGTCGGCATCAATACGCCGGAAGCCTATGAGCGGCTTATCTTCGACGCGGCGCGCGGCGACTCTACTTATTTCACCCGGTGGGATGAAGTGGCATCGGCTTGGTCGTTCGTCGACAAAATCGCCGGAGCCTGGAAGGCATCCAGCGAAGACCTGCATCTATATCCGGCAGGGTCTTGGGGACCGGAGCAAGCGGACAAGCTGTTGGCGGAAGACGGCTTCCAGTGGTGGCCGGTGAACGGACAAGAGGAAAGCCAGGTCATATGGAATAAGTAATTCAACAATAGGTGAAGGCTGTGCTCCCGGCGGGAGCACAGTTTTTTTAGGCAAAGATAGGTTGCTGCCGCCTGTCGCTTTTCCCGATTACTAGATTAAAATATAATATTCCTATAAATTCACTCGGAAAAAAAGATTGTGTTCTCTCAAAAGATAGTTATACTATAAAATATAAAGTGTGTTACAATTTTCGGGGGGAATCGACATGAAACGCAACAAGTTATGGCTCGCACTCTTATTATCTGTAGTCGTTGCGGTGGTCAGCGCCTGCGGTGGCAGCCAGACGCCGGCTCCAGATACGGCTTCCGGCACCGATTCGGGAGGAGAGCCGAAGAGCGGCGGCAGCATCATTATCGCGGTTCAGGATGATCCGCGGGTGATGAATCCTGTCTATGCCGGGGACCGGGTAACATTGACCATTAACCAATCGTTGTTCGCTCCTTTATATCATATCGATAACGGCGAGAAGAAATTCGTCCTGGCGGAAAGTTTGACTCCTTCGGAGGACTCGCTGACGTATACGCTGAAGCTGCGTGAAGGCTTGAAATGGCATGACGGGCAGCCACTGACGGCGGACGATGTCGTCTTTACGATGAACAGCATTTTGGATGAGAAGCAGCACAGCTCGGATCGGGCTACCTATGTATTCAATGGCAAGCCGCTGACGGCAAAAAAAGTGGATGATCTAACGGTGGAGTTCGTGCTTCCGCAGCAATCGGCTTCGTTCGAAGGCGTACTGGCCAATTTCAAGCCAATTCCGAAGCATGTGTTCGAGGGTGAAGCGGATCTGGAGAAGAGCGGCAAGAACGACCATCCTATCGGATCGGGTCCGTTCAAGTTCAAGGAATACCGCGCAGGTGAATATGTGACGCTGGAGCGGTTCGACGATTATTTTGCCGGCAAGGCGTATCTGGATTCGGTAACCTACCGCGTGGCGAAGGATTCGAACTCCGCCAACCTGGCCCTTCAGAACGGCGAGCTGCAAATGCGCATGATTGACTCCGTTGATTATGCCAAGCTCGACAATACCGGCAAATTCAATCTGGTGACGTATCCGGAAGGACGCCTTATCTATATGGTGTTCAACCAGAACGTCGATGTGATGAAGAAGAAGGAAGTGCGCCAAGCTATCGCGTACGCCTTGAATAAGGAAGAAATGATTACGGCAGCCTTCGGATCGACGGAATTCGCGGAACCGGCCGCTTCGATCTTCACGCCGGACACGCTGTATCAGACGACGGATGTCGCCACCTACGATTACAATGTGGAGAAAGCGAAGGAGCTGCTCCAGCAAGCTGGCGTCAGCAACCTGAAGCTGCGTCTCGCGTATGTGAACTCGAACAAGCCGCAGACCAGCAAAGCGCTGTATATTCAGCAGCAGTTGAAGGAAGTCGGCATCGACGTGGAACTGATGGCGCTCGATATCGCGGCCTTCGGCAATATGTCGCTCGACATGAACAACACGAGCTATGATATTTCGTTCGGCGGCTATATTATGGGCTACGAGCCGGATGCATACAAGTCGCTCTATATGAGCGATGCGGCTTACAACTATGCTCATTATAAAAATTCGGACTTCGATGCGCTGTGGAACCAAGCGGCCGTCGAAATGGACAAAACGGAGCGCGGCGAGCTGTACAAGCAGATCCAGCAGACTGTCGCAGACGAGATGACCGTGTACCCAATCGCGTACGGCAAAGCAATCGTGGCGGTAGACAAACGCTACGGAGGATTGGAAGAAGCCGTTCCGAAGCCGGTTGTTATGTTCGAGGATTTGTCCAAAATTTATGTGAAGTAACCTCTCGGAACCCATCATCATGAGGTAGAGGGAATTGAATCGAGAATTCGCGGGCGCTTGAAACGTTATCGTTTCAAGCGCTCTTTCGGAGGGAACCTGTGTGCAGAAATATATCGTGCGACGCGTTCTTCAAGCCATACCGCTATTATTCTTCATTTCTATCGTGTCGTTCGCGCTGATTAAGCTGGCCCCGGGAGATCCGGTCAATTCGTTCGTGACGCCCGATATGAACAAGGAAGATGTGGAACGGATAAGGGAAAGTCTCGGCTTGAACCTTCCGGTCTATATGCAATATTGGATTTGGCTGAAAAATGTGTTCATGGGCAATCTGGGCTACTCCCTGACCAGTCACCGGCCTGTGCTGACGCTTATTGTGGAGCGTCTTCCGGCCACGATTGGCTTAATGGGGGCGGCTCTCTTGTTGTCTTTGCTTATCTCCGTGCCGCTTAGCATGTACGCGGCTTCCCGGAAAAACCGCCCGGTCGATCGCGCGCTCGGGCTTATATCGTATATCGGAATCTCGATCCCGAGCTTCTGGTTCGGGATCATGCTGATCTATCTGTTCGCCGTCAAGCTCAATTGGCTGCCGAGCATGGGAATGCGAACGATCGGCGTCGACTCGGTGTGGGATGTGCTGAAGCATGGCATCCTGCCGTGCACCGTGCTGTGCTTCATGAACGTCTCCGTCTATATGCGCTATATCCGATCGAATACGATCTCGCAGCTGGAAGAGGATTATGTGCAGATTCAATATGCCTACGGCTCGACGCAAGGCACGGTCCTGCGGCGCCATGTGCTCAAAAACGTGCTGCTCCCGATTATTACGATTCTCGGGATGTCCTTCCCGGAATTGATCGCCGGGGCGTTCATCACCGAGTCGGTATTTTCCTGGCCTGGCATGGGATCGCTCGGAATTACCGCCGTGTTCGCCTTGGATTATCCCGTCATTATGGGGATAACGATGTTCTCGTCGGTCATGCTCGTGATCGGGAATCTGGCCGCGGACGTTCTGTATGGCGTAGTCGATCCGCGCATTAAGACGATGAGGTGATTGTGATGAACCGAATGAAATGGCGTAACGTACTTACCCAAGTGAAAGAGCAAAAGGCCGCCATTGCCGCGATCATTCTCCTTGCCGTCTTTGCGCTGGCCGCGATCTTCGCCTTCCTCGTGCCTTACGATCCGAACAAGATCGTCGTGACGGAGCGGATGCTGCCGCCCAGCGCCGCGCACTGGTTCGGAACGGATGATTACGGCCGCGATTACTTGGCGCGGGCGCTCTACGGCGGACGCGTCTCGCTCAGCGTCGGCTTCCTGGCGATGGCGATCGCCGTTATCGTCGGCACCGCCGTCGGTACGGTGAGCGGCTATTTTGGCGGCTGGATCGATAATATGCTGATGCGGTTCGTCGACATTTTGATGTCGATCCCGTCTTTTTTCTTAATGCTGATTCTAAATGCGTATTTGAAGCCGGGCATTACGACGATTATTCTCATTATCGGCATGCTCAGCTGGATGAATATCGCCCGGATCGTGCGGGCGGAGACGCTGTCGGTCAAGGAGCGGGAATATGTGCTCTATGCTCGGGTATCGGGACAGAATACGCTCGCTATTATTTTGAAGCATATTGTGCCCAATATTATGTCTACGATTATCGTAGCCGCGACGATTAACATCGCCTCGGCGATCTTGATGGAATCTTCGCTCAGCTTCCTCGGCCTGGGCATCCAGCAGCCGAATTCGTCCTGGGGCAGCATGCTGAACAATGCGCAAGGATTTATCGGAGAAGCGCCTTATCTGGCCTTGTTCCCGGGCTTGTTCATCTTGCTGACGGTCCTGTCCTTCAACGTGCTGGGCGACGTGTTCCGCGTCGCATTCGAGCCGAAGGCGAACAAGAGGTAATGATGGTAGACAGATGGGGAAGGGCTATGGAATTCACAGAGAACGGGAGTGGGACCAATGACTGAATTGCTGTCCGTCCGACAATTGAGAACATCGTTCATGACCCGTGACGGCGAAGTGCAGTCCGTCCGCGGCGTCAGCTTCGATGTGCGCGAGGGCGAGGTCATCGGCATCGTCGGCGAATCAGGAAGCGGCAAAAGCGTGACGGCCAAGTCGCTTATCAGCCTGATTCCGCCTCCGGGCGTCATCCGTGAGGGGGAAGTCCTGTACCGGGGCGAGAATCTGCTCGCCCTGCCGGAGAAGCGGCTGCGGCAGATTCGGGGCAACCGCATTGCGATGATTTTCCAGGACCCGATGACATCCTTGAACCCGGTCGTTAAGGTCGGGACCCAGATCATCGAGGTGCTGCAGCGGCATAAGAAGCTGAGCAAGCAGGCGGCCCGCGCCGAGGCGATTGAACTGCTCCGCAAAGTCGGCATCCCTTCGCCGGAGGAGCGGATCGATCAGTATCCGCATGAATTCAGCGGCGGGATGCGCCAGCGGGCGATGATCGCGATGGCGCTCTCCTGCCAGCCTGAGCTGCTCATCGCCGACGAGCCGACGACGGCGTTGGACGTGACCATCCAGGCTCAGATTCTCGGCCTGATGAAGCAGCTGCGGGATACGACCAACACGGCGATCCTGCTGATCACCCATGACCTGGGCGTCGTGGCCCAAGTATGCACTCGTGTCGTCGTCATGTATGGCGGCCTGATTATGGAAGAGGGCACGGTCCATGATATTTTCGAGCGGCCGATGCATCCGTATACGCAAGGGCTGCTGCGCTCGATTCCGAAGGTGACGGATGGCGAGCGGGAACGACTCTTCAGCATTGAAGGCACGACCCCGAATCTGCTGCATCCGCCCGCGGGCTGTCCGTTCCAGGACCGGTGCCCGCATGCGATGGAGCAATGCCGGCAGCTGCCGCCTTATGCGGTGACGGAGACGGGCCATCGCTCGCTCTGCTGGCTGCAGCAGGATGCGCCGGGCGTTACGCTGGAGGCGCTCAATCCGGAGGAGGTGGAGCAGCATGAGTAAGCCGGACCAGGCGCTGCTGGATGTGCGGGGCTTGAAAAAGTATTTTTATACCTCGAAAGGGCTGCTCGGTAAAAACAAGCAGACGCTGAAGGCGGTCGATGACGTCAGCTTCCAGATTCGGCGCGGAGAGACGTTCGGGCTCGTGGGCGAATCCGGCTGCGGCAAGTCGACGACCGGCCGCTCCATCGTCCGCCTGTACGATGTGACCGCGGGCGAGATTCGGTTCGACGGCACCGATCTGGCGCATCTGAGCGAGCGGGAGCTGAAGCCGTTCCGCAAGCGGATGCAGACGATTTTCCAGGATCCGTATTCATCGTTGAATCCGGGCATGAACGTGACGCAGCTCATTAGCGAGCCGATGGAGATTCACGGCTTCGGCACGAAGGCGGAGCGGTGGGAGACGGTGTTGGAGCTGCTGAACAAGGTCGGGCTGAAGCCCGAGCATGCGGAACGGTATCCGCATGAATTCAGCGGCGGCCAGCGGCAGCGGATCAGTATCGCGCGCGCCTTGTCTGTCAAGCCGGAGTTCATCCTGTGCGACGAGCCGATCTCGGCACTGGACGTATCCGTGCAGGCGCAGGTGGTCAATATGCTGGAGGATTTGCAGGCGGAGTTCGGATTAACCTATCTGTTCATCGCCCATGATCTGTCCATGGTGCGCCATATTTCCGACCGCATCGGCGTCATGTACCTGGGTAAGCTGGTCGAGCTGGCGCCGAGCGATGAATTGTACAATCATCCGGCTCATCCGTATACGCAAGCATTGCTGGCGGCTATCCCGGTGCCGGATCCGAATGCGGCCAGCGGCGCCGCAGCGATGCTGGAAGGCGATCTGCCGAGCCCGTTAGCGGGAGCGGCCGGCTGCCGCTTCGCCTCACGCTGTCCGTTCGCCACGGATCGGTGCCGTCAGCAGGAGCCGGACTGGAAGGAAATCTCGCCGGGACATTTTGCGGCATGTCATTTATATGAAGAGGAATAACCGATTCCCCTCTGCAGAGAGCGGAGCAATGTGATATAAAGGAAGTAGGTATGGGAAAGGGCGGTTCATGCGGCCGCATCAAAAGGAGGCAGGGACAATGGGGAATGAGGCACGGTTGTCGCAAAATACGGCAATTCTGCTGGAACGCGCCCGGCGCAAAGGATTTACGGACGAGCAGTTGCTGGGAATCATTCGCTCCGGCGACGTTAGCCAACTGACGAAGGTGAATGAGGAGTGGTATACGTATGATGATTTTCTGACGTATGCCGCTGAGCATGGCGAGTCGTTGGAACAGGCGGTCGCGGAAGGCTACCGCATTACGTTCAATACGATGAACGGATTGAAAATATGGCTGGAAACGCGCTTCGGAATCGAGGAAGGTGTCGATTTCACCCGGGGAGAAGGGAAATATACCGGGCTGACGCTGTCTGAAGCGGACCTGGAGGCGCTTCGCTCCGCGCTGGCTGCGAATTGGCTCATCCTTGAAGAGGAAGGGGCATCCGGGCCGAAGCGGACGGTTACGCTGTCCGTGCGGGCCTTGATCGGGCAGCACTAAGGAATAGGAGCAAGCTATAGCTCTAGTCATTGATAGAGAAGATAAGGAAGAGAAAAGCGAACAAGCCGCCCGTGTCTCCGCAGAGGGAGATGCAGGCGGCTTGTGTGGCGTTAGGCAGACCGGGTGAGAGATGCGGGAGGGTCA
The DNA here is from genome assembly GCF_003591545.1 of Paenibacillus thiaminolyticus. Taxonomy (GTDB): domain Bacteria; phylum Bacillota; class Bacilli; order Paenibacillales; family Paenibacillaceae; genus Paenibacillus_B; species Paenibacillus_B thiaminolyticus_A. Next base: position 18,714 of record NZ_QYZD01000032.1, read on the forward strand.
GTTCCGGAAAAGCTCGTCCGCGAGACGCCGTGCATCCCGTCCGGCTCCGCAGAGGAGGGCCGAGCTGCGCGCCTGCTGCCACGGCATCCCGATGACGTGCAGTCCGGCGGCCGTCGTGCGATGTCCATGATAGATGAGGCCGCCACGAGCGTCCAGCGCTCCAGGAACATGGAGCCAGCGATAATCCGGCCGGAAGCCGGTCGCCCAGACGATGGCCGCTGGCCGGAAGGAGGCGTGATCCTTGAACAGCACGGCGGCGCCGTCTTGCCCGCTGCCGACCGCTTCCGGGAACAGTCGAATCCGTCCGGAACGGACCGCATCCCGCAGCTCGTAGCCGAAGATCGGATCTCCCTTCCTCCGCAGCCATCCTGCCCGCTTGCCGCCCGCCGGCGCATGCAGCAGTGTGAGCCGGTCCATCCATTCGAAGGTGCTCTGGTTCAGCAGCCGCAGCGGCAAGTGCCGGGCCGGACCGCGAGCGGACAGTACCGTCGGGCGGCTCTGCGCCAATTCAACCGCAATTTGGGCTCCGGAATTGCCTCCGCCGACGACGAGAGCCGGCCCGTCAGGTAATTGCGCTGGCCGCTGATATTGGCTGGAATGGAGCTGGGCAATGCCGCTGCCGAGCGATGACGCCCAATCCGGTATATATGGATTGCAGAAGGGACCGTAGGCCAGAACCAGCTTCCGGCAGCGCAGCGGCTCCTCCTGTCCCCGGAGCGTGACGAGGAAGGAGGGCGATCCAGAGCCGCCGTCTGCAGCCGCCGTGACCTGTTCGACGGTGCTTTCCAACCGCACGGGCAGCTTCCAATACTGCGCATAGCGCTCCAAATAGTCGGCAATCTCGTCCCGTCCGGGGAAGCCTTCCGGATCGCCTGGCAGCGGAAGTTCCGGCAATTCGCTATATTTCCGCGGCGTGAACAGGACGAGAGAATCATAGCGTTCGCGCCAATTGTCGCCAACTCGGGAATGCCGCTCGAGCAGCAGCAGTGAGAGGCGGGGCTGGCGCCGGATCAATTCGGCCCCGAGCGCCAGTCCGGCTTGTCCTGCCCCGATGATGAGCACGTCTACATGTTCCTGTGTCTGCGTTGCTTCCATGGCAATCCCCTTTCGGTTATAAGTGGTAGGATGCCATTATTATAACATTCAAATTAATATTTTAATGTTGAAAGCAGAAAAATGTTATATTTGGCGCTCCCATGAAAATATTTTTGCCGGGATCGCAAAAGATGTGTGCATTGTCCATTTATGGGCATCCCTGTTTTGTGATACAATAACGAATACGTGATTTTAGATGAGAGGGCTATGTCAAATGAGCAAATCATTATCCGAAGAATTGAAGCAAGAAGTGGAGAAGCGGCGCACCTTCGCGATCATCTCCCACCCGGACGCCGGGAAGACGACCTTGACGGAGAAGCTGCTCCTGTTCGGGGGAGCGATCCGCCTCGCGGGAACCGTCAAAGCCCGCAAAGCGAGCAAGCATGCGACGAGCGACTGGATGGAAATCGAGAAGCAGCGCGGCATCTCGGTTACGTCGTCCGTCATGCAGTTCGACTATAGCGGCCATCGGGTCAATATTCTTGATACCCCGGGCCACCAAGATTTCAGTGAGGATACGTACCGGACGTTGACGGCCGCCGACAGCGCGGTCATGCTGATCGACGTGGCGAAAGGCGTCGAGAATCAGACGATAAAGCTGTTCCAGGTCTGCGCGAAGCGGGGCATCCCGATCTTCACGTTCATCAACAAGCTGGACCGCGAAGGACGGAATCCGTTCGAGCTGATGGAAGAGATTGAGCAAGTGCTGGGCATCCGCTCGGTGCCGATGAACTGGCCGATCGGCATGGGACGCCAGCTGTGCGGCGTGTACGACCGCATGAGGAAGCAAGTGGAGCTGTTCCAGGGCGACGACCATTCCGTCATTAAGGTGCAGAAGGTGGATGATTACCGCGATCCGGTCATCCGGGATATTGCGGGAGAGCATCTGCATGACCAACTGTGCGAGGAACTGGAGCTGCTGGACGTAGCCGGAGACGAATTCGATTATGAGAAAGTGAAGCGGGGCGAGCTGACGCCGGTCTTTTTCGGCAGCGCGATCAATAACTTCGGTGTCCAGACCTTCCTGGAGAACTTCCTCCAGTTGGCGCCGAAGCCGGCTTCGCGTCAATCGACGGAAGGCCCGATCGAGCCGACGAATGAGAAGTTCACAGGTTACGTGTTCAAAATTCAGGCGAACATGAATCCGGCCCACCGCGACCGGATTGCGTTCCTGCGCATCTGCTCAGGAAAGTTCGAGCGGGGGATGAGCGTCAAGCATGTGCGCGTCGGCAAAGACATCAAGCTGTCGCAGCCGCAGCAATTCCTCGCCCAGGACCGGGATATCGTAACGGAAGCCTATCCTGGCGATATTATCGGGCTGTTCGATCCGGGTATCTTCCGCATCGGGGACAGCTTGAGCCAGGGAGGGGTCGTCACATTCGACGAGCTTCCGATTTTCTCCCCGGAAATTTTTGCTCGCGTCACGGTCAAAAACGCACTCAAGCATAAGCAGTACCAGAAGGGCGTTGACCAGCTCACCGAGGAAGGAACGATTCAGGTGTTCCATTCCGCGAGCGTCTTCGAGGAGACGATATTGGGCGTCGTAGGCCAGCTTCAGTTCGAGGTGTTCGAGTATCGGATGAAGGGGGAGTACGGGGTCGACGTGCAGTTGATGAAGCTGCCGTACCAATTCGCGAGATGGGTGACGGGACCGAATATCGATCCGTCCAAATTCCGCATCAATTCGCAGCTCGTCAAAGACAAGTCCGGCAACTTCGTCGCCTTGTTCGAAAATGAATATGCGATGCGCACTGCGATGGACAAAATGCCGGAATTGAGTTTCCTGGAAACGGCGCCGTAACAGATTGGCATTCCAAAAATTAGCGAACCCCCTCATTCAAAATGATGAGGGGGTTCTGTCGATAAGCGGATGATTGCTGAATTCCCGTGTCACGGCTTGCGGATGACGAGCAGGTGCATGAGATGGTTCAACTGCTCGGCTCTCACCTCATAGCGGTGCTGCTCCAGCCAGCGAATGAGCCGGGAACGGTCGGCGAAGTACTCATCGAGTATGGCCGCGACGGAGACCTTGTCACCGCGTTCGTTCAGCTCGTCAAGGAACGTGGCACGATGCTCGTCATCCGTGAACATCAGATCGGCGATGACGATCCGTCCGCCAGGGCGGAGCAGCCGGCCCATCTCCTCGAATGCAATCTCCTTCTGATCATCGGTGAGATGATGCAGCGCATAGGTCGATACGATGAAATCAAAGGAGACGTCCGCCAGCGGAATGGCCATCAGATTGCCCTTCAGCAGACGAATGGCCGGATATTTCCCGCGGCATTGCTCCAGCATCGCATCGGATTGATCGATGCCTGTCATGGCCGCCCCTTCGCGAAGGAAGCGTCCGGCCAGATTGCCCGTACCGACGCCTAGCTCCAGCCCGCTCTCTCCCTGCTGGGGTGCAGCCTCCCACGTCACCCTGTCCAATATGCTGTCGTAATCGGCATGAACCCGCAAGGAATCCGTATTGTTCGCTACGGCTTCATCGTAGCGGCTTGCCTGCGCATCGAAATTCCACCGATCGCGCCAATCCGCGCGCAGCTTCTCATAGCGCTGCGACTGTTCCCCGATATGATGTAATTGACTCACAATCTTTTCCCCCTCCTGTTCGGTATCCTCTCTGTCCAATAGACGGCGCAGCATGCCCAGCAGACGCTGCAGCTCCGTATACTGCAGCGCTAACTGCTGCATTTGCTGATTGAGATAAGGGCGTAGCGCCGCCAGACGCCCTTCCAGCGCCTCGTCAAGACATTCTCGAATCTGATCGAGCGGCAGATTCAGCTCGCGCAGCGCGGCGATCATGCGCAGCCGCTCGATATCCTCCTCCCGGAAGACGCGGTACCCGTTGTCCTCCTGCTTGCTGGGGACAGCAAGCCCTTTTGCTCATAAAAACGGATCGCCCGCGTCGTCAAGCCGAGCCGATCGGCCGCTTCCTGAATTTTCATAGGCCAGCTCCTTTCAGATGTATTGTAACGCTTGACGCCGCGTTAAAGTAAAGACTCTATTTTTATTTCCTCTCTTAAAAAGTTGGAAGCATGTTCTGACATGCTCAGAAAGCAGCGCAAAAACACGAATCCGTCTCGGGGAATCCGGCAGATTCGCATTTTTGCATTCCATCAGGCGCGCGGCTGATCGTCTTGATGCAGCTTATGCTGCAGCGTATCCACCATCTGCTGACGCAGCTCACTGTCGCTTTCCTTCCAGATTAATTCGAATAGAACGCCAAGACCGGGAAGCGCCCGCTCATCATAATCGATAGAGCCTTCGATCATGTCAATGACATCCTTATCCGGCTTATTGGACACTTTCTGCACAATCGCCTGGCGTAAGTTAAGTGTGACGGCCATCGGCTGCTCCCTCCTTCCTTACAGTGCCGGTTACGTATCTATCCCCATCGCAGCGCCACCCAGAGGGATGATTGGCATATAAGCCAGACATCCAGCGGGATACACTATCGACTGACAGACGGCGAACCGGCACTTAGCGTATAACGTTCCCCAATTGGGTGACCCTCATACGGACGGGGACGGGGCATCCCTTCATCTCGCTGGATGTGCGTGGTATAATTGAGAAAGAATAAGCAGTGTCGGACGAATAGGGAAGGTGATGGTATGACGGCTAAAAAGCAATTTGCGATTATCGGCATGGGACGATTCGGCTCCAGCGTCGCGCAAAATTTGAGCAACATGAATTTCGAGGTGCTGGCTATCGACTCCAGTGAGCAGAAGATACAGGAAGTCGTGAACATCGTAACGCATGCCGTATCGGCGGACTCGACGGATGAAGATGCGCTCCGCGCCCTCGGTATCCGCAACTTCGATGTCGTAGTCGTCGCGATCGGACAAGATATTCAGTCCAGCATTCTGACGACGCTGATTTTGAAGGATCTGGGCGTACCGATGATTGTCGTCAAGGCGCAGAACGAATTGCACGGCAAAGTTTTGAGCAAAATCGGCGCCGATAAAGTGGTGTTCCCGGAGCGGGATATGGGAGCAAGGGTGGCGCATCATTTGATTTCACCGAATATTTTGGACTATATCGAGCTGTCGGAGGACCATTCGATTGTAGAGATGCGGGCTTCCTCGCTTATGATAGGCAAGAACTTGAAGGAATTGGATATCCGTGCCCGCTTCGGATGTAACGTCATGGCCATTAAGAACAACGGCACGACGAATATATCGCCGTATGCGGAAGACCGGATTAAGGATGGGGATATTTTGGTTATCGTGGGGCAGAATAATCATCTGAAAAACCTGGAACTGGCGTATGCCGAATCATGATGAATCGAACTGAGACGATTACTTCCGTTCATAATCCCCGCGTCAAACGATGGGCGTCGCTGCGGGAACGCAGAGGCCGCAAGCAGGAAGGATGCTTCCTCGTGGAAGGCATCCATCTCGTGCAGGAAGCGCTAGCCTCCGGTGCCCCGGTAGAGGCCGTCCTGTGCGATGAAGCGCGCGATGTCCCAGCCGAGCTGCTGCCGTATGCAGATGCGTCGCGAACCGCGACAGCAGACGGCGAGCAGCCGGATTGGATCGGCGTCACGGATGCCATTATTCGGAAGCTGAGCGAGACGGAGACCCCACAGCCGGTCATCGCGGTCGTGCGCAAGCCGGCACTCGATCCGGGAGCGCTTTTCGGCGCGGACATGCCGCTCGTGGTGGCGGTAGACGGGGTGCAGGATCCCGGTAATCTGGGCACGATCATCCGCTCGGCCGACGCTGTCGGGGCGACGGGGGTCGTCCTGGGCCGAGGCACGGTGGACGTGTACAACCCCAAGACGGTGCGCTCGACGATGGGATCACTCTTCCATCTCCCGGTCGTCGAAGCCGATCTGCTGTCCCTGCTTCCCGAAGCGAAGGCGAACGGGATGCGGCTGGCCAGCACGAGTCTGCAGGCTTCGCATTCCTGCTACGGTTACGATTACCGGCAGCCGCTATGGCTCATCGTCGGCAATGAGGGCCAAGGCGTATCCCCGGCCGTACAAGCTCTCGTCGACGACACCTTGATTATCCCGATGCGCGGCCAGGCCGAATCGCTGAATGTCGCGATGGCGACGACTGTGCTGCTCTACGAGGCGATGCGGCAGCGGCATTATACAATATAAACTGGCGGCTGTGATGTGAGTTGTAACGTAAATGAAACTGATTTTTAAATAAGTTTGAGACTATATATCTCGATTAGACACCAAATGGCAGCAAACTCCTTGATATTCAAGGGTTTGCTGCCATTTGGTTTATGTTTGACTTACAAATTGTGAAGGTGAAAATAAAAAAGTGATTTTTTAAAAGCTGGATTCCTCAGTAAATGTAAAAGGAAATCTATAACGACCGGCAACCTGTTAAATGCTCTTTAAAACGATAGAGTATCTATTCATTTTTCAATTATTTCCTCCGATTTAATATTATGTTATGGAGGTGATAAAAAATGAGAATGCTCTAAAGATATTGTTGGTGCTAGTTAGTATTGGTCTAGGGTTGATTAGCTGTGCTCTAGGCTTAAATATTTTGATAATTTCGGGGAACCCAAATATTATAATCCAGGCCCCAGAGGGATACAAATTTTTTTACTATCGATGATTATCATTGGATATAGTATTTTGTTGTTTCTTTTATACCGGAACAAGAAGAACACAGAGCTAGCTATGACTGCTCTTTTTACTTTTATTATTTCTATTATTGTAACTCCAGTAATTATTGTTTACTCAGCAGACATTAGTCGTTTTTTTAGAACCCCACCCTCTCAAAAAACACAGATGTCTCTACAAAAAGAAATTCAAAAAATTATACAAGAAAATGCTTTGCCATATATATTAGATTCGAAAGAAAGTGAAAACCAAACAAAAATGAGTATACCAGGACTGTTAATTCTTTTAAGAAAAAAAACTGGCGATAAAATTGAACAAAAGGAGGTTGATTTAGTTCTTAAAAACAGCCCGAGTGCTAAACTTAGATTGACTTTTTACGATAAAAATCAACAAGAGCATGTTACGGTAGTCCTTAGCAAAGATAGGAGTATTTATTACTGTGATCCTATAGAGTTTTGTAAGTGAAAATATCTCCCATAGGACTGCTCAGAACAACAGGATGTGTATATGGCCGTGGCTTGAACGAAACGACTTAGAGCTCGTCTTAAATACCGTTAAAAAAGGGGATGCAAGAGATGCCACTTTAAGTTCCAGGCAGCTTCAACATAAAAGGCCGAGTGCATGGCGCACCGGCTTTTGCGCTGTGCACCTGGAGCAGCAGCAGCTGGCAGGTTTCGAGCCGACTCCAGCAGTTCATCCTTCTCTCGCTCCATAAGCGACACATGGCTAGCCAATTTCTTTTATAGGCATCAGCGTGCTCCGGAGTACGAAGTCGCATGAGGGTGTCCTTCTTTTTTGGAGGATGGCCGCATACACTGGAATCGTACAGGCCAACCATGATATCCGAGGCCGGAAAGGGGGAGCGGAGAGGTATGGCCAGATGGCGTTCCCGCGGCTTCCGATCGACACGGTGGCGTCTGCCGCGCATCTCGATTCAACCGCGCAAGCCCTCGGGATGGCGTCCCCGCAGAGTCTGGGGCGGAAGCCTGCGCGGCAAGGCCCCTCAAGGCGCCGCTTGGCAAGGGGGGAGGCCGTCCAAGCCGCGCCGCAAGCGCAAATATTTGTTTATTGCGCTCGTTATTATGACGCTGCTGACGGTACAGCTGTTCGTGTATGTAGATAAGCATGTACGAGGGCCGCTTATGCATCTTGCCAAAATCCGGGTCAAGCAAATAGCGACGCAAGCGATTAACAAAGCCATTACCGATCAGGTAATGCGGGGCCGGGAGCTGGATAAGCTGATTGAATGGAAGACGGATTCACGCGGCAAAGTGACGAGCTTCGTCTTGAATTATAACGAACATATGCGGATAACGTCCGAGACGGTCGAGATCGTGCAGAGGACGCTGCAGCAGACCCAAGAACTGAAGGAGCATATTCCGCTCGGGCAAGCGTTGGGCAGTCCACTCATCGCCTCCTTCGGTCCAAGGGTCCCTTTCCGGATGGAGCCGCAGGGCGCAGCGAAGGTCGAATTGAGCACCCGGCCGATGGATGTCGGCATCAATATGGTGCTGGTGGAGGTATATATCAGAGTCATTGAGGAAGTAGCGATTGTGATCCCTTTCGATCTGGAGCCTGAAGTGGTGGAAACGGAAATCCCAGTCTCTTATCTGCTCGTCGTCGGCGATGTGCCCATGTACTACTACGATGGCAAGGGGCAGCCCGTCGGAAGCAACCGTGAGAAAGCACCCGCCCTGTCCTTGCCGGTCCTGCCGCCATCCGGGGCAGTCAATTCCTCGGACAACGACAACCTTAGCGTGCCCGCGCATACCGAGATGGTCCCGCCGTCAGGCGAGCCATCCGACGGAATCGAGCTGCCGCCGTCAGCAGCAGACCCATAAAAAGAATGGAGAACCGGGGCGGGTCAGCCCCGGTTCTTGCTATGCAAGGGGGAGAGGAAGCAGTTGCTTGAGTTGGCTTACCTTGAGCAAGCATGTGGGGAGAGTCGCTTATGGCCAATATCCCCGTTGGTCAGGAAGGGGCAAGGGGGAGGTGTTATGGTCGGTCGCCCCATCGACCAGGAGGGTGGAGGTATAGAGTGCGTTATGTTCATTCTCCCCATTGGTCAGGAGGGGGCAGATGTAGAGTGCGTTATTGTTACTCTCCCCGTCGTTCAGGGAATGGGGTAGAACGAATTAACCGAGCTAATATAACAGTTGAAAAAGCGGTTGTACAGGAAACAGTGCTAGAACATTGCCGGGTTTGCATATACTTCTGAACGAATGGGAGAGTAGCTATAAGGACTGAGAAATAGGGAAAGGGGCGTCATCGGAAATAAGTGGTTAAGGCATTGGCGGGATATGGTCGGAAGAGCTTCACAAAAGGAATGCGGTTCCCGGCCTCTTGGGCATAAGCGCGGAAAAAAGCGATCCGGAAGCGGGATCGCTTTTTAGAGTGGAGCGTAACGGCTGACACTTCGGTATTGTCGGCAAGCCGACCAGGTATGAGGCATCGCGTTCCGCTGTGGTATAGATGACCGGCTTGCGGCAAGCGTACAGGTCAATTTAGCGCCGCTGCTCTTTCCCGTTGTTCGCCGGGACTGCGGACGGAGTTGTCGGGGGGAGCGATGAGGATTTACGCCGCTCCTTCAGTTTGCGCAGATCGGACAGCTCCCATTGCCGCAGCAACGGGTATGGGTCATAGGCATATTCCACCAGTCCGCGATCCCGGTAAATGCCGAAGTGGAGATGCGGCGGGAATTTGCCGGCGGTGCCAGGGGGGCCGTAACCGGAGCTGCCTACCCATCCGATCGTCTGTCCGGGGGTGACGATGTCGCCCATTTTTATGTTTTTCTGGTATCCGGACAAGTGGGCGTAGTAATGGTAATTATTGTTGATGTCGCGGATGCCGATCCGCCAGCCGCCGTAGCGGTTCCAACCCTTGACCTCGATGATGCCGTAGCACGTGCTGCGGACAGGAACGCCGTAACCGGCGAAAATATCGGTTCCTTCGTGAATGCGGAATCCTCCGTAATGCCGCCCCATCCCCCAGGTGCTGCGGTATGAATAATCGGCGGTCACGGGAAGCGGGAAGGCCGTATCGAACAATTGAAGCTGATCGAAATGTTCATAGAGACGGGCGAACTGCTTCACGCGCTGCACAGCACGCGGATTGGCGTAATAATTCCACAGTCCGGCGCCGAAGTCGTCCTCGCTCAAGCCGTAGGAGCCGACAAGGTCGGCTACGCTGTACAACAAGTCGGTGTCATTGTTCATATCGGCCCGTCCGTCTCCAGATCCGTCGCGGCCCATCCCCTTGAACATCGAGATGGAGACCGGGTTCTGATCTTCCCAATCCGGATTGAGCATGCCGACCCACTTCGGCGGTTCGATAAATACACCGGTTAACCGTTCCGGATGCCGGCGCTGCTTCGGCTTGGCTTTCGTCAAAGTCCGTTCGTATTGATCGATAGCCGCAAGCCGGTACCACGGAATGCCCGTTAAAGTTCCCATTTTTTCGTATAAATCCCGCCGTTCCCGCCATATATTCACCGTGTCGGGCTTAGGCGTCGTCGAGGCTGAGCCGGGCACTGAAGATGCGATCGGATGGAGTTCATCTTTTTTTCCTGTCGACCAGGCGTCCATCGGCGAGCAGATGACGACCCACAGCGCAAAGCCAGCCCATAATATGGCAGCTTGTTTCATGCGTGATTTCCCTCCTTATGCCTGTCCCAAATGCAGATCCTAATGTTAGAATGTGCACGAACGGGCTTTTTATCCGAACCTGGGACATACAGGTATGGAATTTGGAGGGTTCATGGTATAATACTGAATTGAGGTCAAGGTAAAGCGAACGGAAAGAAGGTAATGACTCAATGAAAACGAAAGAGCAGAAACCAGACTGGATACGCATCAAACTGACCACAGGAGAAAATTATTCCGAAATCAAAGACATGATGCGCTCAAAAACGCTTCATACCGTATGCGAGGAGGCGCGGTGTCCGAACATTTACGAGTGTTGGGCCAACCGCACCGCAACATTTATGATTTTGGGTGATATCTGCACACGTGCTTGCCGCTTCTGTGCGGTCAACACTGGCATGCCAACCGAATTGGATCTGCAGGAGCCGGAACGCGTAGCGGAAGCAGCCGAGCGCATGGGCCTGCGCCATTGCGTCGTCACTTCCGTGGCAAGGGATGATCTGAAGGACGGAGGCGCCTCCATCTTCGCGGAGACGATTCGAGCGATTCGCCGCCGTATGCCATTATGCAGTGTAGAAGTGCTTATTCCCGATTTTATGGGGAATTGGGACGCGTTGCGTGTCGTGATGGACGCGAAGCCGGATATATTGAATCATAATATCGAGACGGTTGAGCGGATGTCCGACCGGGTACGGGCGAAGGCGAAATATTCCCGTTCCCTGGAGCTGCTGCGTCAGGCGAAGGAGATGCAGCCGGGGATCCCGACCAAGTCGAGCATTATGCTCGGTGTTGGCGAGGAATGGGATGAAATTTTGCAAGCCATGGATGACTTGCGGGCGGTTGATTGCGATATTTTGACGCTGGGACAATACTTGCAGCCTTCGCCGAAGCATTTGGATGTAGCCAAATATTATCATCCGGATCAGTTCGCCGAGCTGAAGCAGGAAGGAATGAAGCGGGGCTTCAGCCACGTCGAATCGGGGCCGCTCGTCCGGAGCTCGTATCATGCGCATGAACAAGTGAAGTCGGCCCATCAGGCCATGTCCACATCGCAAGCGACCGGCAGCTAACGGGATCGCTGCCGGAGCGGGCTATGGCTCTGACGCAATCCGGGGTTACGGGAAGGAGGAATAACGGGCATGTTCCACATTAGCGGCCAGACATATGAAGTGATTCAGGAGCACAAGAACGCATGGAATCCGGAGGCATTCCGCGACCGGTACAGCGAAGTGCTGGAACGGTATGATTATATCGTAGGCGACTGGGGATACAATCAGCTGCGGCTGAAAGGCTTTTTCCGGGATAATCATCCGAAGTCAACGAAGGACACGACATCTTCCGGTATTCTTGATTATATTAACGAATATTGCAATTTCGGATGTGCTTATTTCATCGTGGAGAAATTGAACAGCAAAGATCCGCGTTATCGCCAATCCCAGGATAACGGGGATGAAGAGGAAACGCACGGGGCCGCACCGGACAATAGGGAGGATGCCGCGACGAAGCAAGGCATCTCGCTCCAGCCGAAAGTCCCGACCCCGGAATCCGATGCCGAGCCTCCGGCGAAGCCGGCCATGCAGGAGCGCAAGCCGCGTCCGCGCCATCGCCACAAGAACCGGGGCCATCATTCCAATGAAGCCAAGCGATCGGATACTGCGAAGGTATCCGCGAAGGAGCCGCGTCCCCCGAAGGACAACCGCTCCTGATCGCGGCTACACACACGAACACCTCCCTTATCGCATCATGCGAAGCGGGAGGTGTTGTTGTGTGTACCGATAATCTAATTCGTTGGGTAGCAGCCGTTCTCATCGTATCCGAGGAAGGCTTCACGGACGCGCTTCCAGAAGGGGAACGGCCGATAGCGGACGAAGGTGACCCGCTGATCCGCCACCCGGCAGCGAATCGAGCGCAGATGAGACAGCCGGATATTAATATGATCGATAGAGAGCAGCAGATTCTGTCCTGGTCGCGGCCGAATGTCGAAATGATGATGCTTCGGCAGGATCAAGGATGATCCGAGTGTCCGGTATACCCGATTGTTAATCGATGCAATCTCAGCCAATTGGATGGCCGGAATGGAAGGGTGAACCATGGCACCGCCCAAGCTCTTATTGTAGGCAGTGCTTCCTGATGGCGTCGATACGCAGATTCCGTCTCCGCGGAACATTTCAAATAATTCATCATTGATGTCGATCTGGGCGACCAATGTATTATCAGTGCATTTCAGCGTAAATTCATTCAAGGCGATATAGGTCTTTTTCCCCGTATCCTCCCTGTCAAGCTCTAGCTCGATGAGTGGATATCTCACGATCCGGGGGTTGATCTGATCCTTGGAACGGTTCTCCGCCATCATATGGACGAGCAGTTCGATCTCATCCGGCTTCCAGTCGGCATAAAAGCCAAGATGCCCCGTATGAATCCCGACGAAGGCGGTATGGTCAATCCGGTTGATGTAACGGTGAAAGGCTTGCAGCATCGTGCCGTCCCCGCCGATGGACAGAACGATCTCCGGTTCTTCGTCTACTCGCACCAGTCCACGCGCCTCAGCCAAACGATGAAACGTCTCCGTCAAAGAGACGGACAATTCGTCTCCCCGGTTCAATACTGCATATTTCAAGGCGTTGACTCCTTTGTCGAACGGTATTGTGGAACATATCAACTCCATCTTATACGTTCCGCGGACGGATTACAATCGTGTTTCGACAAGAATCTCTCCTTCTGCTATGTCCGCAGCCGCCGCCAGGCAACGATCAGGAGGGAAGCGGCTAACAGCAGGCAGCATACTGTCAGCAGCGTCCATATTCCGCCGCGCAGGGAATGCCAAGCGGTCTCCCAGGGGCTGTAGGCTTGGGCCCATACCTGTGAAGGGATCCAGACCGCCGCTTCCTCGGCGTACGGCGCCAGCAGCGGGAAAAGGAAATAGGCCGCCGCCGCCGCCAACAGGCTATGGAGCACCCGAGCTGCAAGGAAAGGGAGGTACCGCATATCGCATTCGTTCATAATGCTCGCGATCTGAGCGTGAACCGACAGTCCCGCCCAGGACAGGATCCAGGCTGCCGCCACCACCTGCGATCGAAGCCCGGCCACGTTGGCTGCCCCTGCTCCCTTGGCGCCAAGGGTAACCTCGAACAAGCCGCCAGAAAAGGCCGGTGCAAGCGCAGGCGACAAATGGAACAACGCCAAGACCGACTGCAGCAGGCGGTCGATCATATTCATGACGCCGATGCAGGCGAGCAATTCCATCAATACGGAGAAAAAGACGACGAGCCCGCCGACTACGGTCATCAGCCGGAGCGAGGAGCCGATCGCCTCCCGCAGCAGTGTGCCGAGCGGGCGTCCGTCCTGCTGCCTCGCCCGATGCATCGCCCGGAACGCACGCCGGAACAACGGGGTATCGAACTGGCGCATGTCACCTTGCGAAGGGGTCATCGGCGACGCGGGCGCATGGCAGCGCATTAGGATGCCGATGGTGAGCCCGGCGCCATAATGGGCGACCGCCAGAATGAGGGCGAGGCCGGCATTGCCGAAGAAGCCGACGGCTACGGCGCCGATCAGGAATATCGGGTCGGAGGTGGAGGTGAAGGCGATGAGCCGTTCCCCTTCCTCGCGGGTGACGAGCCGATCGGCCCGCAGCCTCGTCGTCAGCTTGGCCCCTACTGGGTAGCCGGACGCATAGCCCATGGCGACGACGAAGCCGCCGATGCCCGGGACGCGGAACAGCGGGCGCATGACAGGATCGAGCAGCGCACCGATAAAATGCACGATGCCGAAGCCGAGCAGCGCTTCGGATATGATGAAAAAAGGGAGCAGGGAAGGGAACAGGACGTCCCACCATATCGATAGGCCGCGAACCGCCGAGCTGAGGGCGGCAGACGGGTAAATGGCCATCAGGGCCGCAAAAGCGCTCAACACCCCCGCGATAAGGAGCATGAGAAGGATGCGGCTTGTCCTGCGGTTCATACAAAGCACTCTCCTTTCCTGTCACGCCGATGAGCACTCCATACTTTCAAGTTTATGAGAGGAAAGGGACAATCATGACAGGCGTCAAGCCGCGCCGTGCCTTCATTCCGCAATATTCCTGTAATCAAAATGTAAAGAAAACGCTTGCATGTTTTCGTATTATTTTGAAAATAATTATGATAAAATACAAGTATAGAGAGATGGAACGCGTTCGTTAGGGGTGATACGGATGAGCATTATTGCTGGCATCCTGGTTTGCGCTTTCGTCTATGTCATTCGAGAGTCGTTAATGGGACCACCGGAAGAAGATTGGGAAAGTTAATCATTTTACGCAAGCGCTGAAGGATTCAGCGTTTTTTTGTTTTTTACCGGGAACATGAAGGACCACATTGAAAAGACCTTCTTTTTGTACTAAAGTGAGGGGGAGCAAGCAACCGCTCAAATTAACCGGAGGCCGGAAATGCAGCCCGCAATGGTAAGGATGCTGCGCCTGGCCCCGTAAGACAGGAGCTGTGCTATGGAACGCATGCAGCGCTACAATACGATTTATGATGCGATTGGCGGAGCGGATACGATTCGCCGCATCGTAGAGTCCTTTTATCCCAAAGTCCAGGCTCACCCGCTGCTGGGCCCTTTGTTTCCCGAAGATATTTTTCCGGTTATGGAAAAGCAATTCATGTTTTTGTCGCAGTTTTTCGGCGGGCCTTCGCTATATTCCGATGCTTACGGCCATCCGATGATGCGGGCACGGCATTTGCCGTTCCCGGTGACGCCTGCCCGGGCCGAGGCTTGGCTGGGCTGCATGCGCGAAGCGCTAACGGAGATCGGCTTGGAGCCGGAGCTGCGGGACATGGTGATTACCCGCCTGTCCGGTCCGGCGCATCACTTCGTGAATACGCCGGATGAAGAGGGATAAGCGTAGCGTGTTACCCTGCCGGCCAGGCGCCGGCATCCCAGACAGAGAACGCATAAGGAGAGGAGAAGTTTGGTAGAAATAGAACCGCTGTTTACAAGTAGAATTGAATGTCCGTATTGCTCGGAATCTTACGAGATCTCGCGTGTACGTTCACGCTTCAAAAAGACTTCCCAGACCGACAGTGATTTTTGTCCCCATTATGCGGAGGATCGGCTGAATCCGGATTACTATGTGGTGCGGGTATGCCCGAACTGCGGCTGCGCATCGACCGAGAACTCGATCAAGAACTGGAGTCATGCCCAGCGCCAGGCGTTCCGGGAGCGTGTCGCTTCCCAATGGACACAGAAGGAGTACGGAGGTGAACGGACATGGGATCAGGCAATGGAGACGTATCAATTGGCCTTGCTGACGGCGCAGACAATCGGCGAGCACAAGCGTGTCGTGGCCGGCCTGCTGCATCATATCGCCTGGCTGTTCCGTTACCGCGGGATGGAGGCGGAGGAGCAGCGCTATTTGCGCTTCGCGCTGGAGGCCTACATATCAGTGTATGAGTATGAATGGCAGGATCAGAACGATGCGCGGCTCATGTATATGATAGGCGAGCTGCACCGCCGGCTTGGCGAGTATAATGAAGCGGGGAAATACTTCACTCGCATCATCCAGGACAAGCGGATTATGGATGCGGCGATGATTCGGGCCGCGCGCCAGCAGTGGCAGCAGATGCGCGAGGAGATGCAGGAAGCGGCGGATGAGAAGGAACATCTAGAGAACACACCAATCTGACAGAGGACGAAGAACAGGGAGCTAGCGAATCTTCCGATCCGCCAGCAAATAGTCGCGATCGGCATCGAGGACGACGATCCGGTTATGGCAGCAGGGCATGATGAGCAGCCGCTTTTTCCCGTCACGAATGTCGGGCAGTTCCTTCGGCTTGAGCGATACTAGCACATTATCCTCATGGCAAAAAGGGCACTGCGGAATATACATATCCCCCATAATGATGTCATAAGGAACCGTATTCTCGAACGGAATCATTGCGAACGCTCCCTATCGGAATCGGCCGCCGCTTCGGCCGGTTCCTTCTTTGCTTCGGCGGCGGGCAGTTCGGCCAGCTTCTTCATCAGAATATGCTGCGGCATATGCATGAGCTGTTCAATCGGAACACCCAGCGCCTGGGACAGCTTGACGGCGGTATCAGCAGAAATTTGCAAAGGTCTCATTGAGTCGCCATCCTTTCTATGCGGGTTACTCAATTTTTGATATAGTTTAGTTATACACGCTTAACATGCAAAACTCAAATCGCTTCAGGTATTTTTTTATTTCAAAAAAAGAAAGGTGTGTCCGCAATTATGCAACATCCGTTAAATCCGACATGGGATCTGGAATCGATCTTCCCGGGAGGGTCAGATTCGGAAGCGCTTCAACACTCATTTGCCGCGATCGAACAGGATCTGGCTCTGTTGAACGGGGAACTGAAAGAGATGTCATCTCCGATCAGCCAGGACAGCATCCCGGCGCTGGCGAAGATAACCACCCGGTTGCAGGATCTGAATCGCCGGATGCAGGAGGCGGGCGCCTTTATCAGCTGTCTGACCGCTCAGAACCTTCAGGATAAGAAGGCGGTGCAATTAACGGGACGGAAGTCGGCGCTGACGGCGAAGCTGGTCGCCATCGACGCATTGTATGATGAGCTGCTCCGTGGAATGGCGGATGAGCTATGGTCCCGGTTCCTGGCACTGCCGGAGATCGAAGGGGTGGCTTTCAATGTGAACGAACGCCGCGAGACGGCCAAGGAGAAGATGGGCCCGGAGCTGGAAGCTCTCGTCGGAGATCTCGCGGTGGACGGGTATCATGGCTGGGCGGAAATGTACAATACCATCGTCTCCCATGTGCGCATCAATTACGAGGAGAACGGTGTGAGCCAGCAATTATCGGCAGGACAGGCTCATAACAAGTTGTCCCATCCGGATCGCCGTGTTCGCGAAGAGATGTTCAAGCTGTGGGAGCAGGAATGGAGCGACAAGGCCGACTTCTGCGCTGACGCCCTGAATCATATTGCCGGCTTCCGCTTGAAGCTGTACGAACGCCGCGGTTGGGACAATGTCCTGAAGGAGCCGCTTGCCAGAAACCGGATGTCGCAAGAGACCTTGGATGCGATGTGGGGTACGATCGTCCGCAATAAGCCGAAGTTCGTTCAATATTTGGAGCGGAAAGCTCAGCTTCTCGGCGTAGAGAAGCTGAGCTGGTGCGATGTCGACGCTCCGATCGGCGGAAGCCAGACGACCATCAGCTATGACGATGGCGCGGAGGCTATCGTCGAGCAGTTCCGCAAGTTCAGCCCGCGGATGGCGGACTTCGCGGTGCGCGCGTTCGAGAACCGCTGGATTGAGGCGGAGGACCGGCCTGGTAAGCGGCCGGGCGGCTTCTGTACCTCCTTGCCGGTCAGCAGCCAGACGCGCATCTTCATGACCTATGCGGGCACGCCATCCAACGTATCTACGCTGGCGCATGAATTGGGGCACGGTTACCATCAGCATGTGATGGACGGACTGCCGGCCTTCGCGCAGCGCTATGCGATGAATGTGGCGGAGACGGCCTCCACCTTCGCCGAAATGATCGTAGCCGATTCGGCCGTGAAGGGGGCGAAGGACGAGCAGGAGAAGCTGGGGCTGCTCGAAGACAAGATTCAGCGCTCAATTGCTTTCTATATGAATATTCATGCCCGCTTCCTGTTCGAGACTCGCTTCTATGAGAAGCGCAAGGCGGGACTGGTGTCAAGCGAACAAATCTGTGCATTGATGGAGGAAGCGCAGCAAGAAGCATATTGCGGGGCACTGGGTTCGCTGCATCCGCATTTCTGGGCTTCCAAAATGCACTTCTATTTCACGCATGTGCCGTTCTACAACTTCCCGTATACGTTCGGCTACTTGTTCAGCACCGGCTTGTATGCCCGCGCGCTGGAAGAAGGGGAATCATTCGCTTCGAAATATGACGCGCTGCTGCGCGATACGGCGGTCATGACGGTGGAGGAGCTTGCCAGCAAGCATCTTGGCGTCGATCTGACGAAGCCGGACTTCTGGCAATCGGCCATCAATGTAACGCTCAAGGATGTGGAGCTCTTCTTGCAGATGACGGAATAAACGGCTCCGGGAAAGGAACGACACATTTGTGACATCCAATCGCCTTTTGAAGGGATTTCATGCGGTGTTCTATTCGACGAATGCGCTGCTGATTCCCTATCTGCCCCTCTTGCTGACAGAGCGGGGATTTCATGCATGGGAAGCAGGGACGCTTCTCATGCTCGGGCCATTTCTGGCGATGTTCGTGCAGCCAGTGGCCGGCGTGCTCAGCGATCGACTGAAGGCGGTCCGGCCGCTGCTGTTCGGATGCTGGATCGCGCAAGGCACGGCCGCCGCCTTCCTGTTCCTGTCTTCGGGAAGAATGGCGGCGGCGGCCAGCCTGCTGGCACTCTATATTTTCTTCCTGCCTGCTGTGTCTCTGCTCGATTCTTTGACGGTCAAGACGGCGATTGCGGCAGGGCAATCATACAGCAGCATCCGCCTGTGGGGATCGGTAGGGTTTACCGTGACCGGCCTTGTCCTCGGACAAATGTTCGATGCCTGGGGCGGCGTCGACTCACTCATGTGGATGTATGCGCCGATATGGATATGTCTGCTTATCGGCATCGGGTTCCTGCGGGAAGCGCCGGCTGAAGCGAAGGAGGCCGAGACCGTGGTCAATCTCGCGGTCTTGCGCAAGGCACTCTCGGTGCCTGCCTTGCTGGTGTTCCTGCTGCTCATCTTCATCGTGGCGATGCCGCATCGAATGAACGATGCGCTGCTCACACTTCACCTGAGCGACCTGGGGGCGACCTCCGCCCAAATGTCCTGGGCCTGGTCGGTCGCCGGGGTAAGCGAAGTCATTGGCTTCGCGGTGATGGCGGCATGGGTGTCCCGGAAGCGGATGCTGCGGTTGTTCGCGATCGTCTGCGCGCTGTACGCGATCCGATGGCTGCTGTACGCTTTTGTGACGGAGCCTTGGATTGTCATCGCCATGCAAGGAGCGCATGCCTTCACGTATGCCGCGCTGTGGGTGTTGTCCATCGAATTCGTGTCATCGCTCCTTCCCCGGCAGCTGGCGGCGACCGCTCAGGCGCTGCTTGGCATGGTGTTCCTTGGCCTGGCCGGCCTTGCGGGCGGGATGAGCGGCGGAGCGCTTCAGGAAGCATATGGCGGAACTGGGATGTATCTGTATGGCTTCGTCTGTGCGGCCGTAAGCACGGTCGGCTTCGGCATCTGGGCCTTCCGGCGCGGTCGCGCTGAGCGTCTGCGAGCCGCGTCACCGAAGGCAACGAACTATTAGAGGTCGTTCAAAAAGTCCGCTTTTGATCACGAGGTGATTCAGGAAGCAACTCGGCATCGAATCTTGCATTCACTCTCGAAAAGCGTATGCTTCCGAAGTATGTTTCCTGCGGAAACATTTGAGCTGCTCATGTAGTCTCGCCTACACTGCGCTGCTCCTTACAAGTTTTGCGGAGCAAAACTAGCTTCGGAAGCATAGGCTTCGAGTTCTTGCAACCTTCTCGGTGCTGAAAACCGGTCTTTTTGAACTCGCATTATCCTTATAAAATGAACCAGGCGGCCGAAGATTCGGCCGCCTGTCTGTATGTAGATGAGAAGTTCCGCATAGAGTTACATTTTGAATACTTGAATCGTGCGTTGCAATTGGGTCACCTTCTGCTGCAATTGCTCGGTTGACTCGACGGTAGCCTGGACGGAAGCGATCTGTTCGGTCATCGACGCCGACATCTGCTCGGTGCCTGCGGCGGCCTCCTGCGTAATCGCGGAGATGTTCACGATCGAACCGGTAATCGTCTTCGCGCTCTCCAGCATAAGATCGCTCTCCTGTGCGAAGGCGGCGATCTCTTCCGTAATGAACTGAATGGAATCAACAATCTCGTTGAAGATTCGTTCCGTCTCGCGGATCATTGCGGTCTGGCTCTGTACGACTGCTTCATTGGTCTGGATATTCGTAATCGCCTGATTAATCCCGGATTCGATTCCCTTGACGAGCGAAAATACTTCCTTCGTGGACGAGGAAGCTTCCTCGGCCAGATTGCGGACTTCCTGCGCGACGACGGCGAAGCCGCGGCCATGCTCTCCGGCTCGCGCCGCTTCAATGGATGCGTTCAGCGAGAGCAGGTTCGTCTGTTCGGCAATCTCGGAAATGGTGCGGGTAATCTTGGAGATGCCCTCAGCTTGCCGGGCCAGCTGCTCGATCGTCGAGGCTACATGCTCTGTCGCCTCAATATTGCGTTCCATGCCAGCGGACTGGCTCTCTACCGCCGTGCGGCCCTTGGCCACCAGCTCCAGCGTCGTGGCGGAGCGGTTGTTCATCTCGCGGGTGGAATGCGCATAGGCTTCCACCTTCTGTTCGATTTCTTTGATAGATTCGGACATCTGGGAGATATCCTCGGAGATCTCGGCGGAGCCGACAGCCAATTCATTGGCGGATGCGGCAACCTGCTCCATCGCGATCTTCATATTCTGGTTCTTATGGTACATATCCCGTCCGGAATCGGACACATGACGGGTAATATCGGTAGTCTGCTGCAATATTTCGCGAAGCTTAAGCAGCATGGAATTGAAGGAATGTCCCAACTCACCAAGCGCGTCGTCGCTCGTCACTTGCACGGTCTGAGAAAAATCGCCCCGGGCAATCTGCAAGGCTGAATTCGACATGTCCTTGATCGGCTCGTTAAGCGAGCGTTCCAGCATATTAATCATGGGGTAGCTGATTCCCACTAGGATGACAAGGGTGATGAGGCCTGGAATCAATGTGGCATGAGTCGTCAATAGGACTATCGTAGTAAGAGCGAACAAGCCGACAATGCCATAACAGCCAAAGAGTAGCTTTTGCTTAAAACTCAAGGAATTGAACCAATTCATATGACCGCCCCTTCTTTCATCCCAATACGTCCATAATATAACAACATTATAGCATCGCCCCTACAGGCGGTCTATGTATTTGTTAGCAATCCGCCATAGTTTTACATTTCCAGGAACAAGATGACGAAGGGAGTCATATACTGTTACTATCTGTTGAATAAAGGTAAAATCTCCTATATAATGTGTATAAAGAACTATTTTCATGTCAATGGAAATGGTTCTATATTCTTAAGGAGGTGTTGTCATGGGCTCATATGAAATATCATTGGCCAGACAATTCAGCATGGTTTTTGATAAGCTGGAATCGGA
The DNA here is from genome assembly GCF_003591545.1 of Paenibacillus thiaminolyticus. Lineage (GTDB taxonomy): Bacteria > Bacillota > Bacilli > Paenibacillales > Paenibacillaceae > Paenibacillus_B > Paenibacillus_B thiaminolyticus_A. The sequence goes on from NZ_QYZD01000032.1 coordinate 40,173, forward strand.
GCTGCTTGGACTGACAGGAGGCACGGTCATTGTATGCATTCGTAACGATGTCATAGGCAAATTCGGCGTCAAGCATGACGCGCTCGAAAGCCAGAACGGGGTCATCAAGCCGCTGCGTCAAGGATTGATGAAGCGGCACGTCGCGGAATTCCGCCAGACGGCGATGGAGGCTCTGAAGCACAAAAAGCAGTGGACTCACGGAGAGATTGTGTTTGATTTTGCCATGAAGCAGGACACCTTGCTCATCAGCACATGGTTCGAATCGAACTATAATCTGGTACATATGTTAGAGAAGCCTGAAGCGCGCACATATAGACGAGTCTCCTGATGGCCGGCTGTAACCTCGGGGGAATGCCTTGAATATACACAGCAAAAGAAGCTCTCGGCCTGTCGGCGAGAGCTTCTGCGGTGTTATCAGGCAATTGACGTAAGTATGGTATACGATGCTCGGGATCGTCTGAGCTTATCGAGTCGTACGGCCTGCCAGTTGCTGCTCGGCCATTTGAACGAGACGCTTCGTGATGAAGCCCCCGAGAGAACCTGTATCGCGAGTCGTATAGTTGCCATAATATCCGTCTTGAGGAATCGGAATACCCAGCTCTTGAGCGATCTCGTACTTCATTTGCTGCAGAGCTGCAGTCGCTTGAGGCACTACGAGATTATTGGAGCGGCTTCCACCTTGATTCGGCATGCTGTTCACCTCCCTGTGATTGTTAGTATGGAGAACAAGAGTAGAAATATGCAGTCAGGGAGGGGAAGGGAGGATGTAAATAATGCCAGGCCGAAGGTACGGCCTGGCATCGCGTTACGGATGGATAATCTCGAGATCCAGGGTCAAGGTGACCGGGGCTAGCGGCTTCAGATCGATAAGTCCCGTCGTCTCGCTGCCGAACGGCAGGTTCGGCGCATCGGTCAGCCAAGTATAAGGCTCGACGCAAATGATCTCGTCGGCGGTGCCGCGGGTATACAGCACCCAGTGTTTGAAGTGAGGCTGGCTTCCGGCATAGCGGATGCGGTACCCGTCATCCCGGGTCAACCATGCCTCCGGCTTGCCTTCGCCTGCACTGAATACTGTATCGAAGTCGGAGCCTTCGAGATTCATGCCTTCAAGCAGCGCCTTATTTTCGCCCAGAGGCAGCGTATTGCCTGTCGTAATCAATTCCTCGTCCAACTCATATATCCCCGATACCGGGACTTGCAGCGTCCACCGGTTCGGTTCTCCGTCAATCAGGAACCAGGTGTGGGTTCCGAACCCGAACGGAGCGGATTGTTCCCCCTTATTGGTTACGGTCAGTTGCTGGGTCAGCGTGCCTCCCTGAAGGCGAAAGGTGACATCCAGCTCCAGCGGGGTAGGATATTGCCGCATCCAGTTGTCATCGTCGGCGGTGCGGAAGTGCGCGGTAACTTCGGCAGCATCGCCTGCAGCAACGGCCCGGGTAACCGTCCACGGCTGAAGGCGGTGAAGCCCGTGAATATGGTTGTCGTTCGCCGTATTCTGATCGAATTGGTAGCTTACGCCGGCATATGTGAATGAACCGCGGCGGATTCGCCCCGGAGGCATCAGCATCGGAATACCGAAGTGGTAAGGCTTGGTCATATAATAATCCAGGTCGCTCTCTGCAGGCGTGCGTAGAATATCCCGTTGTGCCTTCTTGTCCCACAGCCGGATGACATTGCAGCCGAGCCCTGGGAGCAGCGTAGCTGCCAAAGTGTCATTTTCTAGTATGACGGTCTCATAACCGTTCCATTGCCCTTTGTTCACTTGAACCATGTTGATTGCTCCTTTTCCCATGCTGCTTCCCATTCATGTTGTTCCCCAAGCCCGCTTCGTATTCAAGCGATCTTACCGGTACTTGGAAGCGGCCTGCGTGAACACGCATGATATGGTTCTAATCATAACAAATCATCCGTTCAAAGTCATATGATGAATGATATCCCATTGACAATCGGGACGATATTCGATATCCTAATGGCTAATTCAACCTGGATGGCATTCATCCGGCTGGAACAAAGCGATGATAAGGACAAGTAAGCTTCGCGGCGGGCTTCAGAGAACCGGTGGCTGGTGCGAACCGGTGCTTCCTGCGATGACTGAATGGACCTTGGAGTGCGGAGCCGAATCGAGGAGTAGGCTTTGCCGTAAGTCCTGCGTTAAAGGAAGAGAGGTTCGCACGGCCCGATTGCATTGAGGGGCGAGACAGCGACAGGCTGTCCTGCCATGACAGAGCAGGCCTAGCGCGAACGAATAAGGGTGGCACCACGGTCTTTCGTCCCTTTCCGGGATGGAAGGCCTTTTTTGCGTGTAAATCAAGGCTTGTTCGACACAATGAGGGAAAATGAGAAGGAGCGTGAATTTCCAATGGCACGGGTATTATCCGGCATTCAGCCCAGCGGACAGTTGACGATGGGCAACTATATCGGGGCAATTCAAAATTTCGTAAAATTGCAGCATGAGCATGAGTGCTTCTTCATGGTCGTCGATCTGCACGCGATTACGGTCCCGCAAGATCCGGAAGCGCTGCGGGAGCAGACCGAGGCGGTAGCCGCGATTTATTTGGCGGCAGGCATTGATCCGGACAAGTCGGCCATCTTTCTTCAATCCCAGGTGCACCAGCATGCCGAGCTGGGCTGGTTGTTGACGACGCTCACCTATATGGGAGAGCTGGAGCGGATGACTCAGTTCAAGGATAAATCGGCAGGCAAAGAATCGGTCGGCACCGGCTTGTTCGTCTATCCGGCGCTGATGGCCGCCGACATTTTGTTATACAATGCAGACCTTGTTCCAGTCGGCGATGATCAGAAGCAGCATCTGGAGTTGACGCGTGACGTAGCGAACCGCTTCAATCATCGTTACGGCGAATTTTTTACAATGCCAGCGCCGTATATTCCGGAGGTCGGGGCGAGAATTATGTCGTTGGACGATGCCTCCAAAAAAATGAGCAAAAGCAATCCGAACCCGGGAAGCTACATTTCCTTGCTGGACCCGCCAAATGTCATCCGCAAAAAAATTAGCCGGGCCAAAACGGATTCTGAAGCGCTCGTCAAGTATGATCCGGTGAACAAGCCCGAGATCAGCAATCTGCTCAGCATCTATTCGTACGCATCCGGACAGTCTGTCGCAGAGATCGAGGCGGAGTACGAAGGGCAGATGTACGGAGCCTTCAAGAAGGAATTGGGCGAGCACGTCGTCGCGCTGCTGGAGCCGCTCCAGAACCGGTATGAAGAGGTGCGGCGGAACGGCGAGCATCTGGAGGCGCTGCGCCGCGGCGCCGAGAAAGCCAAGGAGGTCGCCCAGCAGCAGTTGGACGAAGTGAAGCGCCGGATGGGCTTCGTTGTATAAGCCGCATCCGCGGCAATCGTAACAGGGCAGGAGCCTCGTGCAGAGCACCCTGGGCCTGCCGGGCTCCTGCCCTGCTGCGCATTAGGCCGACTTGCGGCGCTGCCGGGCCTTGACGATGAAGCCGAAGCCGATATTGAACACCGCCAGGACGGCGAAGAGGATGCTGAGCCATATGTTATGGCTGAGCGTGATGGCTGTCCCCGTCAACAGCACAATGGAAGAAACCGCGAACCATAATGCCAAACCTTTACTCACACTTACCGCTCCTTTTCAAAGAAAAATCGCTTCAAAATGAAGTATAACATTTCGTAGATCGGACAAAATAGGGTTGCAAGCTTGCGACAACAAGAACCACCGATGTGAAAGGAGATTTTACTCATGGCTAATAATCAATCTCGCACGAATAACTTGGTCGTTCCTCAAGCCACTGCAGCCCTGCAGCAAATGAAATATGAAATTGCACAGGAATTGGGAATTCCGATTCCTCAAGACGGGTACTACGGAAACTATACGACCCGTGACACCGGTTCCATCGGGGGCTTCATGACAAAGCGCCTGATTCAAATCGCCGAGGAATCCTTGTCCGGCGGCAACCGCTAATTGATGCACTGATTTTGGCTACTCCTGCGCGCGGAGTAGCCTTTTATATATCGACAAAATGGCGCGGAAACACAACTTTTCCGCTTTTTTGTCGTCTAACAATTAGATTCATAATCATGAACATTTATTCAAAAGGGGATAGTACATGCGGTTGAGACTAACTATGAGTGCAGTGAAACGGCTGAGCATATGGGTCTTGGGCGCACTTATCATAGGCTGCTCCGTATTGTGGTACATACATGAAACGTCCGGCCGATCGTGGACCACGCTAATGAGCATGAGCAAGACCGAGCCGGAGGAGATCGAAATCTACAACGTCAACTCCATGTCGATGAACTCGAGGGAGGAGGATCGCCTGCTCGTGGTCTTGACGGAGCCTATTCATCTTCGGACCATTGATGAAGCCATATCGTCAGCCCGCCCGATCGAAGGAGTGGCGAAGGTGGCACAGCCCCATTTCCGCATTCATTACAATAATACCAACTATTATGTATGGTTGTCGAAAGATGAACAATATGGCGCATTTATGAACGCGGACCAGTCCCATACACTATACAGTCTCAGCGACCGATCCATCAACCAGCTGCAGGAGCTCTTCAATGATCTGCATTTGTGGCGCGAGCCCAGAGGATCGGGACAGGGGGCGGATCCTAGGATTCGCCCCCTTCAGCTTCGCTCCCATTCCAGGCCATACCGCTTGGCGCTGCCCGGCTTGTTCAGCCAGCCGACAAAATAGTCGAGAATATCGCCCTCTTTATTCATCATGACAAGCGCCACGAGCGGAAATTGCTTCCGATGGCGGTAACGGACATCTGCCCAGCGTACGGCGTAGCCGTAGCGAGTCGGCTCCAGGGTGGCGCAGACGAAGCGGGAAGTATCCAACAGCGCTTGGACGGCAGGGTGAGTTCGGGAGGCTTCCACCAGCGGATGGTCGCTGCATCGGGCGGTCTCCGTCCATGCTACCGTTCCCCGCTTCCAGTGCCCAAGCCGGAAAGTGCCGTCCCTTCGCCGCTTCACGACATTCCAGCGGGAGAGCGCGACGGTCGGCATGACCGTATACGACTCCCCTTCCGCGTATTCAGGGTCCCGGTTCGGCAACCCTTGCACGACTCGGTGATGGGCGCGGATCCGCCAGATGTAGTACAGTACGAGCACGCCGTACAGAATCGGAAAGACGATGCGGGGAGAGACGAGCCTGGTGACCCACAATGCAATTGCGGCGAGATGGGTCGAGAAGATAATCGGGTCGAACAGAGCGATAATATTCCAGCATATCCACCGATTCACGAATGGCCATGCCGCCAATGTCCCGTAAGGGTTGAACAGGTCGGAGATGATGTGGATGATGACGGCCAGCGCCGTCCATGCCAGCACGTGCAGGAAGGAGGCGCTCGGTATGACACCCGCCAGCACAGCGGCAATCAGGACGGACCATACGACCGCCATGGGCGGGGAATGGGAGATTCCCCGATGTTGTTGAAGATATAAAATCTTGCTTTTCCACTTGAACACCGTATCCGCGTCCGGTGCTTGCGATCCAAGCATCACCCCCAAAAACACGGCTGCCGCAGTAGCTGGCTCGGAAGCGACGACCGGGTCGCATTGCGACAATCCCGCCAGACCTATCCCCATAACGACATGAGTGCTTGTGTTCACTACGATCACCTCGCTTGTATTGTGAGCAGGATTGTACCAAAATATGACGGGGAGGAAAAAACTTCCCGCTTGAAATAATTCGGGAGAAGCTCCACGCAAATCCACGAAATTGAGTATCTTTCAAATAAGAAAGGATGGGGAACAAGCATGAAGCAGGTGGATCGAATTATATTTGTAGAATACCGTATCCTGCCGGAGGCGAGAGACACCTACTTGACCGTGATCAAGCGCCAACTGAAGCATCGGTCTGATGTCGTGCTGTATGAAGGAACCGACCAGCCGAATGTCTTTGTCGAGCAATGGCTCGGAACGACCGCGGATGACTACGCCTCGCTGAAGAAGCTCCGAAGAGAGGGGATGGACGGCTGGGATGAGGTAACCGCATGCATTGCCGGGGGCGTGGACAAATTCCATATATGGGAGTTCCAGCGTTCTCCGATCGTGCCAAAGGAATAACTGGCTTAAGACGGTGTCAAATTGATGAACGATTCCTCGAAACATTGTCATTGTTCGGATTTATTTGCTATGATAAAAATTACAGCAGAAAGAAAAAGATTCTGCTTTTCTCTGAACACAACAAGGAGGAACGGGTCGCGTGGATAAACAAATGACTTATCGGGGGCCTTCCGATTCCGTTACATTAACGCCAGGGCCGATACGGGTCGGATTATGGAAAGAGTTTATTCAATTAACGAAGCCAGGCATTATCCGCTCGAACCTGATGGCGGCGTTTGCCGGCTTTTGGGTAGCGGCCAAGTGGGACATTTCTTGGCTTACCTTGCTGTGGATGCTTGTCGGAACGACGCTGGTCCTCGCATCCTCATGCGTATTCAACAATTATTTTGATCGGGATTTCGATATGAAGATGGAGCGGACGAAGAAGCGTGCGCTGCCTGAAGGACGATTGAAGCCGAACACCGTGCTTGGTTATGCTATCATCCTCGGTGCAGCCGGGCTGGCTGTGCTGTTCGGCCTCGTGAATGTATTATCCGGAGTCGTGGGCATCGCGGGCATGTTCTTCTATGTTGTCATATATACGCTGTGGCTCAAGCGCACCTCCACCTGGAGCACATCTGTCGGCGGTATTTCCGGGGCGATGCCTCCGGTCATCGGCTATGTTGCCGTCACCGGCCAGATTGATATGGGAGCGGTATTGCTGTTCGCTTTGCTGTTCCTGTGGCAGCCGCCGCATTTCTGGGCGCTCGGTATCCGGCGCGTGGAAGAATACCGCGCAGCCGGCTATCCGCTTCTGCCCGTCGTTAAGGGCATTACCCGCACGAAGTGGCAGATGATTCCTTATGTCGTCTTCCTGCTGCCGGTATCCTGGTTGTTCTATTCGTACGGATATACCGGCATTATTTACGGCATCCTCGGCACCATCATCAATGCGATCTGGCTGTTCATCTGCATTGCGGGCTTCCGCGCGAAGGACACAGAAGCTTGGGCGAAGAAGAACTTCATTTGGTCCATTAACGTCCTGATGCTGAATATGCTGGTCATGATTTTGGACACGATGGGGAAAGTGTAAGGACGCATTTTGCAGGTTATAGCATGGGAAGCTAGGGGGAGGAACGGAGCATGTCGTGGGCGAAGAAGTATTCTTTTCAGATTTTCCTTGGGGCGCTTGTCGCGGTCTTTGCGATTGTGGTGGCCATTCTGTATTGGCCGCGGGAACCGGACATTCCGATGACCGACAAGAAAGCGCCGGATTTCAATATGCAAAATGTGGATGGCAGCACGGTGACGCTGGCGGATACGAACGGCAAGGTCCGCTTGTTCTATTTCTATTTCACCAATTGCCCGGATGTCTGCCCGCCAACGACATATCGTTTGTCTGAAGTGCAGAAGCTGCTTCAGGACAACGGGATGTTCGGCACCGACGCGAGCATCGTCTCGATTTCATTCGATCCGGAACGCGATACGTTGGAGGAGATTAAGAAATGGTCGGAGAAATACAACGCTGATTATAGCGGCTGGTACTTCTTGAGGGGCAAGGAAGAGGATGTCGCGAAGATGATGCCGGAGCTCGGATCCAGCGTCTTCAAGGACGAGGACGGGAATTTCACGCATCTGAATGTCATCACCCTGGTCGATCAGGACGGCAATATTCGCAAGTACTATAACGCGAATGATTTGGAGACGTCTTCCCCGGAAAATATCGCCAAAGATGTAGCGCGTCTCGTAAAAGCGTAACTATATATGGGAGCTTACAGCCGTCTGTCTTGTTGAGGCGCTCTGTGAACCGCCTGATTTACAGAGGCGGGGCCGGATCCGGATATATAATATATTCGTCCAGCCCCGCCTTTTCGAGCTGCTGAATCAAGTACTCATCCGGCGTTCCTTCGACGCCCGCATAGCCGCGCCTCGTGTAAATATGTTCGGCTTCCGGGAACGTATCCCGTAATATCCCGCGTATCCGCTTGCCTGATGCGTCATTATCCAGGAACAAATAGACGTCCTTGTCATGCGCTTCCTTGCGCAGCTGTTCGGTCCGGAGCGTATTCAAGGTGCCGAACGTGCACAAGATGCCCACTTCCTCGCTGAGAAGCCGCCGCAGACGGCTGCGGTCGTTCTTCCCTTCCACGATGATAATAATATCCAAAAGTGCCACCCCCTGCGGTATCCATTATCGCAAGTTTTCTGTACCGATAGTGTACCACAAACCGGACAGCCGCCTGCAAGGACTTCTCGGACCAACACAAAAGAGGCTTGCCGGGATTGGCAAGCCGCATGAGGAGAGAGCGTAACAAGAAATGACGGTTAGTAGAGTGGCGCCCGCAAAATAATGACGAGCAAGATGTAAAGGACGAGGATGGTTCCGGTCGATGTCCAGAATCCGGGACCACAGACAGTAGCCGGCTTCGCAACCGGGGCCACAGCCGCAGGACCAGGTCCGCAAGGATGGTAACAGTGGCTCATCTCGTTTCACCTCGCTTTCCCGTCGGGTCATTTGTTACAATGCTATACTATGTCGGCGTCTGCCCTGGGGCATGTGCATATACCCAGATCCGCCCGAATGGGCTGACGGAGGAGTAGGCGGCATTACACCCGCGTTGTCGTGCGCGCGACGGGGAGAAGAGAAGGCGGCAGAAAAGCTTGCTTCGCCGGCAGCAGCGTGACCGCAATCATAAGGACGATAAATGCGATAAAATAAGGCGAAATCGTATCTCTAATCTGCCCCGCGATCATCGGGCCGAGGAAGGAGCCGATGGAAGAGGCGATCGCCAGGATCGAAAATATCCGGCCAAAACGGGTTCCTCCGCTTAATAAAATCAAATGAGAGGTCATCGCGGGCAAAATGATTCCCTTGGTCATTCCGATCAGAAACAGCGTCGCCAGCAGCGGCACCGGCCAATGGATGGCCATTCCGAAAAAGAGCAGCGCCAACGCGAATGCGCCCATCCACGTCCTCGTATACGGTTGATAATGGTTCAGGAACAGCAGGCTCAACGTGAACAATGCGCCCAGGCTGACGGCGGAGAACAGGATGCCGGCCCGCATAATCGATTCGAGCGCGTCCGCCATCAGCGGAAGCTCGAAGAACAGGATGCCCTGGGACAGCGAGATGGCAAGCGGCATGAAATAAAAGCGCCATGGGACAGGCAGGGCTTCCGGCTCCTTAAGCGGCTGTGAAGGAATCCCCTCTGCCTGTGGCGTCATAGAAATGGCATTCTGGTGGGTATCCCGGATGAAGAACCAGGCCAGCACCCCGACGATGATCAGCATTATGCCAAGCGCCTGGAAGGCCATGCCGAACCCGATCTTGGCGACAAGATACGCGCCGGCGGCCGGAGAGACAACCGAGGCGAGCGTATGAATGAGGCCGTTGCCTGCCATCAGCTTCCCTTGATGCACATGATCCCGGGCCATGCGTGCGAGGAGGGACAAGCAGGCCGGTGACAGGAAGGCGAGCACGAATCCGCTAATGGAGCGCAGCACGAGCAGCTCCCAAGGATTGACGACATGGGCCTGCAAAATCATGATTATCCCGGCGCCGATTAGACTGAACACAATAAAAATCCGGCTACCGAATCGGTCGATTCCGTAACCGGCCAGCAGGTTGCCCGGCAGATGGGTAAAGGAGTACATACCCATCATCAATCCGATGAAGGAGGGCGCCGCACCTATTGAGATGGCAAACGGGGTTAGAATCGGGTATTGTGCGTGCAAATCAAAGAAAGCAACGAACAAGAACAAATAGAGCCACAGCACTGAGCGCAAAGTTCAGTCACCTCCAAATCGCTATGCTATACTTGTACGTTGGAAGGGACGAACTTAGTACCCCAAGATGCAATATACTCGCTCAGGGCGGGTCATTGCCACAAATAATGGGGATGATGCTATAATATGTGGTGGAAAGGTGGTTGTCAGGTGAATCAGATGGAGATGTGGTTTGAATTTATTAAGCAGAACTGGCTTATTTTCCTCATCGCGCTCATCGTCTTATTCGTTATTGTCAGCTTCGTGAAGACGATGGTCAAATGGGCGCTTGTGCTGGTCATTATTGCCGCGGTCGCCGTGTACAGCGGGATTACATGGGATAATGTCAATCAGGTGGTCTCGAATGTGAAGGATGAGACGGTGCAGAAGCTGAAGGAGCAGGCGACACAGGCGATGCTCGATGAAGCCAAAAAAGCGACGTATACGGTCGAGGAGGACGGAACGTACACCATCAAGTCGCCGAGTCTGGTGCTGACAGGGAAGTCGGACAGCGCCAAGGTGAATGTGTCGTTCAGCGGCGTGCCGCTCGGGGAATGGGATATTAACGACACGCTGCGCCAATTCATTGACAAGGCGAAGCAGAAGCAATGAACGGGCAAATACTGACAGACGGGAATGTGGTGACGATATTGCTTGGCGTTATCATGCTTCTCTCGGTGCTGCTAGGGGTGAGGAGAGGGGCTTCCGGCTCCGCTCGTCACCTTTTGTCATTTGTGTTGGATACCACGGCCGTCGTCGTCTCTGTGCTAGCTTCCTATTGGATAGCGATGACGCTGTCTCCGCTTGTGCAGCGCCAGATGGTTGAATGGAGCATTGCGATTCCGGCGCGAGAGCTGTCGTGGTGGGAGCAGGTCGGCTATACGCTGCTGACCGGAATCCGCGACTTCCCGCTGCTTCGCTTCGCCGTGCTGTTCGCGTTGATATATATGATTATCCGCTGGATAGCCGGCTGGGCGCTGAGGGCTCTGGTTCCAGCATTCGGCAGGGAACGGGCTAATCTTCCGACTGGAACGGCGGCGGCCGGATCGTTGAAGACGCTGGGGAATTGGCTCGCTGGAGCGGTGCTGGGCGGTATCATCGGCATGGTGCGGGCGCTGCTCGTCATCCTTGTGCTGTTCGTTTATGTGACGTGGCAGCCGGATACGAAGGCGAGCGCGGTCATCCGCGATTCGGAAGCATACCGGCTGGCTGCCCAGCAGTTGATCGAACCGGTCGCCGGCGACTTTATCTCGTCCCAATGGCCGGTATTTACTTCCCAGGTCGCTGAAGAGCTTACATCGCTCATGCAGCGCAAATATGAAGTCGTCGATTCCCATATTCCGGACGACATCGAGCAGGCTGCCGCGGACATTACGGCCGGCGCACGCTCGGATGAAGAGAAGGCACGCAAGCTGTACGATTGGATTGGAAGCCGCGTTCAATATGACTGGGACAAGGCGAAGCAGTATGAGACGAAGCGGGTGTGGAAAGAGCAGAGTCCGCAGGATACGTTCGTATCCAAGCAGGGTGTCTGCATCGATTACGCCCGTCTCTATGCGGTCATGGCCCGGTCAGTAGATGTCAAGGTGAAGGTCGTGACCGGTCTCGGGTATGACGGTCAGGGCGGGTATGGCCCCCATGCCTGGAACGAGGTCTGGCTATCGGAAGAACAGCACTGGATTCCGCTCGATGCCACCTGGGCTAGCTCTGGTGATTGGTTCAATCCGTCGGATTTCGCCAAGACGCATGTGCCGGACAAGATAGCGGGGAGTTAATCCATCATTTAGGCCTTTGAAGGGGGATTCCTATCTATGCTAAAATGGTTGTGAAGCAAGTTACAGCGGGAGAAAGGTTGTTAGAGCAGTGAATCACCCTCATCATGATCCGGAAAAGCGTGAAGTCATCAACCGGCGTAATTTTTCGCATCGGCTGAATTTATTCTTTTTTGTTACGTTTGCCGTGTTTTCCGTACTTATCGTCCGGTTAGCGATATTGCAGTTCGTGGAAGGCCCGAGCCTGAAGGAGAAGGAAGCGCAGCTCGGTTATAAGGAGACGCCAATCCCTCCGCTCCGGGGCTCGATCTATGATGCGTCCGGAGATCAGGTCGCGTATTCGACCTCGACCCAGTCCTTATATTTTAATATCGAGAAAAATTACGGGGATCCGAAGAAGGCGGAGCTCACCGACGTACAGAAGAAAAATCGGGAAGAGGCGAAGCTTTTGGCCCAGCGGCTGGCCGACGTGTTCGAGGAGTACGGCGATCCCGAAGACAAGCCGCTGACAGCCGACGCCATCTTCAACGATCTGATGGATCTGTCGGCGCGCGTCAATTTTACGTATACGCCACGCATTATCAAGACCGGCCTGACCCAGAAGGAAGTGGCTTACTTCCTGGAGCATAAGCCGGAGTTCCCGGGCATTGATATCGTCGAGGACAGCGTGCGCCACTACGATCCGATGGCAGTGCAGACGGTCGGGTATTTGAAGAAGTTCAAGGGCGTGCGTGACAATCCGGGGTATTATAACGATATTTATAATAATCGCGCTACGACGCCGTCCGAGAAGCAATATCTCGACTACGAGGATGTCGGCTTCGACGGCATCGAGCTGATGTACCAAGAAGATCTGCGGGGCTTGAACGGGGTCAAGAAGTTCCCTGTCAATGTGGCGAACCGCATCATCGGGCCAATGGAGCTGACGAAGCCCCAGCGCGGCAACGATATCCATCTGACGATTCATCGCCATGTCCAAAAGGCGACCGAGGACGCGATCATGCAGACGCTAGAGCGGATCAGGAACTCTTCGAACCGCTCGGAGCGGGCGCCGTATGCACGTACCGGCTATGCTGTCGCGATGGAGGTCGACACCGGGAATATCATTGCGATGGCAAGTATGCCGGACTACGATCCGAACGTGTGGCGGAACGGCTCGATCACTCCCGAGGATTATGAACAATACCAATATTATTTGATGAACGGAACGATTCGCGACGTCCCGGCCCCTTATGAAGATGACAAAGAGCGGATGAAGCATCCGGGCTCGGTTGTCTATCTCGGCTCGACGATGAAGCCACTGTCCGTACTAATCGGCCTCCAGGAGAAGCTGTTCTCTCTCGGGGAGACCTATTACGACGGCGGTTACGCCCAGTTCGGCCGCGTCGGCTACGAGACGAAGGTGTGGAATTCGGGCAATGTCGGCTACGGACGAATCGGAGCTTCGCGCGCATTGGAAGTGTCCTCTAACGCCTTTATGGTTGATATGATCGGGAAGCGTCTCTATTCGATGCCGACCGTCAACGGGCGGAACGGGCTGAGTGTATGGGACGAGTATATGGAAGCCTTCGGGCTTGGCGTGTCGACCGGAAGCGGCTTGCCGCGCGAGCAGGCGGGAGCCAAAGATTATTTGCTCGAGGCCGAGCGGAATAATGCGCAATCCGCGCTCGTCTATGCTTCTTTCGGCCAGCAGGGGAAATATACGACCTTGCAGCTCGCCCAGTTTGCCGCCACGCTGGCGAACCGGGGCACGCGCATCAAGCCGCAGTTAGTGAGCAAGATTACCGACGGCAACGGCCAGGTCGTGGAGACCTTCGGCCGCGAAGAGCTCAACAAGACGAAGATCGATGATGCCTACTGGAATGTCATCGAGGACGGCATGCTGAAGGTTAACGTCCACGGCTTCGACGGCTTCCCGTACTCGTTCTACCGCAAGACGGGTACGTCGCAGATGGACGTATCCGGAGGACGGGTGGACAACGCCGTGTTCATCGCTTATGCGCCGGCGGATAATCCGAAGCTTGCCGTCGCCGTCGTCGTGCCGGAGGGCGGCTACGGGTCGTACGGTGCCGCGCCGATTGCGCGGGCGATGTTCGACGCGTATGATGAGGTGTATGGCTTGACCGGCACGCCGAAGAAGAAGCCGGATGAGCAGGCGGATACGTCCGCCGGGCAGGATGCGGAATAATCGCATAGTCACGTTACGAGACGCTGATGCGTTCGCTTAAGCGGTTTGCCCTATGGGGGAACGCTGCGAACGGTCAGCGTCTTTTGATGTTCCTTTGGTTCGAGTGCTTTGGCATCAAGCGATAAGTATGTGGTAAAATAATGTATCAAAATAAATTCATGGGCAGAAAGGATGATCGGACCAGTGATTCATCCCCATGATGATCCGGAGAAGCGGGAACTGGTGAATCGCCGCAAATTTTCATTCCGCTTGAATATTTTCTTCTTTATGACGTTTGCCATTTTCAGCGTGCTTATCGTCCGATTGGCGATCCTGCAGTTCGTAGAAGGCCCGGGCCTCAAGAAGCAGGAATACGAGCTCAGCTATAAGGCGGCTCCGATCGCACCGCTTCGCGGAACGATTTGTGACGCGTCGGGGCAACCGATCGCGTATTCCACATCGACGCAGTCGTTGTACTTCAATATTGAGAAAAACTATGGCGATCCGTCCAGCGGGAAGCTGACGAAGGCGCAGCAGGAGAACCGGGCAGAGGCTTATGCATTGGCGAAGCGTCTGGCCGAGACGTTCCGGCAGTACGGCCAACCGGAGGAAAAGCCGTTGACGGCCAACCGCATTTACCATGCGTTGATGGATTTGTCCTCCCGGGTCAATTATTCGTACACGCCCCGCATTATCAAGACTGGCTTGACCCGGCAGGAGGTGGCATATTTTCTCGAACATAGGCCGGAGTTCCCGGGCATCGATATTGTGGAGGACAGCGTGCGCAATTACAACCCGATGGCAGTGCAGACGGTAGGTTATCTGAAGAAGTTCAAGGGCGTACGCGCGGAGCCGGGCTTCTATCAAGACCTGTTCGACAACCGGAACAAGCTGCCGCAGGAGAAGCTGTATCTGGATTATGAGGATGTCGGCTTCGACGGCATCGAACGGATGTATCAGGAAGAGCTTCGGGGGCTGAACGGAGTGAAGAAGTTCCCGGTCAATGTGGCCAACCGTGTCATCGGTCCGATGGAAGTGACGAAGCCGCAGCGCGGCAATGACATTCATCTGACAATCCACCGGGATATTCAAAAAGCGACCGAAGAGGCGATTATGCGGACATTGGAGAAAATCCGCAATTCAAGCAAACGCTCGGAACATGCACCGAATGCCCGCACCGGCTTCGCGGTAGCGATGGAAGTCGAGACAGGCCATGTCGTGTCCATCGCCAGCATGCCGGACTATAATCCGGATGTATGGAAGAACGGCTCGATCAGTCCCGAGAATTATAAAAAATATCAATATTATTTGCTGAACGGAGCTATCCGGGACGTGCCGGCTCCCTATGAGGACAATAACGAACGCATGAGGCATCCCGGCTCGGTCGTCTATCTTGGATCGACGATGAAGCCGTTGACCGTCTTGATCGGCTTGCAGGAGAAGCTGTTCTCGCCCGGCGAGGCCTATTCCGACTACGGGTATGCCGAGATCGGGCGCGCCGGATCAGTCCGGCGGATATGGAACTCGGGCAATGCGTCCTTCGGTCCCATCAGGGCATCGATGGCCCTGCAAGTGTCGTCGAACTCATTCATGATCGACATGATCGGCAAGCGGCTCTATAGCCTGCCGACGGTCAATGGCAGGAATGGCCTCACGATCTGGGATGAGTACATGGAGGCGTTCGGTCTCGGCGTGCTGACGGGGAGCGGCCTGCCGCTTGAGCAGCCGGGGAGGAAGGATTATCTCATTGACGCCGAACAGAACAGCGCGCAATCCGCGCTTGCCGGAGCGTCCTTCGGACAGATGGGCAAATATACGACACTCCAGCTGGCTCAGTACGCCGCGACGCTGGCGAACCGCGGCGAGCGGATTAAGCCGCAGCTCGTCAGCAAGATTACCGATGGGAACGGACAGGTGATCCGGACCTTCGGCCGTGAAGTGCTGAATCGGACGAAGATTGAGGATGAATACTGGCGCATCGTCGAGGATGGCATGTCCAAAGTGACTGCGCATGGCTTTGACGGCTTCCCGTATCCTTATTACCGGAAGACGGGCACCTCGCAGCAGCAAGGGGTGAACGGAGAAATGCTCGATAATGCGGTGTTCATCGCTTATGCGCCGCAGGATAAGCCGAAGCTCGCCGTAGCGGTCGTCGTTCCGGAGGGGGGATTCGGCGCCTACGGAGCCGCTCCGATCGGGCGGGCTATCTTCGATGCCTATGACGAGGTATACGGCCTGACAGGCAAACCGAAGAAGAAGGCGAAGGCGCCGGCGGACAGCTCCAGCGTCCGGGATGCGGAATAAGGGCAGGGCGGGAAGCGAAGATTCGGATCGTTCGCTCAAGGTGACAGCCCGTGCGGGCGAGTCCCAAGCGAACGTTCCGCTGGGAAAAGGATGATCAGCATGCGGCTGATCGGATTGGGAGACAGTGTTGCGGCAGGTGTTTTTTGGCGGCCGTCAAACCAGCAAGACCGGGAGTGCGGGATAACCGTCATGTGAGTCACCTGCTAGGGGTGGTCCGCATACGATATCCCAACGCCCTGGCTTTTTTGTAACCTAAAAGTTGCCCCTATCCAATAGAGTTGGTCTCGTTAAAGGGCGAGTCAGAAAGGAACATCAGCTTGCACATGTGCGAATAAAGGAGTGTTGGCAGCGATGAAGCCAAAGCAGTCGAAATGGAATTCAGCGTTAAAACGGTTTATTATGACCGTCCTGTTCCTGAGCGTCGTCATCGGATTGTCCGCCTGCACCGGATTCGAAGCTTATTTATACAGTCCGAGTGCAGTCACGACCACGATTGTTCCGGTTGCGAAGGCATCTGGCAGCGATATCGGAGGACGATAGGCGGTCTCGGCTGGGGAAGACTATAGAGCAGGGAAGCCCGTAAGTGCAGCCTCCACGATAGCGGAAGACGGCTGCACGCTTAAGATCCAGGCAGGAAGTCTTTGTTGCTGATGCTGTGTTATGGTACAATGGCGTTATGTGTTTTCGCGTGTTTTTTTGAGGAGTGAATACGAACATGACTAAATATCGATTGTTAGCTCTTGATATGGACGGCACGCTGCTGACCGACGATCATCGCATCAGCAAGAAGACGGCAGAGGCGATTCGGGACGCGCGCGAAGCGGGCATCACGGTCATCCTGTCTACGGGGCGCGCGTTCCCTAATGCGGTGCCATACGCGGAGGAATTGGGGCTGGATTCCCCAATGGTGACTGTTAACGGCAGCGAAGTATGGAAGAAGCCGCACCAGATTTATATCCGCCATCTTCTGGATCGCGAAGCGATGAAGCGTATGGTGGCCTTGTCGGAGTCGCATGACACCTGGTTCTGGGCCTATTCGACGAAGCGGCTCTATAACCGGGAAAATTGGAATGCCGACATCGACAGCGAGGACTGGCTGAAGTTCGGTTATTTCAATGAGGACAAGGATGTGCTCGGCTCGCTTTGGAAGGAGCTGCGCGTCATGGGAGGTCTTGAGCTGTCGAATTCCTCTCCAGACAATATCGAAATCAATCCATCCGGAATTCATAAAGCATCCGGTCTTCAGATCGTATGCGATCTAATCGGGTGCACGATGTCCGAGGCCGTCTCCATCGGCGACAGCCTGAATGATCTGGCCGCCATCGAGGCGTCCGGACTCGGGATTGCCATGGGGAATGCCCAGGATGATGTGAAGCGGGCGGCGGATGCCGTCGTGCGCTCCAATAATGAGGACGGGGTAGCCCAAGCAATTTGGGACTATGTCCTGAAGTAAGTCTGAATGAGGAGGGCTCTGTTATGACCTTCTTAGGCTGGTTATGTGTACTCGTATTATTCGCGGTCGGGATGGCCGGCGCGATTTACCCCATTTTGCCGGGCGCGCTCGCCATTTATGCCGCATTCTTCGTGTACGGGCTGTTTTTTGGATTCGGATCCTTCGGGTTCTGGTTCTGGTCGATCCAGACACTGATTGTGGTGATTCTCTTCGTCGCTGATTATGTCGTCAATGCATGGGGTGTCAAGCGCTATGGCGGTTCGAGAGCCTCGGTAGTCGGCAGCACGATCGGCATTATTATCGGACCTTTTCTCCTTCCGGCGTTCGGTCTTGTCCTTGGACCGTTCCTCGGCGCTTTTCTAGGCGAGATTTTTACGGGAGCAGATGTGGAAAAGGCGATGAAATCGTCCTGGGGAGCGGTCGTCGGGCTGTTCTCCAGCATAGCCGTAAAAATTGTTCTTCAGATCGTGATGATCGTCCTGTTCTTCACATGGGTGTTCATGTTCTAATGAAAGCGGTGCATAGCAGCACCCGGTGAAGACGGGATACAGAAAGAAGGGAAACGTTTGGCAAAGGAATCATTTATAAAAGGAACGATCATCATTGCCGCCGCAACGCTGGTGGCGCGTGTTCTCGGCCTGGTTCAGCGCGTCCCGCTTGAGCATATGCTCGGATCGGTGGGCAATGCCTCCTTCGCCGCCTCGCAGACGGTCTATTTGCTGATTCTGGCGGTCGCGACGGCAGGCATCCCCAGCACGTTGAGCAAAATGGTCTCAGAGCGCTATGCGCTGAACCGGGTGCGAGAAGCGGAGCGCGTCTATTATGCAGCGCTGCTGTTCGGTCTCGGCTCGGGCCTGATCGTGACGATATTGCTGTTCCTGTTCGCGCCGGTATATGCCAATATGATTCAGCTTCCGGAAGCCGCGCTGGCGATCCGGGCGCTCGCGCCTGCCTTGCTCCTGTTCCCGGTCATCGCCATGATGCGGGGATATACACAGGGCCGCAATATGATGCAGGCGAGCGGGATGTCCCAGATTGTGGAGCAGATTTTACGGGTCATTACGGCGATTGGATTGGCCTTTATTCTCATGCAGTCGGGAGCGTCGCAGGAATGGACGGCCGCCGCCGCTTCGTTCGGAGGCGTGCTGGGAAGCATCGGGGCGTTCGCCGTGATGATTCATTATTTGCGCAAGCTGCGGGAGGCGGATCGGGAGGCCGGGAGCCGTGCCCGTCGATCCGGGGCCAAGAAGGTGCCTTTAAGCGATATTTTCAAGTCGATATTCGCCATGTCGGTGCCGATTGTCCTTTCATCATTGGCTGTTCCAGCCGTGAACTTCATTGATACGTCGATTACGATTCCACTGTTGTCCCCGGATGTGGGACAAGCCCAGGCGGCTCATCTGTACGCGATTCTTGGACAGCGGGCACAGTCGATTGCCGGGATTCCTCCGATTTTGGCGATTGCCCTCAGCACCTCGCTGATCCCGATTATCTCTGCGGCCTATGCGAAGAAGGACTTGAATCATCTGAAGCGGCAGACCTCGCTCGCGATGCGGATTTCCGTCCTGAGCGGCATGCCGATTGTGCTGGCTCTCTCCGTCGGCGCATTTTCGGTCAACGGCTTCCTGTTCAGCTCGCTGGACGGATCGGAAATTATTGCGATGCTGACGATCGGAACGATATTCCAAATAACGATGATGACGTCCAGCTCGATTCTTATCGGGTTGGGCAAGCCGTATATCGCCATGATTAGCGTAACGCTCGGCATTCTGATCAAGCTGCTGTCGAGCTTCCTGCTCGCAAATTACTTCGGCATTTACGGCATTATCGCAGGGACGATGATCAGCTTCCTCATCATTACATGGCTGAACCTGCGGGTGATGAAGAAGGTCGTTCCGTTCGAGGTGCTCGGCAACCGCTGGACAGGCTTCCTGTTGACAAGCGTGCTGGCCGGCGGCATCGGCTTCGGCGTCGAGAAATTGGGAGAGCAATTGGTCGTCATCCTGCCGGCCAAGCTTGTCTATATGCTCACGGCCGGAATTGTGGCGCTGATCGTTGTAGCGTTGTTCGTCGTGGGCCTCATCGTCTTCCGCGTCGTGCGTCAGGATGAACTGGGAAGCTACCCGCGCTTAGTTCAGAAGGCGCTGCGCCCATTAATGCGCCTACAGGGCGGAGCGGCACGCGGGCGGGCCCGGCGTTAGGCGGTAGCCCCGCATTCATGCTTTTGAGAACGTAACCTGCGAAGCCTTGATAATGGCCTAGTCCCTTTGGTAAGAGAGGGGCTGGGTTATTTTTATTGCAATAGACGGATTCACCTGGATGCTATGTTCCCTGTGGTCAGAAGCGCCGTGAACTAGTGTGCGCGTTCTCTTATGTGTAGTATCCCCCTAAGTCAGGAATGCCATGAACTAGTGTGCGCG
>NZ_QYZD01000033.1:0-57099 GCF_003591545.1 Paenibacillus thiaminolyticus
TACAAATATAGAGACTTATGGTGAACGTCGTGAAAAGTTTGATGCAACGCTAGTGGGCACCCACAGTGTTTTAAATCGATTTTTTTCTACTGAGAGACGAGATCCACCACACAAAAAATGAAGTGCCACAAAATCCCTCGGACTTTCTCAACAGCCTGTTATTGGGGGTTTTGTGATGCCGTGCGTTAATACGGGAGCTTTCCTTCCTTCTGACAGGCAGCCTTACAGGCAGTGTGTCCAAGACCGCGCCTTCCTTGGTGAGCGCAGCGGAACGGATAATTATAACCCTCTTCCGCCACCTTACTTCACTCTCCCATTTGCTCAGGAGCAGCACTTCCAGGTCAGAGTGAAACGTACCTCCGGAACACCCGGTATGTCCGAGTTGCTCTTTCCCCCTCTTTTCAGCCTATATTGACGTCAACAGAGCACATTTTGAATTTATTTTTCCTGATAGAAAGGGATATTGAGCCAAAGGACGAAGCCCCTGAGCAGATGGGATTATGGAGATAAGGCGGGTTGCCTGACCGGACGGGATAATGGAGGTAAGGCGGGTGATCTGACCAGATGGGATAATAGAGATACGGGGAGTTACCTGACCAGACGGGATATTGAACCAAAGGACGAAGCCCCTGACCGGACGGGATAATGCAGGCGAGGGAGCGCCATGAACCAAGCGAGAAACGGCAGACAGCCGGGAGATCCCCTGACCCAATGGGATATTGCATGAAAGGAAGGAAGAAGGCAGAGGCGTGTGGAAATGCCGTTACCAATCAGGTGAGCAAAAAAGATGCGAGGTGACGGCGTGGCTGAGCTGTCTGGCAAGCCGAAGGTGGTTATTTTAGGAGCGTTCCATATGAAGGCCAAGGCAGGCCTGTGTATAGCAGAAAGCGGATGCCCGAGATCGAGCCCGTCTACAGCTATCTGGCTTGAGGAGGAACCGCAGATAACGCCACGAAGGCGCTCCGGTCAGGGAGCGCCTTCTCTATTGTTCGGAGTACGGACAGTATGTTCCGTTCCTGGCTAGCGTTATCTGTTCGCGGACGGGTAGTGCAGCAGGGTCATGTAGCGAATGGTGCGGTCGGTGCGGTTCGTGTACGTATGAACCTGGTCGGCGGTGAAGCGCATCGTCGTCTTCGGCTCCAGCACGTATTCGTCGCCGCCCAGCGAGACGTGAAGCACGCCGTCAATCACCATGATGAACTCTTCGACGCCGTCGTAGTGGGCTTCCGACACATGGGAGCACCCCGGGTCCACCTCCACGCTATACACCTCGAACCCCTTGTCCTGTTCAAATGGAAAGATAGGAAACGTACGGTATGCCCCATCTTCCTCCACGAGCGGGGTAATATCCTCCACCTTGACGATTGACACACTCGGCGTGGATTCCTCCATCAGGGTTGCGAAGGAGATGCGCAGACCATTCACAATTTTCCATAATACTGAAATGGTCGGATTCGATTCCCCTCGCTCGATTTGCCCGAGCATGCCTTTGCTGACGCCGGACATGTCCGACACCTGGTCCAGGCTCAGTCCCCGCGATTTGCGGATCTCTTGCAGGTTTTTCCCGATTTTTTTGTGGATCGGTTCTTGCATGGCGGTTCTCCTCTCCCACTCTGTACCGGATATCTCAAAACAATACAAAAGACCATATACAATATAGCGTACATTTGTGTAGTATATTATACAACAGTATGAAGTATTGGTATCCGTTTTCTTTCTATTGTATGTAAAAAATATGGGAGGAGCAATCCGTAAATGACAGCGACGATGATCGGTTTGGTCAAGGCAGAACGCAAGCCTGGAGCCGTCTTGAAGGAAGTACCGGTTCCGGCGTACGGTCCGGATGAAGTGTTGGTTCGCGTCAAGGCGTCCTCCATCTGCGGAACGGACGTTCATATTTATAAATGGGATGATTGGGCGGCCCGTACGGTCGTCACTCCGAATGTGTTCGGGCATGAATTTGCTGGCATTGTGGAGGCTGTCGGCGACCGGGTGACGAATGTGAAGGCGGGCGATCATGTATCAGGGGAAGGCCATGTCGTCTGCGGCGTATGCAAAGCATGCCGAACCGGCAATGCCCATGTCTGCCCGCATACGCGCAGCTTCGGGATTACGCTGCCCGGCTGCTTCGGCGAATACGCCGTTCTGCGGGCTAGCAATGTCATCCAGAACGATCCGAAGCTTCCGTTTGAAATCGCTTGCTTGCAGGATCCGCTCGGCAATGCCGTGCAGACGGTGCTGGCCGGAGACATCGTCGGCAAGAGCGTCGCGGTCGTCGGCGTCGGCCCGATCGGGCTGATGGCGATTGCGGTCGCGAAGGCTTGCGGCAGCGGAACGATTATTGCGGTGGACATCAATCCGTACCGGCTCGAGATGGCGAAGACGATGGGGGCGGATGTCATCGTCAACAGCAAGGAAGTGAATTCGGTACAGGCGATCCGGGAGGCGACGAACGGAGAAGGCGCGGAAGTGGTGCTGGAAATGTCTGGACACCCCGATGCGATCCGCGACGCATTGAAGGCGGCGGCTCAAGCCGGCCGCGTCTCGCTTCTGGGCATTCCGAGCAAGGAGGTCTCCTTCGATCTCGCGGAGGATGTCATTTTCAAAGGCTTGCAGCTGGTAGGCATTACCGGGCGCCGCATGTACGATACATGGTATCAGCTCAAAGGCCTGCTCGAACGGGGACGGATCGATTTGACCCCGCTCATTACGCACCGGCTGACATTGGACCGGTATGAGGAAGCATTCGACTTGATGTCTTCGGGGAATTGCGGCAAAATTGTATTTATACACCAGCAATAACAAATGTAGAGATGGAGGTGCGGCAGCATGGCCGGATTTGATGTGATTGAGCAGCAATTGAAGGATTTGAAGGATTCGGGTCGCTACCGTCCGCTTACCGTATGGGAAGGCGGATCGGATTCTTGGATGACGCTGCAGGGAGGCAAGCGCGTCCTGCAGATGTCGTCGAACAACTATTTGGGGCTGACACAGCATCCCGCATTGAAGCAGGCGGCTGCGGACGCGATTGCGAAGTACGGCGTCGGCGCCGGTTCCGTGCGGACGATTACGGGCACGCTCGACATCCATGACGAGCTGGAGCGCCGGCTGGCCGAATTCAAGGGCACAGAGGCGACGCTGGTCTTCCAGTCGGGCTTCACGACGAACCAGGGGGTGTTGGCCTCGCTGCTTGGTCCGGACGATGTCGTCATCAGCGATGAATTGAATCATGCCAGCATCATCGACGGGATTCGCCTGACGAAGACGAACAAGCGCATTTATGCGCACAAGGACATGGATCAGCTCGAAGCGGCGCTCAAGGAGAGCGGCGGGTTCCGCCAGCGGGTCGTCGTCACCGACGGCGTATTCAGCATGGACGGCGATATCGCTCCGCTGCCGCATATCGTTGAGCTGGCGGAACGGTATGACGCGATCGTATATGTTGACGACGCTCATGCCAGCGGTGTGCTCGGGAAGCATGGCAAAGGCTCCACCGATCACTTCGGCCTGCATGGCCGGGTGCATATCCAGGTTGGCACGCTGTCGAAGGCGATCGGCGCCGTTGGCGGTTATGTGGCCAGCTCGCATTCCTTGAAGGACTACTTGACCAATGTAGCGCGCTCGTTCCTGTTCAGCACGTCGCTGCCACCTTCAGTCGCGGCCACCTGCCTCGCCGCGATCGAGGTGCTCAAGACGGAGCCCGAATTGACCGAGCGGCTCTGGCACAACGCGAACTCGTTCCGCAGCATGCTGCAGGCGGACGGCTTCGACACCGGCGTGAGCGAGACGCCGATCATTCCGATTATCGTCGGCGATCCGGCCCGCACGAATCAATTCTCCCGCCGCCTGATGGAGGAAGGGATCTGCGCGCAGGGCATCGTCTATCCGACGGTCGCCATGGACAAAGGCCGCGTCCGCCTCATCGTGACGGCGCAGCATACCGAGCAGGACCTCGCGTTCGCCCAGGAAGTGCTGACGAAGGTTGGCAAAGAGTTCGGACTGATTTAATTGTTCGCCACTCGCTTTCTATTTTGGAAGCAGAGTGGCTTTTCGTATTATTAGTTCAGCCAGAGATTTCTGGTTGGCCTATTTTTGTAGGTGTTTTACGATGGTGGTAGCCGGGAGAACGAGGGTGGCTTAGGGACGCAGATCCCGTCAAAAAAACTGTTCTCTCACTACCGTCCAATGACCATGTTTGAGCTGGTAGAGGCTTTTGACCTCGCATCACAAGCGAAGCTATGGGTTTGGAAGCCATGTGGGAATGCCGGTGAATCGAGTCAAGGAGGTTATTATGCAGCCAGTAGTAGGAGTTGACGTGGCGAAGGGATTTAGCGTAATACAGTCCTTTATAGGACGAAACGTACCATACAGGAGGATGGAGAACCTTCAGCACGGAGAGGAAGGTTTTGAACGGTTAGGGGAATTGTTGGGTGAACTGGGAGATGTAAGTGGCGTTGAACCAGTCGTTGTCCTTGAGGCAACGGGGCATTACCATCGTAGCCTAGTCGGGTATCTTAAACGCGGCGGATGGATTCATTACATTGTCAATCCTCTGCAAGCTAAACGATCAAAAGGCACGCAGTTGCGTAAGGTTAAAACAGATGCAGCAGATGCTTGGCATTTGGCAGAAATGTACTACCGTGGGGACGTTAAAGCACACCGTGAGTGGGAAGAATCCTACACGGAGCTTCAGCACTTGACGAGGCAACATGAGTTTGTAACTGCGATGTACGTGCAGGCTAAGTTAAATAGCAGGGCATTACTTGAACAAGTATTTCCAGGTTCATCGGATTATTTCACAATCTGTATGCAACAACGTCATTGAAAGAGCTAGAGCGATGCCTGGAGAAGAAGACAGGAGATGCCCAAGAGCTCATCTGTACATGTGTGGGTAAATCCCATTCGAAAAAATGGATTGCGGAGAAAACAGAACGGCTCAAAGAACTCATGCTGGTCTGGAACACCCAAGTTAGAAGCTTAGCCCAGAGCATAGCGCTGACTAGCATGGTCTCATTGCTATTAGAGTTTGACAAGCAGTTAAATCATTTGGAAAGCAGATTGAAGAGTTGGCTTTGGAATTACCTGAAGTTGAATTGATTAAAAGTATCCCGGGTGTGGGAAACAAACTGGCGGCAACCATCGTAGCGGAACTCGGAGATGCAAGTCAGTTCAAAGATGCAAAAGCAAGTCGTTGCCTATGCAGGGTTAGATCCGGGAATATACAGCTCAGGAAAGTTCACAGCGACAAGCAACCGGATAACGAAACGGGGATCTAAGAGACTACGCCGGGCATTATATCTTGCTGTACAGTGCGGAATTCGCAGAGGTTCAAACCGAAGGATAAGTAATTACTATGAGAAGAAAAGGAAAGAGGGCAAGCCCTACAAGGTGGTTGTGATCGCCTGGGCCAACAAGCTTCTCCATCACATCTATGCCATCCTTAATAAAAGCGAGCCCTAAAAAGCGTAAATCCATATTTATCCATAACCTTCATGCCAATGAAGGTTATTTGCGTTGCAGTTAAAAGTATGCCAATAAACGTTTCAAAAATATGATCCTCCATTACGTAGAGTGGTTAGCGGTACTTTTATTTACAGAGAGATAGTCGTCGGGAATGTCTCCTGTTCCACCACCATAGCAACCACGAGGAAAGCTTTCAAAGAATCAAGATTTCGTAACCTTGTTTAAAGGTACAATCCTTGATTTAAAGAAAATCAGCCCTTCCGATTTCCCATATTTTGGGAAGCGAAAGAGCCAAGAAAATCTACTTTCTAATGGTGGTAATGTTATTGAAAGTATGGTGTACGAAAGAACCGTGCAACGATGATGCGATTCTTCTTACTCGATTATTTGCCCAAAACTACTCCATCTTCATCCAGAGAAGCTTTTCTTTCACCACTTTTGTTCAATTTCCACTTCTTTTCCTTTCCGTTATACCCCAAATGTCCAGCAGTGTCTTTCTCGATAGACCATCTTCCATATTTAAATTCGCCTGAACTTTTTGTTTTAGGCGTATTCCCATGCTTGTCCTTGAATTTATCTAAGTCTACCGTTTTATCATCTTCCATAATATCATTCGGTAATGAGTCTGCCACATCCTGAGCCATTTGTACTAGTTTTAAATAAAGCATCAAAGCCGTTGCTGAGGAAGGTTGGGGTACTGCTGTAAGTAAAAATGAAGCAATAAAAAGTCCAGATAACAACTTGATAAAAATCTTTTTCATTGCAAACACTCCCTTTGAGGTATTTACTATTTTAGGGATATAATACCATAAAAAGGGATTTTATTCTTTTTTATAATATCGGATAGGGCAAATGATAATAATATTAAAGGTAAATTATTCCTTTTGTACGTAACTACTTTCCTATCAGGCTACCTTCACCTTTTTACTTCAGCTATCGGCGTATGACGAGGTTCCTCCGCGACCAAGCGCATGAAGTGAATCGCAAGCGTGTACGCCGCTTGATGCAGATCATGGGTCTGGAAGCGATCTATCCGAAGCCAAACCTTAGCAGACGGCTTCACTCCCTTTACAAACGTCCTTACTTGCTTTTCGGCCTGAACATCGATCGCCCCAATCACGTTTGGGGTGTTTACGTATCTAGGGATGGGCAAGGGATTCATGTACCTCTTTCTCATCATCGACTGGTACAGCGGGAAGGTGATCGATTACGAACTGTCCAGTACCCTTGAAAAGGGCTTCGTGCTTAGATGCCTCAAGAGGGCATTTAGCCACTGTAAACCGGATATCATGAATAGCGATCAAGACTCGCACTTTACGAACAAAGACTATCTGGAACTGCTTGAGAAGGAAGGGATCAAAGTCTCGATGGACAGCAAAGGCCGGGCAACTGACAACAGCCAAACAGAGCGCTTCTTTCGATCGCTCAAGTATGAATGCATCCTTCTTCAAGAATTTGAGAACCCTCGTGCGCTACGTCATGGGATAGCTCGCTACGTCCAATTTTACAATCAGGAGCGCCCTCACCAGTCACTTGGCGAAGCGAGTCCCGTGCAATTTTACGCCGATAATGACAAGAAAATCGCATCTTGAATTTCGCCGAAAGGAGGACATAGCTTATTTCTCAAAAAAACGTGTCTTGACAATGAGGAGCATTATAAATATCACAAACATGATCCTACGCACAATGGCAAAATTTCATGAAGTCTTTAATTCTTCTGTTACCGTAAAAAGGAGTATGCAGGCGTTCTGTATAGCCATGTATTCAGGTAAATATATCAACTACAGTGAAGTCCGTTGTCTTACGTACAGGCCGTGAGTGGTACAGATAAGATTCAATAACTCTCGATCATCTTTGTTTACTACAAAAACTTTTAATACCAAGCCATTAATCCATACCGTCATTTTTATTTTTTTAAAAACAAAACAAGAGCAGACTTTATCTTTTAAGGAGAGTTTGGTTAAAAACTCAATATCATCAAACGTATCCAATGAAATAAATTGTTCTTGCTTTTTCTTTGTTTTTTCTAAAAGTCTATCAAAATAACTTTTCTCGGAGGGGAACTGTTCCAATAATTGATCAATACGCTCGACAATATTACTATAAATTATAACATCGCTTAAGCCCCACAACTGTTGTATTACTTCTAAGTAACGTTCTTCGATTTTTGCATATTTTTTCATCAACAACTCATTTTTTTTACATTTATCGTAAAAAATCTCTAGGGTATCACTTGCAGGATATCTAAGTACTCGCGGAAATTGATCAACAATAAATGTTTGTGAAGGAAATAAGGCATCGGTATCCAACCACAGCAAATCTTCTTGATTCTCTTCCAGTATTTTTAGCGCTGCATTTGGATCCTCCCACAATTTGTCCGTAAGAAGAAACCCAATATTTTGTTTGTTCATACCAAAACCACCTTTTATTTATTTTTTCCATTATTCTCGCATTATTTTGCTAGCAGCTTAGCTTCGCGATGCTTGCCCGTACTGTGTATGATTCTCTGATTGCCGCTTAGAAAGACCGTTTCTCTACTTAAAATTTATCTTATTCGACATGCAGGTTGAATTTCCTTTCCGTTGTTTTCCAGCCTTAATTCAACTTATATCGAACAACCTATTTCTATAGGTGTCAACTCATATAAAAATGTTACCGATCGGTAGTGATTCATTCATCACCGTAACATTGATTTTCTCGCTTTAAATATACTCATGTTTGTTTTTTATATCTTTCGGCATCCAATATTTTGCGTTCGGAAGCATGGGGGTTTCTCATCCCTGTACGTAAATTCACTAGAATTGGTGCGCAACATCAATTTAATGATAACCGGTTGGTTGGTTATCCGGCTGACCGATACCAAATGTTTGGATCAGGGGCCATTCTCGCGGGGGCAGTCGGCTATTTGGCAGCTGGTTTATTTAGCTTACGCTTTATAAAATATGTGTCACTCATAAAGCGAACTTAACCGTGGAGGATAAGATGATCGAGATCAATAAGGAATGACCTCACGGAATGATCATCCAGAAAGGAACCGTCTTGAAAGTTCGTGATTTGTAAAGAGGGATAGTCCCTTCATGGATATGACCAGAATAACGATGTCTCTTATCGCGAGATTGTAATTATGCACGTGATATGAATGTATTAAGTTGGCAATCGCCGCTCTTTTTCCTGTAAGGAAGGGAGCGGCGATTTTTAACGTATCTGACCTGAAGTTATCTATTTTGTCCCCGCACGGCTTGTTCCTTGGCATATCCCTGGGATCGGGGCGATGCAAATTATTTGCCCCAAATATCCAAATGAATTTTTACGTTTTTTTGAACAATACAGGTTGACGTTGGCGAATCACCCGATATATAATGTCCACAAGCATGAAAGAAAGCCTTGACAATGGACGGGTGCCGGACGATAGCAGCCTGTTTGTTCACAATTATTTGCGCATATTTGCGCACGCCGATTATTGCGCAAACGCAATGAGAAAACTGCCTCGAGTTATTGCCTGTCATCATCCGCTTCATTGCGCTTATGCGCGTAATCGTATGTTCCAGAGGTTGAATACTCCAAGGTGAAAAGGGGACAGAATCATGCAGCAAGTACGCATAGGAATGATCGGAGCCCGCGGGCGGGGCGGGATTGCGAAGTACTGGCATAAGCCGGACGGCCGTTCCGTCGTCGTCGGAGCAGCGGATATTTATCCGGAGAAGCTGGAGGAATTCCGGAAGGAGATTAACCCGGATGCCTTCGTGACGACCGATTACCGCGAGCTGCTCACGCGGGAGGATATTGATGCGATTGCGGTTACTTCGCCCGATTATTGCCATGAAGAGCATGCGGTGGCTGCGCTGAAGGCCGGCAAGCATGTCTTTTGTGAGAAGCCGCTCGCGATCACCGTCGACGGCTGCGACAACATCCTCAAGGCGTGGCAGGAATCCGGCAAGAAGCTGATGGTCGGCTTCAATATGCGGTATATGAATATGTATCGGACGATGAAGGAGATTGTCGATTCCGGCGTCATCGGCGAGATTAAGGCCGTATGGGTGCGCCATTTCGTAGGCTGGGGAGGATACTTCTATTTCCACGACTGGCATGCGAATTCCGCCAATTCGACCGGGCTGCTTCTGCAAAAGGGCTCTCATGATATCGACATCATTCATTGGATTACCGGACGCTACGCGACGAAGGTGTCGGCGTTCGGCGGGCTCGATTTCTACGGCGGCGACAAGCCGAACGACCTGACTTGTCCGGCATGCGATGAGCGGGAGACGTGCACCGAGGTCAGCCCAAGCAGCCTGATCGAATGCGCCTTCCGCGAGGAAGTGAATGTGGAAGACAATAATATGGTCATTATGGAGCTGGAAGGCGGAATTAAGGCATCGTATTTGCAATGTCATTTCACGCCGGATTATCAGCGCAATTATACATTTATCGGAACCGAAGGGCGGATGGAGAACAACGAGCTGGAGAACAAGGTCTATGTATGGACCCGCCGCTCGAACAATCCGCGCGAGCTGTCCAACCGGGTGTACGAGATTAAGGAAGCGAAGGGATCCCATGGCGGTGCCGATCCGAATATTTGCAAGGACTTCGTAGACATGATTCTCGACGGCAAGATGCCGGTAGCGCCGCCGCTGGCGGGCCGCATGAGCGTGGCTGTAGGCTGTGCAGCGACGGAATCGCTGCGCGGCGGCGGCGGTGTGGTGCAGGTCTCTCCGGCGCCGGATGCGGCAGTGCTCCAGGGCAGCGGCAACTGACATAGGTATGAAGCAGGTTCTCGCAGCTCGTGCGGCGAATTTCCGCGGCATCGAGAAGCGGGAACCATTAACCAATATTTGATCTTGTTAAAAAATTACAAAAAAGTATAATTGATGTTTTTTAATTGAAAAAAGCCAGTATCGAGCAGCGCTATTTTGTCAATGGAGAGAGGAAGGAGAGTGAATGAAGAGTTGAGCAAAGCAGGGGTTACAACCGAGAGTCTCCCGGCGGTCCCGGCGCGCAGAGCCTCCTGGGTCTGGCGCTCGATCAAGCGCAACTGGCAGCTGTATGCGCTCATTACGCCGGTCGTTATTTACTATATCATTTTTCATTATTTGCCGATGTACGGCGTGCAGATCGCGTTCAAGGACTTCATCGCTTCCAAAGGAATCTGGGACAGCCCTTGGGTGGGCTTCAAGCATTTCGAACGGTTTTTCAGCAGCTATTTCTTTGAACGTCTTATTGTGAATGCGCTTACAATCAGTCTGTACACGCTGCTGGTCAGCTTTCCGATCCCGATATTGCTGGCCTTGATGCTGAATGAAGCGAAGGCGGAATGGTTCAAGAAGACCGTGCAGACGATTACGTACGCGCCGCATTTTCTGTCTGTCGTCGTTGTGGTCGGCATGCTCTTTATTTTCCTGAACCCGAGCATGGGCATCGTCAACCATCTGATTGTCGCCCTGGGCGGGGAGCCGATTGCCTTCATGACGGATGCGAATTGGTTCAAGACGCTGTATGTACTGTCAGATGTGTGGCAGACGATGGGCTGGAGCTCGATCATTTATTTGGCGGCCTTGTCCGGTGTCGATCTTCAACTGCATGAAGCGGCGACGATTGATGGGGCGAGCAAGCTGCAGCGCATCTGGCATATCAATATTCCGACGATTGCCCCGACGATAATTATTTTGCTGATCCTCAATCTCGGGACGGTCATGGCGGTGGGGTTCGAGAAAATTTTCCTGATGCAGAACAATCTGAATCTCGCCAGCTCGGATGTCATCTCCACCTATGTGTACCGCAGCGGGATACTGGATGCGCAGTACAGCTTCTCCGCCGCGGTCGGATTATTCAATTCGGTTGTGAACTTCGCGCTCTTGATTATCGTGAACTCGATCGCCAGACGCGTAAGCACGACGAGCCTATGGTAAGGAGGGGGTTGCCATGATCGATCGCTCCATCGGAGACCGCATCTTCGATGTCGTCAATTACGTCCTGTTAACGCTGGTCATGCTCATTGTGCTCTATCCGCTTCTTTTTGTCCTGAGCGCTTCTGTCAGCAACCCGGAGACGGTGCTGCGCGGCGAGATGTGGCTGATTCCGAAGCAAATCAACTTCGACGCATACGCCAAAATTTTTCAGAATAAAGACATCCTCCTTGGTTACGGCAACACGATTCTATACACCCTTCTCGGCACGGCCATCAATCTCATCATGACGATATGCGCGGCGTATCCGCTCGCCCGCAAAGACTTCCTCGGCCGAGGGCTGATTACCGCCATGATCGTCTTCACCATGTTCTTCGGGGGCGGGCTCATTCCTACGTACTTGCTCATCAAAAACTTGAATATGCTCGACACGCTATGGGTAATGGTGATTCCGAACGCCGTTGCGGTCTGGAACATCATCATTATGCGTACGTTCTTCCAGCAATCGATACCTGGCGAGATTCAGGAGGCGGCCATGATTGACGGATGCAGCCATATGCAGACGCTGCTGCGCATCGTCCTGCCCCTGTCGATGCCGATTATCGCCGTCATGGTGCTGTTCTATGCGGTAGGCCACTGGAATTCCTATTTCAACGCGCTGATTTACTTGTCCAGCAAGGACAAATTCCCGCTGCAGCTCATTCTGCGCGAGATTCTGATTCAGAGCGATTCGGGCGACATGATCAAGCTGACGTCGGAATCGGCGGTGAAGATGAAGATGAGTGTGGAGGGATTGAAATATGCGGTACTGGTGGTGGCGAATTTGCCGATGCTCATCCTGTATCCGTTCCTGCAGCGCTATTTTGTCAAGGGCATCATGATTGGAGCTCTGAAGGGGTAACCGAGCACAAGCAAAAGGGGGGAAATGTTGTGCAAGCAAAAAAATGGCTGATGACGACAATGAGTGTGCTGCTGAGCTTCTCGCTGCTGATTACGGCATGCGGAGGCAGCGGCGGAGGGGGAGGAGCCGATGCCGGCAACAGCGAAGAGCGGCTCGCCAAGATGAACAAGGAAGGGATGCCGATCGCCAAGGAGAAGATAACGATGTCCGGCTTCGCCGCGAAGTTCTATGCTTCGGCGGACTGGAGCAAGCTGATGCTCTGGGAAGAATACGAGAAGATGACCAATATTCATATCGATTGGGAGACGGTGCAGGTCGACAGCCTGAAGGAGAAGCGCAACATCAAGCTGGCCGGCGGCGATTATCCCGAGATTTTCTTCGCCTCCGCCTTCGCCAAGAGCGATCTGATCAAGTACGGAAGCCAAGGCACCTTCCTGCGGCTGAACGAGCTGATCGACGAGCATGCCCCGAATTTCAAGGCGTTGATGGAGAAATACCCGATCGTGAAGCAGGGCATTACGATGCCGGACGGCAGCATTTACGGCCTGCCGACCGTGTTCCACCCGGACTTCAAGTCGCTGTTCTACGGGACGCCGTGGATGAAAAAGGAATGGCTCGACAAGCTGGGGCTGCAGCCGCCGACCAATCTGGAGGAGCTGCATACGGTGCTGAAGGCGATCAAGGACGGCGACCCGAACGGCAACGGGAAAAAGGATGAGATCCCGTGGGGGTCCAGGGGCGTCTGGATTATGATCAACTTCCTGAAGGGCTCGTTCGGACTGAACAAGAACGGAACGGCCAATCCGAACGTCGACCTCGATCCGGATACCGGCAAGCTCCGGTTCGTGCCGGCGACGAAGCAGTACAAGGGACTGCTGCAATATGTCGCGAAGCTGCACGCGGACGGACTGTTCGATCCGGAGACATTCACGATGAAGGACACTGACCTTACGTCCAAGGCGACGGCCGGCGTGTACGGCTTCCTGGACGGCGTGAATCCGAAGGCCGTCTACAACCAGGAGGGCTATGTCGGCATGCCGGTGCTCGAGGGCCCGTACGGCGACGAGACCGCGACCAACATCGGATCGCCGCTCGGCAATATCGGCATGTTCGTGCTGACGGACAAAGCGAAGAACCCGGAAGCGGCCATTCGCTGGATGGATCATTTCTACAGCGACGAAGGGGTCAAAATGTTCTTCATGGGCTTCGAAGGCGTGACATACAAAGTGAATGACAAGGGCGAATACGAGTATCTGGATACGATCACGAACAATCCGGACGGCTTGAACCTGGATCAGGCGGTCAGCCAATATCTTACCTGGCCGGGCGGCTATTATCCGGGCATGGTGATGCAGAAGTACTTCAAGGGGGCGGAAGGGCTGCCTTCGTCGGTCAAGAACGCCGAGGAGGCGGAGCCGCATTCGATACCGATGAGCGAGGTATGGCCGGCCTTCAACTTCACCCCGGAGGAGCAGGATGAGTTGACGACGCTTCAGACGGATATTCATACGTATGTCGATGAGATGCGCGACAAGTTCGCTTCGGGCGCGGTCGGATTCGATCAATGGGACAATTATGTGAAGCAGCTGGAAAAGATGAATCTGAAGCGTTACCTGGAGATTTACCAAGCGGCGTATGAGCGCTATCTGAAATCGAAATGATGGCCTCGATTCCGAAGTCGAAGCCCCGTGCCGGACTGCTCGGCACGGGGCTTGCTGTTGCAGGAAGGGATTTATGAAGGCGGCCGTGATTACAGCAACGGCAGAAGCTCGTCCCAGACCGCATCAAGGATGCTCTGCATATCTCCCTCATTGCTGTTGATGGCAATCGCCGCATCCCGGCCGGGGATTACGATGCAGAACTGCCCGTGCGCCCCGTCGGCACGATACGCGTCATGCGTGCACATCCAGAACTGGCAGCCATAGCCCTGACTCCAGTCGATGCTGCCCTCGTTGTCGATATGCTTGCGCGTGGCGAATGCAATCCACTCCGCAGGGATGAGCTGTTCGCCTTCCCAAGCGCCCTGCTGCAGCAGCAGCTGTCCGAAGCGGCTCAGCTCCTCGTTGCTGATGCGCAGCCCCGCGCATCCGAGCGTGACGCCGAGCGGGGATGTGTCCCACTCGACGCGTTCCATCCCAAGCGGCTCGAACAAGCGCGGAGTCAAATATTGATGGACCGTCTGGCCAACGGCGGCCTGCACCATCGCCGAAATCATGAAGGTGTCGCCGCTACTGTAGGTGAACTGCTCGCCGGGAGGGCGGTCCAGCGGCAGCGACATATAGTATTTGGCCCAGTCCTTCTCCTGCAGCGACTTTCTCTCGTCGGCCCACAGCGGCGGAGCGTCATGGCCGGAGGACATCCGCAGCAGATCGTACAAGCGGATGCGGCCGGGCTCAAGGGCGGGATCGTCCGCCATTCCTTCCCGCACATGCTGGGGAAACACATCCCCCAGCGTCGTATCCAATGTCAGCTTCCCTTCCTCGATCGCCAGTCCGACCGCCATGCAGGTGAACGATTTGCTAACCGAGTGCTGTACGCGGCGGATATCTTCGCTTGCATCCCACTGCCCCGCCAGACGGCCGCCTTGCCGTACCCGGGCGGAGAGGACGTTTAGTTTTTTTTCGGTTATCCGCTGGACAAAACCGGTTAATACATTAGACATCATCAGTCCTTCTTTCCTTATTGGATTTCGAAATGATGCAGTGAACAACGTTGGCAGGAAGGGAGCTTCTCCCTATGTACATCGTAATAGAAACGTTTCCGCAATTAAGCGCTAAGCTGATATTTATCATATTACAATCGCTTTCATAGCATGTCAACGAACAGATAGCAAGCGTTTTCTTGGGTCGTGTTAAATCAATATATGGATATTTATAGATAAAATGGGGCGATGGAGTTTATGCTTCAATATTTTTTGCGCTTATTTCCGAAAAAATCATTGACAGGCTCAGGGAGCGAGATTTATGATTTAATCGAAACGATTCGATAAAACGCTTTCACAGAAAAAACACCGCAAGGAAGCTTAAAATCCCAAGTGCGAACCCGTTGCAAAAAGGATGAAGTCTACGCTTTTAAACTTTTGAAAATGAAAGGGATTACATATGGCGCATGTAACGATAGACACGGGCTCAACGACACTGCGAATGCCAACGAACATCCACGTCGTCTATCCCCTGGAGTCCCCGCTTCGGTCAGGCAGCACGCTGTACCTGCTGCACGGGGCGGGGAACAATTGTGAGGACAAGAATGAGGGAGAGAGAGGAGATGCAATTTGAAAGCCACCGCTTTAGATCCAGACGGACATGGGAAAGGACATTCGAAATTCGGAAGCCTGCTTGCGCAGCTATGGAAGAACAGAATGGTATATACGCTGCTTCTTCCCGGATTGATATGGCTGCTGCTGTTCGCCTACTTGCCGATGGGCGGCCTCTCGCTCGCCTTCAAGGATTACAAGGCGAATCTCGGAATATGGGGCAGCCCGTGGGTCGGATTCGAGAATTTCAAGTACGTGTTTCGCGATCCGGCGTTCATCGACGCCTTATGGAGAACGCTGTACATCAATATTATTAAGCTCGTCATTCAGTTCCCGTTTCCGATTCTGCTCGCGCTGATGCTGAACGAGCTGCGGATGCGGCGGACGAAAAAAATCTTCCAGACGGTCTTTACGTTTCCTCATTTCCTGTCCTGGATTATCGTATCCGGCGTCGTCATCAATGTGCTGGCGTATGACGGGCTCGTGAACAGCGCCTTGGCGCTGCTCGGCTTGCCGACGATCAATTTCCTCGGATCGGAGGAGATGTTCGTTCCGATGCTGCTGCTCACGGATATTTGGAAGTCGACCGGATGGGGCGCGATCATCTATTTGGCTGCGATATCCGGGATCGACCAGGATCAGTACGAGTCGGCCCAGATCGACGGCGCGTCGCGCATGCAGCAGATGTTCCGGATTACGCTGCCGAACATTTTGCCTACCGTCACCATCATGTTCATTTTGTCGGTGGGAGGCCTGATGTCGTCGGGCTTCGACCAGATTTTCAACTTGGCGAACGCGGCGACGAAGAACGTGTCGGAAGTATTGGATGTGTATATTTACCGGATTACGTTCCAGTCTTCGACGGACTTCTCGTTTTCCACGGCGGTCAGCCTGTTCCGTTCTCTCATTAATATGATTCTGCTGCTTCTGGCGGACAGGGTGGCCAAATTGCTGGGCGGAGACGGTCTGTTCCGATAAGAGAGGGGTGCAAGGGATGAGCAAGACAGCTGCCAAGCCGCGTAAGTTCCGCATCGGAAAAATGACGGCGCTCGATTACGTTATTTTCTTCCTGTTGCTTCTATTCGCCTTATTGATTCTGATTCCGTTTTGGAATGTCATCATGATTTCCTTCTCGACGCCGAAGGAATATGCGGATAATCCGCTGATGATGTTCCCGAGAAATCCGACCTTGGCTTCCTATAAAGCGCTGTTCGAGGACGGAAGTATTTTGACGGGCTACTGGAATACGTTCAAGCTGCTTATCGTAGGTTTGCCGCTTAGTCTTTTCTTGACGAGCAGCATGGCTTATGCGCTCAGCAGAAGCAAGTTCCCGGGCAAGAAGATCATCTTCTTCCTCGTGCTGTTCACGATGATCTTCAACGGCGGCATCGTGCCGCTCTACCTGATTATGAAATCGCTCCACCTGACAGGCTCGCTGTGGTCCGTCATCCTGGCAGGCAGCTTCAGCGCATTCAACATGATATTGATGATGAACTACTTCCAGAGCCTGCCTGAATCACTGATGGAATCCGCAAGGCTGGACGGAGCGGGCGAATGGAGAATTCTCTTCTCCGTTGTCCTGCCGCTGGCGGCGCCGATAATGGCGACCATTACGCTCTTCTATGGCGTCGCATACTGGAACAGCTGGTACGACGCGATGATTTTCCTGCGCAAGGCGGACCAGCTTCCGCTGCAAAACGTACTGCGAACGATCATTGTCGAGTCGCAAACCAACGTCTCGAACGCTTCCAGCGTTGATGCGGTCGGCAAGCAAGCTTTTTCAACGGGGATGAAAATGGCTGCGGTCTTCGTGACGATGGTGCCGATTATGTGCTTCTTCCCGATGTTGCAAAAGCATTTCGCTAAAGGGGTGTTAACAGGGGCCATCAAGACCTGATAACTACTTATAGAGGTAGTTCCAAAAAGCTCGCTTTTGATCACGAACCCGAACTTTTTGAACACTCACAAAATTAGATTTTTGCACGAAAAATCTAAAATCACGGGGGAGACATCCAATGAAAACGAACAAAAAGCTGTCGGTAAAATCTGTTCTGGCTATCGCATTATGCGTGGTCATGCTGATGGTGACTGCTTGCTCGAAACAGGAAGCGCAAGGCGGCAATGAGAAGGACGGCGACGGAAGCTACAAAGACAAGCTGACCATTTCCGTGGCGAGCACGATTCAGCTTAAAGACGGCCAGCTCGACAATGAGTTCCACAAGTTCTGGATGGACAAGTTCAACATCGATTGGGACTACAACTTCATCGAATGGGATTCTTGGGGCGAGAAGCTGCGGCTGTGGATCAACTCCGGCGACCTGCCTGACGTTGCGACCTGGAACTACATTCACGGCGATGCGATGAATTATATCGACCAAGGGCTTCTCTACAAATTCCCGGATGACTGGAAGGAGCGTTGGCCGAACGGGGCGGCGGCTTACAAGCTGACGGGTCTGGGCGAGAAGCTGGAAGAGCTGACGGGCGGCACCTATGTGCTGCCGCGGCCGGTCTACTACGAGAATAAGCCAGCCGATCCGCTGGTGAACCAGATCGGCGTCATCGCGCTGCGCAAAGACTGGGCGGAAGCGGTCGGCTTCGATTTGAAGGACGTATATACGACAAGCGAGTTGATGGAATACGCCAAGCTGGTGAAGGAGAAGGATCCGGGCAAGGTCGGATCGAACCTGGTGCCGATTTCTTATAATGCCGGCGACGCGCTGACGAATATTATCATGCCGAACAGCGAGCACTCCCGCGTCGAGTCCGCGTTCTACAAAGCCGAGGACGGCAAATATCATTGGGGGCCTGCCGATCCGGCAACGCTGACCGGTCTGAAGCTGATGCAGAAGGCATATAAGGAAGGACTGCTCCATCCGGAGTTCTACACCTGGAAGAACAGCGAAGGCAGCGACAATTTCCGGGTGAAGGGCACCGCCGCGATTACGAGCCTTGGCGGTCTGGCGTCGTACAGACAAGACGTGGATAAGGCGATGAAGAAAAATTTCGGCGTAGAGAGCGACGAAGTCGTTCATACCGCGATCGTGCTTGGCGACGACGGCAAGTACCGCAACCTGGAGCAAGTCAATTTCTGGTCTGCGCTCATTTTCTCGCCGGATATTAGCGAGGAGAAATTCGAACGCATCATGGATCTGCTGGATTATTCGACGGCGCAAGAGGGACAAATGCTGCTCAATATGGGCTTCGAGGGCAAGGATTGGGAATACGGCGACAACAAAGAACTCGTCAGCCTGCTGCCGGAAGGCACGTCCCTGGAAGACAAGTATCCAAGCCGCTTCGAAGGGTTGTACCTTCTGGGCGATGACTTCAGCATGATCAACCCGGCGATCAAGAAGGAATATCGCGACAGAGCGATCCTTCATTATCAGAACAAAGCCAAGCTCGGCAAAGAAGGCGGCAAGCTGGCCGAGTACGATTGGACGGGTCAACTGTACGATTCTAAAGCCAAAAATCAGGCGACCTTCAACTATGAGTCGGAATATACGAACCTGATTCTGCAAAATGGCGATCTGGAAGCGAACTGGAAGAAATGGGTGGACAGTAAAATGCCGCTTGTCCAACCGGTTCTCGATGAACTGAACCAACAATAAAACAAACAACAAGAGCTAAGCATGTAGCTGCAAGTGAAGTTGGCCCGAGGCGTTCCGCCAGCGGTCCGAGCCGATGGAACCCGGTATGCAGGAAGTACGGTGCAGCCGGGTTCTTCCCTTCATCGTCCAGCTCTTCTGAATGAGGAATGTGCATAACTGCAGCAGCGGAGGATTTCCTGCGCTGGTGTATGACCTGGGGGGGGGCTGGCGCCGATGATTGTGCTGCTATCATTCCGGTTATGCATGCTCCTGAGAAAGGAGAAGGAATCTGGCAGTGATTCAATTTTGAAAATCGATTTTTTTTCCGGCAAAAAACAATGAACACGTCCTTATAAATGAAGCAATGGAGGAACGAAATATGGACAACCCGCACTTAACCGCCCTGTTGCAGCAAATGACGTTGGAAGAGAAAGTCGCGCAATTGCTGCAGCTTACGGCCCATTTTCATGAAGGCGCAGAGAGCGAAGGACAAGTAACCGGCCCAATGGAAGAAATGGGGATCACCGAATCGATGGTGACCGCCAGAGGCTCCGTGCTTGGAGTGTCGGGCGCGCAGGCTGTCATTGACGTGCAGAGATCCTATTTAAGCAAAAGCCGGCTCGGTATTCCACAGCTGTTCATGGCGGATGTCGTGCACGGGTTTAAGACGATATTTCCGATTCCGCTCGCGATCGGCTGCTCCTGGGATGTGGACCTTGTCGAGAAAAGCGCCGCGGTGGCCGCCAAGGAATCTGCGATGGCAGGCATCCATGTTACCTTCGCGCCGATGGTGGATCTGGTTCGCGATCCGCGCTGGGGACGAGTGATGGAGACGACCGGGGAAGATCCGTATCTGAACAGCCTCTTCGCGCGCGCGTTCGTCCGCGGCTACCACGGCGGCAATCTGAAGGAGGATACCGATCGCCGTCCTCTTTTCTTATTAATATAGGAATTTGACATTCTCTAACATAGATGAATTGCTGCTCGATGCTGATGCAAGAGCTGGGAGGAATGACACACACATGACAACCATAGAGACATCCAAGACGTCCAAGCTTGATGTTCTGGCCGGCGATCTGCGCTTTACCTTTTGGGAGAGCGGGGATCTGTATCAGGCCGTAAGCGGCCGGACCGGCGGCCAGACGATGATCAATCAACTACTGGCAAGCCCGCTTGACGGGTCTTTGAACAATCTGTATCTCCGGATTCATGGAGAATCCGGCATCCGGTTCTATCAACTGCTCGGCGTTCACTCCGGCAGCACGGTTCGCGCCGGCGAAGGCCGTCTCGTCTGGGAGGGCGCGGCGGAAGGCGTCGCATATCGGGTGACGTTCGCGCCGATGAAGCAGGGTGTCTGGTTCTGGGACGTCGAGGCGCGCGGTGACGGCGTGAAGATCGACGTCATCTACGGCCAGGACATCGGCGTCGCCGATGCCGGTGCCGTGCGCAGCAATGAAGCGTATCTGTCGCAGTATATCGACCACGCCGTATTCGAGGACGAGGCGAAGGGCTATGTCGTCTGCTCGCGCCAGAACCAGCCGCAGGGCGGAGTGTTCCCGTACGTTCAGCAGGGCACGCTGACTGGTGCTGCCGGTTTTTCGACCGACGGATTCCAATTTTTTGGCCGCTCCTACAAGGAGACGAATATTCCGGCAGCCTTAAGCGAAGCTAAGCTGGCCAATGAAATCTATCAATACGAGTTCGCTTATACGGCGCTTCAATCACAGCTGGTAGCGCTCAGCGGCGAAGCCCGCTTCGTCTTCTACGGCCTCTTCAAGCCGGATCATGCGGCCGCCGTGACGGAGCTGGAATACGCGGATGAGGTGCAGGCGGCCTGGGAGGCGTATCTGTCCGCTGACGGGGCTGAGCCGCTGCGCGAGCTGCCCCCGGTTCGCCTGAAGCAGGAGATTGGCGAGCCGCTTCGCACCCTTTCCATGAAGGAGGAGGAAGTGAAGGCGCGCTTCCCCCGCATTCATCAGGAGGAGCGCGACGGGCAAGGGCAACTGCTGGCCTTCTTCACGGACACGTATGAGCATGTCGTACTGAAGGAGAAGGAACTGCTTGTCGAACGCCCGCACGGGCATATCCTGATGAGCGGCCGCAGCGTGAAGCTGGGAGCCGACGTCCTGACGACCACTTCCTATATGTACGGGCTGTTCAATTCCCATGTGGTGGTCGGGAATACGAATTTCAACAAAATGATGAGCAATGCCCGTAACCCGCTCAACGTGCCGAAGACGGCCGGGCAGCGCATTTACGTAGAGCGGGAAGGCAAGTACCGGCTGCTCGCGATGCCTTCGCTGTTCGAGATCGGATTTAACTATGTACGGTGGTATTACAAAACGGAAGACGACATGCTGATCATTACGAACGTCACGGCGGCGGATGCGCCGGAGGTGCGCTTGCATGTGCGCGCGGAGAGCGGCAAGTCTTACCGCTATCTGGTGACGAATCAGGTCACGATGCATGTCAATGAGTATGAACTTCCGGTACAGATGAGCAACGACCATGGCAAGCTGATCTTCTCCGCGGCTCCCGCTTCGCTTAGCGCAGGCGTCTACCCGAAGCTGCAGTACCGCCTGTGGGTGGAAGGCGCAGACGCCGCTGTCGGCGACGAGACGGCGCTGGCCGACGGCATCTGTTCCGGCGACGCTTCCCTTGTGACGCTGCAGCTGGACGCGAGCCCGGAGTGGACGCTGACGATGCAAGGGCAGCTTGACGGAGAGGAGTCTGCCCGGTCTTCGCGCAGCATGGAGGAAGAGATTGCGGATTATCGCGAATTTTTCGGAGAGACGATGAACGGATTCCGGCTGTCGCGCGGCGGAGAGAGCGCGGAAGATCTTTTCAAGGTGAACGCCCTCGCTTGGTGGTACACGCATAACATGCTTGTCCATTACGCGGTTCCGCATGGGCTGGAGCAGTATGGCGGCGCAGCCTGGGGAACCCGGGACGTGTGTCAGGGACCGGTCGAATATTTCATGGCGACGCAGAAATACGAGCAGGTGCGGGATATTTTGAAGATGGTCTATTCCCACCAGTATGAAGACGGTGGCAACTGGCCGCAATGGTTCATGTTCGACAAATATTTCGCCATCCAGCAGGAAGAGAGCCACGGCGACATTATTGTTTGGCCGCTGAAAGTTTTGGGAGATTATTTGACGGCTACCCGGGATTACAGTATTTTGGAGGAAAAGGTCCCTTATACCATCAAGCACCGGTTTGATTTCACCGAGCGCATGGCGACGATACGGGAGCATGCGACCAAGGAAATCGATTATATCCGCACTCATTTCTTGCATGATACGCACCTGTCCTCGTACGGAGATGGAGACTGGGACGACACGCTCCAGCCGGCGAATGCGCAGCTGAAGAAGTATATGGTCAGCAGTTGGACCGTCGCGCTGACATATCAGGCGCTGAACCAGCTCTCCCGCGCGCTGTTTCCGGCAGATCAAGCGCTTGCGGCCGAGCTGCGGGAGATGGCGTCCGGCATCGCGCGGGACTACAACCGCTATATGCTGGACACGAAGATCATTCCGGGCTTCCTCTATATAGAGGAGCCGGAGCATGTGAAGCGGATGCTGCATCCGACGGATACGGACACCGGCATCCAATTCCGGCTGCTGCCGATGACGCGCAGCATTATCGCGGAACTGGTTGATCGGGAGCAGGCTGAGGCCAATTACCGCCTCATTAAGGACAAGCTGTTCTTCCCGGACGGCGTCCGCCTGATGAACCGTCCGGCCCAATACGCCGGCGGCGTCAGCACGCATTTCAAGCGGGCGGAACAGGCGGCCAACTTCGGCCGCGAGGTCGGGCTTCAATATGTGCATGCGCATATCCGCTATGTGGAAGCGATGGCGAAGCTGGGGCATGCGGATGACGTGTGGAACGGCTTGGAGATGGTTAATCCGGTCGGCATTTACGAGGTCGTGCCGAACGCGGAGCTCCGCCAGAGCAATGCCTACTTCAGCAGCTCCGACGGCAAATTCAATACCAGATATGAGGCTCAGGCTCATATCGACGCGCTGCGCGGCGGGCAGGTTCCGGTAAAGGGAGGCTGGAGAATCTACTCCAGTGGACCGGGAATCTACATGAATCAGCTTATCTCCCACGCGCTTGGAATCCGGCAGGACGGCGGCGATCTCGTGATCGATCCGGTCCTTCCGGCCGGGTTGGACGGGATGCAGTTCGACTTCCGCTTCGCCGGGGCGAAGGTGACCTTCATCTATCGCATAACGGATGGAGCGGTCAGCCGTGTCGTGATGAACGGGAAGCCGCTGCATGGCGAACGCGTATCCAATCCGTATCGCCAGGGCGGCCTGCGCGTGGCGAAGGCTGTCTTGGAACGCGAGATGAAGCCGGATCGGAACGTAGTCGAGATCTTTATGTAGTGGCGCTGCCGGATGTTACAATAGGGTTAACATTACCATTCGTAATTAATGTATTGAAGGACTGGTGACCCAACAGAGGAGCGAGGACAAGTGGTTAGTATCAAGGATATCGCTAAAAAAGCCGGAGTTTCGATCTCAACGGTATCTTATGCTCTTAACGGCAGCAGCAAAGTGACGGACGAGACAAGCGCTAAAATATTGGAGATTGCCAGAGAACTGAACTATGTGCCCAATGCTGCCGCAAGAACATTGAAGAAGAGGGAGTCGAAGATTGTAGGCGTGTTCCTGACGGACTTCAAGGGGGATGTATACGGAGAGCTTCTCGATGGAATGAAGGAAGTCTGCAACGCGCAGGGCTATGATCTGATCGTGTGCAGCGGGAAGCAGTCCCATCGCATGCTCCCCGAGCGGATGATTGATGGCGCCATTATTTTGGACCAGACATTTTCAAGTGAAGAACTGATTCAATACGCGGACCGCAATCATCGCATCGTCGTGCTGGACCGGGAGCTGGAACATCCGAATATTAATCAGGTGCTGCTGGACAACAAGGCGGGAGCGACGCTGGCGACGGAATATTTGGTCGAGCGGGGCCATAAGAAGATTTATGTCGTGACGGGTCCCGAGGGAT
Organism: Paenibacillus thiaminolyticus; assembly: GCF_003591545.1. GTDB lineage: Bacteria > Bacillota > Bacilli > Paenibacillales > Paenibacillaceae > Paenibacillus_B > Paenibacillus_B thiaminolyticus_A. The sequence continues at coordinate 24,130 of NZ_QYZD01000033.1, forward strand.
CATACGATTCCAATCAGCGAATGAAGGCCGTGAAGCTGGTCGCGAACCGGGCCGAGGATGTGGAATGGATCGAGATTCCGGGCAATTTCAAAAAGAGCGGCGGAGAGCGTGCCGCAGATCAGATTATACAGGAGTATACAGAGCCGGCAGCCGTCTTCTGCCTTAATGATGACATGGCGATCGGACTGTGCGACCGATTGGCCGACACTGAGTACCGGATCGGCGAGCATATCCATGTTATCGGCTTCGACAACATTGAGCTTACCCGTTACATGCAGCCGCGTCTCGCCACGATCGATTATTCCAAGCATAAATGGGGCGCGCTGGCCTCGGAGCAGCTCATCAAAATTATTTCCGGGGAAAAGGTGGAGCATGAACGGATTTACGTGACGCTCGTGGAAGGGGAGTCCGTCAGCAGGGGATGATGGGGCTCTGTGAGTGTCAAGTTTTGAACCAATTCAAGTAGGGAGTAACGAGGAAGCACCTCGCGATAAGCTCTTGGCTTATCATGGGGTGCTCCTTTTTTATGTAGTCACTTTGGATCTTTTTACATGGGAAAAGTAAAAAAAAAGAAATTAGATAATTTTGTATTCCCTTATATTCTTTATATTGGTATTATTGTAAATGTAATGTTTTTTTTTAATAAAAAGGAAGAGGGTGTTTGATTTGAAGATTTTCAAGAAAATGCTGGCGGTATTATTGTCAATGGCAATTATGATTGTTTTTTTACCAACACCAACATTTGCAGACAATGTTGAGGAGAACTACAATACGATCCGGACGAACGTAGTTGACGAAAATTTCAATATTGTTGGAACGAAAATTTCTGCATTCTCTACTGCAACGGTTGAAAATGACGGAGTTAAAACCATTAAAATTCGTGAATCCACCCGTTATCAATTTTTTACTCAACAAGAACGTTTTAAGAGATTATTCAGAGATGCTCATAATGAAAGCGTTATAGAAATTACGGAGGACGGTAAATATTATATTGACGGAGATCAACTGTCTGATGAAGAGCTGAATGCAGAAGTTAATTACGGATCAAATCATTATAGTTTTAGGACGGCCAGCCGGGTTGAATCAGGGGGGCGAGAAGACTTTACATACTACACGAATATGGGGATATCCCCTTACAATTACTTTAAGTGTCTTGCCCGCGAAACATCAAACAATATTTTTATGGACAGTCCTAGGGGCGGTAAGATTACAAAATGGTTATATTCGGGTAGCGATTTGTCTGATTTCAAAATGTATGCCAATAATGTTGCTGCAGCGAGAAGCGCGATAGATATAGCTGCTTCTACTCTAGTTGCAGAGGGAGTTTTAACAGTGGTGACTGGTGCTGCTATCCTTGGGTTAATTGGTTCAGTTCCTTTAGCATTAACCATTTATGAGAATTCGAATAGCGGTAATGAAGCAATGCGAAATGCCTACAATCTTTTAGAAGGAGCCGATGGATACCAGCCATCCAGTTAAATACAATGAATAGATTTAAAGTTATCAAATATTTGGCCGCATTCGGGGTTTTTCTCTGTGGAGTGGCAATACTTTTAAGTAAAGAGAACAAAGCGAAAGCGATGTATATGGGCATTATGCTGCTCATCTCGTCTTTCGGTGTCTTCAATGAGGCCATCGCGTTGCGCGTTAAGAAAGAGAATAAAGCAATGGAAGTGACTGCATATATAATTGGCTCGTTGGTTTTTATTCTTGCATGGCTCATTTTGCTAGGCCTCTTTCACGGGTTTTGATTGTGTCCCAGAGGCAGGTTGCGATTCCGTTCGCGGCCTGCTTTTTTCTTTTCTCCACCCCGGAGACGCGTTCTTTCGTTGAAGCCGCCGCTGGAAGAAGTGCATAAGCTGGCGAACATGCTGGGCACCGATCACGATAAGGAATTGCGCGACTTGCTATATGATCTGTTCGATCAGGATAAGCTGATCGAGTACGGTATCGCCTATCTGGAGGAGCTGCGCGGCCTGGTTAACGGGCAGGTCATCGACGACGTGTTCCGCGTGTACGGGGCTGCTCCGGCGGATTTGCTGGCCGGCTCACGCGGTGTCTGCGCCATGTTCCGGTTCAGCGACGCGCAGACTAACGTGAAGGCGCTGGAGCAATTCCTGCTCAATCTGAGCCGCAATGTGTCCAAAGTGCGTCAGGCCCATTCGGGGCGGGAAGAGATGAAGGAAGCGATCTTCTATATTCGGGAGCACTGCGGCAAGCCACTGACGCTGACGATGGCGATGGTGCCGAATCATGTCTCGCTCAGCTACACGTACGTATTTCAGCGAGGCGTTCAAGCAGTACACAGCTTCGTGAACGATGTCAAAAAGTTGCGGCTGGAGGAAGCGAAGCGGATGCTTGATAGACGACAAAATTGCGGACATCAGCCGCCAGGGTTACGAGCATGTCAAGCAACTTTACCGCGTTTTTAAGGAGTTGGAAGGAATTACTCCGCTCGAAGATCGGGGGAAACAAAAAAGTGAGCGCTTTCGCGGAAGTATTGCGGATTGACTCGGCTTTTGTCGGTTCGTTATAATTATGAGCAATATGGTTTGGGAGGCTCGGCAATGACACAGCCACATGAAATGATCGTCGTCCTTGATTTCGGAGGACAGTATAACCAGCTTATCGCGCGCCGTATTCGGGACTTGGGGGTATACAGCGAGCTCATTCCTTACAATACCCCCGTGGAGAAGATCAAGGAACTGAACCCGAAAGGGATCGTGTTTTCCGGCGGCCCTGCTAGCGTATACGAGGAGAACTCGCCGTTGGTCGATGAGGGCGTCTATGAATTGGGCATTCCGATTCTTGGCATTTGCTATGGCATGCAGATGATGTCCCATCAATTGAAAGGCAAGGTCGAACGCGCAGGCAAGCGTGAATACGGCAAGGCCGAAGTCGTCTTCCAGCCGGGATGCGGTCTTGTCGGCAACCTGGATCCGAACCAGACGGTATGGATGAGCCATACGGACCTGGTCGTCGAGCTGCCGGAAGGCTTCCGCATCGATGCCGGCACGGAGCATGCGCCGATTGCGGCCATGAGCCACCCGGAGAAAAGCTTCTATGCGGTGCAGTTCCATCCGGAAGTGCGCCATTCCGTACACGGCAACGAAATGATCAAAAACTTCCTGTATGAGGTGTGCGGCTGCCACGGAGACTGGACGATGGAATCGTTCATCGAGGATAAGATTCGCGAGATTCGCGAGATGGTCGGCGACAAGAAGGTGCTGTGCGCCTTGAGCGGCGGGGTCGATTCCTCTGTCGTCGCAGCACTGATTCACCGCGCCATCGGCGATCAGTTGACGTGCATGTTCATCGATCACGGTCTGCTCCGCAAGGATGAAGCCGAAGGCGTCATGGAGACGTTCGTCGGCAAGTTCGACATGCATGTGGTCAAGATCGACGCGCGCGAGCGCTTCTTGGGCAAGCTGGCCGGCGTGTCCGATCCGGAGCGGAAGCGGAAGATTATCGGCAATGAGTTCATCTATTGCTTCGATGAAGAGTCGGCGAAGCTGGGAGAGTTCGATTTCCTGGCGCAAGGCACGCTGTACACCGATATCGTAGAGAGCGGAACGGCAACCGCGCAGACGATCAAGTCTCACCACAACGTGGGCGGCTTGCCGGAAGATATGAAGTTCAAGCTGATTGAGCCGTTGAACGCGCTGTTCAAGGATGAAGTGCGCAAGGTCGGCGAAGAGCTGGGCCTGCCGCGCGCTATCGTATGGCGCCAACCGTTCCCGGGGCCGGGGCTCGCGATTCGCGTGCTTGGCGAAGTGACGGAGGATAAGCTGAAAATCGTTCGCGAATCGGATGCGATTCTGCGTGACGAGATTGCCAAGGCGGGACTTGATAACGAGATTTGGCAATATTTCACCGCGCTGCCGGACATGAAGAGCGTTGGCGTCATGGGTGACGCCCGCACATATTCGTACACGGTCGGCATTCGTGCAGTTACGTCCATTGACGGGATGACTGCCGATTGGGCGCGTATTCCGTGGGATATTCTCGAGAAGATCTCGGTTCGGATCGTGAACGAGGTCGACAACGTCAACCGGATCGTCTACGACATTACGTCGAAGCCGCCGGCGACGATTGAATGGGAGTAAGAGCTCGGCAAGTCACTGCTGGACGCCTTCGTTCCATGTGGAACGAAGGCTTTTTTTCCATATCTGGGCGGTGATTGGGTGCGCCCAACGATATACTGTCTAGAATACATATGGATAACGAAAAAAGAATGCGGACAACGAATTGTCAAAGGAGGCCCCATGTAATGAAAAAGAAAGCAGTAGTCACGATTACGGCGGCTGCGATGGCATTCGGCATTGTCGCCGGCGTCAGCGCCGCTCCGGTATTGGAGAAGATTAGCGCGCAGCTGAACTGGTCCATCAAGTTCCAGGTGAACGGGAAGGAATGGAAGGCGCAGGACAGCGCCGGCAACAAGCTGGCGCCGATAACATACGGCGGAACCACCTACCTCCCGGTGCGGGCGGTAGCCATTGCGCTGGGCACGGCCGTCGAGTATGACTCGAAGAACCAGACGATTTATTTGGGAGAAAAATCAAGCACGACACCGATTACTTCCGACAAAATCAAGCTCAGCTACTCCTCGATGTCGACGAAAGACAAGCAATATACGGTTCAGGGCGGAGTCGATTACGGTTCCGGCATCGTGCTCGATGATCTGAACTCGGCTGCGAAGTCGTTCGAGCTCCAGCCGGAAAATAAATATCAGAAGCTGGACTTGAAAGTCTTCGTGCTCAACGTTGAAGGCGAAATCGACGTCAAAGTATACGATGACAGCGACATCGTGCTCAAGCATGTCAAGCTGTCGGCACAGGACAAAATCCAGGATATCTCCGTGGATATTGGCGGAAGCAAGAGCATCCGGATCGAAGGCAAGACCCCTGTATTCGACAAAGGAAAAATTTTTGTAACCGGAAATTATCGGTAAGCATTATATATGCACCACAGTTAGAAGATGATCCCTATATTTGGTTAGGGGTCATCTTTTTTAATTCTTCCCCTTTTTTGCTGTTTCAGCATATTGTTACTTTAGATGTGCAATACGTAAAATATGTATAGTCATAGAATTTATATATAAAAAAAGTTTTATTGACAAAACGTGGGTTGGCGTTATAATAAATATGGGTGCACCCTATATCTGGAAATTGATAGACGACGTATATTACCGCGATGTACAAAATCATGAAAGGGGATTCATGAACATGACAAATGTATTTTTGAAGAAAAGTAAGTTCGTTCAGCTCTCATTGTTGTTGATTGGTAGTTCAGCTTGTTTGGCCTTGTATTTCGGCATGGTAAGCATGCTGCCGGTTGCGGACATGGTCAAGGAGTTTGGTGTGCCTGCCGTCGCCGCCGGGGCAGTTGTGAAAATTCTTGAGGGAGTAGATTGGCTCATTACGGGAGCCGCTATTCTTGCGGCGATCGGAACAGGCGGGGCATCGCTGGTTGCGGCTGCCGGCAAGGAATCGCTCAAAGCGTTCCTGAAGCGGAAATTCGGAGAAATGGGCAAAAAAGCATTTATTGCCTGGTAATCACCGCTAGAAACTGATGCAGTGAAATTTATTGTTCAATACGTAAGCTAGAGGTCTGTCCGGTAAGCGCTACAATAATACATATCTTCCCTGGAAGCCTATCGGACAGACCCCCTAGACAGGGGGCTGAACAGAAATGAACTTTTTGTTGCCATTCAGCATGCTCTTAGTATTGCATCTTAAAATTAGAATCGCAGGGCAATTTTCGCTATTGTTATCAACCGCCTTCAAATTTTTAAACAGATGGAGCAGGACGAAAGCATACCTTCTTTTTTTAACTATTAAATTTGTACTTTCATTTTTTTTCATATGGGCATTGTGGAATTTTGTATACAATGAACAATATGCTTTTTACTGGAGCGCCTCCATTTTTTTGTTTTTTCTATTTTACCCTGCTATCGTTGGAATGTCTGCTTGGAGAAGAACGCATATGCCCGTATATGAAGAACTGTTATTATCTTCTCCCAGAAGTGAATCGTTCATCTTCGGTTTACTCGTGGCAGAGGAATTTATCTGGTCATTAATTAATAATATTGGTTTATATACGACGATGTTCGCCTTACTCATTCTCATACATGGACTTACGTTTATCGAGGCCGTGACAGGCGTTTTTTTTCTGCTTTGTCTTTCCTTTCTGCTGTTTATCATTAGCAACCGTCTTTTTGGAAGATACATAATCTACAAAATTTGCAAGCCTGTAGGATGGATAAGGTTTCTTTTTTACATCTTATTTAGCCTGATTTGTTTTGAGGCTGGTTTCCTCTTGATTCGATGGGTCCTCCCCTACATCCGCGCATTCAGAATGCATATTACATCGCTGCAGGCCTTAAACAGCGAGGAAATATGGAACCATCTGCTCACTTCCGTAGCTGCAGAATGGAGCACTGGCATGAATAGACTGTTGAACATTGTCTACGATTCCAAGTTGCCGCATGTATACCTGCATGAGCAGTTCCAGTCTCCTAATCTATTGCATTTGCTTGCGCTATGTGTGGGGTGTTCGATTCTTATTCCGACTATATGCAAACTCTTTCCTTATAAATACAATCAGTTGAAGCGAATAGAACACACAGATTTTCTCTCTTTCTATACTTCTCTTCTTCATTACTTTAACAACTTGGTTTATAGGAAGGATTACATGGTGGAGAGGGAAATTACAATGATGGGCAGAAACAGAGAGCATTTGGCCTCTGGGCTGTTTTCACTTGCGCTTGTTGAGACGGAAATCTTTTTTTATTCAGGAATTGCGGTCGGTCTAGTCTTGTCATTACAAAATGTTGGGTTTATTGTTTCTGTGATTTGTATCTTTACAATGTTAGCAGTCGCAAATCATGTTTCCGGCATTCGATCGGAATATCCTTTTTTATTCCTGCTTAGTGCGGAAGGGAAAAATGTAAATCTGATAAGACTATCCGGGAATTCTATCCGGCTCTTGTTTGAAGCAAAAATGAAGCTGATGAGATGTATGATGATAGTACCGGGATTGATTATCTTCATCATAAATTGCGTTCTTTGTGCGCTTCAAGGTTTTACGGTATCCTCCAGCCTATTTTTGATTATCTTGTCGGTTTCTTATTGGGCACTGCCGTTTTTTGAACTATATTCTACCCCTTTCATATCCAAATTCAATTTTAAAAGCATTCAAGAGATCGGTAAAACAAAAGAAGAACTGGAGCTTCGAGCACTAGTTGACACTGCTCCAAGGAGGTTCATTATTATGCCATTAATGCTTGTTTTATATTTTGGGGCATTTATAATACCATCCAAGATTTCAGACTTCCTTCCTTTTTTTATTGCAGTGTACTTCACGATAGTCAGTCTTGCTTTAATGCTCATGGCTAAAAAGATAACAGCCAGAGGCTTGAAAGAAATTGATAAGCGGGTGTGGCTCGAGACATGATCGCTCAATTGTATTCCAGGTGGAAAATATTATTTGCTATAAGTGCGGCTTTTTATGCGGCGGGAATTTTGGCGGGAATATTATCCGGGTCTGTTATGGATACTCCCAGTTTCGCGCCAATGGAATCCGGCATGTGGGACATTTTTAAGAATAATGTCGTTGTAGGTCTAATCATTATTTCATCCGGTCTAATCACTGGGGGAGTTTTATCATCGCTTATTATTCTCTGTAATGGGTATATCATTGGATATACAATTATAGGTGTCACGTCCAATTATGGGCTTAGACCGATTATGGAAGGGTTAGTACCGCATTTTTTTCCCGAATCTATGGCGCTCATGCTATGTGCCGCTATGGGATTCAGTTTCGGGAAATATTTGTTGTTATATATGAAAGGTGTGGAACATAGGCAAGGGGAACTTAGAACTGTCGCAAGGGATTGTATGGTGATATCAGCCTTATTTATCCTGCTGCTGCTGTTGGCCAGTTTCATTGAAGCACATGTCAGCGCAGTGATGCTTGAAGCCCAAGCCGGTTAAATGGAAGAGGGGGATAGTATGTACAAACTTTGGTTTCAACCCGGTTCCTTTTTACATCATCGAGATGTAAATCCGAAACATTTATTAGGATATAATTTAATATTGCTGTTTTTCTCTTCTCTTTTTCTCGGCCTAATCATGGTCAGGATGATGGATATTGAAGAAATAAGCAAAACGGTTACTTTCCTTGTTTTGGCAACTGTGTTGGTCATACCATTTTTTTATATTTTGAATTTCATATACACGATAATCGTTGCCTTGATTTGTTTAATTTTTCGGGTAGAAATCGTTTTATTGAAGACGTATTCAATTATTATAAGCGTAAATTCATTCCTGTTTATGTTTGGCGCCTTGCTTATTTGTTTACAAGTCACTTTTCACTATCCCATTGTCATTTTCGGATCGTTAGTTGGCAGCTGGGTAATTAGTTTTATGGCGGTTCGAGTATTTTATTACGGGCTTCATCAATATGTTGGATTGAATAAAGGCTTTTGTCTGTTTTTCTGCGGAATTGTCGCTGTAGTGGCTGTGATCACTAACTCGATAGGGGTAATCAGTTATGTATCCTAAACTCGAAATCGATGATTTGACTTTCTCCTACCGCCAAGAACCTGTTCTGGAACATTTATCTTTACGAATTTATCCAGGCGAGCGAGTATGCATCAAGGGGAAAAACGGCTCCGGGAAATCCACCCTGCTAAAGATTATTTCTGGACTCATTTATACGGAGGCGTCCATTCTATTCAATGGAATGCCTGTGAAAGACATGCGAGCATACAAGAAAAGGATCGCTTATATTTCTGATACACCTTACTTGTATGATCTGTTAACAGGAAGGGAAAACCTTGCATTCTTTTTGCACATGTGGGGGATAGAAGATAAACATTTATATTGGGAAAAAGCAGAGTCTTTGGCTGGGAAGTTCAATCTGACAGACGCATTGGATAAAACGGTCTCCAGCTATTCTTTAGGAATGAAACATAAGCTGTTTTTTATCGGTATGTATGCAAGAGAGACGGAAATATTTCTCTTGGATGAACCTTTATCGGCTTTGGATCAGGAATCTCAGCAGATTATGATTGATTTTTTGCTGCAATACAGTTATGAAGAGAGCAAATCCGTAATTTTCGTAAGTCATTTGCAGGATTTGGAGAAAACATTAGCAAATAGGATATATTACTTATCGGATAGACATTTGGTGGAAAAGGAGCGGAATAATGAGGAAAAAAATCTTTTATTTGATTCTGTGTGTTCTCTGCCTAGTGATTGTCGTCTATTATAAATTTTTTGCTGAAACTATAACCGCTCCAGAAAAGATCATATTCGGCGGGGCTATCGGAGTTGGCATCGTTTCGTTATTGAAATTTGTTCAGCAAATGAGACGATCTATTTAAAGAGCAAAGGGTTATCTTGACCGTCTACTAGACGGGAGGATGGGAGAAAGGCAACATTTTTATAGGTGGAAGAAAACACGAACGAATCATAACTTTGGTATATCAATGTTCGGATTTACCGTTGACAAAATTCGAGTGTAAGCTATACAATGAGTACGTAACCTCATACGTGCTCTTTTTCGTATAATCCCGGGAATTGGCCCGGGAGTTTCTACGAGATCACCGTAAATGATCTGGCTACGAAGGATTTTGGCACCGGACTGCGCATACGTCTGTCCGAACGATCTGCCCTGCCTGCTGCAGCGCGCTTTCCCATTGACAAGGGATGGAGCGCAGCGTTCAGGTGAATGACGGGTGCAGCTTGCCGACCTTATTAGCCGGAACTCGGGAGAATCTCCTGAGTTCTTTTTTTGTCCTTTGTAAGGGAAGGTGCTGCGGAAGCGGGAAGTGCGGCATTAGGTTACTCGGAACAGAGAGATGATTATTGAGTTCATAGGGAGGATGTAAACGCATGGATCGCTTCTTCAAAATTAAGGAGCAAGGGTCGACTGTAAGAACGGAAATAATGGCAGGGATTACGACCTTCATGACGATGGCATATATTTTGGCCGTCAATCCGAACATTTTGACCGCTTTCGGCAAGACTGGCATGGAATGGTATCCCGTCTTTCTCGCGACTGCGATTGCCGCTGGAATTTTCACGATTGCGATGGGGATTTTCGTCAACTTCCCGGTCGCGCTGGCGCCGGGGATGGGACTTAACGCATATTTCGCTACGGTCATCGTATCGACAGCCGGCTCGGATCACCCGATTACATGGCAGATGGCATTGACCGCCGTATTCATTTCCGGGATCGTGTTCTTCCTGCTGACCATCACGCATATTCGGCAGAAGCTGCTCGAAGCTGTGCCTGACGCGTTGAAGCATGCGATTACCGTCGGTATCGGATTATTCATTACGATTGTCGGCTTGAAGAACAGCGGCCTGCTGTCGGTATCTGTCGAAGCGGTGAACGACGTGCCCAGTGGGGTATTTACGCCGCTGCAAGGCTTCGAGACCGTATTCGGACTCGGAAGCTTCACCGACCCGAATGTGCTGCTCACCATTATCGGATTGGCGCTCATTTCGGTATTGATGATTTTGAACGTGCCGGGCGCGATTTTGTTCGGCATCATCGGAACGGCCCTGATTGCCATTCCGATGGGATTGATTGATTTCAGCTCCTTGCAGGGCGCTCAATGGGTGCCTGACTTGACGCAAATGACGGTGTTCGAATTCGACTTCGCCGGCATTATGGGCGTCGGCATTGTGTCGATTATTTTGACATTCACCTTCGTTGAGTTGTTCGATACCTTCGGAACGCTGGTCGGCACGGCGAACCGCGCCGGCTTCATGAAGAACCGCGAAGAAGGCAACAAGCGCGTCGGCAAAGCCATGTTCGTCGATTCCATCGCGGTCGGCGGGGGCGCCGTGCTCGGTACAAGCACCGTGACGGCCTTCGTCGAGAGCTCGGCCGGGGTAGCAGCCGGCGGACGCACCGGCTTGACCTCGGTCACGACGGGCATCTGCTTCCTGCTCGCCTTGTTCCTGGCGCCGGTCATTGCCCTCATTCCGGGACCGGCTACGGCGGCGGCGCTGATTGTCGTCGGGGTCCTGATGATGCAAGCCGTGCGCGAGATCAACTTCAATGACCTGGTTATCGGCATTCCGGCATTCATGACGATTACATTCATGCCGTTCACGTACAGCATCGCGAACGGAATTTCCTTCGGTATTCTCGGCTACGTGCTGCTGGCCTTCGTCGCGAACGTATTCGGCAAGGGAGAGCAGAAATATAAAATACATTGGCTGATGTGGATTTTGTTCGTTCTCGTCATTCTCCGCTACGTGTTCATGGGCGGACATTAATAGATTCAGCGCACCGGCGGCATGCATACGGCATCGTCCGTGCAGCAGACGTTATACCAGCTGTTCATTGGCTTCATCCAAGAATCGCATCCAGGAGGAACTGACTTCATGAAAAAACTCGCAACGACTCTCGCTATGATACTTGCCCTGGGCACGCTGCTCGCAGCCTGCTCCGGCAGCAACAATGCCGAAGGAGGCAAGGACAAGCCGACGGAATTGGTCATCTCGACATGGGGATTTGCCGAAGATGCAATGAAGAAGAACCTGTATGAGCCGTTCGAGAAGCAATACAATGTCAAGATCGTCACCGAGATTGGCAACAACACCGACCGCCTCAACAAGATTCGCCAGGGCAGCTCGAAGGTCGACCTGGTCTACTTGTCCGACTATTACGCGCTGCAGGGCATCGAGGAAGGGCTGTTCGAGAAAATCGACCGCAATAACATCCCGAATATCGACAACCTGTACGATATCGCCAAGGCCCCGCTTGGCCAAGACTATGGCCCGGCACATACAGTCGCGCAGCTCGGCCTCGTCTACAACGCGGATGAGGTGAAGGAGCCGGTGGAATCCTGGGAGGATCTGTGGAAGCCGGCCTTCCAGAACAAGCTCTCGCTGCCGAACATTACGATTACGACCGGCCCGATGCTGATCGACATGGCGGCCAAGCATGGAGGCAGCATGGATATGGCCACCGACGCGGCCTTCAAGGCGCTGAAAGAGATCAATCCGGGCGTCGTCAAATATTACTCCAAGTCGGCCGATCTCGTGAACATGTTCGCGCAGGGTGAGGTTGTCATCGCGCCGATGCAGGACACGTTCTATGGCAGTGTGTCGGAGGCGGTGCCGTCGGCCCAGTTCGTAACGCCGAAGGAAGGCGCGTATGCGCTGCTGAACACGGTCAATGTCGTCAAAGGATCGAAGAACAAAGAATTGGCTGAGAAATTCATCAACTGGCATCTGAGCCAGGAAGTGCAGCAAGCCAATGCGCTCGATCGGGTCGATTCCCCGACCAACAAGCTCGTTACCTTGACGGAAGAGCAAACCACAGGCATGACCTACGGTGCAGACGTCGTCGAGAACCTGAAGACATTGGATTTGCGCAAGGTGAATCAAGAGATGGCAGACTGGATCGACCGCTGGAACCGGGAGATCGAGTAGGCCGGGATGTATAGAAGGTAGGGAGGGCTGCTGGAATACGCACCCTCTTTTTTATTCCACCCTAGCGGATTACAAGCCAAGACAACAGGAGAACACAACCTATGAAAAAACGATTTTTGTGGCTGCTGCTGCTGCCGGGACTTCTGTTCCTTACCGTTTTTATGATTATTCCGATCTTTTTGACGATCGGGTCCACCTTTTTCAATGAAGGGCAGTTCACGATTCAAGGCTATGTCAAGCTGCTCGGTGATCCGTATATTTTGAAAATTTTGCTGACGACCCTGGAAGTCAGCCTTGTAACGACTGCCGTCTGCATCCTTATCGGCTTCCCGACGGCCTATTACATTTCCAAAAAGAAGGCCCGGGTCAAAGGCATTCTGCTGGCCCTGGCGCTGTTCCCGATGCTGACGAGCGCGATTGTCCGTTCGTTCAGCTGGATGGTCATTCTCGGCAAAAACGGGATTGTCAACAACCTGCTTACCGGCATCGGCCTTGTTGACGAGCCCTTGAAAATATTGTACACCCCGACGGCCATGATAATTGGCCTAATCCATCTGTTCCTGCCGCTCATGATCATCTCGCTCGTCGGGGTGATGGAGAACATCGACGGCGATCTGCTGCGGGCCTCCGAGAGTCTGGGCGCCTCGCGCCTCAAAGGCTTCATGAGAATCATCGTGCCGCTGTGCGTGCCCGGGCTCATCGTCGGCAGCATTCTCGTCTTCGTCGGCAGCCTGACGGCCTATACGACGCCGCAGCTGCTCGGCGGGAAGCAGCGCGTTATCGCCACGTTCCTATATCAGAACGCGATGACGCTCAATGATTGGACGATGGCATCCATTATCGCCACAGTGATGATTGTCGTCACGTTCATCATCATCGGATTGATGAACCAGCTAGCGCGCAAATTGAATCCGAAGGGGTAACGAACATGAAGGACACACATCGCGGACTTGCCCTGTTTACGGCTCTCGTCTTTCTCTTTTTGCTGGGGCCGCTGCTTATCATAATGGCTACGTCGTTCGGAGACAGCTCCGTGCTCAAATTTCCGCCGGAAGGCTTCTCCTTCCGCTGGTACCGCAATATTTTCGACGTCGAGATGTTCATGACGACGTTCAAGGTGACGATTGTCGTCGCGCTGGCGGGGAACCTGATCGCGCTTCTTATCGGCGTTCCCGCCGCTTATGCCCTCAGCCGCTTCCATTTCCGGGGCAAAGGGCTGCTCAATTCGATTTTCATCTCGCCCATCCTGATACCGGGCGTCGTGCTCGGCTTCACGATGCTCAAATATTTGGTCGTTCAGTTCCAGCTGCCGATCTATACCAGCCTGTTAATCGGGCATATCGTACTGATGCTGCCGTTCATCATTCGCGTCATCGCATCGAGCTTGTCGAACTTCGACTATGCGGTCGAGGAAGCGTCCATGAGTCTGGGCGCCAGCCGTCTGAAGACCTTCTTCACGGTCGTGCTGCCGAATATCCGCTCGGGACTGATTGCGGGCGTGCTGCTCGCGTTCCTCGAATCGTTCAACAACGTCGACATCTCGGTGTTCATGACCGGACCGGGGGTCAGCACGCTGCCGATTCAGATGCTGACCTATGTCGAGAACTATTTCGACCCGACCATTGCTGCCATCTCGGTGCTGCTGATGGTCGTGACGGCCCTGCTGATGTTCTTGATCGAGCGCCTGATGGGACTCTCCTACTTCACGAAAAATAACTAGCATAAACGGAGGCCTGACGACCATGGAATACCTATCCTTGCAAAATATAGCGGTAGCCTATGAAAAAAATACGATTTTAAAAGATTTCTCGCTCAATATTCAGGAAGGGGAGCTTATCTCCCTGCTCGGCCCTTCGGGCTGCGGCAAGACGACGACGCTCCGCCTCATCGCGGGCTTCCTCGAGGCGAAGGACGGCAAGTTCATGTTCAAGGGCAAGGATTACACGAAGATGCCGGTGAACAAGCGGAACTTCGGCTTCGTCTTCCAGAGCTATGCGCTATTCCCGCATATGACTGTGTTCGACAATGTCGCTTACGGCTTGCGCTTGCGGAAGGTCGGCAAGGCGGAGATCGGGAAGCGCGTCCTCGCCATGCTGGAGATCGTCAATCTGAAGGGCTTCGAGAAGCGCTTTCCGGGCGAGCTGTCCGGCGGCCAGCGCCAGCGCGTCGCGATTGCCCGTGCGCTCGTCATCGAGCCGGATCTGCTGCTGTTCGATGAGCCGCTTAGCAATCTGGACGCCAATCTGCGCGTCAACATGCGCGTCGAGATCCGCCGTATTCAGAAGCAACTCGGCATTACGACCGTCTATGTATCGCATGATCAGGAGGAATGCTTCTCGATCTCGGACAAGGTGGCGATTATGAACAAAGGTATCATCGAACAACTGGACGCGCCGGCGAACATCTACAAATACCCGGCTACCGAATTCGTTGCCCGCTTCATCGGGTTCAACAACTTCATCAACATCGGAAGCATGAAGCAGGACGGCAACGTCATCACCCTCGAAGGGGAGGGGGATGTGCGGCTGCAGGTCATCCACCGCTCAGGACATCCGATTACCGATGCGATGAAAGGCGCCATCCGGCCGGATGATCTGATCGTGCTGGCCGAGGGCGAACTGAAGGTCTTCACGGACAGCAGACCTGGCGGGCTGAACGGGGCCGCTGGCAAGGAGGCTGGAGCTATAGCTGGACCTATAGGAGGCTTGACCTCCGAGGAGCTGGCGGCAGGCTGGAATATGATTCCTGGCCGCATCAAAATCAGCACCTTCCTCGGACGGAGCTATCAATATGTCGTGGAGACGGCCCTTGGCGACTTCACCGTTAACCGCGAAATGGAGCAGCCGTTCGAACGCGGCACGGCGGTCAAGCTGGTGCTGCCGAAGGAGAAAGTTGTTCTGGTTCGCGCCGAAGCGTAAGCACGAGATAGAACATATGCGAACATCGTATTTAGGCCTAAGCCTTGGTGAGTAGTGGTAGAACGAGGACAACAAGGAGAGTGCAGCCATGAAGATCGATTTGTTAATAAAAGAAGTGCAAGTGTTCAACGTATATTTGAAGCGATTCGTGCCGGGCAATGTCGCCGTGCTCGACGGGCGCTGTCTGTATGTCGGCCAGCGCGGAGACGAGACATTCGAGGCGGCGCAGACGGTAGAAGGCCGCGGCCGCTATCTGATTCCAGGTCTAGTTGATATCCATCTGCATATCGAGAGCACGATGGTGACGCCGCATACATTTTCGCACGGAATTATTCGCAACGGCGTGACGACTATTGTATCCGAGCCGCATGAGATGGCCAATGTGTTCGGGCTGGAGGGCGTGCAGGAAATGATCCGGGCCAGCGAAGGCTGCGCCGCCGATATTTTGTACGCCATTCCAAGCTCGGTTCCGTCCACGCCGCTGGAGACGGCGGGCGGCGAGATCGATATCGAGCATATCGATGCGCTGCTTCAGGAAGAGCGCGTCGTCTGCCTCGGGGAGATCATGAATTCGGTCGACGTGCTGCGCGATCCGGACTGCAAGACGAACCGCATCCTCAATCATGTCCGCTCGCACTATCCGAAGCTGGTCATCGAGGGGCATACACCGAAGAAGCTGGTCGATCTGGAACTGGCCCGCTTCATGTTCGCGGGCGTCGACTCCGACCATACGGAACAGGCGCCGGCCAGCATGCGCGACCGGTTGGCGAACGGCATGTTCCTGGAGATTCAGGAGAAGTCGATGACGCCGGACATCATGAAGATTTTGATCGAGGAAGACGTGGCGGAGCTGTTCTGCTTCGTCACGGATGACGTCATGGCCGATTCCTTCGTTCAGGACGGACATCTGAACCATATCGTGCGCAAGGCGATCAAGATGGGGATGGCTCCGGAACGAGCAATCTACGCGACGACCTACACGCCGGCCCGGCGCATGCAGCTGCATGACCGTGGTGCCATTGCTCCGAACAAGGCAGCGGACTTCGTCCTGCTCAGCAACCTGGAGCAGTTCACGATCGACGCCGTATATAAGAACGGGCAGCTGGCGTATGAAGCCGGAGCGCCCTATGAGCAGGGGGAAGCCGCTCGTCGCTTCCCGGCCCATTTCTACCGCAGCGTGCAGCTTGCCGAGATGGCCGCGGCCGACTTCGAGGTCCGGATCGAGGCGAAGGACGGAGCCCATTCGTACCGCGTGATGGAAGTCGTGAACGGCACGACGAATACGAGCGAGCTGCACAAGCCTGTCGAGGTAAAAGACGGCCGTCTTCAATGGGAAACCAGCCCGTACGGGCTCATCGCGACATTCGAACGCTATGGCAAAAACGGCAACCGCGCGTACGGCCTGATTACCGGCAATACAATTAAGCGCGGCGCCATCGCGACGACGTATTCGCATGACAACCACAACCTGCTCGTCGTCGGCCACTCCACCGAGGATATGGCGCTTGCCGCCAACACGGTCATTGCCGATCAAGGCGGCTTCTGCGTCGTGGAGGGCGGCGAGGTTATCGCCCATGTGCCGCTTCCGGTTGGCGGCATTCTGTCGGAGCAGCCGCTCGACGAATTCGGCCCGGCGGTGAAGCGGCTGCGCGAAGCGATGGAGTCCCTCGGCTACGAGCACTATAACCCGATTATGTCTCTCAGCACGCATTCGCTTCCGGTCAGCCCTTCGCTCAAGATTACCGACCTCGGACTGATTGACGTCGAAGCGGGCGCTGTCGTTCCGCTGCTGGTCGAGAAGTAAACCGAACGTTCACAATGCGCCTATCCCTTTTTTTTAGACAGAGAACAGCGGAACGGACAGACAATTTATCTACGGTAGAGCACACTAGCAGGCTGTTATTTTTAATGCTCCGGCTGCTGGATTCAGGAAGGAAATACGTGCCGGCTGACATCTTATGTCGGCCGGCATTTTTGTTCGGGTAGGTGCTTTAAGCGCGGGTAGCTGCTTTGAGCAGGCTGACGCTTTTTGTCTCGTTGACGCTGTTACGCTAATTGGTGCTTGGTGCCGCCGATGCAAGTGCTCTATTGTCTTATCATAATACCGCTCTTACCTTGTTATGATTTGGGCCCATTGCAAGATTCCCACTGCTCTTTCCGGCCTTATGACCAGAATCCCATTCGCTCAGGATTCCTTCGTATCCATACACAATTTTACACAATGCTTCTCATGCTTCTCCCATACTCTTATGCTGATTATCCCAGCCACTCAGGCGGCCGCTCGAAATCTCATCCCGGTGAATCTCCTACCGTTCAAGAATCCGTACAACCTTCCAAATGAATGTCTCAACAGTCCATGTACTTCCTTCGACCTTATGATGGTTGTCCCAACAGCTCAGGCATCCCTGTGACTATATGATGGATGGTTCTCTTAATAGCCCAGGTACCCTTGTGAGTCTATTGTTCTCCCAACGGCCCAGGTACCCTTGTGAGTCTATTGTTCTCCCAACAGCCCAGGTATCCTTGTGACTCTACGATGGTCTTCCCAACTCAGGCATCCCTGCAATTCTACGATGATGGTCTTCCCAACAGCTTAGGTACTCCCTACGACTATACGATGACTCTCCCAACGGTTCAGGTTATTCCATATGACACGATGAATCGCCCGATGTCAGGTACTCCTTAAGGCCTTATGGTGAATCTCCCGACCCCTCAGGGAAATCAAGAGTCAAGACAAGCATTTCATTCATTAATCGGGCAAAGGCTGCAAATCTCTTGTTTTTTGGTGATATTACCCAAAAAGGATAAACGTTATTCCATTAATACACTTGACGTGGAAACATATGTTTGGTACCTTAAATATAAGAACATATGTTTGTTTTATTTGAATATTAAGGGGTGTGCTGTGATGAAAGGCTGGTTGGGTGTAGGCACTTTGGATGATGCGATGAATCGTTTTCCCACGGAAGAATCTTGTGTTCCTGTTTTGTTTTCGTTCAAATGGCCTCATGGTTTCCGCTGCCCGAATTGCCGGCATCCCCAAGCTTACGTTATCCGAACACGTCGCCTTCCTCTGTATGAATGCGGCTCTTGCCGCCATCAGACATCCTTGACGGTAGGCACGATCTTCGAGGGGAGCAGAACCCCTTTACGGAAGTGGATCGCCGCAATTTGGCTCGTCGCTAATCCAAAGGAAGGCATTAATGCGGTCAGACTACGCTCGATTATTGATGTCACTTACAAGACGGCATGGGCGATGCTGCATAAAATTCGTACCGCGATTAGTTGTGCTGATGAAAGGGAGCCGCTTGAAGAGCATGTGCATGGCTTTATTGCCTTCAATGGCCCTAGACTGTATCCCAGTGTCGATCTTGCGCCGCGGGAGCAACCGATTATTGTGGCGGCTTCGCTGGCCCCGAATGGGGATGGACGGCACTATAAAATGAAGCAAGTGAACCGGCGGCACATGTCCGGGAAGCTGCTGCTTCCTTGCGGCCGTGATCGTTTTATCGAAGAACATATTTCTGCTCCGGAGTCGAACGTTTCTATTATCCGCCAGCGCTTTCGGGTCAAGCATAACAGTCCATTGTATGCTACATTTCGTCGAGCGCAGCGTTGGTTATGCGATACGTTCCGCGGGATTAGCGGCAAGTATCTGCAGTATTACCTGGATGAATTTTGTTACCGTGAAAATAGCAGGGCCCGCGATACGGAAGGATGGGAACCCTTGGCTACGATATGCTGTGCAGACAACGGGGCAAGAAAGCGGTACTTATGGCGGACAACCTCCTCGCGAAACTATTGCCGCTTCCTTGCGGCTGCCTGAGTATATATGGGATTGTTCCCGTTCCTTATTAGGTACTTCAGTGACAATCGGGTAAGTACAGCTTATTTCGTGCTGTCGATTTTTATTTTCTGGTTTTTCCCGAAATGCGGTGTGAAATTTCTTGGAGAATATATCGACTCGCCATTCCTGAGTTATGGGGATATCGGCTATAAGAGCCTAAAGGGGGGGGGCGGAGGTAGGGGCACGGTAATACAAAGTAAATGCAACGTAATAGTCAGTAGCAGCCAGGCAACCACAAAGTAACAGCAAATAATAGGGCAAAGGCGAAAAAGTAAAAGCTACTTAATAGCTACGTAATAGCTAAGTAATAGCTAAGAAAGAGCTAATTAACTAAGTAAGAGCTAAGTAAGAGCTAAGTAAGAGCTAAGTAAGAGCCTTCCTTGCTACGTACATTTTCCTGAAGGACGTGATTCTTTCTCCCGGGGGATCGGGCGCTGCATCCTGAGTTTTAGGGAGACTGGCTATAAGAGGTATAACACCCCTACTCACAATGGCTACGAAATATACGGAGGAAGCGGGGTATGGGAGAGCCGGACGGTGCTCCGGCCCTGCCTGTGTTTTATTGCTCAACCACCGCGGTAGTGGAGTTACCCTCCACGAGCTGGGGCTGGAACATAATTTTTTGCTTCGGCATATCTGGGGTGTCGGATTGGCGCAGCAGCAGTTGAATCGTCTCCTTGGCCATCTCCGGAATCGGCTGCAGTATTGTCGTTAGGCGAGGGACGACGATTCGGGACAGAATCGTGTCGTCGAAGCCGATGATCGACAGGTCGTCCGGCACGCGCAGCCCCAGCTGTTGTGCTGATTGCATGGATCCGACGGCGAGCAGGTCGTTGCAGGTGAACAATGCCGTAGGCCGGGACTCGGTTCCCAGCACGCGGGCGGCACCCGCCAAGCCGTCCTCTAACGAGGAGTTCACTTTCACAATCCAATCCTCATTGACGGCAATGCCGGCGTCGCTCATCGCATGCTTCGCGCCTCGCACCCGGTACTCGCCGCTTGGGCTGTCCTCCGTGACGATGCCGATGCGGCGGTGCCCCAATGCAATCAGGTGCTGGATCGCCACGTAGCCTCCTTTATGATCATCCACGGTAATGGTATGCATGGATAAGGAAGGAATATCTTTGGAGAAGAGCACAACAGGGAAGCCCTCGGGAATGCTCTCCTGAAGCAGCGGCCAACGCGAAAATTCGCAGGCGACGATAAGGCCGTCGATCTGCCTCCGCTGCAGCAGTGAAATATAGTTAAGGCCTTTGTCGTCCTTGTTGTCGGTGCTGCACATAACGATGCTGTAGCCTTCCGCCTGGGCCTGATCCTCCAAATTGCGGGCGACCTCGGCGAAGAAGGGGTTGGCCAGATCGGAGATGAGCAGGCCGAAGGTGGACGTCTTTTTGCCCGTGAGCGCCGACGCGACGACGCTTGGCTGGTACTGCAGTTCCTTCATAACATGGGTGACTCGCTCCCGCGTCTTCCCGCTGATGTTGCCCGTTTGATTGACCACCTTGGACACCGTGGCGATAGAGACGCCGGCAGCTTTTGCGACATCATAAATGGTTGCTTTCATAAACAAACCTCTCTAACTGGCTTACCACGTAAACCTATCATGCATACTCTTAACTATCTCAATTATAGACAACAAATGGGGAATGGACTACATGTATAGAAACAAATGGAGAAAGGACGACATCTCTAGATAAGAAAAGGAGAATGGACTACATCCATTCTCCTCGACCTTGCCGAATCGTGATGATGTGGAACAACGAAAGAAGACTACTTGGCGAACAGCCATTCGTGAGCCGGATCGTTATGGAATTTCCAGGTCCGCTTCGGGCCCGCCATGACGTTCAAATAATAGGAGTCGTAGCCCGGAGGCGCCGAGACGGGATGATACCCTTCCGGAACCAGTACGACATGCCGGTGCGGAACCGCCATGTTTTCGTCGAGCGTGCGATCGTCGTTGTAGACCCGCTGCATGACGAAGCCCTGTGCGGGATTGACTTCGTGGTAGTAGGTCTCCTCCAAATACGACTGCCGTGGCAAATCGTCCCGGTCATGCTTGTGCGGCGGATAGCTCGACCAATGTCCCGCGGGCGTAAAGACCTCCACGACGAGCAGGCTATCTGCCTCCTTCTGCTCCGGCAAAACGTTATGGATATGCCGCTCCATGCTGCCTGAACCTCGCGTCTCTACGCCGACATCTTCAGGCGCGATGACGCGGGCGGGGTATGTTCCCTTGCCCGGCGCCGAGCAGAGGGCCAATTCCAGTGCCGTCTCTGCCTGAACGGTGTAGCGGTCATCATTCGGCACATAGACGGAGAAGGGAGGGATGCGATCGAAGACGCTCATTCGATGGCCAAGCGTACCGAACGATTGCTTGGCGGTCTCTATCTTTGCCTTCCCGCTCAACAGGACGAGGCAGACCTCCCGGTCGTTCGTTGCCCGTTCCAAGATCTCGCCCTGGCGCAAGGAATATACTTCGAAGCCGACATACTCCCAGCCGGCGGAATGCGGCGTGACGGATAGTATTTGGCCGTGTTCGTCTCTCGGTCCAGGTGCAACCACTAATTTAGACATGAAAGAATCTCCTCCCGAGCCAATAGTTTTTCCACAGGCGGCCTCATGGGACAGAGAACCTTTTGGCCGGATGAGCATTCCGCATCTGCAGATCTCAGCCGGAAGTTCCTGTCCGGGCTTGCTGTTACCGCCCGTGCACAGATACGGACTCATGCTCCAGCTTGACAGGGCATCCGCTGTGCAGCGACTCTTTCGCCGCGCGGGCGATTCGTTCCGCCTGCAGTCCGTCGTTCGCGTCGCACGCGACAGGCCGATCCTCAAGCACGGCGCGAACGAATTCTTCGACCTCGTGAATATAGGCTTGTGTATACCGCTCCAAAAAGAAATATAACGGCTTGTCCATATGCACTCCGTCCGCCGTAGAGACTAGAGCGGTGGATGCGCGGTCATTGTCTGTCGTGACGCTGCCCGCTGAACCGAATGCTTCCAGACGCTGATCGTAGCCGTAAACGGCCTTGCGGCTGTTCTCAATGATGCCCAGGGCGCCGTTCGCGAAGCGGAGACTGACGATGGCTGTATCGATATCGCCCAATTCACCGATGCGCGGATCGATCAGATTGGCCCCTTGGGCATACACCTCGATCACTTCGCTCTGCATGACGTAGCGCGCCATGTCGAAGTCGTGAATCGTCATGTCCATGAACAAGCCGCCTGATGTGGCAATATATTCGGCCGATGGCGGCTCCGGATCGCGGGACGTGATGCGCAGCAGATGCGGAGTCCCGATCTTGCCCGTTTGCACGATGTCACGTGCTTTTTGGAAATTATGGTCGAAACGGCGGTTGAACCCAACCTGCATCTTCACGCCTGCTGCTCTCACCGCAGCCACGGCCTGCTCCGTAGTGTTCACGGAGAAGCTGACCGGCTTCTCGCAGAAAATATGCTTGCCTGCTTGGGCTGCCTCCTCAATGATTGCGGCGTGCGTGCTCGTTGGCGAGCAGATGAACACGGCCTGAATGTCCGGATCATTCAGTAAGTCGCGGTAATTCCTTGTCACCACCGGAATTCCAAGCCCGGAAGCCCAACCGTCCAACCCCGCGATACATACGTCCGATATGGCGCGAACTTGCGCATCGCGCATCTGTTGAATATGGCCGGCGTGCAGCTTGCCGATGCGCCCGGCACCGATGATTCCCACTTGAAGCATGAATATCCCCGCTTTCTCGGTAGCATAAAATCTAGGTAAAGCAAGGGAAAGCGCTTAACTCATAATCAACTATACGCGATAAATAATGCGTTATCAAGGCGAAAATCTTTAGGAGTCCGATAAATCCGCATCAATCCTCAATCTAACGCGATATATTTTCAATATGATAAAAGGATACATTGTGAAATAAAGAACTTAAAATTTGCAGAAAAAAGCGTTTACATCGCCGAAAAGGTGTGCCTATAATTAGCCGTAAGGTAAGCGCTTAACTCAAATGCATGGATGCAGTAATTACATCATCGCTTTGCTTCAGCCTGCCTGCCATGGCTTGAAGCAGAACGCACGGAGGTGCTGACAGGGCATGGGTGCATTGGTATTTCCAGAGAATCGCCCGTTTGATCTGATTGCGATCGGGAGATTGTGCATTGATTTGAATGCGAACGAGATTCATCGGCCGATGGAGGAGACGAGGACGTTCACGAAATACGTCGGGGGCTCTCCGGCCAATATTACGATTGGCGCAGCCCGCCTTGGGATGAAGAGCGGCTTCATCGGCAAGCTGGCCGATGACCAAATGGGTCGTTACATCGAGCAGTATTTAAAAGATAAATCGATAGATACGTCACAACTGTCCGTGGATAAGACGGGCGCCGTGACCGGGCTGGCTTTTACCGAAATCAAAAGTCCAACCGACTGTAGCATTCTTATGTATCGGGACAACGCGGCCGACTTGCTGCTGAAGCCGGAGGAAGTGTCGGAGTCGTATATTAAGCAGACGAAGGCGCTGCTTGTGTCGGGCACGGCGCTGGCCGCCAGCCCGTCGCGCGAGGCGGTATTTGTCGCTTTGGACTATGCCCGCAAGCACGGGGTATTCGTGTTCTTTGATTTGGATTACCGTCCTTACACGTGGAAAAACATAGCCGAGACGTCGATCTACTATCAGCTTGCGGCTGAGAAGTGCGATTTTATTATCGGCACCCGCGAAGAGTTCGACATGATGGAGAAGTTCGCCGGTCATCAGGCGGATGATCGGCTGACGGCAGAGAAATGGTTCGGGCATCATGCGCAAGTGGTGCTCATCAAGCACGGGGGAGACGGCTCCATCGCTTACACGAAGGAGGGCGGAGCCTATAGAGGCGGCATTTTCAAGACGAAGGTGCTGAAAACGTTCGGTGCCGGCGATTCCTACGCGTCCGCCATGATTTATGGCTTGATGCAAGGATGGGAGCTGCCGCGGGCAATGGAATACGGCAGCGCGTCGGCTGCCATCGTCATATCCCGCCACAGCTGCTCCGAGGCGATGCCGACGGTGGAAGAGCTGGACGCGTTCATCGATAGCGCGGAGCGAGGAGAATAATGATTGGGCACGGGAAGGCGGACCTGAAGGCGGTGCGGCCGCACCGGCCCGAAATCCCGAGTGGGAACCGGACGAATGGGAACCGGATAAGTATGGTGTGTGATTCAACTACGGACATGACAGGAGGAGAATGGAGCATGACAGAGGCAAAAACCATTCGCAACTATGTCGGAGGGGAATGGAAGGCGTCGATATCAGGGAAGACGGAGCCGGTCTATAATCCGGCGACAGGTGAAATGATTGCGCACGTGCCGCTCTCAAGCAGGGAAGAGCTGAATGAGGCGGCCGAGGCGGCCGCAGAGGCGTTCAAGACGTGGTCCCGCACTGCTGTGCCGCGCCGGGCACGCATTATGTTCAAATACCAGCAGCTCTTGATCGAGCATTGGGACGAGTTGGCGAAGCTGATAACATTGGAGAACGGAAAAAACTACAAAGAAGCGTACGGCGAGGTGCAGCGCGGCATCGAGTGCGTCGAATTCGCTGCCGGCGCGCCGACGCTCATGATGGGCAAGCAATTGCCTGACATCGCGACGAACATCGAATCCGGGATGTACCGTTACCCGATCGGCGTCGTCGGAGGCATTACCCCGTTCAACTTCCCGATGATGGTGCCGTGCTGGATGTTTCCGCTCGCGATCGCTTGCGGCAACACGTTTGTGCTAAAGCCGTCCGAGCGCACGCCACTGCTCGCTTGCCGTCTGGCGGAGCTGATGGAGGAAGCGGGCTTGCCTCGCGGCGTCCTCAACATCGTGCATGGCGCGCATGACGTCGTGAACGGCTTGCTTGATCATCCGTTGGTCAAGGCGATTTCCTTCGTTGGCTCCCAGCCTGTCGGCGAGTACGTCTACAAGCGCGGAATGGCGAACCTGAAGCGTGTGCAAGCATTGACCGGAGCCAAAAACCACTCGATTGTCATGGAGGATGCGGATTTGGGGCAAGCCGCGACGCAAATCATCAATGCGGCCTTCGGTTCCGCCGGAGAGCGCTGCATGGCTTGCGCGGTTGTGCTCGTGCAGGAATCGGTCGCGGATGAGCTGGTATCGCGTCTGGCCATAGCCTCCGATGAGCTCATTATCGGCAATGGAGCACGGGAGGACGTCTTCCTCGGGCCGGTTATCCGTGAAGCGCATAAGGAACGTGCCCTTGGTTATATCGACTCCGGAGTCCAGGAAGGGGCGCGGCTTGTCCGCGACGGCCGTCAAGATGCGGAAGCGAGCGGCGAGGGCTACTTTATGGGGCCGACGATTTTTGATAACGTGACGCAGGAAATGAAAATTTGGCAGGATGAGATTTTTGCACCGGTGCTGTCGGTTGTGCGCGTGAACGATTTGGATGAAGCCATCGCGTGGGCGAATGCATCCCGGTTCGCGAATGGCGCCTGCCTGTTTACGGGAAGCGGCGCTTATATGCGCCAGTTCCGGGAGCATATCGATGCGGGCATGCTCGGCGTGAACGTGGGCGTTCCGGCGCCAATGGCATTCTTCCCGTTCTCGGGCTGGAAAGATTCCTTTTATGGCGATTTGCATGCGAACGGAACGGATGGGGTGGAATTTTATACGCGCAAAAAGATGATTACTACACGCTGGTAAGGACGGTGTTCGGAATGGAAACGATTCGCTTGACTACGGCCCAAGCGCTCGTCAAATTTCTCGATCAGCAGTATATCGAGTTTGACGGAGAGGAGCAGCGCTTTGTCAAAGGGATTTTTACGATATTCGGCCATGGCAATGTGCTCGGATTAGGCCAGGCGCTGGAGGAAGACAGCGGAGGCCTGGAGGTATACCAAGGGCGCAACGAGCAAGGAATGGCCCATGCCGCAGTGGCGTTCGCGAAGCAGATGCGGCGCAGGCAGATCTGCGCCTGCACGTCGTCGGTCGGGCCTGGCGCCGCCAATATGGTGACGGCCGCAGCTACGGCGACGGCCAATCAGATTCCGGTCTTGCTGCTGCCGGGGGACACGTTCGCCTCGCGCCAACCCGATCCGGTGCTGCAGCAGATCGAACAGCCGCACGACCTGACGGTATCGACGAATGACGCGTTCCGTGCGGTGAGCAAATATTGGGACCGCATCATGCGGCCGGAGCAATTGATGACCGCGCTCCTGCATGCGATGCGCGTGCTGACGAATCCGGCCGATACGGGAGCGGTCACGATCGCGCTGCCGCAGGATGTGCAGGGGGAAGCGTATGATTACCCTGCATCGTTTTTCGCGAAGCGCGTGCATCGGATAGACCGCCGCCCGGCCGCTGAAGCGGCGCTCGAGGATGCGTTCCGGCTCATCATGAACAAGCGCAAGCCGCTGATTATCTGCGGGGGCGGCGTGCGTTACTCCGAGGCCGGGTCGGAGCTGCAAGCCTTTGCGGAAGCTCTGCACATTCCGCTGGCGGAGACGCAGGCGGGCAAGAGCGCGGTGCCGGGTTCGCATCCGCTCAATCTCGGCGGCATCGGAGTGACGGGCAACGGAGCGGCGAACGCGATCGCCAAGGAGGCCGATCTTATTATCGGCGTCGGTACGCGCTTCACCGACTTCACGACCGGCTCGAAGGAGCTGTTCAGCGGTCACGGCACGGACATCCTGACGGTGAACGTGTCCGAGTTCCATGTGCTGAAGCTGGAGGCGACGCCGGTCGTGGCCGATGCGAAGGCCGCGCTGATGGCGCTGCGGCAGCGGCTGGAGGCGGCCGGGTACCGCTCGGGCTATACGACCGAGATTGAAGGGGCGCGCGCCGCTTGGGGCGAGGAGTGGAAGCGGCTGGCCGGCATCCAGTACGCGCCCGGTTCGTTCACGCCCGAAGTCGCGGGGCATTTGGACGAGGCGCTGCTGGAATATGCCGAAGCACTCGGCGGCTGCCTGACGCAGACCCGGGTGCTGGCGGCTTTGAACCGGCTGCTCGAAGACGACGCGGTCATCGTAGGCGCCTCGGGGAGCTTGCCTGGCGACCTGCAGCGGATGTGGGTGGCCGAAGCGCCGGATTCGTACCATATGGAGTACGGATATTCCTGCATGGGGTATGAGATATCAGGGGCGCTCGGCGTAAAGATGGCGGAGCCGGATCGCGAAGTGTATGCGTTCGCGGGGGACGGGAGCTACCTGATGCTTCATTCCGAGCTCGTTACGAGCATTCAGGAAGGACAGAAGATTAACGTGCTGCTGTTCGACAACAATGGCTTCGGCTGCATTAACAACCTGCAAATGGGCCACGGCATGGGCAGCTTCGGGACGGAATTCCGCGCCCGCAATGCATCCACCGGCAAGCTGGACGGCCCGCTTGTCGGGATTGATTTCGCCCGCAGCGCCGCAGGCTACGGCGTGATAACCTATACGGCTCGCACGCTGGAGGAGCTGGAGCAGGCCGTCGCCGACGCGAAGCGGCAGACGGTCTCCACGCTTATCGATATCAAAGTGCTGCCGAAGACGATGACAAATGGTTACGGCGCTTGGTGGAATGTCGGCGTCGCAGAAGTGTCCGGCAAGCCGGACATTGCGCGCGCGAGCGAGGAGCGGCGGCGATTTTTGCAGCAAGCAAGACCTTATTAATACGAAGACTACAATGAAATATCGCGCCTTGGCGGAGCGGGCGGGCAGACGGGGGAACATGCTAAGATGCGCATGCTTTCGCCGACGCGGCGCCCGGCCCGCCCCGCATTCTGCCAAGGAGCGATGACATCAGGGAGGAATGGACATGTTTGCAGCAGGCAGCGTAAAAATAGGGATTGCGCCCATCGGCTGGACGAATGACGATATGCCGGAGCTGGGCGGAGAGAATACGTTCGAGCAATGTGTAAGCGAGATGGCGCTCGCCGGATTTGCGGGCACGGAGGTGGGCAACAAATACCCGCGGGATATCGGCGCGCTGCAAAAGGCGCTCCGTCTGCGGAAGCTGGAGGTGGCCAGCGCCTGGTTCAGCGCCTTCCTTACGGTAAAACCGCTCGAAGAGACGACAGCGGCATTTGTTCAACACCGCGACTTCCTGGACGCGATGGGGGCAAAGGTGATTGTCGTATCTGAGCAGGGGCATAGCGTCCAAGGCATGATGGATACCCCGCTCTTCGAGCGTAAGCCGGTGTTCGGCGAGCAGGATTGGAAGCGCTTAACCGACGGTCTGCATGTGCTTGGCGAGTTGGCTAAGGAAAAAGATATGGACGTTGTGTACCATCATCATATGGGCACAGGCGTGCAGACGACCGAGGAGATCGCCCGACTCATGGAGGGAACGAATCCGGAATTGGTGTCTTTGCTCTATGATACCGGACATCTTGTGTTCTCGGGCGAGGAGCCGCTTAGCATATTGAACCGATATATGGACCGGATTAAGCATGTTCATTTGAAGGACGTCCGCGCCGACGTGGCGCGCCGCGTGCGCGAGGAGGGGCTCAGCTTCCTGCAGGCGGTGAAGGAAGGCGTATTTACCGTTCCTGGAGACGGCTGCATCGACTTCGCGCCGCTATTCCGGGCCTTGTCCGCGGCCGGATACCGCGGCTGGATGCTCGTGGAAGCGGAACAGGATCCCGCCAAAGCAAATCCGTTCGAGTACGCTTTGTTAGCGAGGGACTATATTTTGCGCCAAGCTGGCGTATAAGTTGCGAGTTCAGTCAGGCGAAGGGGAGAGATGGACCTATGGGAGACAACAGAGTCGTATCGGTAGGACTCGTCGGCTTGGGGCGGCTCGGACGGCAGCATGCCGAGAACTTGGCGCATCGCATTCCGAACTGCAGACTAACGGCGGTATGCAGCATCAAGGCGGAGGAGGTTGAAGAAGCGCAGGCGCAGCTTGGCGTTCCTTACGGTTATACCGATTATGAGGAGATGCTGCGGAACAAGGAGCTGGACGCAATTTTCATCGCTTCGCCGTCCTCCTACCATTGCGATCAGATTGAAAAGGCACTGGCGGCAGGCTTTCACGTTTTCAGCGAAAAACCGCTCGGGCTTTATATGGAAGAAGCGCTTCGTGTTCAAGAGGCGGTGCGGAGCCATCCGCATCAGGTATTCATGCTCGGCTTTATGCGGAGGTATGATCGCTCCTACGTGTATGCTAAGCGGAAAATCGAAGCGGGAGCGATCGGCGAGCCCGTGCTCATCCGCTGCTATGGGCTCGATCCGGCCCAAGCGATGCCCGGCCTTTTGCAGTTCGCCAAGAGCAACTACAGCGGCGGCTTGTTCCTCGATATGGCCATTCACGACCTGGATTTGGGGCGCTGGTATTTGGGCGTGGAAGCGGAGCGGGTGTGGGCCATCGGCGGCTCTCACCGCTATACGGAGCTGGCGCAGCTGCAAGACGCCGAGACAGGGGCGGCTCTGGTTCAATTTGCCGGTAATAAGATGGGGGTCTTCGTAGCGGGGCGCAATTGCGCGCATGGCTATCATATCGAGACGGAGATTATCGGGACGCTTGGTACGCTGCGCATCGGCACGGTTCCTGAGAAAAACCAGGTGGCGATCATGGATGACCGCGGCGTTGTGCGCGAATGTGCGCAAGGCTTCCTGGAGCGGTTCGAGCAGGCATACTTGGATGAGGCGATTGAATTTGTGCAGGCCATTCTTGAGGGGAGACAACCCGGAGTCAGGGTCGAAGACGGGGTGCTGTCGACCGCGCTTGGATATGCATGCAAGGAATCGTATGACACCGGCCGCTTGGTTGAGGTGGCTGCGCCCGCAGCCTTAATCGGCTCGCACGATACGAGGTAGCTCTTTACAGAACTCTCTAGGCGTGGAAAAGGAGGGCACTCATGACCTACATTACCGTCATCACCTTTTTGTTGTACACCGGGATTGTCGCCTGGTACTCCTGGTACAAAACGCGCAACATCAACCTCAACAGCTCGGATGGATATTTCCTTGGCGGGCGCAGCTTGACTGGTGTTGTAATCGCTTTCTCGCTTCTGTTGACCAATTTGTCGACGGAGCAAATGGTCGGCTTGAACGGACAAAGCTATGCGACGTCCATGGTCGTGATGGCCTGGGAAGTCACGTCGCCGATTGCGTTGATTTTTATGGCGTTTGTGTTTTTGCCCCGTTATTTGAAGACGGGAATTACGACCATCCCTGATTTTCTGGAGCAGCGCTACGATTTGCGAACGCGCCAGATTATTTCCGTTCTCTTTTTGCTGGGTTACGCGATGGCTTACTTGCCGACGGTCCTGTATTCCGGAGCGCTGGTGCTGGATACGATATTCAATATTTCAGACCTATTCGGCTTGAATGACTTCAATATCATTTTGATCGTATCGCTTGCGATTGGAGTTACGGGGATCGCTTATGTCGTCCTCGGGGGACTGCGCGCATGCGCGTTCTCGGATACGTTGAACGGCGTCGGGCTTATTGTCGGCGGCCTGCTGATTACATTTCTTGGCCTGTTCGCGCTTGGAGGGGGCAGCTTGGTCGAAGGTGTGAGCACCTTGCTGCACAAAGAGCCCGAGAAATTAAACTCGATAGGGGACAGTTCCTCTCCAGTGCCATGGGTAACAATCTTTGCAGGGCTGCTGTTCAACAATCTGTTCTATTGGTGTACGAATCAAGCCATTGTCCAGCGTACGCTGGGGGCGAAGAACTTGAAGGAAGGACAGAAGGGCGTGCTGTATGCCGGGATGTTCAAAATCTTCGGCGCCTTCTATCTGGTGCTCCCGGGCATAATCGCGTACCATCTGTTCAACAATTCGTTAAGCAATGCCGATATGGCTTATCCGTCGCTTGTCATTGAAGTCCTGCCCACGCTGCTGTCCGGATTTTTCGCCGCTGTGTTGTTCGGCGCGATCTTAAGCTCCTTTAACGGAGCTTTGAACAGCTCGTTGACCTTGTTTACGCTCGATATTTACAAGCCGATATTCAAGCCGGATGCGACAGAGCAACAATTGGTGAAGGCAGGCAGAAGGTTTGCCATCGCGCTGGGCCTCGTTGCCGTTATCGTAGCGCCATTCATTTTGTATGCGCCTTCAGGATTGTATTACTACTTGCAGGAGATGTTCGGGTTTTACAATATCCCGATCATTGCCGCGGTCGTCGTCGGTTTTTTCAGCAAAAAAGTGCCGGCTATCGCGCCGAAGATTGCATTGGTCGTACATATCGTGCTATATACCTTATCCAAGTTCTTTATGGGCACGATCAATTTCTTGTACATTTTAAGCGTATTATTCCCGGTGTGTGTTCTGGTCATGCTTCTTATCGGAAAATGGAAGCCGCGCGAGCAGGATTTCGAGCTATTCGAATCGGGCAAAGTCGATTTGACGCCTTGGAAGCATGCGAAAGTCTTTACGATCGTCATGGTGCTGTTAATGGTGGCCGTATATATCTTATTCTCTCCTTTAGGCATCGCGGCATAATTACGGAACAGGTTTTTAGCACTTGGATCAATTCATCAGCATCAGTACAGGGGCTGCCGAACGCATCGGCAGCTTTTTTCTTGGAGCGTGGCAGGATTCTTCCTTTGGAGAGTGAACTATGGTATAGTTTAATCAGAGGTAAGCGATTACATTTACGGATTTGTGTTATCGGTATCCCAGAGTTGTCCCTGGGAAAGTATCATATTAGTGAAGAGGTGGATGCGATGAAAGCAGGTCTCAGCACGTACAGTCTGCTGCAAGCGATCAGAGCAGGCGAGATGACGGTATTGGATGTTATCGACTGGATTGCCGACAACGGCGGGGAGCATATGGAGATTGTTCCTTACGGGTTCACGTTAGTTGATAACCTGGAGCTGGCGGATGCCGTCCGCGACAAGGCGAAGGAGCGGGGCATTGATCTCTCGAACTATTCGATGCCGGCTAACTTCGTTCAGGAGACGGATGAAGCATTCGAGGCCGAAGTCGAGCGCGTCAAGCAGCATGTCGATCTGCTGCATCGCATGGGGATCAAGCATATGCGCCATGATGTCACGGCGTTCACTCTGCCGAAGGAGCAGATGACGATCGAATGGTTCGAGGCGAATCTGCATTTGATGGTGGAAGGTAGCCGCCGGATTGCGGATTATGCTTCACAATTCGGAATTACGACGACCTTGGAAAACCACGGCTTCTCTGCTCAAGCGAGCGACCGTGTGCAGCGAGTATTGTTATCGGTAAACCGTCCGAACTTCAAGACGACGCTCGATGTTGGGAACTTTCTGTGCGTCGATGAGAACCCGCTTGTCGGCGTGAAGAAAAACTTGCCGTATGCTTCGCTCGTCCATGTGAAGGATTTCTATGTGCGTCCGTTCTATGAGCATCCGGGCGAGGGAGACTGGTTCCTCACGGCCAACGACAACTTTTTGCGGGGAGCGATTCTGGGCCAGGGCGACTTGCCGATGCGGGAGATCATTAAGCTTATCAAGCAATCAGGCTATGACGGATATATTACGCTTGAGTTCGAGGGCATGGAGGATTGCCGGGTCGGCTCTGCGATCGGGTTGAAAAATTTGAAGCGTTTTTGGGATGAAGCTTAAGCGGTAGCACTGGTAATACATTTCATAGCACGCATGGAAGGGCCGTTCTCGCCTATAGCGGGACACGGTCTTTCTTCATTATACAGGGAAGGGGGTTGGACTTCTTTCAGCCGTTATCCCATTGGCTCAGATGGACCGGTCCTTCTGCCCTGTAGATGGTTTTGGTTGATGGCTTGAGTGGGTGCCAGTAGGGATGGGAGCCTGAACATTCCTGTCAGAGCCAAGATTCTGGCTTTGAAAAAAAAGGAGCGTCCC
>NZ_QYZD01000034.1:0-37008 GCF_003591545.1 Paenibacillus thiaminolyticus
CGACCGGACTCTCACCGGCTAGATGATGCGTGCTTCGCTGGGCACGCCAAAAATAAAAAACCCGTTCCCTGCGTGATCGCAGGCAACGGGCTGAACGCCATTTTCCATTTTATACGAATTGCTGTACATTCATGTCGGGTGTGACGACTTCCATTTCCCCCAGGCCGCGAATCAGCTTCTTGGCATAGGTTCGTTCCGGTTTCAATACAGAGACCAGGTAATCAATGGCCAACTGCGGATCGACGGTCTCGCCGCAAGTGTAACAATCGATGGCTGCAAATCCACGTTCAGGATATGTGTGGATAGAAAGATGACTTTCAGACAACATGACAAGGACGGTTGCCCCTTGTGGTTCAAACTGCTTGGATTGAACGGACAAGACGGTTGCTCCACATGCCTCGGCGGCTTCAACCAGCTGGGTCTGCAAATATTCCGCATTATTCAGCAAATTAAAGTCGACTCCCCATGTGTCAACAGCAACGTGTCTTCCGAAAGTTGAGTATTCCATCTTTCGGTTCCCCCTTCCTAGGAATAAAATGTTGTAAAAATTTCATCCGCTAGGACCTACGTCATTCACTTCTCGAGGGAAAAATCTCTCGCAACATGCAATGTCCTGAGTGAATCCTGGTTCCTATATTGTTTTCAACGAGATTAAAAATAACATCTTCCGCTCATAAATGCAACCCTTTTTTTCGGCAACTTGTCAACCTGCTGTGTAACGGTCATCCGTCCTTCCTGCAAGTACAAAAGAACCCTGCAGTCCCATAAGGAACGCAGGGTCCTCAGCAGATGATCCCTTGATCGTATGCTTCTATGCTTCAAGTATGAACAATTGATGTGCGAGACGGCTTAAATGCGCGTCGATGTGTTGGATCAATTCGTTGGAATCCGCCTGATTCCGCTCATCCAACAACATATTCACCTGCTTCTGCAAGGAATCGATGCGAAGCTCCACACCGTTCTTCTGGAACATCTTCTGCAGGTCACGCACGGTATCCTTATGCTCGTAAATGATACGCGACTCTTGCTGCTTCCGTTCTTCAATCTTGCGTACTGCCCCGTCTTCATAATAATAAGTCATCGTAAATCCGGCAAAGATGCGATTGACTACCGCTTCGCCACGGAATGTCGCCACAAGCTTATGCATCACTTGCGTCAATTTCGGATGAACCAAGCGGCAAGACGTTACACAGACATACCGATTGCCTTGCTTCTCGAACAGGAAGGTAATCTCATCACCCTGGCCGTCCTCAAGAACCACCTCTTGATTGCCGTTCTCCAATACTTTTACCCCAACGGAATACAGGGCAAGCGACTGTAAAAATCGGGTCAACTGAGCTTCCGTCAACTGCAAACTGGCTTTCACATACTCTGTGGCTAACCGCCGAGCCATAAAAACTCTCCTTAATTCGTTTTTACTGCATGAAAATCATACTCTTATTATACTACAGCGCTAATATGAATTCCTGTTTACAAGCCGCCAAATACGAGTGGATTTTTGAAAAAAACGCAGTCAGCCGGAATTGAGCCAATATTTCTCCCATGATCCTCACTAAATAACTGTTCCAGCGCAGTCTCCCTCATGCGCTCACCGATTTTTGGGGCGATAGCCTGTCCAGCCGCAGTGCATAATTATTCACCCGGATGCAAAACCTCTTGCTCCATCTCCCCGGACGATTGGTGAGTCAGAATGATATCCCACAGCTCCTCCCGGCCCTGACCGGTCTCGGCTGAGAACAGAACAAGCGGCGTATCCGCGTCCAGGCCGAGTGTTGTCCGAACCTGCTTCAAATGCTTGGGCCAGCGGCTCTTAGGCACCTTATCCGCCTTCGTGGCGACGACGGCGACCGGCACCTCATAATGGGTCAGCCACTGGTGCATCATGTAATCGTCCTCGGTAGGCGGATGCCGCAGATCGACGACGAGCAGCACGAGCCGCAGTGCGTCGCGTTCGCGGAAGTAAGCCTCAATCATTTTGCCCCAAGCGGCGCGCTGTACTTTGGACACTTTGGCATAGCCGTATCCCGGGACGTCGACGAAGTACATACTATCATTAATCCGGTAATAGTTAAGCTGCTGAGTCTTGCCCGGCTGCGAGCTGGTACGGGCCAGATTTTTACGCATAATCAACTTATTAATGAGGGACGACTTCCCCACATTGGAACGACCAGCAAGACCGATCTCCGGAAAACCGTCGTCCGGATATTGGGCCGGACCGACCGCGCTAATAATAAATTCGGCATTCGTAATCTTCATATTCCGTGCTCCCTTAACGATGTATATCTGTCTTAATCGTGCCTCTATTGTACACTACTTCAACGACTCTGCACAAAGCGCCTCCTTGCGAAGCGAATCCGGATTGCCCTGCTTGACGGCTGCGACTTCAGGCAGCAGCTCCTAAAACAAGATCATGCAGCCCCAATGACGTAATTGAGCTGATTCTAACCTGTGGAGCCCGTGCAACCTGTGCTCTTGGGCCCAGTGGAATTAGTGCCACTGGCTTCCTTATGTGGAGTCTCCCTTGCGCTCAGGGGGTGCTGCGTATCCTTTTGTCCAATCTCCCCAGCACTAAGTGGCACAACATCCTTTTGTACAGTCTCCCCAGCAGTAAGAGGCACAACACCTTTTATCCAGTCTCCCCAGCACTCAGGGGCACAACACCTTTTATCCAGTCTCCCCAGCACTCAGGGGCACAACACCTTTTATCCAGTCTCCCCAGCACTCAGGGGCACGGCACATCTACATTTGACATTCCCATTTTCTAAGGGGAACGATTTATAAACGAACTACGACAGTTTTCTCTGTCCTGTGCTAAGGGGATGTTGACCATATGGACTAGACGGGGGTAGATCAGCTTCCTGCGTGTTGAGGATACCGATAAGGAGTAGGTGAGGGGTTCCGGCTTCCTGTGCGACGGGGATACTGACCATAAGCAGCAAGCGGGGAGTTCGGCTTCCTGCGTGGTGGGGATATTCACCATAAGAGGTAGAAGAGAAGCAGTCTGCTTTCTGCGTGACGAGTCCCGAAGTGGGTGTAGTAGCCGCGCAGCTTACTTATTGAAAAAATACCGTCCGGATTCGTGCCGGACGGTACGTGATGGCGCAAGCGCCTCTATTCGATTATGCATCAATTAGGATAAATATGCGTTCAGAGCTTCCTCGGCCTACTGCTGGGCCACCTCTTCTGAGGCTCCCGCTGCAATGGCCTAGGACTTGGCTTACCCTTACTGCTCCAGCAAGGCATGCTGCAGCACTTCATCCATGTGCCCCGCCGGTATGAAGGTCATCTCCTGGCGCACGCTCTCCGGAATGTCGTTCAGGTCCCGCATATTTTCGACGGGATAAATAACGGTCTTGATGCCGGCGCGCAAGGCGGCAAGCGACTTCTCCTTCAAGCCCCCAATCGGCAGAACCCGCCCGCGGAGCGTAATCTCCCCAGTCATCGCCACATCCTTCGACACATAGCGGTTCGTCAGCGCCGAGACGAGAGCCGTCGCCATCGTAATCCCTGCCGATGGGCCGTCCTTCGGAATCGCTCCTTCGGGCACGTGAATATGAATGTCGGCCTTCTCATGGAAGTCGGACTCCAGATTGAATTCGGCGGCTCTGGAACGGATGTAGCTGAACGCCGCCTGGGCGGATTCCTTCATCACGTCTCCCAGCTTACCGGTCAACAGCAGCTTGCCGGTGCCCGGAACGACGCTCACTTCGACATTGAGTGTGTCGCCGCCCACCTCGGTCCAAGCAAGTCCGGTGACCGTCCCCACCTGATTATGCTGCTCCGCCATGCCATAACGGTATTTGGGAACGCCCAAATAGTCGGTCAGCTCATCAGCTTGAATCGTCACTTCCGTTGCGCCGTCCGATACAATCATCCGCGCGGCTTTGCGGCACAGCGCGGCTAGCTGCTGTTCCAGCTGCCTTACGCCCGCCTCCCGGGTATATTCCCGGATGACCCGGCGCACGACGCCTTCTTCGACATGCAGCTGCTCTTCCTCCAATCCATGCTCCCGCTTCTGCTTCGGCAGCAGATGGCGGGTCGCTATCTCGAGCTTCTCCAGCTCTGTATAGCCTGAGAGGGAGATCATCTCCATCCGGTCCAGCAGCGGACGCGGAATATTATGTACTGCATTGGCCGTCGTGACGAACATAACATGAGACAAATCAACCGGCAGTTCGACAAAGTGATCGCTGAACGCATTGTTCTGCTCCGGATCCAGCACCTCTAGCAGGGCCGAAGCCGGATCTCCTCGGAAATCGGAGGCCATCTTGTCGATCTCGTCCAGCAGCAGGACCGGGTTCATCGTCCCGGCATTCTTCATCGCCTGCACGATGCGTCCCGGCATCGCGCCCACATAGGTACGCCGATGGCCACGGATCTCCGCTTCATCGCGCACGCCGCCCAGTGAGATACGAATGAACTGGCGCCCGAGCGACTTGGCGATGGAGCGGGCAAGCGAGGTCTTCCCGACCCCCGGAGGGCCAACCAGACACAGGATTGGACCCTTCATCCGCTTCACCATCTGCTGCACGGCCAAGTACTCCAGCACCCGCTCCTTCGGCTTGTCGAGCCCGTAATGATCTTCATCCAGGATCGATTCCGCCTTGCGGAGATCAAGATCGTCTTCCGTTCGCTTGGACCATGGAATAAGGAATAACCAGTCAATATAGTTGCGGATTACCGAGCCTTCCGCCGACGTGGAAGGCATTTTCTCCAGACGATCGATTTCCTTCTGGATTTTGTCCTTCACCTTGTCGGGAGCTTCCAGCTCGACCAACTGGGATCGCAGATCTTCGATCTCGCCGGCACGCCCTTCCTTGTCGCCGAGCTCCTTCTGAATCGCCTTCATTTGCTCCCGCAAGTAATATTCCTTCTGCGTCTTCTCCATCTGCTTTTTGACGCGCTGGTTGATCTTCTTCTCCAGCTCCAGCACTTCACTCTCATTGTTCAGCATCTGGAGCAGCTTATTCAACCTCTCGGCAGCAGAGACGGTCTCGAGCAGTTCCTGCTTATCCTTCATCTTCAACGGGAGATGGCTGGAGATGACATCCGCCAGACGCCCCGGTTCCGCAATATCGGTCACGGCCGTCAGCGTCTCTGGCGTCACTTTCTTCGACATATGGACATAGTTCTCGAACTGAGTCAATACCATTCGCATCAAGGCTTCCGTCTCGGATGATGACCCGTGATCTTCATCCTGCAGCGGAGTCGCGTGGACCTCGTAATATTCGTCATTCGGGACGTATTCTGCGATTTCCGCACGCTCTACGCCTTCGACTAGCACCCGGATGGTGCTGTTCGGCAGACGCAGCATTTGGCGCACCTTGGCTATCGTTCCAATGCGATAGATGTCTTCCTGAGACGGCTCTTCGATGCTCACCTCGGACTGGGAGCACAGCAGCAGCATCTGATCCTCCATCATGGCCTGCTCCAGCGCCTTGACCGATTTGTCACGCCCGACATCAAGATGAAGCACCATGCTCGGGTATACGAGCAATCCTCTCAGCGGCAGAAGAGGCAGACGCCGACTTTTTATAGGTTTAAGCCCCATCGATCGCACCCCCATGGTTATGCTTGTTGTAATTACACATGTAACCAATATTTTATCAAATGTTCAAGCAAAACTCCAATTTCCTGCCCTCATCCCTTCGATTCAGGATGAGCTCCCTTCTC
The DNA here is from genome assembly GCF_003591545.1 of Paenibacillus thiaminolyticus. GTDB lineage: Bacteria > Bacillota > Bacilli > Paenibacillales > Paenibacillaceae > Paenibacillus_B > Paenibacillus_B thiaminolyticus_A. Next base: position 5,674 of record NZ_QYZD01000034.1, read on the forward strand.
GGATGCTTCCGCATGAAGCAGCGGCATCGACGTCCCTGCTGCCCGTTCATAAGGCTTCGCCGCCGGATGCGCTCCCTCCTCCATCACATGGCCGAAGGTATGAGCGAACGCTTCGTCCACATGCTCGATCGGAATGACCTGAAGCCCTCCCTCCAGATTGGTGAATATTTCCAACCAGTTCTCCTTCGGTATAAGCACGCGCGTCGCACCCGCCTGGAAGGCTGCTTCCACCTTCGCCAGCACGCCGCCAACCGGCTTGATCCGGCCATGGATACTGATCTCCCCGGTCATCGCCAGCTTGTTGTCAACCGGCCACTCATTCATCGAGGACGCGATGGCAATAACCATTGCTACCCCGGCCGACGGGCCGTCAACCGGCGATCCTCCCGGGAAATTGATATGGAGATCGTAATTGGACGGTTCGTAGCCGAGGCTGCGCAGCACCGTAAGCACATTTTCCACCGAGCCTTTAGCCATGCTTTTGCGACGCAGGGTGCGGCTGCCGCCCCCCAGTTCCTCTTCATCGACAACGCCGGTAATCGTGTAGGTGCCGGTGCCGTTTTTGACCCGAATCGAATTCACCTCGATCTCCAGCAGCGCGCCCATGCTCGGTCCGTAGACAGCCAGCCCGTTCACCAGGCCAATCTGCGGCTCAGCTGGCACCTTCCGGTCCGGGCGCGGCGGAATCTGGCTGCTGTTCGCGACCCATTCCACATCGGCGCCTTCAATGGCTGAGCGCCCCTCCGACATCGCCAGACCGGCGGCGAGCTGAATCATGTTGACCGCTTCCCGGCCGTTCGTGGCATAGCGCTTCACCATATTGACCGCAGCTTCGGACGGCGGAAATCCGATCTTACGCACTGCATGCTCGGCTATCGATTCAATCTCCGAAGGCAGCAAGGGGCGGAAATAAACCTCCATGCAGCGTGAACGCAGCGCAGGAGGCAGCTCCTGCGGGGAACGCGTCGTCGCGCCGACAAGGCGGAAATCGGCCGGAAGGCCGTTTTGGAATATATCATGGATATAAGTCGGAATATTGGTATCCTCCGAATTGTAGTAGGCGCTCTCCAGAAAGACTTTTCGATCCTCGAGCACCTTCAGCAGCTTATTCATCTGAATCGGATGCAGCTCGCCGATCTCATCGATGAACAGCATGCCCCCATGCGCCTTCGTGACGGCGCCCGGCTTCGGCTGGGGAATGCCGGCGACGCCCATCGCTCCGGCTCCCTGATAGATCGGATCATGAACGGAACCGATAAGCGGATCGGCGATTCCCCGCTCGTCGAACCGGGCGGTCGTCGCATCGATCTCGGTGAATTTGGCTTCCTTCGTAAATGGAGAGCTTGGATTCTTTTTGGCCTCCTCCAGCACGACGCGGGCTGCGGCCGTCTTGCCGACGCCGGGCGGGCCGTACACGATCACATGCTGCGGATTCGAGCTGCATAGCGCAGCCTTGAGCGCCTTCAACCCGTCACGCTGTCCGACGATGTCGTTCAGCGTTGTCGGTCTCGTCTTCTCCGCCAACGGCTTCGTCAACGAGATAGAGCGCAGCTTGTTCAGCTTATCCATCTCCTTTTTCGATTCGCGGTCGACAGCAGTCCGGTTGCCCTTCTGGTTCCGCAGCAGATTCCAGAAATATATCCCGATTACAACGGCAAAAAACGCGTTAATCAACATCAATATAATACTTAAATTCATCGTTTCATCCTCCCGTAGCAGCCCCATGGCGCAAGAAATCCGGTAAAGTTCAATACTTGGTAGTATTACCCTTTGCCGGATGCATTATAAGTGGCTGCAGAAGAGGGAATGAGAAATGATAAGCTCTCTGCAAGGCGAATATCTGTTATATCGTGAACAATCGTCAAAACTTGCCAAGAACCTGGTTACATTTAACTGATGCTCATGTACAATAGGAGTGTTGTAGAAGATCGTTTTGTTTTCTCGATCATCATCTCAGGAGGATATGGCAATATGTCTACCAAGCGCAGCCAGCGTTGGACGTGGATGCTGATTCGCGGGGCCGACCGCCCGGCGGTTCAGTTTAGCATTCCGGCGCTGCTCATCACGGTTGCCGGCATTACGATCATTGTATCGATTACGGCAGCGATAATTCTTTTCATCGCCCAGACGGCATCGGTGCATACCATGCGCGCGCAGCAAGCGAAGCTGGAATCAGATATCACCGAGAAGCAGGAGCAGCTTGCGACCGCCCGCCGCCAATTATCCGCGCTTATGACCGAATCGAACCGGATGAAGGAGCGAATGGATCAAGTCGCGGAGTGGGAGCAGCAGCTCCAACATTACTTGCGCGTCTCCGGAGAAGCCGTACCGTCGCCGGCAGGTTCTTCCTCCGGCAAAACATATTCCTTCGGCGAATCCGGCCAGCTTCCCGTAGGCGGTGAATATATTCAGAAGCTGTCGGATGATTCGCCGCCCTCTGGCTCCCGCCTTCATCCGCTGACTGCTCCCTCGAATTCGTTGGCAGATACGCATCGGCAGTTGCGCCGGATGGAAGAGACATGGCGAGACTGGATGACAACGATTCCCGCCCTGTTGGCCCAAGCGGAGACATTCAAGCAGCGGCTCGATTCCACCCCTACCTTCTGGCCGACGGACAGCACCTATATTACGTCCCGCTTCGGCAGCCGCTCAGACCCGTTCTATGGAGGCAGCGCGTTCCATGCCGGCCTTGATATTGGAGGGGACAAGGGCGATCCCGTCTACGCTGCGGCGGACGGCAAAGTCATCGCCTCGGATTACGACGAGATGAAGGGCAACTACCTTATCATCGATCACGGTTCATCGCTGACCACCCGTTATCTCCATCTTAGCGAGCGCAGCGTCCGTTCCGGAGAGCAGGTGAATAAGGGGCAGATGATCGGCAAGACGGGCTCGACTGGCAGAAGCACCGGGGCTCACTTGCATTTCGAGGTCCGCCAAGGCGAAGAGGCGGTCGATCCCGCCATTTATATCGGTTCCAGAGATAAGTAGAAAAATGTCAGATAACAAGATAAGAGAGGGGCAGAGACATGTTTTCCAGAAATGAAAAAAGACCGCCTGGCACAGACACGTTAATCGGGCAGGCAACTACATTGGAAGGAACGGTGGACTGCGAGACGGATCTTCGGATAGAAGGGCGCATTCGCGGCTCGATCCGCTGCAGCCGCAATATTACGATCGGGGAGACGGGCGTTGTACTCGCTGACGTAGAAGGAGTGAGCGTCGTTATCGCCGGCTCGCTGACCGGTGATGTGATTGCCTCCGGCTCCCTCCTCATCGAATCGACCGGCCAGCTGAACGGCAATGCGACCTGCTCCGCCTTCATTATTAAGGACGGCGGGCAATTCAATGGAACGAGCTCCATGGGCGAAGCGAAGAAGGCCTCAGCTTCCGTCCCGCACGACAGCGGCGCGGCCGTGTCCGCTAGCGAGAGCGGAGTCTAGCACGTACATACGAACAAGAAGCCGGCGCATGATGCGCCGGCTTCTGTATATCGATTCGCTTAATGCTTGCGCCCCGGAATCTGACCGGTCCGCTCGTACTCCGCGACAATATGATCGATTTCTTTTTTCAATTCCGCGACCATTTCCGATTCAGGCACTTTGCGGATCATCTCTCCGTACCGGAACAATAATCCCTCGCCGCGCGCCCCGGCAATGCCGATATCCGCCTCGCGCGCCTCGCCTGGCCCGTTAACAGCGCATCCGAGGACCGATACTTTGATCGGTACCTTGATCTTCGATATATATTCTTCGACTTCATTGGCAATCGAAAACAGATCGATGTCCAGACGTCCGCAGGTCGGACAAGAGACCAGCGTCGCCGCATTCGAGATCAGCCCGAACGATTTGAGCAATTCGCGGGCCACCTTCACTTCCTCGACCGGATCGGCGCTCAAGCTTACGCGCACAGTAGAGCCGATGCCCAGCGAGAGCAACGCACCGAGACCGGCAGCGCTCTTGATCGTCCCGGAGAATAGCGTTCCGGCTTCCGTAATTCCCAGATGAAGAGGGTAAGGAATGACTTCCGCAGCCTTCGTGTAAGCAGCAATGGCCATCGGCACATCCGAAGCCTTGAGAGATACGATAATATCGTGGAAATCCAGTTCTTCCAAAATTCCGATATGAAACAGTGCGCTCTCAACCATCGCTTCAGGCGTTGGATACCCGTATTTCTCCAACAGATGATGTTCCAATGAACCGGCATTGACGCCGATCCGGATCGGAATTCCCCGTTCTTTGCATGCTTGGACGACGGCTTCGACTTTGTGACGGCGGCCAATATTGCCTGGATTGATGCGGACCTTGTCGATGCCGTTCTCAATCGCCTTCAACGCCAGACGATAGTCGAAATGAATATCCGCGACAAGCGGTATCGAGATCTGTTTCTTAATCTCCTTGATCGCTTCCGCGGCTTCTTCATTATTCACCGTGACGCGCACGACCTGGCATCCCGCCTCTTCCAGCCGGTGAATCTCGGCTACGGTCGCCTGAACGTCCGCCGTCTTCGTGGTGCACATGCTCTGAATGATGACGTCATTGCTTCCGCCAATCGTAACGTTGCCTACTTGTACAGGTCTTGTCTGATGTCGCAAATACATATCATTCTCTCCCATGCCGGAAACGGACGGAAAAGCGCCGATTAGGCGCTTTCCTCCTGCTTCTTATCCGTCGTCAGTTCCGGAATCATTCGTTCCCGCACGACTTGCTCGGTAATGACGCAGGTCGTAATATCATCCCGCGATGGCACTTCGTACATTACGTCCAGCATGATGCCCTCGATAATGGCACGAAGTCCGCGTGCTCCCGTATTCCGCTTGATCGCTTCCAGAGCAATAGCTTCCAGCGCGCTCGGCTCGAATTCGAGCTTCACGTTGTCCATCTCCAGCAGCTTCTGATACTGCTTCGTCAGCGCATTCTTCGGCTCGCTCAAGATGCGGACCAACGTATTCTCATCCAATGGCTCCAAGGTCGAGATGACCGGCAAGCGGCCGACGAATTCTGGAATGAGACCGAATTTGAGAAGGTCTTCCGGAAGTGTCAACGACAAGTACTCGCCCGCCTTCAGATCCTTCTGCATGCCGTCCGAATTGAAGCCGATAATCTTCTTGCCGACACGGCGCTTAATAATTTGCTCCAGCCCGTCGAAAGCGCCGCCGCAAATGAACAAAATATTCGTCGTGTCGATCTGGATGAACTCTTGATGCGGATGCTTGCGTCCGCCTTGAGGCGGCACCGAGGCAACCGTTCCTTCCAGAATCTTGAGGAGCGCCTGCTGTACGCCTTCCCCGGACACATCTCTCGTAATCGAAGGGTTCTCGGACTTGCGCGCCACCTTGTCAATCTCGTCGATATAAATGATGCCCCGCTCCGCCTTCTCCACATCATAATCCGCAGCCTGAATCAGCTTCAGCAAAATGTTCTCGACATCTTCTCCGACATATCCGGCTTCGGTCAACGACGTGGCGTCCGCAATTGCAAACGGTACATTCAAAATTTTGGCCATGGTCTGCGCAAGCAGAGTCTTCCCGGACCCGGTTGGTCCGACAAGCAGAATGTTGCTCTTCTGCAGCTCGACATCCTCGGTTTTGTTCTGGCTGTTGATGCGTTTGTAGTGATTGTACACCGCAACCGACAGCGACTTCTTCGCTTGATCCTGGCCGATGACATATTGATCCAGAATCGCGCGGATCTCCTTCGGCTTCGGAATGTCTTTCAGATCGATCTCTTCCTCGTGACCGAGCTCTTCCTCCACGATCTCCGTGCAGAGCTCGATGCACTCATCACATATATATACGCCTGGTCCCGCGACCAGCTTACGAACTTGTTCCTGGGACTTGCCGCAGAAAGAACACTTCAATTGGCCCTTCTCCTCGTTAAATTTGAACATTCCTATCCCCCCTTACTTCAAACCCGGAGTTCCCGGATGCAGAACGCTGTCTACAAGACCATATGCCTTCGCTTCATCCGCACTCATGAAGTAGTCGCGGTCGGTATCCCGTTCGATTTTCTCATACGGTTGCCCGGTTCGATCTACATAGATCTGATTCAGCTTCTGTCTCGTCTTAATAATCCAGTCGGCATGAATCTTAATATCGGACGCTTGCCCGCGGACGCCGCCTAGAGGCTGGTGAATCATAATCTCGCTATTCGGCAGCGCAATGCGCTTGCCTGGCGCTCCTGCCGTCAGCAGAAGCGAACCCATGCTTGCCGCCAGACCGACGCAGATGGTGGATACATCCGGCTTGATATGCTGCATCGTATCGTAAATCGCCATCCCCGCCGTAACGGAACCGCCCGGAGAATTGATGTACAGATGAATGTCCTTCTCCGGATCATCTGCCTGGAGGAAAAGCATCTGCGCGATGATGCTGTTGGCTACATCATCGTCAATGGCGCTTCCCAGAAAAATAATGCGATCCTTCAGCAGGCGCGAGTAAATATCGTAAGAGCGTTCGCCGCGATTTGTCTGTTCGATGACCATCGGGATTAAATTCATGGTACCGACCTCTTTTCTTTACAAAGCTATACATTTCTATTTTATCATTTTCTGAACAAGATGTCATTTCCACAACAGTTACCACTAGTGTATGTATGGCAGCGGGGCCTATTCCCGCCATCCGTTTATGTATCCGGCGCAGCTTATGTTCATCATGCGTCAGACTGTCTATAAATATGTACCACTCGATACGGAACAGTGAAACGTTATGTGTATGCCAAGAAGCGATGATGGGAGAGACGGAGCGACAGAGGAAAAAATAAGGCACGCTAAAAATAAACGTGCGTGCCTTATCCTGTTAGCAGCAGATTGCTGCGACATCGTATGTGATTGGATTATTTGCTGTTTTCCACCAAAAATGCAATCGTCTTGCGGATCAATGCTTCTTCGCGCAGGTTCTCGATCGTGCCGTTTTTGGTCAGGATGTCGCGAATTTCTTCAGCTGTGCGCTGGTACATTTCAGCCATCTTGTCCAATTCAGCAGACAGCTCTTCGTCCGAGACGGAGAGTTTCTCTTCCTTGGCGATTTGCTCCAGGACGAGATTGTTCTTCACGCGCTTGTCCGCTTCCTTCTGCATTTGCTCGCGCAGATCCGCAATCGTCTGGCCGGACAGCGTCAGGAACATATCGATGTTCATGCCTTGCATCCGCAGGCGGTTGTCCAGATCTTTCACCATATGCTGGATTTCGCTTTCGATCATCGCGTGCGGGATTTCCACTTCAGCGTTCTCTGCCGCTTTGTCCACGACAGCCGCTTCGCGTGCGCCTTCCGCTTCTTTTTCCTTGCGGGACTGAAGCTGCTGCTTCAGGTCTGCCTTGTATTCTTCAAGCGTGTCGAACTCGCTTACGTCTTTAGCGAACTCATCGTCAAGTGCAGGCAGCTGCTTGCGCTTAATTTCATGCAATTTTACCTTGAATACGGCTGGCTTGCCGGCCAGGTTCTCTGCATGGTAGTGCTCAGGGAATGTCACTTCGACATCCTTGAAGTCGCCTGTTCCCATGCCAACGAGTTGATCCTCGAAGCCTGGAATGAAGCTGTTGGAGCCCAACTCAAGCGTGTAGCGCTCCGCCTTGCCGCCTTCGAATACTTCCCCGTCTACGAAGCCTTCAAAGTCAATCACGACGCTGTCGCCTGTCGCGGCAACATCCTCATCAACGATGATCAGCTCTGCATGACGTTCCTGCATGCGCTTCAGTTCAGCGTCAAGCTCTTCTTCCGTCACTTCTACCGACTGCTTTTCCACTTCAAGGCCTTTGTACTCGCCAAGCTGCACTTCCGGCTTCACGGTTACTTTTGCTTTGAATTTGAATGTTTGGCCTTTGCCGAATTGTTCCACTTCGACATCTGGCTGATCCACCGGCTTGATGTCAGTTTCTTTTACCGCTTGGGTATACGCCTCTGGAAGCATGATGTCAATGGCGTCTTGGTACAGGCTTTCCACGCCATATTTGGCTTCAAAAATCGGGCGAGGCACTCTTCCTTTACGGAAACCAGGAACATTCACTCGCTTGGACACTTTTTTAAACGCTTGGTCCAGCGCTTCCGTCACGCGCTCCGCGTCGACCTCCACTTCCAATACCCCAACGTTCTTCTCTATTTTTTCCCAGGTTGCTTTCATTTTATGCCTTCCCCTCCAAAAAAGATCACATGGCTAGAGTGTACCATTATACGTCCGGAATAACCACTATAGTATAGCCGACTACGAAAAGTTTTTCAAGGCAATGCTTACAGGCATTTCCTATGTGCCATTATATGTTTTTCCCCGGCTGTCATAGAGACGGGGCCGCCGGATAGAATTCCCCCGCCTCATCGCCGGTTCAGGTGTCCTGCTCCCCGCTCAGCGATCGCGTAATTGCCCGCAGCGCCCGCTCATAGCTTATTCGCAGCTCCCCGGTCAGTCCGTAGATCGTCTTAACCTCCGCTTCCTCCTCTTCAATATGGAGCAGCCGGGCGACGATCCGGTGCAGGGCGGCCGCCCAAGCATCCGCTTCCCGTTCATCCCCTTCGCAGAGATGGCGGTACATCGAAGTGCCGTATATCAACTTAAGGAACTGCTGCCACATCTCGGATGCGAAGTAGGCTAGCGACGGCTCCCGCACCGCCGCGGATTCGTTCACCCGCTCCGCCGGGGCGACCGCATTCGGAGGAAAGGACTCCAGATCAAGCGGTGTCGCTTCGATGTCGACGACGACGCGATCCTGGCCGCGGGTAAAAAATACCTCTCCTTCGATTCCCCGACGCTTCAGCGTCTGCAAAATGCCGAATTGCAAGAGCGGATGCAGCGGCTCATGCTCCAGCATTCGAATCAGCGAAGGATCGATAGAATCATCCTCGGCTGCGGCCAGCTGCTCCAGGACAAGGAGCTTGCGGTCATCCATGTCGCCTTCGGTCAGCGAGGCGAGCAGCCTTGCAATATATTGACTGTCTGCTTGAAGCTTCTGATGGATCTGCTGCTTCAACATATCCCGTTCCGTATCTCCGCTGTCCTCGGCTTCCTCGGTCCAAGGCCCCGACTCCGGGAAGCCTTCTTCAGCGGCCCGCTCTGCTTCCGGGAACGCCGTTATTAACCATTGCATCAGCGCGTTCCACTCCGCTCTAATCTGATCGTCCTCTCCTCCGCATTGCAGCAGGAAGCGGAGGAGCGCGATCGCTTCTCCGTAACGCTCGGACTCCAGCATGCGTGTCAATTCGATTTGGTAATAATCATGCGTTTTCGGAAACAGAACGACATTGTTTTTTTCCGGCAGGATCTGATCGTCCGTCATGCAAGCACCTTCTTTCTATATCAAGCCGACTACTGTAGCCATCCATCGATTCTATGTATGATTTACGCGGGATGCGGGGCGGGGGCATCCGTCATGCCGATAAGCCATTATACCATATCGCCGTGCAGTTCTCCCCCTGCGAATCATCCGGATAGGCCGAATAGCCCCGGGCACTCTATTCAGACTTCCCCTTCCCGTTTCCCTTTATGAACAGCCTGTTCAATTCGGCCGGCGGCAAAACCTAAATTATATCTTTTAGACGGATTTGTAATATACCCGATTATACGGATCAACTTTTTTTCATCCGTGCTCCACTTTTGTACTAAATAGCCGAATCCAGAATAACAAAAACTTCTTATATTCCATGGTAATATTCTTTTTCGAGAATAGTATACTTAAAGGAGATGGTCCCCTGACGTTCATGCGGTAAAAGAGATGAATCCGTTTTTGAAGCTTCGTTTCTGAATTGCTTACTGAGAAATATCGTTTAAAATGTTTAGGCAGCAATTTTTTTAATTTTACCGTTGCAAGGTCAGAGAATTTTTGATACAATCATCATTGTTGCAAAAACAGTTTACTCTCTTGTCCCAGTAGCTCAGCTGGATAGAGCAACGGCCTTCTAAGCCGTCGGTCGGGGGTTCGAATCCCTCCTGGGACGCCAGTTCTTTGACTATACATACTTTTAGTGAACGCTCGCATTCCTTACGGGATTGTGAGCGTTTTTTGTTTTCTGGGCTTCTGTACTATTCTTCCTCCAGCACCTCTCCGCCCGTTTCGATTCATGTTACCATGCTGCGGGACTTAATAAAAAATAAAAATTATTTTACCCTGCCTGGATGATAAATTTTTTTTAATTCCCTCTATATCGAGCATCGTAGTCGCCCTCCGTAAATGCGGGTAATAGAATGATGCAGGGCCGCGCACACTACGCGTACGAATGAACGGATTCCGAGAGGAGGGAGTTTTCTTGTCGACACGCTATATATTAGCTTCTCTAAGCTATTTCAGCATCTTTTTTGCCGGGGTGATCCTGCCGCTCATCATCATGCTTGTAACCAATGATGATTATGTAAGAAGGCATGCTGGGCGCGCGCTTGTTTCGCATATTTTGCCGTACTTTTTTGTAGTTGTAGGGTTATTCAGCTTATTTGCGGTACATCCGTTTTTCAGTATCGGGATCATTTTGCTGCTGGGCGCGATCGCGCTGATTCTCGTCGTGTGGAATGTGTATATGGGGATTCGCGTGCTGCGCGAAGGCCGTGTATTCTAAAGGAGCACAAACAGGCAAATGGACGCCCGGATCCGCACGCCTTGCGTGCCGAGTCCGGGCGCTCGTGCCCTTATTCGTAGCCGGATTTTCGGCCGCTGTCATCCCACGGGTTTTTCTGAGCCGGATGCTTCGGGTTGGCCGTGATCACCGCATCGGCATGATTCGGCTGCTGCTCATACTTATTGCCTTTGTTATCCTTGGCGCCTGCCATCTTCTGGTCACCTCCCCTCCTCAGGTATCGTCCTCGAACCGGAATGTCCTGCTTCGTCCGATCCGGGATTGGCCCGATTAATCCATCTGGAACAGGTAGTCGACGGCATCTCTTACCTCCGCCGAGCCGAGCGCAGCGTCCAGCAGCATATCTTTGCCGTTCATTTCCACGCCCAGCGTGTCGGCCCCGAAATCCTCAGCCGCGACTTCTTCAAAAGCAGTATGCATCGGATTGTCGTACCAATCCGTCTCATAATCCGCATCGTTGCGCACAGCCCGGACCAGCTCATAGCCCCCGTTGCGCACGGGCGCGATATAAGCGAGCAGTGGAGTGGCGCTCTCATCCGCGGGAATCATGCCGATCTCTGCGCACAGCCGCCCGTCGATTTCGACCGGACGCCGGAATTTGGTCGCTTTCCATGTCATGCGTGCTTCCTCCTGTCGATTCTAATCTTAATCAAGCATTTGCTCGATGAAGCGCTTCGTATCCGCCGTTCCCAATTTATGAATACACATATAGACGGCATTCAATCGCTGATTATAAGGCATGTTCAACTTCTCTTCCGTCTCGATCGGAGTAAGGCTCAAGACGTTGTGAAAGACATCGGTCTCCGCTTCCCCCAGCTGATCCATCAAGCCTTGGAGATGCTGTATTTCCTCCTCATTGGCATCCACCTTGAACTCATAGCTTTCCGATTCTGGGTCGGAAAATATGGTACGCCGCTGGACCGACACGTACATTCTGCGTCGTTCCACCGCCATCCCCCTTTCTTGCTCCAGCTTCGCCTGTCGCGATGACGCCAGACGATGTTCAGGGAGTTTTTCTTATATCTTCTCCCGATGGACATACATCTTATGCTGTTTTTCGCATACCCATGTTATTATCTCAATCTTCCGATGAACCCGGTTCATCATTCTTCCGGGGAGAGATTGATGCGGAGAGGATGAACGTTACATGTGTGGAATTACTGGATGGATCGATTGGAAAAGGGACTTGACGCAGTATTCCAGCGTTTTGGAGCATATGACTGAAACGTTATCCGCACGCGGACCGGACGCCAAAGGAACATGGATCTCCGGTCCGTGCGCGCTTGGCCACCGCAGATTGTCCGTCATTGATCCGGAAAATGGCGCGCAGCCGATGATTCGCCATACGGAACGCGGGACCTATGCCATTACTTATAACGGGGAATTGTACAATACGAAGGAGCTAAGAGATGAACTGGCCAGCCGCGGCTACCGCTTCCGGACCCAATGCGATACCGAAGTGCTGCTTGTCGCTTATCAGGAATGGAAGGACAGCTGCGTGGAGCGGATGAACGGCATTTTCGCGTTCGCGATATGGGATGAGGCGGAACAGCGTCTGTTCATGGCCCGGGATCGGCTGGGGGTGAAGCCGCTCTTCTACGCCCGGGGGAATGGCTTCCTCCTGTTCGGCTCAGAGCCGAAAGCGATGCTCGCTCATCCGGATATCGAACCGGTGGTCAGCGCGGAAGGCGTCGCTGAAGTATGGATGATTGGCCCCGCCCGGACGCCCGGACACGGGGTATATCGCGATCTGGCGGAGCTTCGACCGGGACATACGCTCCGCTATGACCGCAACGGCGTCCGCATTCAGGCGTACTGGACGCTGCAGAGCATGCCGCATGAAGCAACCGCCGAGGAGACGGCGCACCGGGTCCGTGAGCTGCTGGAGGACACCGTGGAGCGCCAGCTCGTCTCCGACGTGCCTGTCTGCGCCTTCCTCTCCGGTGGCCTCGATTCCAGCGCGTTGACGGCCTTGACCATCCGCCACTATGAACGTCATGGATTAGGCCATCTTCATACGTATTCCGTCGATTATGTGAATAATGACAAATTTTTCAAGGCTCATGCGTTTCAACCGAACGCCGATTCGCCATGGATTGAACGCATGGTCGAGTCGCTCGGCACGACCCATCACTGGATTCAGTTCGATACGCCGGAGTTGGTCAACTCGCTGCAGCAGGCGGTGCGCGTGCGCGATATGCCCGGAATGGCCGATATCGACGGCTCCCTGCTGCTCTTCTGTGAAGAGATTAAGAAAGGCGCCACGGTAGCCCTGTCCGGTGAAGCGGCGGATGAAGTGTTCGGCGGCTATCCGTGGTTCCATAGGGAGGATGCGTTGAGCGCCGACACCTTCCCTTGGGCGCTGGCGACTCCGCTCCGCGCCAGCCTTCTTCAGCCGGAGGTGGCGCAGCAGATTCGCGCCGAGGAATACGTCGCGGATCGGTATGCCGACGCGGTGCGGGAAGTGGTGCCCCTGCCGGGAGAAAAGGCGCAGGCCGCCAAAATGCGGGTGATGTCCTACCTCAATATAACCCGCTTCATGCCGACCCTCCTCGACCGCAAGGACCGGATGAGCATGGGGGTAGGGCTGGAGGTGCGCGTTCCGTATACGGATCATCGGCTTGTCGAGTACGTCTACAATATTCCGTGGAGCATCAAGATGTATGGCGGCCGGGAAAAAGGGCTGCTCCGCAAAGCGCTGGAAGGTGTTCTGCCGGAAGAGGTGCTGTACCGGAAAAAAAGCCCGTTCCCGAAAACGCATAATCCGAATTATTTGCAGGCGGTGCGCCGCCAAGCGCTGGCGCGACTCGACGATCCGGCCTCGCCGCTGCATCAGTTCGTTCAAGCGGACCGCATCCGCGAGATTGCCGCATCCGAAGAAGCGAGCTCTCATCTTCCTTGGTTCGGGCAGCTGATGTCTGGCCCGCAGCTGTTCGCTTATTTACTTCAAGTGGACAGCTGGCTCCGCGAATACAACATCAGGGTCGCCTGGTAACGGCAGGTCTCACCGGCAGCCTCCTCGCTCCCCAACAAGAAGCAAAGAACACACGCCAACGGGTTCCTCGCCCCGCGGCGTGTGTTCTTTGTGTCGTCCGACTTCCGGACAGACCGCAACGGCTATCCGGGTGTACGGCTTATTCCGATTGGCTTGCCCGGATCGCCTGATCCAGATCGTTCAAAATATCATCGATCGATTCCGTGCCGATTGACAACCGGATGAGGCCAGGAGTAACTCCGGCTGCGAGCTGCTCTTCCTCGCTCAACTGAAGATGCGTCGTGCTCGCCGGATGGATGATGAGCGACTTGGAATCGCCGACATTCGCCAGATGCGACAGCAGCTTCACATGGTTAATGACGCGGCGGCCCGCCTCGACGCCGCCTTTAATCTCGAAGCTCAGAATCGCGCCCTGGCCCTTCGGCAAATATTTCTTGGCCAGTTCGTAGGAAGGATGGCTAGGCAGACCGCAATAGCTAACCGAAGCAACGGCATCATGCGCCTCAAGGAACTGTGCTACGCGCAGCGCGTTCTCGCTGTGGCGCTCCATGCGCAGATGCAGCGTCTCCAGCCCTTGAAGGAGGAGGAACGCATTGAACGGCGACAGCGTGGCTCCCATGTCGCGCAGCAGTTGAACCCGCGCCTTAATAATGTACGCGAGCGGTCCGACCGCTTCCGTGTAGACGATCCCGTTATAACTTGGATCCGGTTCGGTAAGGCCCGGGAACTTGCCCCCGGTCCAATCGAACTTGCCGCCGTCCACGATAATGCCGGCGATGGAGGTCCCATGTCCGCCAATGAACTTCGTCGCCGAATGCACGACGATGTCGGCACCATGCTCGATCGGACGAAGCAGGAACGGGCTCGGGAACGTATTGTCTACGATGAGCGGCAAGCCATGCTCATGGGCTACGGCCGCAACCGCCTCAATATCGAGCAGGTCGCCCTTCGGATTGCCGATGCTCTCGGCGAACAGCGCCTTCGTCTTGTCGGTAATCGCCTTGCGGAAATTCTCCGGATCGCTAGGATCGACGAACCGGACGGTAATGCCGAGCTTCTTCAGCGTCGTCGAGAACAGATTGTACGTTCCGCCATACAGGCTGGAGGCAGATACGATCTCGTCCCCGGCACCGGCAATATTAAGAATCGCATAGGTGATCGCCGCCTGCCCGGAAGCGGTAGCCAATGCGCCGGCTCCCCCTTCAAGGGCGGCGACCCGCTTCTCGAACACTTCGGTCGTCGGGTTCATAATACGAGTATAAATATTGCCAAATTCCTTCAGCGCGAACAGATCCGCCGCATGATCCGGATCCCGGAACGCGTAGGACGTCGTCTGATACAAAGGCACCGCGCGCGACAGGGTCGTCGGGTCAACCTCCTGTCCGGCATGAACTGCCAAGGTCTCCAATCCGTAAGAGCGAAGTGTATCCGTCATCGTCAACCATCCTCCTCGATATGTGTTGACCGTATTTTCTCATATTTTCCGTCTCTTGCCTAGTATTAATTCATAGTATTCTTATCGAAAATATAAAAATAAATAAAAAACCGCATCGCAGCAAGCGATGCGGTCCAAAAAATGCGGTCTCCGCCGTTCCTTCCCCGTCCGCAGCCGTCAGGCTGTCCCGGAGCGGAGCTTATCCAGCATCAGGCGGATGGCTGCGCCGCGGTGGCTAATGCGCTCCTTCTCCTCCGGCGTGAGCTCGGCCATCGTGCTTCCCAGCTCCGGGAGATAGAAGAGGGGATCATAGCCGAATCCATGATTGCCCCGGGGCTGGTCGATAATATAGCCGTCAGCGCTGCCAGCGGCCTCGACGAAGGACTGCCGCACCGGATCATACAATACGAGGACGCATAGGAACTGAGCCGGGCTCAGAATACGGCTGCCGGCCGGAGCTTCCGCGTCCGCTTCCAGCGGAGGAAGCTTACCGAGCTCCGCCAGCAGCTTCGCATTGTTGGCCTGGTCATCCCCATGCCCGCCCGCGTATCGGGCGGAGTAGACGCCCGGCGCCCCGTCCAGCCGATTGACGCACAGACCGGAATCATCGGCCAGCACCGGCAGATTCAAGGCCTCGGCCATCGTCTTCGCCTTCTTCAGCGCATTGGCCGTGAACGTGTCGCCATCCTCCTCGATGTCGGGAAGCTGCGGATAATCGGCCATGCTCAGCACACGCTTGCCGATCGATTGGAAGGCAAGCTGAAATTCCTTCAGCTTGCCCTTGTTCTGTGTCGCGATAATAATCGTATCTTGCTGCGGTATCATGGCTTCCCCTCTGTTCATGGCTTCGCTGTCTCTCCTTCGGCTGCTTGGACTTGAGCGGAAATTTTGGCGGCGATCGGTCCGAGCGCTTCTTTCTGCAGCTTGACGATATCCAAAATGCCTTTCTCCGCCACGGCAAGAAGATCGTTCAGCTCTTGACGCGAGAACGGGCACTCCTCGCCTGTGCCCTGCACCTCCACGAACTTGCCGTTGCCGGTCATGACGACGTTCATATCGACCTTGGCCGTTGAATCCTCATCATAGTTCAAGTCGAGCAGCGCCTTTCCTTGCAGGATGCCTACGCTGACCGAAGCCAGAAAATCGGTAATCGGGAACTTGGACAGATTGTGCTGGGTTGCAATCTTGTTGACCGCCATCGCCATCGCAACGAACGATCCGGTGATCGAAGTCGTACGCGTGCCTCCGTCCGCCTGCAGCACGTCGCAATCGAGCGTGATGGTGCGTTCGCCCAACGCATGCAGATCGACGACGGAGCGAAGCGCCCGGCCGATCAGCCGCTGTATCTCCATCGTGCGTCCCGTAAGCTTACCGCGGGCCGATTCGCGCTGATTGCGCACCTGCGTCGCCCGGGGCAGCATCGAATATTCAGCCGTAATCCAGCCCTTCCCCTGCCCTTTCATGAACGGAGGAACCTTCTCGTCAATCGACGCCGTACACATGACCCTCGTGTCGCCAACTTCGATGAGGACCGAGCCCTCCGCGTATTTATTCGTATTCGTCCGAATCGTAATCGGGCGGAGCTCATCCGCCTGTCGTCCGTTGCTTCTCATGAATTTATGCCTCCTGACATTGCTCTTTCGTCCGATAGGGAACATTTTCTTATTCTATCAAAGACCTTGGCGAAAATCACCTGTTCTACCCTTTCCAGGCCGGATTAATGACTGGCCGCGCCACAGGCTCCGAATAGTTTTTCTTATCAGTACCTTGAATATCCGCGTTGCCGTTCATCTTGATTCTCACCTTGGCAATGCCCTCCCGCTCGGTCAGCGACAGAACGACGGCCTTCAACAGCTCGGCCGGAACCGGCTCGCCCGCCTCGAACATCGTATCGGCCAGATCGACGGTCAGCGTATCGCCCTCCTTGGCAATCGCGCTAACGGTCGTCTCGTCCGAAGCGACCCGCTCCAGCGTCTTCGGATTGAGCGGCCCCGCAATAATTTGCTCCAATGTCGCTGCAATCGGATTATCGGACGGCTCGACAAGCCGGGTGACGGGCACGAAGTAGGACTTGCCCTCTTCGCTGTAGCTGGAGAAATAAAGGGTCACCGGCATCGAGCGCAAATAATTGACAGAATCGGATTTCTCCACATTGATTCCGAACTGGCGGTTCAACGGGATATCCAATGGCGTGCCGTTTTTCGGCATTTCATTCAATTTATGCGAATCCATCCACAGCTGGACGTTCTCCACGTCCGGCTGCGAGGTCAGCGTCCACGTTATCGCTTCTACCATCTGCCGTTCCTCGGCCGGCTCATAATTGGCGAACTCCTTCGACAGCTCCACAATCGCCAGCTTCTGATCCGGCTTCAACGTCACATTCGTAACACCTGTCCCTTGGGGCAGGACCGCCTCGAATCCGGCAGGAAGCTTGGCGCTGTGCAAGCCCTGCTTTACAAGCAGCTCCAGCGAGGCTTGCGCGAGGCCCTTCGCATCCGCCGCATCCCATTGGTAGGAGATCGGGGCCAGATAACCGTTCCGATCCCGCAGATAGACCGTCATGTTGGCGTCCATCTGCCCATCCTCCTGCCCAGTCAGACTCGTGCCGGGGGAACCCGATCCGCCTTCCAATTCCGCCATCATCCTCGCTTCGATATCGGATGGAGGCGCGTCAATGGCCCCGTCGCCGCCTCCGCAGGCACTCAATAGAAAAGGGAGTGTCAGAATTACCGCCAGACTTCCTTGCCGCCAACCACTTGTCCGCCTCATGAGCGATACAACCTCCTTCAAGTTCGTTGCAGGAGACGGTGAAGTCTCCCCCCGTTTGTCCTATGTATACGAGCAGGCTATCCGCTTCATGACAAGTTGTTGGCGGGATTTCGGTTGCGGGCATTCGTCCAAGTTTTTCATGCCTGGGAAGGAAGGTTATGGGTGTTCGGTGTCGAATACATAAGTGATGTGATGAATCCACACGCTATGGAAATGAAGAAAAAAGAGGTGCTCAACGATGAATCAACCGGCAGATGTGAACGTGCCCGCCGAGGGCAAAAAGCCTTATAGTCTGGACAGTGATAAAGTCGAGAACGCCACTCGCGAATGGCTCCATAAGCGGGGTATTACGGTGGACCAGATCGCCGAGCTGGTCATGTTTTTGCAGCGGCAGTACTTCCCGGAGCTGACGATAGAATATTGCAAATATAACGTCGAGCAGGTGCTTCTGAAGCGGGAAGTACAGAATGCCGTGCTGACCGGCATCCAGCTCGATATTTTGGCAGAGGAGGGCAAGCTCATTCCGGCCCTGCAGGAAATGATAGAGAACGACGAGAGCCTGTACGGCGTCGATGAAATATTGGCCTTCTCCATCGTGAACGTGTACGGCAGTATCGGCTTCACCAATTACGGATATGTAGACAAAATGAAGCCGGGCATTCTGGAGAAGCTGAACGATAAAAGCGACGGCCAGATCCATACGTACCTGGATGATATCGTCGGAGCCATCGCCGCGGCGGCCAGCAGCCGCATCGCGCACCGCAAGCAGGCGGAGCGCGAGAAAGAGATGAAGGCGCTGGAATCGTAATTCCGCCGTTCCGAGCATTCAGGAGCGAGACGCATGCGAACAGAGCCCGGTTCATCGGAACCGGGCTTTACGGCAGGGGCTGTCCCCGTAAGTATTGTGTAGCCGTAGCGAGACAACCCCGCACCCTGCTTCTCACTACCCAGCCTACTGAACCCAGCTCAGCCTGTTGAACACATCTTAGCCTGTTGAAAACATCTTAGCCTTTTGGACAACTCAGCCCGCTGAACACAGCCCAGCCTGTCGAACACAGTTCAGCCCGTTGAAAAAGCTGTGATAATGCAGTTTTCCTCTATGACGTCTCCTCCGTTACAGGAATTGCTGCAAAACTGCATCAATTTCTGAATATCCAATAGATTAAAGGCAAAAATCGATGAAAATAATGTACTTTTGCAGGACTTTCTTCAAATAGCGGCTCAGATAGAGTAAATTGCTGCACTCTAGCAGGATTTCACTGTCTCATCCATCTTCCGCCGCTTTGCCAGCTGCCGTTTTTCCGCCTCCACAATCTCTGCTCGCTCGTCGCCCCAGTCTTTTGGCAATCCCTATGAGACACCTACATTGTGTCAGCAGAATGGAAGCGGATGGGCGACGATGCGGACGGCGGAGTCCGGCGCACTTGTCCCCTCCGCTCCAGCTCCAGCAGATGGGCGAGCGCTTCGCCCATCGCGAAGCGGAGTTGATGGATGGTGAGGCGCTCCGGACTGCCGAAGCATCGCACGCATACGTCGTAAGCGGTGCGCGCTTCCTCCGCCAGCAGCGCCGCAATCGCTGCCAGCCGCTCCTCATGGTGACGCAGCAGCTCATCGATGCGGGCCGCATAATGGCGGAACGGATGGCGGTGGCCCGGCAGCGCAAGCTCCACCTGGCAGCTCCTGAGCCGCGCGAGGCCCTCCAAATACGAATGGAGCGGCTGCGGGTCACTCCCCGGCATATAGCTCACATTCGGCGAAATCTGCGGCAGCACATGATCCCCTGCCAGCATTAAGCCGCTCGCAGCATGATAGAAGCTGAGATGCCCAGGGGCATGCCCGGCCGTCTCCAGCACGTCCCAAGTCCGGCCCCCGAACGCAGTCTGCTCGCCGTCGCTAAGGAACTCCACCTCAGGCAGCGGCGCGACGAGCGGAAGAAAGCCGTCCATATGCGCCTCGGTGGACGCGACGATCGGGGCCGGAACGCCATGTTCCGCGAATAAGGCCATCATCGCTTCGGTCATCCGCTGGCCCGGCCCCCACAAGCGCAGCGCATGCTCCCAACCGGTCTTCGAGATCAGAACCGGGATGTCCAGCTGCCGCTGAAGCCGCCCGGCCATCCCGAGATGATCCGGATGGTAATGGGTCAGGACAATGCGAGCGACGGGCCCGTCCAGCTCGCCCAACAGCGCCGCCCAGCAGGCTTCCGCCTCTTCAGTTCCCAGGCCCGGATCGACAATCGTATACCCTTCCGGCCCTTTCAACAGATAACTGTTCACCCAGCGAAGGGAGTACGGAAGCGGAATACGCGCCTGCAGCACGCCGTCGGCCGGCCGGTGCAGCTGAGCCGGATGGGCGCCTTCCTCGTGTGGATGGCGGATATCGTTATCGTTCATCTATGTATACCTCGCTTTCCGGCCCGGTGACACCTCCGGCAGCGCTCTGCGGAAGCATGCAGCCGAAGCCTATATCCATAGGAGCCATCGCCGCCAGCTAGACGACAGGAGCCGGGGTCTGGCGTGTGCAGCCAACGGCGAGCTATGGCCGGTGTCCAACCATAATCATGCGTTTGGACTGCTCTTCGTCATAAGCGGCGCCATCATAGCTGCCATGAACCTGATCGATGACAAGCCCGGCCTTTTCCATCATGTTCAGGAAATCCGCCAATTCATACAGCCGGACACGTTCCTCATATTGACGCGGCTCCCTGCCGGATGCATCCGTCAGCGTGATCGCCTTCTTGACGAAGCCGTTCTCAATCCGGCGCCGCTCCTCAATGCGCGTCCCGCCGTCCACCCGTTCCGAATATGGCACCAGATGCTGCCGGACATAGGATGGATTCAGGAAATCGATGATAAAGCGGCCCTGCGGCTTCAAGATGCGATGGATTTCCTGGAAGACGCGGGCATTGTCCTCATTGTCTGTAAAATAGCCGAAAGACGTAAATAAATTCACGACCGCATCAAACGGTCCCTCTACAGGCAGTTCTCTCATATCGCCACGGAAAAAGTTAACCTGGCCGCGTGTGTCGTGCGCCATCGCTTCCTCCAGCAGCACTTCGGACAAATCTACCCCGGTTACCCGGTAGCCCGCTTCCGCGAGAGCCAGCGCATGCCGGCCCATGCCGCAGCACAAATCGAGGATCGATGCAGACTGCGGCAGCCGAAGCCACTCCATCATTCCGTGCACTTCCTGCGTCGCGCCCTGAAAATCCCGGTGGCGGTATACGAGCAAATAATCGCGGCCGAAGCTTCGTTCATACCATTCTGTCACTGCAATCACCTCATCTATTCTCTACCTCATTGTAACGGCTGCACCCGCTTTTGCATAGGTGTGTTGCATAGGTGTGGGAGCTGCTCGTCCGCCGGTCTGTCCTGACCGTTCGGGATAACGGCAGTGTTTTTCCATATGCCACGCCAGGAAGGGCCAGCTCGCCAGATAACAGCGTCACCCCTTCCGCGGCAACCCCAAAACCCCGCCATCCCAGCGGGGTTCCCATACTTTCGTTTTCATTAAGCGGCGCCCGGATAACGCCCCTATCCTCAACCGGAGCAAAACCTGCCCTAGCCCTTCAATCCGCCCATGCTGATGCCTGCGGTCATCTGGGGCTGCAGCAGAGCGTAGGCGACCATCGTCGGGATCATCACGATGACGAGTCCGGCGAACAGCGCACCCCAATCCGTCGCGAAGCACTGGACCACCATCAGATAGGTCAGTCCCAGTGTCAGCATCCGCTTCGTCTCCGTCAAGAGGAACAACAGCGCCATAATGTACTCGTTCCACGAGGCCATGAATTTAAAATGATGGCGGTAATCAGCGAGGACTTCGCCATTCCTCTGTCGCATTCGCCTGCTGCAGAACATAGAACATCTTCGGGAGTCACCTAGATTATTTTTTACTTCCCCCGGATCAGCAAAAAGCCCTGGGCAGAAAGAACGGAGTCCGTCCTCTATCTGCCCAAGGCAACCATGGCGTAACTATATGTTATCGTCCTGGTTTCAGTTCATCGGTTCCAACGGCTTCGCATTGCCGTAAGTCGGATAGGCCCGCTTCGTCGGGGCCGCCCAGTCCACCGCATTGGCGATGATCCGCTTCACGTTCTCGTTGTAATACGTAGGATACGTTTCGTGGCCCGGACGGAAGTAGAACACTTTGCCCATGCCGCGGTTGTAACAGCAGCCGCTGCGGAATACCTCACCGCCCGTGAACCAGCTGACGAATACCAATTCGTCCGGCTGAGGGATGTCGAAGTGCTCGCCGTACATTTCCTCCCGCTCCAGCTCGAAGTATTCCCCGATTCCTTCGGCAATCGGATGATTCGGAGCTACGACCCATAGACGCTCCTTGTCATTCGCCTCGCGCCATTTCAAATCGCAGCCTGTGCCCATCAGCTTTTTGAAGATTTTGGAGAAGTGGCCCGAGTGCAGAACGATTAGCCCCATGCCGTGCAGCACACGCTGATGCACGCGCTCGACGATGGCGTCATCCACCTCGTGGTGAGCCATATGCCCCCACCAGATAAGGACATCGGTATCGTTCAGCACCTCTTCGGTGAGGCCATGCTCCGGCATGTCGAGGGTAGCGTATTGGATATCGTAACCCGAGCCCAGCCCCTCGCCAATCGCTTGATGAATGCCCTTCGGGTATACTTCGGCGACTTTGGGATTGTTCAGCTCGTGCCGGTACTCATTCCAGATCGTTACTTTGCGTCGCTGTGTCATCGTTGTATGCTCCTTTCGCGTCCCGCTAGGCCCGCCATGTATCGGGTTGATGACGGGCTTGCGGGTCGCGCCTTCCATCGTTATGTTGAGATCATCTGTTGTATTGTCTTCTCCGCGAACGGGTTACACCCACCACATCTCGCCGAGCGCCTCTTTCATCAGCAGCGGCTGCAGGTTCTGCACCGCTTTGGTGAAGCCTTCGTCGATGGACATCAAGCCGTCTTCATGCTCGATGCTGACGACATAATCGTAGCCGACGAGACGAAGCGCGCTGACGATATCCGCCCACGTCTTCACGTCATGTCCATAGCCCACGGTACGGAACTGCCATGCCCGATCGAGCATCATCGTATACGACTGCATATCCGTAACCCCATGCTTGTTCACATTGATCGGATCGATGGTCGTATCCTTCGCATGGAAGTGATGAATCGCATTTTCCTTGCCGAGAATGCGGACCGCCTGTACCGGGTCGATGCCCTGCCACCACATATGGCTCGGATCCAGGTTGGCTCCAATCGCGTCGCAAGTCGCTTCGCGCAGGCGAAGCATCGTGCCCGGGGAATGCACGGAGAACCCGCCGTGCAGCTCCAGACCGATCTTGATGCCCCGATCCTGGGCATACTTGCCGACTTCCTTCCAATAAGGAATAATCTTCTCGTTCCACTGCCAGTCCAGAATCTCCTGGTAATCGTTCGGCCATGGCGCTACAGGCCAGTTCGGGTACTTCGCGCCCTCATGATCTCCCGGACACCCGGAGAAGCCGTTGACGACCGGCACGCCCAGCTTCGCTGCCAGATCAATCGTCGCCATGAAATCGTCATGGAATGCCTTGGCGATATCCTTCTGCGGATGGAGCGGGTTGCCGTGGCAGCTCAATGCGCTGATGATCAAGCCCCGGGACTCGACCGCTTCCTTGAATGCCCGCTGCTTGGCCTCGTCAGCCAGAAGCTCATGCGGATTGCAATGCTTGTTGCCCGGGTAGCCGCCTGTTCCGATCTCTACCGCCTCGACTCCTTTGGCCGCTACCGTATCGAGCGCCTCTTCCAATGACAGTTGTCCATACAGTACCAAAAATACGCCTAATTTCACGTCGCTGCCTCCCTCAGTTATGCTGCTTCCTCATATATGTCTTCGCTGTCTAATCTATGGCTTAATGGCTTAATCGAAGTAGATGGCTTTGCCCGTACGGGACGATTCGTAAATGGCTTCCAAAATTTCGGAGACGACGCATGCCTGCTCCGGTGTAACGACAGGCTCCTTGTCCTGCTCGATCGCTTCGATCCAGAGACGCATCTCCAGGTCAGGAGCGTTCTCGGCCTCGCCGTCATAGAAGTCGACACCGCCGGCGGTCAATTCGATCTTCTGGTCATACAGACGGCCGTATTTCTCGCCGTTGACGTTGAGGCCATTCCACATATCGGCACCCGCCTCGGTACCGCACAGCGTGCACTTCGCTTCTCCGGACTGCGCCACGTTCAGCGCCCAGCTCGACTCCAGTACGATCGTGGCGCCATCTTTCATAACGATCATGCCGAAGGCGGAATCTTCGACCTTGAATTTCTCCGGATCCCAGGATCCCCATGCGTTCGCCGCGTTCGGACGGCTGCCGAGCTTGTGGAAGGAAGATCCGAGCACGATCTTAGGCTCGTAGTTGTTCATCATCCACAACGTCAAATCAAGCGCATGCGTGCCGATATCGATAAGCGGGCCTCCGCCTTGCTTCTCTTCATCCAAGAACACGCCCCAGGTTGGAACGGCGCGGCGGCGGAGCGCATGAGCTTTGGCATAATAAATGTCGCCCAACGTTCCGTCCTCGCACAGCTTCTTCAAATGCTGGCTGTCCGAGCGGAAGCGGTTGTTGTACCCGACGGTGAGCTTCTTGCCTGTGCGCTTCGCGGCCTCTACCATGCGGCGCGCATCCACTGCCGTCTTCGCCATCGGCTTCTCGCTCATGACATGCTTGCCGCTCTCCAAGGCGGCAATCGTAATCTCCGCATGGGAGTCGTTCGGCGTACAGACATGAACGATATCGATGCTGCCGTCCTTCAGCAGCTCCTTATAGTCGCTGTATACTTTCGCGTCTTCCATGCCGTATTTCGCCTTGGCTTCTTCCGCACGCTCCGGGATAATATCGCAGAATGCGACCATTTGCACGTTGTCCAGCTTCTTGAGGCTTGGCATATGCTTGCCGTTCGCGATTCCCCCGCAGCCGATAATTGCGATCTTGTAGATGTTAGACATGTTCATTTTCCTCCTATAGGCATGTTCGCTATAATTAACTGGTTGGTATTGCTATTTTTTATAAGCCGATGGTGGTCGGCAGTCTTATTGGTCCAGATTGGCCTTGATCCATTGTCTGCTGTTGCGGATGCTCTCCAGGCTTGGACGCTGGCATTCATCCTGCTCGACAATGAGCCACTCCGCACCGGCTTCCTTCGACGCTCGGGCAATGGAGACAAGATCGAGCTCGCCTTCTCCCAGCTCGACGGTAAGCGGGCGTCCCTGCTCGTCGCGCCGCAGATCTTTGTAATGGACTAATGGAATTCGTCCCTTATAGTTTGCGATGACGTTAAGCGGGTCATGCCCAGCATATTGCACCCAGCAGACATCGAGCTCCGTGAAGAGCTTCCCTGCGGGTACGAGCCGGAACAATGTATCGAATACCGTATCGTCTCCGAGTTTTCTCGTAAATTCGAAATCATGGTTATGATAGCCAAGCTTAATTCCATGCTCAGCAAGCCGGTCGGATGCATTCGCCAGTTGCTCTGCCGTATGCAGCAGCGCTTCG
Organism: Paenibacillus thiaminolyticus; assembly: GCF_003591545.1. Lineage (GTDB taxonomy): Bacteria > Bacillota > Bacilli > Paenibacillales > Paenibacillaceae > Paenibacillus_B > Paenibacillus_B thiaminolyticus_A. The sequence continues at coordinate 30,934 of NZ_QYZD01000034.1, forward strand.
AGTGAGTTGTACCTCGATTCCGGAAGCCACGGGCACGCAATGTACCGGTTGCCGATCGCCGTGTTCATCTCGATCTGCTCATCAAGCTGATCGACAAGCTGCTCGATGCTGACATGGGAACCTGCGGCAGCAAGATTCAGACGCTTGAGCGCGTCCGCCAGTTCTTGCGGCTTCAATCCGCCGTAGCCGGCAAATTCTACGCCTTCGTAGCCCATCTCCGCGATTTTTTCCAGCGTGCCGATGAAGTTCTTTTCGGTCTCGTCTCTCACCGTATAAAGCTGCACTCCAATTTTCATGGACCAAGCACCTCTTTTAAATTCAATATTGGACAGGCTGCCTTATTCTATTCGCCGAGCACTCCCTGAAAAGGTTTACATCGGACTTCATTCATTGTGCCACATTGTACCCGGGCTGTGAATGAAGGATATCATTTTTACATGAACAATCTTGCTATTGTCTGATATAATCGAGGTATACGACAACATGACAAATAGGGGGATTCACATGTCTCAGTCCAGTGAACCGCGGCAGGACATCTCCTTGCTGTTCGCCGGACATGCCCGGCACAGCAAAGCGATGACGCTCGTCATTCCCGATCTGAAGCACTACCTGGTCCGGATCCAGCTGGAGGGCAGCGCACACGCCTGGCTGGACGGAGGGTACCAGGAGTTGAAGCCCGGCGATCTCCTGATGCTCGCCCCGGGCGGGTATTATGATCTGAAGATTGGCTACCGCAATCCGGACGTATCCGATCCGCTTCGCAAAGTGCACAGTCTGGATTATTATATGATTCTTAACGGCCCCTGGGTCGACCAATGGTGGGCGAAGCAGGAGCGCCCCGGCAAGTCCGCGATCGGAATCGACGACCATCTGTTGTCGCTCTGGCGCGCAATTATGCAGGAACAGCGCCTCTTCGGTTCGATTAAGGTGAACGATATTGTCAAGCATCTCACCTTCGCCTTCTTCGGCATGCTCGGGCGGACGCTGACGGAACGGACGCATCCGTCTTTCCTGAATATGAACCGGACGGCGCAGTTGGCCCACAGCATCAAGCAATATGTCGAAGTGCATGCGACAGAGCCGTTCTCGCTCCAGGATGCCGCCGATTCGGTTCAACTGAGCGTCTCGCGGGCATCCCATGTGTTCAAAGAGACCTTCCAGCAATCGATTATGGATTATGCGATTCAAGTCCGGATTACGCTCGCCTGCGAACGAATACTGCACGGCTACATGCCGCTGGAGCAGATTGCCGAGATGTGCGGCTTTCAGAGCTACACCTATTTTTACCGAACCTTCAAAAATCGGATGGGACTGTCCCCGCGCCAATTCCGGGATCAGCGCCAGCTGTCCACCGAATCCTGAGGACACTGTCCTCCTTCCGGCAGGCCGTGACGGAGCGGAAGAGCAAGTCTTCCGCTCTTTCCTTCATCCTCTTCCGCGGGGCGATGTAACGCCATTGTACGCCCCCCGTTCCGAACTCGAGCAAAAACCGATATATTTGTGTATTTCCTTCCGTTCTCCTTGTATTCTCCGTACCAATTGACTATGATAATAGTGAAATAATTTTCATGTCAGAGCATGAATCTATCAAAATTTTTTTCATTCTATCTGACCGTAAAAGGATGATTGGTTTGTCCACAATATTGCAGGCGATCCGGCAAAAATTCGAAGAATATCACCCGCAGGAGCGGAAGGTTGCCGATTACATTTTGCAATTTCCGGGAAATGTAGTGACGATGGGCATTACGGACCTCGCCGAACAGTCAGGCACCTCGCCCGCGACGGTAACGAGATTCTGTAAATCGCTCCTCTTCCGGGGATATCCCGACTTCAAGACAAAGCTCGCTGCCGACCTGGCCCAACAGAGCGTTCCGCTCACTTACCAGGACATCATTGCAGGCAACCCGCTGCCAGACATCATTGCCGCTATCGAGACCAACCATATCCGCTCGATCTCCGATACGACCGGATTGTTGGATCTGGAGACGTTGGAGCAGGCCCTGCATGCGCTTCTTGACGCACGGCAAACCGATCTCTACGGCATGGCCACTTCCGGAATCGTGGCGTTGGATTTTTATCAGAAGCTCATTCGCATCGGCAAGCAGGCATCCTGCTTCTCCGACCCGCATATGCAGATTACATCGGCTTCCCGGCTCGGTCCGGGGGATGTCGCCTTCGCCATCTCCTATTCCGGCGAGACGCCGGAGACGATCGAGGCGCTGCTGTGCGCGAAGGAACAGGGAGCGACCACCATTTCCTTGACGAAGGTCGGACCGAACCGTCTTGCCTCGTTGGCAGACATTCGACTTTTCGCTTCCTCGCTGGAGGAAGGCATCCGGCGCGGCGATATGGCATCGCGCATTGCGCAGCTGCATATCATCGATATTCTGTTCGCAGGGATGACGAGTGAGGAGTTCCACGAGCGTATTCCGATGCTGGAACACTCGTACCGGATGGTACGGAAGTATCGTAAAGCTAAAGGGAGGTAACACCAACACAATGAACATTTTGACGTTCGAGACCAATGAAGAATTGAACCAGAACGGGGCCAGCATTATTGCCAGCCTCGTGCAGACGAAGCCTCATGCCGTGCTCGGGCTGGCTACGGGAAGCACGCCGATCGGCATCTACCAGGAGCTGATCCGGCTCTGCGGCAAAGGATATGTCAGCTTCAAGCAGGTCACCTCGTACAATCTGGATGAATATGTCGGTCTGCCTTCCGATCATTCGGAGACATACCGGACGTTCATGAACAAGCAATTATTTGCTCACATTGACATTGATCAAGAGAATACGCATGTGCCCGACGGCAACGCGGCCGATCTCCAGGCAGAGAGCAAGCGCTACGACCAAATGCTCTTCGACGCCTCCATCGACCTTCAACTGCTGGGCTTGGGCCATAACGGCCATATCGGCTTCAACGAGCCGGACCGCCACCTGCAAAGCGGCACGCATGTCGTCACGCTTAAAGAAGAAACGCGCCAGGCGAACAAGCGCTTTTTCAACTCCATTGACGAAGTGCCTACGCAGGCGATTACGATGGGTGTGGGCTCCATCCTGAAGGCAAAAATGATCATGCTCGTCGTCCGCGGAGCGGACAAGGCGGATATCGTTCACCGCGCGCTGACCGGCCCGATTACGACGGATATCCCGGCTTCTCTTCTTCAGACTCACCCGAACGTCGTCGTATTACTCGACAAGGAGGCGGCAAAACATTTCCATGAATAAGTCAACATTTACGGTGAAGCAGGCGCGCGTCGTGACGCCGAACGGCATCCTGGCGGATGGCGTGGTCCGCGTAGAGGAAGGGCGCATCGTCTTCATCGGCACACCAGAACAACTGGCGGATCAGGATCGCGCATGGTTTGACGAGGCCATCGATGCCGGAGGCGGGTATGTGCTGCCCGGGTTCATCGATGTGCACGTTCACGGCGGCTTCGGCGCCGACTTCATGGACGCGACAGCGGAAGCCTACGATACGATCACACGCTTCCATATGGAGCATGGCACGACGGCGATGCTCGCCACGTCTATGACGCAGTCCCGCGAAGCGCTGGACAAAGTCGTCGCTGCCGTCGACGCCTATATGAAGCAGGATATGCCTTATGCGCAGCTGGCGGGCCTTCACCTCGAAGGACCGTTCGTCAATCCGAAGTACAAAGGAGCGCAGAACGAAGCCTATATGCTTGATCCGCAAATCGAGTGGCTGGAAGCATGGGATAAGAACCATCCGGGCGTCATGAAGCAGTTGAGCCTCGCTCCGGAGCGGCAGCATGCGATCGAAGCGATTCGCTGGTTGCGGGCTCACGGCATCAATGTGGCAGCCGCCCATACCGACGCGACATTCGAGCAGGTGACTGAGGCGGTCAATGCCGGCCTGAACCAAGCGGTGCACACCTTCAACGCGATGTCCCCGGTCCACCACCGCAATCCGGGCGTCGCCGGCGCGGTCCTGACCGACGATAGGATTACGGCTGAAGTCATTGCGGACGGCCATCACGTGCATCCCGCATGCATCAAGCTGCTCGCCCGCTCCAAAGCTCCGGGCAAGCTCGTGCTCATCACGGATGCGATGTCCGCAGCGGGCATGCCGAACGGAGCTTACGATCTGGGCGGCCTTCCGGTTACCGTGAAGGACGGAGTGGCCCGCCTAACGGAAGGCAATTCGCTGGCAGGCAGCACGCTGACGATGATCGGCGCTGTCCGCTTCGTCATCGAGCAGGTAGGCCTGTCCCTCGTGGAAGCGTCCCGTCTCGCCAGCATCAATCCGGCGAAGCAACTCCGCATCGATGACGTGACCGGCAGCATCGAAGTCGGCAAACAAGCCGATCTTGTCTGGACTGACGGCGATCTGAATATCCAGCAAGTCTGGGTCAAGGGCCGCAGCCATATGCAGCAAGCCTAAACCCTCCTCAAATTCACGCTATTCCAAGGCCCTTGCTCCTGCAGCACATGGGCCTTCTCTTTATTTTTGCAGTTAGAGGACAAAAAATTAGCGTCTAACTGCCAGACCCTATGTGCGGGCAGCCGGCAGACGACGCTGTGATCTATTGAATGCAAGCCATAGCGACTTGCTCATTCAAGAACTTCTGTCCTTGGATCAGGCGCTGCCGCAGGAGCAGAAGTTTGCAATGGTCAGGGCGATGGGCTTATCATCAGATTTTTAACTCCCCAAGCTTGATCAGTTCGACAACCGCTTGCGACCGACCTTTCACATTTAATTTTTGCATAACATTGGAGATGTGGTTTCGGACTGTCTTCTCGCTAATGAACAGCAGTTGCGCGATGTCGCGGGTCGTTTTGTCTTGAACAAGCAATTCAAAGACTTCGCGTTCACGGTTCGTCAACAGGAACTTGCTTTTGTGATCGCTACCCTTCAAGTGTCACCCCTCCTTGCCCGAATTTTTGTTATTTAACAAGGTTAAGGGATACAGTCAAAGTTATAGTATGAAGGGCGTTCTCACTTGGTGCGGTGCTTCTCAAAAATGGGCCTATCCTCTGCGCTCCCTGTCACTATTGCATAAATCCGGGCAAAATGCTGCACGATAAACCGTATGTAGCGAAAAGGACCGCGCCTGTCTGCCAATAGCGCAGAACGCGGTACCTTTCCGTTGTTATCTCAATCCGGGAGCCATTTTACTCATTCGTCTCGGTTGAGTATTGGTCATTTGTTTCGTGGTTCCATATTCTTGTGTCGGGAAGATACGATAAACCATTTCTTGGAATTCACTGGCAAATCCGGATAACGGACGGCCTGCTGCCGAGCTCTTCATGAACTCATTCATCCGTTGGACGAAATCAGGGTTGGCTGACACGTATACTTGATCGCATTGGGGTGCGTCTTTTTTGACAATCTCGGCAATGCGATTCTTCAGGTCCGCAGACATATCACTGCTTCTGCCCATATCTACGCTGTTATTCAATGTATGGCTCTTGGACCGTGTATCCAGATTTCCGGTTCCACCCTTGGTACTCAAGCTTTTCACCCCGGTTCCGCGGTGATTGGTTGCCTTTGTCTTCAGATGAGTTCCCTTTGCAGTTCCTTTTGTCTTCATATTGCCGTCAGTCGACACAGCCACATACGCATTATTGTTGGTCAACATAACGTTCGCCGATTTGACTCCCTTCATGCGGGTGATTTTATCAGCGATCTTCTTGTTCATCTGCATATTACTCATGGAATGCACGTTGCCATAGCCTGTGCCGTTGCCGTTTAACCGGTTGCCGTCAACTCCATAGCCCGTATAATTGTTCATGCCGTAATTATTCGTTCCAAAGCCATAGGTACCGTATCTATTGGTACCATAATTGCCCCCGTCAACACCATAGCCGCGGGTGCCGACTCCGTCCAAGCCCAAGCCGCGCATACCGTCTAGTCCATAGCCTCGAGTACCGATGCCGTCTAGGCCGTAGCCACGGGTACCTACTCCATCAGTGCCCCAACCGCGGGTACCTAGGCCCATGCCACGGGTACCGTCTACGCCGTAGCCGCGAGTACCGGTGCCATCAGTGCCCCAACCGCGGGTACCTAGGCCCATGCCACGGGTACCGTCTACGCCGTAGCCGCGAGTACCG
>NZ_QYZD01000034.1:37018-54651 GCF_003591545.1 Paenibacillus thiaminolyticus
GCGGGTACCTAGGCCCATGCCACGGGTACCGTCTACGCCGTAGCCGCGAGTACCGATGCCATCGACGCCATAGCCGCGTGTGCGGGTACCGTTATAATTGTTCGCGTTGGTATCCAAATTCGTGTTCATGCCGAGCGGATTGATTCCGTCCTGAGCGGTACGGGTACGCATGTTGTTTTTGGCGCCTCTCGTTGTCACGTTATCGGGATTCGTCGCGCAGCCCGTCAACCCCATGGACATGACCATTGCCGCTGCCAACGTGAGAAGGACCATCTTTTTAAGCATCGCTTTTCCTCCTTGTGTAGATGATTTCAATTGGATTATCACCACACTTAGCATGCGCCGAGGCCGGGATGTTATCCCGATAGGTTTTACCGCCCCTGCCACTCCTTTCTGTACTATGCAAATTTCCGCAGCCAGACAAGATCCTATCCTTACCGGCTGCAAATTTCGTTGACAAGGCGGCATCGGAGCATTATTATTTAGTACCAGGTACTAATATTAGCACCGGAGGGAAACCTATGCCAATAACACGTTTGCATACGAAAGCCCGCATTACCGCTTTTGGCTCCTTTGTCCCCGAGCGTCGATTGACCAATAACGATCTGGCCGCGATGGTGGACACGAATGATGAATGGATAGTTACCCGTACCGGAATGAAGGAACGCCGGATCGTGGATCCGGGCGTCTACGCCTCCGATCTGGCGGTGAAGGCGGCCAATGACTTGGCGGAGCGCCACGGAGTTGACTTGCGGCCGGTGGATGCGGTCTTGGTTGCCACATCCACTCCGGATGCTTTTTTCCCGAATACGGCGGCTCTTGTCCAGGCTCGGCTCGGGATGCATGATGCGTTGGCTCTCGATATTTCCAATGCCTGCGCAGGCTTCGTCAGCGGTCTTCAGCTAGGGATTGGCTTAATTGAGGCAGGCATGCATCAGCGCGTACTCGTGATCGGAACGGAAGTGCTGAGCCAGACCGTAGACTACACCGATCGCAGCACCTGCATATTGTTCGGCGATGGCGCCGGAGCGATGCTGCTTGAGGCGGATGATCGAAGAGACAGCTTTATGGCCTCTTTGTCGGCTACGACGGGGGATACGGAGGCGGTCTTGTACCGTCGCGCCACCGCCGACCGAATTGGAGATGTGGAACTCAGAGAGGATGGGAAATTGGTGCAGAACGGCCGCGTACTATATAAATGGGCGCTGCAGCAAATCCCTATCGGCGTGGGAAACATCCTGTCCCAGCTTCAATTGCATGCGGATGCGGTGGACTGGTTCATTCCGCACAGCGCCAACCTTCGAATGATCGAAGCGATTAGTGAGCGAAGCGGCATTCCCATGGAACGGACCTTAACGAGCGTCACCTATTATGGCAATACATCGGCAGCAAGCATTCCGCTGGCCATCTCCCTCGCCCTGGCGGCAGGGAAGCTGAAGCCTGGCGATACGACATTGCTGTACGGCTTCGGAGGCGGCTTCTCCCAAGCGGCGCTTCTGCTTCGTTGGCCTGAATTGCAATAAGTTCAATAAGAAGACACGGCTGCCCGTGAACGGCAGCCGTGTCTTCTTATTGAACTTCGGATTGGATTGTCATTCCTCCTGTGTGCCGTCATCCTGCCACGTCTGAATCGCTTCATTGAAGGATGGCTCATCAACCGGGTAAGCCCATGCGTCGCCTTCCGGCGTTATCCACATATGCTCCTCTTTCATGTAGCCGCCATATCGCTTCGTCACCGCTGTCTCTTCCCGCTGTGCCGGGTCAATTGCCTCTGGCTGCAGCGTAATCGTGAGCGACCACTCCTCCTTCGCCCCGGCTCCGGATACAGCCTGTTCCCGTTCCGGCTCGCGATCAATCATCAGGAAGCGGAAAGCATTGATAAGCGAGACCGCTTTTTCTTGCGTCACTTTGTTGCCGTTTAGGCTCCAATTCTCCGCTTCATCGCCTGAATTTTCCGCTGTTGGCTCCTTTTTCAGATCATAAGTTTGTCCTTCCCATGACCACTTGAATTCCCGAACTTCCTCCAGCGTGAACGTCAACGGTTCCTTCCGGGCAAAGTCAAAGGCAGAGCGCTTCAGGCCCGACAAGTCGGATTCAGACACTTGATAGACCGTCTTCCCGCCATCTGCCCGGGCATAGACCGTTCCGGGAACCGGGGTATTCTCTCCGACCTCAATCCGGCGGACATTCCCGCCTTCTTGAATGGAGTACACCGCAACAGGTTGATCAAGGCCGTACTTGGCCATATCCGCTGCTTCCTCTTCCACTACGGATTGTCCCGCCACCCCGGTAAACGTCGTGATCCAATCGGATACCGCATAAGAGCTTACCGGATAATCCTCGTTCCCCTGCACCTTCCATTCTTCCTTTACCTTCACCAGCTTCAACGGCCTGCCTTCGGTCTCCAATTCAATGGCGTCCACTTGTTCGGCTGCCGCCTTCACGAGGACTGGCGCGGCTTCCGCTTCCTTGTCCATATCGATAAAAAATTGATTCGACGATGCATACCAGTACAAAATGCAGAAGACAACAAGCAGCAGTGCGGCCGGCATCAGCTTCTTCATGACGCATGTCTCCTTCTCCACCACAGTCCCGCTCCAATGAGAAGCAGCATGGCCGGGAATCCGATGACGGTCACCCACAAAATCGTTTTTCCTTGAACCGGGGTTAAATACGCAAGCTGGTAGGCATCCTTCTCGCGCGGCCGGATTGTTACCTGATCCTGATTCTCCTCCAGCCAGTGGATGCTGTTCAACGCGAAGTCGCGATTGCCCTGGGTATAAATATAAGCATCCGCCATATAGCTGGAACCGCCGATTACGACAGCTTTCGGTTGCCCGTCCTTCGACTGGACGACCGCTCCGAGTGTCAACGGACCTGCAATATCCTTATCATCCCGTTCGCTGCCTTCTTGAACCAAGCGCGGGATATCCGTCTCTCCGTACGCTTGTTCGGTCGTGTGCAATATTTCTTGCGCTTCATACGTATCGTTCTCGCTAAGCTTCAGCGGAATGCTTAACGACAAGGTCATCATCATCCGGTATTGGATAAGCTTCTCTGTCATCTCATGCTCGTTATAATCCGGCATAATCGTGAACGGATCATACAGCAATCCTTCGGACGGCTCGACGGCGACCGAGTTCGTGCTTTCGACGCCGAGCGCCTTCAGCAGACCATCGATATTCGGCCACTCCGTGGCCATCTTTTCATTGAACCCGAGCGCAATGTACAGCTTTCCATTGCCTTCCACATACTTCTGCAGCAGTTCCGCTTCCTTATCGCTCAAATCCTGCTTCATCCCAATTAGCATAATGAGATCGGCATCCTCAGGAATGCTGCCCTTCTGCAGCAGGTTCAGATCCTCGAGCTCCACATTGTCTTCCTCCAAGCTTGTCCGGAGCACATTCATTTGCGCCAGCGGCAATTCCTGATGACCGCTAAGAACGTAAGCCACTGACTTTTTGTCTGAAGCCAGGCTTCGCAGCGCCTGTGTCATTTTTTCCTCGCCGCTGAACTGATACGAATATCCCTGCCCGGCTTGGAACATTTCAAATAAGCCAACCGTTTTCCGCTGGGTTCCCTGCTCGAATACAATCGAACTTGCCGTCAGCTTGTACTGCTCCGCCAGCGAAGGCTCCTTCAGCAGATCATACCGCTTGAATGAAATATTCCGGTTACGCTTCGCATATTCCTCCGCCATGTCGGCAACCTCGCGAACAAGCACTTCATCATCGTTCGGGGTCGTGAACAGCTTAATGGCGATCGGATTCTCGATGGAAGCGAGTGCCGATAACGTCTGCTCCGACAACGTGAAGGATTTGTTCTTCGTCACGTCCCACTGCCATCCCGAGAAGGATTGAAATATATAAGTAATCAGCACGAAAATACCTACTATTGCGGCAGAGATTATTGCCGCATTGCCACGACGCAGCCATGTTTTCATCTTCATGTTACCTCCACCGCTTTCTGTCCAACACTTGAATACTCAGCACGATAAACACAGCGGAGAGCGTTACAAAAAAGAGCACGTCCGCCCCGCTGATCACACCCTTCATGAATGACTCCAGACGAAGATTCATGGCAAATGGCGCAATCCAGCTTCCCCATTCCGGAGAGGTGGATGCGGGCATATCGAGCAGCCAGAAGGCAAGCAGGATGACCACGCCCGCGATTGCCGCCACCATCTGGTGCTGCGACAGACTGGACGCGAACAAGCCGACCGCGGCCATCGTTGCGCTTAACAGCAGCATCCCGAGTACCGAAGTAAGCAGAACCGGCCAATCCAGCGGGCCGAAGAACGACATGATAAGCGGGTACAGCAGACTGAGACACACCAGCAGCACCATCACGACAAGCGCCGCCGCATATTTGCCGATCACGATGTGGCTCAGCCGGGCCGGTGAGGTCAACAGCAGCTCATCCGTGCCTTGGCGGAACTCGTCCGCCAGCAGCCGCATCGTCAACATCGGAATGACGAAGACATACATGAACACTGCATTGCCCGAGACGAGCCGGAAATCAATGATACTGGGCTGGAACATCACGAAATTCAAATAAAACATCATGCTCGAAATAAGCATGTAGACGGCAAACGCTACATAAGAGGCCGGCGAGGTGAAATAAGCTTGCAGCTCCTTGCGAAAGATCGCCCGAAATCTACGCATCTTGCACCTCCTCCTCGGTCGTAAGCCGAATAAACACGTCCTCGAGGCTGGTCGTATCCCGCTTCATCTCGAGAATCGGGTAACCCGCCTTCGCAAGTGCGAAAAAAATAGACTCCCGCGCATCTGTCTGTTCTGCCGGAATGACCCGAAGTGCAACGATCGGAGTGCCGGCATCCGGCTGCGACGCTCCGGTCTGCTCTTCCCCTGCTACTATGCCGTCGTTCGCTTCATCCGCATCCGCATGTTCCGCCGCGATGCCGGATTCTGCCCCCGCCTCCGCAGCTGGGCTGCCGGAGCGTGCGCCGCCACGGGATTCAGTCTCTTCATCCTCAGTCTCTCTCTCCTGCTCCGTCCCGCTCCCGGGTACCGGCTCGGTGGCCTCAGCCAGAACATCGACAGACGCTACATCGGGAAGGGCGGTTAAAATAGAGATGATCTCGAACTCCTTTCCTTTCACTTCCAGCTGCAGCGAGGTGGTCTGCCCCATCACTAACCCAAGCCGATCCTGCCGTTCATCCAGCACAAGACGGCCCTGATGGATGATGAGGACCCGATTGCACAGCGTATTCACCTCAGGCAAAATATGAGTGCTGAGCAGAACGGTATGCTGCTCTCCCAATTCGCGTATCAGCTCGCGTATCTCAATAATCTGGTTCGGGTCAAGCCCGGATGTAGGTTCGTCCAGCACAAGCAGATCGGGCTTATGCATAATGGCTTGCGCCAAGCCCAGCCGCTGCTTGTACCCTTTGGACAGACTGCGAATCATCTGCTTTTCTCTTCCGCGAAGCCCCAGCTTGTCCAGCATTTCCGCGATGCGCTGCTTCTGCTCCCGTACAGGGACTCCTCGCAGATCGGCGATAAACGATAAATACGCCTTCACCGACATGTCAGGATAGAGGGGCGGCGTCTCGGGCAAGTAGCCGATCTTGCTTCTTGCCTGGGCGCCGTGCTCGGCCATCGTCAAGCCTCCAATCGAGATACTCCCGCGAGTCGGGTTCAAATACCCGGTAATCATGCGCATCGTCGTCGTCTTGCCTGCCCCGTTGGGCCCCAGGAAGCCGACTATCTCGCCCTGCTCGATGGCGAATTGAAGATCCTCCACGCCCCGGCGATCATCATACCATTTGCTGACGTTGTTCACTTCTAACATCGTAGACCTCCCGTTTCATTTGCGCTAACGGACGCACCGCCTGCCGGCGGCGCGCCGCAGTCTCTCTCCCGATCATAAGCGCCGATACCTAAAGCAAGATTAAACGGAAATGAAACGAAACTTAAAAAAATATGACTATTCTGTGAACGATCACCGTTTTTTTCGAAGACGCTTGCCTCGATGCATCCGGGAGCGATAGAGCCCCTTCCTCTTCCGCCTGCGGGCTCGCAACGCCCCCGGCCAATGGCGCCTGCGGCGGTGAAGTCGCCCGCCCCGCCGCACCCTCCGCCTGCCGCGCCGTTGCGGGTGGCGGAACAAGGGCAGCCGCAGTTGGTCGTCCGGTGAACCTGCGGGAGACATAACGCCGTACAGGATTTCGGCGGGTATTCGACGTGCCTGGGGCAGCAGTGATGCATATTCCAGCATGCCGGGAGCAACGCGGCGGTACGTGCCCCTATCCGATTCGGCGACGAACACATCGGGAGCATCCCCTTGGATGACTTGGTATTTGTGCCGATGGTGAAGAACCTGATTAATAAGCAGCTTTTTCAGCCGAGCACGGAACACGGCATGGCCAAATACCCGAACGGCGTTCGTCCCGTTGCGAATGCCCGCCCTTCTCCATACCGAAGGGCTGCGGGTCGCATCAACAACGGCCTGTGTCAGTCGCTCCTCGTTCCCGGTCTCTATCGAGTAAGCGGAGTTCCCCGTCGCCGCTAATATTTCCGCTAATCCGCCTGACGCGTAAGCAATGACCGCCTTGCCGAATATCATTCCTTCCAGCGCCGTTAACCCGAAGCCCTCCGGCAGCAAGCTGGGCACCACGACAATATCCATCGCCGGGTACACATGCTGCACCGACGTCTCGAAGCGAATGAACCGGAACCGATCGGCGTATGGAGAATTCGCAATCATCCCGAGACAAGCATCGTAGTAACCGTGATCCGTCGGCTCTCCGAGGATGACGAAGCGGGCGAACGGCCTCTGAACCGCCACTCGAAGCGCCATTCGGACAAAATGGTCCAGCCCTTTTTCGGGATAGAAGGCAGCCGCTATATATCCGATCAGCACATGTCCCGCCGCTATCCCCAATTCTTTTCTCTTGCTGCGGCGGAAGCGGGGCCAGGAGCGAGGCTGAAGCGCGTTCGGGTGCCAAGATGGAGGCAGCAGATAGAGCGGGGTGTCTCCCGCCGCAGGGCGGATCGGTTGAAGCGTCGTCTCCGATGTACCGATAATGCCATCGGCATGCGAGCCGATAAGCGCCGCGGCGAGGGAGGTGTGCGGAGTAGAGGCGATGGTCTCATTGATGACCCACAGGGTTGGAATTCCCAGCGAAGCGGCTGCGGCGGCCGGAAGCTGGTGGATCGCCGTATTCGTCAAGACGATGTCGGGTTGCATATGCCTCAGCAGGTCGACGATAGCCTCGAATTCGGGAGTCCGCTTCCAACGCTCCCATTCCTCCGGGAGATCGGCGTTCGGCCGGATGAGAGAGTACATCAGCGGGCAGGGCATAATCTCGCTTCGAATGCCGGCTGCCCGGGCCAGAGCCGATAATCGGCCTTCCTGAGGCACGATGATAATGCATTCATACCAGGTCCTTAACTCGTGAGCGAGAAAAAGAAGATGTTTCTCCGCCCCGGTAATAAAGTCTTGGTTGCACATATGCGAAAATAACATCATTGTCGGTTTCATTTGCGTGGCCCGTTCCTCGTAAGAGAGACGGAAGCCTTCACCTCCAGAAGCAATGGAATGGCATAGGATGGCACCGTCCTGCGATCGTGCCTTTCTACTCGAATATGGTAGCCAGCACCTGGTTCAAGCGGTGCGCATACGTATGTTCGCGCATCGTCCGGGCCAAAGCGCGGAGGGCGATCTCCCGCCGTTCTTGTTCATGGCTTAAATAGTAGTCGATCTTGGCCAGCATCTCTTCCGGGGAAGAATAGGTCTCTATTTCCGCGCCGGGGGTATAGAATTGGGAGATATCCGATCGCACGTCCGTCAGCTGCAGCGTTCCGCAGGCACAGATTTCGAAAGTCCGCGGGTTCGGGGAATGGGCCGGAATATTGATCCGGTTCTGGTTGCTCGACTCGTCGTCATGACCGCGGTGCAAATTAATGACAATCTTGCTGCCGTTGTACACCTCCGACGTCGCGTACGGGTCCATCCAGCGGTTCAATTCGATCTGATGGGCGTATTGAGGAAATTGAGACAGCCGTTCCCACCATAAGCCGGTCAGAACCAAGCCTCGCTTCATCAGTTCGGGCAGAATCGGCTCGATCATCCGAATCCGGTTCCAATAGGCGGATCCGATGAAGCTGATCTCCCTTCGTACCTTAGCGGGGCTGCGAAGAGGCCGGAAATGGCCATGATAGACGCCAAACGGCAAAAAGTGCACGTTCGCCCCAAGCGAACGGTAATACTCGACGCTGTTCGCTTCCAGAGTGAAAACATAGTCATAATGCGTCACTATAGAGCTCATCATATCGGTATAATAGGGATCATCCGTAATCCATAGGGCGGTTCGGATCCCAAGCGCCCGCACCGCATCGACTTGCTCCACCGGAAGATCCATGCCGTCCAGGGCAAAAACCAAATCGGGCCGCTGTTGGCCTGCCACGGCGGCAACGCCATCCCGCGGCCCGCAAACCGACACTTGGCTGACCAGTTCCTGCCATGTGTTGCGCATGCCTTCATCCAGCGGGGCATAAGGATACCCTTTGCCCGTTGTCACATAGCAGACATGGAGCGGCCGCATCGGTATCGGCTCCCTCGGCGTCTTCATAATGACATCCGCCCGTCCGCGCAGATAGCCATCCTGGAATCCATCATTGAACCCTGCGATGCGTCCTTGATGACGGGCGTTGTATCGAAATTGCTGATTCATATGAATTCGGGCTTGCGGCCTGCGTGAGCGTGATGTACGCATGGGATCGCTCCTTTTTGACATTCATTTCTATGTGGCATGCTGCGATCCGGCATACGCGGCCTCGCAAATGCTGCATCGGTAGTCTATCATCCATTCATCATATGCCGCTCCGTCAAGTGCATCATGGACGGTTATCCATCCATGGTCAAAAAGGGCTTCCGGACAAATAAAAACAGCCAGCGGCCGCCGTGTGCGGCAAGCATCTGACTGTTCATAAGCCTATCCGGTATGTTCGGAATATGTCAACTGGTGGCCGTCCTCGAAGCCTTTGGCGAAGCCGACATTGTACCCTGCTTGATAAGATCCGTCATAGCCCTTCTTATAGGATTGAGAAGAGCCTCTCCTCCTCCGGCGGACGATTCGCAGCCCCCTTCTCCGCAGGTTGTGGGAGCGGCCGGATAGACGCCGGCGAGATCCTTTGCGGGCGCGAACGGGGCCGCTGCGTACGGTCTTGCGCCCCAGTCTTCGTGTGTGTGAACGCTTTTTCAATAGATTCACCCTCCTGTACTCCTCGGGTCAAGTACGGCTCTGTCGAAATAAGCTGGATTGAACCAGGGCGTTGCAGGAGTTCCAGTTGTCTTGTGACGGGAACGCCAGCCAGTGATCATGCCGCATAGCGCCAGCTGGTAGTTCGACAGCAGCCGGATATCCTCTTTGATTCCTTTGACGGAGCCTTCCGCATGCTCCGTCACATCCGCAAGGTGCTCCAACATCCGGGCCAGGGCAGACTGGCTGCGGACGATGGCCTGGATCATTTCAAGCTTGGCTTCATCCTCCTGCGATCTGTGCATCATGACCATTTATCTCCTCAAATCACATTGAATCAAAATCTCCGCTGAAAGAGTCGCCTCCTACCCCGTCTCCCATCGACTCCGATTCTCCCCGGTTAAGGACGATCTTCATGTTCCGGGCGAGACTGAGCTGGATTTTGGTCAATCCGTCAAGGACCTCAACAATTTGATCATGAATTTCCAACGGATCGCTGATTTGCTCTTTATGATTGACAAAAGCGGTCTCTGTCAAATGATTCAGCATCCAATTTCGCGTTTTTTCTGCTTCCACCGCTTTGGCTTCCAAAATCATGGCGACATTCCACTGCATCTTGGCTATCGCATCCAATATAAGATGATAGGAGTGCTCTCTGCTCAACCGGTCTCCCCCCTATCGATTCATTCTTCGCTAACGTCGTTCAATTCATTGATAACATGTTCAAGCTGCTCTGCCAACGCCTCTTCCAACTCCGCGATACCGTTCAGGTACGCGACGATATTTTTTGTTAATGCAGCGGATTGCGCCTTCAGTCCGCTCAAGCCGGCAAAATCGGGATTAACGTCGGGCAGGCCGTGAATAAGCTGTGCCATCCGAACCGCAACCTGACGTTCCGCGTCCAGAACACGTGCCATATGCTGATGCGTATGGGACATGTGAACAATAATTTCGTCCACGACCTTATGCATGGTTCTTCCTCCCCGGCAAAATAACGGATCACACAGGTGTTAGCTCCGCTTCCTTGTCTTAACATATGCGGGCCATAGGCAAGTGTATACGGGCCATCCGCCCAAAACTGCCCACAACCGCCGCCTTTTCTGAAGCCCAGCCTCATCGGCAGTCACAGCTTACAAGTGAAAGGAGGTAATAACCGGCGCCGGAATGATCGGAAGCCCCTCTTTCAATTCGTCTCTCTCTTTATCCGTTCGCGGCTGCACCCGGTTCTCCAGCTGCCATCTGCGGAGGGCATGCTCGCTAATAATTTCGCGGTATTTCTCTCCTTGACGCTGGTACCATTTTCCTGCTTCGGTCGTGAATACGGCCCCATCTGCGATCTCCCCGTTCGGTTCGGATTGGCGCTGCCATTTGTCATAGGCATCCCCTGCATCCATGGCCGGTCCTGTCGGCCAGCCCCGCAGATCGATTTGCGAGACGGTTACGATCGGGACGCCGAAATGGCCGACAAGCGGATATTTCGTGCCGTGCTCGACCCAGTAGACCGTATCGGTCAATCCGGTGACCGCAACATGCGTCGGGTAGAAATCATGGCATCGGGTAAGTCCCGAACCCCCGCTCGCTTCCCTCGCGCGCTGCACCAAGTTGAATGAATTTCCCCATTTGTCACGGAAAAATGCCGCGTTTTTGTCATTGATAATCTCAAACTGGTCCCCGAGCTCCCTCATCGTTATGCTGCCGTAATGATGGATGAACGTATCCCGCGCAATCACGAGCTTGCGTCCGTTAAGGCGAACACGAAGCACATAATCTTCATCTTCGAAATTGCCGATCTCGAAGCCTTCGTCGAGATAGCCGGTCGTCTCGAACAGTTCCCGGCGGAATACGAGGCAAAACCCGACGATCCGATCCGTTCCTTGCCATTTTCCCGCATTCGGCACATTATATGTCGCTGCGAACGAATACATATCCTCAATGCTTTGATAAGGAACTTCAATCAGTTGTTCTCCACTGATGAAATTCGTCACCGGCCCGACCATTCCGATTTTGTCATCGCTCTGGAGGCAGTTAAGAAGATTATTGAGCCAGTTCGGAGTTACGAGAATATCGTTGTTCAATATGCAGATCGTCTGTCCCTTCGCCATCATCAGCCCCGTATTAACCGCTCCAGCGAAGCCGCGGTTATGCTCATGGATATGGAAGCGAAGCTTCCCGGTATTCCGGTGAAGATAGGCAGCGGTGCCATCTGTCGAGGCGTTGTCGACGACGATGATTTCATGGGAGATTGGTGTATGGTCCTCGATGCTGGCAATACACTGCTCTAACAGGTCGGCCTTGTTATACGTTGGGATGATGATGCTCGTGCCGTCGAAGGGAACTCCGTATTGGGCCTGCCCGACACGTAACCCTTCCGCATAGCCGCGGGCATATCCTCGATCGTATCGTTGTTGTCTGCTCCGTCCGGATGCAGCCCGCATGGAAGATGCGGGGACGCGCCGCTTGCCTGCGTGCACACGGCGAATGTCACGGCGGGAACGCACTGGTGGCATCTCGGCGCACCTCCTTCATTTGAGTTAAGATATTTGAATATTGCCTTCTACTATGAGATTCGCCAAATGTCCAAAATCAATGGCGACCTTGCAGAACTGTTCGGCAAGGCGCTGAACCAGGATGACGGCAGGAATGCCTGCAGCGACAACAGCCAAATCATAATCATGCTCGGCGGCTTCCTCGAGAACGCCAGGAATGTCATGAATGCCTTTAACCGGGGAGATTGCACCAGCGATAACAGCTCCTTTGTCTGCAAGAACCGCGGCAAGGGAATGGGCCGTATTGCCGATGACGAGCACGCGCCTGCCTTGGATCAGCCGAGTCAAATAACCTTCCTCGGCCAACAAGTAATTAATGGTAGATAAAGTAAACCGGCGTGGCGCGATTTGGATGCCGTACGCTTGAAAAACGGGGAACAGCAGCCCCTGGAAGTTCGGTTCCGGGGCAACTGGCACGCCGATAATCGAAGCTTTGCGCACGGCCTCCGCCAGTTGATCACGATGGGCGTAATCCGGAATACTCATGCCCGAATATTCGAGGAATGTGCCCTCCCTCCGCACTAATTCCGCGCTAAGCACGGTATCATGCGCCAATGCCAGCAGTTCGCCGTCTCCCAGCCGCACGAGCGAGCACGGAGCGCGCTCCTGCAGTGCCTTCTCCAGCTCCTGGAACACTTCCTCCACTCCCATCAGCGGCTTCAGCAAATGGCGGACCTGCTCCACTCCCAAAGAGATAACGTGCTCCACCGAGATATCCGGAAGCAGGGTCATGTCAGGAAGGAACCGGGCCAGGATGCGTTCCCCGCCCTCATACTTTCCTTTGCGGAACCCGTCCTCATAACTGAGCCGCCGTTCGGTATCCACGTCAGGCGGCGTCTCCTGCGTCGTGCCGGCAGCAGGCTCAGCAGCAGGCCTACGATTGCGCTTAATCTGCCGTACCGGCCGCTCCCCGGGCGGCTGCCGCCTGCGGTACAGATGTGCTGCTCTGCGGGACAGGCGTCCCTTACGGCTAGCCCGCAGCATCCTTACACGAGAAATGCGCCGGCGGCGAACCGTAATTTTTGCCATTCATGTCTCCTCCCTTCCTGGCTTCATCTGTATGGCGAAAGGACAGCGCGCCGGCTTCGGTATAGAAATCAGACAACTATCTTCCGTTCAAATACGCTCCGGACAGGACACGTTCCCACCATGAGCGGTTGTTCACATACCAAGATATTGTCTCCTTCATCCCTTCGGCCAAGCTTACGCTCGGAGTCCATCCGAGCTCGCGTTCGGTCTTGGCAGGATCAATCGCATAACGCAGATCATGACCCGGGCGATCGGAGACGAAGGCAATCAGCGATTCTGGCTTCCCTAGCTCGTTCAGCACCATTCGGACAACCTCCAGATTCGTGCGCTCCTGGTGGCCGCCGATATTATAGACCTCGCCCGGCTGCCCATGCCGCAGCGCTGCGTCAATGGCTGCGCAATGATCGTTGACGAAGAGCCAGTCACGCACATGGGAGCCGTCCCCATACACGGGAATCGGCCGATCCCGGATCGCTTGCGTAATAATGGTAGGGATAAGCTTCTCCGGAAATTGGCGCGGACCGTAATTGTTCGAGCAGCGGGTAATAATGACTGGCATGTCATACGTGCGGGCATAGGAGCGTGCCAGCATATCCGATCCGGCCTTGCTGGCGGAATAGGGGCTGTTCGGCATGAGCGGGGATTCTTCGGAGAAAAATCCGGTTGATCCAAGCGTTCCGTACACTTCGTCGGTCGACACGTGAATAAAGCGGGGAATGCTGTGGCGGCGTGCCGATTCCAGCAATCGGAACGTGCCTAGCACATTCGTGCGGACGAATGACTCCGGATCGGCAATGCTGCGATCAACATGGGATTCGGCGGCAAAGTGCACGATCGCATCGAATGCTCCCTCCGCCATAACCTGTTCCACAGCCGCCGCATCCGTAATATCGGCCCGTACGAATCGATAGGCTTCGCTATCGGCAATATGCTGCAAATTATCCGGATTGCCTGCATAAGTGAGCACATCCAGGTTCGTAATGTGCATTTCCGGGCGACGGGCCAGCATATAAAGAATGAAATTACTGCCGATGAACCCCATGCCTCCGGTTACGAGAAGCCGGTTCATAACTCGACCTCCTTCAACTCTTGAGCCGCTTCATGCAGCGACTCGAACGTGCCCGCATCCGTCCACCACGATCGAAGCACATCATAGTGCAGCTTGCCTGCGGCAGCGTACCGGTTGTTGACATCCGTAATCTCCAATTCCCCGCGCTTGGATGGTGCAATCGCCTCAATATGCTGAAAGACATCGGTATCATACATGTAAATGCCCGTGACGCAATACGATGATGGCGGATGCTCCGGCTTCTCTTCAATGCGGACGATCCGCTTCGGATTGGCGCTGTCGAAGACAGGCACTCCGTATCGCTCCGGGTCGGACACTTCACGCAGCAGAACGCGTGCCTCGCCAGGCCTCTGATCGCCGAATGCCGCTGCATACGAGGCCAGATCGTCCCGGAATAAATTATCGCCGAGCAGTACGACGAATTTCTCTCCTGGAGCAATATACGGCTTCGCCAGCGAGAGTGCTTGGGCGATGCCCCCAGCTTCCTCCTGGATGGCAAAGGTCAAATGAACGCCATAAGACCGCCCGCTCCCATAGTACTCTGTAAATAAGGATGCTGACATTTTCCCGATAACCATAATAATCTCCGTAATGCCCGCCGCACGAAGGCGTTCGATGCCATAGCTGGCCATAGGATGCCTGCCAACAGGCAGCAGATGCTTATTCATGAGCTTCGTCAATGGATATAGACGGGTGCCTGTACCTCCCGCCAAAATAATTCCTTTCATTCGATTCCCTCCTAAGAGTATGTTGGGGAAACCGCCACTCTGTAACGGTACGGGGCTTTCACGAATACGCTTCATATGCGCACCTGCCGGGCGGAGGAGACAAATCATCCCCGGTTCCTCCTCTCGGCAATCTGCTCGCGTTGGTGCTTCTCGCTGAAGAATGACGCATTTTCCTCCCATAAGGAGTGAAATGCCTCCACATGATCCCCGATGATAAGCTCGGCCACCGGATTCGATGCGCCTACATTCGTGCGGCGTATCCGATTCCTTCCGATAACGTCGACCGCATGCACCGCTTCCGTGCGCAAGCCCCGGGACAAGGCAAGCGTCTGGAATTTGGGAGGAACGATTAAATTCTGCACGCCAACGGTATCCAGCGCGCGGCGAGTAATGGCATGAGGGACAGCGGTCAGCGAATTGGCATGCAAATCGGCGCGGCCCAGGCTCCGGTTCAGCCACTCTTTGCAGTGTGTAATTCCATCCCGCTTGAAGAAAGGTCCCAGGAACGGACTGATGTCGTTAAGAGCCACATCGACCCCATTGTCGCATGCCCATATAAAAGCGCCGAGCTCTTCCGCAGCAATCGGGATATCGGCATCCGCGAATAACAGAATCTCCGCTTGAGACAGACTCGCCCCGATAGCGCGGCCAACGTCATGGCCAAGCGCTTCCGGGTAGTGAACGATGCTGGCGTCCTCCGAAGCTTCCAGCACCGCCTGCAAGCTGCCGTCCGAGGAGCCGTTCACCACGACGATGGTGTGCGACAACGGCAAGCGACCGAGCTCCTTCAACACTCCTGCGATGCTGTCTTCTTCATTTTGGGCGCACACGATTGCATCGATCGGCCTAGTGGTCGGAATCAGTACGGCTTCCCTCCCGTTCTGGTACCTTCCTGTCGTAAATCCGGCTCTGTACGCTCTCGCCAACTCCCTGACTTCCGAGTAGGATAAGGGTTCCAGCCGGTATGGCGCGAGGAACTCGGTGAACCGGCTTTGCATGAAGCGGACGATGTCCTTGCACGTATCCTGCCCGCCCAATGCGGCATATTCGTCGCCGTGCCGCCTTCCCGCATCCTGCGCCGCATGGCGCCACGCTCCGCTTGCCTGCGGCACAGATAGCGGAGGCTTCCAATGCGGAAGCTGCTTATGTCCGCGTTGCCGGAGCCGGCTGCGTCTGATCATGCGGCCAGCCTGCATGCGACGGTAGCCCTTTCTTCGTCCCCGGCTCGATTGGCGTCGACGCGGTGAACGGCGCAGACCCCGGATAACCTTCCTTGTTCTGCGGAAGGATCGCTTCCTTCTCATGGCATCATGTCACCCGCTCCCGTTGTCTGGTCAAATCCGAATGGCCACCGCGAGGGCCCCGCTGTTCCATCAACCAGCGAATCGCCTGCATATGATCTTGACATATCAGCGGCTCCAACGGATCCTCGCGCAGCCCCCGCACTCGTCTCCGATTTATGCGGCCGACGTCAATCGTATGCACTCCCCGGATATTCAGCCCATATACGACGGCCATCGTATGCGCAAGCGGCGGGACGGATACCGCGTCGCTACCGATCAGTTCAAGCGCCCGACGGCTTAATGCATGCGGAACAGCAGTCATAGAAGCTCCCCCCAGATCCTGCCGGGACAGCATGGCATTTAAGGCGTGCTTTGCCAATACAACTCCATGTACATCATGCTTCCGGACGGGTCCCTGATAATTATTGAGAGCGACATCGACGCCATTGTTCACCGCATGGACGAACGGGCGCAAGTCCGCTGCAGGCAGCACGATATCGCCGTCGATGAACAGCAGAATTCGTCCTGCCGCAGCTTCGGCTCCAACAGATCTCCCCTTATCGTGACCAAGCGGGATCGCATAACGAAGAACCCGTGCTCCCATCTTTTCTGCGATGCGGTCTGAACCGTCCGTCGTGCCGTTCGCTACGACGATGACCTCTGAGGCGGGATGCACCTGTGCCGCCCGCTCAATGACACGGGCCAGTGTTCGCCGTTCATTCAAAACCGGGATAATGACCGACACAAAGGGATCGGCAGAACTATGAATTCGATGTCGCCGTACCTGCCGGCGGGGACGCGTTCGCGCAGAACGAAATCTTTTGGAATGAGCCATTGCACGTATCCCTCCCGGGCAAATTGCACATGTATTTACATCCCATTGTATGAGGCATAGTCCAGAGTGTAACGGCACATGTGCACATTCGGCCCGCTTCCTCCCCTAACCCGGCGGATCGCTAGGATGTCAAAAAGCCGCCAGTTGGCATCTGGCGGCTGTCTTGCTTCACCGGCGGATCGGCCGCAAGCTAGCCGATCGCAATCCAGGATACGCAGCCGAACGGCTGTGACTGTGGATCTCTACGGTGTATTTCCAAAACGGCGCTGTGCGTTGCTTGCGATTTGAGCACCGCATGGCATTCCGGGTGGTTGGTCATAGCGACAAGCACATATTGATTATTGGGGAACGGCTCATCGAAGGCAATGCGGACGTCTACCCGGTCTGTCTCCCCCTGAAGCAGAAATGCGCTCATCCCGAATTGCTGCAATGCTCCGGCGCGCGGCATCGCAGTGCGCACGGGAACGAAGGAACAGGACTCCGGTGTAACCGTTCCGGGCTGGAGCACGATCGAATTCAAGATTCCCTCTTCCAAGTGCTCAGTCCGGATGCTCCCCGCTGCGATATGTTGGCCGGTTACCTCGCCTTTACCGATATGACGGCTCGTGACTTCTCCTGCTCCGATATGATGGCCGGCTACTTCTCCTTCGCCGATATGGCGGCCCGTGACTTCTCCTGCCCCAATATGATGGCCTACTACTTCTCCTTCGCCGATGTGGCGGCCTGTTACTTCTCCTGCCCCAATATGTTGGCGGGTTACCTCGCCTTCACCGATATGGCGGCCCGTGACTTCTCCTGCTCCGATATGATGGCCGGCTACTTCTCCTTCGCCGATATGGCGGCCCGTGACTTCTCCTGCCCCAATATGATGGCCTACTACTTCTCCTTCGCCGATGTGGCGGCCTGTTACTTCTCCT
>NZ_QYZD01000034.1:54661-55353 GCF_003591545.1 Paenibacillus thiaminolyticus
AATATGATGGCCTACTACTTCTCCTTCGCCGATGTGGCGGCCTGTTACTTCTCCTTCGCCGATGTGGCGGCCTGTTACTTCTCCTTCACTAATATGGTGGCCTACTACCTCGCCTTCAGCGATGTGATGACCTTTTACTTCACCTACTCCAATATGATGACCGGCTACTTCTCCTTCGCCGATATGGCGGCTCTTTACTTCTCCTGCCCCGATATGTCGGCCCGTTACCTCGCCTTCGGCAATATGACGGCCGCTCACTTCTCCTGCTCCGATATGTTGGCCTATAATCTCGCATTCGGCGATATGGCGGCCTACTACTTCACCGGCTCCGATATGTTGGCCCGTTACCTCGCCCTCGGCGATATGGCGGCCTACTACTTCACCGGCTCCGATATGTTGGCTCGCTACCTCAGCCTCAGCGATATGACGGCCGCTCACTTCACCTGCTCCGATATGCTCACCGGCTATCTCGCCTTCAGCGATATGACGGCCGGTGACTTTCCCTGCTCCGATATGATGCTCCCCTATCTCGCCCTCGGCGATATGACGACCTGTGAGTTCGCCCGTTCCGATATGATAGCCCGTTACCTCACCCTCGCCGATATGACGGCCAGTCAGTACACCTGCTCCGATATGATGGCCCGTTACCTCGCCCTCGGCGATATGGCGGCCTACTACTTCACCGGCTCCGA
>NZ_QYZD01000035.1:0-54996 GCF_003591545.1 Paenibacillus thiaminolyticus
AGGCACGATGGTGATTGTGCCGAAGGACGACCGGATCGATCCGTCTCGTCTGCACCACTGGATGGAGCGAGAGCGGGTCACCATTTTCGAATCAACGCCGGCGCTGATCGTGCCGTTCCTGGAGTACGTACACGAGAAGGGGCTGGATATGAGCTGGATGGAGCTGTTGATCACGAGCTCGGACAGCTGCAGCGTGGCGGATTACCGAACCTTGCAGGAACGCTTCGGCTCATTGTTCCGGATCATCAACGCCTACGGCGTGACGGAAGCGGCGATCGACTCCAGCTTCTACGACGAGGAACTGACGAAGCTGCCGCAGACAGGCCATGTGCCGATCGGCAAAGCGTGGCTGAATGCAAAATTCTACATTGTGGACGCGCATCTGAACCCGGTGCCGGTCGGGGTGCTGGGCGAGCTGGTTATCGGCGGAGTCGGGGTAGCGCGCGGGTACTTGAACCGTCCGGAGCTGACGGAAGAGAAGTTCGTAGACAGCCCGTTCGCCGCGGGCGAGCGGCTGTACCGCACGGGCGACTTGGCGCGGTGGATGGAGGACGGGAACGTGGACTTCATCGGCCGGATCGACAACCAGGCGAAAATCCGGGGCTACCGGATTGAGACGGGCGAGATCGAGTCGCAGCTGCTGCGGGTGGAAGGCGTGCGCGAAGCGGTGGTGCTGGTTCGAAGTGACGCGAACGGGCAGAAGGCGCTATGCGCGTATTACACGCCGGATACCGGAGCGGAGTTGGCAGTGAACGTTCTGCGCAGCGCGCTGGCGCAGGAGCTGCCAGGGTACATGATCCCGTCGTACTTCGTGGAGCTGGAGCGCCTGCCTCTGACGCCGAACGGAAAGATTGACCGGAAGGCGCTGCCAGCGCCGGAAGGGGAAGCGGGAAGCGGAACGGAGTACGTCGCACCACGCAATGAGCTGGAAACGAAGCTGGCGGCGATTTGGCAGGAGGTGCTGGGGCTTGCGAAGGAGATTGGCGTTCATGACAACTTCTTCGACATCGGCGGCCACTCCCTGCGAGCGACGACGCTGGCGGGCAAGGTATTTAAGGAATTAAACGTCAACCTGCCGCTGCGCGACGTATTCCGTCACTCGACGATTGCGGCGATGGCCGAGGCGATCGCCCGGATGGAACGGCGGGAGCACGAGGCCATTCCTCAAGCGGAGGAGAGAGAGTACTACCCTCTGTCCTCTGCACAGAAACGGCTGTTCATTCAGCACACGCTGGATGGAGCGGATCAGCTTTACAACATGCCGGAGTTGGTGCAGGTGGAAGGCGAGTTTGATTTAGACCGGTTGGAAGCCGCCTTGCGGAAATTGATAACACGGCACGAATCGCTGCGCACCGGTTTTGAAATCGTGAAGGGCGAAGCGGTTCAGCGGATTTACCCGCAGGTCGATTTTGCTATCGAGCATCATGAAGCGGATAAAGAGGATGCGGCTCAAATCGAGCAGATCGTTCGCAGCTTTGTTCGTCCGTTTGATCTCGGAAAGCCGCCGCTGTTGCGAGCCGGGATCATCGGGCTGGAGCCGAACCTGCATATTCTCCTTTTCGACATGCACCATATCGTGTCCGACGGCGTATCGATGGCGATTGTGATCGATGAGTTCTCGAGTTTCTACGCCGGGGAAGAACTGCCGCCACTGCGCATTCAATACAAGGATTATGCCGTTTGGCAGCAGTCGAAGGCCCACCGAGAGCGGATCGGGCGGCAGGAAGCGTACTGGCTGCAAACCTTCGAAGGCGAGCTGCCGACGGCGGACCTGCCGATGGATTACGAACGGTCTGCGGTTCGCAGCTACGAAGGCGCGCATCTGGAGTTCGACGTCGAAGCTTCTCTCTCTGCGCGGCTGCGCGAATTGGCGGCCGAGCGTGAAAGCACGCTGTTCATGGTGCTGCTTGCGGCTTATACCGTGCTGCTGTCCAAGTACAGCGGGCAGGAGGACTTGGTCGTGGGCACCCCGGTGGCGGGAAGAACAAACGCCGATTTGGAACCGGTCATCGGGATGTTTGTCAATACGCTGGCGATCCGCAATCGTCCGTCGGGCGACAAAACGTTCTTGTCCTACCTAGAAGAAGTGAAGGAAACGGCTTTGGGCGCTTTCGAAAACCAGGATTATCCATTCGAGGAACTCGTGGAGCGTTTGAATGTGAAGCGGGAGCCGGGCCGCTTCCCGCTGTTCGATGCCGTTTTCGACTTGCAAAATATTGAAGAACGAGACGCCGAACTGGAAGGGGTCAGCCTGAAGACTTACGAGCTTGACCATTTGGAAGAAGCGAAGTTCGATCTGACGCTGTTTATGTATGAAAACAACGGGGCGCTGAGCGGGGGCTTCTTCTACGCCACCAAGCTGTTCAAAGAAGCGATGATCCGCACCTTGACTGAGGATTACCTGCGGGTACTGTCTCAAATTGTGGAAAATCCGCAACTCGAGCTAAGCCGGATTGAATGTCACAAACCGTCGGCAGGCGCAAAGAGTGCCGTCGATACGATCGAATTCGCGTTTTAATCTTACAAGCGCGCCTCCGACGTCAAGCGAAAGCGGCGCGCATCCCAAGGAAGACGGCGAAAAAAGTCCAAGCCCGTAAACGCGCAGGCCGAAAGCAAGCTTTTTCGGACCTGCGCCTGGGCAAGGGGTTACTTCATTTTTAGGGGAGGTACGAATGAAATCTTTATTTGAAAAGGAAGAACGGTACTGGAGCGGCAAGTTTGACGCCGATGACAGCCTGAGCTTCCTTCCCTACAGTCAATCCTCCAAATTATCCGCCGACGGGGAAGCTGCGGCCGAGCCGGGCTTGCTTCACCGTACTCTGCCGAGCGAACTCTCGGAGAGAATCATTCGCCTCGCCAACGGTTCGGATTTGGCTTTGTACATGATTGTTTTGGCAGGAGTAAAAAGCCTGCTGTTCAAATATACCGGGCAGGACCAAGTGCTGGTCGGCATGCCTTCTTATAGCGCAGACCCCGACGGGACTCCGCCGCCGCATGACATCTTGGTGATCAAGACGTCCGTAAGCCGCCAGACTACGCTGAAAACGCTGCTCGGGGGCATCAAAGCTTCCATCGGCGAGGCGCTGGAGCATCAGCATCTGCCTTTTCGAAAAATGGTGGAGCCGCTCCATCTGGACTATACGGGGGACGGCCTCCCGGTCGTCAACACCGTCGCATCTTTCGCCCCGATTCATCCGGTACCGCTGGGTAACCGGGTGGCGGCCGATACGGTTTTTCAATTTGACCGCCAAAACCACTCCATCAAGCTGGAAATAAACTTTGACGGGCAGCGGTACGAGCGGGCATTTGTGGAACAGGCGGCCGACCATCTTGTTCGGCTGCTGTCCGTGCTTTTATTTCAGCCGGATCTGGAGCTTGGACAAGCCGATGTGCTGTCCCCAGACGAGAGGGAGACGCTGCTGAAGCGATTTAATGACACCGAAACCGGGTTCGAGCAGGGGAAAACGATTCACGGCTTGTTCGAAGAGCAGGCGGAGCTTTACCCGGACCACGTGGCCGCCGTCATGAATGAGCGGCAGCTGACCTACCGTGAACTGAATGAGCGATCCAACCGCCTTGCACGGAAGCTGCGGGAGACGGGAGTAGAAGCGGACCAACTGGTAGCGATTCTGGCCGAACGCTCCCTTGATATGGTCGTCGGCATTCTGGCGATTCTTAAAGCGGGCGGAGCCTACGTGCCTGTCGATCCCGACTACCCGGAGGAGCGCATCCGCTTCATGATTGAGGATTCGGGCGCGTCGTTATTGCTGATTCAAAAGCATCTGCACGAGAAGACCGACTTCGCAGGAACGCGCCTCGAATTGGATGATTTTGTTTGGGGCAACAGAGGGGCGGACTCCGAAGGTGCGCTGGACGCTTCGAACCTGGAGCCGATTTCCGGGCCGAGCAACCTGGCTTATGTCATCTACACGTCGGGAACGACCGGCAGACCGAAAGGAACGCTGATCGAGCATAAGAACGTCGTGCGCCTTCTGTTCAACGACAAGAACCTGTTCGACTTCGGGCCGTCCGACACGTGGACGCTGTTCCACTCGTTCTGCTTCGATTTCTCCGTCTGGGAAATGTACGGAGCACTGCTGTACGGAGGCAAGCTGGTCATCGTACCGCCGCTCACGGCGAAAAATCCGGCCGATTTCTTGGCGCTGCTGGGCCGCGAACAGGTCACGATTTTGAATCAGACGCCAACGTACTTCTACCAGCTGCTGCGTGAGGTCTTGGCGGACCATCCGTACGATCTGCGGATTCGCAACGTCATCTTCGGGGGCGAAGCGCTGAGTCCGCTGCTGCTCAAGGGCTTCAAGACGAAGTACCCGGAGACGAAGCTGATCAATATGTACGGCATTACCGAGACGACGGTTCACGTGACGTATAAGGAAATTACGTGGGTCGAAATGGAGGCGGCGAAGAGCAATATCGGCAAGCCGATCCC
Source organism: Paenibacillus thiaminolyticus (assembly GCF_003591545.1). GTDB lineage: Bacteria > Bacillota > Bacilli > Paenibacillales > Paenibacillaceae > Paenibacillus_B > Paenibacillus_B thiaminolyticus_A. The sequence goes on from NZ_QYZD01000035.1 coordinate 4,451, forward strand.
GACGCTGAGGGTGTACGTCCTGGATGAAAACCGCCGCCCAGTGCCGATCGGCGTAGCGGGCGAAATGTACGTGGCCGGGGAAGGCCTTGCGAGAGGATACCTGAACCGTCCGGATCTGACGGCGGAGAAGTTCGTCGATTCCCCGTTTGCGGAGGGGGAGAAGCTGTACCGCTCGGGCGACTTGGCGGCTTGGCTGCCGGACGGCAACATCGAATACCTGGGCCGGATCGACCACCAGGTCAAAATCCGCGGGTACCGGATCGAACTGGACGAAATCGAGACGCAGCTGCTGAAGATCGCCGCCGTGCAAGAAGCCAAGGTGCTCGACCGCGACGACGCGAACGGCCAAAAGCAGCTTGTCGCTTACTACGTCGCGGAAACGAGGCTGGCGGCGCATGAACTCAAGGAGGAGCTCGCCAAGCAGCTTCCAGGGTATATGATTCCTTCGCACCTCGTGCAGCTTTCGCGGATGCCGCTGACTCCGAACGGGAAAATCGACCGCAAAGCGCTGCCCGCGCCGGAGGAAGCCGCGGCCGGAGGAGCGGAATATGTAGCGCCGAGAACGCTGCTCGAAATGAAGATCGCCCGCGTCTGGCAGGATACGCTTGGCGTTCCGCAGGTCGGCGTAAAGGATAACTTTTTTGAGTTGGGTGGCAATTCATTAAGTCTGATGAGGCTCGTTCAAGCCGTTTACGATGAAACGGGCATCGAGATACCGCTGAACCGCCAATTCCATCATGTAACAGTTGAAGCCATGGCTTTCGGAGAGGGGGATCTGGGGCTGGATAAGGGGGGATACTCCTTCATCAAGCTGAATAAAGCAGGAGATCTGAACGTGTTCTGCTTCCCTCCAGGCAGCGGCTTCGGCATCGGTTACCGAGAGCTCGCAAGCAGACTCGACGGCCAGTTCGTGCTCTACGGCATTGATTTTATCGACGATGCCACCGATTACGAGGTCATGCTGAACCGTTATGTAGACGAGATCGTCCGCATCCAGCCCGAAGGACCTTACGTGCTGCTCGGCTACTGCTTTGGAGGCAATCTCACGTTCGAGGTAGCCAAAACGATGGAGAAAAGAGGGTATTCCGTAACGGACGTGCTTATGGTGGATTCGTGGATTAAGGACACGCTGACGCCTCCCGAAACGTCGGAGAAAGAGCTTGAAGAAACGCTTGCCGATTTCGACGAAGAAGAGAAGGAATTAATGAGCAATCCGCTCGTGCGGGAGCGGGTTCATCGGAAGGTCAAAGCGACCTTGACGTACGAAGCGCAGCTTATTAATTCCGGCACGATCCCGGCCCGGATTTACGAACTGATTGCGAAAGACAGCGAAGCGTTCCGCCTGGAGCACCAATTGCCGTCCTGGCGGGGGGCAACGACGCAAGCTTACGCCGATTACCGGCTGGAGGGCGCGCACGAGGAATTGCTGGAACTCGCGCGCGTGGACGAAACGGCCGTTATAATCCGGGACATCTTAGAGCAAGTCAAGCGGCAGATCGAAGCGGAGGCCGGGGTACTGCATGGAAGCTGACCGGCAGCAGTCTGTTCAAGAACAAGGCACAGCGGCGCCTTCCAAGCGCCAATCCGCTTACGCTACCTGGAAAGCGTTCCGCTGGCTGATGTGCTATGTAAGCCGTCACAAAGGCTGGATGATCGTCGGTACCTTGTCTGCAATTGCCGCCGCCGTTATTGAGATATGGACGGGAAGTTTGATCGAGCAGCTGACCACCCAGGCCGAGAAGGGGACGGGGCCAATCGTTCTGCAAATCGTGTACACGGTCTTTGTGGTCATCTTGATCGGTGTGCCGGCGAAGTATTTCATGAGCTTCGGGGTGGAGCGAAGCAGCGCCTCTGCGGTGCAGGATATCCGCAACCATGTCATGCGTCATATCGGCAAACTCCCGGTCTCCTATTTGGAAAAGCAGCACTCCGGCGACGTGTTGTCGCGTATCAACAACGACCTGCAGCTCATCCAGCAGTTTATGATTCGGGACCTTGCCCAGTGGTTTTATCATCCGCTATTGTTCATTGGCTGTTTCGCTTATTTGATCTACCTCCAATGGGAGCTGATGCTTTACAGCCTGCTGTTATTTCCCTTAGCGCTGCTGGTTTCCCAATGGATCGGCAAGCAGTTGGAACGGTTGACGGAGGAAGCCCAGGCGAACATGGGCCGAATGAACGTCAACCTCCAGGATACGCTCGGGGGTATGCCTATTGTAAAAAGCTACCTGCTATCCGGCATGTTATCTCGCTCCTACCAAGTGCTGCTGCAATTGACGGCCCAAAAAAAGCTGGCCGTGAAAAAGCGGGAAGCCTGGGTCAATCCGTTGCTTTCCACGCTGATGATCAGCCCGATCATTTTCGCCGTCAGTTACGGAAGCTATTTGATCTACCAAGGGCAGCTAGGCGCGGGGGAACTGGTCGCCTTCCTGTACTTGCTGAATCTGTGTCTGGAGCCGCTGGAGCATATTCCCGAGCTCATCACACGGACGTTCGAAATGGCCGGTGCCCTCAGAAGGGTCTCCGAAATCGTCGAGCAGCCGACCGAAACGGAAAATGGCCGTTCGCTTCCGAAGGCGAGTGCCGCCCCCATCGAGTTTCAGAAGGTAACCTTCGGGTATGAGGAGAGCTCCCCAATCCTGCGGAATGTTAGCTTTTCGGTGCCGGAAGGGAAGACGATCGCGCTTGTCGGAGCGAGCGGCGGAGGGAAGAGCACGGTGTTTAAGCTTGTATGCGGCTTTTATCCGCTTCCGGAGGACCAGGGTGAGATCCGCGTGTTCGGCAGCCTGATCCACGGCGCCGATCCGGAGCAGCTTCGGTCGCATTTTTCCGTGGTAACCCAGGATTCATATTTGTTTAGCGGCACGATCGCCGAAAATATCGGCTACGGGCGGGAAGAAGCGTCGATGGACGAGATTATCGAAGCCGCCAAAGCCGCTCAGGCGCATTCCTTCATTATGCAGCTTCCCGACGGCTATCAGACGTATGTCGGAGAGCGCGGAGGCTTTTTGTCCGGCGGGCAGCGCCAGCGCATTGCAATGGCCCGGGCTTTTCTGAAGGATGCTCCCGTTCTGCTGCTGGACGAGCCAACGTCGGCTCTTGATCCGGAGTCGGAAAGCGCGGTTCAGGAAGCGCTCAACGTATTGATGAAGAATAGAACGACCATGGTTATTGCCCACCGGCTTTCTACTGTTCAAAACGCCGACGAAATTTGGGTCATGGAACAGGGGAATATTGTTGAAAAGGGCACTCATGAACAATTGCTGGAGAGGAAGGGACTGTACGCCCAGTCGTACTACCAGGAATTTACCGATTCTGCCGAACGCAGGGAGGTGGCGTACACATGAAAAAGGGCGGATGGCTCTCGCAAGTGAAAGAACTCGGCTACTTGCTGACCTTTATGAACCGCAAGCGCAAAACCCAGTACGCCATTGGCCTGGCCGTGACGGCACTCACCCAGACATTGTTCCTGATCGCCTTCAGTTTGGTCGTACATAACTTGGTTGATTTCGCCGTGTCTCGAGATACGTCCCTGATGGTGGAAGCCTTTATTATTTTGGGTGCGGCGCTGTTCCTGGAAAATGTGATTTCTCCCTGGTTCATTTACTTATACCAGCGCAGTGTCGAACTGACTGTGCTGAATATCCGCAAACGTCTTTACGACAAGCTGTGCCGGGTGCGGCCGAGATTTCTGGAACAGACGCACCATGGGGACTTGCTGTCGCGGGTGAACAACGACGTAACGACCGTTGAGTTTACATTTTCGCAGGTTTACTTCGTTTTGCTGCTTCAAATTGTTTTTTGCATCGGCTCCATTGTCTCCATGGTGTTGATCGATTGGCGGTTTGCCGGCCTATCCTTCGTCATTCTGCTGCTGTCCTCCGTGGTCAGCCTGAAATTTGCGCGGGATATTCGAGCCTTGTCCGAACAAGGCTTGCAAACGCTCGGTAAAATGACCGAAAAATTCAAAGATTTTATGGGCGGCATTCAAATTGTGAAGCTGTTCCGCATCCGTACGATTTACAACCAGTACGAAGCGTTGAACGAACAAATGACGCAGACGCTTCGGCAAACTGCGCAGAAGAATGGCATGCAGGCTGCGGTGAACCATTTTATCAGCTACGTCACGTTCTGCGGCATCATCGTCATCGGCAGTCTTCTTTATGCCTACGGACTGATGGGAATGGGAAGCGTCGCCGCCCTGGCGGTTCTGCAAGTGAATCTGACGCACGCCTTGTTGAACTTGGGGATGGTTCTGTCGATGACCCAAAATTCGCTCGCGGGCGCTCACCGGATTCAAGAGGTACTAAGAGAGGAAGAGGAACCGGAGCGTTTGGGATCTCCTCATAGCGAGCTCATGTCAGAGGCTGCGGTGGAGTTTCGCGATGTGGAATTTTCCTATCAGGCAGATAAAAAGGTGCTTGTCGACATGTCCATGCAGGTGTTTCCCGGCCAGGTCGCCGCTATTGTGGGGGCCAGCGGCAGCGGCAAAAGTACGCTGATCAAGCTGCTGCTCGGCTTTTATCCTGTGGATAGCGGAGAAATCCTGCTCCAAGGCAAACCGTTCGGCCATTACACGCTGGACGAAATCCGCAGGCAGATTGCATACGTTCCGCAGGAGCCGTTCTTATTTACCGGCACGATTGAGGAAAACATCCGCTACGGCAACCCGGATGCAACGGATGAAGAAGTGATTGAAGCGGCCAAAGCGGCGTGTGCTCACCATTTCATTAAGGAACTTCCGGAACAGTATAAAACGCCGGTGGGAGAGAGAGGAGCGTCGTTGTCGGGCGGACAAAGGCAGCGAATTGCGATTGCCCGGGCGATTCTCAAAAACGCCCCGATTCTGCTGCTGGACGAAGCGACTTCCGCGCTGGATAACGAGTCCCAGCATTGGGTACAGCAGGCCCTGAACGTTTTGATGAAGGGGCGCACCACCATTCTGATCGCGCACCGTCTCAGCACCGTGGAACATGCGGATTTGATTACCGTCATGAACCAAGGCACGGTCGTCGAGCGGGGCCGCCATCAGGACCTGCTGGCGCTCGGGGGTTATTACGCTCGGCTGTACGGTTAGCCTATCTACAAACAATCTCTAAAACGGGAGTGTGTCGATGTGAGAGAGAATACTAACAAGCAATATGGATTAACGCAAGCCCAGCGCCGGATATGGTTCATGGAAATTATGAATCCGGGCACGTCCATCACGATGCTTTCTGCGACCTACCAGATTACGGGCAAGATCGACACACAGCTTCTGGAGCAAGCGGCGGCAGAGATCGTCAAAACCTATGACGCTTTCCGAATCCGCATTAGCGGGGATTTGCAAAATCCAACGCAGTGGTTCGAAGAACCGGAGAATGTCCAAGCCAGGATAAGCCGCCTCGAATTAAGCACAACCGAACAATTCTATGCTTGGGTGAAAGAAGTAAGCGAAAAACCGGCCAGCGTGTTTGACGAATACCTCCACCAATTTACGATTATCCATTTCGCGAACGGCCAAGTATGGCTCAATTTGACGATAAATCATATTATCGCCGACGGTTTGTCCGTCACTGCCTTGCTGCATGCGGTGATGGAAAAATACCTGGAACTGCGCAAAGGCATCTCCAGCAGTTACCAGGCCCCTTCCTATCTGGATTATATTTCCGCGGAGCGTGAATATGAGCAATCGCAGCGTTATCAAAAAGGCAAGGAATACTGGCTGACGAAGTACAGCACTTTGCCTGAAACGACCGGCATTAAATCGTATCCGCCATTCGCGATCGGCAGCGAATCCAATAAACTGTCCATCACTTTGGACGGTTCCCGGTATGAACGCATTCTGGCCTTCAGAGAACAATATCAGGTCAGCTTATATACGTTATTTTTGTCCGCTATGTATGCCTTATTGTACAAGCTGACCGACAGCACCGATATTCCGGTCGGCACGGTTTTCGCCAATCGCACCAGCAAAAAGGAAAAAGAAACGATCGGCATGTTCGTCAGCACCGTGGCCACGCGGATTCGTCTGAATCCAGACGGGCACGTGCTTTCCTTGATCCAAACGGTTTCCAAGGAAAATACGGCGGATCTGCGGTATCAGAAATACCCTTATAACCAATTGATTCAGGATTTACGCGAACAATACGGCCGCAACGATCTTTCGGGGCTGTTCCGCACGTCTCTGGAATATCTGCCTTTGAAAATCGTGGAGTACGAAGAAATCAAGGTGCGTCTGGAGGCTCACTTCGCTAGGCACGAGATGGACGATTTGCTGCTGCGCTTCGACCATATGCTGAGTGAAGGCCATGTCATTCTCCATGCTTCCTATCGTACCGGCCTGTTCGAGACGGCCGAGATTGATCGGATTATGGAACAGTATGTAACTGTTCTGGACCAGTTTCTTCAGACTCCCGAACTGCCAGTACGCGAGATTTCTCTGCTGAGCGATGAGGAGAGACACCGCATTCTCAACGTGTTTAACCCGCCTGTGGCAGGGCTGAGCGAGGGAGAAGCGTTTCATCGGTATGTTGAAAAGTTGGCCCGGGAAATTCCGGATCATCCGGCAGTCGTCTACATGGACAAACAGCTGACCTACGGCGAATTGAACGAACGCGCTGAGCGGCTGGCTTCTCTCCTTCGTGAACAGGGCGTGGGAAGGGAGACGATTACGGGGATCTGGGCGGAGCGTTCGGTGGAACTGCTGATCGGGGTGCTCGCCGTTTGGAAAGCCGGCGGAGCCTATGTACCGCTGGACCCCGATTATCCGGCGGAGCGGATTGAGTACATGCTCAGCGATAGCGAAGCATCGGTGCTGCTTACGCAGCGTCATCTGTTGGAGCGGGCCGGAGGTTGGTTGGCCGATGACCGGCTGAAGCTTCAAGCTGTCTATGCCATGGACGATGAACAGATTTATAACAGGGATGCCTTAGCCGTGGAATTTGAATCTGCCGATAGTGCCCCGCAAGACTTGGCTTATGTGATTTACACCTCGGGTACGACGGGACGCCCGAAAGGCGTCATGATCGAGCACGGTAGTCTCGTGAATACGGCGGATGCGTATCGTCGCGAGTACCGGTTGGATCAGTTCCCGGTGCGGCTGCTGCAGCTGGCCAGCTTCTCGTTTGACGTGTTCGTCGGAGACATCGCGCGGACGCTGTATAACGGAGGCACGATGGTCATTGTGCCGAAGGACGACCGGATTAATCCGAACCGCTTATACGGCTGGATTCGGGAGCAAGACATTACGGTATTCGAATCGACGCCTGCGCTCATCCTGCCGTTCATGCAGCATATTTATGAAGAAGGGCTGGACGTCAGCTCCATGCAGTTGCTGATTACGAGCTCGGATGCTTGCAGTGTCACCGATTACCGATTGCTGCAGGAAAGATTCGGCGGACAATTCCGAATCATCAACAGCTATGGAGTTACCGAAGCGGCCATTGACAGCAGCTTTTACGATGAGCCGCTGGATAAGCTGCCGCCGTCGGGTCATGTGCCGATCGGCAAAGCTTGGCTGAACGCCCGGTTTTACATTGTCGATGCCGCGTTAAAGCCGGTTCCTGTAGGGGTTCCGGGCGAGCTTGTCATCGGCGGCGCCGGGGTGGCGCGCGGGTACTGGAACCGTCCGGACCTAACCGCCGAGAAGTTTGCGGACAGCCCGTTTGTGCCGGGCGAACGTCTGTACCGGACAGGCGATTTGGCCCGCTGGCTGGAAGACGGCAACGTCGACTTCATCGGCCGGATCGACTATCAGGTGAAAATTCGCGGGTTCCGGATCGAACTGGGCGAAATTGAAACGGCTCTGCTGCGTTTCCCAGGCGTCAAGCAGGCTGTGGTGACCGACCGTACGGATGGGCAGGGGCAAAAGTATTTGTGCGGCTACGTGGTGGCGGATGCTTCCTTGCAGCTGAGCGATCTGCTGTCCCAATTGAAGCAAGAGCTGCCGGCCCATATGCTCCCGGCCCGGCTGGTGTCTCTTGATAAGCTTCCGCTCACGCCGAACGGCAAAATTGACCGTAAAGCGCTGCCTGAACCGACCGGAGAGGTAGAAGCAGGCCGTGAGTATGTGGCTCCTCGCACAACGCTGGAAACAAGACTTGCTCTCATTTGGCAGCAGGTGCTGGGTATTGCGCGAGTTGGAGTCCAAGACGATTTCTTTGACTTGGGTGGTCATTCCTTGCGGGCCTCCACGCTTGTTTCTAAAATTCGGAAAGAGCTGCAAGTCGAGGTTCCGCTGCGGGAAGTTTTCCGCTACACCACGATCGAACAGCTGGCCCAAAGAATCGGCGGTTTAAAGCAGCAGGAGACGCATGAGATTACAAAGGCGGCTGAGGCCGAGTACTATCCGGTTTCATCCGAGCAAAAGCGTCTGTACGTCCTGCGCCAGCTTGACGGGGCCGAGCGCAGCTACAATATGTCGGCGGCGCTTCTTCTCGAAGGCAAACTGGACCGCACGCGCGTCGAGCACGCGTTCCGGGCTCTGATTCAGCGTCATGAGACGCTGCGTACCGGGATCGAGCAGGTTCAAGGCGAGCTTGTCCAGCGCATCTATGACGAGGTGGAGTTTGCTGTCTATTATTTCCAGGCGGGCGAGCGGGAAGTGGACCAAGTGGTGGAAGCTTACTATTGCCCGTTTGATCTGACCAAGCCGCCACTTCTCCGTATCGGCCTGATCGAAGTCGCCGAGGATCGCCACATTCTGCTGTTCGATATGCACCATATCGTCTCGGACGGCATTTCGACAGTGCTGCTCTTCGACGAGTTCAGCCGCCTGTATCGGGGCGAGGAGCTGGCCCCGCTGCGCATTCAATACAAAGATTATGCCGTTTGGCAGCATTCCGAAGCTTACGCGCAACTGCTCCAGCCGCAGAAGGAGTACTGGCTGGAACAGTTGTCGGGCGAGCTGCCGGTCTTGGAGCTGCCGACGGACTTCCCGCGGCCTGCGGTGCAAAGCTTTGACGGCCGGACCGTGAAGTTTTATATCGGGAAAGAGCGGACGGAGAAGCTGAAAGAGCTGGCGGCACGGACGGGGACGACCCTGTACATGGTGCTGCTGTCGGCTTACACCATCCTTATGCATAAATATTCGGGTCAGGAAGATCTGATCGTCGGAACGCCGATTGCCGGAAGAACGCAGGAAGAAGTGCAGCCGATCGTAGGAATGTTTATCAATACGCTGGCCATTCGCAGTCGTCCGGAGCGTTCCAAGCCGTACCTTTCGTACCTGGAAGAAATCAAGGACATCACGCTCGGGGCTTTCGAACACCAAAATTATTTGTTCGAAGACTTGGTGGAAAGTCTTCACATTCCGCGCGCGACTGGCCGGAATCCGCTCTTTGATACATTCTTCTCCCTGCAAAATACGGAGAATGAGCAAATTGTCATCGAGGGGCTGGAGCAATCGTTTTATCCGCTGGAAAACCGAACATCCAAGTTCGAGCTGCTCCTGGACATTTCGGAGCTGGATGGTCAGCTCGAATGCCGGTTGGAGTACGCTACGGCTTTGTATAAACAGGAGACCGCGGAGCGGTTCGCCAGACATTATGACAAGCTGCTCGAAACCATCGCAGCAGCGCCAGACAGTGACGTTGCCTCGCTGGAAATGCTCACGGAGGAGGAAATCCGCGAACTGGTGCGCGGTTTCAACGATTCGGAGGCGGACTACCCGCTGCAGCAGACGATTCATGGCTTGTTCGAAGATCAGGCGAAGCTTTACCCGGACCACGTGGCCGCCGTCATGAATGAGCGGCAGCTGACCTACCGTGAACTGAATGAGCGATCCAACCGCCTTGCACGGAAGCTGCGGGAGACGGGAGTAGAAGCGGACCAACTGGTAGCGATTCTGGCCGAACGCTCCCTTGATATGGTCGTCGGCATTCTGGCGATTCTTAAAGCGGGCGGAGCCTACGTGCCTGTCGATCCCGACTACCCGGAGGAGCGCATCCGCTTCATGATTGAGGATTCGGGCGCGTCGTTATTGCTGATTCAAAAGCATCTGCACGAGAAGACCGACTTCGCAGGAACGCGCCTCGAATTGGATGATTTTGTTTGGGGCAACAGAGGGGCGGACTCCGAAGGTGCGCTGGACGCTTCGAACCTGGAGCCGATTTCCGGGCCGAGCAACCTGGCTTATGTCATCTACACGTCGGGAACGACCGGCAGACCGAAAGGAACGCTGATCGAGCATAAGAACGTCGTGCGCCTTCTGTTCAACGACAAGAACCTGTTCGACTTCGGGCCGTCCGACACGTGGACGCTGTTCCACTCGTTCTGCTTCGATTTCTCCGTCTGGGAAATGTACGGAGCACTGCTGTACGGAGGCAAGCTGGTCATCGTACCGCCGCTCACGGCGAAAAATCCGGCCGATTTCTTGGCGCTGCTGGGCCGCGAACAGGTCACGATTTTGAATCAGACGCCAACGTACTTCTACCAGCTGCTGCGTGAGGTCTTGGCGGACCATCCGTACGATCTGCGGATTCGCAACGTCATCTTCGGGGGCGAAGCGCTGAGTCCGCTGCTGCTCAAGGGCTTCAAGACGAAGTACCCGGAGACGAAGCTGATCAATATGTACGGCATTACCGAGACGACGGTTCACGTGACGTATAAGGAAATTACGTGGGTCGAAATGGAGGCGGCGAAGAGCAATATCGGCAAGCCGATCCCGACGCTGAGGGTGTACGTCCTGGATGAAAACCGCCGCCCAGTGCCGATCGGCGTAGCGGGCGAAATGTACGTGGCCGGGGAAGGCCTTGCGAGAGGATACCTGAACCGTCCGGATCTGACGGCGGAGAAGTTCGTCGATTCCCCGTTTGCGGAGGGGGAGAAGCTGTACCGCTCGGGCGACTTGGCGGCTTGGCTGCCGGACGGCAACATCGAATACCTGGGCCGGATCGACCACCAGGTCAAAATCCGCGGGTACCGGATCGAGCTGGACGAGATCGAGACGCAGCTTCTGAACGTCGAGGGCGTGGAAGAAGCGGTGGTGCTCGCCCGTCAGGACGGCGGGGGCGAGAAGGCGCTTGTCGCCTACTTTGTGGCGGACCGAACGCTGACGGTCAGCGAAATGAGAACCTCGCTGGCCCAGGGAATTCCGGGGTACATGATCCCGTCGTACTTCGTGCAGCTGGAGCGCATGCCGCTGACGACCAACGGCAAAGTGGACCGCAAAGCGCTGCCGGAGCCGCAAGGCGGCATACAAACGGGCGTCGAATACGTAGCGCCGCGTAACCGGACGGAGTCCCAGCTTGTGAAGATCTGGGAGGAAGTGCTGGGCTACTCCGGCATTGGAGTCCTGGACAATTTCTTCGAGCTCGGAGGCCACTCCTTGCGGGCGACGAACCTTGTCAGCAAGATTCGGAAGGAAATGAACGTCGAACTTCCGCTGCGCGATGTGTTCCGCTATATGACGGTAGAGTCGATGGCCGGGGCTATTGCCAGCTTGGAAGAAACACGGCACAGCTCGATTCCAAAAGCGGAAGAGAAAGCGTACTATCCGGTTTCATCTGCGCAAAAAAGGCTGTACGTCCTGCACCAGCTGGATGGCTCGGAGCTGAATTACAACCTCCCAAGCGCATTGCAATTGGAAGGGGCTTTGAACGAGGCCAAAGTGGAAAAGGCGCTGACTACTTTGGTGGCCCGGCACGATATGCTGCGCACCGGTTTTGAAATCGTGAATGGGGAGCCAGTACAGCGTATTCATCCGCACGTAGCTTTCAAGATCGAGAAGCTTCAAGCAAGTGAAGATCAGGTTGCGGCCATTCTTGAAGGCTTCATTCAGCCTTTTGACTTGACTCAGCCTCCTTTGCTGCGCGCCCTGCTGATCGAACTGGAGAAAGAGAAATTCCTGCTTGCGCTGGATATTCATCATATTGGTTCCGACGGCCTTTCCATGGACGTGCTGCTGCGCGAATTCGTGCGGCTTTACAATGGGGAAGAATTGCCGGAGCTGCGGATTCAATACAAGGATTACGCCGTTTGGCAGCAATCCGAGGAACAGCGCCAGCGTATCAAACAGCAGGAGGAATACTGGCGCGGGGTATTCAACTCCGAGCTTCCGATTCTTGAGCTGCCTCTCGACTTCTCCCGCCCGGCCGCCCAGCAGTTTGACGGTCGAACGCTCACGTTTACGCTGGATGCGGAGAAAAGCGAAGCTCTCAAACGGTTTGCCGGCAATTCGGGGGCGACACTGTACATGCTTCTGCTGGCTGCGTACTCCGTATTGCTTCATAAATACGCGGGACAGGAAGATATAGTGGTCGGCACTCCGATTGCCGCCCGTTCTCACACCGACCTGCAGCCGATTATCGGCATGTTCGTCAATACACTGGCCCTTCGCTTGAGTCCGGCGGCGGAGCGGACGTTCCTGGATTACTTGCAGGAAGTGAAGGAAACGACGCTTGGAGCCTATGAGCACCAGGACTATCCGTTCGAGGAGCTGGTGGATGCTCTTCAGGTGAGACGGGATTTAAGCCGGAATCCGCTGTTTGACACCATGTTTTCTTTGCAAAAGCACGAAAGCTTGGATTTAACCCTGGAAGGCTTGCAATGGTCGCTGTTCGACATCGAGGAAAAGACGGCAAAGTTTGATCTTAGCTTAGATATCGTGGAAGCCGATAACGAGCTGGTTTGCAAGATCGAGTACGCTACCTCGTTGTTTAGACAGGAAACGATGGTACGGCTGGCGGGTCATTACGAGCAGCTTTTGGCGTCGATCCTGGCTCAGCCGGGTGCGCGGATTGTGGATTTGGATATCTTGACGGACAGCGAAAAACATGATTTGCTGGTCGGGTTTGACGTGTCGTCTTCGGCTCTTGCGAAGCAACCCGCCGCAGAGGGTACAGGCTTGGAAGCGGATGAGTCGTGGAGAGAGAGAACGTTCCACGAGCTGTTCGAGGAGCAGGCGGAGCGCACTCCGGGAGCGCTGGCGGTTGTCTACGAAGACAGCAAGCTGACGTATGCGGAGCTGAACGCCAAAGCGAATCGTCTGGCGTATGCACTGCGGGCGCGCGGGGTGAAGCCGGAGCAGGTGATCGGCATTCTGGCCGGCCGTTCGGCGGAGCTGTTGATCGGGGTGCTCGCCGTATGGAAAGCGGGCGGCGCTTATGTGCCGCTTGATCCGGACTATCCGGCGGAGCGGATCGAGTATATGCTCACGGACAGCGGGGCGTCGGTTCTGCTCACGCAGACCCGCCTGCTGGAGCAGGCGGAAGCTTGGCGCAGCGACGGAGCTCTAGCGCTGCAAACGGTGCTTGCACTTGACGACGCTGCGACGTACAGCCTCGGAGCGGCGGAAGCGGCTGTGGGCGTACAAGCTTTGGGCGAAGCAGGCGCAGAGGCGGAGGCTTTGGCGCAAGCGGAAACGGCTTCTGCCGAAACGTCCGCCACGTCAGAAGCCGAGAAGAACGTACAAGCGGCGGATCTCGCATCGAATCCGGCGAATGTGAACAAGCCGCGCGATTTGGCTTACGTCATCTACACCTCCGGTACGACGGGCCGTCCGAAGGGCGTGGCGGTGGAACACCGCAGCCTGGTGAACACGGCGGCGGGCTACCGGCGGGACTACCGCCTGGATATGTTCCCGGTCCGGCTGCTGCAGCTCGCCAGCTTCTCGTTCGACGTGTTCGTCGGCGACATTGCGCGGACGCTGTACAACGGCGGCACCATGGTCATCGTGCCGAAGGACGACCGGATCGATCCAACCCGCCTCTACGGCTGGATTCGCGACTACGCCGTGACGGTGTTCGAATCGACTCCGGCGCTGATCGTGCCGTTCATGGAGCATGTACATGCTGAAGGTCTGGACCTCAGCTCGATGCAGCTGCTGATCACAAGCTCGGATGCGTGCAGCGTAGGGGCTTACCGCACCTTGCAGGAGCGCTTCGGCTCGCAGTTCCGTATTATTAACAGCTACGGCGTAACGGAAGCGGCGATTGACTCCAGCTTCTATGACGAGCCGCTGGAGAAGCTGCCGAAGACGGGCAGCGTGCCGATCGGGAAAGCGTGGCTGAACGCCAAGTTCTACATCGTGGATGCGAATCTGAAGCCGGTACCGGTCGGGGTGTTGGGCGAGCTGATTATCGGCGGAGCGGGTGTGGCCCGCGGTTACTTGAACCGCCCGGATTTGACGGCGGAGAAATTCGTAGACAGCCCGTTCGCCGCTGGGGAGCGGCTGTACCGGACGGGCGACCTGGCGCGCTGGATGCCGGACGGCAACGTGGACTTCATCAGCCGGATCGACAACCAGGTAAAAATTCGCGGCTATCGGATCGAGCTTGGTGAAATTGAAGCGGCCATGAAAAATTTTGCCGGCGTGCGTCAAGCGCTTGTCATCGACCGGACGGACGAGCGGGGGCAGAAATATTTGTGCGGGTATGTCGTAGCGGATTCCAGCTTCGATCTGGAAGGGCTTGTGGCCCATCTGGACGCTGCACTGCCTTCCCATATGGTGCCTTCGCGTATCATGCACCTGGATCAAATGCCGCTTACGCCGAACGGGAAGATCGACCGTAAAGGGCTGCCTGTGCCGGAAGGAAGCATTTGTGCCGAGGCTGCATACACGGCGCCTCGTACTCCTGCTGAGCAAGCACTTGCGTTGGTCTGGCAGTCAGTGCTGGGCGTGGATCAGGTCGGCACGATGGACAATTTCTTTGCGCTCGGCGGCGATTCGATCAAGGCCTTGCAGGTATCGTCCCGTCTTTTGCAAACGGGGTACAAGCTGGTCATGAAAGATTTGTTCCATTACCCGACGATTTCCGCCCTTAGTTTGCAGCTGCAAACGGCGGAGAGAACGGCAAGCCAGGCCGAAGTGACGGGAGAGGTCATCTTGACCCCGATTCAGCGCTGGTTCTTTGAACAAAATCCGGCCGACGTGCATCACAGCAACCAGGCATTCATGCAGTTCTCCAAGCAAGGCTTCGACGAAGAAGCTTTACGCCAAGCGGTGCGTCAACTTGTCGTGCATCACGATGCTCTCCGTACGGTTTACCGCCAAACCGAAAACAGCTATACCGCCTGGAACCGCGGCGCCGGGGAGAACGAAGCACTGTTCGATCTGGAAGTTGTAGATTTCAGGGGAGTCTGCGACGTGAAAGGCGCGGTAGAGGCTAAGGCGAATGACATTCAAGCGAGCATCGATCTGGAAAACGGCCCGCTGGTGAAGCTCGGCTTGTTCCGCTGCGACGACGGCGACCACCTGCTCATCGCGATCCATCACTTGGTCGTAGACGGCGTATCCTGGCGGATTCTGCTTGAAGATTTTGCTGCCGGCTATGAGCAGGTGCTGCAAGGGCAGCCGATCCGTCTGCCGCTCAAAACGGATTCATTCCAAACGTGGGCGAAACAGCTCGCTGATTATGCGAACGGTCCGGCGATGGAAAGCGAAAGAGAGTATTGGCAGCATATCGAGCAATTGACCTATGAGCCGCTTCCGAAAGATTTTGAACAAGGCAGATCCAAGCTAAAGGATAGCGGGCACGTAACCGTTCGCTGGACAGCGGAGGAAACCGAACAGCTGCTGAAGCAGGCACACCGTGCTTACCATACAGAAATGAACGATTTACTGCTTGCCGCGCTTGGCCTCGCGGTACAAGCTTGGAGCGGCCGGGAACGCGTGCTGGTGAATCTTGAAGGCCACGGCCGGGAAGATATTTTGCCGGATGTGGACATTACGCGCACGGTAGGCTGGTTTACAAGCCAATTCCCTGTCGTTCTGGAGCCGGGTCACGCCCAGGCGCTCGGTCACCAGGTGAAACAGGTTAAAGAAAGCTTGCGCCGCATTCCGAACAAAGGAATCGGCTACGGCATCCTGCGTTATTTATCGGTGCCGCGTGACGGCGAGTGCTTCGCTTTGGAGCCGGAGATCAGCTTTAACTATTTGGGTCAGTTCGACCAGGATTACGAAAGCAGCGGCTCGCAGCCGTCTCCGTTCAGCCCGGGCTCCGATTCAAGCCCGAATGCAGTGATGGATTTTGTCCTCGATATCAACGGTATGGTGTCGGAAGGAGTGCTGGAACTCACGATCCGGTATGGGGAAACCCAGTATAAACGGGAAACGGTAGAGCGCCTGGGCACCCTGCTTCAATCGAGCTTGCGTGAAGTCATCAGCCATTGCGTATCGAAAGAGCGGCCGGAGCTTACGCCTAGCGACGTACTGCTTCAAGATGTGGCGGTGGAGGAACTGGAGCGGCTGGCTGAACATACGGCGGCGCTCGGCGAACTGGAGAATGTTTACACCCTGACTCCGCTGCAAAAAGGGATGTTGTTCCACAGCCTGCTGGATGCCGATTTGGAAGCTTACTTCGAACAGGTGACCTTCGATCTGTATGGAAGCCTGAATGTCGAAGCCTTCACCCAAGGATTGGATACGCTGGTGCAGCGGAATGAGGCGCTGCGGACCAACTTTATTACCGGCTGGAGAGACGAGCCGATTCAAGTGGTATTCCGCGAGCGGAAGTGTGAAGTGTACTTCGAAGATATTCGCTCGGTAAGCGATGAAGACCTCGAGAAGACGATAGCCGATTTCGTCAGCGCGGATAAAGCGAACAAGTTCGATTTGGCCCGAGGCTCTCTTATGCGCGTGACAGTTTTGCGCACGGGCGACGAGTCCTACCATGTGATCTGGAGTCACCATCACATTTTGATGGATGGCTGGTGCATGTCCTTCATGATCAAGGAAGTGTTCGACACCTACTTCGCGTTCCAGGAGAAGCGGACGCTGGAGCTTCCTCCGGTTACCTCGTACTCCCGGTATATCGAATGGCTGGAAGCTCAAGATGCCGCGAAAGCTTCGCGTTACTGGTCCGAGTATTTGGCGGGTTACGATCAGCAGACCAAGCTGCCCCAGGAGAAAACGCAGCTGAAGCAGGGCGCTTTTGAAGCGGCTGAACTCGATGTGGAACTCAGCAAGGAACTGACCGGGCAAATCAAGCGGGTGGCGCGCCAGCAGCAGGTGACGCTTAATACGTTCATGCAGACCGTATGGGGACTGGTTCTGCAGGTATACAACAACAGCGAGGATGTCGTATTCGGCTCCGTCGTATCCGGGCGTCCGGCGGAAATTCCGGGCATCGAAAGCATGATCGGCCTGTTTATTAATACGATCCCGGTTCGTATTCAAGGCAAAGCCGAGGAGACGGTAGCCGATATTTTGAGAAAAATCCAGGATCAAGCGCTGGCATCGGGAGCTTACGAAACGTTCCCGCTGTTCGAAATTCAGTCGCTGAGCGAGCAAAAGCGCGACTTGATCAACCATATCATGGTCTTTGAAAATTATCCGATGGAAGAACAGATTGAGCAGGTCGTCGGCGGAGACAAAGAAGCGCTGAAAATCGCTAATATCCAGTCGCCGGAGCAAACGAACTACGACCTGGACATTACCGTCATTCCGGAAGAGCATATTTTGCTGCGGTTTACGTACAATGCGCTGACGTTCAGAGAGGAAGACATCAGGCTGATCCACGGTCATTTTGCCCGGGCACTGGAGAATGTTGCGGCTAACCCGAACATCTGCGTGAATGAGTTGGAGCTTTTGACGGCAGAGGAAAAAGAGCAAATTCTTGGCTCGTTCAACCCGGCGCAGCCGGAAGCGGCTCCTGCGGCCGCGTTCCACCGGCTGTTCGAGGAACAGGCGGAACGCACGCCGGAAGCGGCAGCCGTCGTGTACGAGAACGACCGGCTGACGTATGCGGAGCTGAACGAGCGGGCGAACCGCTTGGCGGCCACGCTGCGCGCAAGCGGCATCGGCCGGGAGACGATCGTCGGCATTCTCGCCGAACGTTCGGTGGACTTGCTGGTGGCCGTGCTGGCCGTCTGGAAAGCGGGCGGGGCGTATGTGCCGCTCGACCCGGATTATCCGGCGGACCGCGTGCGGTTCATGCTTGAAGACAGCGGAGCGAAGGTGCTGCTGACGCAAACGCCGCTGCGAGAGCGCGCCGAAGCCTGGCTCGGCGAAGAGGAGCTGGCGCTGGCGGCGGTGCTGTACCTCGACGACGAAGCGTCGTACAGCGAGGAGCGGGAGAATGCGCCGATTGGCTCCGGCATGGTCTCCGGCAAGCTGACGGATGCTGTGGATGCCAGCGATGAGAGCCATCCGAATGTCGGCATGGGCAGCTTCCATGAAGCCCGTCCGGAGGATCTGGCGTACGTGATCTACACGTCGGGAACGACGGGCAAGCCGAAGGGCGTGATGATCGAGCACCGCAGCCTGGTGAACACGGCGGCGGGCTACCGGCGGGAATATCGATTGGATCAGTTCCCGGTGCGCCTGCTGCAGCTCGCCAGCTTCTCGTTCGACGTGTTCGTGGGAGATATCGCGCGGACGCTGTACAACGGGGGCACGATGGTGATCGTGCCGAAGGACGACCGGATCGATCCGTCTCGTCTGCACCACTGGATGGAGCGGGAGCGGGTCACCATCTTCGAATCGACGCCGGCACTGATCGTGCCGTTCCTGGAGTACGTGCACGAGCAGGGGCTGGATATGAGCTGGATGGAGCTGTTGATCACGAGCTCGGACAGCTGCAGCGTGGCGGATTACCGAACCTTGCAGGAACGCTTCGGCTCATTGTTCCGGATCATCAACGCCTACGGCGTGACGGAAGCGGCGATCGACTCCAGCTTCTACGACGAGGAACTGACGAAGCTGCCGCAGACAGGCCATGTGCCGATCGGCAAAGCGTGGCTGAATGCAAAATTCTACATTGTGGACGCGCATCTGAACCCGGTGCCGGTCGGGGTGCTGGGCGAGCTGGTTATCGGCGGAGTCGGGGTAGCGCGCGGGTACTTGAACCGTCCGGAGCTGACGGAAGAGAAGTTCGTAGACAGCCCGTTCGCCGCGGGCGAGCGGCTGTACCGCACGGGCGACTTGGCGCGGTGGATGGAGGACGGGAACGTGGACTTCATCGGCCGGATCGACAACCAGGCGAAAATCCGGGGCTACCGGATTGAGACGGGCGAAGTCGAAGCGAAGCTGCTGAGTGTAGGTGGCGTGAAGGAAGCGGTCGTTGTCGTCAGGGAAGATCAAGAAGGTCAGAAAGCTTTGTGCGCTTATTATACAGCGGAAGAAGGCCTGACGGCGGCGGACCTGAAGCGGGCGATTGCCAGCGAGCTGCCGGGGTACATGATCCCGTCGTACTTCGTGGAGCTGGAGCGCCTGCCTTTGACGCCGAACGGAAAGATCGACCGGAAGGCGCTGCCGGCACCGGAAGGGGGAGCAGGCGGAGGCCGCGAATACGTGGCGCCACGCACCGAACTGGAGGCGAAGCTGGCCGCCATTTGGCAGGAGGTGCTTGTTAGGGAGAAGGCGGTAGGCGTAACGGACAACTTCTTCGACCTCGGCGGACACTCCCTGCGGGCGACGACGCTTGTCAGCAAAATGCATAAGGAGCTAGGCATTGAATTCCCGCTTCGCGACGTATTCCGCTACTCGACAGTTGAGGAAATGGCCGCGGCTATGGAGTGGCTGGAGATCGGCTCGTTCACGGCTATTCCGGCTGCGGAACCTAGCGAGTATTATCCGCTATCTTCCGCTCAGAAACGTCTCTATATCTTGAACCAGCTGGAAGGAGGCGAGCTGAGCTACAACATACCGGGAGCAATGCTGCTCGAAGGGGAGCTCGACCGGCAGCGGTTTGAAGAAGCGTTCCGCGGGCTCGTAGCTCGTCATGAAACGCTGCGTACCGGCTTTGAGATGGTAAAAGGCGAAGCGGTTCAGCGGATTTATGAAGAAGGCGCCTTCCAGGTGGAATATGTGCAGATTAGCGGGGAGCAGGTGGAAGAAACGGTGCGCCAATTCGTTCGTCCGTTTGATCTGGCGAAGCCGCCACTTCTGCGGGTAGGCCTTGCCGAAATGGCGCCGGACCGGCACATTCTGATGTTCGATACGCATCATATCGTATCTGACGGCGTTTCGATGGACGTACTGATCGACGAGTTCGTCCGCTTGTACAGCGGGGAGCCGTTGGAGCCGCTCCGCATTCAGTACAAAGATTATGCGGTATGGCAGCAATCGGACGAGCAGAAAGCTCAGCTTGTCAAGCAGGAAGCCTATTGGCTCGACATGTTCCGCGGAGATCTGCCGATTTTGGAATTGCCGACGGACTATCCGCGCCCGGCTATGCAGAGCTATGAGGGCCGCACGCTGCAATTGTTTATGAATAGCGAGAAAAGCGAGGGTCTGAAACGGCTTGCAGCCGAGAACGGCGCAACGCTTTACATGGTTCTGCTTGCTGGTTATACAATATTATTGCATAAGTATACAGGGCAAGAAGACGTGGTGGTCGGTACACCGATTGCGGGAAGAAATCACAGCGACATTCAACCGCTCATCGGGATGTTCGTCAATACTCTGGCCATCCGCAGTTATCCGGCTGCCGGTAAGACGTTCCTTGACTACTTGAAGGAAATCAAGGAGACGACGCTGGGCGCTTTTGAACATCAGAATTATCCGTTTGAGGAACTGGTGGATAAGGTAAACGTGGCTCGCGATTTAAGCCGCAATCCGCTGTTCGATACGATGTTTGCTTTGCAGAATACAGAGAATTTGGAAATCCAGCTTCCCGGACTCCATTTGTCGACGTCTGCCAGCGAAGAAATTGTTTCTAAATTCGATCTCAGCTTGGACGTCACGGAGACCGAGGAAGGCTTGGAATATCTGTTTGAATACGCCACTGCTCTTTATAAAACCGAAACGGTAGAGAAATTGGCCGCTCACTACTTGCAGCTGCTTGAATCCATTCTCAACAACCCGTCGGTGACTATTGCCGAGCTGGGCATTTTGACACCAGCGGAAAAAGAGCAAATTCTTGGCGCGTTTAACCCGGCGCAGCCGGAAGCGGCTCCTGCGGCCGCGTTCCACCGGCTGTTCGAGGAACAGGCGGAACGCACGCCGGAAGCGGCAGCCGTCGTGTACGAGAACGACCGGCTGACGTATGCGGAGCTGAACGAGCGGGCGAACCGCTTGGCGGCCACGCTGCGCGCAAGCGGCATCGGCCGGGAGACGATCGTCGGCATTCTCGCCGAACGTTCGGTGGACTTGCTGGTGGCCGTGCTGGCCGTCTGGAAAGCGGGCGGGGCGTATGTGCCGCTCGACCCGGATTATCCGGCGGACCGCGTGCGGTTCATGCTTGAAGACAGCGGAGCGAAGGTGCTGCTGACGCAAACGCCGCTGCGAGAGCGCGCCGAAGCCTGGCTCGGCGAAGAGGAGCTGGCGCTGGCGGCGGTGCTGTACCTCGACGACGAAGCGTCGTACAGCGAGGAGCGGGAGAATGCGCCGATTGGCTCCGGCATGGTCTCCGGCAAGCTGACGGATGCTGTGGATGCCAGCGATGAGAGCCATCCGAATGTCGGCATGGGCAGCTTCCATGAAGCCCGTCCGGAGGATCTGGCGTACGTGATCTACACGTCGGGAACGACGGGCAAGCCGAAGGGCGTGATGATCGAGCACCGCAGCCTGGTGAACACGGCGGCGGGCTACCGGCGGGAATATCGATTGGATCAGTTCCCGGTGCGCCTGCTGCAGCTCGCCAGCTTCTCGTTCGACGTGTTCGTGGGAGATATCGCGCGGACGCTGTACAACGGGGGCACGATGGTGATCGTGCCGAAGGACGACCGGATCGATCCGTCTCGTCTGCACCACTGGATGGAGCGGGAGCGGGTCACCATCTTCGAATCGACGCCGGCACTGATCGTGCCGTTCCTGGAGTACGTGCACGAGCAGGGGCTGGATATGAGCTGGATGGAGCTGTTGATCACGAGCTCGGACAGCTGCAGCGTGGCGGATTACCGGACCTTGCAGGAACGCTTCGGCTCGTTGTTCCGGATCATCAACGCATACGGCGTGACGGAAGCGGCGATCGACTCCAGCTTCTACGACGAGGAGCTGGCGAAGCTGCCGCAGACCGGCCATGTGCCGATCGGCAAAGCGTGGCTGAATGCGAAATTCTACATTGTGGACGCGCACCTGAACCCGGTGCCGGTCGGGGTGCTGGGCGAGCTGGTTATCGGCGGAGTCGGGGTAGCGCGCGGGTACTTGAACCGTCCGGAGCTGACGGAAGAGAAGTTCGTAGACAGCCCGTTCGCCGCGGGCGAGCGGCTGTACCGCACGGGCGACTTGGCGCGGTGGATGGAGGACGGGAACGTGGACTTCATCGGCCGGATCGACAACCAGGCGAAAATCCGGGGCTACCGGATTGAGACGGGCGAGATCGAGTCGCAGCTGCTGCGGGTGGAAGGCGTGCGCGAAGCGGTGGTGCTGGTTCGAAGTGACGCGAACGGGCAGAAGGCGCTATGCGCGTATTACACGCCGGATACCGGAGCGGAGTTGGCAGTGAACGTTCTGCGCAGCGCGCTGGCGCAGGAGCTGCCAGGGTACATGATCCCGTCGTACTTCGTGGAGCTGGAGCGCCTGCCTCTGACGCCGAACGGGAAAATCGACCGGAAGGCGCTGCCGGCGCCGGAAGGGGGAGCAAGCGCAGGCCGCGAATACGTGGTGCCGCGCACCGAACTGGAGGCGAAACTGGTCGCCATCTGGCAGGACGTGCTCGGGCCGGTCACGATTGGCGTGACGGACAACTTCTTCGACCTCGGCGGGCACTCCCTGCGGGCGACGACGCTGGTCAGCAAGGTGCACAAGGAGCTGAGCGTGGACCTGCCGCTGCGCGATGTGTTCCGGCACTCGACCATCGAAGCGATGGCCGAAGCGATCAGCCAATTGGAGCGGCAGGAACACCTCTCCATTCCGGTTCTGGATAAGAGGGATTACTATCCACTTTCCTCCGTGCAAAAACGGCTGTACATCCAGCAGCAGATGGAAGGCGCCGAGCTTAGCTACAACATGTCCGGCATGACGGTTCTCGTCGGGCGCTTGGAACGGAATCAATTCGAGGCGGCGCTCAAAGGATTAATCGCTCGTCACGAAATTTTGCGAACCGGCTTCGAAATGGTCGACGGCGAACCGGTACAACGGATTTATCCGGACTTGAAGTTTGCCGTCGAGTATACGAAAGCGACGGAAAGTGAAACGAAGAGCATCGTAGACGGCTTTGTGCGCGTCTTTGATTTGGAGCGGCCGCCGCTGCTGCGTGTGGGCTTAGTCGAATGGGAAGCGGAACGGCATCTGCTTATGCTGGACATTCATCATATCGTCACGGATGGCATGTCGATGGGCATCTTCGTCGAAGAGCTGCTGCGCCTGTATAACGGCGAGACTCTGGAACCGCTTCGGATTCAATACAAGGAATTCGCAGCTTGGCAGCAGTCCGAACCTGTAAAAGAGCGGCTGAAACGTCAGGAAGCCTACTGGCTGGACGTGCTGGAAGGCGAACTGCCGACGCTTGAACTGCCTACGGACTTTGTCAGACCTGCCGCTCGCAGTTTTGAGGGAGATGTGTTGCCTTTCAGGATCGACAAGCAGATGACCGACAGCTTGCAGCGCATCGCTGTTGAGAACGGTGCCACCCTTTATATGGTGTTATTTGCGGCCTATTCAATCCTGCTCAGCAAGTACTCTGGACAAGAAGACTTCATTGTAGGCACGCCGGTTTCGGGCCGCACACATGCCGACCTGGAGCCGCTCATCGGAATGTTTGTCAACACTTTGGCGATTCGCCATTATCCGTCCGGGGAGAAGACGTTCCTCGCTTACTTGAACGAAGTCAAAGAAACGATGCTGGGGGCCTACGACCACCAGGATTATCCGTTCGAGGAGCTTGTGAAAAAGCTGCAGGCGCCGCGAGATCAAAGCCGCAATCCTGTATTCGATGTCATGTTTGCTCTGGAAACGAAGGAAGATAACGTTCAAAGCTTCGGGGATATCCAAATCGAATCTTATCCGGAAACGCATACGGTTTCCCAATTTGATCTTACCTTGGTCATTTCGTTGCTGGATGAGGGAATGAACGGGCAGTTTGAATATGCCACCAAGTTGTTTACGTGCAATCTGATCGACAATTTCGCTCAGGACCTGCTCGTGATCATCACCCAAATTTGCGAACAGCCTTCGGTGCTGTTGAATGATATTTCCCTGAACGGGCAATCCGAACAGGAGCAAGATGTGCTAGAGGCCATTGATATTATTTTCTAATCCCTTACCCGGCTTGGGTGTATGCCGTATTTCTCTCGGTACGCATCCTGCCGGGTGTTTTTTTCAAATGAAAGGGAAAAATCCACCACAGGAATCTGACGTCAAGTGCCGCTGAGCAACTATTCAATTTATTGGAAAATCAACAAAACACAACAGAAATCTTAGTTTACCTTTGGTATATTAAGAATCAAACCATTTAAACAGAGATAATTCCACCATAAAATCCGAATACCCTAAAAACGAAAAGAAGTAATTGCCGATCGTTGCAGACGAGTTTAATCTTTTGACTATGACACCAGAAGAACAACAAAAGGCACACGAAGACTACAGGAAGAAATACAGATATCTATTAGTGCGCCGCGGCTACTCGTTTACTACTACCTCATAGGGGAAAAGTTCCGAAATACAATGGCCGAAATAGGCCGCAGGAAGGGCTGAGAGAGATAGCCGACGACGTTCTGAGTAAGGAATTTCAACAGGAATGCTAGGCTTGGAATCGATCTCACCGGCAAAATTATGCCGCAAGCATAATCAGGTGGATCCGAACCTGCTCCAGCAGGTTTTCGAGCGGCTGGCTATGCAGATTTTGTCTAGGCATGGTTGTTCGATAGCAGACCGCAAAGCACTCCGGATTATCGACTCTACCACCGTTGCTCTTTGCTTGCGGAGGTACAAGTGGGCCGACTTTCGCAAGACCAAGGCAGGTATAAAGCTTCACCTCCGCCTTGCTTTTGCAGATGCTCATGAGGTCCTGCCAGAGAAGGCAACCATTACGACAGCCAAGAAAAATGACCGGACACAGATGGATGACCTTATCGAAGATGCCGGAATCACCTATGTGTTGACCGCGGTTACGTGGACTACAAATCATTCGATCGTTATTGCTCGGACGGGATATACTTCGTGACTCGCTTAAAGGAGAACACGGTGATCGAACCGCTCCAATCGCTTGAAATTCCAGAGGACAGCAAGGTCACCATGGATGAATGGGTGCTGGTAGGTTCCACGCAAAAGCGGATGAAGCACAAGCTTCGCATGATGGCAACAACCGATTCACAGGGCAATTTTCTCATTCTGCTCACCAACCGTTTCGATCTGTCTTGCGATGAAATCAGTGAGATGTACCGCAGCCGCAGGGCCATTGAGACCTTCTTCAAATGGATGAAGCAGCACCTGAAGATTAAGCATTTCTATGGAACAAGCAAACAGGCCGTGCACAACCAGGTTTGGCGGACACTCATCGCTTTTTGCCTGCTTATGCTGGCCAAACTGGACGCGAACGTAGAGCACTCCCTCCTGCAAATCCAGCTACGTAACCGAGCCGGCCCGAAGGGCGTTGTCTGACGCAAAAGCCAAGTAAATATACATAAATTTTCAAATGGACAGTGCTACCTTTAGTGGCTGCTCGACCTTTTGGTTCTCATGGTAGATGCTAATTATCTGAATTGTCTGTCAATGTTTTATGCAACGCTAGTGAGAATATCTAAGGCATTGAAATAACTACTGGATAAAACTACCACCCAAATCTGCTTGGTAGTTTTTTATTTTGTAAAAGGGGTCGAATAAACGGAATTGAGATTTTTAAGACTCTCTTTATATCCTGCATTTCCTGCATAAATCCCATTTAGATTTATCGTAAAATGATGCTGTTTTTTCAAGGCTTGTCCATCGAGATATTTTTTGTGCCAGTTTTTTGTTTTCAGATCATTATCTCACTCACGGTTAATTGAATGAACAATAGGCTAACCTCATTAGGTTTTTTTAATATCGTATGATGGCATGAAGACTGTGCGGCTCCCGTGACACTAGATACCTTGGAAGCCTTAGAACAACAAATAAAAGTAATAAAGCACGATAATGGAATTTATAAAGTTAGAACGATTACAGACGAAGAGGATATAATACCTGTACCTGCAATTGGCAAACTGGTTTATAACATTGAAGAGGAAGAATCAACAATTACAAAAGAAGACGTTAACGGAACTGAACTCGATTACGAAGAATATGATGAAGGGGGTGATTACTTTGTTCCATTACCTACTAATATTAAACCAATAATAGATAGTTTGAATTCACTAGATGACAGAAGAGTTCAAACTGTTATAAATTCTTTAGCCTTGGTAACAAAAGAGAATTTTGAAAATTGGCTTCAGAACTTAAAAATGAGTGAGTTTGAATATTTAATTACACCTTCAAATAGTTATCCTTATAAAAGGTATATAATCAGAAAAATTATTCCTAATTGTTGCGTATCACATCTTTCGTTACTTATAAATACACTTGTCTCAAATATCTCGAACGAGAGCCAATTGTCAGTTTATTATGACAAAAAAATTTAAGGAAGATCAGAAGGAAGAGTTTATCGGTTTAATGGTGGATATAATTGATTCACTTATGGACTATGTTCACAAGGGTCAACTTAATGGGAAAAAGAATTTAGCGAAACCAAACTTAGATAAATTGAGCTACCTTTTAACTTTTTGCGGAAAATCAATCTATAAATCTGTTGAATTAGAGTACAAAGATGTCCAAACCGAAGTATGTTTAGTTCCAGGGTATTAAGAGATAAAAAGGAAACGTGAAGCTCTTGGAGAAGACTTTTGGTATTATACCGAAACGTTTTTCAGTATTAGAATCAGGAGGCTGGAATAGTAATCTACCTTCCTTAAGTTCACTATTTAAAGAAATACATTAGTTCAAAAAAAGCATCTGAAGACAGCACTTCTTGAACTCTCACGAACTACAGGGCGGTTAGTTCAAATATATGGACAATGGACTAAAGATGGACAGATTATTAGAGTTAATTCTTTGAAAAAGAAAATTGATCATTTAAGCACGTTATATGCGACATTCAGTATATTGAGGAAATGGTTATAAAAATTATATTATCGTAACAGTACAAGTTTCCAACTTTCATTTTATGGTAATTTGTGGTGGTTTCAGACTTTTTATTTATCGTGTTTATCACGTGCTCTGGCAAACGCAGTAAAATCAACAAAATTGGTTCATGACTTTTTTATCACCTGACAAGACTTTTGTAGCTTTAAAATAATGTTTGATAATTTAGAACAAAGTTTGATTATTTATAATAATGTTTGATAATAATAGCTCTTGAGGATATATTATCCTCGAGGGCTATTTTTTTATTTTGTTTTGTGGGGTGATTACAATGGCTAAGCGAAAAAGAACAGAGTCGATTGAAAAGAAGATTAAGGATGGTCGGGGTCAAGGTCAGGGAATCGATTATAAACCATGGCTAAAGATTCAAGATGTAGCATCACTTGGTCGTTCTACACGCTTGAAAGGTATCAAAGTCCCACGGCAATATGAGTTTCTTTCAGATTTAGAAAGGAACTATTTTTATATATTAGAGTTTTCTGATTATGTTGTCGATATTCGAGAACAGTACCCGCTGAATGGTGAGGATACATTACCCCTTCAGTCTACTCGTTAGGAAGATTGCTAAATTAGCTCACGAAGCTGCTATGAAGGCATTCTGTACAGTTATTAATGATCAGTCGCTAACGTCAGCCCAGATTGCGTTCGTACGGAAAGTGATCGATTACAACATTATGGAGAATGGGTATATTGAAGCAACAGCTGTGTTGATGAAGCCTCCTTTCGATCGTCCGCATAGTTTTATCAGGCTGTTCGATGGAGCAAAGCAGAAACAGCTTGTGGAGATTGTGAATGCGGTGAGGGGTGTGTGGTAGCAAAAATTGAGTCCTTTTTAATCATCTTTTAATAGTATAAGGGGTGCTTAGATTGATTGAGGAAATTATGAATACAAATATAGCAAGTCATTCTAATGTTGAAGTGGCATGTATAGGTTTTGAAAAGGTGTAACATAAAGTTTCTTTTGTATCTGTTAAAATATAGAATTCATAAAATGAGCTGTTTAATTTTGCAGAGAGAAGGGATTTGTTTTGGTAACATATAAAAACGTAATCTCAATAATAGGTCGTGAGAATAAGTTAAGTCGCTGTACGAACGCTGAGGGTAATGTTTTCAGTCGTGAAGAAATTGTTAACAGTTGGAAAGTGTCGTACATAGAGAAAGTATCTCGGAATGAAGATGAGATTGGCTTACGTTTGCCTCAATTTGGAGCATTATCTGCAATTCGTGCACATTGGGCGACATCAAATTCCCCAGCAACAATTGTCCTACCTACAGGAACAGGAAAATCTGAAACAATGTATGCTACGATTATTTCTGAAAGAATAGCTTCAACACTAGTGATTGTACCATCTAATCTTTTGAGGAACAAATATTTAAAGGAGCGAGTCATTTTGGTATACTACCAAAATTAGAAATGATTTCAGATGGAATTATTTATCCAACTACTCTTCTTTATAAATCAAAAGTAGAAGCTAAGGATGAAGTAGCTATGATTGCTGCACTTGAGGAGGCTAATATAGTTGTTTCAACCCCTGGCATGATAAACAAAATGCCTCCGTCTGTTCGGGATAAACTAGTTGAAAAGGTAGAAGTTGTGATTTTTGACGAAGCACATCATCTCGCAGCACCCGAATGGGGAACGGTAAGAGAAAGATTTTTAGGAAAGAAGATTCTACAATTTACCGCAACTCCGTTTAGAAATGATGGCAAAAAGGTCGATGGTAAAATAATTTTTAATTATGGTTTAGCAATGGCACAAAAAGCGGGATATTTCAAGCCGATCGACTTTTATCCAATTCAAGAATTTGATGAACAAAAATCTGATGAAGAAATCGCAAAAATTGCAATTCAGCATTTGGGTGAAGATTTGGAACAAGGATACGAGCATGTACTTCTAGCGAGAGCGAGGAGCCGTAAACGCGCTGATGAGTTGTATGAAAAAATATACTCTCAATATAAAGAGTATAATCCAGTGATAATTCACACCGGTATTCCATCGGTGCAGAGAAATAAATACTTGCAGCAAGTTAGGGATGGTAAAACAAAAATTGTGGTATGTGTGGATATGTTTGGTGAAGGCATTGATATTCCAACATTGAAAATTGCAGCAGTTCATGATAAATATAAGTCTCTTCCGATTACACTTCAATTCATTGGACGTTTCGCACGAACAAGTAGTGATATTTTGGGCAATGCAAAGCTTATTACGAATGTGGCAATGGACGATTTGAAGGAATCGATTGAAGAGTTGTATCGTCAAGATTCTGATTGGAATCAACTTCTTAATATACATTCACATCAGGCAATCAATAAAGAAGTTGAACTCAGTGAATTCATTGGTAAATTTGAAAAAGGCCATATGAAGGAGATAGATTTATCCCAACTAAAGATGAAAATAAGTACACGAATGTTTCGATACCCTTTAAAAAGAACTTTTGTAGAGGGATGGAAACAAGTCTTGGATCCAAATAGAACTACCCCATTAATAAATGAAGTAGACTCTGTTTACATTTTCATTGAGGAAATTGAAACAAAAGTAGTCTGGTCAGATCAGAAGGATATAGTGCAATATGATTATGATTTTTTTGTGTTGTTTTTTGATAAAGAAAATGGAATCATTCATATAAACGAAACTGATGCTGGAAAAGGAAATCGACTTGTGGAAAGTATGTTCCCGAAAGCGCTGGCAATGAAGGGTGATTCAATATATCGTAGCTTAGATGGGATTAATCGATTAATGCTTGGAACTTTGGGATTGAAGCAACAACCTAGCGGTAGAATTAGCTTTAGAATGTTTGCGGGGACTGATATTAAGTCTGGAATTAGTGAGGCAGTTGTGTCTGGTTCGACTAAATCAAATTTATTCGGTTATGGCTATCAAGCTGGAGGACGAATTAGTATTGGTTGTTCATACAAAGGAAAAGTCTGGATGCGTTGGGTAGAACGGATAAACTTTTGGACAGGTTGGTGTCAGAATATAGGGAAGAAGGTATTGGATGATACCATTGATACGAACAATATATTAAATAATTCGCTCGCATTAGAAGTTATTAAGGAATTCCCAGAAGGTATCCCTTATAAAATATTGTTGCCAGAAACAATTGAAATTTCCAATTCTTCTACAAGGCAGTTGTATCTCTCTAAAGAACAAAAGGCATTTCCGTTCTTTCAAACGGATGTAAAGAACCCGAGTTTAGTTAATGGAAATCTTCGCTTTGAGTTTTGGATAAATGAGAGAGAATTTATCTTTGAGCAGATTATTAATGAGAGCACATATAGTTTTAAGCAAATAGAAGGTGAAGAGCTAAGAGTGAAATCCGGTAATAAAACTGTCAAAATGACTGATTATCTGTATGAATATTCACCAGAAATATCGTTCATACAAAGTGATGGAACTATTGT
This sequence comes from Paenibacillus thiaminolyticus, assembly GCF_003591545.1. Taxonomy (GTDB): domain Bacteria; phylum Bacillota; class Bacilli; order Paenibacillales; family Paenibacillaceae; genus Paenibacillus_B; species Paenibacillus_B thiaminolyticus_A. The sequence continues at coordinate 34,812 of NZ_QYZD01000035.1, forward strand.
TGTGGTCCAAGAAAATTTGAAAACAGTTATCAAACCAAAAAGTGGCATTGATTTGCCCCTAGATTCTTTGTTTGCTATTAACTGGGGTATATTAGGAGTTAATATTAAATGTGAATCTCAAGGGAGAGAAAGAAAGACTGATTCAATTCAATACGCTACGATACATAATATTGTAGATCAGACATCAGATATTATTTTTGATGATGATGGATCGGGAGAAATTGCAGATGTCGTTTCGGTTAAAATTGATATAGAACATCGGAAAGTCGTATTTCATCTATATCATTGTAAGTACTCACACGGAGAACATGCCGGTGCTCGTGTTTCAGACCTATATGAAGTATGTGGTCAAGCTGAAAAATCAATTATGTGGAACGACAATGTCTTAGAAATTGTTCAAAGAATGATTGAACGAGAAAATATAAGACAGAGAAACTATACTGAAACACGGTTTGAGAAGGGAGATTTACAAACTCTTCATATGTTGAAAAAAATGGTTAAATCTGGATTTGATACGGAATTTGAAATATCAATTGTTCAGCCAGGAGTCTCAATATCAGAGATTACAAATTCAATGAAACAAATTATTCTTGCAACTGATGCATATTTAAAAGATACGTTTGGCATACATTTAACATGTTATTTTAGTAATTAAATAGAGGGTTCGTATCTATTACTTGCTAGAAAATAGAGGATAATTTCTAAATGGCGAAAGAGTTGGATATTATAGGGGGGCTCAAATAATAGAAAAGTCTCTTTTTTTATAATCTTGTTTAGCTGTATTTTTCTTATTTAATAATTGAGCAAAATTGTTGAGTAAGATAGGTAGAAATGATCAAACTTTTTTATAAAACATGATCGCATATCTGCTGGAGAAATATCCATTTTGATCAAACTTTTTTTCAAAATTAATTCTTTTTATTTATAGTGGAATTAGGGATTATGGTTTTTTTTTGATCAAACTTTGTTATAAAGCTACAACTTTTCATTATCAAGTCCTAAACTCAAGAATCATCAAAAAATAAAGGGCTCCACATATTATTGATAACTAATATGTGGAGCCCTTATGTTTAACTTCGTATCCGTTAGTTTAAGCGGTAAATTTATGAGAGAAGGTCTTCTAATATACCCGTAATTGGATTAAATGACCCCAATTCCCGAATCATTCAAATTTAGTATCCGTAGGTGTTCCTCCAACATGGTCAGTAACCTCTCTTAGTTATTCAGTTATTTTCTCTAGCTATGCGAATAAACTTGTCCGCGAAGGTCGCTCATTCAAGTGCAGCCTCCCTCTTTTTCACCACTTATTATTTTTCCGCGCTTCATGGTGAATGGTTAGGGAATAGATGTCTTATATGGACCGAATTGACATACTTTCGTATTCACGAATGGGCTTCCGGTGGGCTTTTTTATCAAATATCATGCTTATCAGCATCTACCCATCGCAAGTTGCGTGAACCGGACACCGGACATTTATATGTATAAGGAGTCAAATTAAATACGTTGATTAGGGAGCTGGGAGAATGGTCAATTTAGAGTTACAACTTCAAGAAGAGTATCGGCCACTACGCAAAGAAAAGTAAGGAGATTGGCTCGAGGCTTAGCAGGTAGCGTAGTAGTTGTTCGCACATTATTTGGATCATTTACAGGCTGTTTGTTGAATGTAGGGCCAAATGGAGTTCGTTTACGGATTTATAGCGGAATCAATCGGGCATTTATCACGATTCAAATTCCGTTCGATCTTATTGTAGATGTTTTCGGTGTTCCTTGCTCTTAACATGCCGGTAATGCAACTTATTACGAATGGTTTGATATCTACGGCAGCTTCTCTTCTGAACGTAACTTCAGTACGCCATTTGATAGTGTAATTGATGTTTGAACCCGCCTTACGAAGGAGATGTCGTTTCACACAAACCCCAAGGGTGAGCGGCGGAAAGCGTTGATTTTATTGGGTTCTTGGCACAACGCGAACGATTGAAGAAAATGCAATGCACCTTGTGAGGGGAGCATCAGACCTGCGAGGTGCATTTTTTCAGCTTAGCCAACGACCCTCGTTTGCTATCATCAAGACATGGGCAAATTATCCAAATAACAGCGTGTCTTGTCACGCTGGAAGAAAGGTTCCTCTCTTGGCATAAACAACAGTTGAAAATAGCGAAGCTGCACGAAAGGATTGCAAACCAACGAAAAGAGTTTCTACATAAGAAATCGCACCAATTGGCAAACCATTATGATTGCGTGGTTATCGAGCAAGTGCTGAACATTCAGGGAGCGAGCTATGCATACGAGAGCCGCAACCGCCTCACGCAGGTCGGCCGAAAAGGAAAGGCCGTCAGCTACCGCTCAATGGAGATAACCTGATGGTGGAACGCTCCACAGGCGGCGTGACGGCCCGCTATTACGATGACGACCGAGCGAATATCGTAGCGGAAGAAAGGGTCGAAGCAGGTGAAATGTCACCATTACGGCTTAACCATCTACGCACCTAACGTGCGGCGTCGGCGTTATATTATGGCCAGGACAGCTCACCCTTGATCACCTGGGCGCCCATTTCCAGATCACTTGTGTTCTTTAAGTCCGGATAGGCCTTCTGCATCGCTGCAGTCAGCTCAGCGGAATTCTTGGCCTGCTTTGCCGCAGCTTCAAATGCTGCAATGTAGTCACGGGTAAAGACGACGCTGGATGTGTCTTCGGAGCTCTTGTCCAGGTAATGGCCCGGGATAACCCGTTCCGGCTTCAGGGCAAGAATCCGCTCCAGAATCTCCCGCCATTGGTCACGGCTCTCCGGGGTCTGGTTGTCTGCCATCCAGACATGTAGGTTCTCGTAGATCGGCACACCGCCCAGGATGGTCTTTTTCGACGGAACCCAAAGGACGGTATGAGACGGAGCTGAACCGTCGAGACCGATCACCTGCACGGTTTCGCCATCGACCGTTAGTTTGTCCCCTTCTAGGACATCAGGGACGATCAGCGCGGTTGGGGCGTTTTCTTTTAGAATCGGACTCCAGTAATCGCTTTTGAGCTGGATGGTTGCCTTGATTTCTTCCACAGTGGCCGGGGTGGCAACGATCTTCACGTCAGGAAATGCCTCGCGGATCGTCGACAGGCCGAAGTAGAAATCCGGATCCTTGTGGCTGATATAAACCGTAGTCAGCTTCTTTCCGGTGTCGCGGATCATCTTGACCAGTTGCTCGGCGTTATTCTTTTCGATCTGAGCATCGACGAGCAGTACCTCGTTCGGTCCTTCGATCAGGCTCGAGGTGACGGGGAAAAGGCCGCTTTCTCCAGGGTTGAACGGCGTGATCTTGAGGTCCACCGCCGGCGTCTGAGTTCCTTCACTCGCGGTATTCGTCGTACTCGCCTCGCCGGAGCAGGCGCTCAGCAATAACGTGATACAAAGCAATAAAATAATTCCCATCGATGATTTCTTACTAAACATTGCAAATCTCCTTCTTCCTTATATGGATTAAAATTATAGAAACAGTAACGTAACGCTGCCAGCACAAGCTGCTTACTCAGATTCGCTCCCGGCATTGCCCAACAGATTCAACGACTGCGATTCCTTCCAAGCCGTGCCCGATTTCCTTCGCTTTACCGCTAAGATGTTCGTTTATCACAATCGCTTGATCCCGGCTCATGCCTGGGCTAGCAGCATGTCATGCATGTCGTAATCAACGTCTCTCCTTTCCATGGATTTCGAGATTTGATGTTGTAACCAACCTTATTACAACTACTCCAAAAAAATGGGTTCACTTTATTTTCCGAATGATAACCGGATTTGGGCCGACGCTATTACCAATCCATTCCGACGTGCAGTACGCATCCTTGGCTGGAACAAGCAATGAAAGAATGTGAACCGCTTTGGAAAATCTGCTGCTTAGTTTCATTACTGACACCATCACGGTGTAACCATTATAGTTACAACACATAAGAAGTGTCAAGGGGGCTTTTCAAATTGTCCTAAAGTTTGTCACTTTTTTGCATTTAATTATAGTGAACTTTGGCATGTACAGTAATTTACAGTTGCAAATTATATTTTTCTTATGCGTTCTGGAAAATGATTCAGGGTCATGATGTTACATCCTAGTTAGATGAAAGTTAGATGATCATGTTATAGTGGTGTCGGGTGAGATTATGGAGATTAGAATCTTGGTTGTCGAGGATGATGAGCATATCAGAACGATGGTGCAAATATTTTTGCAAAACGCGGGTTATCGTATCGATACGTGTTCGGATGGCGATGACGCGCTAGAGCAATTTTATAACACACAGTATCACCTCATCATACTGGACATTATGCTGCCCGGCACGAACGGGCAGGAGCTTTTGAAGGAGTTTCGTAAAATAAACGACACCCCGGTATTGATGATGACCGCATTGAGCGATGATCGGAATCAACTGACCGCTTTTACCAATGAAGTGGACGATTACGTCACCAAGCCGTTCTCTATGCCGATTCTTGTCAAACGTGTTGAAGCTCTTCTACGACGCAGCGGGGCCATCAAAAAAGAAATTACAGCGGGCAAGCTGACTTTATTCCCCGAAACCTACGGAGTGGAATATAGCGGCGAAAAAATTCAGTTATCGCCTAAGGAATTCGAGATATTGATGCTGCTTGCACAAAACAGACATAAAATTGTGTCACATGAAACGTTACTGATTAAGATTTGGGGATATGATTTTGACGGCAACGAGGGAATTATTCACGCGAGCATCAAAAAGCTGAGGGATAAATTGCCTAAAAACCTCATTAAGACCGTAAAGGGGATTGGCTATTGTTTGGAGGTCGAGGATCATCAAGCGTAGATTGTTTGGAATTTATGGAAAAGTGTTTTTCTATACCGCATTGATATTGCTTTTTGTTATCTTTTTCATGTTCGTCTTTTTCTTCGACCAGGTCAAATCAGTCGTTGAGTCAACGCAGCGACAGCAATTATCAGATGTATTTCAACCTCTTCTCAATCGTCTGCATGGAAAATCTGATGATGAGATTATGAATATAGCTAAAAACTTTCACGAAAAAAACACCTCCTTTGAATTTTGCTTGGAGGCTGCCGACGGACAAATTTTATATCAGACTGAAAATTTTACCATGACGAGAACTGATATCGAATTACCGCCATCAAACAATGTAATTATCAAAGGAACTGCATTTACGGAGCGTAAATTTCATTTTATAACCGCCGATTCCAGCGAGCGGTTTCAATTCCTGGTGAAGGCTTCCGGGGGCGTAACCTTATATGTTACCGGTACGATATCTGGAGCTTCCGTCTACCACGAATTTATAGAAAAAATGGTTTTCGCTTTTTTGATGATATTTATGGCGAGTCTCCTTGCCGCCGCCCTATTTGCGAGACAAATCGCAAAGCCTATTGAAAAAATCGCGCAAGACACCAAGAAAATGTCTGATTTGGAGCCAGTTACTGCTCCAGATCCCCGCAAAGACGAGATTGGTCAGCTTGCCGGAGACGTCTACAAAATGTATAAAACATTGCAAGTCACGATTCAGCAATTGGAAATCGAAATTGAACGGGAAAAAGAGATGGAAGAAAATCAGCGATATTTTTTCTCTGCGGCTTCGCATGAGTTAAAGACGCCCATCGCCGCCACCAGTGCATTGCTGGAGGGGATGCTGGAAAATGTGATTCCGCCCGCGGAATATCCAAAATATGTACGCGAATGCTTGAAAATGATGAATGAACAAAATAAACTGGTCTCGGAGATCTTAGAAATTGTGACGTTGAGCAATGACATGACGGGACAGGAACAAGAGCGCATCCAGCTAAATGAGCTGGTGACCGGGATTCTTTCTTCCTACCGCACGTTAGCCGATGTAAGAGAGCAGCGCATCGATGTGGACATTCCAGAGAACCTGTGCTGCACATTGGATCCGAAGCTGTTCCGCAAAGCGTTGTCCAACATTGTCATGAACGCGGTTCAAAATACGCCGGAAGGCGGACGAATCCATATCTATACGCAGGAAATGAAAAAATGCGTTCGTCTTTGTGTCTTCAACAACGGAGTGAGGATTCAAGAGGAAATGCTGCCTAAGCTCTTTGAGCCTTTTTACCGCGAGGATAAAGCCAGAAGGCGGAGTCAGGGGCGCAGCGGCCTGGGCCTTACCATTGTGAAAAAAGCTCTCGATTTAATGGGAATCCCGTTTACGCTTGAAAATGTGAATAACGGCGTGTTATTTCGCATGGATCTACCACACGAATGGAATGATGTCTAACCGATTGACCGGCAGGAGAACCTGCCGGTTTTTTTATGTTGAAATCCAAAGTTAGATTAAAGTTAGATTGGGACGGTATGCTGTTTTCCGATGAGAAGTCGGGGCTCGTCGCAAAAGGATTTTCAGGAGGAGAGAACATGTATATTTTAAAAAATGCGCTTCACAATGTTAGTCAAAATAGAGGCAGAAACATTCTGATCGGCGCAATCATTTTGGGTGTTATCGTGACTACCGTGATTGCGATAATGATCCGCAACACCGCAAATGGCATCATAGACGACTATAAAGGCCGTTTTGGAGCGGAAGTGCGTCTTGAACCTGACATGCAGAAGATACGAGAGGAGGCAATGGCAAACAGCAAAGATGGGCGGGTGATGATAACCATTCCGTCGATCCCTGCTGACCAATATATTGCGTTCGGTGAATCGGAATATCTGCAAAACAGCGTATATACAGCCAGAACAGGTGTAAATAGCGAAAATATAACCGCGATTGATGCGGAGCTTGGCCCGGGAAGCGGCATGATGAGGATGGGTGGCGGTCCAGGTATGTCCCAGGATGAACCGATGCAGTTCATGCTGAGTCTTCTCGGAAATAATTTTACTGAATTTGAGGGTGGAATGCGGGAGCTTGCGGAAGGGAGAATGCCGGAAGAACGTAACGAGGCTATCATTAGTACGGATTTAGCGGAGCAAAACGGGATTCAAATCGGGGATAAGCTATCGTTATATGGTGAATTGAACAATATGATGGAAGGGAAGCGCGCGGATATATCATATGAATTGACCGTAGTGGGAACCTATTATGACGTGACGGATGAATACGCTGAAGGCTCAATGAAAAACGCTTTTACCAACCGCCGCAATGAAATACTTACGACCTATGATACGGTTGTCCAGGAAATCCAACCAGATATGTCGGGTATCAAGGTTGAAGCGACCTATTATTTGAAGCAACCCGACATGTTGGATGCGTTCGCTGAGGAAGTATATGATAAAGGGTTGGAGAAAACCTTTAACGTTACTACGGATGAGGCTTCCTATAACAAAATCATCGGTCCCGTGGAAGGACTGAGAGGCATTGCTGTCACGTTCATGGCGGTCGTGTTAATCCTCGGGGGCATCATTATCGCACTTCTGTCCTCGATGTCTATCCGAGAGCGCAAATATGAAATCGGCGTCCTGCGGGCGATGGGGCTGAAAAAAGGGAAGGTTGCTTTTGGATTGTGGTCTGAAATCATGTTAATCACTTGTGTATGTTTGGCGGTCGGACTTGGCGTGGGCAGCCTGTCTGCGCAGCCTGTCACCAATGCCTTGCTTGCCAACCAGATTGAATTGGCAGAAGAGGCAGCGAATCAGCAACCAAGCGGAGGCATGATGATGATGGCTCCACAGAGCTCCTTTTCCAGCACTGACGTGGAACCGCTCAGCAGCATCGATCTTTCCTTAAATATGAGCTCGGCTCTTCAAATTATAGGTATCGCGTTGCTGCTTGTATCTGTCGCCAGTCTCATATCTATCAGCCGAATTACAAAATACGAACCGATCAAAATTCTTATGGAAAGGAATTAAGTGATAAATATGAGTGTATTGACATTAAAAAACGTCTCCTACAAATATGATGGTGCCAAAAAGCACGTTCTTAAAGAGGTAAACACAGCGTTCGAGCCAGGAAAGGTGTATACGATTATTGGCAAGTCGGGTTCTGGCAAGTCCACCCTGCTGTCGCTGATGTCAGGTCTTGACACTTGTAAGGAAGGTGCAATTTATTATCGGGGCGATGATCTGAAAAAAATTGACCGCGACGATTACAGGGCTAAAAGCATCGGCGTTATCTTTCAGGCGTATAACCTGCTTACTAACGCTACGGCGGTTCAAAATATTGTGCTCTCGATGAACATCAGCAAGAGCCCTGAAAAGGATAAGAAGGCATTTGCCTATGAAATTCTTGCTAAAGTTGGGATTGATCGTGAAACAGCCGATCGGCCGGTACTGAAGTTATCGGGCGGCGAACAGCAGCGCGTTGGAATTGCACGGGCGCTGTCGCATCATCCAGACATTATCATAGCCGACGAGCCAACCGGAAATTTGGACAAAGATACGGAAGTTGAGATTTTAAAAATTTTCACTTCGCTTGCCCATGATGAAGGCAAATGCGTCATTATCGTTACCCACTCAAAGAAGGTTACATCGATTGCTGATGAGGTCTGGGGGATACATGCGGGAAGACTGTTTTTAGTTGGAGAAACGGACTAAGTCGTGGCCGTGAGGATTGAACATTGACAGCTCGCACTTAGTCATCTGCACTTTTAACAAAAAATCTAGCGAAAAGAGAAGGAAAACATGAGAAAAAAGAAGATTCCCATTTTGAGTATGGTTCTATATGCTCTCGCCGGGTTGCTCATGCTCTATACGGCTTGGTCAGCGTCCCACAGTTATGGTTATATTTCCGAAATGATAGCGATGAATCAGTTGGTGGCCAGTGAAAATAGATATGAAATTGTTAACTTCTTTATGACAAACTGTGCACAGTATATGCTGTTTGCTGTTATCCTATTTACATTAGGGTGGATCTTGCATATGAATCCATCTCTTCATGCAGGAACTCTTACTACGGGGAAGCAAGCCGCTTCTTCCGGAGGAAAACGTAAGAATGAAGCCGACGAAGATGATTTTGACACGTGGTTTCAGAACAATGATAATTAAGGATTCGTAAAGAGGCGTGCCCAGTAGGGCACGCCTTCTTAACTGTTGTCCTCATCCAGTATTGCTCGAGGAGGATAAATTGATGCTAGTCCATTCATGTGTGCTGCCGTTCCCCGTCTACGATCTTGGGAAGCGCGGCAAGGCCGGCCGTATTCAGCAAGTTCCAAGGCTTGTTAAAGTGAGGCTGGAAGAAGAAGTCGACGAAAGCCAGCTCGTCGATCGTCATCCCGTTTTGAATGCATACCGACAAGGTGTTCATCGCTTGGGTCAGATCGACTTTGGACATGATTTGCGCACCCAGCAGACAGCGGCTTTCTTGTTCATACACAACCTTCAAGGTCACCGTCTCTGCCGTAGGCATAAATTCTGGCCGGTAGGCGTCGGTTACCGTAACCGCCTCCGCATTGATGTTCTCGTCGGAGCATGCGATTTCGGTAAGTCCCGTCGAAGCCAGGGTGAGATCGTATATTTTGAGGCCCGACGTGCCCTGCGTGCCCAAATACTTTGTCGTTGGCCCCATCAGATTGCGGGCCGCCAGCATTCCCATCCGCACTGCATTGGTGGCCAGCGGAATGTAAGCTGCTTTGCCGGTCGGATTGTAATGTACGGCGCAGCTGTCGCCGGCGGCGAACACGTCCTGCTTGCTGGTCTGCATATATTGATCCACGATGATTGCACCATTCGGCAGCATATCCACCTGACCCGCAAGCAGTTCGGTATTCGGGCGGAATCCGATACAAAGAATGACCATATCGGTTGCGATTTCGCCCTTGTCGGTGATGACGAGGTTTACAAGACCGTTCTTGCCTTTACAAGCTTTCACGGTCTGCCCAAGCGCAAGCTCGATGCCTTTGCTGCGGAACGCATCCTCGATCCGGCCACTGAATTCAGTATCCAGATACCGGTTCAGAATCCGGTCTGCGCTGTCAATCAACGTCACCTGCTTCCCGCTTTGCTGGAACGCCTCCACAAGCTCTACGCCGATGTATCCCGCACCGACCACCGTAATATGGCTCGCGTGTTTTGCCTTTTCGATGATGGCATTGGCATGTTCGTAGTTTTTGCACATCAGAATGTTGCCAAGCTCCATGCCTGGAAGCTGTGGAATGACCGGCCAAGAGCCCGTCGTGACAATCAGCTTATCGAAACTATCTTTGAATTCCTCTCCGGTCATCAGGTTGCGGACCTGAATGATTTTCGCATCCGTATCGACAGAGAGGACCTCATGACGCATGTGGGTGACGACGCCCAAATCCGCCAACTGCTGCGGGGAGGAGTAAAACAGCCCTTCCGGCTCCTTCACGACACCGCCCACATACAAAGCAATCCCGCAAGATAAAAACGATATGTTGTCGTTGCGTTCGTAAACGGTAATCCGGGCATCGGGGTACAGCTTGGCGGCATTGACCGCCGCTGCCGTTCCGGCATGAGTACATCCAATCACTGCAATTTTCATTGTTATTCCTCCTCGAGTGTAAAATCTAGGTGAACCAAATGGTTGAATGTTATTGTGATTTATTTCACACATACAGTTTACTGTGATTTTTTTCACAAATCAATAGTCCAATTTGTTCTAATTTTCACAGAGGACATCGATGCGTAATTTGTCGTTCAGATCAATCCTAAGAATATATTGTAAGAAAAAGCAACACTTTTCCCATTAACAGCCGATATAAGAAGTGGTGCCTTTCAGGATCATATGAATCTTTTCGGATAGGAACACGGTCTAATCATTAGGGATCGGAATAAGGCCTTGAAATGTGCACCCAGGCAGTTGAGAGAGGAGAAGCTTATGAAGTCAGTATTGAAGTCAGTATTTGAATCAGGAAAAGGCCGCTTCGGTTTTGGTGTGTTCGTTGTGTGTGCCATACTTATCCTTACCCTATCGTGGCCGGCAAGCATACAAGCCAAGAGCAATGCCGCGGCGGCTACCTTTAAATTGAAACCTGCGACCAAATCATTATATCTTGTCATCGGGAAAGAAACCGATCTTCCTAAGGTGAATGCTATATATAAGGACGGCAGAATCGAGGACGTGACTGGATCTGTCACGTGGCAGCCCAGTTCGGATGTGTTGAGTCTCAGCGGAGGCAAGGTGAGCGGCAGATATGGCGCCTCGGCGAAGCTGAAAGGCACGTACGGCAATCAAACGGTTACCATTCCCGTTCATATACAAGAGGATTTCGTGAAGTATGAAGTGGAGCCGTCTTCCGTCACATTAAGTGCGGGTTCCTCTAAGCCGATTAAAGTAACGGGTTATTACTCCAATGGAAAAAAAGCATCGATCGCAACGAAAATTCAATGGAAATCCGGAAATGCTCAAGTTGCGACGGTTAGCGGCGCAACGATTAAGGGAGTGGCGGAAGGCAGTACGACCATTACGGGCGTTGTCGGCCAGCAAAAGTTCGAAATTCCCGTGCAGGTTACGCCGAAGATTAAAAAACTAATCGTAACGCCTGCAAAGCTGGTGCTGACTCCCGGTAAGCCGGCCACTTATTCCGTTCAAGCGGTTTACGAAGGCGGGCGCACGGTGGATGTCTCCTCACAGGTGACGGCTAAAGCAGCCGGCAAAGGCATTCAAGTGAGCAACGGCACAGTTACGGCGGCGGGCCAGTCCCAGGGGCGTGCCAGCGTAAAACTGTACTATGGAGGAAAAGGAGTGTCACTCCCAGTCATCTTGCAGGAGAACTTGGCGAGCATCGAGGTGCAACCTGTGTCTCTCGTGATTGGAGCCGGAGCCTCTAAACCGATCAAAGTGATCGGCACCTATTCCAGCGGTAAAAAGGTGTCGCTTGCAGGCAAGGTGGCATGGACATCCGAAAACGCGCAAATCGCCAAAGCAACAGGCTCCAGCATAAAAGGGCTACGGGAAGGCACGACAAAAATCGTCGGCGTTTATGGCGATCGCACATTTGAAATCCCGGTTCAGGTCACACCTAAGCTGCAGAAGCTGACGGTCACGGCATCGAACTCGAAGCTTGCTCCATATCAGACGACGACTTACCGGGTACAGGCTGTATCCAGCAGTGGGAACATCAGCGATGTAACGTCGCTCGCCCAATCCAAGTCGAATGGCAAGGCGACCGCCAATCAGGGCACGATTACCGCCGTGAGCAAAGGCAAGGGCGTCATTACCTTTACATATGGCGGCAAAAAAGCAACCCTGCGTATAACGGTAGGGTAGCATGAAGAGATCAGATGTCTGCTCGCGATCACGCAGGTGGAATGGCGGACAAGCACTATGTTGCTTGGCTTAATGGTAACGGATAGTTATAGATTCTATTCATTATTCAAGTGTATTCCAGTATTAAGGGTTCCACTTATAAAATTGAGCACAATGCTCTGTTCAATTTCTTCTCTCATTAGGTTAACCTTTTTATTACTATTAGTTGAAGTTTATTAAGGGATAAGTATTATTTCTTCCTGCTTATCACCATTCCATTTGATCGTGATCGTAATTTTCTTACCTTCTTCTGGCAATCTGTACATACTAATTGAAGTTGAAATTGTATTGTTTATTAATGTTGAAGTTTTGCCACTTTTATCTGAAGAACTTGATGATCCACTTAGTTGAGGACCAATCCCTTCGCTAGTTATATCATAAGACATATCATAAACAACTTGAGAAGGGTCGGTAAATGAAAGGTTGAATAGTATCATGTAACTTTCGGCATCTTCTCCATGAGTTATGATATACTCAGCTTTCCAATGGTCACTTTTACCTTTTTCTCTCGCCTCTTCACTTGATTTTGAGCATCCAGACACAACTATTACGACTAATAAAAAGACTATTAAAAATCTAAATCCCTTCATTTCTTGTTACCTCCTTTTTTGTCCCATCGGAATTATACATTTCGCATAGGCTCTAGTACTTCAGCAGTTCTTTGATGGCTCACCTCCACAGGTGTGTTGGGAACAAATTTACCTCTTAGCCTTTTTACGACCAGATAGTTCTGAAAATATTTCACTCAACTATCTAAAATATCGAATCGGGTGTAAGGAAATTTAGTTTGTGCTTAACATCAAAGCTAGATGATTTCTTGAGTGGCCAACAGAGGGAGGTGTGTGTTGTGCTTTTATTATATTGCATGAATATATAATAAATGATTCATATTTTTCTTTTCTTATTATATAATACATTTGTACCATAAATAAACAGATGGAGGTTTCTTTATGAAAAAAAGAAAATTTCTCGTTTCTGTTCTAAGCTTACTTATTATGGTTACATCATTGGGCATTGGAACAATCGCTAACGCAAGTGAAAGCCAAAACGCAAGTGAAATCATTTCTGTAAAAGGCTTTGAAGATTTTCAGATTATAAAGACTTACTACAACAATGAACGAATTGTCCCTAATGAGTACAGTCTAATCAATTTCTTGAATGGAAATGGGGTACTTACTAATGAGACAACTGGAGAACTTCTAAATGTAGAAGTGAAAAGTACTTCAACTGAAAAAATTAACGATCTTATAAATACACGAACCGGTGAAACCGCTTCAACGTTTAGAACAGATGTCGTTTTAGAAGACTCAACTACAAATAACCAACAATCAGGAAGTGAATCTGATAAGGGTTTAGGAATGAAAGTTTATGCCACTATATACTATATTACTACAACAAACAAGGATGGATTTAACTTTGTGGGAATTGACAAAGTTAGCCATAGATTTGAAATTAATGACTCTTCTTATAAAGTTTCATTTAAACAAATGCAAATAGCACAAAATGGTGTTGGTTATCCTGATATGAAGGCTATTACTAAACAGGATAAGACAATAAACATTGAGGATTCGGGGACTGAATTGGTTAGAAATTATGGATGGACTCCGATTCTGAAATACGGGCTAGGTTATACCGTAGGGATTAATATTACTGCAAAAATTCAAAGAGGACAACAATCAAATTGGGACTTCAAATTTAATTTTCCGGTAACTTAGTAAGTTCAGCAAGTTCTCAAATAAAAATCTTACAAGCCCACCCTTAGGGGGGGCTTTTGCCAGGTTGAAGTAATTTTTGTAAGTTAATTGCTACGGATATTTTTCGTTTGAATTAGCGCTTTTTCGATCCACCATCACTGGCGTGAAGGCTATAACGTGTAGTGTTACGCTGAAACTGATTGAGTTGTGAGGTGTATCAGTATTCGCAGTATAAGATGTAATACTAGATTAGCGCTGAATCTACCCATTTTCGGTAAGAGTAAAGAAAGTGGGACGATGAATAAACATAAGCAATGTAAACGAAGGAACACGTATGGTCTATAAGAAGAGTTGTCCAAGGATCTGGGGCCTATCGGAACAATAACCCTGATACGCCCCGCTCCTTTTTATGACCGTCCTTTTTTCGGCAGCCGGATATCGAACGATGTTCCTTGCGAAGGCTCGCTCTCGACCGTAATGGTGCCGTCATGGGCTTGAATCAGCTTGTAGACAATGGCCATTCCGAGTCCGGTGCCATCAGAGGAGGAATCCGTGGTGGTGCCGCGGCAATATTGCTGAAACAGATGTTCTACTGTATGAGCGGGCATGCCAACGCCATTGTCCATGATACGGATAGCTGCATATTCCCCTTTGTCCGCAAGCTGTACATGGATATCTGTATCCTAAGGATTGTGAATAATGGAGTTCATTAATATATTTTGCAAGATGCGCTGCACGTATTTCGAATCAAAGTCAACGTGAATGGCAGGCGTATCCGTTTGAAAGTGCAGATTATAGTTGCTTGCTTGCGGATTATTGCAGATATCGGCCACAACCCTTTTTGTAAATTCGACGACATCCTGGCTCGTCTTCTGTAATGACAAGGCACCGTCCGCGCGATTAAGCTGGATGACGAGGCTTAGATCTTGAAAATTAATTGTTGTTCCATATGCTTTCCTCTGACATATCAATTTCCCCGATATAATATCTCGCCTCTTCCTTCGACCACTCATACTCTTCATTTAATAAACGGGTGGAGTAGCCTTTGATATAGGTTGAAGGCTTTTCAGATCATGGGAAATTCCCGCAATCCAATCTTGTTTGGCTTGTTCGATTTTGGTTCTCTCCACTTCGCTCGCTTGCAATGTGACCCCCAAGGATTGGAGATGTTGGAGCACATCCTGATACAGACGGTATCGCATGCGAAGCTTCCTTTTGCGGGTATACATGCGGGGCAAGCCGGCAGGCTGCTTGTAATTGTCCTGCGAGAGTTGATGAATCCAGCCATAATGAAGCCGATCGGACCGCCAAAATACCACCTAAATAGACCATTACAAAGCAAGGTGCTGATCACAAATATCCATCCAACGAGCAATCCTTCATTGTCTGGACTGACATGGATATCGAGCAGGGGAAGAAGGCCTTAAAATAACGTGATAATGATGAATCCCGTCCCAAGCATCCACAGAATCAGCCCTAATGCGAAATGTATTGTGAATCGAGTTTTTATTCGCAGCTTGGAGATATGGATCGTAACCGTTTTTTCTTCCCCGAACACTTCGTTTCCCCATACCAATTCGTAGAGCTGAGCCGTTGTGAAGATATGATTCGGATGCTTGCAGAAGAAATGAAGTAACTCCAGCTCCTTGGCTGTGCAATCTACAGGTTGATGCTTCACGGTTAACGTTGCCGATTCCATTGTGCTTCCCTCGTTTCAAACTTATCCATTCGAATGTCAATATGCACGTCAACAAGGGAGAAATTTATGGGTTTTTAGGTCCGAATGGGGCTGGAAAAACAACTATCATGAAAATGATATTGAATCTATATAAATTGAACTAATGATTTACTAAATGTCCCGACTCGAACCGGATGCATAGTCGATCAATAGTCTTCATAGGATCGAGCATGATATTGCCCATAAAGGTTCGAACATTCTTGGGAATGGCACCAACAGTGTGGTAGAACACGTTATTAATCACATCGGATTTCAGCCACTTCCAAAGCTCTTCTACAATATTGAGGTGCGGGCTGTAAGCAGGCAAGAAGAAAAAGCGTAAGCGAGTATTCTCTTTCAAAAAGGGTTGCAGCAGTTTGGCATGATGAATGCGCGCATTATCTAAAATCATGACAATTTTATATAATCAAAAAATGAGGCTGAAGCACGGTGATTTGATTCTCTCACCATTGTGCAACAACCTCATCGCTTTACATCTATTCGTTTTCGTTTAGATCAACTTATACTCTTTAAGCAGCTGCATGATTCTGGTGTGAGAAACTTTTTGCACACCCGTCGTTGCAGCTAATTGGATTGCTGGAGGCAGCTCCATATCGGTTAGTTTCTTGCCGTCCATCATTTTCGCTGTGGAATCCATCAACACACGGACATCATAAGCGGATCCAAATACTTCTGGTACGCCGCGGTCAATGTCAAGAAGTGTGTACACAGCTTCCATGGCGGTACGTACCGAATACTCTGTGGTGAATACCGTGTCTCGCGGTGTTTCGGCAAAGTTACCGATAAAGGCAGCGTTGACACAATCATCAGGAACTACATTCGGACGATCTCCCGCAGCTCTTGGCATGAAGTAAGATGTAACATAAGGCATCATGCAAGGGACGCAGTTTGCGGAGTTTACGGCAAGATCGTGAATCTCTGCTTCAGGTACGCCGATGTGGTAGAGCCATTCTTCCGTGATCTCGATACCTGTGCAGTCCTTCATCGGTTTCTTGATGTAGTCACCTGGCACGTCGCAATACAAGCTGTATACCCATACGACGAGCTGGTCTTTTGGCTGGGATTTGAAGTGAGGCTGTCGGTTCAAGGTAAAGCTCATCAGCCATTTTGAATCTTTTACCGTCACGATACCGCCGGTAACGACCTTTCCGCTGAATGGATCGCGCTTGCAGATTTTTTCGATATAAGGCGGAATCCGGTCATCTAGCGTTGTAATGGTGGCAGACTCCCAGTTGCTTTCCGCAA
The DNA here is from genome assembly GCF_003591545.1 of Paenibacillus thiaminolyticus. GTDB lineage: Bacteria > Bacillota > Bacilli > Paenibacillales > Paenibacillaceae > Paenibacillus_B > Paenibacillus_B thiaminolyticus_A. Next base: position 51,649 of record NZ_QYZD01000035.1, read on the forward strand.
TGTTGCCACAGAACTTGTCTGGACGACCAAAGGCAGGATCTTGCTCCGCGATCTTCTTCCAAAGCTCCCAGCTTCCCCCGAGGGAGGTGTTCATAATGGCGGGAGTGTTGTTGTCGCCTAAAGTGGAGCTTTCGGTATTGCTGCCATTGGTGATGAATACCAGATCATTTTCAGTCAGGTCAATGTGTTTTTCTTGTCCGTTTTGAACATAGACCAGCTTTTTAGCAACTTTCTTGTTCTCCGTAATATCAAACTCAACATTAGTTACGGTCGTTGCATATTGGAAAGTGACACCATGGCCTTTCAAATACTTCATTAGCGGCAGTGCAAGAGACTCGTACTGATTGTATTTTGTAAATTTCAACGCTGAGAAATCTGGCAATCCCCCGATATGATGAATGAATCTAGCGATATATCTGCGCATTTCCATGGCGCTGTGCCAAGGCTCAAACGCAAACATCGTCTGCCAGTAAAGCCAGAAATTCGAGTTAAAGAAATCTTCCGAGAAGACATCTGTAATTTTCATATCTTCAAGCGCTTCTTCTGGAGTAAAGAACAACTTGATAATTTCCATCGAAGCGGTTTGAGTAAGTGTGAATTTGCCATCGGTATGTGCATCCTCACCACGATTGAGGATAGCACGCTGTAAGGAGAAGTTCGGATCCTCCTTGTTGAGCCAGTAAAATTCATCTAATACCGATGCACCCTCCGTTTCAAGTGAAGGAATAGAGCGGAATAGATCCCAAAGGCATTCGAAGTGGTTTTCCATTTCCCGGCCACCGCGGATAATGAAACCCCGGCCGTCATCGTAGATGCCGTCTAATCCACCTCCGGCAATATCGAGTTCCTCAAGAATATGAATGTTTTCCCCCTTCATCTGACCATCACGTATGAGGAACGCGGCTGCGGACAGTGATGCAAGACCAGAGCCGATCAGATAGGCGGATTTTTGATCAACACCGAGTGGTTTCTTTGGACGGGCAAATGCTTCATAGTTACCATTGCTATAATACATCCTTACAACCTCCTTTAGTGTTCCTGACACCTCCACTTTATAGGAATATGAATAGAATAAAAATAGACAGTGAAAGCCCTGTGTCTAAAATTTCAACGTCAGGTGCCATGTGTCTAAAAAAATCTATAGATTATGGTAAAATAGTAAGAAACATTGCAACGTAAGGGGGGGTTCCAATTCATCCGTACACCAAGCATGCATTGGCTGATGCATTGAAGGATATGCTATCCAGAATAACAAATCCTATGCGACTTGGCAGCAGGGGCTATTGATCATTTTAGAATATGTGGAAAGGAACAAGGCGCTCTGTATGAACACATGTCGTTCTCTTGGAAAAGAGCATTTGGAGATGTTTTTAAATCAGGTTTTGTTTGAACTTCTAAGCAATGTCATCAATGAAGTGTCGGATTCCCGTGCGATTTCGGAAGAGAACAAGACGTTCATCGTTCAATTTTACAGCCATGCTTTTGCAGGAACGCTGCTGGATTGGATTGAGGATGGGATGAAAACGCCTTGTGAGGCGATCGTGAACCACATCGTTCGGCTGATGGATGGGCGTTTTATGGATGCAGTGGAGCGTTTTAAGAATTAGTACACCCAATTATCATGGAATGTCAGGTGTTTCGCTTGTTGTTCCCTCCACGCATGTGTTCTTCATAGGCATCCCCATTGCCACGAAGCTTCATTGATCTATTTTGTGGGAGATATTTTATGGTAATAGTCCGATGTCCCCAAGGAGATTCTATATGAACGAATATCCTCATAACACTTTATATTTTGTTTGAGATGCAGTCCAGTGAAATCAATATTTCAACCTGTACTTCATCAATCTAATTCATGGAGGCAATCTGTATGCTTGAACTGATGAGACTAGAGTGGGAAAAAAGTAATGTATCCAGTTATTTTAGAGGATTAGCATTTGTATTGTATTGTGGCGATTTTCGCTGCCGTTGCGCTGATGGCGTGAGGCCCTCACGGTGAAGGTGAACCGATGTTTCCGGATTCTGCCGCCCTAATGTTTTTAACGATTTTTTTGATTCGAATCGTATTCATGCAAGCCAAGCTAACCATTATGTTTGGATTCTGTTTTTTCAGCATCCTCGGGGGCATCAGGAGATATCGCGGTGTCTTATAAAGCGGCTCCCGCTTCCTTAATGCTTACCGCGAACAGCGACTCGTCGGATATTAACGTTGATCTAGATGGCTTCAGGGAGAAAGAGAGCACGGAAAAAACAAAAGAAGGCACGATTGGGGATGCCGCGAATCAATTAGTGCTCAACAAAGAATATAGGGCTCCGGTGCATATTTTCGGTATCGGGGCTTTTTGTGGGCCGCTTGCTGGAAGAACGAAGCCTTGGTTGGGGCTCAGCTCGCATGAATGGATATTCACGTATGGGAGATAAGACTTAGAGGCATGCTACAGGAAAAGAAGCGGGACAAGGAGTAGGTTATGGAACAGCAGCATGCATTAGATCAGGTGGAGGCCTTGGCATTAAAAAAGAAGGCGGCGTGGGACTCCGGCAAGTTCCAGTATCTGCTTCGTTCCATCCTGGCAAGTATGTTTATCGGGTTCGGCATTGTTGTTGCGTTTAAGACCGGTAATCTGTTCGACGAAGGCGCTTCGCCGTTTGCCTATACGGCAGCCGCTGTCACATTTGGCGCGGCTATTATTTTGATCGGTTACGCGGGCGGTGATTTGTTCACGGGAAATACGTTTTACTTTACCTTCTCTACGCTGCGCGGATCGACGACCTGGGGGGACGTACTAAAGATGTGGGGGGCCAGTTATGCGGGCAACTTTATTGGCGCGCTCCTCTTCGCCGCCCTCTTGTGGGGCACCGGGTTATTCCGGGAACCGCACAGCAATGTATTTTTCTATGATGTGGTGGCACATAAGATGGACGCTCCAACGCTTCAGTTATTTTTCCGGGCAATCCTGTGCAATTGGCTGGTCTGCATGGCGTTCTTTATCCCGATGAGCCTCAAGGGGGACGGGCCAAAGCTGTTTGCGATGATTCTGTTTGTGTACTGTTTTTTCATTTCCGGATTTGAGCACAGCATCGCCAATATGACCTCATTTGCGATCGCCTTGATCATGGAGCACCGGCCCGGCATCTCCGTATACGGCGCCCTGCATAATCTGATCCCCGTCACCTTAGGCAATATCATCGGGGGAAGCGTCTTTATGGGGTTGGTGTATTTCTACCTGGAAAAGGTGAAAACATAACGTCTTTGGAAGCGGGAAAAACACAGAGATGGGGGTCTCTGTGTTTTTTGCATTTTAGCGTGCCCAGCGAAGCACGCATCATCTAGCCGGTGAGAGTCCGGTCGCG
>NZ_QYZD01000036.1:0-53727 GCF_003591545.1 Paenibacillus thiaminolyticus
TACAGCGAGAATCAATCAGCAGTCAGCGAGGTACAGCGAGAATCAGTGAGAAGCAGCAAGGAGTCAGTCAGGAGCAGTTAGCATCACTAAGGGTCAGAGACTGTCAGCGAGATTCAGAGGAAAATCAGCGTGGAATCAACAAAATCAAAGTAGAATCAGACAGCACCAAATCAGCGGAACGAAACAAAGCGAACCGACCGTCACCTCCAATTCTGAGTAAGGAATGAATAATTGGTCATGTCCGGCAAAACGCGGTACTCCAAATTCACAAGCTGGGGCTGTCTCACAGTAGCTTACCACTGCGTAGAAGACAGCCCCATGTGCTCAATCATCGATAGGCAATTTCGATACTCCCTTACGGCCTTACGGCAAAAACTTGTCGCGGAACCAGTCCGCTGCCGCCTCCGCCTCGCTAGAGGTCAATTGATGGCCATATCGCTCCCAATGAACGGTCACGTCGGCGCCAGCTCCGCCCAGCAGTTCTTCCAGCTCCTCCGTCTCCTGCGGCGAGCAGATCGGGTCGTTCTTGCCTGCCCCGATAAAGACAGGGATCCCGCTCAGATCGGGAAGCACGACGCCGCGGCGCGGTACCATAGGATGGTGGAGAATGGCGCCAGCCCATGCCTCCTGAATATGGAACAGCAGGCTGGCGGCGATATTCGCGCCATTGGAATATCCGACGGCCACGAGATTGCGCCGATCGAAGCCGTACTGTTCCGCCGCTTGATCCAGGAATGTGTTCACTTCCCCCGTCCGGAACAGAAGATCCTCTTCATCGAAGACGCCTTCCGCGAGCCGCCGGAAGAAGCGCGGCATCCCATTCTCCAGCACATTGCCGCGAAGGCTGAGCACTGCCGAACCCGGCGAGATCATCCGGGCCAGCGGCACCAGATCGCGCTCCGAACCGCCCGTCCCGTGCAGCAGCACCAGCGTCGGGGCCGATTCGTCCGTCCCTTTTTCGTACAAATGTCTCATGCCTCTCCCTCCTTGAGCGGTCTTACTTCAATCGGCAGCAGGTTCGCTTCAATCTGGGTGCGGTGCGGCTCGAACCATTCCGGCAGCATCAGGCTCTCTCCAAGCGACTCGAACGGTTCATCGCGCGTGAAGCCTGGCGGATCCGTCGCAATCTCGAACAGAATCCCGCCGCTCTCCCGGAAGTAGACAGCGTTGAAATATTGGCGGTCGACGATCGGCGTTGGATGATAGCCGCTCTGCTCCACCTTGCTCCGCCACTCCGCATGCTCCTCGTAATCGCGGGCACGCCAGGCGATATGGTGCACGGTCCCTGCGCCCCCGACTCCCGGCTCCATGTCCGACTTCGGAATATCAATCAGATTGCCTAGCTCCCCGGCCGCCCGGAAGCGGACGAATCCGGCATCCTCCCCGACTCGGGTCAAGCCGAGCACATGCTCCAGCACGTTCATCGTCTCATTGGCATGTACGCTGAACAGTACCGCTCCACCGAAGCCCTTGATCGCCTTGTCCGCCGGAATTCCGCCGAACGACCATTGGCTGGTCGGGCCTTCCTCCCGTTCCACCAGTTCCAGCCGCAAGCCTTCATTGTCTGTAAATTGCACGTAGTTCTCCCCGAAGCGGCGGCCACTCATGACGGACATGCCGAACCGTCTCAGCCGCGCTTCCCAGAAGTCCAGTGCGCCCGGCGGAACGACATACGTCGTCATGCCGACCTGACCGCCCCCGATGCGGCCTCTGCGGGAATCCGGCCACGGGAAGAACGTAATGATCGTCCCCGGACCGCCCGCCTCGTTCCCGAAATACAAATGGTATACTTCCGGCGCATCGAAGTTAATCGTCTTCTTGACAAGCCGCAAGCCGAGAACGCCGGCATAAAAGTCAACGTTCGCCTGCGGATCGCGGGCAAAAGCGGTAATATGATGAATCCCTGCCGTATGCAAAGTCATATGGATCTCTCCTTTTTATCTCAGTATAAATCAATTACACCAGTTAATATCTCGAATTAAAGATATTATATTTATTTCCTTCTGTCAAGTGTGCCCCGCATCCAATGCACCCAGTCACGAAGGCGGGCCTTCTGCGTCCCCGGCAGAATACACCCAACAAAAAACCGGCTCCGCAAAGGAACCGGTTCGGCCAACAATTAGTACAAGCAGCTAATGAAAGCTCTGGAGCCAAGGGCTGCACGCAACGCTTCGGCTCTTTGGCTTTTCGCAGAATCGAAACCTAGCCCTGCGCCTTGGTCAACAAATTGTCGGGAATAACGTTCAGATCAATCCCGAAGACGATCGGCATTAAATAATAGACGGCAAGGATTATAATAAGTGTGGCGAATACGTTAACGGAAAATCCGGCCCGGACCATGTCCATAATCTTTAATTTGCCCGTACCGAATATGATCGCATTGGGCGGCGTGCCGACAGGAAGCATGAAGGCGCAGTTCGCCGCCATGGCGCACGGGATCATAAGAGCGAACGGATGAATGCCTAAGGCGATTGCGAGCGCGGCTACAACAGGCAGGATCATCGTCGCGGTTGCCGTATTGGACGTGATCTCGGTCATCATCATAATGAGAAGCGTAGCGCATGAAATAATAACAATGAGATGGTAACCGTCAAGCATCGTCAACTGTTCGCCCATCCAGTCAGACAGACCGCTGGAGCGGAAGCCTGCCGCAATCGCTAGACCGCCTCCGAACAGAAGGAGCACGCCCCACGGAATGTCCTTGGAATCACTCCAATTCAAAATGCGGGAGCCTGATCCTGCTTTGGCCGGAATGATAAACAAAAGGGCTGCGGCCATAATCGCAATCATACCGTCCGAGATGCCGGGAATGGCCATGAACCAACCGCCCTCCACCCATAAAAACTCGCGCGTGATCCACATAAAAGCAGCAAAGACGAGCACGAGTCCAACCATGCCTTCTTCAAAGGTGGTTTTGCCAAGCTTGCTGCGTTCGCTCTCAATTAACTCTCTTCCGCCCGGAAGCTGGCGGATCGATGTTCTGAACTTCATTTTCCCCAAATAAAGCCACGTAAAAAAGAGCATGAGCATGACGACGGGAACGCCAAACAGCATCCACTGGGCAAAGGAGATCGTAATGCCGAACAGCTCATTCATCTGGGCGACAAGAATTATGTTGGGCGGAGTGCCGATCAGTGTTCCGAGCCCGCCGATCGTCCCTGCATAGCCGATCCCAAAAATAAGGGACTTCTCAAATTTCGGCAACTCCTTCTCTTCCGGCTTGCCTGCCAATGTGCTCGCGATCTGAGCCGTAATCGCCAATCCCATCGGGATCATCATCATCACGGCTGCCGTATTGGACACCCACATCGACAAAAATCCGGTGGCGGCCATAAAGCCTAGCAGGATGCGCTGCGTGCTTGTACCGATTACCGCGATAATCGACAGAGACATTCTTTTGTGCAAATTCCACTTCTCCATCGCGGTGGCGATAAAAAAGCCGCCCAGGAACAAGAAAATAATATCGTTGCCGTAGGATGAGGCGACCACATTGCCTTGCATCGCCCCCGTGACAGGAAGCAGGATTAGCGGCAGCAGAGAAGTAGCCGGTATCGGAATCGCCTCGGTAATCCACCATGCAGAAATCCATAACGTAACGGCGAGCACGGATCTCCCTTCCGCAGACAACCCCTCGGGTTGAAAAAATAGCATCGTAAACATAAACAAAGCAGGCCCCAGTAGAAATCCGACGAGCTGAGCTGTGGCATACGGTTTGTTCGGCTTGACGATAGGTTGAACCTGAGCCGCCGCCTGGCCGGAGACCGTCAATACCTCTTTCGTTCGCTTGTGCTGTGCCCACAGGCTACGCCAAGCGGATACTACCAATTGCTTCATCATTCATCCCCCATTTGTAAGCGTTTTCGTCCAATTTTCTTACAGATTTATTTATCTGTATACATTTTTTAACTAATGTCATGGCTTTTGTAACTAAAAAAAGTGCCTGGGACGAAAAAAAAGCTCGCCGCCCCAGCACACGAGCTCACCCGTCTAGTAATTTAATTGGATTTTTGCAAAATAGAAAGCACATAATCAAGCCCTTCTGCGCTGAGCTTATACTGCTGAAGCGGGCGGCCGCTGCCTTGATAGCTGACATCGCTGAGCAGTGTGTTGCTTTCCTCCAGGAAGCGGAGATATTTGCGCAGAGACACTCGTGAAATCCCTGTCAACTCGGCCAAAGCTGCCGTGGAGAACCAGCCCTCCAGCTTATTAATCTCGCGCAGGACGCGAAGAAACGTTTCTTTCGTAATCCCTTTTGGCAGGCTCTCCTCAACCCATCCTTTATTCCCGCCCCCCGGATAAAACAACGCATCAAGCTCTTCTTGCTGAATGCCTTCCTTCCGCATATGGATGCATCTATACTTGTACCGCATGAGCGCCGCTTGGAACCGCTCAAAATCAAAGGGCTTGATCAAATAATCAACGGCCCCGTATCGAAGAGCCGTTTGTACGGAAGCTTGGTCATTCGCAGAAGAGACCACGATAACATCAATTGCAAGGTTGGCTTTCCTTACATCGACGAGCAGATCAAGTCCGTTCTTGTTCGCCATATACACATCAAGCAACACTAGATCGATTTTTCTGCTCTGCAGAATCTCCCAGCCTGCTTCGATTCCGCCGGCCGTTCCCGCCAATGCGAAGCCCGGCACCTTGTCCACATACATCCCGTTGAACTTCGCTACCATCGGATCATCTTCAATAATCAAGACCTGAATCATGCCTGGTATGGAATGCGCACCGTCAATGTCATCCCGTCTCCTTTCCGTGAAGATATATGCACCGTTCCGTCCGTGTCTGCCGCCGCTTTGTAGATCAGATGCAGACCGTACCCCCGTCCCTCACCTTTGGTCGAATTCCCTTTGCGGATCTCCCCGGCAAGCTCCTCCGCCAGACCCGGGCCATTATCCCGCACCGTCCACTCCAGCCAGCCTTCCATCGTAGAAGACAGTTCCACCATGACTTCTTTGTCCTCCTGCCCGGCTATCGCTTCATAGGCGTTGTCCAGCGTATTCCCGATAATGGTGATCAGCGTGTCAAGAACATCCGGCCGCGTAATGGCAGGCCACGCTTCCCGCCCGGTCAGCGTCACTTCGACGTCATGCTCTTGCAGGAAGCTGAGCTTATTCAGCAAATATCCCGCTAACACCGGGTCTTTCACCTGGTTGGAGACCCAGCCCACATCCTGTTGATAATGATGGGAAATCTGCTTAATATACGCCTGAAGCTCCTTGTACGATTCCGTATGCACCATAGCGGTTATAACATGAAGCTTATTCATGAACTCATGGGTGTGGACTCTCAGGCTTTCCGCATAATTTTTGGCGCCCGATAATTGCTCCAGCATGCTCGTCAGCTCCGTTTTGTCCCGGAACGTAGCCAATGCGCCCACCAGCTTGCCGGCAGCCTTGACAGGAACGCAGTTCACGACGATTTCCAGATTGTTCAAGGTTTGCTGCTGATCCAGCTCTATTCTTTGGTGGACCAGCACGTCCTGCAATTTGGATGCAGGCATGTAATCCCGCACATGTTGTCCAATCGGATCGGCGGGAAGCCCCGCCCGCTTGAACATATCCCGCGCGGCCCGATTGGCTACCACCATGATCCCCCGTTCATCCACAGCGACGACTCCTTCGCGAACGGAAGCGAGCATCGCTTCCTTTTCCTCCAGCAGCTTCGCGATTTCAACCGGCTCCAGGCCGTACATCGAGCGCTTGACCTTCTGCGCCAGCAGGAGCGCCCCTATCAAGCCTGCCGCCAAGCCTACCCCCATGCCGAGAAGGATGATCTGTTGACTGCGCCATACCGCGTCATTGATTTTATCCTTGGCTATCCCGACCGCCACTGCGCCAAGCTGCTCTCCCCCGTCCCAAATCGGCATAAAGGCGCGCATCGACTCTCCTAACGTACCGACTGCAACGGACGTATAACTTTTCCCTTCCAGGGCCGGCCCTTCATCTCCTCCGATAAACGCGCGGCCAATCATCTCTTCATTGGGATGAGACAGGCGAACGCTGTTCATATCCATGACCACGATGTACTCCACGTTTGTATCCGCTTTCACTTTCATCGTATAAGTCTGGACGGGGCCGCCATAGGTTCCGTTGCGCAGACTGTCCAGAATGGCCGGAGTCTGGCCGACCGCGCTTGCGATGGCTTGCGCCCTCTCCTCCTGGCTTCTCTGGGTTGCGGCCGCATAGTCGTTCGCGATAAGGATCCCGGTCAAAATGAGAGACAGAGCCACCACAATAGTTACGAGCAGCAGGATAAGCGTCTTTAATTGATAGGGCCGATTGGGCAAAAAGAATAGTTTGAGACCGTGTGCTATCTTGGTCACCTCGCGTTTTCTAGCCTATTTTTACAAAAATGGCAGTACTATATATCAATATAACGGATAGATGAAATTTGAACTAGTCCCGGATCCGCGATTGCGGCAAAAAGCACCTCCGTCGGCGCGTATCCATCCTGCGCTTCGGAAGTGCTTCGTCAGCCTTATTCGTCTGCCTATCGGATCTGCCCAGCTCTCTGCTCCGCTCAATCCGCCGCCGTCCCTACTCATCGAGGATCGGCAGAGCCACCGTAAAGGTCGTCCCCTGCTGCGGCAGGCTGTCCACCGATATGCTCCCCCCGTGATTGTCCAGAATGTTGTAGCTGACCATCAGACCGAGACCCGTCCCGGAATCCTTCGTCGTATAGAACGGCTGGCCCAGCATCTCCAGCTTCTCCGGAGGAATGCCGCAGCCCTCGTCTTCAATCGTAATCAGCGCAAATCCGTCTCTCACCGCTGCGCCTATATAAATATGTCCGCCGTCCGGAATCGCTTCGATCGCATTTTTAATTAAATTGACGAACACCTGCTTGATCTGATTCGGCTCGCAGTGCAGCCATATCTCCCACGGCGGAAGATCGGCAGCAATCGTGCTGTTCTTCATCGTCGCCTGGGCGCTCATCAGCGCGATGCTCTGCTCCAGCAGCTGCGCCAGATTCGTGCGCCGGGTCGTCACCATATTCGGCTTCGCCAAAATAAGCAGCTCGTTGCAGATGAGCTCAATGCTTTTCAGCTCCGATTCGATGATGTCGTAATATTGCTCCTTCTCCGTCTTCAAGGATCGCAGCAACTTGAGAAAGCCGTTGATCGAGGTGATGGGGTTGCGTATTTCATGAGCGATTCCCGCGGCCAGCTGCCCGACGATCGATAGCTTCTCCGACTGGATGATACGCTCCTCTTCCTTCTTCCGCTCCGTCACATCCTGAAATACGCCAATCACCGCCTCTTCGCCGAGAAATGTTGTCGGTATCGAGACGCCCTCCGCAAATTTAATCTCTCCGTCATAGCAGCGGAGCTTATATTTGACCGTGCCCAGCTTCCCTCCCTGACGGTATCTTCGCCGTCTGTCCCCGATCTTGTCATGATTGCTCGGATCGACGAACTCATTCGTGGATACGCCCAATACTTCCTCGGGGCCGCGCGCGCCGATCAATTGTATTCCCGCCCGGTTGACGTACTGGCAGATCCCGTGCCGGGTAATGATGACGGCGAGCGGCAGCTCCTCCAGCAGGATGCGGAACGACTCCTCCTTCTCCCGCAGCACCCTTTCCGTTTTTCGCTGTGCGATTTCCGTCATTTTCTCGGCCGTAATATCGTTGAACTGCGAGAACAAAAAAACGGGCTCTCCTTTCTGGTTATGCACAATCGAGACGTTGACCAAGCACCATACCGGATGCCCTTGCTTATGTATGTACCGCTTTTCCATACGGTACGCTTCGATCTTCATGTTCAAGAGCTGGTAGATGTACTCCAGGTTCTCCTCGAGATCATCCTGATGGGTGATCGACTGAAAATTCAATGCCAGCAGTTCTCGCTCATCGTAACCGAGCATGCTGCACAAGGCACGGTTGACTTGAATGAACCGGCCCTTCAGAGACACGATCGACATTCCGATAGACGCATTGTTGAAGGCGAAATCGAACAAGTCAATTTGCTTCAAATGCATATGAGTATCCCCTTTCAATCGCCACATCCCCAAATGACTTCGAGCGGAATGATTCTGTCTTTTTCCAGGAACGGGAATCTCCAATTTTCTGTTTTGTACGAATGTAATTCGCTGCCGCCCACAAATTTCCTCGTGCCGAAAATAAAATTTTTCCAAAATATTGTACAGGGCCGCAGCTCCGCAAAAAAAGGCTGGATCCGACCCATTGACGGCGGTCATCATCTGTGCGAACGTTAGCAGTAGAGGAGACTACGCTACAATTCAGGGGGGAGTTCATGACACAAGGTACAGCATCGCTTACCGTCATGTCGTACAACATTCAGCATGGGCGCGGAATGGATGACCGGTATGATCCGGCGCGGATTGCGGGCGTTATCCGCAGGGCGGGCGCCGACGTCGTCGGCTTGCAGGAGGTCGACCGCCATTTCGACAGGCGGAGCAAATACGAGGATACGATTACGGTATTGGCCGCACGCTTGGGGATGCAGTATGCGTATGGCGCCAACCTGGACGGCGATCCCGAGCCGGGGCGGACCGAACGGAGACAGTACGGCATTGCCGTCCTGAGCAAGTATCCGATTGTACATCATCAGCATTACTTGCTGGACAGCGGCGGCCAGGAACAGCGGGGATTGCTGGAGACCGAACTGGTCGTTCAGGATACGAGAGTATGCTTCTATGTCACCCATCTCGGCTTGGAGCAGCAGGAACGGCTTGCACAGATAGCGGAGATTCGCGAAATCGCCGCCAGACAGACCGGACCGGCCATCCTGACAGGCGACTTCAACGCCCATCCGGACAGTCCGGAGCTCGCCGCGATGTCCCGCTCGTTCCGCAATGTGTTCGCCGATTTTCCCGCGGCCTATACCTACCCCGCCGGCGGGGCCACGGAGACGATCGACTATATTCTCGTCAACGAAGGCATCGCCACCGGCACACGGCGCGAGGTCGTCCGTTCGGTGGCGTCGGATCATTACCCGATCGCTGCGGCCTTATCGATCCGATAGAACGACGCAGCGCCGCAAGCCATTGCACTCTCCTGGAGGCCGATGACTTGCGGCGCTGTGGCGAGAACCGTTCGCTGACATCCGGCGCTGCTTGCTTCGCAGCACTGTAGCGCCGGCCCCTCCTCACCGCTCTATCCGCGGGAATACCGGAGACCGGGTACCTCCGCCCGCTTATCGCGCCGCTTCATAGACCGCCTCGCGTTCCGTTCGGGACTCGTCCGCGTCCCGATTCGGATCCGCTTCGGGTCCGGTCAGCGGCCACCAGTGGAAGCCGCCCTCCTCCAGCAGGCGCTGGGCCGCTTCCGGGCCGTCGCTGCCCGCCTTATAGAAGCGCAGCGGCACCCGATTCTCCGCGAAGGCTTCCAGTACCGGCTGTATCCATTTCCAGGATAGCTCTACTTCGTCCCAGCGGGCGAAGAACGTGGCATCCCCCTGAATGGCCCCTTCCATCAGATTCTCATAGGCTTCGGGAACGCCGCCCTGATCCGCCGCGTAGTGAAGACGAACCGGGTCCGGCTTGAAGCGGTGCTGACCATCCTTCACATTCAACTGGAAGGAGATGCCTTCATGCGGCCCGATGTCGATAATCAGCAGATTCGGCGCGGTCAGCTCGTTCGTGCGGCTGTATTTGTCCAGCGGATCCTTGAATTCAACCACGATGCGGGTCGCCTTCTCCGCCATCCGCTTGCCGGTCCGCAGGTAGAAGGGAACCCCCTGCCACAAATAATCATCGATCATGATGCGCGCCGCTATATACGTATCATTGCTGGAGCCTTCCCCGATCCCAGGCTCATCCCGGTAGGCCGGCACCGGCTGTCCGCCCATCGCCCCCGCCGCATATTGGCCGCGTACGATGGAGTGTTCGGCTTCTTCCTTCAGCAGCGGCCGCATCGAGGCCAGCAACGCGCGCTTCTTGTCCGCCATATCCGCCGCCATGCCGCGGCGGGGAAGCTGCATGGCGAACATCGCCAACACTTGGAGCAGATGATTCTGCACCATGTCGCGAATAGCGCCGGCTTCGTCGTAATAGGCCGCGCGCTCTTCTACGCCGGCCGTCTCGCTCGCCGTAATCTGCACATTGGCGATGTATTGGTTTTTCCAGACGGCCTGGAGCATCGGATTCGTATATTCAAGCTTCTGCAGATTTTGCACCATCCGCTTGCCGAGATAATGATCGATCCGGAAGATTTCCTCCTCGCTGAATACGCTGCCCAGCAGCGCATTCAGCGCGCGGGCCGATGCCAGATCGCGGCCGAACGGCTTCTCGATCAGGAGTCGCTTCCAGCCGGATGCGCGGCTCAAGCCGCTCTCATGAATGTGGCGGACGATCGGCTCGAACAGCTCTGGCGCAACCGAGAGATAGAACATCCGGTTCTCGGCGATGCCAAGCTCTTGCTCGCGCGCCCGCACCTGCTCCTGCAGCCGCGCGAAGTCTTCGGGAGCCGCCGCGTTCAGGCGGCAGAAGCGGAACCGATCCAGGAACGCGTTCAACTCCGCCTCGTCCGCCGCCGGCAGGCGGGAGAAGTCGCTTATCGATTGCGCTACGCGACGGCGGAAGTCCGCGTCATTCCACGCACTGCGGCCCATGCCGAATATGGAGAAGCCGGCGGGCAGCTTGCGGTCAAGATGCAGGTTGAACAGGGCGGATAGATTTTGCGCTTCGCCAAATCGCCCGTCGCTCCGAATAGTAGTAAAGTTGCTGCATTCATATGATCGCCTCCAATCCACAGCTCCAGCAAGTGCTGCATCTCTGTCATCTTTATATATAAGGAGAAATCCGCCCATAGAGCGGATTCCGTCGCTGTCGTATCTATGCAAGGCTGCATAGGCCTTCCGCCGCTCCCCGATTATTCGCGAGCGGCCAACGCTTGATTCAGTTGAATCTGGTTGAAGCCGAGAATCATCGTCTCCCCGACGAGTGTTACCGGTACCGCCCGCAAGCCGGTATTCCACAGCTCTTCGGCATACTTCTCATCCTTGTCGATGTTCCGCTCTTCGAAGTCGACGTTGCGCTCGCCGAGGAACTTTTTGACATGTGAGCAATATTGGCAATAGGTGCTCGTATAGATAATCACTTTCTCCTCCATGATCTCTCTCCTTTACTCGCTCTCCGCTTGTCTTTGTTCCCGCGGCCCGCTCCATGATGTGCCCCGCACAGGCTTCGCTCGCAGCGCCGGCCCCGGGCAGCTTACGCTCGTACCGCTGCCGGAGCGCCCGCGCTCTCTGCACTCTCTGCGCTCTCCAAGTAACGCTCGCAATCCAGCGCTGCCATACAGCCCGTTCCTGCGGCGCTAATCGCCTGACGGTACCGATTGTCCTGCACATCCCCGCAGGCGAATACGCCGGGAATGTTCGTCTCGGTCGTGCCCGGCTTAACCAGCAGATAGCCCTGCTCACCGGCATCAAGCTGGCCGGCCAGGAACTTCGTGTTCGGCGTATGGCCGATTGCCACGAAGATACCGTCCGTCGCGATAATCTCCTCCTCGCCGGTCTCATTATTGCGCACCTTCAGGCCGGTAACGCCATGCTCGCCCGCCATCACTTCCAGCGGGGTCCGGTTCAGGGACCAGCGAATCTTGCTGTTCTGGCGCGCCCGATCCTGCATAATCTTGGAGGCTCGCAGTTCTGTACGACGGTTGACCAGCACCACTTCCGAAGCGAAGCGCGTCAGGAAGCTGGCTTCCTCCATTGCGGAGTCGCCGCCGCCGATGACGACAATCTTCTTGTCGCGGAAGAAGAACCCGTCGCATGTGGCGCATGTGCTGACGCCGCGGCCGACGTTATCGCGCTCGCCCGGAATGCCGAGATACTTCGCGGAGGCCCCTGTCGATATAATAAGCGACTCGGCCTGAATCTCGCCCACCCCTTCGACGGACAATGTGAACGGCCGCTTGGACAGATCCGCTGCCGTGACCCAGCCGGTGCGGAATTCCGCGCCGAAGCGCTCGGCCTGCTTGCGCATATTGTCCATCAGCTCCGGCCCCATAATCCCATCCGGGAAGCCGGGGAAGTTCTCCACTTCCGTCGTCGTCGTCAACTGGCCTCCAGGCTCCGGACCTTCTATAATCAACGGATTCAGGTTCGCACGGGCCAGATAAATCGCCGCCGTCAATCCGGCAGGTCCCGTTCCGACTATGACCGTCTTGTACATCGAATCATCTCCATCTTCTATCGAGTGATATGGAATCCTCATAATGGGTTCTTGCTTGCAGAACCTATCTTATCATCTGCCGCCTCCGTTCATCATGAAGGCTTGATGAAGACACAATGAACCCTTCATGAAGGAATCATGAAGGGTTCATGAAGATGCTCGCGATAGTTGTTAATCGGCTATCCGGTAGCCGATTCCCCGGACCGTGACAATATACTTCGGATGCTTCGGCGCGTCGCCGAGCTTCTGGCGCAGACTCTTGATATGAACATCGATCGAATTGCTGCCGCCCATATACGATTCGCCCCAGACGAACTCCATTATCTGCTGCCGGGTCATGACGCCGCCGCCATTCAGCAGCAGCCCCTTCAGCACATCGAACTCGGTTCGTGTCAGCTCGATCTTGTTGCCCGCCTGATGCACCGTGATGCGCTTCAGATCGACGACGACATCCTTGAAGCGCAGCAGCTCGCTGCCCGCCACCGCCGGCTGGGCAGCGTTCCGGCTGGCCAGCTCTTCGATTCGCGACAATGCCGATTCGATCGGACAAGGCCAGATCATCACTTCCCTGCCCTGCTCATCCGGCCCCTTCTCCGAGCCTTCGCCCTGAAGCAGAAGGATGGCGCCATGGCTGCCCGGGATGGTGGCCGACGGGTCAGCCGGAACCGCCTTCGTCCGATCGACGATGACCAGATCACTGTTCATCGTCTGCAGCATCGGATCATGCTCCTGGTGGAAGAGCAGCACATCATTACAGTGTATCGTTAACGCGACGAACAGCGAGCGGATCGTAGCCGGGAAAGGGCTGACGATCACGATCCGCCGGGTTGTCTCGCAAAATTGTCCCAATTCATCATCCGCAAAGGTCATTGTCTTTCCGTCATCGACGGAACCGTTGTCTTCACATGACTGCACGCCGCACACACTCCTTTGCCAATAAACTCCTCTTCGGCGGCCTCATAGCCGTCCTTCCTGTCCGCATATGGTGCCGGCATCACCGCGGGATCCGCTTCGGACGAAGCCTTCCATGCGGAAGCCGCGCTCCTCCGGACGGCGATGGCTCCCGGATCCGCCAGATGATGATCCGCTTGCGGGCGTAATTCCGCCGATTGTCCGGCGCCCAGCCGTCAACCATCCTTGGCGGGCCATAGCGGCTCTCCATTTTAGAGTTAGTATTAATATAAGAAGGCAGGACGCAAAAGTCAACAATAGTCAGTCCCTGTCGCAACATGCCCATTTCGCGATTCGCGGAGCACTCCCATTCTATGATATCCATCACAGACAATAAGCGAGGAACTTGATAGAAAGGGCATATATCATGGCCCTACGCAGCTCATTAAGGAGGAAAAGGCATGGCAATCGAAGTAATGGGATCCGCTGCTGTAAATCAGGATGTCATTATCGATCAGGTGAGGGAAAAATATAACTGCCGGGTGTTAAAATGCGAGGGGCGCCCCGTGCTCGAATACACTTCGGAACTGGAACTCGAACAGATAACGGAGTATGTCAGGCAGACGTTCCATAAAGATCTTCTCGACGTGTTCTTCACGGCGATCCCAAGCCTGCAGCCCGATGAATAGGCAACCCTTCCCGCCTTGCCGCCTGGCTCAGATGGGGCGGCCGCTAGGCGCGACTGTTCCGTGCAGCCACTAATGAATCCCTGACACAAATGCGCTTCCAGCCGGCAGTCCGGCGGGGAGCGCATTTTGTCTGCTTGCAGCGGCTCTTCTAACCATGATGTGCGCCTATGTGCCGCCTTGTGTTGCGAATGGGTGTTGCGTGACAGGCTGCGAGTGACTACAATGGAGTCATCGTGTGCCAAACATTGGCAGCGGAGATCATGGAGAGAGGAGCCTGAAACTATGATTCGAATTGCCCCCATTACGGCCGATCACCTTGAGGACTTGGCCTCATTATATACCGAGCTGGACGGCAGCGCGACGAACCGGGAACGGCTGCGGGAGAAATTCGCCCTGCTCCGGGACCACCCGGATTACTTGCTGCTCGGCGCCGTGCATGAATCGGGACGGCTCGTCGGTTCGGTAATGGGCATTACATGCCAGGATCTGACCGGGAACTGCCGCCCGTTCATGGTGCTGGAAAATATGATTGTAACCGAGGAGTTCCATCGTTCCGGCATCGGACAAATGCTCGTCCAAGCGGTGGAGCAAGCGGCACAGGAGCGCGGCTGCCACAGCGTCATGCTCTTCTCCAGCACCTGGCGCAGCGACGCGCACCGCTTCTATGAGAAGCTGGGCTTCTTGAAGGATAGGGCCTATGGCTTCGTCAAGCCGCTATAATCGGTGGCAGGCTCGGAGAACTCGATATACGCCGCTGTCCGAGCCGCCGCCCTGTCCCCTAGGATTAACCTGACGAGATAGAGCGCCATATTGATGCCTGAGGTGACACCACCGGACGTGACGATATGGCCATCGTGAACGATTTTGCTCTTGGATTCCACTTGCAGGGAGGCATTGCTCCGCTGCAGCATGTCGGCAGCCAGATGATGCGTCGTGACCCGCTTCCCGTCCAGCAGACCGGCCTCATTCAGAATGAAACTGCCTGTACAGACGGAACAAATATACTCAACATTCTGATGCCGCTTGATCCAGTTCGCCACTTCCCGATTACCGCTTAGCGCCTTGACGGCCAGGAACGATCCGCCGGGAATGATAAGGATATCAAGCTCGGGCGCGTCGGCGAAGCTGTAATCGGGATGAATCCGGACACCGGTGTGCGTCTGTATCGGCTGGCCTGCGGCGGATATGGTGCATACATGGAACGGTCTCGTCGGCATCAGCTTGCTGTGATATAGCATCAGCAACTGCTCTGCCTTATACTTCGATGCTAACGATAAGACTTCAGCCGGTCCGGCAATATCCAAATGATCTGCGCCGTCATACACGAATATGCCGACTCGTCTTCGTTTCATTTATTGCTTCTCCTCCTTCATCTTCATCGCTATCTTCATCGCTATCTTCATCGCTAGGCAGGATCGGCTCCCCCTGTTTCTCCCTCCGCTCCTTCGAGCGTCTTCTCTCAACGCAGCCGGTTGGACAGCATCGGACCATGCACACAGACTTGCCGGCCTTCCGACTCGAGACCGAACGGTCTGTTTTTTTGTCAAAAGAGAGGACGCCTCCTACAGCGTCCGTTCACCGGTAACCATTAATTCCGTCGTTATATACTGCGCCATCTGTCTGACGGTGACCCGCATATATTCACTGTTGTCATACAGCTTGCTGATCATCACTCCACCCTCGAACGCCGCGGTCAGAAGTATAATGACCGACTCCGAATCGGCGTCAGCCCGGAACTCTCCCGTATCGATGCCCGAGCGAATGATGGAACGCAATAGCCCGCGCCACCTATCCATGGCCGTCCGCGCCTTCTCCTTGAGGGCCGGATGCGTGTCATCCGTATCGATGGCGGTATTCAGAAGCGGGCATCCCCCTTCGAGCGGCGGATTTTCGACAATCTCATTGTATACGGAGAACAAGGATATCAGCTGCTCGCAGGCCGATGTCTTCCCTGCAATCGCCTGCAGGTAGCGCTCTCTCATCAGCTCGACCGCATAATCGAATGCCTGCAGCGCCAATTCATCCTTGTTGGCAAAATGATTATAGATGCCGCCCTTCCGCAGCCCCGTCTCCCGCATAATATCCGTAATCGATGAACCATGAAAGCCTTGCCGGTTAAATAGCTTGGCGGCTTGGCTCACAATATGCTCCTTCGTCTGTTCTCCCTTACGCATGCCATCTCCTCCCTGATAAATAAAAAAAGACCGATTGGTCTGAATTATAACTCGTGGCGAACCGATTGGCAAGCGGAATCCGTTCTTGCTGCACGGAATTGCCTACGGGCAACCGCCATATCCGGCGATATGCCTCGGGCCGTCCCATTCATGGCGCTGTCTGTTTGCGGCAGCCAATTCGGCCCCGGACCGGCAGCAGACCGCCTTCCTTCCGGGGCGGAGGCCAATCCTGCCGCTGCGGTTGTGACCTCCGCTGCGGAGCCGATGGCGGCGGAACCGGCATCGCGGCATTGACCGATACGATCGTCCGCCCGGATGAGCTGCGGGCTTCGCCCGGGCTGCCGCGCGGCATCGCGATCGCCGCAGACGATTATCGTTCCCGGACGGGCAAGCGGTTCGATGGAGACGGACGGCTTCGATCTCATCTCCTCCCTCCCTTCCGGGGACATCCAGGCCGGGAGCGTGGCCACGGTCAGCCTCAAGCCGTTGCCCGGCAAGGACGAGGCGGACACCAATCCGATGGAGGTGTCCTTCCGCATGCCCGATCGACCCGATGCCAACTATCTCCTCAGCATCGAGATGGTGCGCCTGAGGGCGAAGTTAGTTCAGCTAATCCGGTTCTTCTGGCTCATCTCGGCTCGGCTTGCCCCAAAAAGCCTGCAAAACCGCAGTTTTAATGTGATCGAGCCTACACCGTAATGGAATTCCTGCGCAAATACATCAATTTCGTCCATATCACTCTAAAAGCAGTAGAAACCATCGAAAAAGATGTATTTTTGCATCAATTATCCAAAATATATGTTATTACAGCAAAAATAACTGCAGAAATGCAGTTTTCCCATCCGGCGCGCCCTCTGCTCCGGCCTACCGCTTCATCCGCCTCGCTCCTCCTTTGCCTTTCCCTCATCCTGACTGTATATAGTAAAGGCTCTCGCTCCTTAACATTATACATTCTGAAGCCATAACAAAAGACCGCCCCTTGCCGGCGGCCTTCTTCACTCTTGATTCTGCGTGATGATCGTCACGCCTTCCAGGTGGTCTGCGCTTGCCTTCATATCCTTCGTCAGCTTCAGCCACTCGGTATTGGCCAGCACCCGATCCGGGGGCGGCTCCATCCAGCCGTCCTTCGTCTCTCCGTATGACTGTTGCTTCAGAAGGAGCAGGGCCAACTGCGTCTCCGGGATGGCCAACTGCCCATAGGCCGCGTCATCGAAGACCAATATCAGTTCGGCATAGGCGGTATTGCGCACATGTCCGATCCAGCTGTTGGCTCCCGTAAGCGAGACTGATCTCCTGTCCGCCGACGTTCAGCCGCTTCACATCCTTCATCGTCGGGTGCCCGAGCAGAAGCGCCTGATCCGCTTCGGCATCCGGCAGCGACATGATCGGATCGGAGCTCCAGACATCATCCTTGTTATCCGCCTTGCGGATAATGCCGGTCTTCACGACGCTGTCGGCGATCGTCCGGCTCAGGACCAAGAGCTGCTTCTCTTCCGTCTCCGATCTCTTGACCGGATACATCTCGCTAGCCGCGATGGCATCGCGATGCTGCTCCGCCACTTGTTCCAGGGCGGCCTTCTCCCCGACAAGCAGAATGCCGTTCCGCGGCTCCTCCTTCGGCCCGCCGAATAGGCTGCAAGCGCTAAGTACGCTAATGGCTAGTATGGCGGCGAGTCCTTTTTTCCAGCCTCGAATTCCTATCATGAATCGCTCTCCCTCACTCTCCTCTTCCTCGTCTTCCCAAGCGATTCCGCGCCCTGCAAAGCTATTAAGCCTCGCCCCTAGCCGCCGCCTCACTTGATTTTCCCATATAAATGATTCAAATACCGCCAGCGGACAACAAAGAAATAAAGCGTCTGCATCGAAAGGAAGCTAATAAAGATAATGACAGCCGACGATGCCACAGGAAAGCTAACAATCTGCTGCAGCGCAGTGAAAGCGACGCTGCTGTGAATGACGGCGACGAGAATCGGCAGGAAAAACATAAGCAGCAGTTGGCGCGTCACCATCTTTTTCAGCTCCTTGCGGCTCAAGCCAACCTTCGCAATCATTTGATACTGCCGCTCATCCCGATCCAGGTCGGCATACAGCCGGAAGTAGAGCAGGCTTGCCGCGAAGGTGAAAAATACGATTCCGACCAGCACGCTGACGATCAGCAGCAGCCCGTTCCCCTGCTTCATCTGAAGCCAGTCAAAGATATGGGCGTGCAGCATGAAATTCCGGTCCGGCTGCTCCTCCGCATCCTTCTCAAACTGATCCAGCAGCTGCTGCGAGACGGTTTTCGATTTCTCCCAATGGTCGACGACGAACAGGAAATAAGTTACGGAAGCCTCGTTCACGCCGGGGATGCGATCGAAGCTCGCGTCGCTTACCACCAGGAGCATGCTGTATTCCGGATAGACAATGTGTGTTCCCAGCTTCGCGATGCGGAAATCAGCGGTCCAGTCCCCTTCCACAATGTCTACCGGCCCGTAGTCTTCCGCAGACGCGTTCTTGTATTGGTTCTGCAGGTTGACGCTCGTCGGGACGAGCATCGCCTCATCGTCACCCAACGTCTCCGCTTCATAGCCGAGGGCGGCAGCCAGGCCGTTATATTCGCTGAGCTTCATAATGAGCAGGCCGTTATCGGAATACCACGGGGAAACCCTGCCCATCCGGAACGTGAAATTCGCTTCGGACAGCCGCTTCTCGATGGCGGTGAGATGCTCCTGCTCGCGATCGTTGCCTTGACTGGAAATATAGGTGAAGGCATACGGATTCTTCATCTCCTGTAAGCCGGGATCGCCGATCGACATCGAGGTGCCGATGCCGGTGAACGCGACGGCAGAGATAACGGCAACCATGAAGAACATGACCGCATTATCCTTCATCCGGTATGCGAGCTCCGACAGCGTCAGCAGATTCGTCTTATGAAAATAAAGCCGCTCGCGCTTCTTCAAAGCGCGGATCGCATACACGCTTACCTGTGTGAACAGCCAGTAGGTGCCGGCCACGACGAGCGCGACCCCGCCGAATAGCAGCACGAACGAGAAAATTCGCTCAACGGCGAACACCATGACGCAGAAGTAGCCAAGTCCGATAAGAACGGCCGCCAGCAAAGAGAGCCACAGCGAAGCCTTCGGCTCGGGCTTAGGCTTGTCCTCCGACTTCAACAGCTCTACCAGCTGCTCCGTCTTGCGGATTCGAGACGTGAACAGTGCGATGAGCAGGAACAGCACCAGGAAGGCGCCCGCGGTCGTCCAGATCGCCTGCAGTGGTATATAGAAGCGCAGCCCTTCGTAGATGACAAGCATCTTCGCACAAATCAACAGCGTCAGCTTCGCGAAGATCAACCCGACCGCGATGCCGGTCACGATGGCGGCGGTGCCGATAATCATGTTCTCGATAAAGATTAGCTGCCTCAGCTGCCGGCGCGAGATGCCGAGCACGAGTAGAAGCCCGAATTCTTTTTTGCGGTTTTTCAGAAAGGCGCCCACTGAATAGAACAAATAAATAAACGAGAACACAAAAATCATAATCTGCGAGACTCTCATCCCCATCGTGCCGAGCATGCTCATCGTCTCGCTTGTCGAGCGGAGCTGGCCCTGCAGATCCGGATGGAACAGCAGCAGGGCATAGGTGAAGAAGATCATGACCGAGAACGCGCTGCTTAGAAAATGAGCAATGTACGTCCGTTTGTTGCGGACGATGTTGTTATACGCGAATTGGCGAAAATTCATGGCCGTTCCCTCCCAGCAGCGACAGCACATTAATAATCTTCTGGTAGAAGGCGGATCGGCTGTCACCGCAGTACACCTCGTTGTGGAGCCGGCCGTCCTTGATGAACACGACGCGGTCGCAATAACTCGCCGCCACCGGATCATGGGTAACCAGCATCATCGTCGCCTGCTCCTCCTTATTGAGCTGGCTCAACAGCTCCATCACGTCGCGCGCCGCCTTGGAGTCCAGGTTCCCGGTCGGTTCATCGGCCAGCACCAGCTTCGGTCCATGAATGAGCGCGCGGGCGATGGCAGCGCGCTGCGCCTGGCCGCCCGAAATCTCGTAGGTGCGCTTATCCATGATGTCGGCGATGCCCAGCTTGCCGGCGATCCGATCGGCCCGCTCCCGCATCGTGGCAATGTCTGTGCCGTCCAGCGTCAGCGGCAGCATCATATTTTCCTTGACGGTCAAGGTCTGAAGCAGGTTGAAGGACTGGAACACGAAGCCCAGCTCCCGCCGCCGGAACACGGCCAACTCATCCATCGACAAGTTGTGCGGATCCTTCCCGTCAACCCATACCTCCCCCGAGGTCGGAGCATCGATGGTGGACACGAGATTGAGCAGCGTCGTCTTGCCGCTCCCGGACGGGCCCATGATGCCGACGAACTCCCCCTTTTGAATTGACAGATCAATATTGGACAATGCTTCAAAAGAGACCATTCCCTTGTATATTTTGCTCAAGTTCTTGACTCGCAATATTTCCATCGTACGTGCACATCCTCCTTGATTCGATAACTTGCATCCATTGGAACGCCCAGTGTAGCGAGCGTAGAGCTTATGATTCTAGTGTAATCCTCTTTTCCCTTTCGTCCTATTGCCGAATCTTTCAAAAAGTCTACAGCTTTGTAAGGTTCGATCCAAATAATAGTTCCCAGAACAAAAAACCGACAAGGGATCGCTCCCTCATCGGTCGTTCAAGTACGGGCGAACGGGAAAATAATCCGGACCGTCGTGCCTTGGCCCTCCTCGGATTCCAGTTCGATCTCATGATGCAGCTTGTCGAGAATCTCCTTCGCCAAATACAGCCCCATTCCGGTCGATTCTTTATATTTCCGTCCATTCTCCCCCGTAAAAAAGGGCTGAAACACCCGCTTCCTATCCTGCTTCGGAATGCCGGCTCCGCGATCCTTCACTTCCAGGACGACGGCCCGCCCCTCCGTATAGGCCGTGGCCGTTACTTTCGAGCGGCTGCCGGCGGAATATTTGATCGCGTTCGTCACAACCTGCTGCAGGACGAAGCGCAGCCACTTCACATCCGTCTCGACCGTCAGCTCCGGACCAATCTGAATATCCGGATAGACGTAGCTGCGGATGAAATAGCGCTTGTTCTCATGCACAACATCATGAACGATGGCGCGCAATGATTTTTTCTCCACATGGAAGTCATGCTCGAACGTATCGAGCCGCGCCATATAAAGCACCATGTCAAGCCCGCGCTTCATCTGATCGGCCTCCTCCGAGATGCTGGCAAGCTTCGGATCCTCCGCATCCTGCGTAATCAGCTCGATCACCGAGAGCGGGGTCTTCATCTGATGCACCCATTGGTTCATGAAGGCCAGATGATCCTGCTGCTTCCGCTCCCACACCTTCAACTGCTGCTGATAGTAGCGGTATTGATGGTCGATCGTATCGTCCACCGCTCGGGACAGCGGCGCCGCATCCGCGAGCTGAATCGTGGAGGTCAGCGAAGCCGGCGGATCGGTCAGGCGCTTGTACATGAGCCGGTGAGTCGCATAGCGGTACCCGAGATATAGGGCGAAGACGCAGAGGCCGAGGAACATCGCATACATCGCCGTCAACGGGCGATCATAACCGTCATACCAGAAGACAAGCAGGACAAGCAGCAGTTGGACGCAGGTGAATCCGGCCAACGGAAGATGCTCACGCCAGAACAGCTTCATAGGGCTTCCCAGGTCACATTCAGCCGGTAGCCGACGCCGCGCACGGTCTCGAGGGCGTCATCGATGCCGAGCTCCGCCAGCTTCTTGCGGACCCGCGTAATATTGACGCTAAGCGTGTTGTCATCGACGAACGAGTCATCCCACAGCTTGTCCAGAATCAGCTCCCGGGTGACAGCGCGGGGACAGCGCTCCAGCAGCGTCTCGATCAGAATCGCTTCCTTCTTCGTCAGCATAATCGTCTTCTCGCCCAGACGCAGCTCCAGCCGCTCAAGATAGAGCGCCAGCCCGTACCGTTCCAGCGTGCGCTCATCCGCCTTGACCGCATAATCGCCGTATACCCGCCTCAGCGTGCTGCGAATCTTCGCCAGCACAATCTCCGAGTGGAACGGCTTCGTAATATAATCATCCGCCCCATTCTCTAATGCCATCACTTGATCCATCTCTCCGCTTCGTGCCGAGATGAACAGAATCGGACAGGTCGAGACGGTGCGGATCTGGCGGCACCAATAATAACCGTCGAAGCTGGGCAGATTGACGTCCAGCAGGACGACATGCGGCTGAATGTCCCGGAATGTATCGAGCACTCGATCGAACTCGTCGACGATAATGCCTTTGTCACCGTATTTTTCAATATGAGATTGCAATAATTGCGCGATTTTCGGATCGTCTTCCACGATCATGATTCTATACAAGTTCAATGCTCCTTCCTTCCATGCCGCGGCCCGTGCCGGGGCATTTGGCTTGCGATTCGCTCCGAACCAAGAATGAACCGAATGTAGCATATACGAAGCAAGAAATCAATCGGTTTCGCCCCTCCGTCAGACTCTTCCCGGCAGCCGGAAAGGCGAACTTACTTGACAAGATCGCCCATTTTGGAACATGATATGTGAGTCTATTATCTTATCTAAATTCCAGTTGCAGTCATTACTCGGAGCGAGAGGTAGAACGATGTATAACCCTAGTCCCTATATCACAATGAAGCGGTCAGAATGGGCCCGCTTGAACGGCCAATCCCATCTGTCGGTTACCCCCGAGCAGTTCAATCAATTGAAGGGATTGAATGAGCGTATCGCCCTGGACGAATTGGAGGAGGTCTATCTTCCACTGACGAAGCTCCTTCATATTTATGTGACCGCTGCGCAGCATTTGAAGGCGTCGTCATCTTCCTTCCTGGGCACCGCCACCGATAACGTACCTTATATTATCGGGATTGCCGGCAGCGTCGCAGCGGGGAAGAGCACGACCGCGAGGCTTCTCCAAGCGCTGCTGTCCCAGTATAAAGAACACCCCCGCGTCGACATCGTGACGACGGACGGCTTCCTGTACCCGAACCGGACGCTTGAGGAACGGGGCATCATGAATAAGAAAGGATTTCCCGAGAGCTACGATGCGAAGCGGCTCCTTCGCTTCCTG
This sequence comes from Paenibacillus thiaminolyticus, assembly GCF_003591545.1. Taxonomy (GTDB): domain Bacteria; phylum Bacillota; class Bacilli; order Paenibacillales; family Paenibacillaceae; genus Paenibacillus_B; species Paenibacillus_B thiaminolyticus_A. Next base: position 22,974 of record NZ_QYZD01000036.1, read on the forward strand.
ATGGATATTAAATCAGGCAAGACCGAAGTGCATGCGCCGGTCTATTCGCATCTGTCCTATGACATTGTCCCCGAGGAGCGCATTGCCGTATGCCAGCCGGATATTCTGATTGTCGAAGGAATCAACGTGCTGCAGGTCAGCAAGGAAGCGAGCGTGTTCGTCAGCGACTTCTTCGATTTCTCCATCTATGTCGACGCGCAGGAGCATGACCTGGAGACATGGTATATCGAGCGCTTTCGTCTGCTGCGGGACACCGCCTTCCGCAATCCGGATTCCTACTTCCACCGCTATGCCAGCTTGACCGAGGAAGAGGCGGTTCGGAGGGCGAAGAACATCTGGCGGGACATCAACCGGGTCAATCTGGTCGAAAATATATTGCCTACCCGCTTCCGCGCCAAGCTCATATTAAGCAAGGCCGCCGATCATCGAATCCGCGACATTCTGCTGCGCAAATAACATAGCTCCCCGGACATCCGTCCGGACAGACGAAGAGCAGCCCGATGAAGGGCTGCTCTTGTGGTTCAGAGAGCCCTTCTGCCTCGGGGCTCCGGCTAACGATGCATCCGTCCAGGAGCATACGGCCCTTGGTCAGCGCGCTCGAAGCCCGGGCCGCTGAGGCGGCCGGGACGATGATGAAGCAGAATCTGATGCGCCCGATGAAGGAGCTGTACGAATCGATTACGAACGGACAGCCTCCCGCTTTTTTGCAGCAGGCGCAAATTTGTATTATGATCGTACACATCATTCGCATGTTGCGAGGAGGCTTAGCCATGTTTGATCCTACGATTTTTGACAATCTGAAGGTCGTGATGGAAGGTAAAATCTATGATCTGGATCAGGAAGGAGAATGGCTCGTCATCGGGCGGGAGGATCTGATCGATCTAGCCGGGTTCGGGCGGACATTCCGCATGCGGGTGCAGCGGCCTGGAAAGGCCTGTATAGCCGCATTGACGCTTGCGAGCGGATTGGCCGATTTCGCAGCCGAGCTGCGGGGTCTGCGGCTTGTCGGGGAGGAGCCCGGCGCCCGGCTGGAGCTGTCCTTCGAGCTGGCGGGCGATTATACGGCGCGGGCGGACGAGATGGGTGAACGGTTGGCCGCCATCTGGGGTGACTCGTTCCTCATGCGGCAGGAACGAACGGTTCCCGTCCTGCCTCGGACCGGGACAGCTTCTCCCGCCGCGGACGCAGGAACGCACCGCATCGTGCTGACGTTCAATCATCCTATCGACGAGCGTCATCTGGGCGAGCTGGACGGGCTCGTCATGCAGGCGCTCGATTCGCTTCAGTTCCTCAGCGAATAGCTGCAGGGGGCACAGGGGCATCCCTCGCCCGCTGCCGATCATGCATCGGGCGGGGCTGCATTCATGCGGCTCCGCCCTTCTCGCGTGCAGATACATGCTATTTGTTCGTCCATTTATACAGTGGATAATAATAGCCGACTTCCCGTCCCATCAGCTCGCATAATTTGACTACGCGTTCCGGGTTCGGCACACTGCCCTCGAATACCCACTTCTCGGCCGTACGCTGAGTAACGCCGCAATACTGCGCGATATCGGCCGTCCGCAGCTTCAGCCGGATCATATCCTCGTAGAGGCGCTTGTCCGTCAAGCTGCTCTTGAGCTTGCGCTGAATCGGGTACTCCCGGAACCCCTTCGGTTCAGGCTTGCGCCGCATCGCTTTGCAGCGCTGACATAGGTATTGGGAAGATGCATTCCCGCACTGTGCGCACTGGCCCTGTCGTCTTCTCTCTTGCCTTAACTGTCTCATAGATGTTTTTGCACAAAAAGCCATGATGCCCATTGCTCCTTACAACGAGATAATTCAGCAGATTATGCCAACTAATGGCTGTCCTGTACTGATATTAAATGGAATCGGCATATTGAACAACCGACAAATGATTACAATTGCCGACATGCCGCCAAATGCAAACCAAGCGGCCGCTCCAGGGCAACCGCCCGGCTGAGCAACCGCTTGCTTTGCGATATTGTATATTGGCAAGCTTCATATTTCGTTCAAGGAGCGCAACGTTCAGCGAAGCGGCCGGCCTGGCCTGTCGCGATCCGATTATTGCGCCGTTAAGCCACCATCCGCCAACAGACTGGGTCCGGTAATGTAGGAAGAGAGTCGTCGCAGGCCAGGAGCACACCAGAAGCACTGTACGGCTTCGCTTCATCCAGCACTTGAAGGAGGCGCTGCAGCCCTTCCAGCAATAAAAGGAACTGTCCTATGGGCATCGAGTCATTACGCAGGGCAAGACGGAACAACAGAGAATGGGAGACGGGATGAGCGGGGGACGATGGTTGAGCAGCGAATCCTGCCATTGTGCAGGAATTTACGTTATTTTAGCCGTTATCTGATGGGATTCTCGGCAAGTCGGGCTGTCAGAAGCAAGGCGGGGCTGTCTCACTGTAGCTAACAACTACATTATGAGACAGCCCCTATTCGCGGCAATCTATGATGGTATTATTCCTGCTGACGGGCCACGCAGAACAGCGCAATCCAGATCAAAGCGAATCCAACCACTTGCGCCACGGTCACGACCTCATGAAAGACAATCCAGTTCACCAGCATTCCGACCAACGGGAAGGACAGCTCCGCGAGCGTCGCATAAGAAGCCTTCGTGACGGCCAGGCCGCGGTAATACAGCAGCAGGCTCAGCAGACCCGGCAGCAACACTTGCAGCAAAATGTAGAAGGTCAGCTTCCCCCACTCGCCCGAGGGGATGTCCCAGCTCGGATGTTCGCTCCAGGTGATGACGAACAATAATGGCAGGCCAAGCGCGAACCGGAGCGCCGTAACGGTCTCATACTTCATATCGTTCAGCAGCAACCGCCCCATGACGGTCGAACCGCCCCACAGGAAGGCGGCGCCGAGCGCGAGCAGGCTGCTTACGCCGATGACCTCGCGCACATGCCCGATCGGCAAAGTCCAGCCGAACGTGAGCAGATAGGTGCCGGCTACCGCCAACACCAGCAGCAGCCCGAAGCCTCGCGGCAGCATCTCCCGGAGAAGAATGCGCGCCAGCAGGATGGCGAACAGCGGCTGCAGCTTCTGCAGCAGAAGCACCGCGTTCGGATTGCCCATCACAAATGCGTCCGTGAACATAATGGTAGCGGTGACGGATCCGCCCCAGGACAGGAAGAGCAGCGCCACAAGATGCCGCCAGGTGATGCTCTTCAGCTCATGGCGGTTCACCCACAATACCGGCGCCGCGAACAGCAGCAAAATAAGATGTTCAACTAAAACGATCTGTGTGGATGTCAAATAATCCAACACAAAGGTGCGGAAGACCGGTCCGATCCCCCATAGAGCGGCACCCAGCACGACGTACCAGATCCCTCTAGATGCTCGGGCAGCACCATGTCCCGGCTGCAATGCTTCGTCCATATTCAATAACCTCCACGGTCGTTGAACAGGATCTAGGCCTAAGAAGACTTACTTCGCCAATGATCATATGTGGTTAAGATGACATACAACATACACCACGTGAATCGGGATAAGCGATCTTCTTCCATCCGGACTATACCGTCGGCTTTGGCTTTGCACCAAATCAGTCGCCGCTTAAGACAGCGGCGAGTCGCGGGCTCGGGCTGGAGAACAGCACCTTACCGCCGGTCAGGAATTGCACCTGGCCCTGAAGATCCTCATTCAAATCAGTCGTAGGCTTGACCCTTGCGGCAGTCATGCCCCGTTCTTCATTATAACTTGAATCATACGCACTTCAACTGAAAATTTCGTGTCGCCTCACAGACGCAAAAGGGGCACGCGCAGCGAACGCGTGCCCCTCGGCAGCATATTATATCTTATAATTGCATCATGGCAGCAACAGCCCCGCTTATTCGAGAAAATCCTTCAACCGTTTGCTGCGGCTCGGATGTCTTAATTTGCGGAGTGCCTTCGCCTCGATCTGCCGGATGCGCTCGCGGGTCACCCCGAATTCGTGGCCTACCTCTTCAAGCGTCCGGGTGCGGCCGTCATCCAGTCCGAAGCGGAGACGCAGCACGTTCTGCTCCCGCTCGGTCAGCGTGTCGAGCACATCCTCCAGTTGGACCTTCAGCAGCTCGTAAGCCGCGGCATCTGCCGGAGCCAGCGCCTCCTGATCCTCGATGAAATCTCCCAGGCTGGAGTCGTTCTCGTCGCCGACAGGAGTTTCTATCGAGACCGGCTCCTGGCCGATCTTCATAATCTCCCGCACCTTTTCCGGCGTAATCTCCATCTTGACCGCGATCTCTTCCGGCGACGGCTCCCGGCCGAGTTCCTGCAGCAGCTCCTTCGAGATCCGGTTGAGCTTGTTAATCGTCTCGACCATATGAACCGGAACCCGGATCGTGCGAGCCTGATCCGCAATCGACCGTGTAATCGCCTGACGAATCCACCACGTCGCATACGTGCTGAACTTGTAGCCCTTCGTGTAGTCGAACTTGTCGACGGCCCGCATCAGGCCCATATTGCCCTCCTGAATCAGATCGAGCAGCATCATGCCGCGCCCGATATACCGTCTTGCAATACTGACGACCAGACGGAGATTCGCCTCCGCGAGTCTTTGCTTCGCTTCGGCATCCCCCTGGACGACCCGCTTGGCCAATTCGATCTCTTCCTCTGCGGACAGCAGCGGTACGCGCCCAATCTCTTTTAAGTACATGCGCACAGGGTCATCGAGTTTGATCCCGGGTGGCAGCATCAGGTCGTAGTCCTGTTGATCGTTCGTAAGCATCCAATCCCCCCTGTAACCCGCTAGCTGGAATGTATATATTATTCTTGACACAATATGCCGAATGTGCTAAGATCGAAATTAAATGTGCACATAAACAATTGGCAACGGATAGTTTATCATATTTTCGTGATAGTTTCAATACATAATTGATGAAGTGATGGTTTTTCAATTTCTGGCATTCTCTATTTTCCTTCATTTTCGTGTGGATTGCAAATGCAGCTTCTCGTCATGGACGGGAAGTTTTTTTGATCCCTGCTGCACATAGATACGCAAATCAGCCCCCATCTATTCCTCGGAACGGAGAACAGATGGGGGCTTGCCGGTGTAGAATGAAAGCTATAAGACCGCAGCAACATGGGCAATGCGCTGCACTACAGCCGCGTTCTCATAGTTATATTGAGGGTACCGATGAGCCAGGAATCTCAACACGTCCTGTTCTTCTTCCGTAATGTACAGCAGCGGCAGCATATAGGCCTTATCCTCATAGACATAACCGCGATGCTTGGCAACATACAACGGCGGAGCGCGAAGAGAGACTTCCAGATACCCGATATCCCGCTGCGCCTGCCGCTTCGAGATCTCGACCTGCTCCGCCAGCTTGCTGCTGTTCGGGTAGAGCCTGCTCTGATCTGCTGATCGAACCATTGAATCCGGTGCATATTGCTCATTTTCTCTGCTCCTTCCCCCCGTCTGCCGCAGCTTGTACCCGGCAAGAGCCATATCTCCGCTCACAATCGCCCCGATATAGCGATTAATAAGCTCGATGCCGCAATCCCACCATCGAATCTCAAGCAGCTTCGCGATCGTCTCGGGGGAGAAGCGCCTCCGTATCTCCCGGGCAGGATTGCCACCGACTATCGTATATGGCTCCACATCCCGGACGACTACCGCTTCGCGCCGATGATGGCGCCGTCCCCTATCGTGACGCCGGGCATAATGGTCGCACGCCGCCCAATCCAGACATTCTTGCCGATGACCGTGTCGCCTTTGAGCGGCAGTTGCTCCAATGCCGGCGCATGGATCTCCCAGCCATGGCCGAAGATATTGAACGGGTAGGTGGAGCCGTCCATGCGATGATTGCCCCCGCCCATAATAATCGCGCCTCCGCGGCGATGGAGCAAAATTTCCCGATAATCAGCTTGTCCCGACCGCTTCATAATGGTACAGCACTTGCTCCTCGAACGATTCTCCATTCATGGCATCATAATACGAATATTCCCCTGCGACGATGTTGGGCATCGTAATGACGTTGCGGATGAACTGCACGTTTTTATTTCCGGGGATCGGATATTTGTCTTGCGGATTCGGTCCTTCCATCTTCGCATCATCCTTTTAGCGCTTCAATTTGTCATGCGCCGGAAAGAGGAGGCTCACATCAAAAAACCTCCTGATCCGATCAACGGATAGGAGGTTGGCATGCGTGCACAAAGACAAGCTCTGCTTCATAAGCAGAGTCGTTCTTGTCCCGTATGGCGGCAAAAGCCCAGACCGATCCTATCCATAGCACTTCGCATTCTTCATTCTGCGGCGGATAGTATTAGCAGATCATCGGCTTTCGCTCACCCTCTCATTATATTGCCTCTATTATCGCAGGATCCATCTGGAATTCAATAGCAAACGTAAGCTAAACGGATGAATCATGCTTACTTTTTATCCGACAGCACGATACATAAGGTAGCGATCGGGCCAAGCAGCAAAGACAGCAAGAACCAGTTCAATCCGCTCCGGTTCTTCCCCTGGGCCAAGCCGGCGTTGATCAGAGCCAACGTGCCCCAGCCAACGAAATAGCCTTCATTAAGCATAGTCCACCTTCCTTGATCCATTTGTTCCAGCTTATCATTTGTTTTCCATTTTGTCAGGACGCCATATATCCTTACTCTTCTCGGAGAGGGCTAGCGCCTCCTGCGGCGGAAGCGGATTGCAATATTCGCGCTACGGGCTGGTGCGCCCGCGGCCCCCTCGCGGTCCGAGCGCTGGTTCAGAGCATAAGCAGCTCCCGGATTTCCTCTTCCGTGATGGCGGATAATGCTTCCTGATTCGGTTCAAGCACTTCTTGAATCAAGTTCATTTTTTTCTGCTGAAGCTCATACATCTTCTCTTCAATCGTGCCTTGCGTCACGAGGCGGATAACTTGAACGACATTCTTCTGCCCGATCCGATGGGCCCGATCAGCCGCTTGCTGCTCCACCGCCGGATTCCACCACAGATCGTACAGAATGATCGTGTCCGCTCCGGTCAGGTTCAATCCCGTTCCTCCCGCCTTCAGCGAGAGAAGGAATAGATCCCGCTCCCCCTCGTTGAATCGGCCGCACAGCTCGACTCGTTCGCGGGCAGGCGTCTGCCCGTCCAGGTAGAAATACGGCACGCCATGCTTGCCCAGCTCCCGCGCAATCAGACCGAGCATCTCCGTGAATTGGGAAAAGACAAGCATGCGCCTGCCAGCGCTTCGATACTCCGCGATCATATCCAGCAATTGTTCGAACTTCGCCGAGCTGCCGGCATAGCCTTCGACGAACAAGGCGGGATGGCAGCAGAGCTGGCGCAGCCGGGTCAAGCCCGCCAATATTTTGATCCGGTTCTTCCGGAAGCCGCCTGTGCGCAAATGCTTCACTGTCTCCTGCCGCAGCTCTGCGAGGTACGCTACGTAAAGCTTCTTCTGCTCCGGCAGCAGCTGCGACGCTTGCTGCGATTCGATCTTCTCCGGCAGCTCCTTCAGCACGTCGGTCTTCATTCGGCGCAGCAGGAAGGGGCGCACCCGCCGCGCCACGGCATCCCGCGAGAGCTCATTGAATTCCCGTCTCCCCGGGAACAGTCCAGGACAAATAACGTCGCAGATCGACCACAACTCCTCCAACCGGTTCTCCACAGGAGTTCCCGTCAGAGCGAAGCGATGCCGGGCCTGAATAGCCTTTACGGCTTGGGCCGTCAGTGTCGCATAGTTTTTGAACGCCTGGGCCTCGTCCAATATCAGCGTATGGAACCTCGTGCTCGCAATCTGCCCGATATCCTGGCGCAACAGAGGATACGAGGTAATGATGACATCGGTGCGGGATGCATCGCGCACGATGCGGCTTCGCTCTTCCTTGCTACCGTCCGCAATCACGACGCGAAGCTCGGGGGCGAATCGGTTGAGCTCATTGCGCCAGTTGTACATGAGAGAAGCCGGAGACACAATCAGGGCCGGCATGCCGGCTTCCCGGATGTCCGGCAGTACAGAGAGCACGAAAGCAATGCTCTGGATCGTCTTGCCCAATCCCATCTCATCCGCCAATATCCCGCCGAGGCGATAATGGGCGAGTGTCTTCAGCCATTGGAACCCATACTGCTGGTACTCGCGTAAAATCGGAGCAATCGAAGCGGGTATGAGGAATTCCAGGTGATCGGGATTGCGCATATGCTCCAGCAGCTTGCGGAACCCCTTGCCGAGACGGATCGCACTTCCTGTGTGCACCGTATCCATCCATTGAAGTCCGCGCGCAACCGGCAGCCGCAGCCTCGTCCCTTGGATATGCTCCTGCCGCATCCCCATATCATTGAGGAAGGCGATGATTTCTTGAAGCTCGGCGCGATCGAGCGGCAGCAGCGCGCCGTTGGGTAGCCGGTGGTATCTTCGTTTTTCTTCGAGAGACTGGATAATCCGGCGGATCTCTGATTCCGGAATCCCGTCCATCTCGAACTGGAACTCCAGCCAATCGTTGCGCTCATCAACGTCGACCTTTACAGCCGGACGAACAGACAGGGGATGCAGCCTCAACTTTACCGCCGTGGTCGCGAAGACGTGGACAAGCTTCTCCAGTTCAGGCAGCACATGATAGAGGAAGTCGAACTCTTGCTCTTCATTGGCCAGAAAGAACCCCCCCTCCGTCTTCACGAAGGAATTGCGCTCCAGCAGCCCTAGAATCCGCCGCTCCTTCTCGCCGTCCCGGAGCAGAATCCGGCCCTCGCCGCTCCCCTGTCCTCTGCTCTCCAGCGGATTGATGACCATCGTGCCGTAATGGAACTCCAATCCGGCAAGGAGGCGATCCTTGACCCGATCGAGATACAGCTTGGCGACAAGCGGCGTCCGCACCATTTGATCGGAGACGGATTGGCTAATCCGGACTTGGCCCAGCTTCATCAGGCCCGGGATGACCTTCTCCATAAATGGCTCCGCTTGCTCCGGCTTAATCGCAATCCGGGTGCTATGAGATGCGTCGACGATCCGCTGCAGATCGGCAAGACGCTCGAGCAGCTCCTGCGAAAGGCTCCACAGCTTCCCTTCGGAGAGCGCCCATCCATAGGCCGTCATCGGGATAACCCGTTCCAGACCTGCTATGTCCAGCTCGTACCCTTGATCCTTTATCTGCGACTGATCGAAGCCGAAGACAAGCGGGAGCGGCCCGTCCGCGATGACGATCCCATCGAAGCGGCTGCCGCCCTGCATCACCTTAACTGCCGGAGCCGCCGTGAGCAGGGGAAGAAGCTCTTCCCACATGGAAGAAGGAATGAGCAGCAGCCGTTCGGAATCATATCCCGCCTCTAAATACCTCATATCACTGTCGAGCATGCGTATCAGAAGCTGGAGGATCGCGTTAGTTTCAGAACGGAAGCTGTGAAGCTCCGGGTCGTACGTAAAATATCTGGACACCTTGCACGCTTCGCGATGCTGGATGCGCCGGAGCAATTCCTCTACATATTGAACCTTGTATAACCGGCGCGGGCCGATTCTCAGCTCTATCCCGAACCTATACTTCTCATCCCTGCAGATCACGGGCTTGCATAGGAATTCCACGTCAAGCACTTCCCTGGGATCGAAGAGAGGACGGGCTTCGGTTGGACGAAGCGGCTTCTCGTCGAACAGCTTCAATATCCGCTCCCCTGCCTCTTCGACGGTCTGCAGCCTGCCGTCCCTTCCCTGCTCCGGGGCTTCATCCCCAAGCTGCATAGCGTGAATAGCCATCAGCGCTGCGGCAATATGCTTGCAGTATTGGTCCTCGGGATGAAATGCCGGACAAGTACATGAAGCCTTCACCTCTTCCCCATGCGAGAACTTAACGGTAACCTGAAGGATGCGATCACCCTCCTCGATCGATGCCTCGTAACGCTGCGTACCTGATCCTGTCTCCCTTGCTATCCTCACTTTGTGCGATTGGAACCAAACTTCCCCGTCCTCATAGGAGAACCGGCCGCACAGCAGTCGAATCATCTGATCATCAAGCTGAAAGCCCAAGCAATTGCCCCTCCTGTCTCTACCATTTTCGTCCTAATTGCTCATGTGTAACGACCCCCGAACTCGCTTACCGTTCGATCATAATGGAGTTTCAACTGTTTTTCCAGCCTCTGTTAAGCATGCCGCTCATCTCATCCACCGCTGGCCGCCATTTGCTTGCCTCCTCATTATCACTAGGATGACAACGTCTGCTTGACATCCCTTGAACCGAATTATATTATCATATTTGAGAATATAATCATTTTTGATAACAATAAATAATAGGCGGGAATCCATTTGAAAAAGAATAAAGCCGATTTGCTCCTGCATCCGGTAAGGATAAAGATCATTCTGAATGTCATGCGTCAACAACGGGCCACCGCTTTGCAATTGCACGAGCTGCTGCCCGAAGTTCCGCAGGCTACGCTCTATCGTCATCTCCATAAATTAGCCGAAGCAGAGGTGCTGATTGTCGTCGAGCAATATCAAGTTCGCGGCGTAGTCGAGAAAGTATACGCATTGTCTCAGGAAGGAGTGAACTTAACGGAAGCCGACCTAGAAAATATAACAAAAGATGACCATATGCGATATTTCACTACGTTCGTTTCCAGTCTGCTCCATGATTTTTCTCAATATTTAGAACAACCCGATATTAATATGGCTCAAGACGGCGTCGGTTACCGCCAAAGCTCCCTCTATTTGAGTGACGATGAATTTGAAGAAGTGATGGTTCCTTTTCAGGAAGCACTGTACAAAGCAATGCAGCACGGCCCCGCGCCGGGGAGACGGCGCCGAACACTTTCACTCGTCGTCATTCCGGAAGCGGAAAATAAAAGCGAGGGAGAATAGATGGATTGAACGCACATTGTAGTGACATCGAAGTAACGATTGACAGCGCTTATCCTTTGGCCGGAACATTGTTGGTGCAGCATGCGGCGGTACAACCTGTCCCCGCGATTTTACTGATTTCCGGGACGGGGGAGAGCGATCGGACGGCAACGGTGGCGGCCTCAACATGAATATTTAAAAAGACCTGGCGGATGCATTGGGAAAAATGGGGTTGGTTACGCTGCGCTACGACAAGCGCGGCACACATGCGAGCGGAGGGAAGTTTTATGAAACCGGATTCTGGGATCTGGTGGAGGACAGTACGGCTTGCGTCCGCTTCCTGCAGTCCCGGCCAGAAGTCGATCCGAATCGAATTGTCATATTGGGACACAGCGAAGGAGCAATAATCGCCCCCGTCGTGCAGGCGAACCAGCCGGTGCAGGGGCTGATGCTGATCGCCGGCGCCTTCGAGAATTTGGTGCATGACACCATGCCGCGTCAATCAGCACAGGTGCTGCAAGAAATGGAGAGCGCGAAAGGGATCAAAGGCTTGCTGTTCCGTTTGTTCAATGTGCCGGGGAAAACCAGAAAGCAACGTGCCGCTTTTATGGAAATGGCGATTTCCTCCGCTACGCCAACTTTACAATTTAAAGGCACCAAATTTTGCGACAAATGGTTTCAAGAACATGCCGCTCTGAACCTCGCGGAGTACGTGAAGAAAGTGTCCTGTCCCCTTTTGGCCATCACGGGCTCGAACGATATTCAAACGCCGCCGGAGCACGCAAAAATGTTCGCAGAAGCCGTCAAGGGCGAAGCCGAATGGCATATCGTGCCGGAGATGAATCATATCCTGCGAAAATATAAGTTCATTTAACAGCGGTTCAAGCTTCATTCAAGGGGGCCGGATACCAATCCGCTTGGCATCCGGGCCTCCTCTTCATCCAATGCCGAATCTCCCGTCTGCAGGACGTTCCTGTCCATCGCCTGGCTTGTTCGAATTCTTCATGACGAACCTCCCTGCTCCCCATGATGATGGCGCCGGGAAGCCAGCCTGTCCTTCAACCGTAAGGCAAGCTCTTGCCAACGCCGATATTCCTCCGCTTCCGCCCGCCCTTCATCGTCCTTTTCCAGCCAACTGCCGCCATCCATCAGCTCATACATATCCAGCAAAGTGATCTCGGCGCAGGCCGGCTTGCTTCTGCCCAGTTCATAACATGCTCTCCCCTCTTGCTCTCCTTTCATTCGATCTCCATCCCGGCGGCTCATAGCCTTCCTGTCGCCACAACGAGGCGCCTCATTCCTTGCTTCACCGCTTGCCGTTCCAGTTCAAACAGGATCATACGGGCATATCCATGTCTTTGAAAAGTCAGTCAAACCAACCGCTCTTTGCATTCATATCGAATAAAGACGGAATGCCATGCTGCGAAATCAAGAACTGTCAGCCTTCCTCCATGATGATGGCTTCCCCGATCTGACAGTAATCAAAGAGTTATTGCTACGATATCTGTATGTATTAGCTCGGATTCGTAAAAGATCATGCCATCTGGCTCGGGATAGACGTCTATTCATTCCCTACTCTTCCCGCATCATCATTCCGATCGCAAATGTGTCGAAGCCAAATCTCTCATAATACGAAATCTTTTCCGCTGAACAAAATAATTGAACATGCAGGCCGGCTTCCCTGCAAGTTCTGCCCAGGCGGCGGATGAGTTCGCTGCCTATCCCCTGCTGCTGATAATCGGGATGAACCCCGACTCCGCACAGATAGGCATTAATAAATCCATCTGTTACGACTCTCCCCGTGCCAACCAATCGCTCCCCATCATATACATGCATCGCAAACCCGCTTTGAAGAATCGATCATCCTCCTGTCTCCCCCAGAGCTCCGGGCCGTGCCCAGACCAGTTGGACCATATCAAGCCAATAGCTTTCCGCCCTGACGATCTCGAGACCCGCTTCATGTATCAGCTCCTGAATATCTCTGGTATGATGACATCCATATGCCCGGTACAGTAACGGATCCAATACCTTCTGAGCGGCGGATAATACACGATTGGAACTGATGCCATGCTCCATGAGAAGAATCGAGCCATCGGGTCTGCACCACCGCTTCATTTTCTCCAGCACCATGCGCGGCTGGTCATAACTGCACATTGATAACGTGGACACGACCGTATCGAATGAATGCGCGGCGAAGTCCAACTCTTCAATATCCGCACAAATAAATCGGGCATCAAGGCGATGCTCCTTGGCGGCCCGCTGCGCCTTCTCCAGCATAGCCGGGCTGAAGTCGGCTGCCGTAACCTGTACGCCGGGAGGATAAAGTGGGAAATTCGCGCCTGCCCCTACGGCCAGCTCAAGCACTTCGCCCTTCGCATCACTTAGAAGCTGCTGCCGCCATTGCTTTACTTTTGAGCCTTCTCTTTTCTTATCGTACTGGTTCGCCTGCCTGTCGAAAATTTGAATCAACTTCTGCTTCTCCATCGTTTCCCCACCTTATCGATTGTATATGCCTCATCATAGGGTTGACTCCAAAACACCGTCATTTCATTGTCCGTTTTCCACTTTCCCCCTATACTAATACACAAGCATGAAATGAACAATGCGTGGAACGGCGGTGTTTCATTCAGGAAGGAAGTGTAGGTTTTCATGGATATTTTGGAACATAATCGCTCGGCCTGGACTCACAATGTCGAGTCCTTCAACGAGTGGACGCTGCCCGTCTCATCCGCAACGATCGAAAAAGCTAGACAGGGAGAATGGGATATCTTGCTTACGCCGACACGCCCTGTCCCCCGCACCTGGTTCCCTGCCTTAACCGGCTTGAGAGTTGTATGTCTCGCATCGGGCGGAGGATCAGATCCAGGCGCAAATCGATGCAGGGTTCGTGGTGACCGGACTCTATGAAGATCATAAAGCATGAATATGTATTCATCACAAAGAGAAGGAATTTTGAAATGTAAGTAGAATAGTAGCATGCTTGGAGGTCATATTTTGTTACTTTACTTTTGATATACATCATCTATCTAATCAATTCATATGAATTAGGAGATGATATCTATGATATATAAGAATTCACTCGATGGGATTACTTCGGATATGTTACAGGGCTTTTTTGTGGATTGGCCGAATCCGCCGGCTCCAGACACTCACTTAAGACTACTTAAGCAAAGCAGTAAAGTGATTCTTGCGGTTGATGATACTGCGAATCAAGTGGTTGGATTTATTACAGCGATAAGTGACGGAATTCTATCTGCCTACATTCCGTTGTTTGAAGTGTTACCAGCATACAAAAATAAAGGCATAGGCAAGGAATTAGTAACTCGGATGCTAACAGAACTGGATGACATCTATATGATTGATTTATGCTGTGACGATGACTTAGTTCCTTATTATGGCAAGTTCGGAATTATGAATACCAATGGCATGATTTTGCGGAATTATAATAGACAATCTGGAAGTTAAAAATAAAGATATAACTCGAAAACGCTTGGATTGTTGTCCAAGCGTTTTTTGGGTGCTCAAGCAGCAACAATTCAGTTCAAAATGAACCGTCCCCTTCATAACGATTCAAGGAACCAGTCAACCATCCTGCGTGTCAGTTCATTGGCCACGTCGCGATTGCGTCTGCTCACCCAATGATACAAATCCATGCACAAAATCGCTCAAATCCTGCTTCGTCTGTTCCAGATTACAGCAATTCTTCGTACTTGTAATCGATAATAAACGCACCTTGCTCCGTTCCTTCCGGCATCGGTGCGGGAGCATCGGCCCAGACCCTGGCAGTCTGGTCATGATACGTGCTTCTCGGACTCGGATCATGTCCAAGCCAAGGGCTGGTTCGACTTCTTACCGATTCGTACACTTCACCCCAATCCTCTAGTCCGCAGCAACAGCTGGGCAATATTTTGATGTCACAGTCGAGAAAAAAGCCAATCCCGCCTGAAATTACGACATACTCTTCCTTCAATAACTCGTTTCCATTCTCACTGGACTTACGTCCAGAAGCAGACAAGTCATTAGCCCATTGGTTAATATTGGAACAACGGATACAATAAATACTTACCCAAACTATACGATTCGTTGTTAGCCCAAATGCCGGAAAAAGAAAGAACCTTATTCGTTAATGTGGAAGCTTCATCCAGCTTCCTGGATACGGCTGAAGAGGAAGATCGGTGTGATTAAAAGTGTTATCCACAACTGCACACGGCAAGGCTATGTTTCACTACACTGATGATATTTGATTTTTGCGATTATCAATGAAATGAAAAGTTGAATCGATTTGAGAAAAATGACAGCTTGAAAAGTCCTTTGGGAATATTTGCAGAATAATCTATAATGAAAAAATTTCTTTAGTTAAGAAAAGGACAGGAACTGTACTAAAGGGAGAAAAATAATATTGAAAATAATCGATTTGGTAGAGCCATTTGTAAAAAACTATGAAGCATCTGTAGAGTACTTAAATGATTACTACAGCAAATATGAAAACGATTATGAGGAATATTTTAAATATCACTGTTTACATGTTGAAGAAAAGAAGCAAAAGGCAATCGATTTACATCCTGCAAAATTACAAGATCTTTTACCGATGCGAGATTTATTCATCATCCCCAAAATAACAAATGCTTACGAATCTATGTTTCCTATTACATTCACAAAAGATGTGCATTTACTTGTAGGGTTATATGGCAGTAATGCGTACACATATCGCCAGTATAATCCCGAAGTTGCGTTCTGTTTGGAAAAGTTACCTTATAACGAAAAATACATCCAGATTATCATTGCTCATGAATTCGGTCATGCCGCACATCATTTATATAACGATATAAATCAAATTTCATGGGATAAAGTCGATTGGATCAATCCACATACTTGGCTTTTGCAAGAAGGAATTGCAACTTATTTATCTACAAAAATCATTCAAGCGGATTTAGATGAATATTTTGCATTTGAAGAAGGTAAAAAATGGATACGGTACGGCGGCAATCACTTTATATATATGCGATTAGGATATTATCTTGGTTACAGGGTTGTCGTTAATTTAGCAGAACGATTGGGTATAGAAGAAGTGTTAACGCTTTGGGAGAATCACGATTTTAATGAAATGATGAAGAAGCAACTTCAAAAGTTATATAGACAAAATTCAGACGCAGAAACCGGTTAAAAGTGGCTTGAATAGCTGTTCAACGCAAGTTAACATTACAGCAATAAATTAAGGGTATGGTTGTGGTGAATAAGGTAATGAATGTAATGTTACGAATGGTTCGTAAGCGTTAACCACTTACGCAAAGGAACGTTACGGTACGCATTTTAAAGCAAGAATTCAAGGCTGGAGCAATACCGGAAGATCGTAAAAGCCGGAATCGCTCGCTGGGTCAAGGACTTTCAAGACGGCCGGATCGAAATCAAGACCGTGGATGAATTGAAAAAGCTCATCGAAATAGATATTGAGTTGCTGAAGGATGAGTTTTAAAAATTTATCTTTCTTTGCAACAATAAAACCCAGGTGTTTACAAAGAATCATTTTAATGTTAAAATTATTCCCAAGTTAAGGAAAGGGGGGGCAGGTGTAAACTATAAAATTATATTTTCTGAGGTCTTACATGAAAAGAATTTCTATGTTATTAACTTTAGTTGTATTTGTGACATTTGTGTTTTCTGGATTTTCAGGTAGATCTTATGCCTCTTCTCAAGATGTCGAGTCATTAGAAGAACTCTCTTATTCTTATACAGAGAACCGTGGTGAAAAGAATATTCAGGGAGTCTATAAGGATGAATCAACAAATGAGACTGCTCATCTTGCTCTCAACGAGTCGGACGGTGTAAGAAATGTGAAGCATTACATTGACGGTAAGTTGGTAGCGGAGGCTAGATATACTACAAAAACTGGCGTGATTGTAACTAAAAATATCGAAACTGGAGAAGAAATTATACAGAATATCGATGAATTAGTTACAGAGTTAAAACGTCCAGTAGAGATGACTGCTACGGATTCACCTTCACCAGGTTATAATTTTGTGAAAAAAAAGTATAACTCTACTTGGAAACAGTATGGTTCATTATATAAAAAGACTACCGTATCCGATACGACGCACATTGATGTACAATTCTCTGCCGGAACTGCCGTAGCCACAATTTTGTCGGCCATCGATATTATTTGGACAAAGGGTGGACTAACCGCTATATTAAAAGCGTTTGCTATTACAATTACTGGAGCAGCAATTGATACGGCCTGGTATGGAGTCCTTGATGCTACTAAATACTTCACAGAGATTGAAGTTTTTTCGCAAGACAAACTTGGATTAAGAAGTGAACAATATATTTTAGAAGCGAAAGTAAACGGGGTGCTTAAACAAGTGCATAATGGTGGAGATGGTCGTACCTACGATCAAATGATAGATGATGCCATTTACAATGTAATTATCCTTGGTTAAAAGAGAGGGTCTTCGATATGAAAAACACATCAGGAATTACATATATAAGAAGACGACTTATATCTGACGTTATTTACTTGTTGCTTTGTGTAGTAGGAATTATCCTAATTTTAAATACTGGACGTTATTGGTTAGTGACAATTCCTATATTGGCTTTGATAGTTGGGATATTTATTATCAGATATCATCTTAAAGAATACAAAAAACCATTCTGATGACGGATGATCAGTTGAACGAGCCTTTAAAATGGCTCGTTCTTTTCTTGTTGGAGGTGATGATATGCAGGGCTTGCTGAACGATCCGAAAATCCAGTAACCACAAAGGCTTAAGATTGGTTTTATCGTCGTTCAAGAAATCGTATCAGGCCAGCGGGCGGTGTCTATACGGGTGGCGCTTGGTACCAGAGAGACTGCAACAATCCGACCGCGTAACGGTGGAAACGATCGTTGAAAATCCGTATCTCCAAACTTCCTCGGGTTGTCAGGCTATCCGGATCAGTCGCCGGACGAATTCAGAAACGGAAAGCGGAACGGGATTCCAATCAGGGAGCACTGCTGCTGGACGCCACTTCGCACCGGCCGACATTGCATACCCTCCGCCGTCATGTCAGCGCGATATATTCTCGCTTGCGGTAGGCGGTCGGAGACATGCCCATCCGGGCCTGGAAGACGCGCACGAAGGTCGGATACGATTTGAAGCCGGCCTCATAGGCGACATCGGTAATCTTCATATCGGTGCCGATCAGCAGATTGCACGCATGGGCAGTCCGGTTCCGCTCCAGGAAGGAATAATAATTTTCGCCCACAGCCTGCTTGAAGGCGGCGCTAATATACGGCACGCTGTAACTGAAGCGCTCGGCCAGCATTTCCAAGGTGATGTCTTCTTTGAAATTTTGATATACATAGTGGATCACTTCCCACATCCCCCGGCGCTGCATGCCCGAGTAGCCCTCCTGGCAGCGCTCCAACCGCTCCAGACGGTAGCGCTCGAACAGGACGAACAACTGGGTCAGCTTCGCCAGGAACATGGTGCGGCTCCACGGCTTCTCCTCCCGGATCTCGTCATACATCTGATGCAACAGCGGGAGCATCTCAACCGCGGTGGCGTCGTCCAGCTTGTAGGTCGAGTTCTCGTCATTCTCCGCATCCTTCAACAGACGGTGCAAGGTCAGGAACGAATCCCCCGCGCCAAAAAACGCCTTCAGCCCGATCGCCCCGACATAGAGAACGAGCTCCTCCTCGGGTGGAATGTCTATTTCGTGCACCTGATGGGGAAACAGTAAAGTGAAGGTGCCGGGAGCCAGCTCCTTCTCGACGCCGTTGATCCGCTCCGTCCCTCTCCCCTGGATCGCATACGTATACTCAATAAAATGATGGACATGGGCCGGCACGGTGCCTTTCAGCCGATGTATCTTCAACGTGAACGGAAATTCGCCATGAATTTCCTCGTCGCCATGCAGATTATCCGGGAACATCCCGATCCCTCTTTTCACCCGAATGTTTGCGAAGATCGCATTAAGCCCATTTTATCATTAAAAATGAGAGATGTTATAAAATAATGATAGGTGATTTATAACATTTCGCTCTAAAATAATTATGATAGCCATATTTAATATAACATTCATTCCGAAGGAGCGAATATACATGAGCTTACTCAAGCATGTCCATCCGCTGCAAGGCACGGATTCGGTCTACCCGTATTCGAATGGGAATACACTGCCCCTCATCTCCATGCCTTGGGGCATGAACGCCTGGAGCCCGCAAACGAATGAAGCCGCAGGCGGCTGGTACTTCAGCCCGAATCATAACCGGCTGGAAGGGATCCGGCTCACTCACCAGCCAAGCCCTTGGATCGGCGACTACGGTCATATGACAATGATGCCGCAGACCGGTCCGCTCAAAGTATGGGCGCCGGAGCGCTCTTCCTCGTTCCGCCGTCAGGACATGGTCGTGAAGCCGGACTACTTCAAGGTTCGCCTGCTCCGCTACGAGACGACAATGGAGCTGACTCCGACCGCACGCTGCGCTAGCATCCGCCTGACGTTCGACCGCCGCGACGACGCGCGCTTCATCCTGTCGACGTTCACTGGCGAAGCGTCGATGACGATCGATCCGGACAAGCGAACGCTGAGCGGCTATACGACGGCCAAGGCCGGAGGCACGCCGGACAACTACCGCATGTACTTCGTCATGACATTCGATTGTCCGGTCCTGGCCAATGCCAGCGGCTTGTCGGATCAGGAATACAAGGCGGTCGGCAGCCTGTCTGCGACGGGCGAGCGTATCGGCGCGTATGTCGGGCTCGACGTTCCCGAACACGGAACCGTTCAAGTCCGCGTCAGCACCTCGTTCATCAGCGAGGAGCAAGCGCGCATCACCCTGGAGCGCGAGATCGGCGTCCGCTCCTTCGACGAAGTCAGAAGCCTGGCGACCGAGGCATGGGAGAAGCAGCTTCGCGTCATTGAAGCCGAGAGTGAAGACACGGAACGTCTCGACACGTTCTACACCTGCTTGTACCGGACCAGCCTGTATCCGCATGCGATCCATGAATATGATGCGAACGGGAAGCAGATTCATTACAGCCCGTACAACGGCAAGATCGAAGAAGGGCCGCTCTTCGCGGACATCGGGTTCTGGGATACGTACCGCACCTCGTTCCCGCTCTATAACCTGCTCTATCCTTCGTTCGTGAACGAGATGATGCAGGGCTGGGTCAATGCCTACAAGGAAGCTGGCTGGATGCCGAAGTGGGCATCTCCCGGCGAGCGGAGCATGATGCCGGGGACGCTCATCGACGTGTCCTTCGCCGATGCCGTCGTCAAGGGCAATACCGGCTTCGACGTCGAGACGGCATTCGAAGGCTTGCTCAAGCATGCGATGACTGTATCCAGCGACAACCGCTACGGGCGCAAAGGCATGGGCGAATATTTGAAATACAACTATATGCCTGCCGATATCCATACGCATGAGAGCGTGTGCAATACGCTCGATTACGTCTACGGCGACTTCTGCATCGCCCAGATCGCGAAGCATCTTGGCCGCGAGGAGGAATACGCACAGCTCATGGAGCGCGCGAAGAACTATGCGCACCTGTTCGATCCGTCCGTCGGCTTCATGCGCGGCAAGCTTCAGGACGGCAGCTGGCTGGAGCCGTTCGATCCGACGATGTGGGGCGGACCGTATACCGAGGGCGGCGCTTACCAGAGCAGCTGGGCGGTCCAGCACGATCTGCGCGGTCTTGCCGATCTAATGGGCGGACGCGAAGCGTGCAAGCGCCAGCTCGATGCGCTGTTCGCGGCGAAGCCGGAGTTCAAGGTCGGCTCGTACGGCTTCGAGATTCACGAGATGTCAGAGATGGCGGCGATCGATTTCGGCCAGTTCGCCATCAGCAATCAGCCTAGCTTCCACTTCCCGTACATCTATGCGGCGCTCGGCTATCCGTCCTTGACGCAGCATTGGGTGCGCAAGACGATGGATGAGCTGTTCAGCGCCCGCCCGGACGGACTTCCCGGCGACGAGGACAACGGCAGCTTGTCCGGCTGGTACGTCTTCGGCGCGATGGGCTTCTATCCGCTCAGCCCGGGGGTGCCGGAATATGTGCTCGGCACGCCGCTGTTCCAGCGGATGACCGTTCATCTCGAAGACGGCAATCAGCTCGTCATCGAGGCCGGGAACAACTCGGCTGTCAACAAATACGTGGCCGGCGTCCAGTGGAACGGAGCTCCGGTCGATCAGCTGTATGTAACGCACGACCAGGTCAAAGCCGGCGGCACGCTCTCCTTCGAGATGACCGATGCGCCTGGCGCTGACAACTACGATGAGGCGGCGCTTCCTTATTCGATGTCGAAGCAAGCCTGATCCCGGCACATAGAAGAGTAACAGAGGAGCCTGTCCGAACCGATTCGGGAGGCTCCTTTTTTGCGATGCCGGAATGCCGGAACCGCTTGCTTCCTTCCACGCCCTGGATCATAATGGAATGATAAGGAGGAGATTCGATGAACATCATTCAATTGACCGAAGCCCATTTCCCGGAAGCGCTCCGTCTGTCGGAATACGCATTTCAATATCAGGTACCGGAGCAGGAACGGGAATCGAGATTCGAGCGGCTTAATCATCTTCGCATCTTCGGCGTTGTGGAGGACGGCGAGGTGGCCGCCAAGGCGCATCTCATCCCCTTCGAGATCTATCTGGAAGGCGAGCGGCTCCGCATGGGCGGCATCGGCAGCGTTGCCACCTATCCCGAATACCGCCGTCAAGGTTATGTCAAAGGGCTGCTGACTCATCTGCTTGCCGTTATGAAGGAGGATGGGCAGACCGTATCCATGCTGCATCCGTTCTCCGTGTCCTTTTACCGCAAATATGGCTGGGAACTGATCACTGATTACTGCCGCAGCGTCTATGCCAAATCGGATCTCGTCCCGCTGCAGCCTGCACCCAACGGCATCATACGCCGCTACTCGAAAGCGAACCATTCCGCCGATCTGGAGCAGGTGTACGATCAATTTGCCCGGCGGCATGCAGGCATGCTGAAGCGCACCACCGACCGATGGCTGCATGCGGTCTATGGGAATATGTTCGCCGCCGTCTACTATGATGAAGGCCAGAAGCCGCAAGGCTATATACTGTATGAAGTGAAGGAGTCGCGGATGAAGGTGAAGGAATTCGTTCCGCTGAACGGAGAAGCCCGCATCGGGCTGTGGAACTTCATCTGCCAGCATGATTCGATGGTCGAGCAGGTGGAACTGTGGGCCGCTCCGGACGAGCCGTTGAACTTCGCCCTGCGCAACCCGCGCATTACGAGAGATGCGACGCCGCTTGTGATGGGACGCATCGTCGACGCCGAGACGTTCCTTGCCCGCTATCCGTTCCAGTGGCAGGGCATGGACGAGGCACTTATCCTCCATATCGATGATCCGCACGCGGAATGGAACAATATCAGCGTCTCCCTGCAGGACGGCGACATGAAAGTCATCGCCCGCAATGCAAGGCCCGATACCATCGCAGATCATGAACTACGGTTGTCTATCCTTGCGCTGACTACGCTTCTTTTTGGTTACCGGAGGCCAGGCGAGCTCCATCAGCTCGGCATGCTTCACGGTTCCGAAGCCGCGGTCGCGAAGCTGGAGCGGCTCCTTCCCCGTCTTCAGCCGTTCTTTTACGATATGTTCTAAATCTGAATTGTTGGCGGCTTGCCGAGAACCTTCTCGGCCTCCCCCAACTAAAACGTTGCGCAACGGTAATCTCTTTAGTTTAATTGGGTGAGGCTTCCTTTTCAACTGGAGAGGGGTGGAGGAGACGTTACTGCTACGCCGACTAGGCTTGGCCGAAGCAACACTGCTTCCGTTCATGGCTTGCCCGGCAAGAAGCACTGCGATTCCGATACGTTCTCGGCTATGGTTTCAAGACGACCTTGATGCAATTGTCTTCGTGATCATTGAATAGCTGATACCCGCGCCCGGCTTCCGCCAGCGGGAGCTTATGGGTAATGATCTCGCGCGGATCGAACTCCCGCTTCACAATTTTGCGGTACAGCTCCGGCATGAAATGCACGACCGGCGCCTGCCCCATCTTCAACGTTATATTGCGCGCGAAGAATGCGCCTAGCGGGAACATGTTGAACGTGCTGCCGTATACGCCGGTAATCTGGACCGTGCCGCATTTACGCACCGCTTTGGTCGCGATCTGAATCGGACCGAGCGTGCCGCCCTGCAGCTTGAGCTTCTGCTCAATGAACTCCAGCGCCGACTTTTTGCCGTCCATGCCGACGCAATCGATGACGACATCAGCCCCGCCGGAGGTGATGTCCTTCAGATGCTCGCCCATATCGTCATGAGCGGTGAAGTCGAATATCTCCACCTTGTTAATGCGTTCCGCGTGCTGCATCCGGTAAGGAAGGTGATCAACTGCAATAACCCGCTTCGCCCCTTTCATCCAGGCGAAGCGCTGCGCCATCAGGCCGACCGGCCCGCATCCGAGCACGATGACCGTATCACCCGCCTTGACGCCGGCATTCTCCACGCTCCAATACGCCGTAGGCAGCACATCCGAGAGGAAGAGAAGCGATTCATCCTCCAGCTCACATGACTCCGGGATGACGAGAGGCATGAAGTTGCCGAACGGCACCCGCAGCAGCTCTGCTTGTCCCCCCGGATAGTTGCCGAACTTCTCGCTATAGCCGAAATAGCCTCCTGAATCATAGTGAGGATTGGACTGATCGCACTGGCTCTCTAATCCGTCCTGACAATATACGCATTGGCCGCATGCGACGGTGAACGGAATGACCACGCGATCACCTTTTTTCACCTTCGTTACCTCCGGGCCCACCTCTTCCACGATGCCCATCGGCTCATGGCCGATAATATATCCGTCAGGCAGCGGAATATTGCCTTGATACAAATGCAGATCGGATCCGCAAATCGCTGTCGACGTAATGCGAATCACGATATCGTCCGGCTTCTCGATGCGCGGGTCTTCCACCTGCTTCACTTCGACCTTTTTCGGACCCTGATACGTAACCGCTCTCATGTTGACCCTCCATTCCAAGTTTCCAGCCTTTTCATAATGTGCAAACCCTCCCTGCTTTTTATACCTTGTCCTGAAGCGACAATTGGGTCCGCTGCTGGTTGCCCCAAGGAACGAAAGCAAGTATAATCAGGGATACGCAAACATATGTTTGCAAGGGAACCAGAGGAGGTTATCATGAAAGGCTCAACACATCTTGCAATCGGAACCGCAATCGGCACGGCTGCTGCAATCTATTATCCGTTCAGCTGGAAGCATGCCGCCCTGTATGTCGCGGTCTCGGCCTTCTCCGCTCTAAGCGCGGATCTGGACGGCCCCTCACTGCTTAGCAGCAAGCTGGGCAAGCTGTCGAAGCTGCTTCATGAGCTGCTGATATGGACCGGAGGGCTGCTTGTCTCGGCCGTCCTGGTTCTGTATGCCGTGTATGGAATCGAGTACCGGGAATGGACCGTCATCTCCGTCGTTCTTCTGCTTACCGGCTTTATCGCCAAGGAAGGAGCCATTCGCAATGGCCTGGTCAGCTTGGTAGGCTGCGCACTTATTTATTCCGGCTGGACATCGGACCGGTATTGGCTCATCGGACTCGGCCTGTTCATCGCGATCGCTCCCTGGCTCCGGCATCGGGGGCTGACGCATACGGTATGGGCTGCCTGTGCTTGGGGTTACATAGGATTGGGACTGGAGCATGATCTGCAGCTGGACGGGATCGCCGTTGTCGCCACGGCCGGGTATATGTCCCATCTCATCGCGGATACGCTCACGCCGCGCGGCGTCAAATGGCTGTACCCGCTCTGGGGCAAGTCGTTCAAGCTTCGGTTGTAAGCACGCCGAGTATGATGCGGGCAGCCGACGAGCTAGCCCGAATTTGTAACGGTAACACCGGAACGATATCGCATTGCCCGCTGGCGGCAATCTTGGTACGATGAAGAATAATCAGGCTAGCAACGAACTTGTCCGTTGAAAAATTTCGCTTCAGGCAAACAGTTATTGGAGGCTTCATTGCGATGTATCAATATGTTGACCAGCACTATGAAGGCGTTGATTTCAGCCATGCTGATCTGCGGGACGGCGAGCTGCGGAACTGCGTCTTCACCAAATGCCGCTTCCGCAGCACCGGTATGGAGGAAGCATGGACTTCGGGTTGCCAGTTCATCGATTGCGATTTTACAGGCGCCCTTCTGAACGGCTCCATTCATACGCGCAGCGCATTCACCAACTGCCGCTTCACCGGCGTCAACCTGTTCGCCTCCAAGTTCGAGGAATGCAAAATGGTCGGCACCGATTTCGCCAATGCGAACTGGGACGGAATTACGATAGTTGGGGGCGATTGGTCGTACACCCATATGAGGCATGCGAATCTCACCAAGCAGAAGCTGCGAGGCGTGAGGCTGATCGAGGCCGACTTGTCGGAATGCCGGCTCGATAAGGCGGATTTGCGGGACGCCGATCTGACGCATGCGATATTGACAAAGGTATCCTGGAAAGGCGCCGATCTGCGCGGAGCCAATCTAGAGGGGATTAATTGGAAAGGGCTCGATATTCAGGGCGTGCGTCTTGATAGCGGGCAAGCCGTCGCCTTCGCCCGCTCCCATGGCGCCAAGATCGACTAGCTTCCAGCTTCCACGCGTCTCGCGGAGAACGGCCAAGGGTGGAGCCGGCGGAATACTCCCGCCCAATCCGCTTCATACCGGCAGAAGCCGATGATCGGACAAAGCAGCTCACAGGAGCTGCTTTGTTCTCTACCGGAAGCTTCGCTTCAATATGAAGGCTTACTAATCCCATGGCCCCTTGCCGATGCCCATCATTTGGCCTAGCCAGACGATGGCCGTAACCTTCTGCGGCACCAGCGAATCTCGGGTGCATGCTGATTCAGGCGAGTAGGACGGGTAATCCTTCAAGTGCTTGAGAGCGCCCTCCGCCACATTGTTGGTGACCTCCGCCCGATCGTAGCACGGAGGCGTAATATACGTCTGATAGGTATGTTCCAAGACAATCCGGGTTGAATCTGGAGGATGAAGCGTTACCGGAACGACGAAGAGCGTCCCGATAACGATAGCGGCCGCAATGACGGCAACCCAGCCTTTTTTCCGAGACAACATATTCACTCCTTAGGCGATGACTGCGGCATCCAACAAAGAAACGCACAGCCTCTGCGCAGACAGGCCATGCGTTGTGTTGAAACATTCATCCTGATTCCGATTACTCGACGATAATTTTGCCGACCATATCGTTATGGCCGGAGCCGCACATAATCGAGCATTTGAACTCGTAGGTTCCTTCCTTGTCAGCCACGAATTCGGTTGTGCCCGGCTGATCGAGCTTCACGTTCAAATCCGGGATCTCCACGCCATGAATGCCTTGCTCGTTCTCGAAGGTAAGCTTGACGGTCTGACCCTTCTTGACCCGAATCTCGGTCTGATCGAACGCGAAGTTTTTGGCCTTCAGCGTTACCGCCTGCACATCGCCGGAAGATGCTGCCGGAGCCGCTCCTTCATTGCCGGATGCACCCGTATCCTTGTTCCCTCCGCCGCAGGCAGCCAACGAGACAGCCATCAGCATTGTTATTGCCGCGAGAGCAAATTTCTTGTTCACCACAAAGACCTCCTTATCCAATTGACTCGTTCCTACCGCCCAAGAGCGTGAACTCTTGGCGAACAGCCGCTTGTCGAACAGGACAATGGCAAGAAAGAGAAAAATAGCGACCAGCAAAATGAAAACGGAAACAATAAACATCAGCAACGCAGCGTCCGTCATTTGTCATGTTGATGCGATCTGAAAATGTGTAGTAGAAAAGGCCTTAAGCGAATCACGTCAGTCACCCGACGCCTTCGAAAATCGCATGAGCCGGGACCATCGTAGAAGCTGTGCTCCTGCGAGGCTAGAGCCGGGCAAGGAACCTATAAGCGAGCGATGGCTGCGATGCGGATGAACCATTTGCTGTCATGCTTCATCATTTTCTCTCCCTCATCAACCAGTATAGCTATAATTTAGATCACGAATATGGACGTATTATGAACGAGAGGTGAACGATATTTGAACTTATGGTGACAAAATGTTCCTTTTCCTCTTTCACTGCCGCCTCGCGTGCTCCTCGCTTCGCGGTGCATTCCCTTACCCATGGATCCAAAACAGCAGCGAACCAATCGATTCGCCGCTGTCTCTCTGCCTTTTTACCTGTCCTCGATATACACCGGACTGGAATATGTCGATCCGGAGCTCCAATTGTCCTGCTTAGCCCCTGAACCCGTTGTACATCGCGCTCAGCAGCGTGCCCGTCTTGTCGCAGCTGTACTCCCAGAACATGATTCCTCTCAGATTCTGCTCTTGTATATAGCTGCACTTGCACGCCAGCGACTCTTCGTCATCATACGTAATGAAGGTGCTGCCGTCGAACAGATACGGCGCCTTCGCTTCGTCATCCCAGTAGCGGGTGAAGCCGTTGCGGTTGATATATTCTTCCGCGAGACGGGAGTAATCCGGCCCATAGCCGCCGGATCCCGGGGTCATTTGCAGATAGCCGTTATTGACGGCAGGAACATCCTTCCACATTCTCGAATAGAAGGCGGCGCCGATGACGATTTTCTCGCGTGGCACACCCGCGTTCGTGAACAGACGAACCGATGCGTCCACGCTGATGCGGAATAGGTCTCCCGTCGATGCATACAGATTGGTGTGATGCCCGGTCAGGGTCTGGAATCCGCCGCGCATATCATAGGTCATCAATTGAATGAAATCGAGGTACGATTGCACCTTATCCATCTCGGTACCATCGATGTAATACTGGTCGGCTCCGGCGGCAATCGTCAGCAAATAGTGACGGCCATCGGCTTGCCCTTGTCTATCGATGGCTTCTCTCGTCTCCTGCAGCAGCAGCGTGAAATTCTGCTTGTCCGCCGGACTGGATTGAATTCCCGCCTCCGAATAGCATGGATACTCCCAGTCAAGATCGATCCCGTCGAAGGGATGGTTCCGCAAAATCTCAACCGCAGACTCTGCGAACTTGCGGCGGCCTTCCGCAGTAGACGCTGCCTCGGAGAATCCGCCGGCGCTCCAGCCGCCGACCGACAGAATCACTTGGAGCCCCTGGTTATATTCCTTCAATTGAACAATCGAGCCAAGATTTTTCAAATGCGCAACCGTAATGCGGTCTTCCTTCACGTAGCCGAACGCCACATTCAAATGCGTCAATCTCGCCGCATCCACCGGGGTAATCTCCGGCAGGACACCATCCACCGCATAACCGGCCAATATGTATTTATGAGCTGTCATTTCTCTCATTCCTTCCAGGTGCGTTTATCGATATCATCATACCACAGGCGATGCCGATTGAACGTCCAAAATGTTATGAAAAGAACTGCCTGAATGTTCTTTTGCCCACTGGCCGGAACGATCAGGCAGCTCCCTCCCTGACATCATCAGACCATCGATTGCGGCTTCACGATATCATCGAACTGCGCCTCCGTAAGCAGGCCGGTGCGAAGGGCCGCTTCCTTCAGCGTAAGCCCTTCCTGATGCGCAAGCTTCGCGATCGCCGCCGCCTTCTCGTAGCCGATATGCGGGTTAAGCGCAGTCACAAGCATTAACGACTGCTCCAGATTGCGTTCGATCACCTTATGGTTCGGTTCAATGCCGACGACGCAATGGTCATGGAATGATTGCATCGCATCCCCCAGCAGCTTCGCTGACTGCAGGAAGTTGTATATAATCACCGGTTTGTATACATTCAGCTCAAAATTGCCCTGGCTGGCCGCCATCCCGATCGTGACATCGTTGCCCATCACCTGACAGACGACCATCGTAAGCGCCTCGGCTTGCGTCGGATTCACCTTGCCGGGCATAATCGAGCTCCCCGGTTCATTCGCCGGAATGAGAATCTCTCCAATTCCGCATCGCGGACCGCTTGCCAGCCAGCGCACATCGTTGGCAATCTTCATCAGATCGGCTGCTAACGCCTTCAACGCGCCATGAAGATGCACGATCTCGTTATGGCTGGTCAGCGACTGGAACTTGTTCCGGGCCGTGATGAACTCGCGCGCGGTCGCCTTGCTCAACTCCCTGGCCATCAATGGTCCGAACTTCGGATGCGCGTTCAGCCCGGTGCCGACCGCCGTTCCGCCAATCGCCAGCTCCAACAGGGCGCCCGAGCTCTCAATAATGTACTCCTCGCACTTCTCCAGCATCCGGTGCCATCCGCTGATCTCCTGCCCCAGCGTAAGGGGCGTCGCGTCCTGCAAATGCGTCCGTCCAAGCTTGATCACATCGCGGAACTGCTTCGATTGGTTAAGCAGCGTGCTCTTCAGCTGATGCAGTATCGGCAGCACTTGATCCTCGACAGCGATGAAGGCGGCGATATGCATCGCCGTCGGGAACGTATCATTCGAGCTCTGCGAACGGTTGACATCATCATTCGGATGCACCCGAATGCCACTCCCCTGTTCGGCCAGCAGCTCATTTGCCCGGTGGGCAATCACCTCATTAACGTTCATATTCGTCTGAGTTCCGCTTCCCGTCTGCCATACCACCAGCGGAAAATGATCATCATACCGGCCGTCCAGCAGTTCCTGTGCCGCCGCAACAATCGCCTCGCCCTTCTCCTTCTCCAGCTGTCCGAGCTCGCCATTCACGCGAGCGGCACATTGTTTAATCAAGGCCAGCGCGTAAATAACTTCGCGCGGCATCTTCTCCGCGCCGATTTTGAAGTTCTCCAGGCTGCGTTGAGTCTGGGCCCCCCACCGCTTATCCGCAGGAACCTGCAATTCGCCGAATGTGTCCCGTTCCAGCCGAACATCCATCGGACTCACCTCCATTTTGATTACACTCCCGCTTCTCATTTCTTACAGCCAAACGCCCTGCTCGAAACTCTTTCCGCCCCCCTCTTTATTGTTCCTTCCAAATGCGCTATACTAGCTGATCGTGACGCTACAAGATAAATAACCTACGAGGTGCATAAACTGATGTCTGTCCGAAAATCATCCCATCTCCATCTGCTTCTCATTGTCGGAATTATCGCAATCTCCTTTTCCGCCATTTTCGTCAAATGGTCGGAAGCGCCCGCTTCTATTATTGCCATGTATCGTCTGTTGCTCACGAATCTCGTGCTGCTGCCCTTGGCGTTCGCTTATCGTACGGAATGGCGCGCCGTTCGCGGCAAGGACTGGCTGCGCATGGGGATGTCCGGCCTGTTCCTGGCGATTCATTTCCTGCTCTGGATGGAATCGCTTCGGCATACGACCGTGGCGAGTTCGACAATGATCCTGTCCTTAGAGCCTATTCTTGTCATGCTCGGTTCATTCTGGCTGTTCAAGCAGCGGACGACGCCGGCGGCTTTGGCCGGGATTGTCATCGCCATCTTCGGCGTCTTACTGATCGGCTGGGGCGATCTCCGCTTATCGGGCCAAGCGCTGTACGGCGATCTGCTGTCCGTGCTCGGAACCGTTGCTGTCGTCGTACATATGCTGCTCGGCCAAGATTTACGTCAACGCATCTCATCCTACGTATATAATTTTACCGTCTTTTTTGTTGCTGGAGCCGTTCTTGCCCTCTATAACATTGGGGCCGACAATCCGATGACCGGCTATCCTTCACGCGAGTGGCTCTTATTCCTGCTGATGGCGCTCATTCCGACAGTGCTCGGTCATATGCTCTTCAACTGGCTGCTGAAATATGTCAGCGCCACCTCCATCTCCATGAGCGTACTGGGCGAACCGGTCGGAGCCAGCCTGCTGGCCTGGATTCTGCTCGGCGAGATGATGACGGCGCTCCAGGCATCCGCCTGCGTCCTGCTCATTGCCGGCGTATGGATATTCCTTCAATATGACAAGCCCGGAGAGGCGAACGCGCCGGCTGCGGAGGCGAGCCTGTCTCCGAAATAGTCAAGGCTCGGGGCCGGAACATAGCGTTTCCGCCCCGACCTGCGGCTTTGTTCCGCTGAAAGACGGTTTCCCTTACT
The DNA here is from genome assembly GCF_003591545.1 of Paenibacillus thiaminolyticus. Taxonomy (GTDB): domain Bacteria; phylum Bacillota; class Bacilli; order Paenibacillales; family Paenibacillaceae; genus Paenibacillus_B; species Paenibacillus_B thiaminolyticus_A. Next base: position 53,608 of record NZ_QYZD01000036.1, read on the forward strand.
GCTTGTCGTTATTCAATCCTTATGTTCAGTATCCCATCGCTTCAGCCGCAGATGAGCCCCGACTTCCCTTTTGCTCGCTATCCCATTGCTTCAGCAACAGATGTACTCCGATGCCCCTTT
>NZ_QYZD01000037.1:0-52660 GCF_003591545.1 Paenibacillus thiaminolyticus
GGGATAGTGGCACAAAGGCGCTTGTACGCATCTAGTCTGACGGAATGGGATAGTGTCGCAAAGGCTCGTGGACGCATCCGGTCTGACGGAATGGGATAGTGGCACAAAGGAGCGCGGAGGTGTCCTATCTAAGCAGCCCCTTCATCCGGTCTTCGCTGATCGGAGGAGGGGCTGTTGTTGTTGGATACCCGCTACAGCTTCAGCTTCTTTATGTTGATGATGTACATATTTTTAAGCGGGTATTTCCCGTCTGCGTATTTGCGCGCGCCGGATTCGAAGAGCACATAGAGGCTGCTTCCCGTCTGGGAGATGCCTTCGGACATCGGAGGCATTTTCAAGGAGCTGACCTGCTTGCCCGAGGCTTCGCGCGTATATACGAGCAGGGTGCTGTCGTTGTTGCGGCCGCAGGATTGACTGTAGTTTTTCATGATGACATTGCTATAATCCTTTTTGCCGGAGACCGTGCTGACGGGAATTTGGTATACGCTTTTGCCGGATGCGATCCATATGTATTTGGCGCTGGCTGCAACGCCCCCGACATGTCCGGTATGCTTCTTGTTGGCGCTCTCGTACAGGTAGAGCGTCTTTATCCGCTTTTTGGTCTTCGTGTCGGTAATCGAGATGGCGCTTGCCTGACTGCTGGATTTCCCCGAATAATGCGAGACGATGCCCCAATTTTTCCCCGGTATGACCGCCAGTCCTTGAGGCACCCATTCATTTTTGGCGTTTAATCCCGGAATGACCTGACCTACGGTCGACACTTTGTCGAATGCCGGATAACTCGGCTTAGCCTCCGCCTCGGTCGGCCCCAGCACAGCCACCGCGGTCCAGAGCAAGACGAAGCACAGCATGGTCGTCAAGGTACGCGCTGTCCATTGGTTCACCATGTTTTACAATCTCCCCTCTTATTGGATATATACGCACGAAAGCGGAGATCCAAACAGGGAGAAGCTGCCGATAATTTTTTTGAATCGAACCCACGCGGCGATAAATAAAATAAAGAAAGCCGCCTGCCGTAACGCCCCAACGATGTTGTCAGGTAACGCCGGCTGATGGCGGCTCTCTTCATACTGTAGCGGATGAAATGCTTTTCAGATCAAGCCCTTTTGCAAAAAAATAATTCTGCCAGCCACGTTGTTAAGCAAGGCGACATGGCGTGCTGAAGGCATTACGTATGCCGATGACTCGTTCTTTTTCTCCCATATAAGGAGTAACGGGCCCATGCCGTGTTGACGAGCAGCAAAATGCCGGAAATGATAAAAATGCCTTGAATGCCGATAATTCCGGACACCGCTCCGCCGAATATGGGTCCGATCATATTGCCGAGCGCGAGCGTGCTCGTATTGAAGCTGTAGGCGCGGCTCTCCATGCCGTCCGGCGTATACTTCCGTATCAGCGCATTGACGGATGGGAGCAGGCCGCCCATAAATATTCCGAGCAAGAAGCGGACGACGAGCAGCTGCCATACGGTGCCGACGAAGGCCTGCGGAATCAAGGTTAGCGCAGCGCCGATCAGACATACGGTCAAAATCCGGTGGGAGCCGTACTGGTCGCTCATTTTCCCCAGTATCGGGGAACAGATCATGTTGGACACGCCGGTGACTGCGGTGACGAGCCCGGCGAGAAACGCCAGATTTTGCGTCGAGCCATGAAGGTCCTGTACATATAGCGGCAGCAGCGACATTGGGCTAAGCATGGCGAATTGCAGCAGAAAGGTTACCGCGAACAGAGACAGCAGCTGCGGAATGCCAGATAGCTGTTTGAAGCCGGCGAGAACCGAGATTTGCGGCTCTTCCGCCGCTTTCTCGCGGTCGAACGGCTCCTTCACCATGAACAGCGTCAGCATCGTGGCCAGGAACAGCAGTGTTCCGGTAATATAGAAAATCGGCCGATAGCCGACCCAGTCCGCGAGCCCCCCGCCGATAAGCGGCCCGAGAATCGTCCCTGCGACGACGCCGGACTGCAGTATGCCCATTGCGAAGCCGGTCCGTTCCCGCGGCGTTGTCGACGATACAAGTGCGACTGCGGCCGGGTTGAAGCCCGAGATCGTTCCGTTCAGCAGACGAAGCAGCAGCAGATGCACCGGCGTCTGCGCGAAGCCCATTAATACCGTCACGATCGCCATACCTAAGCCGGAACGGATAATCATGACTTTGCGGCCATACTTATCCGCGAACTTGCCCCAGATTGGCTGAAAAATAAATGAGGTCAAAAAATTCGCCGCAAAGATAAGTCCCGTCCAAATTGCAATTTGATGCGGATCGCTCAATCCGATATCATGTTGCAAATACAGCGCCAAGAACGGCGTAACCATGGTCATGCCCGACATGACCAGAAATGATCCAAACCAGAGAATAATCAGATTCAGTTTCCATTGCTGCATAAGATGTTCACCACTTTCTGTCACGGTCCGTACAATGTTCAGCAACGGGTATTATTATACCATACATATATATATCAATTGTCATATGAAAGCAGGGATATGGATGCAGTTGGCAGCAAGTCAGAATAGGTTATGCAATTTCTGGTCATTTCATAGTTTTATGCGGGCAAATTGTCGAAAAATCATCATATACGAACGTTTTTTGTCAACAGATTGTCATAGCTACCCGGAACGGCGAGGTTGTGAGAAGCCTAGAAAAGGGGCATAATGGAAGCGGTAGCTATAAAAAAGTGCGTGTCCAAAACGGACGATTTGTCTATAAGCACAATACCGTCAAAGCGGGGTATATGAATGACTTATAATGATCGTTTTCTGAAAGCGTGTCGACAGGAACAAGTAGACCGTGTGCCAGTATGGTACATGCGGCAGGCCGGGCGTTATGATCCCGACTATCGCAAGATTAAAGAGAAATATAGTCTGCTTGAAATATGCCGCCAGCCGGAGCTGGCCGCCGAAGTGACGATGATGCCCGTCCGCAAGCTAGGCGTGGATGCAGCTATTCTCTATTCCGATATTATGAATCCGGTCGCTTCGATGGGCATCGATTTCGATATCGTGGCCAATGTGGGGCCGGTCATTCACAATCCGATACGAAGCGCGGCTGATGTCGAGCGCCTGACACCGGTCGATCCGGAAGGCGATCTGGGCCATATTCTGGAGACGATTCGCATCCTTGACAGGGAGCTGAAGGTTCCGCTCATCACGTTCGCGGGCTCTCCGTTCACGATTGCGAGCTATTTGATCGAAGGCCGTCCTTCTAAAAATTATATCCTTACAAAGACGATGATGTATGAGACTCCGGAAGTATGGTATGCCTTGATGAACAAGCTGGGAGATATGGTGATTGCCTATGTTCGTTCCCAAGTGGCGAACGGAGCCAAAGCGTTCCAATTGTTCGACAGCTGGGTTGGCTCCTTGTCTCCGCGCGATTTCGAACGGTACGTGCTGCCGACGATGACGCGCATTTTTGCGGAGCTGTCCGAGCTGGACGTTCCGAAAATATATTTCCCGGGCGTCAGCTCCGGCGAATTGCTTCCGACTCTCCATGAGCTGAAGGCGGATGTGATTGGCTTGGACTGGCGGGTGTCCGTAACGGAAGGACGCCGCCGGCTGAACGGCCGGTTCGCCGTGCAGGGCAATCTGGACCCTTATGTGTTGACCGGGCCGCTGAGCGTCATCGAGCGGGAAGCCGCCCATATCGTAGAGCAGGGAATTCAGGAGCCGGGCTACATTTTCAATCTCGGCCACGGGCTGTTCCCGGAAGCTTCGCTGGACAAATTGCAGCGGCTGACCGAGTTCGTGCATGAATATTCCAGCCGATTGCTGGCGAAGAAATAAGAAACAGGATGTAACGCGAGAACGAGTCGGAATGGAGGAACAGCGAGTGTCCAAGCGTAAAATCGGCGTGCTGGTGATGTCCTACGGAACACCCCGCAGCCTCGAAGAAATCGAGCCATATTACACGCATATCCGGCGGGGCAATCCGCCTTCCGAGGAGCAGTTGAAGGAACTGACAGACCGGTATGAAGCGATTGTCGGGGGCGTGTTCCCGCTGCGGGAGCATACGAACCGCCAAGTTGAAGCGCTGCAGGAGACGCTGAACCGCCGTACCGAAGGCACGGGAGTTCAGTATGTGTGCTACCAAGGCTTGAAGCATGCGCAGCCGTATATCGAGGACGGCGTCGCGGCGATGGCCGATGACGGTATCAAGGAAGCCGTGTCCGTCGTGCTGGCGCCGCATTATTCCGCGATGAGCGTAGGCGGCTATAATTCGCGGGCGAAGGAAGCGGCGGCCAAGCACGGGATCGAGCTTCGCTGCGTCAACAGCTACCATCTAAATCCCGAGCTGCTGGATGCGTTGACCGAGCGGGTGAATGAGCGGCTGGACGCCTTCGTCGCCGAAGGGGCGGAGCGGGATGAGATCCAGGTGCTGTTCAGCGCCCACAGCCTGCCCGCGCGCATCCTGGAGATGAATGATCCGTATGTGGATGAATTGAACGCGACATCGGCCGCGATAGCCGATCGCTGCGGGCTGAAGGAAGGGCAGTGGAGATTCACCTGGCAAAGCGCGGGCCGGACGGCAACGCCTTGGCTGGGGCCGGATATTTTGGACACGCTCGCCGCGGTTCAGCAGGAAGGCATCCGCTGGGTGCTGTCGGCGCCGATCGGATTCGTATCCGATCATCTGGAAGTGCTGTATGATCTCGATATCGAGGCGGTTCAGGAGGCCGAGCGCCTGGGCATCCGCTTCAAGCGGACTCGTATGCTGAACGATGATCCGAAGTATATGGCGACATTGGCCGACGTTACGATGAAGGCGATATCGGAAGTGAGTAACTAGAAAGAAGGTAACAACATGAAAGCTCTGCGGAAACTTGTCGTTATCGGTGGAGGAATTACGGGATTGAGCGCGGCGTTCTATGCGCTGAAGCAGGCGGATGAAGAGGGGCAGCCCATTTCCGTTACCATCATAGAGCAATCGGACCGTCTCGGCGGGAAGATTCAGACCCTGCGTAAGGAAGGGTGTGTCATTGAGAAAGGACCGGACTCCTTCCTCGCCCGGAAGCTGCCGATGATCGATTTGGCGCGCGACCTCGGAATGGATTCTGAATTGGTCGCAACGAATCCGCATGCCAAAAAAACATATATATTGCGCCGGGGCAAGCTGTACCGGATGCCGCCCGGCCTCGTGCTGGGCATCCCGACGGAGCTGGGGCCGTTCGCGAAAACCGGGCTCATCTCCCCGTGGGGGAAGCTGCGCGCGGCTATGGATCTGTTCATCAAGCCGCGTCCGGCGGATGAAGATGAATCCGTCGGCGCGTTCCTGGACAGACGTCTCGGACGCGAAGTGACAGAGCATATTGCCGAGCCGCTGCTTGCCGGTATTTATGCCGGAGATTTGCAGGCGCTGAGCCTGCAGGCCACCTTCCCGCAGTTCGCGCAGGTGGAGCGGAAGCACGGAGGCCTGATACGCGGAATGAAGGCGAGCCGCCAAGCAGGCCAATCGGTACCGGGGCTGCCGGATGTCGCCAAAGGAACGATGTTCCTGACATTCCGCAACGGCTTGACCTCGCTCGTCGAACGGCTGGAGGAGACGCTGCGGGACCGGGCCGAATTGCGCCTTGGCATCGGCGCGGAAGGATTCGAGAAGCGGGAGGACGGAACGTATCTGGTGCGATTGAGCGACGGGAGCAGGCTGCAGGCGGATGCCGTCATCGTGACGACGCCTTCGTATCATGCGGGTGCTTTGCTGGAGGAGCATGTCGACGCCAGCGCCTTGAAGGCGATCCGTCATGTATCGGTCGCGAACGTCGTTAGCGTGTTCGACCGCAAGCAGGTCAAGAATCAGTTCGACGGCACAGGGTTCGTCATCTCGCGCCGGGAAGGCCGGGCGATTACGGCCTGCACGTGGACCTCGGTGAAGTGGCCGCATACGAGCCGCGGAGACAAGCTTATCATCCGCTGCTACATTGGCCGGGCCGGCGACGAGGAACGGGTGGACTGGCCGGACGAGGCGCTCAAGCGCACGGTGCGCAGCGAGCTGCGGGAGCTGCTTGATATCGATATCGACCCGGAGTTCGTTGAGATTACGCGCCTTCGCCACTCGATGCCCCAGTATCCGGTCGGCCATGTGCAGGAGATCCGCTCGCTGAGGGACGAGGTGGGGCGGGCACTGCCAGGCGTGTTCCTGGCCGGACAGCCGTACGAAGGGGTCGGCATGCCCGATTGCGTTCGCAGCGGCCGCGATGCGGCGGAAGCGGCGCTTAGCGCGATGCAGGCCATGAGTACGGATACAGAGGCGCCAGCCGAAGATGCCGCCACTGGAACGGCGGGGTAACCGGATCTGCCGGATCAGCGGGAATAGACAGATTTCAATAGGGGAGCCGCGCGAATGCGCGGCTTTTTGGCGTGGTTATGGAGCGAGGTTACGCTTCGGTCTGAGGGCAAGGATATCGGCTGAGTCGTGGGCAGGAGGGCTGTTCGCGGTTAAGCGGATTGATGAGAGCGAGCCTGACGGCCGTCTCCAGGACTATGGTTGCGTTATTTGTCCTTCATGGTTCGATTGGAAAAAAAGGGCGGGAACGCGTTATAATGAAACATATTTGCAAAAATCGGGCGGAAGGAGCGGAACATTGAGACAATCGCGGAAGGAACGCGAAGGGCACGTGCGAAGGAGACGGCGCCGCCCGCTGCTTGTCCTGAATATCGTGCTGGCGGCCACCGTCGCCGGAACGGCCTACGCTGGTTGGCAGCAGGGATGGCTGCCCGGCGAACAAGCGGAAGGTCCGCAGCCGCCGGCGGCCTCCTCCGGAGGGGAAGCGGCAGCGCCGGAGAAGCCGGCGAGCGGGCTGCCCGGCCAACAGGCGGATGGGCCAGACGGTTCATCCCCCGGCGGTGCCGACGGCCAAGAGGCGGGAGCGGGTACGGAGCATCCCGATCAGGATGCGTCTCTTCCGAGGAGCGGGCCAGAGGAGGAGCCGCGCGTTCGTCTTGCCTTCGCCGGCGACGTGATGACGGCCGGACGCGTGGAGGATGTCGTGAAGGAGCATGGATACGACTTTCCTTTTGTACACGCCAAGCGTTGGTTCCAGGAAGCGGATATCGCCGCCGTCAATCTGGAGACGCCGCTGACCGTGCGGGGAGTCCCGGCGCAGGACAAGGAATTCGTCTACAAGTCATCGCCGCGGACGGCACAGGCGATGAGCGATGCGGGCATTGACCTTGTCAGCCTGGCCAACAACCATTCGATGGATCAAGGGGAAGAGGGGCTGCTGGATACGTTCGCCGCGTTGCAGGACGTTCATCTTCCTTACGTCGGAGCGGGGCATGATGCGGAGGAAGCCTTCACTCCGGTACTGTTGGAGAGCCAAGGCATCAAGCTCGCCTTCCTTGGGTTCACGCGCGTCGTTCCGGAAGTAAGCTGGTATGCGGGCAAGAATAAGCCGGGGCTTGCGACAACTTATGACGGGATGAAGGAGAAGGCGGCGGAAGCGGTCGCGAGGGCGAAGGAGCAGGCGGATCTCGTCGTGGTCATTGCGCATTGGGGCAAGGAGAAGGTGGACTTCCCGGAGGACTACCAACGGGAGCTTGCTCACCTGTATATTGATGCGGGCGCCGACCTGATCGTGGGAGGACATCCCCACGTCCTGCAAGGCCTGGAGCAGTACAAGGGCAAATGGATCGCATATAGTCTGGGGAACTTTATTTTTACGCGGGCCGTCCAGCCCGTGACGTGGGAGACAGCCATTTTGCAGGCGGAATGCACGAAGCAGGGCCAATGCGAGCTAGCCGTCGTTCCGTTCTATACCGAACTGGGGCAGCCCGTTCCGCTAGAAGGGGAAGCGGGACAGGCGGTGCTGCAGCGCGTGGAGAGCATATCGGAACAGGTGTCCATCGACGCGGAGGGACGCGTGACGCATGTGAAGAAGTGAGCCGCCGGATGGCCGGCTATCCATAGATCCAGGGGGAGAGATGAAGGATGAGCAATCATAGAGGAATGATGAGCGATGGGCGCCAGGTGCGCAATGTATATTGCATCGGGCGGAACTATCGGCTGCATGCGGCTGAATTGGGCAATGCGGTTCCCGAGCAGCCGATGGTGTTTTTGAAGCCTTCCCATGCGGTGATAACGATGGAGACGGATACGATGCTGCCGCTCCCGCTCGACCGCGGGGCGGTCCATCATGAAGTGGAACTGGTGCTTCGCATCGGACGCCGGGTCGAGCCGGGCATGACGGCTGGGGAAGCAGTCGACGCCTTTGGTCTCGGCATTGATTTCACGCTGCGCGACGTACAGGACATCCTGAAGCAGAAGGGCCATCCTTGGCTGGCGGCCAAGGGCGTGCTGAACTCGGCCCCGGTCACCCGTTTTCTGCCTTTTCCGGGCACGGAGACGCTGGAACGGACGATCTTCGCGATGCATAACAACGGCCGTCTCGTGCAGGAGGGACGTGCGGAGGAGATGCTGTTCTCTCTCGATACGCTGATCGAATATACGGCCCGCCATTATGGGCTCGGAGAAGGGGATCTCCTCTTCACGGGAACGCCGGCAGGGGTAGGCCCGGTACAGGCGGGGGATCGCCTGGAATTAAGCTGGGACGGAGAACTGCTGGGCTCCTGCGTCATCGCGGCGCAGAATTGACCGGTGGGCTAGGAGGAATTCGATTGATACAGGAAGCTATCGGATGGCATACGAGCTGGGGTCCCTGGATTATCGGGCTGCTGGGGAGCCTGCTGGTGGCCGGGGCCGCATGGTGGAAGAAGTCGTTAACCGGATCCGGCGCCGCAGCGGCCATCGTGATGGGGACGATCTATTGCGGCAGCGGCGCGCTGATCTGGTTCGGATTGCTGCTTACTTTTTTTGTGACGTCGACGCTATGGTCCAAGTGGAAGAAGAAAGCGAAGGGGCGTTTCGAGGATAATTATGAAAAGTCAGGGACTCGGGATGCAGGACAAGTCTTCGCCAATGGAGGCTTGGGCCTGCTCCTCTGTCTTGCCTATATTATCGCGCCCCATCCCGCTTGGGTCGCCCTCTTCGTCGGGGCGATGGCCTCGGTGAACGCCGATACATGGGCGACCGAGATCGGCAGTCTGAGCCGCCGCCCGCCGCGATCGATCGTGACCGGGCGAATCGTCCCCCCGGGAACGTCCGGCGGTGTATCTCTGCTTGGCACGACGGCGTCGGCGGCGGGGGCCTTCGTTATCGGGGTGGCCGCGGCCGTCTTCCTGCTGCTTGATCCGTTGCAGACCGGGCTGGAGACGTCCTTCCGCGCCCTGACCGTTCTGCTGTTCGCCGGGACGCTGGGCGGCTTGGCCGGGGCACTGCTCGACTCCCTGCTGGGCGCGACCTTGCAGGCAGGCTACCGCTGCCCGCAGTGCGGAACGGACACGGAACGGACCTCGCATTGCGGAAGCGCAACGAAGCTCGTTCGCGGCTACCGCTGGCTCAATAATGATCGGGTGAATCTGCTCTGTTCCTGCGCCGGCGCGGCCATCTCCTGTCTCATCTGGTTGCTGTCCGGAGGCTAAGCCGCCACATGGCACCCGGGAGTCAAATCGACAACTTGCCGATCTCGTGATATATTCGTATCAGCAGCCGGGATTGCAAGGCTTGCGTCAGATTGGAAGGAGGTGTGCCGATGAGTTACGGGCAAAGCGACAAACTGCATCTGATATTGGATGCGGCCTATGAGCTTTTCGGTGCCAATGGCTTCTATGAGACGAAGATGTCGGATATCGCCGAGAAGGCCGGCATTGCCAAAGGAACGATTTATATTTATTTCAAAAGCAAAGAAGAATTGTTCACGGCCATGTCGGTCCGTGATTTTGAACAATATTTGCGCGAGCTCGATTACGGCTTGAGCCAGGCCGGTTCGCTGGAGGACGGGCTGCGCTTCGCTGCGGATCATCATCTGCGCTATTATTTTAGACGGAGGCAGTATACGAATCTGTTCTTCAAGTCACCGAACAAAGATCCCGATATGATGCAGGCGCTGAGCAAGTTCATGCAACGCTACATCGAGGCGATGGCAGGACTGATGCGGCGCTTCGAGCTGCCCGAGCCGGTGCTTCATGCGAAGTCGTATACGGGGATGCTGGACATGATGAAGATGGACATGCTGTTCTCCCCCGAGTTCACCGAGCAAGATATGGAGCAGCGCATCCGCTTCGTGGCTGATTTGTTCATTCACGGCTGCCCGGCAGCGGGAACCGCTTCACCGGGGGTGGATGCCGGGAACGGATCGCAAGGTGAAGAGAGAGCGCCGAATCGCTAGAAGCGGCAGCAACTGCCGGGATTCGGGACAGCGATGAGGATATAATGGGGGAGAACCGACGGTTCTCCCCTTTGGCTATGGCATGCGGGGCATGCCGAAGCGTCAGGGCAAGCAGATAGGACGTGAATGGGGGAGTACAAGATGCACATCATGACGATTGAAGAGCTAGGTAAAAGCTATGGCGATAAAATACTGTTCCGGGATGTATCCTTCGGCATTGAAGAAGGGGATCGGTTCGGCATTATCGGCGTCAATGGGACGGGGAAATCGACCTTCCTGCGCACAATAGCGGGTTGGGAGCAGCCTGAGCAAGGAAAAGTGCTGGCCGGCAGCCGGATTACAATCCGCTTCGTGCCGCAGGAGCCGGAATTCGATCCGGAGGCGACCATTCTGGATCAGGTGTTGGGGGGAGATGCTCCCGATATGACAGCGGTGCGTGTATATACGGAAGCGCTGGAGCGGGCCGCGCAGCGGCCGGACGATGAAGCGGCGCAGGCCGCATTCATCCGGGCGACCGATGATATGGATCGGCTGCAGGCCTGGCAGCTGGAGAGCGAAGCGAAGTCGATCCTGTCCCGGCTTGGGCTGGATCAATTCGGTGCCAAGATGGGGGATTTGTCCGGCGGCCAACGCAAGCGCGTCGCTCTTGCTGCAGCCCTGATCCATCCGTCGGATCTGCTTCTGCTTGACGAGCCGACGAACCATATCGACAACGACACGGTCACTTGGCTGGAGACGATGCTGCAGAAGCGGAGCGGCGCGCTGCTGATGATTACGCATGACCGCTATTTCCTGGATAGGGTAGCGAACCGGATCGTGGAGCTGGATCGGGGACGGGCGTTCTTCTATGAAGCCAATTATTCGCGCTTCCTGGAGCTCAAGGCAGACCGTGAAGCGCGGGAAGCGGCGTCGGAGGATAAGCGTCAGAACCTGCTTCGCCAGGAGCTGGCCTGGATCCGGCGCGGCGCAAGAGCGCGGACGACGAAGCAGAAGGCCCGGATCGAGCGCTTCGAGGCACTGCAGAAGCAGGAGGGGCCGGGGCAGAACGGGCAAGTGGATATCTCGGCAGCCTCCGCCCGCCTCGGGAAAAAAATTATGGAGCTGGACGAAGTCGAGGCCAGACTGGCGGATCGGCCGCTGTTCGAAGGACTGAGCTATATCGCCGTGCCGGAGGACCGTATCGGCATTATCGGTCCGAACGGAAGCGGGAAGTCGACGCTGCTGCGCATCATTGCTGGCGAGCGCGAGCCTGACGGCGGTTCGATCGTGCTCGGGCCAACCGTTCGCATCGGCTTCTTCACCCAGGAGCATGCGGAGATGGACGAGTCGATGCGGGTGATCGAATATATCCGCGAAGCGGCCGAGACGGTTCACACGGCCGATGGCAATTCGATTACGGCGGCGCAAATGCTGGAACGGTTCCTGTTCGAGCCTGCGATGCAGTGGACTGTAATCGGGAAGCTGTCCGGGGGCGAGAAGCGGCGCTTGCAGCTGCTTCGCATGCTGATGGAAGCGCCGAATGTGCTGCTGCTTGATGAGCCGACGAACGATCTGGATGTGCAGACGCTTGCCGTGCTGGAAGATTATTTGGACGAGTTCCCGGGCGTCGTCATCGCGGTTTCTCATGATCGCTATTTCCTGGATCGGGTCGCTGAACGGATCTGGTCGTTCGAAGAGGGCGCTATCCGTCAGCATGTCGGGAACTATAGCGAGTATATGGAATGGAAATCACGGCACGGGAAGGAGGCCGACGAGCCGAAGCCGAAGGCGCAGACGCCGGCGGAAGGGGCCTCGTCTGGCAAATCGGAACGGCCGGACCGGAAGCCGAGATTAAAAATGTCTTACAAGGAAGAACGCGAATATGAGCGGATTGAAGACGACATCATGGAGGCGGAGGAGCGCATTCAGCAGATCCAGCGGGACATGGAGCTGGCATTCAGCGATTCGGCGCGGCTGCAGGAATTGATGAAGGAAGAAAGCGAGGCCCAGCAGCGGCTTGAAGCGCTGATGGAGCGGTGGACTTATTTGAGCGAGCTGGCGGAACAGATCGAGGCGGAGAAGCAGAAATAAGGGGAGGCAGACCTTCTCCGCTTCGTTACCGGACAAAACGTCCTAGGGTCGCTTGGGCAGCGGCTTGTACCCGGAAGCTTCTCCAGGGTTGTGTCGGGGTCATGTGTATTGGAATCGACGCATTCGTATCCCGGATCCGAAGAGTTGTATCCGGGCAAGCGTAAAATGATTCCTATCCTGCTCGGCCCGGCGCTGTTCGTCGCGGCAGGGATATTCCTCATGAATGCCGAGGAAGGCTTTGCGGTCGCGGTAGGGGCCTCTGCGCCTGTATCAAGGTCGAAAAGCCTGAACGAGTGCTGGCCCATCTTCCATCCTTGAAGCGTGCGCTTCTTCGCGCCAATCGCGGCATGTTCGAGTCGACGGTGAATCTTCCCGTCGCGGCGTTCTCGGAGACGCTGGAGGACGTGGCCCGAAAGCTGCACGAACGGTGGGAGCAGTACAAACGGGCCCAGAGCCGGGCATAGACGCCAGCCGAAGTCCCTATGCGGATGCAGAGGGCCGGGCCATGGCACGCATATTAGAAAACAGACCGAGCGGGTGATTCGCTCGGTCTGTTGCTGTTGTCAGAAGAATTGCGGACTATTGGCCCGGGCTTCCTTTTCTATTCCCCTTCTCCGCTCAGCCGGACGACGGCCCGGCCGGAAATGCCGCCTTCTCTCATGGTCCGCCCATAAGCCGGCACGTCTTCCAGGCGGAGCTCCCGCACCCAGCCATCGAAGTGAACGGCATCGCGCCAATCGGAGGCCATGCGGCTCCACAGCTTCAATCGCAGCTCATGCGGCGCATAGACGGAGTCGATGCCGTACAGCGTGATCCCCCGCAGGATGAACGGGAAGACGCTCGCGGGCCAATCTCCACCCGCTGTCATACCCGTGGCGGCCACCGCGCCGCCATACTTCGTGGAAGCGACTGCGGCGGCCAGGATGCCGCCTCCGCAGACGTCCACGACGCCGGCCCAGCGCTGCTTGTCCAGCGCGCGCGGGCGTTCCGGCCGCCAGTCGTCGCGGGATACGACGCTGGCGGCTCCGAGGCGCCGGAGCGCATCGCTTAGCTCCGGCTTGCCGCTGGCTGCGACGACCTCGCAGCCAAGCTGCGCCAGCATGGCGACCGCCAGCGAGCCAACGCCGCCGCTGGCGCCGGTGACGAGCACCGGGCCATCGCCAGGGCGCAGGCCGTGCCGCTCCAGGCGCTCGACGGCCATTGCTGCCGTCAGTCCGGCCGTGCCGAAGGCCATCGCATCGCGCAGGCTGAGCGCCTCCGGCACCGGCACGATCCAATCGCCGGGAACGCGCGCATATTCGCTCAGTCCGCCGAAATGCGACACGCCGAGCTCATATCCGGTGACGAGGACGCGTTGTCCCGGCGTGAAGCGCGGATCATCGCTGGCCGCGACGATGCCGGACAGGTCGATGCCCGGTACGAAAGGATAGGTTTTGACGATATGCCCGTCCGCCGAGCAGGCGAGGGCATCCTTGAAGTTGACCCCCGAATAGGCGACGCGTATCGTCACGGCGCCTTCCGGCAGATCGCCAAGCGTCCGCTCGCGCACGGCGGCCTGGACATTGCCGTCCGCGGTCTGGTCGACGACCAGGGCAGAGAATTGTTCTTTCATCCCAATTCCTCCTTCATGAAGCTTACTTTTGTCCCAGCTGGGGTACTCACGACGGTCGGCAGCGCTCGCGAACTGGCGGGCTCTGCCGAACAAAGACAGGGGAGAGCGCCCGCCTCCCCTGTCTTCTCCTTATGCTTCGGTAATATACGCGGCAGCGAGCCGGGCCGTGTTCAGCACGGCCTTCAAATGTGTGCGCTCCATCGCATGGGATGCATGGACGCCCGGACCGATGAGCGCGGCGCGAATATTATTGCCGCCGCGCAGCGCCGCGGATGCGTCCGAACCGTAGTGCGGATAGACGTCAACGGCGTAGTCGATGCCTTCCCGTTCAGCCAATGCAATCAGCCGGCCCGTCATCATGTAGTCGTAAGGGCCGGACGAATCTTTGGCACAGATCGAGACGTCGGTTTCCTTGCAGGCGAGATCATCGCCGATGCACCCCATGTCGATGGCGATCATTTCGGTTATTTCCTGGGGAATATACGAAGCGCCATGGCCGATTTCTTCATAATTCGTAATAAAGATGACAGTGTCATGCAGAGGCTGCCATTCTGTGCGCTTCATGCTTTCCAGCATGCCGAACAGGGCGGAGACGCTCGCTTTGTCATCCAGATGGCGGGATTTGAGATAGCCGTTCGGAAGCCGTACCGGGCGGGCGTCGAACGAGACGTAATCCCCGGTGCGGATGCCGAGCTGCTCCGTATCCTGCTTCGAGTGCACCGGCTCGTCGATGCGTACGATCATATTCGCTTCCTCGCGGCGGTAGTCGCGGGCATCGGAGTATACGTGCACGGACGGATGATTGCTCATTATCGTGCCCGTATAGACTTTGCCGCTGCGGGTATGAATTTGGCAGTATTCATTCTCCATCGACTGCATCATGAATCCGCCCACGGAAGTGAGGCGGAGCGTGCCGTCGCTATGAACCGAACGGACCATGGCGCCCAGCGTATCGACGTGAGCGGACAAGCCGATGACCTTGCCGCTGTCTCGGTTCGAGCCGGGAACGCGAATGACGCCGCAGCCTTTGCGCGTCAATTCGAAGGCGTACCCGAGCTGCGTGGCTTCCACTTCAATCCGCTTCATGACATGATGGGTGTAGCCCGTCGGAGACGGAGTATTCAGCAATTCCATCAGCACGGAGGCGACATAGTTCTCATCAATGTCAGCGCGCAGCGGCTGGGATGACAGGGAGTGTGGTTGATTCATCGTACGAATTCCTCCTCGATATTGGAAATTAAGCCGGAACGGCTTGCCGAAGGCAAGCCGCTATGCCAAGTCCTCTTGATTTCGCCCCTCGGCGGTAAATCCTTGAACCTCCTCGTTGGGCGGCGAGAGCGGCATTTCCGCTTCCACTGCTTCCGCCTCCGGCCTCAGTTGGGCAAGCTGCTGCTCCAACTGTTGGATTTTCTTCTGCGATCGGTACTGCAAATAGATGCTATAGGAGCCGACAATGATGGCGCCCAGCAGCGTGCAACCGAGAATCAATAAGATGAGCGGCACTTCGAAGGTGCCGAACAACAGATTGACTTGTACCGGATTCACGTTGATTACGGCGAAGATGGCGGTAATCAAAGCGAAGATAAGCCCTGCTATCAGGGACCATTGAATGCGCATCAGGCATCCTCCTCATGATTTCTATGTATCTACCTTCCAGTATAATATTCGACTCCTTCGGTCACAAGGTGATTTCTCACTTGCTCCCGGCTCCTGGGGTCGAACGGGTTCAGCCATCTTCGGCAGGCAGTCGCAAAAGGAAATGGCGGATTCGCCAAAGGGAACCCGCCATTCGTCCTGTTTATTTTTCCGCAGCTATCTTTTCCATTTCTTCAATCAGCGATTCCAGCAGGCTCATGCCTTCCACAATTGGTGTAGACGCGGACATGTCAACACCGGCTTTTTGGAGGATGTTGATCGAATAATCGCTTCCGCCGCTCTTCAGGAAGCCGAGGTAGCGGTCAACCGCCGGCTGGCCTTCATCGAGAATCTGCTTCGCGAAGCTTTGCGCCGCCGAGAAGCCGGTTGCGTATTTGTACACGTAGAAGCTCGTATAGAAATGGGGAATACGAGCCCATTCCATCTCGATGTCTTGATCGACAACCATATCGTCACCATAATACTTTTTGTTAAGATCATAGTAGATTTCGCATAGGAGCTGCGGCGTCAGGGCCTCGCCCTTCTCGGCATGCTCGTGGATAAGCAATTCGAACTCGGCGAACATCGTCTGACGGAACACCGTCGTGCGGAATTGGTCGATATAATAGGCGAGCAGATACATTTTTTCTTTCTTGTCGTTCGTCTTCTTCAGCATGTAGTCCATCAGCAGCGCCTCGTTCAGCGTAGATGCCACTTCCGCAAGGAAGATCGTGTACTGCGCGTCGCGGTAAGGCAGATTGTTGTCCGAGTAATACGAATGCAGCGCATGGCCCATCTCATGGGTGAGCGTGAACATGCTATTCAGATTGTCTTTATGATTCAGAAGCACGTACGGGTGGGTGCCGTAAGCGCCCCAGCTGTATGCGCCGGTACGCTTGCCCTCGTTCTCGTACACGTCGATCCACCCGTTGTCGAAGCCTTCCTGGAGCGTGGACAGATAATTCTCGCCGAGCGGCTTCAAGCTCTCTTTGACGATCTTTTTCGCTTCGTCGAACGTAATGTCCATGTCGAACTCTTCGACCACCGGAGCGAACAGATCGTACATATGAAGCTCGTCGACCTGAAGCAGTTGCTTGCGCAGCTTCATGTAACGGTGCATGAGCGGCAAATGCTTATGAATCGTATTGATCAGATTGGTGTATACCTCTTTCGGAATATTGTCACCGAACAGGTACATTTCCAGGGCGGATGGATATTTGCGCGCCCGTGCGTAGAACAAGTTTTTGGTTACGTTGGCGCTTAGCGTCGCTGCAATCGTGTTGCGCTGCTTGCGGTATGTAGAGTAGACGCCTTCAAAAGCCGCCCGGCGCACGTCACTGTTGCGGCTCTCCAGGAATTGGACGTAACGGCCATGCGTCAACTCCACTTCCTCGCCCTTTTCGTTTTTGATTTTCGGAAATTTCATGTCCGCATTGTTCAGCATGCTGTAAATCGTCTCCGGCGCCTTCGACATATTGCCGACCTGGGCTAGCAGCGCTTCTTCGCCTTTGCTCAGCACATGGGCCTTCTGGCGCTTCATCTCGACGAGCGTGAAGCGATAGGCGGACAGGGAAGGATCGGCAATCAAGCGATCCAATTCCTCGTCGGATAAGGACAGAACCTCCGGCGTAATGAAGGAGAGCGCTTCGCTGACTTTCACGGACAGCTGCTTCGCTTTCTCGGACAGCGCCTGATAGACCGGGTCGGCTGTATCCTCGTGATGGCTCATGTTGGCATACACATATAAACGTTCCGTATGTAGGGAAATATCGTCTTCCAGCTCAAAGCATGCCTTGAGCGCGGTGGCTTGATTAAGCTTGCCGTGGTATTGCTTCATTTTCTCGACCAATTGAAGCACAAGTTCGTATTCCTTATCCCATTCAGCCCGGGAGCCGAACAGGTCTTGCAGCTTCCAGCGGTGTTCCTGCGGAACTTCCGAGCGTTTCATCAATTGCTGCATATGTATCCTCCTCTTCAATGGTTGTTGCGTTTTGGACGGTTTCGATGGGTTCGCGGCTGTACGGGCCACCGTTTCCTGATGGGAAATGGCGGAAGCCGGAACCAACGTCGAACCCAATACTGAGATGACGATGAGCATAATAAGGATGCGTTGCCGATTCATCCAAACCCCCCTGAATTATTCCGGATTCATACTTGTCGTTACTGTTCACAATGTCTAACGTGACTTGATGAACATACTTCCATAGTATGGCCGGCAGGGGGAGAGTCTAACACGTTCTTCCGGATGCCGATGGGTCTATGTGCCGGCGGTCCAGAAGGAATAGACAACCAGGAAAAAGGCAAAGACAAGGAACAGGAGCGCCGCAATAGCCATCGGGCGGCGAAGGGCAGGCGGCACGCTATCCTTTTTCCATACAAGTATCGCTCCCAGCGAGAATGCCAAAATGATGAAAATAATATTGGTAGACGAATTCATAAGCGACCTGCCTTCATCGAACTGATATAATACCGTGGAGGCGAAGCAAGCTTAGACTTGCTTGAACGCATCCATAATGCTCTGCCACTCTTCTTCCTTACCTGCGTAGCTTTCCTTCGGGAAACGCTGCTCAGCCCACTGCATCAGTGCAGGACGGCTAAGGAAGTTGTGGCACTCTTCTCCCCATTGATCGGATATCTCACGCAAGACGATATGACGGCCCTGCACTTCTACCGTCATCATGTTCCATTTGTCATGCTTGTAAATGACATGCTTTTTTATCATTGTGAAAACCTCATTTCTGCGTTGCCGGGACAGGGCTTGCATTCAGCGCCTGCCTTCGTGTCGCATCCTTGTAACGATCATGATAACCCAGGCCGTGAGCGAAAATCAAATTGAAGTGGCAAAAAAAAGTTGCGTTCCACATAAGCCTCCAGTATAATGACATTATTCACCTGTAAGGGTGGATTATGTGAGGAGGTTTTGACTTTGAAAGGTACTGTAAAATGGTTCAACGCAGAAAAAGGCTACGGATTCATTCAAGTGGAAGACGGCGACGATGTATTCGTGCACTACTCCGCAATCCAAGGTGATGGATTCAAGAGCTTGGATGAAGGCCAAGCGGTAGAATTCGAAATTTCCGAAGGAAACCGTGGTCCACAAGCTGCTAATGTCATTAAATTATAATGAAATGCCCACGACGGGCCCTTCATTTATAAATAGTGTACAATAGCACGACCCAACAGCCCTGACCTCTGGTCAGGGCTGTTTTTTAACGGGTTGATGAGCAGGGAAGGGCTCGGGCTCGGCCTGTTCAAAGCGATACCTTACTTTCTAGTTAAAGCGTATTTCCATATATTTCAACCAGCTGGTCAGATGCTTCTGCGGCTGCATGATGCTTCGGCAACCATATGCTTGCTATCCCCGTCAGTCACGCTCCGCAACACCTTACGCACGATATCCCCGTCGTTCATGCAGTCTCTGCAATGCCTTACGCACGATATCCCCCTCGGTCAGGAAAGTCTCCGCAACACCTTACCCACGATATCCCCGTCGTTCATGGAAGCCACCGCAACGCCTTTGCTAACGATATCCCTGTCGCCCATAGAAGCCTTTGTACTTCCCTATGTTCCGGTCGAACGAGGAAGCCACAGCGGTTCCTTATGTTCAATATTCTCGCCGTTCATGAAGTCTTCGTAGCTCCTTATGTTCAGTATCCCTGTTGGTCAGGGAGCGTCCGCGATTCCTTATGTTCAATATCTCCGTCGTTCATGCTGCCTCCGTAATGCCTTATGCTCAATCTCCCCACCAGTCATGATTCCGTTGTCGTCCTTACATCACTTCTGCAGAATCGCCTTGTTTGAATAGATCGTTTCATATTCCCTTGTCGGTAAGAACGATGAAGTATAAGACCAAGCAGAAACAGTTTCTTACAATATTCTGAATCACGGGGATATCGTGCATAAGGAGAGTGGAAGTAAGGTTATAAGTTGCTCTCCTGCGTTAGAGGGATACGCTTAATTAGCCTGTAGCTGAGCGGATTCTTCGGCCTCCTGCGCGACGGGGATATCGTTCATAAGCAGCGTGGAAGTAAGGCTGCAAGTTGAACTCCTGCGTTGAGGGGATGCGGAATGTATGCCTGTGACTCTACTCTGTGAATTTTTCGACCTCCTGCGTTACAGGGATAGTGCTTATAGGAGACAGGGGAGCATGAGGACTCACTGAAACTTTCTGCGCTACGGGGATAATGGTCTTAAGGACTCAGACCTATGAGTTCTTCTGTATACTGCATCATTCAAGGTTTTTCTATTTTAAAAAGGGTCCTCCACATAACCCGCATATGTGCCGCTGAACGTAAAGCGTGTGTTCCGAGAACGACGAGCCAGGGGAAGGGAGGAACAGAAAGCAGACATTCATCCCCTAAGCCGGCGCTAGCCGATTGTTTCAACTAAGAGCTGTGGGTCCGGCGGAAGCATAAGGAACGGAGCCGCAGATAGCGGCCCCGTTCCTGTATCACTTAGTCCGCGTCCTGAAGAGAAGCGACCCGGCGGGCTAGCGCATCCGGTGTGATGGCGTCCCGGCTAAATGGGACGAGCGTGACGGTGAAGGCGATGTCGTCCACGCGGAGTTCATGCTGGGGCAGCGCCTTCGGTCCGCAGCTGTTGCTGCCGAGGCCATGCTGGGCTTTATCCAGATGGATGATAATATCTTCCCGCGGCGTCAGATCTGCGTGATGCGCCGCGCGCTCCAGGTCGGCAATCGTGTAGCGATGGGCGCTGAAGTCGAATGTGCCGTCGCTTAGCGCCAGCAGGCCGAATCCACGGCGGTTCGTCCAGGCAGCCCAACGCGTGTCGGTCCGGTTGCCGTTCTCCTGCGGCTTCTCATAGGCGGTCATCAGATCGCTAACGCTCGCCTCGTACCAGCCGTAGCTTGCCGCTTGTTTGCTGTCTGTGTAGCTCTCGCCCGGCCCGCGACCGTACCAGACGCAGCGATCGAAGGCGCCCGGAAGCGAGAGCTCGTAACCGAACCGCGGCATCACCTGCGGATGATTCCCCTCTGGCGTGCTGTGAACTTGCACGGTGATGGTTCCGTCCTGCCGGATCGTCCATTCATGCCGGCAGCGGAGTCCCCAACACAAGGCCGGCGCACCCAGGCGAGTGAGGCGGATAACGCGAACCACACCATCGCCGGCTCGGGACGCGTCGAGCTGAACCTCGTCCACCCGCTCATCCAACTGATGAAGACCGAGGGAACGCCACTCCGACACGTTGTACATATCGTTGTCAATGGCGGCCCGCCATAATTGCAGCCGAGGGCCCGATGTCAGCAGCTCCGCGCCTTCGGCTTGCCAGGCGAGAAGGGTGCCACTGCGACGATCGATGTCGAGGCGGAAGCTGCGCCCGGACAATATATAGGCCCCTTCTTCTTCCCGCACGCCGATTGGCGCTACGGATCGATTCGAGTGGCCGTGTGGAGCCATCTCCGCCGAAGCTGGCGGCAGGAAGACGGCCGGATCAAGCGGGAACTGGGCCCAGGACAATTCATGGCCCGCTTCCGCCCAGGCCGTGCTGACCGGCATCTGGAAGGACAGCTTCAGCCATACGTCTTGCCCGATTAGGGAAGGGGCGATCTCGCACAGCGCCGGAACGATGTGCCAGGTCCAAGCCGCTTTGCGGCGAGGAGCGATGTCCGGCACGGGGAATCTTCCGCTTGCGGCAATGCGCCCGCTGGCCACGATGGTGTAGAACCCTTGCAGGACATTCAATGGCAGGAAGTCAAAACGGTTCTCTACTTCGAATTGTCCGGAAGCGGCATCGATGGCGGTGACTTTGACGGGCTCGATTGCCTTTTTGTATTCATGCAGCGCGGGCCATGGCTGGCGGTCGCCGTCGATGAGCCCGTTCAGGCAGAAGTTGCCGTCGTGAATCCGCTCCCCGAACTCTCCGCCATAAGCCATCTCCTGCTGGCCGTCCTCTCTGGTTCGGCGGATGCCCTGATCGACCCAATCCCAGACGAAGGCCCCCTGCAGCTTCGGATAGCGGTAGAACAGCTCGATATAGTCCTCGAACGCGCCCGGACCGTTACCCATCGCATGGGCGAATTCGCACAGAATGAACGGGCGCGGATCGTCATTACCGGCAATCTCCTCCACTTCCTGAACGGAGGTGTACATATGGGAGTGAACATCCATGCCGAGCGCATCATCCCAATCGCCTTCGTAATGGAGGGGCCGGGTAGGGTCATAGCTGCGCGCCCACTCCGCCATCGCGCCATGATTTGGTCCATAGCCCGATTCATTGCCGAGCGACCACATGACGATGCTCGCGAAGTTTTTGTCGCGCATAACCATTCGCTCCATCCGATCAACAAAAGCGGCGGTCCAGGCCGGATCCTTGCTGAGGCGGGACCAATCCCCCGCTGGCTGGAATCCGTGCGTCTCCAAGTCGGCCTCATCAATGACGTACAGCCCATATTCATCACACAGCTCGTAGAAGCGGGGATCGTTCGGGTAATGCGACGTGCGTACCGCATTTACGTTGAAGCGCTTCATCAGCTTGATATCTTCGATCATGGTGGCAAGCGGCACGGCCCGCCCCAAGTCAGGATGGAATTCGTGGCGGTTGACGCCCTTGAACATGACCGCCCGGCCGTTCACGCGCAGATTGCCGCCCTCCAGCTTCACTTCGCGGATACCGACCCGGTGGGCGACGTTCTGAGTCACTTCGCCCTGGGCGTTTTTCAACTCCAGCAGCAGATGGTACAAGTGAGGCGTCTCGGCGCTCCATAGCTTCGGCTCCGCCACGTCAAGAGCGGCGCTGATCGATCGTGATTCTGCTGCGGTCAGCATGTCGATGTCGACGGCAACCGTCTCGGACGCCGGCCGCAAGGAGCGATCCAGCAGGGTGATGGACAGGGTGCCGCCCGAAGAAGAACCGCCTGCGTTGTGAAGGAGCGTCTGTACATCCACGCGGGCGTGATTGCCGGAGTCGAACAGGGTTGTCCGCACGGTCATGTCCCACAGATGCATTTCCGGGAAGGCGAGCAAATAAACGTCACGAAAAATCCCGCTCAGCCACCACATATCCTGATCCTCAAGATAGGTGCCGTCGCTCCACTGATACACCTGCACGGCGATCAGGTTCGCTCCGCTGCGAACATGGCCGGTAATATCGAACTCGGCAGGCATGCGGCTTACTTGGCTGTAGCCAATTAGGACGCCGTTCACCCAGACGTGATAGGAGCTGTCTACCCCTTCGAAGCGGAGCACGATTCTCCGGCCGGACCAGGACTCGTCGATCCAGAACGTGCGACGGTACGAGCCGGTTGGATTCTCGTCGGGAACATGCGGCGGATCGACAGGGAACGGATAAAGTATATTGGTGTAGGCGGGAGCTCCAAACCCTTCCATTTGCCAATTCGACGGTACGGGAATGCGCTCCCACGCCGTGTCATCATAGTCCGGTTGCTCGAACTCCTTCGGTGCTTGCTCCGGCGAAGCCGCGTAATTGAACTTCCACTCTCCGTTCAGCAACTGGAAGAAGGGCGACAGCCCTCTTTCATAGGTCAGCGCATCGTCTGCGTGGGCATGCGGAATGAAGTAGGCTCTCGAATCCAGCCGGTTGAGATGAAGCTTGGTCGGATCTTGCCAGATAGGCAGTGTCAAGGAAATCATCCTCTCGTTGGTTATCGGGAAACATGAATGAAAATAATGACACAATATGAAGCTGTTCTCTATCTATGATAGGACCGTGATCCGTTGCATTTCAATCTAACGATTTTATAATGGATATAATAATATGAAAGAATTCGACATTTCTATGATAAGGAGGGGGCCGATTGGACAGCATTCATTTCCCCATTCTGACAGACGAAGAGCGTCTGCTTCCTCTGGTCGTAACGACGGTGGGAAGCTGGACGAATCAACTGGAGACGATCCGCCCGCACGGTTACCCGGATTATCAGTGGCTGCAATGCACGAGCGGAAGAGGCATGTTCCAATGGGAAGGCGGCGGCCCGGCCGTGGAGATCGGTCCGGGCCAGGGGGTGCTGCTGTACCCGGATGTGCCGCATGTATATCGGCCGCTGGAGGAGCCGTGGGGCATCTATTGGCTCGGTTATCACGGAGCGCTGGCTCAGGAACTGACCTCGATGGTGCATGTACACCAATCAGCCGCCATGACGGTCGGTGACCCGGAGCAGACGCTGGTTCTCATTCGGCGCGCGATCTATTCGTTGGACCGGGCGAGCGGCGGCCATGGACCCCGCTTGTCCGCACTGGCTTATGAGTTGATGATGGCATGGCCCGAATGCGGCCGGCATGACAGGGGGTTGCATCGCAAGTCAGGCGTGCAGCCGTTGGCACCGCTGCTCGATTGGATTCACGAGCATTATCAGGAGGATGTCTCCCTGCAGCAGATGGCGGATCGGCTGCAAGTATCTCCGCAGTACGTCTGCACACTGTTCCGCCGCACCTTCGGCCTGCGGCCGCTGCAATATGTGAATCGCCTTCGCATCCGGAAGTCGAAGCAACTCCTGATCAGCTGCCCGGACATGGCCGTCGCTCAGGTGGGCAAGGAGGCAGGGTTCCGGCATGCAAGCTATTTCATCCAGCGTTTCAAGCAGCAGGAGCATATGACACCGGTCCAGTTCCGCCAGATGTACGGGCGGCTGCCTTACAAGCCGGACGAGCAGGAACGGATGCTGCTGCCGGATTCGATGTAACGTTATAGGCTGGGCCACTAAGAAAAGCTGATGTGGAATCCAATTGGGGAGGAAAACATAAAGACAAGCCCCTCAGCCCATTCGTCTGAATGGAGGCCGGAGGAGCTTGTCTGTATAGAAGGCTGGAACCATCGAGCGCGATTATTCGATAATGCGGAGAATCTCTTCGACAGGCTTGCGTGGAAGCTTGGCCGGCGTATCTGCCGCATAGCCGAGCGAGAGCACCATATTGACCTGCCGGTCGGGCGGAATGTCAAGCAGCGACTTGATCGGATCGGCGGCAAGCAGTACGGGCCCGGTCATCGGGCAGGTCGCCAATCCGCGCGCATGGGCGGCGAGCATCAGATTTTGCAGCGCGAGACAGCTGCTCTTAATGCCCTCTTCCTCCCATACGGCTTCCGGCACGAATTGTATCGGATCGAAGATCCGATCGCGGAACTTGGACGTATAAGGCGTCGCCAGTCCGATGATCAGGACGGGCGCGTCGGAGAAGGCGGTGGCATAAGGACCGAACGACTTGACGAGCAGGCGTGCTTCCTTGGCGAGGCCCCGCTCTTCCGCTTCGGCCGCCTTGGCGTGCAGTGCGTCCCAGGTCATCTGTTCGATCTGCCGAATCCGTTCCCGGTTCATGACTGCAATGAATTCCCACGTCTGCGAGTTCGTGTCGCTTGGTGCATACCGCGCGCAGTCGATCAATTCCTTCACGTCTTCGACGGCGACGGATTGCTCCGTGAAGCGGCGGACGCTCCGGCGGCTGTGAATGACTTCCTTCACGGTATCATATAACGTCATCGTATCATTTCTCCTTCGCTGTATAAGAGGTTGTTCAAAAAGTCCGTCTCTCATTTTGGCCTGCACTGCTCCTTGCAAGTATTGCGATGTGTATTATTTAGTACCACGTACTAAGACCTGATCATATTATACGGGCCGCTATGCCGGATTGCAATGATTTCCGCTTTACGGGCAAAGTGACCACGACGCTTCCTAGCGGCTTGCAGCGATCTGACAGCGACATTTCTCAAAGAGTTGAGTTGGCGCGATCTGACAGTCGACATCTCCCAAATGGCTGGCTGCTTCCTGGCGCCGATGGTCTGCACGGCGTAGTTCCGTCTTCTTGCCGCAGATTATCGGCGGCGCCTTGGCCATCGCGTCCCGGTCTCGGCATAGCGGGAATGAACGGCCATTGCGAGGAAGCCGGCGCAGGCGGCGACGGCGAATGCTGCTCCGACATGGAAGACCATGTCCTTGCCATGTGCTTCGAGCAGAATGCCTCCGAACGTGCCGCTCAGCAGACCGGCGATGCTCGACCATACGATCGTATAGAGCGCGAGTCCCGTGGAACGATATTCTTCGGGTATAACCCGGCTAATATAACGGACGGCGACAAAATAAAAAATGCCGAAGGACACGCTGTGCATCAGCTGCGTCGCCACGATGGCGCCTGGGGTCTGCAGATTGGCTACGAGCAGCAGCCGGATCGCATAGGTCAATCCGGACAAAGCGAGCAGCGGGAGCTCCTTGAAGCGATCGCCGAAGGCGTTGAGCAGGAAGAAGATCGGTATCTCGCTCACGGCCGACAGCATCCAGGCCCAGCCGACGAGCGATTCGTCCGCGCCGAGTCCGGTCAGCGTCACTCCAAGGAAGGCCTCGTTCAACCGGTGCGCGATGGCGAGCAGCAGTACGAACAGGAAGAACAACAGCACCTCGCGTTGTTTGAGCACCGCCCACAGCCCGGAGAACTCCATTTTTTTCATCGATGCCCGCTTGTCCGTCAGGAAGAAAGCAATGCCAAGCGACAAGATCCCGATGAGCACGAGCACCCATACGGTATAGATGGCGCCTGCCGTGCGCAGCACCATGCCGAACAGCAGAGCAGCGATAGCGAATCCGATCGAGCCGAACACCCGGATGCCGATGAAGCTCTTGCCCTGAGCTTGTGCCGTCACGATAGAGAAGCTGTCGTTCAACGGGAATATCGGGAAATAAAAGAAATAGAACAGAATAAGAATCGGGACAACCGATCCAAACGAAGCGAATTGACTAAGAATAAGCGACAGGATAATTTGGGCGCACAGCAGAAGAATCAGAACTTTTTTCAATGTGCCGAGCCGATCGCTGATTAAGCCCCAGAACAGATTGGATACGATAGAGATAAGCGGTCCGATGGAATAAAGCAATCCAATCTGAACGCTTGTAAACCCGAGCGCCTGATAATAAAGCGGAAGATAGGATACGACGACGGATGACGCCATAAAGATGGAAAAGGTAAAGGCACGCAGCCAATGGGCGTCACGGCTCTTCACAACCTGTTGCGACATGATGGTTCCCCCTACGAAGTCAAGCATTGCATCATTAAAAGCATGCTATAGTATATCATGCTTTTACGGGATGCGGGGCGAGATTCGCGACAGATGACATTTACTTTCCAGGCCCGTAATGGTACAGTAACTGCAAAAGTCGCTTCTGCACAGGAAGCGGGAGGAGAGAGGTCGCGGGAATGAATCGGTATCGCTTCGAGCGGGATGAACGGCTTGGCATTGAACTCCCGGTGCTGCTCGTGCCCTGGGATTCGTTAAGCTTCACCGAACAGACCGAGGTCATCGCGCGTTGGGAAGACATCCGAAGCTGCATTCCGGAGCGGGTGAAGCAGCTCGAGGGCTGTATTGTCGCCCTACAGCACGAACTGAATGAGGAAGAACGGTTCGACGCTTCCTGCCGTCTGAATTGGGATATCGCGGAGCTGGCCAGCATCATCAACGATCTTCATCTATGGTTCCGCGTGCAGCAGGATACTGTCGCCAAAAGCCATCTGTAGGCAAATAGGCGCAGGAATGTTTGTGCAAAGAGTCACTTCGTAATATAATAGTTTTGGCTAAAATGAGTGCATCCACTGGTGGAGGACTGGAGAACGGGAGGTTATTCTTGGACCATTACAAGCTTAGCCGTTCAGTGGCTCCAAGGGGGCCGCTGCGGCTCATGCACCGCGTATATAAATACATCCTGCCGGGGGTACGTTCCGAACTGGATACTTGGCGGGCGCGGGCAGAGAATATTCCGAACGAAGAACTGCGCAGACAGGCCTTGGCCAGCATCGCCACGAAGCAGTTTCACTGTCAGGGCGGTGCGGTATATGCCGCCATCCGGCCGGAGACGCGTGGTATCATCATTCCGTTGATTGTAGCTTTTCAGACGATAAGCGATTATTTGGATAATCTGTGCGACCGCAGCACCTCGCTGGATCCGGATGATTTCCGGCTTCTGCACCAATCGATGCTGGATGCAGTCCAGCCCGAGCGCCCGCTTGCAGACTATTACGCCCTGAGGGAAGACAAGGATGACGGCGGGTATTTGCGGGGACTGGTCGAGAAGTGCCGGACCTGTATCGCGCAGCTTCCCGGCTACGAAGCCGCCCGCACGGATATCGTCTGGCTCGTCGGGTTGTATACCGATCTTCAGGTGTACAAGCATATTGATCCGGCGAAGCGGGAAGAAGCGCTGCTGGCTTGGTGGCGGGACTATGAGGCCAGATTCCCGGAATTGACGTGGAATGAGTTCGCCGCAGCGACGGGATCTACTCTCGGCGTGTTCCAATTGTTCGCCGCATCTTTAGACGGCGGGCTAACGAGGGAGGATGCCGGGCTCATCCGGGAAGCTTATTTTCCATATGTATGCGGACTTCACATTCTGCTCGATTATTTGATTGATCAGGAGGAAGACCGGGTGGGCGGAGACTTGAATTTCTGCCATTACTACCCGGACCAATCTACGGTCGTGAACCGGATTGGCCATATTGCGGAAGCGGCGAAGGAGCAGGTGAAGAAGCTACCGGAGGAACGGTTCCACCGGATGATTATCGAAGGGCTTCTGGCGCTGTATCTGTCCGATCCGAAAGTACGAGACCAAGCTGAGGTGCAGGACGTATGCCGGCGATTGATGCGGAATAGTCCGTTGATGCGGTTGTTCTTCTGGGTCAACAGTCGTTGGATACGTAAACATACGCATAAGGATAACTAGGAGGAAACAACATGTCTGATGTCAAAAAAATTGCTATCCTGACGAGCGGGGGAGACTCCCAAGGTATGAACGCGGCGATTCGCGCAGTGGTGCGGGCAGCCTTATTCAATGGAATCGAGGTCTTCGGCATTCAGCGCGGCTATCAAGGCCTCCTGAATCAGGATATCCGTCCGATGGATCTGCGCAGCGTAGGAGATATTATCCAGCGCGGCGGCACGATTCTGCAATCGGCACGCTGTCAGGAGTTCCGTACGGAGGAAGGCCAGCGCAAGGGCGCGGACATTCTACGCGCTCACGGCATCGACGGCTTGATAGTCATCGGCGGCGACGGCTCCTATCAAGGCGCGAACAAGCTCAGCAAGCTGGGAATCAAGACGATGGGCCTTCCGGGAACAATTGATAATGACATCTCGTATACCGACTATACGATCGGCTTCGATACGGCCGTCAGCATCGTGGTCGATGCGGTGAACAAGCTGCGCGACACGATGAGCTCCCATGAGCGCTCCTCTGTCGTCGAGGTTATGGGCCGCCACTGCGGCGACATCGCGTTGTATGCCGGAGTGGCCAGCGGCGCGGAATCCATTCTGGTGCCGGAAGTGCCGTTCGATATCGATGAAGTGGCCCAGCGGATGAAGCATAACTTCGAAGCAGGCAAGCGTCACAGCATCGTCATCGTCGCCGAAGGGGTAGGACGCGGCGAAGACGTGGCTCAAGGCATCATCGAGCGCTGCCCGACCGTCGAGCCTCGCGTTACGGTGCTGGGACATATTCAGCGCGGCGGAACGCCGACCGCCTTCGACCGAATTCTGGCGAGCCGCCTTGGCGACTTCGCGGTCCGCAAGCTGATGGAGGGCGAATCCGGCAAGGGATGCGGCATGATCCGTGGCGAGTTGGTCGCAACCGATATTGACAAGGTCGTCAACACGAAAAAAGAATTCAATATGGAGCTGTACGAGCTGGCAACCCGCCTGTCCCAATAAGGAAAGGGGCTGACAGAGCGTCAAGCAGGCTCTCGCATAAAAATCCGGCTGACTGCACCCGATGCGGTCGGCCGGATTTTGTTTATTAAGCTACATGGAAGCGTATGCAAGCGCCAATGAACAGAGCAGCAGCGGAATAGCGAATAAATAAAATTGTCGGTTCGGCCATGGGCCGCTGCCGATCCGGGCGGCATGTTCATGCAGCTTCAGCTTGGACATCCGTTCCGCCTCCCCGCCCGCGGTATCGATGCGATCAGCCTGCTCTTCGGCTTGTCTTTTGCGAGACAGATGATAGCTCAATGACTTGAAAAATCCAATATTGCGGACATGGCAGAACAAAGCGATGCATAAATAGGCGAGCCCGATGATGAAAAAGGAATTCGAGAGATTGATGTGAATCGGGACGTGAGAGTTAGAGATCAAGTAAGCCAATATAAGTAAAAGGGTGATAAGCGATAGTCGTTTCATGCCCAGAACGGCTCCTTTCCCCGCGCAAGTCGTCAGCTTCGTGAGAGCACATCTCTGGATGATTGGCGGCTGAGTGCGTGTGTCTAGTCGTGCCCGTTCGTCTTCTTTCGACACGCAGATAACAAATTCCTTCTTCCCTTCAAATTTAGAAATATCCCCCTCTCCGATCACATATTTATATCTTGACTACGATTTGTCACTTTGATAGGCTTTTAATAATTGCATTCCACTATTTTCCTCGAGCGTATACTTCTTTGTCACAAATGTAATGCATATCCTTATATCCAAAGATTTGATCTGGCAAAAAAATGGATCACAATTGCATTAATTAACATTTAATTGATTCCATGTGGAATTTTGTCGATGGAATAGGTTTTCTGCATGTCCGTATTCACTGTTACCCGCACAAATTAACATACATGAACAACATTTAACTTGAGGAGGGGATCTTATGACACAGCCCAAAAAACCGTTCTTGGTGATTTTGGCCATGTTAATGGCGCTGACCTTTGCCGGTTGCACCAGCGGAGGAGGGAATGACGCCAGCCAGACGAAGCAAGAGAGCACAGAGGGGGAAAGCAAGGAAAATACCGGGGAGAAGGAAGCTTCCGGCAAGCAGGCCGTAATGCGCTTGTCCGGAATGTCGGCAGAGACATTCAACCAGCACACAAGTGATAGTGCGGAGACGTCGAAGCTGATGGAGTATATTAATGGCAGTTTGCTTGAACTGATCTATGATGAAGCAACGGACAATGTGAAGTTTGTGCCTAACCAGGCCGTTGATTTGCCAGTGACTTCTGATAACAAAACATGGACCTTCAAGCTCAAGGAAGGACTAAAATGGACGGATGGAACGCCAATTACGGCGCATGATTATGAATATTCATACCAGATGCTGCTGGACCCGAAGCTGGTCAACCGCAATGCGTTCATCCTATTCGATAGTATACCGGTTGTAAGCGCTAACAAATATTTTAAGGGTGAAGCCAAGTGGGAAGAGGTCGGCATTAAAGCGAAGGATGACCTGACGCTGGAGATTGTGCTGGAGATAGAAATGCCTGAAGTTGATGTATTCAGCGTCTTCGCAGGCGGAGGATCGACATCGCCCATCCACAAGCAATTGTATGAGGCGGGCATGAATGCGGATAGAACCGCAACGACGTATGGAACGACGCTTGAGCAAGTGCCTTCCAGTGGGACATACCGTCTGACCGAATGGGTGCGCGACCAATACCGTATATTTGAGAAAAATTCGGATGCGCCGCTGAAAGATGTCTATACGCCGGACCGCATCGAGAGCAGGGTCGTATCGGAAAGCTCCACCCGCATGCAGCTGTGGGAGAAGGGAGAAATCGAAAGTGTCTCGATTAGCGGGGAGCAGTTCGATAAATATGGCGACGATCCAAGAGTCGTCTATACCGAAGCGAAGTCGGTATGGGGCTTCTATGTAAATACCGAATCGAAGAAAAATCCGATTCTGGCGAACAGTGATTTGCGAAAAGCGCTGTACTACGGAATCGATCGCGATAAATTGTCGAAGGGGATTTTTAAAACCTTCAAATCTGCTCCGTACTATATTTCAACGATTTGCATGGTAGGGGATTATCGGAATGGAGAAAAATACCGCGATACGGAAGTGGCCAAGGCGATCCTTCCCGAAGGAATCGGCTACGATCCAGAACTAGCAAAGGAATATTTCGATAAGGCTTATGCAGCGAACGGTAATAAGAAAATCACGATTGAAATCACTTATTTCGATGCGCAGGAGACGATGAAGCAGACCGCTGAAGTGACGGAAGAGCTGTACGAGAATCTGTTCGGCAAAGACCGGATCGATATCAAGCTGCGCGCGATGCCGCCTAGCGCCGCTTACGACGCTTACCGTGACGGCGATTTTGAATTGGGCATCGGCTCTATCACCCAGAATGCATTCAACCCATGGTCCAGCATGAAGGCATGGAGAACCGATTTCCCGAACCGTTCGCATCGCTTCAGCAGTCCTGAATTCGACGAGCTCCAAAAGCGGACGACAACCGGGGATCTGCTGCTGAAACCGGAGGAGAGACTTCAAGCGTTGGTGGAAATGGAAAAAATGCTGCTGGACTATGTTCCGCAAATTCCGCTGTTCCAAAATGATAACGCGATGCTGTATCAGGACCGGATTGAACTGGCGGCAAAGGGTAAATTTTTCCCGGAAGTTGAATTTGCACAGATGCAATCCATCATTCATGACTAGGTAGGAGATTGGAGGCCTTGCGCAATCTTCTATTGCGCTAGGTCTCCAAATTTGCGAAAAGGAGCTTCAGGCCCATGCTGCGTTACATATCGCAAAGACTGGTTGCAATGGCAATCACTTTGTTTCTGATCATCAGCCTGTTATTCTTTCTGATCCATTCCATGCCTGGCAGTATCGTAACCGATCCGATGCTGCCGCTGGACGTGAAGGAGCGCATCGAAGCGAAATATCATTTGGACAAGCCGCTTGTTGTTCAATACATATTTTTTTTGGAGGATTTCCTGACGTTTAATTTCGGCGATTCGATCAAAGTGCAGCCGAATGTTGCAGTCTTCGATATCATTAAGGACAAGCTTCCGATCACGATCCAGCTTAATATTTTCGCGCTTGTCTTTACGCTGCCGATCGGCATCATGCTCGGCATTTGGGCGGCGCTGAAGAAGAATACCGCCACCGATCATACGCTTAATATTATGGTTGTGCTATTCATCTCGGTGCCTTCCTTCGTGATTGCGGCGATCCTCCAGTATATCGTCGCATTCAAATGGGAGCTGGTGCCGATTTTGCTCTCGGCAGAGCAGGCGCTGAGCTGGACGAAGCTGAAATCGATGATTTTGCCGGTTCTGGCGTTATCCTTTGGTGAAATCGCGATCATTACCCGTTACTTGCGGGCCGAATTATGCGAAGCGCTGAATTCGGATTATATGCTGCTCGCACGGACGAAGGGATTGACCCTCAAGCAGGCCACCTTGCGCCATGCGATTCGCAACTCATTCGTTCCGCTGTCCAATATTATTATTCCGTTGTTTTTCTCGATCTTGTCGGGAGCGATCGTCATCGAGAATATTTTCGGCGTGCCGGGGCTCGGCTCTCTCGTAGTCAGGTCGATTAACGCTTTGGATCATCCGCTAACGATTGCCATCATGTTCTTTTATTCCTTGATCGGCCTGATCAGTATTTTGGTCGTGGACCTGTCATACGGCATCATTGATCCGCGGATCCGCATGGGAGGGAAGAAATGATGAACATCGAAACGGAGAAACGAAAGGGGCACAATCCGTTCGAGCTGGTGCAGCGCGAGAAGCAGCTTGCCGATCAGAAGTTCGAAGGCCAGGCGATCGGCTTCTTCAAGGATGCGATGCTGCGTTTCCGCAAAAATAAAGCGTCCACCGTCGCCGCTTTTTTTATCGGCTTGATTATCTTGATGGCAATCATTGCCCCATTGCTCAGTTCCTTTACATACCGCGACCAGCATATTGAATGGACCTTGCTGCCGCCGCGTGTTCCAGGGATTGAGAAGCTGGGCATCCTCGACGGCACGAGGACGATGGATATTCAAAAGGCCAATCTGGATGTGAAATATAAAGACAGCGTCGTCAAAATCATCGATGAATTCGAAATGGATTATCGCGGCCGGAAAATTCCGATGGTGAACGCGAAAGTAGACATGTACCAATTGAAAGAAGCAAAGGATCAGTATTTTTGGATGGGTACGGACTCACTGGGGCGTGATCAGTGGACGCGCCTGTGGAAAGGGACGCGCATTTCGCTTCTGATCGGATTTATGGCCGTTACGATTAACGTGCTTATCGGCATCACCTACGGTTCGATATCCGGGTATTACGGCGGTAAGGTAGACATGATCATGCAGCGGATTATCGAGATTTTGAACGGCGTCCCGCAGTTGGTGCTCGTCATTCTCTTTGTCATGTATTTGGGAGCGGGAATTATGCCGATCATTTTGGCGATGGTCATGACCGGATGGATCGGGATGAGCCGGATGATTCGGGCCCAGTTCTATAAGTACAAGGGGCAGGAATATGTATTGGCATCGCGAACGATGGGAGCCAAAGATCGGGCGCTTATCTTCCGGCACATCCTGCCGAATGCCATCGGACCGATCATTACGCAAGCGACGCTTGCCGTTCCGGGAGCTATATTCACCGAGGCGTTCCTGTCTTATCTCGGATTGGGGATCGCGGCGCCCGATCCTTCGATTGGCGTTCTCCTGTCGGATGGTCAGAAATTGCTGCTCGATCATCCACATTTGACGCTGTTCCCGGCCATCGTCATCTCGATTCTGATGCTCTCGTTCAACCTGTTCGGGAACGGACTGCGAGATGCCTTTGATCCGACGTTAAGAGGCCAAGAATAGGAGCGGGGTGAGGACAGATGACTGTGGCAACGAACAAGGAAACGGTATTGCAGGTCAAGGACCTGCGCATTACGTTCAACACCTTTGCGGGCAAGATTCATGCTGTGCGCGGCGTAGGCTTCGATCTACATCGCGGAGAGACGCTGGCGATTGTCGGCGAATCGGGATCGGGCAAATCGGTGACCAATAAAGCGATTATGGGCATATTGTCCAAAAACGCCAATATCGAGGATGGAAGCATACTCTATCAAGGGGACGATCTGACCCAATATACGGAGCGGCAATTCACGCAGATCCGTGGCTCTAAAATCGCGATGATCTTTCAGGATCCGATGTCTTCGTTGAATCCGATCATGAAGGTCGGGAAGCAGATTATGGAAGCGCTCCGGGCGCACAACATCAGCAGGGCGAAGGCGCGGGAAAGAGCGCTGGAGCTGATGATAGCGGTCGGCATTCCCGATCCGGAGAAAAGGTTTGAGCAGTATCCGTTCCAATTTTCCGGGGGGATGAGACAGCGGATCGTCATCGCCATTGCGCTGGCGAGCGATCCGGAAATATTGATCTGCGATGAGCCGACGACGGCGCTGGACGTGACGATTCAGGCGCAGATTCTTGATCTGATCAAGCAGATTCAAAAAGAGCGCCAGCTGTCGGTCATTTTTATTACGCATGATCTGGGCGTCGTGGCGAATATGGCGGATCGGGTAGCGGTTATGTATGCCGGTAAAATCGTGGAATACGGCACGGTCGATGAAATTTTCTATCATCCGAAGCATCCGTATACATGGAGCCTGCTCGTCTCAATGCCTGATCTGGATACAAGCGCATCGGATGAGCTGCTCGTCATCCCGGGTACGCCGCCGAATATGCTGTACCCGCCGAAGGGAGACGCGTTCGCGCCGCGCAACCGCTATGCGATGCGCATCGACTTCGAAGAAGAGCCGCCGATGTACCGAGTGAGCGATACGCATTTCGCCGCCACATGGCTCCTTCACCCGAATGCTCCGCCCGTGCAGCTTCCTGATGTCCTGAAGCGGCGGATAGCACAGCAAACCGAAAGGCTGGTGCGATAACATGACGAATTCGACGGTACAGCCGGTGCTGGAAGTGAAGAATCTGAAGCAATACTTCACGAGCGGCTTCGGACGGAGGAAAACGGTGCTGAAAGCGGTCGACGATGTCAGCTTCACGATTAACAAGGGGGAAACGTTCGGTCTTGTCGGCGAATCCGGCTGCGGCAAGACGACGACTGGCAGGACGATTATCCGTCTGTACCAGCCGACGGGCGGGGAAATTTACTTCAATGGGAAGCTGATTTCGGGTCGATTGAGTAAGGAAGCGAGACAAGAAGTGACGCGCGGCATGCAGATGATTTTCCAGGATCCGATCGCTTCGCTGAACCCGCGCATGACAGTGAAGGAAATTATCGGGGAAGGCCTGAAAATCAACAAGCTGTGCAAGAACGAAAAAGAGATGCTTGCCATGGTCTATGACATTTTGGAGACGGTCGGCTTGACCAAAGAGCATGCGAGCCGGTACCCTCACGAATTTTCCGGAGGCCAGCGGCAGCGGATCGGGATCGCGCGGGCGCTGATTACGAACCCCGATCTGATCATCGCGGACGAGCCGATATCGGCGCTGGACGTATCGATCCAAGCCCAGGTGCTGAATCTGCTGAACCGCCTGCGGAAGAAGCTGGGGCTGACGGTATTGTTCATCGCGCATGATTTGTCTGTCGTCAAATATTTCTCCGATCGGATCGGCGTCATGTACAACGGCAAGCTCGTGGAGCTGGCCAATGCCGATGAATTGTATACACGGCCGCTGCACCCGTACACGCAATCGCTGCTGTCAGCGATACCGCTGCCGGATCCCCATCACGAGCGGAACCGCAAGCGGATATACTACAATCCGGACATCCATAATTATAAGTCGGAACATCCGGAGCTGATTGAGATTCGGCCGGGTCATTTTGTCTATGCGTCTCCATCGGAAGCTGAGGCATACAGGAAAAAATTATCGTTGTAGATGAAACTTAATGCACCGCGGACTCAGAAGGCGGAACTGAGGCGCGGTGTGTTGCATTCACGGAAGCAACCAGATCAACCCTGCCTTCTCCCTAGGCTACAACCTCGTCATGCTGCAGATGGATCCGGTTCTTGACGGTTACTTCCTGTTTATGTATGATTTGCGAAAGGGGAGGGAGTAAGGCATGTACATATACCGGTTGGAAGCGTCATCGGCGCAGGGACCGTTCGTCTGCGTCGTAGTGGCAGAGTCGGAAGCGGAAGCGTTCTCGCATGCGGAAGCGTATTTGACACGCGAAGCGCCTGGTGTAGAATGGACAGACCTGGCGTTGCTGGAAAAGAAGCGCTGCTGTTCTGGCGGCGGGTATGTCATCCCCTCCCGTTAGGTTGTTCGTTCAAAGAGTCCGCCTCCGGCTTTTGTGAACACGAAGCAGAAGGCGATGTTCGCTGGCCAACCGCAACATGACGGAAGGAGAGAAGATTGTGCGTATTGTATGTATTGCCGGGAGCAATCACGCGGATGCGACCAGCTCCAAGCTGGTGCGCTATATCACGGCACGGCTGCAAGGGAAGGATCATGAGGTGGAAGTAGTGGAGCTGCATCTCCTGCCGCTTCCTTGGTACAACCCGGACGGGAACGAGGAGAATGCGAACGTGCTTCGTCTGAAGAAGGCGGTCAAGGAGAGCGACGCGATTGTGTTGGCGACGCCGGAATACCATGGCACCTTGTCGGGCGTGCTAAAAAATGCGCTTGACTACTTGAATTTCGAATATTTCAACAACAAGTTGGTGCTGTCGGTCAGCTCGGCCGGCGGCGCGGTCGGCGTCAGCTCCTTGTCCCACCTCCAGACGATCGTGCGGAATCTGCATGGAATCAACTGCCCGGAGTGGATCTCGATCGGAGGAGATCAGCGGGAATTTACGGCTGACGGCGTGCCGGCGCATGATCATGTCGTACAGCGCGTGAACAAGACGCTGGACTATTTCCTGGCGCTGGCGAAGAATACGCGCGCGCTCTAAAATAGCAGGTTGTCCGGATGAACTCATAAGATCATCGAACAAGCCCGCCCTTGCTTAGGGTGGGCTTGGTTTTGGCTGGAGGGAGCATGTCCCCGCAGAATGCTTACTTCGACATCGGCCGGCGGAAATTGCCGATGACGCCGACCGTCTCCACGATATTGACGAACGCCTTCGGATCGCTCTCCATGATGCTGCGCTTCAGATCAGGCAGCTCGTAGCGGGTCGTCACGGTCATGAGCATATCCTTCTCGATGTCGGTGAACGCACCCCGCGTTTTAATAACGGTTACGCCGTGCGGAAGACAGAGCAGCTTGTTGATAAGTGCTTCCTTCTCCCGGGTAATGATAAACACGGTCACCTTGTAATGGTTGATGTAGATCGTGCCGATAATTTTGCCCGTCGTGAAGATGGACACCATGGAATAGAGGACAAGCTCCCATTCTTGGGATATGTATCCGTGCGAGAAAATAACGGCACCGTTCAAGACGATCAGAATGCTCTGAATCGAGAAATCACGATAGCGGGTCACGATCGATCCGATGATGTCGAAGCCGCCCGACGAACCGCCGACGCGCAGCGAGACTCCGCTTCCGATCCCGACGAGCGTCCCGCCGAAGATGGCGGCAAGCAGCGGCTCATTGGTCACCGAATGGACGGGGATGACGTTCAGCAGCCAGGTCGTAGTGGCGACGCTGAGAATGCTGTACCCGATGAACCGCTTGCCCAGCACGAACCAGCCCCAGATCAGGATCGGAAGATTAAAGGTGAAATACAAGACGCTTGGATTCCATCCGGTCAAGTAATTCGTTACCAGCGACACGCCCGATAACCCGCCGCTAAGCAAATGGTGCGGCAGCAGAAATAGATTGAAGGAGGCGGCGATACAGGCGGCGCCGAAGATAATAATGATGCAGTGGAAAATTCGCTTCAACGTGATGTCACCTCATGAGGTAGTATTCGTTAGTTCGGAACTGGTATTCTTTCAATCATTTGTGTTATAATATGCTGGATATTCTTGAGTAGGCTTATGATACCCACGATGTCCATAATATGATTACATGGTGGAAGTCCGTCGTGCAGGACCCCTCCGCATTGTATATGAGAAGGCGAACGGCTGGAAGTGTCTTTCGTCACCATTGTCGCGCTACTTAAGAATACAGACAAGGATGTGGATTGTCCACAATGAAGGAGTATGAATATATTGAAGACATTTGTTGAATTCGGCTTGGAGCCGAAATTGCTTCAAGCGATTACGGAATTAGGGTTTGAAGAAGCCACTCCGATTCAAGAAAAAGCGGTTCCGTTAGCAATGATGGGACGTGACTTGATTGGACAGGCTCAGACAGGAACAGGTAAGACCGCCGCATTTGGAATTCCGCTTATTTCCAAGATTGACCCGTCGGAAGAGCGAGTCGTCGCTCTCATAATGACCCCTACCCGCGAGTTAGCCATTCAGGTAGCCGAAGAGATCGGCAAGCTGACCCGATTCAAAGGAGTTCGTTCCCTGCCGATTTACGGCGGACAGGATATTGGCCGGCAGATTCGCGCATTGAAGAAGCACCCGCAGATTATTATCGGAACGCCGGGCCGCTTGCTTGACCATATTAACCGCAAGACGATTCGTCTGAACGATGTGCAGACGGTCGTATTGGACGAGGCGGACGAGATGCTCGACATGGGCTTCATGGAAGACATTACGTCGATTCTGAGCCTCGTGCCGGAAGAGCGCCAGACGATGCTGTTCTCAGCCACGATGCCCCCGAACATCCAGAAGCTGGCGAATCAATTCCTGCGCGATCCGGAGCATGTCTCCGTCATGCCGAAGCAGGTGAGCGCTCCGCTGATCGAACAAGCTTATATCGAAGTGCCTGAACGGGTGAAGTTCGACGCATTGAGCCGCCTGCTCGATATGGAGTCGCCGGAGCTGGCGATCGTATTCGGCCGCACGAAGCGCCGGGTTGACGAACTGTCCGAAGCGCTGCAGAAGCGCGGTTATTCCGCTGACGGCTTGCACGGGGATCTGTCCCAGAACCAGCGTGACAATGTCATGCGCAAATTCCGCGACGGCAGCATCGATGTGCTGGTCGCTACCGACGTGGCTGCCCGGGGCTTGGACGTATCCGGGGTTACCCATGTCATCAACTTCGACCTGCCGCAGGATCCTGAATCCTACGTGCACCGTATCGGCCGTACCGGCCGCGCCGGCAAGGAAGGCAGCGCCTGGTCGTTCGTGACGCCGCGTGAGATCGACCATTTGAACTTCATCGAACGAGTGACCCGCCACCGCATCCCGCGCAAGCCGATGCCGACGCTGGCGGATGCAATCGAGGGCAAGCAGCGCATTGTCGCTGAACGTATGATGGAAGTGCTGAAGGATACCGATTTGAACGAGTACAAGGGCATTGCGATTCAACTGCTCGAGCAGTACGATTCGGTGCATCTGCTGTCCGCAGCATTTAAGCTGCTGACGGGCGAGAAGAAGGATGTCCAGATCTCGCTGACGCCGGAAGATCCGATTCGCGTGAAGCGCCGCAAGCCGGACCTGCGCTCCAGCGGCCGCAAGCTGTCCGCGCCATATAACCGTGGAGGACGCCAAGGAGGCGGCGATCGCCGCGGAGGGTACGGCCGGGATAACCGTGGCGGTTCTGGCCGTGACAACCGTGGCGGCAGCCGTGGAGACTCTCGGGACCGCAACGGAGATCGCAAACCGCGCCGCTTCAACGATGAAGGGCGCCGCCAGCGCGACGAATAGATGTGAATGAGGACGGCCAATGCCGTCTTTACGATACGACATTACAAAGAGACCGCATTAGAGCGGTCTCTTTGCGTTTATGGCGCCCAATCAGATGATAAGAGCGCGGCTAACGATAACCAACAGAATGAACAACACCAGAATCGTACCTGTTGACGTCATAAAACCGCCGTATCCTCCTACGTGGCCCATGTTACAACCTCCTTTAGAACAGCAAAGGTTTTGAACTACAGTAGTATCATATGCCGGGGGGGCATTTGCGCCTGAGCAAGTACCTAGAGCCTTGGAAAATAGGCACTGGCATAGCAGGGGAGCTTTGTATTATAGTAGATAGGACAGGATGATGTATTCGAGGGGGAATGACCTTTGGAATTTCGAGGGATAATGGGCGGCTTTTACCGCATTTCAGAATGGATAATGCGATTCTCGGTCACGAACGTGCTTTGGCTCCTCTGTTCGGCGCCGTTTTTCTTTTTTGTGCTGGTCAAATTGCTCGTTATGCAGCAAAACATGCTGAATGAATCGATCACGATGAACTGGATGATGGGCATCACCGCTCCGTTCTTCCTTTTCCCGGCGACAGCCGCCATGTTCTCGGTAGGCCGCAAGTGGGTAATGGGCGATACAGATGTCAAATTGCTCAAAACCTTTTTCAAGTCCTACAAGGAGAACTACAAGCAAGCCATGGTCGGCGGCATCTTCTATACGCTGCTGTTCGTCATCATGTATGTGGATTATACCGTATACATGACGCAGCTCAAGTCCATGCAGATCATCGGATTCGTCATGCTCGGACTGCTCATCGTCTTGTTCGTGTCGCTGTTTAATTTTTTCTCGATGGTGGCACACTATCATATGAAAACGGTTCAGTTGGTCAAGAACAGCATCCTGCTGACGCTGCTGCGCCCGTTCCGCATCATCATGACGACGATCGTCAGCGGCGCCATCTTATATTTCAGCGTGTTCAGATGGCCGTTCCTGCTCATCTTCTTCGCAGGCTCTGTCATTGCCTACTATGCTTTCTTCAACTTCTATGCGGTCTATCAGAAGATGCAGGACCAGCATCAGCGCATACAGGAGCAGGAGGAAGCGGGAGAAGAGCCGGAGAAGGACGCCGATACGGAAGTGCCTTTCGATGAAGTCGATCACGCTCCGGTCAAGGAGCATGAAGACGGGAACCGTTATTCCCGTCCATAGTTCGTACGGCTTGCCGGGTGGCGGGAAGCTGCTGCGCACGCTTGGCATGATTGGGAATAAAGTACCGGTTTACATTTGCTGTTCGCCGCTATATAATAAGATTACTTCCTGCGATGTACGTGTCGGCTTTCGTTGTTTTGAACCAATGTTTGTTTCTTGGGAGTCCTAGATCGAATTGCGGCTGGCAAGCCCTCTCGAAGGGAAGTCAAAAGCATTTTTGCGGACACCCACCTGCTAGAGCAGGTTCAGAAGCATAAAGGCCAAACGGCATAGGCGGGTTTTCCTATTGACATTTCAGCCACCTTTCATGTGAATGGCCATTCGCATGGAAGGTGTTTCTCTTTATTGGACACATTTTTCCTTCCGTTAACTTCGGAACAGTGATACACTATAGATAAGTGAGCAACGGCTGTCATGAAAAGGAGGAACACGCTCTTGTCACTCAAACGAGTATTGGTCGGCATTATTCGCAGTTTTGAATCCAGCGGCGATCGTGCCAAAGACCCCAAATTGAAAACGCACTACTATCAAATGTCCCGGGATAAAGCATGGGAAGAAATCGCATCGACATTGAAGAAAATTCAGGGGTACAAAATACTTCATGAGGTTCCTTCGGTCGGTGAAATCACTATGGAGAAACGGACGATGACCGGACGGACGATGGATATTACTGTCTCTGTCATCAACGTGGGACCAATGAGAACGGCGGTTGATATTTACTCGGCTTCACGCGGGGGATTAGGTGATTTGGGCGCCAATTATCGCGTAATACTCGATTTGTTCGCTGTCTTGGACAAGAAGCTGGCGGCATACAAAGTAAATAGTTAAGGAAGCGGCCGCCGATAGAGGCAATGGGCACTGCCTGACGATAAAGCGAGAGGAGAGCCGAAACTCTTCTCTCGCTTTTGTTCTCCCTGGAAGCGGAATTAGAGCAAGCTTTTGACGGCATCGACCGCTTTCTCGTAATTCGGATGCTCCGTCATCTCGCCAAGCACTTCGACGTAACGAATCGTGTTGTCTGCGTCGACGACGAAGATGGAGCGCATATCGAGTTGAAGCTCCTTAATCAGGACGCCATAGGCTTCACCGAATGTATTGCCCTTGTAGTCGGAGAGCATGACGACATTCTCTACGCCTGCCGCGCCACACCAGCGGGCTTGCGCGAACGGAAGGTCGGCGCTGACCGTCAGCACGACGACGTTGCCGCCAAGCTTGCCTGCTTCTTCATTGAAGCGGCGGGTCTGCGCATCACATACGCCCGTATCGATCGAAGGAACGACACTGATGAGCTTAATCTTGCCTGCGAAATCGTTCAGGCCTGCTACCTCCGTCAATGATTTGTTCAATTGGAATTCAGGAGCTTTGTCTCCTGCCTTCAATTCCGGTCCCACCAACGTGATGGGATTGCCCTTGAGCGTAGCTTGACGTTCATTAGACATACAGTTAGCCTCCTTCAATAAAGTGACGGTAACTTATCGGTGTAGTTCAAAAAGTACGCTTTGGCTCGCGAAGAGATGCACCTTTTGAACAGTCATTTACCTTATTTTTCATTATAAAGCTTTGCTTGTACGATTGTCCAATGTCCGTTCGTGATAGGTACCCCGCATCGATGAGAACGATTGGAGAGTTCAGGCCGGCGGAGAGAGAGGAAGAGAAAACTCGTGATATTTATCCGATATGAAAATTGGCGCAGCTACATCAAGCAGTTCCCGGTAACGACGCTCCTCATTATCGCGAATGTGGCGATGTTCATCGTGCTCGCATTGAATGGGGGAAGCCAGGACGGCATGACGCTGTTGAAGTTCGGTGCCGTCTGGAAGCAGGAGCCGTATGCCAGCGAGACTTGGCGGCTGGCAACGGCAATGTTCCTCCATGCAGGCTTCCAGCACCTCTTATTCAATATGTTTGCGCTCTTCGTGTTCGCGCCGCCGATGGAACGCATCCTCGGCTCCTTCAAATATGCCGTGCTGTATCTGCTCAGCGGCCTGATGGGCAATGCGGCGGCCTTGTACCTGTCCGAATGGGGGACACTGGCCGTGGGAGCCTCAGGCGCGATTTATGGCGTGTATGGAGCCTATCTGTTTATCGCTATTTTCCAACGATGGGCGCTCGATCAGGCATCGCGGAAGACAATTATGATTATTCTTGGTATCGGGATTGTGCAGTCGTTCGTCATCACCGGAATCAGCTGGAGCGCTCATTTGGGCGGCTTGGCGGCCGGATTCGTCTTGTACGCCATACTGCAGCGCATTCGGTCGTAACGGGCTGGCAACGCATCGCAAGAACCGTATTATTGAGTAGAACGGAGCGAGAGATTCGTGGAACTTAGGCAATTGTTGTACTTCGTGAAGGTGGCCCAGAAGGAGCATGTGACGCAGGCAGCAGAGGAGCTTCATGTCGCCCAGTCTGCCGTAAGCCGGCAGATCCATCAGCTGGAGGAGGAGCTTGGCGTCAAGCTGTTCCTGCAGAAGGGACGCAACCTCCAGCTGACGCCGGTAGGGCAGCTGTTCTGCAGCCGGGCGGAAGCGGTGCTGAAGGATCTGGAGCGCGCGGTTCAGGAGGTGCAGGAATTCATGCATCCGGAGCTGGGAGAGGTGCGAATCGGGTTTCCGCACAGCTTGGGGATCCATCTGATTCCGAAGCTGGTGGCCGAGTTCCGGAAGCGGCACCCGAACGTGAAGTTCAGGTTCAAGCAGGGCATGTACCCGTCCCTCATTCGGGATATCGTATCCGGCGAAGTCGATCTTGCCTTCATCTCCCCGTATCCGAAGGACAGCGACATGGTGACCGGGGAGATTGTGCTGAACGAGGAGTTGCTCGCCATCCTTCCGCCGAATCATCCGCTGGCCCAGGAGGAGACGATATCGCTGAAGCAGCTGAAGGAAGAGATGTTCGTCATGTTCAGTCCCGGATATTCACTGCGGCCTATCGTATGGGATGCCTGCATGAAGGCAGGCTTCACGCCGCATATCGGCTTCGAGGGGGAAGAGACGGAGACGATTCGAGGCCTCGTGGCCGCCGGCATGGGAGTCAGCCTGCTGCCGGATATGGCGCTCCAGCACACATCAGAGCTTCAGCCGGCTCGCGTCAGGGTGATCGATCCGGTGGTCACACGCTCCATCGGGCTGATTCGCCGCATCGACGAGAAGCTGCCGTTGGTCGCGCAGACCTTTCACACCTTTTTGCTGCAATATTTCAGAGAGCATGAAAGCGCCACCCCCAAGCAGGGGAAGCCTGACTCGGCACAGGATGAGCTTGAGCTGCTGTAGCCCGCGTTATCTATCCACACACAAGAGCCCCTTCCCCCTGCGACAGCAGGAGGAAGGGGCTCTTGTCAGTGTATCCCGTCGGGATTAATCCCGATTGTTCGCGAAGATCATAATGAACTTGAGCAGTTCAAGAAGCGAGATGAGGGCAGCCGCAACGTACGTCAGGGCGGCCGCGTTCAATACTTTGGCGACGCCGCGTTCCTCTTCGTTCGTAATGAAGCCTTCGGACACCATCAGCTCTCTTGCCCGGTTGCTGGCGTTGAACTCGACCGGCAGCGTGACCAGTTGGAACAGCACAGCGGCCGAGA
The DNA here is from genome assembly GCF_003591545.1 of Paenibacillus thiaminolyticus. Taxonomy (GTDB): domain Bacteria; phylum Bacillota; class Bacilli; order Paenibacillales; family Paenibacillaceae; genus Paenibacillus_B; species Paenibacillus_B thiaminolyticus_A. Next base: position 44,624 of record NZ_QYZD01000037.1, read on the forward strand.
AGAACAGAATCCCGACGAGCAGCAGGTTCGACCATTGGAACAGCAGGCCGGCAATGATGAGGAACGGCGCTGCGCCCGACGTCAGATTGACGAGCGGGAACATGCGGTGCCGCAGCACGAGCATTGGGTACGATTGCTGATGCTGAATCGCATGGCCAACTTCGTGGCAGGCCACCGAGATGGCCGAGATGGAGCTCTCGTAATAGACGGGCTCGGACAGCCGGACGACCCGGTGAATCGGATCATAGTGGTCGGTCAATGCCCCCTGCACAGGCTCAATCGGAACGTCATGCAGTCCGTTCGAGTCCAGCATGCGCCGCGCCGCTTCGTAGCCGGTCATGCCGCTGATGGCTTGCACCTGTGTGTAACGGTTGAACGCTCCCTTGACGCGGAATTGGGCCCAGATCGAGATGCCGAGCGCAATGAAAATCAAAAAGTCCATGGGATGAAAAAACATAATTGTTGCCTCCTATCCAGTACAGATGATGCGAGCTTATTCAGGACCGAAGACGTCACATCATGAAATGATTGTTCTTGTCAATAAAGGTGAGCAGCACTTCGATGCAGGCCGCGCTCTGGGTGCCGAGACGGTTGAACAGTCTGCGGGCTTGCGTCGGCTTCAGCTTGTCAAGCATCGGCTTCAATTCCTTCGCCTCGCGTTCCAGCTTCTGCATGTGCAGCTGCAGCTCCGTCAGCCGGTCGGCAAGCTCTTGCTCCGCCGACGCGTGCCTCAGCTGGGCGAAATACTGCTTGATTTCCTCCAGCGAATATTTTTCTCTCTTCATTTGATGTATACGTTTGAGCCGCTCGATCGTTTCAAGGTTGTACAGACGATAGTTCGTATCTGTCCGTCCTGCCGGCTCGATTAGCCCAATCGTCGTATAATAATCAATTGTCCGCTGGCTGACCTCCGCCGCCCGGGCAAGCTCTCCTATCCGTATTAACGACTTAGTCCCATCGTCCTCACCTCACTTTTTACTCTAAGAGGTTGTTCAAAGAGTACGCTTTTGATCATGAAGTTACACAGGAAGCTACTCGACATCGAATCTTGCACTCACTTTCGAAGAGCGTATGCTTCCGAAGTATGTTTCCTGCGGAAGCATTTTAGCTCATGTAGTCTTGCCTACATTGCGCTGCTTCTTCTTCAAGTTCCCGCAACCTTCTCGGTGCTGAAAACCGTCCTCTTTGAACTCTTATTTCTTATGATACTAAAAACCAAACCATACAGTCAAACGTGATGGTTTGGCGAAATAGGTACATTTTTTGAACGATTTGCAGGCTAGGCCGAGATCGTTCTTCCCCGGAAAATAGAGGAAAAAGCCCGTTAGCGCACCTTTTTGTCCGGCTTGATGAACAAGAACACGAGGATGAGCGCAATGACGGACAGGACCGTGACGACGATAAAAATGAGACGGTGCGATTTGTCCATCATCCAGCTGAACAGCGGCGGTCCGAAGGCGACTCCGAGGAAGCGAAGGCTGCTGTAGAGCGATGTAATCATGCCGCGCTGCGCCTTCTCCACCGTGCCGGTGATCATCGTGTTCAGACATGGCAGCAACAAACCCGTCCCGATGCTGCTCACCGTAATGAGCGCGATAAAGCCGTACACGTTTTTATAGAAGAAAATCGTGCATCCAAGCGAGACCGCCATAAGCAGCAGGCCGATGTTCATCAGCCACCGCATCAGCAAGCCGTTCTTCTTGATGATCGATCCGGTAATATAGGCGGTCGTCACCATGCCGAGCAGCGGAATGGCCAACACAAGACCTTTGACAATCCCTTTCAAATGGTATGGCTTCTCCTCCAAAATGTCGGATAAATAGAAGAGGATGCCGAACAGGATGAACAAGGACAGCGCCCCGGCAAAAAAGGCGGGAATGAGCCAGCGGCCCTGCTCCTTGAAGATTTGTCCAATGTTGCGGATATACGTTTTGATCGGTTGCGGCTTCTGCTTCCGTTCGGGTTCCTTAATCAGGAAGATGACCGCGACCAGCGACAGGGCGCAAAATACGGGAAACGCAAAAAAGGGCGCTGTCCAGGTCCACAGGGCAAGCGCCGAACCGAGAATTGGACTGATGACCTTGCCAGTGCCGTTGGAAGCTTCGATCAGGCCCAAAGCCTGGCTCTCCTGAGCGTCTTTGTACAAATCGCCGACGAGTGCCATCGCGATTGAGGCTGTACCGGCCGCGCCCAGGCCCTGGACCGCACGGAATCCGATCAGGATGCCGTAGGATTCCCATAACGCCCCGAGGCCGGTGACGATACCTGCCGCCCCGTATACGATGAGGGAAGGGATGATGATCGCTTTGCGTCCGAAGCGATCCGACAAGTAGCCTGCGATCGGAATAATCAAGCCCGCCGATACGGAGAACACCGTAATGATGAGACTGGTCTGCAGCTGAGTCAGATGCAGATGACGCTTGACCTCCGGCAAAATGGGAACAAGCATGGAGTTGCCCAGTACGAGCACAAGCGGTACGGTGGCGATCGCCGTATATTCGAGCCATAGGGAGGAGCTGCGTTGTTTGGCCATGATAAGGGTTCCTTTCCTGCGTAATTTCTAGAGAGCAATTATGGCAAGCACGTCGTTACTATTCCCAGGGAAGGATGGAGTCATACCAGCGGGCTGGATGGCGGAAAGGATCGTATTTTATGCAGAAAAAGGGTACAATACATATAAAAGCACATGTTCAGACTTGCCTGGCCGGCATGCGAACCCCGGCAACGAAGTTGATCAGTAATATTGAACATATAAAGGAGAGAAGCCGCAAATGAAAAAAAGTGCAGGCGTGCTTATTGTTGGCGTACTGTTCATTCTCTTCGGCGTGTGGCAGAATCTAAGCCAGTCCTCTGCCTCTTCGACCGACATGAGGCAAGGCTCGGGAGAAGTTGCCCTGCCGGCGGAGACGGGGCCGCAAGTAGGGAAGCTGGCACCTTCGTTCACGCTGGAGACGGCCGATGGAACGAAATATAAGGTGGGCGGCAAGCAGGATAAACCGATATTTTTGAATTTCTGGGCCTCCTGGTGTTCGCCATGCCAGGCAGAAGCGCCTGATCTTGTCAAATTGCATGCCCAATACAAGGATAAGCTCGATATTCTGGCGGTCAATGTGACGAATTATGATACGAAGGATAAAGCGAAGGAGTTCGTGAAACAGTACGGGATGGTCAACCCGGTGCTATGGGACGAGAAGGGGGAGGCCTATAAGCTGTATAACGGCATCGCCTTTCCGACCAATATTTTGATTGACAAAAATGGTGTCATCCGGGAGTTGTTCATCGGGCTGCGTCCGCCGAAGGAATTGGAAAAGGCCATCGAAAAGGTGATTGACTGAGACCTGGCGGTTATCGAAAAGAGGCTGTTCCATTGGGAGTCATAAGGATGAGCAGTAAGACGGGACAACAGAGAATAAAGAGGCGGGAAAAGAGTTGCAAGATGGATAGGCTGTCCAATCCTGCGCTAATGCAGCAATTTACGGTCTTTGGGCCGATAATTTATGGAATTCCTGCAAAACAGGCTGTTGAGAAAGTCCAGGGGAATTTTCGGAACTTCATTTTTTATGTGGTGGATCTCGTCTCTCAGTAGAAAAAATCGATTTAAAACGTTCTGAGTGCCAAGTTTTGATTATAAAAATGGACAATCTCCACCGCTTCGTAAAAAACAGGGGTTTTCCAACAGCCTGAAAAGCGCATTATTTCCGTCGATTTTTGCCTTCTATTGATTGCATGGGCTCAAATTCATGCTGTTTTCAGGCTGTTTTCGGAGGGGTGATTACCTAATCGAAACATGGCATTCAGAGCGTCATCGCCTTCTGGAGACATCATAATCTCCTGGGGTTTCCTAACGTGTGGAGGGAATTGCTGCTATTTTACAGGAATTTCGGCTCAATGAGTCCACATTTCGAGGAATTGCTGCACAGCTACATCATTTTAGGCCCTTTTGAGCTAAGTCGAAGAGAAACGGGTGAAATTGCTGCAGTTTTACAGGATTCCCTTTCTGGTGAAGTCGTCCCTATCGAGTTGCTGTATTTTTGCAGGATTTTGCCTACCGAATCAACGTGTCTTGAGAAACCGTGCAGTTTTGAGGACTTCGCCTATCGGATAGACATTTCATTGTGCAGTTTTCAGGCACTTCGATCAGAGCGTTTGAAATCACAATTTTTCTACTGAGAGACAAGTCCTAATGAAGTGCCCAAAAAATCCTTTGAATTTTTTCAACAGCCTGTGTTTAGCTGGAATTCCAGTGATGGAGTCAACATAAGAAGGGAAAACTGCGTTTTCGCAGTTTTCGGAAAGTCGAGCTCTAAGAAAGCCGGGGGCGATCTCAATGTAGCTAAAAACTACGTATGGGATAGCCCCCTCTTCGTCTTGTCCGCGATAAGGATTAATGATTAACGAGCCCCAGTGGCTCTCTGCGCTCGGGCGCGAGCTCCAGCTTCTCTTTCCCGATGAGCGCATAGCGGATGCTGTCCACGAGAGCTTCCCAGCTCGCTTCAATGACGTTGCTCGATACGCCGACCGTGCTCCATTTATTGTGGGAATCGGTCGACTCGATGAGCACCCGCACCTTAGCGGCTGTCGTATCATTCTCGTCCAATACACGTACTTTATAGTCTGTGAGATGCATATCTTCAATAAAAGGGTAGTGGCGGACGAGTGCTTTGCGCAGCGCGTTGTCAAGCGCATTCACCGGACCATTGCCCTCGGCAGCCATGTACACAGTCTCATTGCCGACACTCAGCTTCACGATCGCTTCGGAATTGACGGAGCGATCGGCCGATTTCTCGACGAGCATTTTGAAGGAGGCAAAGGTGAACGGCTCCTCATATGTCCCGGTCGCCTGACGGAGCAGCAATTCGAGCGAGGCGTCTGCACCTTCGAATTGGTATCCCTGATGCTCCAGTTCCTTGATACGCTCGATAATGGCTCGCGTATTCGGATTGCTGGCATCAAGCTCATAGCCGAGCTGCTGTGCCTTGGACAATACGTTGCTCTGGCCGGCCAGCTCCGAGACGAGCACCCGCTGCTTGTTGCCGACCTGTTCGGGTTCGATATGCTCGTACGTGCGCGAATCCTTCAAAATCGCCGACACGTGGATGCCTCCCTTATGAGCAAAGGCGGCGTTGCCGACGTAAGGCTGGTTAACCGGCATGTTCACATTGGCGATCTCGCTGACGTACCGCGCGACCGACGTCAAGTGGTTAAGCTGATCGGCGGAGACGCACGAGTATCCCATCTTCAATTGAAGGTTCGGGATGATGGAGCACAGATTGGCATTGCCGCACCGCTCGCCGTAGCCGTTCATCGTGCCTTGAACCTGGGTTGCCCCGGCTTCCACGGCAGCCAGCGTATTGGCGACAGCCAATTCGCAGTCGTTATGCGTATGGATGCCCAGCTTAATGTTGACATGGCTCTTGACGTCCCGGACGATCCTTGCGATCTCGTGCGGCAGCGTTCCGCCGTTCGTATCGCACATGACGACCCAATCGGCTCCTGCCTCCTCGGCGGTACGAAGCACGGCCAACGCATACTCGGGATTATGTTTGTAGCCGTCGAAGAAATGCTCCGCATCGAGCATCACTTCCAGTTGGGCCCGCTTCAAGTAGGCGATAGAGTCCGAGATCATGGCCAGATTCTCTTCCAGCGTCGTCTCCAGCGCCGTATGGACATGGAAATCCCAGGATTTGCCCACGAGCGTCGCCGCGGGAACGCCTGCTTCAATGATGCGGTTCAGGCTCACGTCTTGCTCGGCCAGCGACATTTTGCGGCGGGTGCTGCCGAAGGCTGTCAACTTCGCTTGCCAGGAATACGACTTGACCCGCTTGAAGAACTCGATGTCCTTGCCGTTGCTGCCCGGAATTCCGCCTTCAATATAAGACACCCCAAAGGCGTCCAGCTTGCGCGCAATTTTTATTTTATCATCCGCGGACAGGCTGATTCCTTCGCCCTGGGTGCCGTCGCGCAGCGTAGTATCAAAAATGGAAACGAATGTCGACATACTCGAACCCCCCTTATTTTTAGTACACGGACGATACAGTACCGAAACTATATTTTCCTATTATAGCATCCGAAAAGAGGATGTATAGTCCGTAATTTCGGCGGGCGCCGGCAATTGAGCCGGTTGTATTGGCATGGAGAAAGCGGTAAAATGTACCTAGAACAGTTGTTCTGGATCGGAGTGCAGCTTTTCCTGCATAAGTAGTTGAACACTTCCATGAGGGAAGAAAGGTGAGAGGAATGGGCGGTAAGGAAGAGGCGCGTGACCGGGTCGAGCAGCATTATCCGCCGAAGGGCCGTGTCATTCTCCATGTGGATATGAACGCGTTCTATTGTTCCGTTCATGAAGCCGAGGACCCGGAGACGTACCGGGGCAAGCCGACGGCCGTCGCGGGCAGCATTGAGCTGCGCAAAGGAATTATCGTAACCTGCTCCTACGCGGCGCGAAAGAGAGGAATTCGCACCGGCATGCTCGTGAAGCAGGCGCTGCGCCTCTGTCCCCAGCTTGTCTTGATCCGCCCGGATTTCTATCTGTATCGGCGTTATTCCCAGGCATTTATTGCTATTGCGCGCGATTATACCCCGTTGGTTGAAGTCGTCTCCATTGACGAATGCTATATGGATATTAGCGGCTCGAAGCTATTCGGCACGCCGCTTGAGATTGCGAATGAGCTTCAGCAGCGCATTCGCGGCGAGCTGTCGCTGCCATGCTCGATCGGCATCGCGCCGAACAAGCTGCTGGCGAAGATGGCTTCGGATATGAAGAAGCCGAACGGCATTACGGTGCTCCGCATTCGGGATGTGCCGAAGCTGCTCTGGAGCAGGCCGTGCGGCGAATTGTTCGGCATCGGCCAGAAGACGGCTATGAAGCTGTCGCGATCGGGTATTCGCACGATCGGCGAGCTGGCGCAGGCGGATGAAGCACGTCTCGTGTCGCTGTTCGGCGTGCAGGGTCAATGGATGAAGCGGGCGGCGAATGGGCTGGATGAAGGGCCCGTCCGCCCGGAACGGGAGCCGAACAAGTCTGTCGGACATACGACGACATTGCCGCAGGACGTGACCGCGAAGGAGGATGTCCGCCGGGTGCTGCTCAATCTGGCCGATCAGGTGGCCCGCCGCATGCGCAGGCAGCAGCTGATGGCCCAGACGGTTCAGGTCACGATCCGCACGCCGGAGATGAAGACGATTACGCGATCGGCCACGCTGGAATCGCCTACGGACGATGCGGCCCGCCTGCTGGAAGAAGCCTGGCGCCTGTATGAGCAGCATTGGCCGGAGGAGCGGCCGATACGGCTGCTCGGAATTACGGGTCAGAACATGGTGGCCAAGGAGGAGGCAGCGATTCAGCTCGATCTGTTCGACTTCGAGCAGCAGCCGAAGCGGGAGCAGCTAATCCAGGCGATGGACCGGATCCGGGACAAGTACGGGGAGAACGCGCTCGTCACCCTGGGCATGCTGGGAGATGACCCTTCGGCGCTGCTGCGGAATCACAAAGTAAGAGGGACTTCCCTGCAGACGGATTTTCTGCGTAATGAAGATGGGGACAACGGCTCCGATTAAGGCTGCCCCGGCATCGGAAATCCGCGTGGGAGCGCGATAAAAACGTGATTTCGTTTGAATTTCCACCCTGTTTGTATTATATTGATTACGGAGGAACCATGACGAACTGTTCTGATTACAGGAGGGAACGAACCAATGGCAAAATATACTTGGGTAGATAAAGACACATGCATCGCTTGTGGAGCGTGCGGCGCAACCGCTCCGGATATATACGACTACGACGATGAAGGCATCGCAGAAGTGATATACGAAGGCGACGACAACCAAGGAATTACCGAGATTCCGGAAGATTTGTACGACGATCTGCAGGATGCGGCTGACGGCTGCCCTACGGATTCGATCAAGATCGCGGATACGCCTTTTAACTAACTGCGTTGCATCAACATAGAGTAAGCTTGTCCCTGCTTAGAGCAGGGATTTTTTTTATTTTAGCGTGCCCAGCGAAGCACGCATCATCTAGCCGGTGAGAGTCCGGTCGCG
>NZ_QYZD01000038.1:0-51430 GCF_003591545.1 Paenibacillus thiaminolyticus
CATGTTTGTAGTAGACGATTGAAGACGCGCTTGAAGTACATGTTTGTAGTAGACGATTGAAGATGCGCTTGAAGTGCATGTTTGCCGTACACGATTAAAGACGCGATTGAAGTACATGATTGAACTATACGTTACACGATGGAGTACATGATTGACCTGCACGAGTGAACTACACGATTGGAGAACACGTTTGAAGTCCGCGTTTGAAGTACACGGATGCGGGAATCTTGAAAACCGTGTTCTCCGGCCACCGCATTTATGAGCGAATCAAGCCGACTGAGAAAAGGGGGACGGGTCATGCGACGCATCTACCGAAGAATGCAATCCGACATCCGGGCCGTATTCGAGAACGACCCGGCGGCACGCAGCCGATTTGAAGTCATCTTTACGTACTCCGGCCTGCACGCAATCTGGGCGCATCTGGTGGCGCATTGGTTCTACAAACACCGTTGGTTCACGCTCGCCCGCATCATCTCCCAGGTGAGCCGCTTCATAACGGGCATCGAGATTCATCCCGGCGCCCGAATCGGGGAACGGCTGTTCATCGACCACGGCATGGGCGTCGTTATTGGTGAGACCTGCGAGATCGGGAACGATGTCGTCATCTATCAAGGGGTCACGCTCGGCGGAACCGGAAAAGAGAAGGGCAAACGCCACCCGACGATCGGGAACAACGTCGTCATTGCCTCCGGGGCCAAGGTGCTTGGTTCGTTCAAGGTGGGCGATAATTCGAACATCGGTGCCAACTCCGTCGTCCTGCGGGAGGTGCCGGCCAACTGTACGGTCGTCGGCATCCCGGGACGGATCGTGAAGCAGGACGGCGTCCGTGTCGACCGGCTCAACCATGCCCAGCTGCCGGATCCGGTCATCGACATGCTGCGCGGGATGCAGCGGGAGATCGATGCCCTGCGCACCGAGCTCGAGCAACACAAGCAGGAGACGGCAGCCCTTCGCGAGGGCTCCGCGGAGCTTGCGAAACGTCAATAGCCCGTAGGGGTATATGAACAGGGAGGTTAATTCAACATGACGCTTCAGATTTACAACACGATGACGCGCCGCAAAGAAACATTCGTGCCGCTCCATCCGGATAAGGTGAACATGTATGTGTGCGGTCCGACCGTGTACGATTATATTCATATCGGAAATGCCAGGCCCCAAATCGTATTCGATGTGATGCGGCGCTATTTGGAACAGATCGGTTATGAGGTGAACTATGTCGTGAACTTCACCGATGTCGATGATCGCCTCATCCGCAAGTCGATTGAGATGGGCGAGCCCGTGCCTGTCATCGCGGAAAAGTTCATCCAGGCGTTCTACGAGGATATCGACGGCATCGGTGTCCGCCGGGCGACGCACAACCCGCGCGTGCTTGATCATATCGAGGAAATTATCGCCTTCATCGCCAATCTGGTGGAGGAAGGCTATGCGTATGAATCCGGCAAGGATGTCTATTTCCGCACGAACCGCTTCGCTGAATACGGCAAGCTATCCCATCAGAACCTGGAGGAGCTGCAGCACGGCATCCGGGTCGAGGTCGACGAGCGGAAGGAGAATCCGGAAGACTTCGTGCTCTGGAAGGCGGCGAAGCCGGGGGAGATCTCGTGGGCGAGCCCGTGGGGCGAGGGCCGTCCGGGCTGGCATATCGAATGCTCTGCCATGGCGCGCAAATTTTTGGGAGATACGCTGGACATTCACGGCGGGGGCCAGGATCTGCAGTTCCCGCATCATGAATGCGAAGTGGCGCAATCCGAATCGCTGACCGGCAAGCCGCTCGCGAATATTTGGATGCATAACGGGTACATTCATATCAACAACGAAAAAATGTCGAAATCGCTCGGCAATGGCGTGATCGTCAAGGAACTCCGCGCGCGCTACAAGATGGAGGCGATTCGCTACTTCATCCTCGCCACTCATTACCGCAATCCGCTGAATTTCAGCGAGGAAGCGATGATGCAGGCCGAGAAGAGTGTAGGCCGCATCGTCAATGCGGTGCAGAATCTTCACCATCTGCTCAAGTCGGCGGAAGACGCGGCGGAGCGGGAGCCGGACGAAGCTTTGCAGCAGAAGCTGGCCGACATCCTCGATACGTTCGACGCGAAGATGCAGGACGATTTCAATACGGCTGATGCGATTACGGCCGTGTTCGATTGGGTTACCCTGGCGAACAGCACGATGCAGCAGGGAACCCAGGACGAGCTGCAGACGGCGAATCTGCAAGCGCTGCTCGATGCGGTCGAGGCGATGAACAACGTGCTCGGGCTCGTCCCGGAGCAGGAGGAAGAGGATCTGCTTGACGAGGAGATCGACCGCCTGATTCAAGAGCGCACGGACGCGCGCAAGGCGAAGAACTGGGCGCGCGCGGATGAGATTCGCGATATGCTGACCGCTCAGGGGATTATCCTGGAAGATACGCCGCAAGGCATCCGTTGGCGCCGCAAATGAGGGAGCCGCGGGTGCAGCCGGATGCGAAGAACGGAGCAACAGACGTGATAAATGATAATGAGGAACAGGGAATGGAGATAGAGCGCCCGGACGGCGCAGAGACGGGGGGGACGTGGCTGTTCCCTTACCCGCCGGCGAAGGAGCCGAAGCTGCTGCCGCCGATCGCTTTGGCGTATATGGGCGATGCGGTCTATGAGATGGCGATTCGGCAGTATCTCATCTCGCTGCCGAACCATCGGCCGCATGTGCTGCACCGGCAGGCGACACGTTATGTGTCGGCCAAGTCGCAGGCGCGGGCGCTTGGGCGCCTGGTGCTGCAGCTGACGCAGGAGGAGGCGGACATCGTCCGCCAGGGGCGCAATGCCAAGTCTGCGGTGCCGAAGAGCGCCAATGTGAATGAGTACCGCCAGGCGACGGCGCTGGAGGCGCTGTTCGGCTACTTGTACTTGAGCGGCCGGGGCGACCGCATTCGGGAGTTGGCCGAGATTGTCGTGCAGGTGCCGGAAGAGGAGCAAGCGCCGGCACAGACGGATCAGCCGGGGAAGCCGGAAGCACTGGCACCGGCTGAGCGGCCGGAGAAGCGGTCGTGACGGATCCGGACACAGGCATCATACGCCTAAGCCCGGACAATCGGGGCCAAGCGGAGAAGCAGATTGAACGGCAAGAGGAAGCAACAATAGGGAGGCAGCATAGATATGGAAGAATACATTGCCGGGAAGCACTCGGTCACCGAGGCGCTCCGCTCCGGCCGTACCATTCATAAAATATGGATTGCGGACAATGCGCAGAAGCATCTGACGCAGCCGATTATCGCCGAGGCGAAGAAGGCGGGCGTTATCGTTCAGACCGCGGACAAGCGCAAGCTGGATCAGATGGCGGAAGGGGTGCAGCATCAAGGGGTCGTCGCCCAGGCGGCTGCTTATGGCTATGTGGAGGTGGACGATATTCTCGCCCGGGCGGAAGCGAAGGGGGAGACGCCGTTCCTCCTGATCCTCGACGAGATCGAGGACCCGCATAATCTCGGATCGATTCTGCGGACCGCAGACTGTACGGGAGTGCACGGCGTCATCATTCCGAAGCGCCGTTCCGTTGGCTTGACCGCCACCGTATCCAAGACATCCGCCGGCGCCGTAGAGTATGTGCCGGTTGCACGGGTAACGAATCTGGCACAGACGATGGAGCAACTGAAGGAGCGGGGCATCTGGCTCGTCGGAACGGATGTGTCCGCGACCCAGGACCTGTATGAGACCGATCTGTTCACGATGCCGCTTGCGCTGGTTATCGGGAACGAGAGCAAGGGCATGGGCCGCCTCGTCAAGCAGACCTGCGATGCGTTGCTGAAGCTTCCGATGGCCGGACAGATCAATTCGTTAAATGCGTCGGTCGCCGCCGGGATATTTATGTATGAGGTCGTGCGCCGGCGCCGCGGCTGAGAATGCGGCAGCAAGATTGGCGCGACGTGCTGCTGGTGGATGGCTACAATATGATCGGCGCATGGCATGAACTGAAGCAGTTGGCCGACCGGAGGCTCGAGGATGCGCGTGAGCGCCTGCTGGACAACCTGGGGGAGTACCAGGCGTATTCCGGCCGGCGGGTCATCGCTGTGTTTGACGCCTACCGCGTCCCTGGTCTGGGAGCCACCTACACGCAGGGCAAGCTCGAAGTCTACTTCACGAAGGAGAAGGAAACGGCGGACGAATGCATCGAGCGTCTCGTCAAGGAGCTCTCCCATCGCCGGCGCCAGATCTATGTGGCGACCTCGGATATGACCGAGCAGCGCGTCGTTCTCGGCCTCGGCGCGCTGCGCCTGTCGGCCCGCGAGCTTCGGCTCATCGTGGAGCAATCGAGGCGGGAGGTGGAGAGCCGGATTCGCGAGCATGCCTCGCAGCCGGTGAAGCGCAATCCGCTGGAAGGGAAGCTCAGCCTGGACCAATTGCTGAAGCTCGAACGGATGCGCCGGGGGGAAGAAGATTAGGATATTTTGTCGAATAGCTGGAATTCCGCGCCGGATAAGGCTTTCCTTGGTTGACGGTGTGAGATAGATTCATATATACTGAATCTATCATTTGTGATGTAACGGTGAATTGCGTTGCAGGCCGGAGGGATTGCTAGTGAGTGTTGACCTCAGAGCATTGAGCACCCCCTGTCCGTACGAACGGTTGTCGGATGAACATCTCGTCGACGCAGTTCGTGAGGGAGACAGCGAAGCGCTAGAATATTTAATTAACAAGTACCGTAATTTCGTACGTGCGAAGGCACGCTCTTATTTTTTGATAGGAGCCGATCGCGAAGATATCGTACAAGAAGGTATGATCGGATTATATAAGTCAATCCGGGATTTCAAGGGCGATAAGTTGGCTTCATTCAAGGCCTTTGCCGAACTGTGCATCACGAGGCAGATCATTACCGCAATCAAGACGGCAACGCGCCAGAAGCACATTCCATTGAACTCCTATGTATCCTTGGACAAGCCGATCTATGATGAGGATTCGGACCGGACGCTTCTTGATATTATTGGAGGCTCCCGTGTGTCGGATCCCGAAGAACTGATTATCAATCAGGAAGAATTCGTCGGACTGGAAGACAAGATGGCCGAGATTTTGAGCGATCTTGAGCGCAGAGTGCTAATGTTGTATTTGGATGGACGATCCTACCAGGAGATTGCTGTTGATCTGGATCGCCATGTCAAGTCGATAGACAACGCCCTCCAGCGCGTCAAGCGCAAGCTGGAGCGCTATCTGGAACTGCGGGACGGCGACGGAGAAGAGTAGAAGAAGTGTCCGTGGAATGCCTAAGACAGTGTTCAAAAAGGCTGGTTTTCAGCGCCGTGAAGGTTGCTTGAACTCGAAGACAGAACAGCGGGATGCAGGTGAGGCTGCATGAGCAGTTATTAATATTCCCGCAGGGAATTAAGCAGGAAACATACTTCGAAAGCATACACTCTTCGAGAGTGAGTGCGAGATTTGACATCAAGTTACCTGCCTGAGTACTTCGTGATCCTAAGCGGACTTTTTGAACAACCTCGAAGAGGAGAAGGACGGACGCTTTCTTTTTTGCCCAATCTGCCCCTTCTGCTGAACGCCCCTATCGCATGTCTGTCGATTGCCTCATCGTCACAGGTTTAGATTTGCAGAAATTCCACAATAATGAATAATAGTCGATTTCGAGAGAGCGGATTTACCGGCAAGCAGCTGTTCTACGGCATAGCAAGGAAGCCCTGCAAACCCCACAGCAGCGCTATCTTTTCATTGACTTCAATTGACCCTTGTGATAAAGTGTTTTAGGTAGGCCTAAATATGCGTACGTATTACTGAGTAAGCTTGGCTTATTCAGCTTGCGGGAACGGAAGCTCCCTGTCATCGGGCAGGAGGGCGTATCCGTATTCGTTAGACTATAATTTCGACGCTTCTTATCACAATAAGGTGTCTTCAGGAGGTGTACTACATGCGGGTAATTATTACGATGGCTTGCACGAGCTGCAAACAACGCAACTACGCGACGACAAAGAACAAGCGCAATCACCCAGACCGCATTGAGTTGAAGAAATTCTGCAAGTTCTGCAACGAGCATACTTCTCATCGCGAAACAAGATAAGTCTGATGGAGGTGTAGTCCGTGGCTTTCTTCGGAAAACTGAAACAACGTTTCAGTTCAATGTTTTCCTTCTTTGCCGACAGCTGGGGTGAATTAAAAAAAGTTCGCTGGCCCAATCGTAAAGAGCTGACAAGCTATACGCTGGTCGTATTGGGAACGGTTTTCTTTATGACGCTTTATTTCTGGGTCCTTGACATCGGTATTTCTGCGATCGTCGAAGCGATTATTTAATAAAGTCCCAAGGTGGCTTGGTTATGGAAAAGAGATGGTACGTTGTTCATACCTATTCCGGGTATGAGAACAAAGTGAAGGCCAATCTGGAAAAGCGCGTCGAATCCATGGGAATGGAAGACAAGATATTCCGGGTTCTTGTTCCGATGGAAGAAGAATTGGTGAACAAAGACGGCAAGAAAAAAACCGTCATGCGCAAAGTTTACCCTGGCTATGTTATGGTTGAGATGGTCCAGACGGATGAATCCTGGTATGTTGTTCGCAATACGCCGGGCGTCACTGGATTTGTCGGTTCCACAGGATCCGGCTCCAAGCCGATTCCTCTGATGCCGGAAGAGGTTGAACAGATTTTGCGGCAGATGGGAATGGAAGAGCCGAAGCCGAAGGTCGATTTCGAATTGAAGGAATCGGTACGCATTAAGGTAGGGCCTTTCGCTAACTTTGTCGGCACGGTCGAAGAGATCCTTCTCGATAAAGCGAAGTTGAAGGTCCATGTTAACATGTTTGGAAGGGAAACCCCGCTTGAACTGGATTACCATCAGGTGGAGAAGATTTAATACATCTTTGACAGGTTTTCTTCTGATGTGAGGGGAGTTTGCTCCGGACTCACATATTAGCGCAAGGAGGTGTACGACAATGGCAAAAAAAGTCATCAAAGTGGTAAAATTGCAGATTCCTGCAGGGAAAGCGAATCCTGCGCCGCCGGTTGGTCCAGCACTGGGTCAAGCAGGCGTGAACATTATGGCGTTCTGTAAGGAATTCAACGCGAAGACTGCAGATCAAGCAGGCCTTATCATTCCTGTTGAAATCACAGTATTCGAGGATCGCTCCTTTACGTTCATCACGAAGACGCCTCCAGCGGCAGTATTGCTGAAAGTGGCTTCCAAGATCGAGAAAGGTTCCGGCGAGCCGAACAAAAAGAAAGTGGCTACAGTGAAGCGCGACACCGTTCGCCAGATCGCTGAGCAAAAAATGCCAGACCTGAATGCGGCATCCGTAGAATCGGCTATGCGCATGGTTGAAGGCACAGCCCGCAGCATGGGTATCGTCATCGAAGACTAATCGGGTCTGCGTGACAGATGTGGGAGGTTCAACCGCTATTACCACAAAGGAGGAACAAAATCATGGCAAAACGTGGCAAGAAGTATGAAGAAGCCGCGAAGTTGATCGATAGAGATGCAACTTACGAGCCGGCGGAAGCCATTGAATTGGTGAAAAAGTCGGCTACGGCTAAATTTGACGAAACGATCGAAGTTGCTGTGCGCTTGGGCGTTGACCCGCGCAAACAGGACCAAAACGTGCGTGGGGTAGTCGTCCTTCCTCACGGAACAGGTAAGACGAAGCGCGTTCTCGTCTTTGCAAAAGGCGAAAAAGCGAAAGAAGCAGAAGCAGCTGGTGCTGATTTTGTAGGCGATCAGGACATGATCAACAAAATCCAGCAAGGCTGGTTCGACTTCGATGTCTGCGTGGCAACACCGGACATGATGAGCGAAGTAGGTAAATTGGGCCGTATCCTCGGTGGTAAAGGCCTGATGCCTAACCCGAAAGCCGGCACGGTTACATTCGACGTTGCCAAAGCGATCCAAGAGATCAAAGCGGGTAAAATCGAATACCGTCTGGACAGAGCAGGACAAATTCATGCGCCTATCGGGAAAGCGTCCTTCAGTGCTGAACAGTTGAATGAAAACCTGAAAGCACTCATCGACGCATTGAACCGTGCGAAGCCGGCAGCGGCTAAAGGTGTATACATGAAGAACATCGCGGTATCTTCCACGATGGGACCTGCCGCACGCGTGAACACGGCGAACTATCGCTAAGTTCGGCAGCATCTCGCATTCTTCGTTTGCTATAGTATAGTTAAGGTTGACACAAGTTGGCCGGCTATGGTATCCTAATGAGGTTGTGAGATTCGCGTGTGTATTGAAAATGAATAATCGTACCATAGACAGTAGGTGCCGTAAGGCTTAATCTCCTACCGAGGTGTTCGGAATAGAAGATGCGGTGGCGCATGGGAACATGCGTGATCAGGCGCCGCTGCATTCGTGATGCCTCTGTAGATTACTGCAGAGGCTTTTCTTATGCTCGTGTAGGAAGAACATAATAGTCCAGGATGCGGTTAGATAAGAACTTGTAGGAGGTGGATCGAGTGGCAAACGCAAAAGTTATCGAAGCGAAACAGCAAGAAGTACAAGTAATCGCAGAGAAATTGCGTGGCAGCGTAACGACGGTTGTTGCCGACTATCGCGGTTTGAACGTGTCTCAAGTGACTGAACTTCGTAAGCAACTGCGCGAAGCAGGCATTGAGTTCCAAGTGTTGAAGAACACGTTGGTTCGCCGTGCGACAGCGGAAGCAGAATTGTCCGAGCTGGATCAAGTGTTGTCCGGACCGACGGCTATCGCTTTCAGCCCGGAAGACGCAGTAGCTCCTGCGAAGATTTTGAACGATTTTGCGAAGAAAAATGACGCTCTTGAGATCAAAGGTGGCGTGGTCGAAGGCCGCGTTGTCGATGTAGCTCAAATCAAAGCACTGGCCGAGCTGCCTTCCCGCGAAGGCTTGCTGTCCATGTTGCTCAGCGTGCTCCAAGCGCCTGTGCGCAACTTCGCACTCGCCGTCAAGGCGGTCGCAGAGAAGCAAGAAGCAGAAGCGTAAGAGACTCGTACCCATGCGGGAACGTGAACATTTTCTACTATAACTTACTATGAATATGGAGGTTTAACCATGAGCAAAGAGCAAATCTTGGAAGCCATCAAAGGCATGTCCGTATTGGAACTGAACGACCTGGTTAAAGCAATCGAAGAAGAATTCGGCGTAACAGCTGCAGCTCCTGTAGCAGTTATGGCTGGCGGCGCTGGCGATGCTGGTGCAGCTGAGCAAACAGAATTCGACGTAATTCTGACGAGCCCAGGCGCTGGCAAAATCAACGTCATCAAAGTCGTTCGCGAAATCACAGGTCTCGGCCTGAAAGAAGCGAAAGATCTCGTAGACAACGCACCAAAACCATTGAAAGAAAAAGTAAGCAAGGACGAAGCAGAAGCAGTAAAAGCGAAGCTCGAAGAAGCTGGCGCAACTGTAGAACTGAAATAGTATTTGCTTGCTGAAGTGCGGAACCCCTTGAAGAACATTCAAGGGGTTCGTTGTCTAGGATACGACGTCATAACGCGCTTGTCCTTGACGCATCATTCGGGCGCAGGACAAAGAACAGGGTTGGAGCATCACAGAGGCTAGCGCATCTTAGCCAATGAACAGCAGCACTTTGAACGTAGAGGAAGGAGGGTAGAAGTTGACGGGACATTATTACAGTCACCGGCAGGATACGCCCCATGATCGGCAATACTGGAAGGCGGAACTGCGCGGGCATGCGCTGCAGTTCGTGTCGGATGCCGGTGTGTTCTCGAAGGGCGGTGTTGACTTCGGAAGCCGTGTGCTGATTGAGAACATGGACATTCCGGATAGCGCGCAGGTGCTTGACGTCGGCTGCGGCTACGGTCCTATCGGCCTGACGGCGGCCAGACTCGCTCCGCGTGGGCATGTGACGATGGTGGATGTGAATGAGCGGGCGCTGGAACTGGCCCAGGAAAATGCGAAGCGCAACGGAATATCCAATGTGACCGTGCGGAAAAGCGACGGATTGGACGACATCGACTCGTCAACCTTCGACGTCATTTTGACGAACCCGCCGATACGAGCCGGCAAAGAAGTCGTACATCGGATTTTTGAACAATCATATGCTCATTTGAATGATAGAGGAGCGTTGTGGATCGTCATTCAGAAGAAGCAGGGGGCACCTTCTGCGGAAGCCAAGCTTCGGGAGCTGTTCGGCGAGGAGCAAGTGGAGTTGGTAACCAAAGAGAAGGGGTACCGCATCTATCGGGCTGTCAAAGAATAGTTTAAAATCGAAGTTGACTCGGCATGCCCGTTGTGGTATTATTATAAAATGTCAGTATTAGGATGGCCTTCATGTCTTTACATGACCAAAATGTCAAGCTTTTTTTTGAAAAGACGAATACATTTTCGTGAAATGAAGTATAATGTTTACATTTTGGGCAAGTCTATCGGATATGAAGGATGTTCTACAACAGGAAACGACGGCACGGAGAAACGGCGTCCATCGGAAAAGGCGTTTTATCGTGAACGGACGTTTTTCTTTTTGTTTGTTCAACCCATTTTCTCGTTTTCAGAGTCTCTTTCGTGGACTTTATTATAAAGGATACCGAAAAGGATTCGCAATCCAATTTTTGTGAGTAGACATGAGGGGTGAGTTAAAGTTGGCAGGACATCTTGTTCAGTATGGTCGACGCACTCGGCGCAGCTACGCGCGCATCAAAGAGGTACTCGAAGTCCCGAACTTGATTGAAATCCAACAGAAATCGTACGAATGGTTTTTGGACGAAGGATTGCGTGAGATGTTCCAAGACATTTCGCCGATTCAGGATTTCACGGGTAACTTGGTTCTGGAGTTTATCGATTACAGCTTGGGCGAGCCTAAGTATTCGGTCGATGAATCGAAGGAACGCGATGTAACGTATGCAGCACCGCTCCGGGTCAAAGTGCGTCTCCTCAATAAAGAGACCGGAGAAGTCAAAGAGCAAGAAGTGTTTATGGGTGATTTCCCGCTCATGACGGAGACAGGCACGTTCATCATCAATGGTGCGGAACGTGTTATTGTCAGCCAGTTGGTTCGCTCCCCAAGTGTCTATTTCAGTACGAAAGTCGACAAGAACGGGAAGAAGACATATACGGCAACCGTCATCCCGAACCGTGGAGCATGGCTTGAGCTAGAGACGGACGCCAAGGATATCATTTATGTCCGGATTGACCGTACGCGGAAGATTCCGGTCACCGTCCTTCTTCGCGCCTTGGGCTTCGGTACGGACGAGCAGATTCTGGAGCTGCTAGGCCAGGACGAATACATCCGGAACACCCTGGATAAAGACAATACCGATTCTACGGAAAAAGCGCTGATTGAAATCTATGAGCGCCTGCGTCCGGGTGAACCGCCGACATTGGATAATGCGAGAAGCTTGCTCATCGCACGTTTCTTCGATCCTAAACGTTATGATTTGGCCAACGTGGGCCGTTACAAGATTAATAAAAAGCTTCATATCAAGAACCGTCTCTTCAACCAGCGCCTCGCCGAGACTCTTGTCGATGTGGAGACGGGCGAGATCGTAGCCGAAGCAGGACAGATGATCGATCGCCGTCTGCTGGATGAGATCATGCCACGCCTGGAGAGCGGCGTCGGATTCAAGACGTATCACGTCGCAGGCGGAGTAATGGAGTCGGATGATATTCCGATGCAGGTCGTCGACGTATTCTCGCCGCTGGAGGAAGGCAAGGTCATCAAGGTCATTTCCAACGGCCACATTGACAAATCGGTGAAGAACATTACGCCAGCCGATATCATCTCGTCGATCAACTATTTCATCAACCTGCTGCATGGCATCGGCAGCACGGATGATATCGACCATCTGGGCAACCGTCGTCTTCGTTCGGTTGGCGAATTGCTGCAGAACCAGTTCCGCATCGGTCTGTCCCGGATGGAACGCGTCGTGCGTGAACGGATGTCCATTCAGGATGCGAGCGTCATTACGCCGCAAGCGCTGATTAACATCCGTCCGGTCATCGCCTCGATCAAGGAGTTCTTCGGCAGCTCACAGCTGTCCCAGTTCATGGACCAGACGAACCCGCTGGCGGAATTGACGCACAAGCGCCGTCTGTCTGCGCTCGGACCTGGTGGTCTGACGCGGGAACGCGCCGGCTTCGAAGTCCGTGACGTTCACCACTCGCACTATGGGCGGATGTGTCCGATCGAGACGCCGGAAGGTCCGAACATCGGTCTGATCAACTCCTTGTCCACCTTCGCTCGCGTCAACGAGTACGGCTTCATCGAAGCTCCGTATCGTTGGGTGAATCCGAAGAACGGCAAGGTCACGGAACAGATTGATTATATGACGGCGGATGAGGAAGACAACTACGTCATCGCTCAGGCGAACGCGCTGTTGAATGAAGACGGCTCGTTCCAGGATGATATGGTTATCGTCCGCTACAACAAGCAGTCCGACAATATTTTGACGATGCCGAGCGAGCGCGTTGATTATATGGACGTCTCGCCGAAGCAGGTCGTGTCGGTTGCGACCGCGCTCATTCCGTTCCTGGAGAACGACGACTCCAACCGTGCGCTCATGGGTTCCAACATGCAGCGGCAAGCGGTGCCTCTGCTGGTGCCGGAATCGCCGTTCGTCGGAACCGGAATGGAGCACAAGTCCGCGAAGGACTCTGGCGTCTGCATCGTGTCCAAAGTGGACGGGATCGTGGAGCGCGTTACGGCGAACGAGGTTCAAGTCCGCCGCATTGAAATGATTGACGGTAAAGAGGTCAAGGGTGACCTCGTCAAATATAAATTGCAGAAGTTCATGCGTTCCAACCAAGGAACCTGCATTAACCAGCGCCCGCTGGCGAAGAAAGGCGATATCGTCAAGAAGGGCGATATTTTGGCGGACGGTCCGTCCACGGAAGTGGGCGAACTGGCGCTGGGCCGCAACGTCGTCGTTGCCTTCATGACTTGGGAAGGGTACAACTACGAGGATGCGATTCTGCTGTCTGAGAAATTGGTCAAAGAAGACGTCTACACCTCTATCCATATCGAGGAGTACGAGTCGGAAGCCCGCGACACGAAGCTGGGGCCGGAAGAGATTACACGCGATATCCCGAACGTCGGGGAAGAAGCGCTGAAGAATCTTGACGAGCGCGGCATTATCCGTGTCGGCGCTGAGATCAAGGCTGGCGACATCCTCGTCGGCAAAGTAACGCCAAAAGGGGTTACCGAGCTTACGGCGGAGGAGCGTCTCCTGCACGCGATCTTCGGCGAAAAGGCGCGCGAGGTGCGCGACACGTCCCTGCGCGTTCCGCACGGAACCGACGGGATTGTCGTCGACGTTAAGGTGTTCACGCGGGAGAACGGCGATGAGCTGCCTCCAGGCGTCAACCAACTGGTACGTGCTTATATTGCCCAAAAACGGAAAATATCCGAAGGCGATAAAATGGCGGGACGCCACGGTAACAAAGGGGTCATCGCCCGCATTCTGCCGGAAGAGGATATGCCGTTCCTGCCGGATGGCACGCCGGTTCAAGTCGTATTGAACCCGCTGGGCGTTCCTTCCCGGATGAACATCGGCCAGGTGCTCGAGGTTCACTTGGGCATGGCTGCCCGTTACCTCGGCATTCATACGGCTACGCCGGTCTTCGACGGCGCAACCGAATACGACGTATTCGACACAATGGAAGAAGCCGGCATGCAGCGCAACGGTAAAACCATCCTGTACGATGGCCGCACAGGCGAGCCGTTCGAGCGTGAAGTTACGGTCGGCGTCATGTACATGATTAAGCTCGCGCACATGGTTGACGACAAGATTCATGCCCGTTCCACAGGTCCATACTCGCTCGTTACGCAGCAGCCGCTCGGCGGTAAAGCCCAGTTCGGCGGCCAGCGCTTCGGGGAGATGGAGGTGTGGGCGCTTGAAGCTTACGGCGCCGCCTATACGCTGCAAGAGATTCTTACCGTCAAATCCGACGACGTTGTCGGCCGGGTGAAGACGTATGAATCGATTGTCAAGGGCGAGAACGTGCCGGAGCCAGGTGTTCCAGAGTCCTTCAAGGTCTTGATCAAAGAGTTGCAAAGCTTAGGTATGGATGTCAAGATTTTGACGGAGAACGAGGAAGAAATCGAAATGCGCGAATTCGACGATGACGATGATATTCCGCAAGACAAGCTGAATCTTGGCATGGATGACGAATACGTGGCGGAATAAGCCGCCGCAACTGCATCAGGACACGTTGGTATCGACGGTGGCCGGAAGCCGTGCTGAATACAGCGGCTGCTGGCCACCGTCAGCCCCTATAGATTGCAACACAGTCTGCCGCTCCTGTGAGAAGTGCAACAGCGGCGAACTCTAGTACAAATTAAGGAGGGTCGCTCCTTGATGGACGTCAACAATTTTGAATATATGAAGATTGGGCTCGCCTCTCCCGACAAGATTCGTTCTTGGTCCCGTGGCGAAGTCAAGAAGCCGGAGACGATCAACTACCGCACGCTCAAGCCTGAAAAAGAAGGCCTGTTCTGCGAAAAGATCTTCGGACCGACGAAAGACTGGGAATGTCACTGCGGTAAATATAAGCGGGTGCGCTACAAAGGCGTCGTCTGTGATCGATGCGGCGTTGAAGTTACGCGCCAGAAGGTGCGCCGCGAACGGATGGGCCATATCGAATTGGCTGCTCCCGTCTCGCATATCTGGTATTTCAAGGGCATTCCAAGCCGCATGGGCTTGGCTCTCGACATGTCGCCCCGTTCGCTGGAAGAGATTATTTACTTCGCCTCCTATGTTGTGACGGATCCGGGCGATACGCCGCTGGAGAAGAAGCAGCTGTTGTCGGAGAAGGAATACCGCAGCTACCGCGAGAAGTACGGCCATGCATTCCAGGCCGGCATGGGCGCGGAAGCTGTCAAGAAGCTGCTCCAGGATCTGGATGTGGAAAAAGAGCTGACGATGCTGAAGGAAGAACTGCGCACGGCTCAAGGCCAACGCCGCAACCGCGCGATTAAGCGTCTGGAAGTTATCGAAGCATTCCGCAATTCGGGCAATGCGCCTGAGTGGATGATCCTCGACGTGCTTCCGGTTATTCCGCCGGAGCTTCGTCCGATGGTCCAATTGGACGGCGGACGCTTCGCGACCTCCGACCTGAACGATCTGTACCGCCGCGTTATCAACCGGAACAACCGCCTCAAGCGGCTGCTCGATCTGGGCGCACCGGACATCATCGTGCAGAACGAGAAGCGGATGCTGCAGGAAGCCGTCGATGCTCTGATCGACAACGGGCGCCGCGGCCGTCCGGTTACCGGACCGGGGAACCGTCCGCTCAAGTCGCTTAGCCATATGCTCAAAGGGAAGCAAGGCCGCTTCCGTCAGAACTTGCTCGGGAAGCGCGTTGACTATTCCGGACGTTCCGTTATCGTCGTCGGCCCGTATTTGAAGATGTATCAATGCGGTCTCCCGAAGGAAATGGCCCTGGAGCTGTTCAAGCCTTTCGTCATGAAAGAGCTCGTGAACAAGGGCTTGGCGCATAACATCAAGAGCGCGAAGCGCAAAGTCGAGCGCGTCAGTCCGGAAGTATGGGACGTCCTTGAAGAAGTGATCCGCGAGCATCCGGTTCTGTTGAACCGCGCTCCGACGCTTCACCGTCTCGGCATCCAGGCGTTCGAGCCAATCCTTGTCGAAGGCCGCGCGATCCGTCTTCACCCGCTCGTCTGTACGGCGTACAACGCCGACTTCGACGGCGACCAGATGGCGGTTCACGTGCCGTTGTCTGCGGAAGCGCAAGCGGAAGCCCGCCTGCTCATGCTGGCGTCCGGCAACATCTTGAACCCGAAAGACGGCAAGCCGGTCGTTACGCCATCTCAGGATATGGTTCTCGGATCGTTCTACCTGACGATGGACAACAAGGAAGCCAAAGGCTCCGGCATGATCTTCGCCTCTGTCAATGAAGCGGTATCCGCCTACCAGCGCGGAACGGCCTCCTTGCATGCGCGTGTTGTCATTCCGGCCAAGGCGCTGAAGAAGACCTCGTTTACGGATAAGCAGCAGGAAGCGCTGCTCGTGACGACGGTGGGACGTATCATTTTCAATGAAATATTCCCGGCGGAATTCCCTTATATCAACGAGCCTACTAAGCGGAACTTGTTCGAGGGAACGCCGGATCTCTACTTTATTCATGAAAAAGGCGCGAATATTCAGGAGATACTCCAGAGCATTCCGCAATCGGGCGCGGTAGGCAAAGACTATCTCGGTCAAATTATTGCCCGCTGCTTCGATATATTCCATACGACGCTTACTTCGGTCATCCTGGACCGCATCAAGCAGATTGGATTCACGTACTCCACCCGTGCAGGGATTACTATCGCGGTCGCGGACGTTATCGTGCCGCAGGAGAAGGTGGAGATCCTCAAGGAGTCCGAAGAGAAGGTCAAGGTGATTACGAATCAATACCGTCGCGGTCTGATTACGAACGACGAGCGGTATGACCGTGTCATCGAGATCTGGTCGGATACGAAGGACCGCATCACGGAGATCCTCATGAAATCGATGGACCGCTACAACTCCATCATGCTCATGGTCGATTCCAAGGCGCGGGGTAACAAATCGCAGATTACCCAGCTCGGCGGGATGCGCGGTCTCATGGCGAACCCGTCCGGACGGATTATTGAATTGCCAATCAAATCGAACTTCCGCGAAGGCCTGACCGTCTTGGAGTACTTCATCTCGACGCACGGTGCGCGGAAAGGTCTCGCCGACACCGCGCTTCGTACGGCGGACTCGGGTTACTTGACCCGCCGTCTGGTCGACGTCGCGCAGGATGTCATCGTGCGCGAGGACGATTGCGGCACGGACAAAGGCTTCCTCGTCAGTAACATCTCCGATGGCAAGGAAGTTATCGAAGGCTTGTACGACCGGATCGAGGGACGTTATTCGTTCGAGACGGTGCGTCATCCGGAGACGGGCGAAGTGCTGGTCAACCGGAACGAGCTCATCGATACCGACAAGGCAGAAGCGATTGTCAATGCGGGTGTGAAGAAGCTTATGATTCGCTCCGTTCTCAGCTGCCGCGCTCGTCACGGCGTCTGCAAAATCTGCTACGGCCGCAACCTGGCGACAGGCAAGCACGTGGAGATCGGGGAAGCGGTCGGCATCATCGCCGCGCAATCGATCGGTGAGCCGGGAACCCAGCTCACGATGCGTACGTTCCATACCGGGGGCGTCGCCGGGGACGATATTACCCAAGGTTTGCCGCGTATCCAGGAGTTGTTCGAGGCGCGCAATCCGAAGGGGCAAGCGATCATTTCCGAGATCGACGGTGTCGTCAAAGAGATCCGCGAAGCGAAGGACCGCCGCGAGGTAGAGGTTCAAGGCGAAGCGGAGACCAAAGTATACCCCGTTACTTACGGCTCCCGTATCCGTGTCACCGAAGGCATGGCTATCGAAGCCGGGGACGAGATTACGGACGGCTCCATCGACCCGAAAGAGATGCTGCGCATCAAAGGTATCCGTGGCGTGCAGAACTACATCCTTCAGGAAGTTCAGCGCGTATACCGGAACCAAGGGGTAGAAATCAACGACAAGCACGTTGAGGTTATGATTAAGCAGATGCTGCGGAAGATCCGCATCGTCGACGCGGGAGACACGACGCTTCTTCCAGGCTCGTATGTCGACCTTCATGAATACGAAGCAGCGAACAAGGAAGCGATCCTGTCCGGCAAAGAACCGGCTGTCGCCAAGCCGGTCCTGCTCGGTATTACGAAGGCGTCGTTGGAGACCGATTCCTTCCTGTCGGCTGCATCGTTCCAGGAGACGACACGTGTCCTGACCGACGCCGCCATCAAGGGCAAGGTCGACCAGCTGCTCGGCCTGAAGGAGAATGTCATCATCGGGAAGCTGATCCCGGCTGGTACCGGCATGAACCGCTACCGCAGCGTGAAGCTGATCAACCCGTTGATGGAAGAAGAGACGGAAGAAGCGCCTGACACCGCCGGTGTCGGCGTCGCCGAATAATAGAATCGTGCAACATGCCGCCTGCCGCCCGCTTAAGGAACGGCCTGGCGGCATGCTTCACGGTGCCGTTTGGAAGCTCTCTTTTAGCTAAAAATAATATCTTGACACATGAAATCGAAAGTGCTACTATATCGTAGTGTGCCCAAGGCAATGACCTGTACTTTTGGAGGAACATGATTCATGTCTTATGATAAAGGGTTACAGGATGAGAAGAAGATTAAGATTGGGACCAAGCAGACACTGAAGGTGGTTGAGCAAGGCTTAGCCGCCGAGGTATATGTGGCGGAAGACGCCGATGCGCGAGTGACTTCGAAGATTATCGCACTGTGCGAGAAGCAGGGCATCAAGCTGACATATGTCGAGACGATGCGCGAGCTTGGCAAGGCGTGCGGCATCGAGGTCGGCGCAGCTGCAGTGGCTGTCGTCAACACAGATTCATAAGCAAACCTATTGTTTTTGTCGGGGGAAGTCCTATGGCAAAAACATTTCATTTGTTCATTTATGAACCACCTGGATCTGTGGGCTTAAATGAATGAATTGTAAAAGGTGTTGAAACTTATAGGAAGGGGGTGCCAACATGCCAACAATTAACCAATTGGTACGTAAAGGCCGCAAAGACAAAGTAACTAAATCCAAGTCCCCAGCTTTGCAAAGAGGATACAACGCGCTGAAGCGCGAAGAAACGGATTTGAGCGCGCCTCAAAAACGCGGTGTCTGCACTCGTGTGGGTACGATGACACCGAAAAAACCGAACTCTGCACTTCGTAAGTATGCCCGTGTTCGCTTGACGAACCGTGTTGAGGTTACTGCTTACATCGGAGGTATCGGCCACAACCTGCAGGAGCACAGCGTTGTTCTCGTGCGCGGGGGCCGGGTTAAGGACCTTCCGGGGGTTCGTTACCACATCGTTCGCGGTGCATTGGATACTGCTGGGGTGAACAACCGCATGCAAGCTCGTTCCAAGTACGGTACGAAGCGTCCGAAAGCGAAGAAATCCTAATCGCGATCACCTGGAATAGGATAGTGCACCTATCATATTCCGTTACAGAGAGAGACGCATTCCTCGGGAGAGGAAGACGGACTCGCTTCTGCTTGTGAAGTTATTTGGAAAGGGGGATTCACATGCCACGCAAAGGTCCAGTTCCTAAGCGCGACGTGCTGCCGGATCCGGTGTATAACAGCAAGTTGGTTACTCGCCTGATTAACCGCATCATGATCGACGGTAAACGTGGTGTTGCTCAAACTATTCTATATGATTCTTTCACGCTCATTCAAGAACGCACGGGGAAAGATCCTATGGAAGTGTTTGAAGCAGCATTGAAGAATATCATGCCGGTCCTTGAAGTTAAGGCTCGCCGTGTCGGCGGTTCGAACTATCAAGTGCCTATCGAAGTGAAGCCAGAGCGCCGCACTTCGTTGGGATTGCGCTGGTTGGTCAACTACTCTCGCAACCGCGGTGAGAAGACCATGCAAGAACGTCTGGCAGCAGAGATTATCGATGCTTCCAACAATACAGGCGCTGCTGTTAAGAAGCGCGAAGATACGCATAAAATGGCTGAAGCGAACAAAGCGTACGCTCACTACCGCTGGTAGGATTCAGCTAAGCGGGTCTCGATTATTGAGTTACCTAATCCAATTTGAAGGGAGATCACTCCATGGCAAGACAGTTCTCCTTGGCAAATACGCGTAATATCGGGATTATGGCTCACATCGATGCCGGTAAAACAACGACAACGGAGCGTATTTTGTTCTACACCGGTCGTACCCATAAGATCGGTGAAGTTCATGAAGGTGCCGCAACAATGGACTGGATGGAGCAAGAACAAGAGCGCGGTATCACGATTACATCGGCGGCAACGACCGCACAATGGAAAGGTCACCGCGTCAACATTATCGATACTCCGGGCCACGTTGACTTTACGGTAGAGGTTGAGCGTTCCCTTCGCGTATTGGATGGAGCCGTAGGCGTTTTCTCTGCAAAAGAAGGTGTAGAGCCACAATCCGAGACGGTATGGCGTCAAGCTGACCGTTACGGTGTGCCTCGTATGGCTTACGTCAACAAAATGGACATTATCGGCGCTGATTTCCTCAACGTCATTCAGTCCATGAAAGACCGCCTGCAAGCGAATGCTGTAGCGATTCAATTGCCTATCGGCGCAGAGAATGAATTTGTAGGTATCGTCGACCTGATGGAGGAAAAAGCCTACATCTTCAAAGACGATCTCGGAAAAGAAATGGAAGAGACGGAAATTCCGGCCGAGTTGAAAGACAAAGCTGAAGAACTCCGTCTGGAAATGGTTGAGAAGATTGCAGAGCTCGACGAAGACTTGATGATGAAATACCTCGAAGGCGAAGAGATTACAGTTCCTGAACTGAAAGCCGCTCTCCGCAAAGGGGTATGCAATGTTCAAATCTTCCCGGTTGTCTGCGGATCTTCCTACCGCAACAAAGGCGTTCAGATGATGATCGACGCTGTC
The DNA here is from genome assembly GCF_003591545.1 of Paenibacillus thiaminolyticus. Lineage (GTDB taxonomy): Bacteria > Bacillota > Bacilli > Paenibacillales > Paenibacillaceae > Paenibacillus_B > Paenibacillus_B thiaminolyticus_A. Next base: position 20,345 of record NZ_QYZD01000038.1, read on the forward strand.
GTCGATTACCTGCCGTCTCCATTGGATGTGCCTGATATTCAAGGCCATCTCGAAGACGGAACGGAATCGGTTCGTCATTCTTCGGACGAAGAGCCGTTCTCGGCACTTGCGTTCAAGATTATGACAGACCCTTACGTTGGTAAGCTGACATTCTTCCGCGTATACTCTGGCGTATTGAACTCCGGTTCTTACGTATTGAATGCGACGAAGGGCAAGCGCGAGCGCATCGGCCGTATTCTTCAAATGCACGCGAACAGCCGTGAAGAGATCGATATCGTCTACTCCGGCGACATCGCGGCTGCCGTTGGCTTGAAAGATACGGGCACAGGCGACACGCTGTGCGACGAGAAACACCCGATTATTCTGGAATCCATGAACTTCCCTGAGCCGGTTATCCATATCGCCGTTGAGCCGAAGACCAAAGCAGACCAAGACAAACTTGGCGTCGCCTTGGCGAAGCTGACGGAAGAGGATCCAACGCTCCGCGCTCACACGGACGAAGAGACAGGTCAAACGATCCTGGGCGGTATGGGTGAGCTTCACCTTGACGTCATCATCGACCGTATGCGCCGCGAGTTCAAAGTGGAAACGAATATCGGTAATCCGCAAGTTGCTTATCGTGAAACATTCCGTACACCTGCACGAGTTGAAGGTAAGTTCGTGCGTCAGTCCGGTGGTCGCGGTCAATACGGTCACGTATGGATCGAGTTCGCACCACAAGAACCAGGCGCAGGATTTGCATTCGAGAACAAGATCGTCGGTGGGGTTGTGCCACGCGAATACATCGCGCCGGTACAAGCGGGAATCGAAGAATCGATGCAGAATGGTGTCTTGGCCGGTTATCCGCTCGTAGACATCAAAGCAACGATCGTCGACGGTTCGTATCACGATGTTGACTCCAGTGAGATGGCGTTTAAGATTGCCGGTTCTATGGCGCTTAAAGCCGCGAAGGACAAATGTAATCCAGTTCTTCTCGAGCCAATCATGAAGGTCGAAGTTACCGTGCCTGAAGAGTACATGGGCGACGTAATGGGCATGCTGAACTCCCGCCGCGGTCGTATCGAAGGTATGGATTCCCGTGCAGGCGCACAGATTATCCGTGCCAAGGTACCTCTCGCAGAGATGTTCGGATATTCCACAACGCTCCGTTCCGGTACACAAGGCCGTGGCGTATTCTCGATGGAACTCTCTCACTATGAAGAAGTTCCACGGAATATCTCGGAAGAGATCATTTCGAAGAGCAAAGGCGTATAATTCGCCGACCTGATGTTTGCAACGGCTGGCGCACATGACACGTCATGTGCCCGCCACAACATACTTATTCCACTTATTAAGGAGGAACTGTTTCCAATGGCAAAGGCTAAGTTTGAACGTACGAAACCGCACGTTAACATCGGTACGATCGGTCACGTTGACCATGGTAAAACAACTTTGACAGCTGCAATTACGTCAGTATTGACGAAAAAGTATGGCGGTGGCGAGGCAATCGCCTTCGAGAATATCGACAAAGCTCCAGAAGAGCGCGAGCGCGGTATCACGATCTCGACGTCCCACGTTGAGTATGAGTCCGCTAATCGTCACTACGCACACGTAGACTGCCCAGGTCACGCCGACTACGTTAAGAACATGATCACGGGTGCTGCACAAATGGACGGCGCGATTCTCGTCGTATCCGCAGCTGACGGCCCAATGCCGCAAACTCGTGAGCACATCTTGCTCTCCCGCCAAGTAGGCGTACCTTACATTGTCGTATTCATGAACAAATGCGACATGGTTGAAGACGAAGAGTTGCTCGAACTGGTAGAAATGGAAATTCGCGACCTTCTGAGCGAATATGAATTCCCAGGCGACGACACTCCAATTATTCGCGGTTCTGCACGTGAAGCACTGCAAAACCCAGACGGCCCTTGGGCTGAAAAAATCGTCGAGCTGTTCGAACAAATCGACACTTATATCCCAACTCCAGAGCGCGACACAGAGAAGCCTTTCCTGATGCCTGTCGAGGACGTATTCTCCATCACAGGCCGCGGTACGGTTGCTACTGGCCGTGTTGAGCGTGGTACGGTTAAAGTCGGCGACGAGATCGAAATCGTTGGTATCCAAGAAGAAACGAAAAAATCCGTTGTTACGGGCGTTGAAATGTTCCGTAAGCTTCTGGATTCCGCTCAAGCGGGTGACAACATCGGCGCATTGCTCCGTGGTGTAGACCGTAATCAAATCGAGCGCGGTCAAGTCTTGGCTAAGCCAGGCTCCGTTAAGCCGCACACAGAGTTCACTGCTCAAGTGTACGTATTGACCAAAGAAGAAGGTGGCCGTCATAAGCCTTTCTTCACTGGCTACCGTCCACAATTCTACTTCCGTACAACGGACGTAACAGGTATCATTGACCTGCCAGAAGGCACTGAAATGGTTATGCCTGGCGACAACATCACCGTTACTGTTAATCTGATCGCTCCAATCGCGATCGAAGAAGGTACTCGCTTCGCTATCCGCGAAGGTGGCCGTACAGTAGGTGCTGGTGCGGTTGCATCCATCATTAAATAATGAACTGCCGGCGTGAGCCGGCGGTCCTGGCCCTTCATTCTTCGGAATGAAGGGCTTTTTCATGCGATCGGCCGACTTTTCCCACAATTCGGACGGGATTCGTGATATCGATCTCAATGCGCAGGAGATGCAGTCTCAGATCACGGAATTGAAGAATACATCGCTCCGCATCCGCTCGATTGTAGGCGCCGTGAAGGAGATCGCCGACCAGACGGGGCTGCTGGCGCTGAATGCCTCCATTGAGGCCGCAAGGGCGGGAGAGCAGGGCGCCGGATTTGCGATCGTAGCGAAGGAAGTAAGCAAGTTGGCTGCTCATACGAAGGATACGGTGGCTGACATCAAGGAGCTTATCGGCAACTCCACGCTGGCGGCGAACGCGGTCGTTCACCGTATCCGGCTGGTGAAGGATAGCGTCGCGGCCGTGCATGAGCAGGCAGATGGAACGAAGGAGGCCTTCGTCGACATTGTGGGGAAGGTCGTTCAGAGCGTGCAGGAGCTGGAGCGCTTCATGGCGGAAATGCAATCGCTGCTTGAGATGACGGAGAGCATCGGACAAGCTACGAACGAAGTGGCTGCTTCGGCGGAGAGGCTGAATGAGACCGCGCTTCGTGTGTAATTGAATCTACCTTCATAGGTCCTCCTATTATATAGAGAGAATCCATATATTGAACGAGCTAATTGGCGTAACGGGGGTCTGAAAATACCCGATGAGGACGCTGTTCTGGCATGGCAAGGACGGTTACGAAAACAGTTATGAAAAAAGCTTGCAAAAGCCGGGACATTTATTTATAATAGTGAATGTTGTTCGTCGACGTTGCGATGAAGTGAGAGGTTACCGACACACCCGGCCCCTTTGCCATGGCGGTGCGGTCGGAAAATTTTCACGGAGTATGTCCGATGCAAAATTGGGCGATAAAAGGAGGGACTAAAATGGCAAAGCAAAAAATTCGTATCCGCTTGAAAGCATACGATCACAGAATTCTTGATCAATCCGCTGAGAAAATCGTTGAGACGGCAAAACGTTCCGGTGCAGGAGTATCCGGGCCAATCCCGTTGCCAACGGAGAAGCAAGTTATCACGATTCTTCGTGCGGTGCACAAGTACAAGGATTCCCGCGAGCAGTTCGAAATGCGCACGCATAAGCGTCTGATCGACATCGTGAATCCAACGCCGCAAACGGTGGATGCGCTGATGCGTCTGGACTTGCCGTCCGGTGTAGATATCGAAATTAAGCTGTAAGCTTTGCATTACATTGATTCGGATTAAGGAACGAAAAGAGGTGTCAACATGAAAGGTATCTTAGGTAAAAAGCTCGGCATGACTCAAGTGTTTACCCCAGAAGGTAACGTAGTGCCGGTAACTGTTATCGAAGCAGGTCCTTGCGTCGTTCTTCAAAAGAAAGACGTCGAGAACGACGGTTATGAAGCTATCCAAATCGGCTATGCTGATAAAAAAGAAAAAAGATCGACGAAGCCGGAAGTCGGCCACGCGAAGAAAGCTAACACAACGCCTAAGCGCTACGTAAAAGAACTTCGTGGTGTGGATCTTTCTCAATTCGAAGTTGGCCAGGAGTTGAAGGCCGACATCTTTGCAGAAGGTGAATTCGTTGACGTTACAGGTATCTCCAAAGGTAAAGGATTCGCAGGCGTAATCAAGCGCTGGGGACAAAGCCGCGGACCAATGTCTCACGGCTCCCGTTATCACCGCGGTCCTGGTTCCATGGGTTCCATCCAAGCGAACCGCGTGCCTAAAGGCAAACGCCTGCCAGGCCACATGGGAAGCGAAACCGTAACGATTCAAAACCTCGAAGTTGTTAAAGTGGATGCAGAACGCAATGTCATCCTCGTCAAAGGTTCCATTCCGGGTCCGAGAAACAGCTTCGTTAACGTTAAGCAAGCTATCAAAAAGTAATCCGTAAGGAAAGGAGGAGCTCAGAATGCCAAAAGTAGCAGTATACAACATCAGCGGTGCGCAAGTCGGCGAGATCGAATTGGCTGACACGGTATTCGGCATTGAACCGAACAAGCACGTGCTTCATGATGCGGTTGTTATGCAGCTTGCATCGATGCGTCAAGGTACGCACAAAGTAAAAACCCGTTCTGAAGTTAGCGGTGGTGGCCGCAAGCCTTGGAAACAAAAAGGAACTGGACGCGCGCGTCAAGGATCCATTCGTTCGCCACAATGGAAAGGCGGCGGTACGGTATTCGGTCCGACACCACGCAGCTATGCGTATAAGCTTCCTAAGAAAGTTCGCCGTCTGGCAATCAAATCCGCACTGTCTTCCAAAGTTCTGGCAGAGCAAATCATCGTCTTGGATCAATTGACGATGAATGCGCCGAAGACGAAGGAATTCGCTGCAATCTTGAACAATCTGAAAGTGGACCGCAAAGCGTTGGTCGTTGTGCCTGAGTACAATGACAATGTGGCACTCTCCGCTCGCAACATTCCTTCTGTGAAGCTAGTTGCAGCAGACGGTGTGAACGTATATGACGTGCTTCGCCATGAGAAGCTCATCATTACGAAGGATGCGGTTCAGAAGGTAGAGGAGGTGTTCGCATAATGAAAGACCCTCGCGATATCATTAAGCGTCCTATCATCACTGAACGCACAGCCGACATGATGAACGACCTGAAATATGTATTTGAAGTCGATATCCGTGCGAATAAGACGGAAATCAAGCAAGCCGTTGAGTCGATTTTCAAAGTTAAGGTAGCGAACGTGAACACGCTTCGCGTGCCAGCCAAGCCGAAGCGCTATGGCCGCTACTCCGGATATACAACCGAATGGAAGAAAGCATTCGTCACGCTGGCGAAAGACAGCAAGCCGCTTGAGTTCTTCGAAACGGTATAATGACACACTCGTAAAGTTAGGAGGGAAAACCAGTGCCTATCAAAAAGTACAAACCGACATCTCCGGCTCGTCGTGGTATGAGCGCATCTACGTTCGAAGAGATCACAACGAATGTGCCAGAGAAGTCCCTGCTTGCTCCTTTGAGCAAAAAAGCAGGACGTAACAGCCAAGGGAAAATTACGGTTCGTCACCGTGGCGGCGGACATAAGCGTAATTACCGGATCATCGACTTCAAACGCAACAAGGATGGCATTCCAGGCCGCGTTGCTACGATTGAGTACGATCCGAACCGTACGTCCAACATCGCGTTGATTCATTATGCAGATGGTGAGAAGCGTTACATCCTCGCGCCAAAGGGTCTGAAAGTGAACGATGTGATCGTATCGGGTCCTGGAGCGGACATCAAGACAGGCAATGCAATGCCGCTTGAGAACATTCCAGTAGGTACAGTTATCCACAACATCGAGTTGAAGCCAGGCAAGGGCGGCCAGTTGGTTCGCGCAGCGGGCACGGAAGCTCAATTGCTCGGTAAAGAAGATAAATATGTAACGGTTCGCCTGTCCTCTGGCGAGGTTCGCAAGGTCCTCAAAGTGTGCCGCGCGACAATTGGTTCCGTAGGTAACGGCGACCACGAGCTTATCAAAATCGGTAAAGCTGGCCGCAACCGCTGGTTGGGCAAGCGTCCTACCGTCCGCGGTGTCGTCATGAACCCGGTTGATCACCCTCACGGTGGTGGTGAAGGTAAAGCTCCTATCGGCCGCAAAACGCCTATGTCTCCATGGGGCAAGCCGACGCTCGGTTACAAAACGCGTAAAAAAGGTAAGCATTCCGATAAATATATCGTACGTCATCGCACGAAATAATATTTACCCGACTGCATACTCTGCGGCGTAACGCACGCAAGCATAAGGTTTTGTGAAGGGAGGATTCACACATGGGTCGCAGTTTGAAAAAAGGACCATTCGTCGATGGTCATTTGATGAAAAAAGTCGAGCAGATGAACGAGTCCAACAAGAAGGCTGTCGTTAAGACTTGGTCGCGCCGCTCTACAATTTTCCCTCAATTCATCGGTCATACGTTCGGTGTCTATGATGGACGCAAGCACGTGCCAGTGTACGTGACGGAAGATATGGTCGGACACAAGCTCGGCGAATTCGCGCCGACGCGCACGTACAAAGGCCACACGAACGACGACAAAAAAACAAGACGCTAATTTTGACTATATAGCATTTGAGGGGAGGTACTTCCATGCAAGCGAAGGCACATGCGAATAATGTTCGCATTTCTCCGCGCAAGGTCAAGCTGGTGATTGACTTGATCCGCGGTAAGCAAGTGGGCGAAGCGATTGCGATTCTGCGCCACACGCCTAAATCGGCATCTCCAGTAGTGGAGAAGCTGCTCAACTCGGCGATTGCCAATGCAGAACATAACTATCAAATGGACGTGAACAAGCTCGTAATCGAGCAAGTGTACGTGAACCAAGGTCCTACTTTGAAACGATTCCGTCCGCGCGCTATGGGACGTGCAAGCCGTATCAATAAGAGAACCAGCCACATTTCAATCGTGGTATCTGAAAAATAAGGAGGGATAACGAGTGGGTCAAAAGGTAAATCCAGTCGGACTTCGAGTTGGTATCATCCGTGATTGGGAATCCAAATGGTACGCGGAAAAAGACTTCGGTACCTTGCTTATCGAAGACGTAAAGATTCGTGAGTATTTGAAAAACAAATTGAAGGATGCAGCCGTATCCCGCATCGAAATCGAACGCGCGGCTAACCGCGTGAACGTGACGATCCACACAGCCAAGCCGGGTATGGTCATCGGTAAAGGCGGTTCCGAAGTTGAAGCCCTTCGTCGCGAAGTAACAACTATCGCTGGCGGCAAAAAAGTGCACATCAACATTTCGGAAATCAAAACTCCAGACTTGGATGCAATCCTCGTCGCTGAGAGCATTGCACAACAACTGGAGCGCCGCGTATCGTTCCGTCGCGCTCTGAAACAAGCGCTCCAACGCTCGATGCGTGCTGGTGCAAAAGGAATCAAAACTGCAGTTAGCGGTCGTCTGGGCGGTGCAGAAATCGCTCGTTCGGAAGGTTACAGCGAAGGGACTGTGCCACTTCATACGCTTCGCGCTGACATTGACTACGGCACAGCCGAAGCACATACAACTTACGGCCGTCTGGGCGTAAAAGTATGGATCTATCGTGGAGAGGTACTTCCTACGGCTAAGAAAAAGGCTGCTCAGGAAGGAGGCAACTAATCATGTTGGTACCTAAACGTGTAAAACACCGCAAGCAATTCAAAGGACGCTTGAAAGGTCAAGCGAAAGGCGGCACAACGCTTAACTTTGGCGATTTCGGTCTCCAAGCATTGGAACCGACGTGGATCACGAACCGTCAAATCGAGGCTGCCCGTATCGCGATGACTCGTTACATCAAGCGTGGCGGTAAAGTATGGATTAAAATTTTCCCTGACAAGCCAATCACGGCGAAGCCGCTTGAGGTTCGGATGGGTAGCGGTAAAGGTAACGTTGAGAAATGGGTAGCTGTGGTTAAACCAGGCAAGATCATGTTCGAACTTTCTGGTGTCTCCGAGGAAGTAGCTCGCGAAGCAATGCGTCTTGCCGCTCACAAGCTGCCAGTCAAGACGAAGTTCGTGAAACGTGAAGAAATGGGTGGTGAAGCATAATGAAAGCTAGTGAATTCCGCAACTTGACCACTGCTGAACTTGAACAAAAGATTGCCGGATTCAAGGAAGAACTTTTCAACCTCCGTTTCCAATTGGCTACCGGACAGCTTGACAACCCGACTCGTATCCGTGATGTACGCAAAGCGATTGCTCGCGCACATACGGTTCTTCGTGAAAGAGAACTTGGGATTACTAGTTAATCGACCTTGATGTCGAATCGGAATATAGAGATCCTGTATGCAGGAAGGAGGCCCAACACTCATGAGTGAACAACGTAACGCTCGTAAAGTGCAAGTCGGCAAAGTCGTCAGCGATAAAATGGACAAAACCGTCGTCGTCGCGGTCGAAACATACAAGAAGCATGACCTGTATCACAAGCGCATCCGTTATACGAAGAAGTTCAAAGCGCATGATGAGAACAACGAAGCAAAAATCGGCGATACTGTGAAAATCATGGAGACTCGCCCGTTGTCGAAAGACAAGCGCTGGAGACTCGTTGAAATCGTAGAAAAAGCAGTCATCGTTTAAGCAGCGAATAGCTTCAACGAAAGGAGGACAATCGAATGATTCAACCATTCACACGTTTGGCGGTCGCAGATAACTCTGGTGCGAAAGAATTGATGTGTATTCGCGTGTTGGGCGGAACCGGACGCAAAGCGGCTCACATTGGTGATTTGATCGTATGTTCTGTAAAACAAGCAACACCAGGCGGCGTTGTCAAAAAGGGCGACGTTGTAAGAGCTGTAATCGTTCGTACGAAGCGCTCGGTTCGTCGGAAGGATGGTTCTTACATCTCGTTTGACGAAAACGCGGCAGTTATCGTAAAAGAAGACAAGGGCCCACGCGGAACTCGTATTTTCGGACCGGTTGCTCGTGAACTTCGCGAGAAAGACTTCATGAAAATCGTTTCCCTGGCTCCGGAAGTGATCTAATCAACTTGCCAGCCAGGCAAGATGCAGGAGGTGTGACACATGCCACGACTGAAGAAAATTCTCGAGTCGCATAACAATAAACTGCACGTGAAGAAAGACGATACAGTCATCGTCATCACGGGTAAGGACAAAGGTAAAAAAGGCCGCGTTATTGCTGCGTATCCGCGCGAGAACCGTGTTCTCGTTGAAGGAGTCAACATGGTGAAGAAGCACCAGAAGCCGAACGCTGCGAATCCGCAAGGCGGTATCATCGAGCAAGAAGCGCCTATCCACGTATCCAACGTCATGCACGTGGATCCGAAGTCCGGTAAAGTAACGCGCATCGGTTACAAAGTGGAGAACGGCAAAAAAGTGCGCGTCGCTAAGCGCTCTGGCGCAATCATCGACTAATCGCTAAGAAAGGAGGTCAGTGCCTTATGGCAGCTCGTCTGAAAGAACGTTACTTGAACGAAGTTACTCCTGCGCTGATGCAGAAGTTCAATTATACAACCGTTATGCAGGTGCCAAAAGTGGAGAAAGTCGTCATCAACATGGGTATGGGTGAGGCTGTTCAAAACTCTAAAGTATTGGATTCGGCTGTTGCTGAACTGCAATTGATCGCGGGTCAAAAACCAGTAATTACACGTGCGAAGAAGTCTATCGCAGGCTTTAAGCTTCGTGAAGGAATGCCGATTGGTGTGAAAGTGACTTTGCGCGGTGAGCGCATGTATCACTTCCTGGACAAATTGTTCAACGTCACGCTTCCTCGTGTCCGTGACTTCCACGGTATCTCGAACAAAGCATTTGACGGCCGCGGCAACTACACGCTCGGTCTGAAGGAGCAAATCATCTTCCCAGAGATCGAGTACGATCAAGTAGATAAAGTACGCGGTATGGACATCGTTGTCGTAACGACGGCGAAAACGGACGAAGAGTCCCGCGAATTGTTGACGCAACTCGGCATGCCTTTCGCGAAGTAATTCGCGTCGAAGGCGAACAAGGTAGTACGAACGGAACGATTCCATGAATCGATATCTTGGACACGATTTAGGAGGTGTCAACTCACGTGGCAAAAACTTCGATGAAAATCAAGCAACAACGCAAACCGAAGTTTCAAGTACGGGCATACACACGCTGTGAACGCTGCGGCCGTCCACACTCTGTATTGCGTAAGTTCAAAATTTGCAGAATTTGTTTCCGCGAATTGGCATACAAAGGCCAGATTCCTGGCGTTAAAAAAGCTAGCTGGTAATCAACCCTGTTGCGGGAAGGAGGTTTACACTAATGGTTATGTCCGATCCGATTGCTGATATGCTTACACGCATTCGCAATGCTAACACAGTACGTCATGAGACCGTGGAGATGCCTGCTTCGACGATGAAGAAGCAAATTGCTGAAATCTTGAAGCGCGAAGGATTTATCCGCGATGCAGAATATATCGAAGACAACAAACAAGGGCTTATCCGCATTTTCCTGAAATATGGTGCCGACAACGAGCGTGTCATCACAGGCTTGAAGCGCATCAGTAAGCCAGGACTGCGCGTGTATACGAAGTCCACTGAGGTGCCACGTGTTCTGGGTGGCCTTGGGATTGCTATCATTTCGACGTCCAAGGGCGTTATGACTGACAAAGAAGCTCGCCAAGCAAAAACTGGCGGCGAGGTTGTCTGCTACGTTTGGTAAACCATTCGCATAAGATTGGAGGTGCAACAACATATGTCTCGTATTGGTCGTAAGCCAATTACAGTTCCAGGCGGCGTCACTGTCACTCTGGACAATAGCGTGATTACCATCAAAGGACCAAAAGGAAGCTTATCCCGTGAAATTCATAAGGACATGAAAGTGTCCGTTGAAGAGAACGTGATTCATGTTGAGCGTCCTTCTGACAATAAACTTCACCGTTCTTTGCACGGCACGACTCGCAGCGTCATCAGCAACATGGTTAACGGAGTAACGGAAGGTTTCTCCAAAACATTGGAGCTCGTTGGTGTTGGTTATCGTGCGAACAAGACCGGCAACAAACTCGTGTTGAACGTCGGATACTCCCATCCGGTTGAGATTACACCAGAAGAGGGCATCGAGTTCGAATTGCCTGCTCAGACGAAAATTATCGTCAAAGGCATCGACAAAGAGCGCGTTGGTGAATATGCGGCAAAAATCCGCTCCGTACGTGAACCAGAACCTTACAAAGGCAAAGGGATCAAGTACGAAGGCGAGCGCATTCTCCGCAAAGAAGGTAAAGCAGGCAAGAAGAAATAAACTCTTGCCTAGCTCGCTTGTCTTAGCAGCTTAACGGTTATTCCGAAGGGAGTGAATCAATCAGATGATTACTAAGGCGAATAAAAATAAAGCGCGTCTGAAAAGACATCTTCGTGTACGCAAGAAAATCGAAGGTACGACAGCACGTCCGCGTTTGAACGTATTCCGTTCCTCCAAGCACATCTACGCTCAGCTTATCGATGATGTAAAAGGCGTAACAATCGCAGCTGCATCGACGATGGATAAAGAGCTTCGCGAAGAGATCAAGAACGGCGGCAGTGTAGAAGCTGCAAGTAAAGTAGGCGAATTGATCGCAAAACGCGCCAAGGCGCAAGGGTACGACAATGTCGTATTCGACCGCGGCGGTTACTTGTATCATGGCCGAATTCAAGCATTGGCTGAAGCAGCACGCGAAGCCGGCCTTGAATTCTAAGAATTCAATCGAAGGAGGTAAACGACTTGCGAGTTGATCCTAACACGTTAGAACTTTCTGAAAAAGTTGTGCAAATTAACCGTGTTGCTAAAGTCGTTAAAGGCGGACGCCGCTTTAGCTTTAGCGCACTCGTAGTCGTCGGCGATGGCAAAGGCTGGGTTGGTGCAGGCATCGGTAAAGCATCCGAAGTACCTGACGCAATCCGCAAAGGCATCGAAGACGCGAAAAAGAATCTCATCCATGTTCCGTTCGTGAACACGACGATTCCTCACCAAGTCATCGGACATTTCGGCGCAGGCAGAGTTCTCTTGAAGCCAGCATCCGAAGGTACGGGGGTTATCGCTGGTGGTCCTGTACGTGCCGTGTTGGAATTGGCGGGAGTAGGCGATATCTTGACGAAATCGCTTGGTTCCTCGAACTCCATCAACATGGTCAACGCGACGCTCGAAGGTCTGTCCCGTCTGAAGACGGCAGAGCAAGTAGCGAAACTGCGCGGCAAATCCGTTGAGGAACTGTTAGGATAAGGAGGGGACGACAATGGCGAAGTTGCAAATTACCCTCGTTCGCAGTCTGATCGGCCGCCCAGAAACTCATCGTACAACGGTGAACACATTGGGTCTACGCAAAATCAATCAGACGGTTGTTCATGACGACAACGCAGCGATCCGCGGAATGGTGAACCAAGTGAAGCACTTGGTTGACGTCAAAGAAGTCGAAGCGTAAGCTTCCTTCATGCATGCTTCATAACGCAACGCACGAAATAGCGACAACAAATAGCAGAGTCATAAATAACTAAGGAGGTGCGACGAACGATGAAGTTGAATGAACTTTCTCCGGCTCCTGGCTCCCGTAAAGACAGCAAGCGCCGCCTTGGACGCGGTATCGGTACTGGTAACGGGAAGACAGCTGGCCGCGGTCACAAAGGTCAAAACGCTCGTTCCGGTGGTGGTGTTCGTCCAGGCTTCGAAGGCGGACAAAACCCACTGTACCGTCGTTTGCCAAAACGCGGATTCATCAACCCAACTCGTAAAGAGTATGCGGTAGTGAATGTTACAGAATTGAACCGCTTCGAGGCTGGTACTGAAGTTACTCCGGAACTGTTGATGGAACAAGGCATCGTGAAAAACCCAATGAGCGGAATCAAAGTATTGGGCAACGGTGACTTGACTATCAAGCTGACAGTGAAAGCGAACAAGTTCTCTCAATCTGCGGTGGAGAAGATCGAGGCTGCCGGCGGCAAATCCGAGGTGATTTAATGTTTAAGACCGTATCGAATATATGGCGAGTCGAAGATCTGAGACGTCGAATCCTTTTTACGCTTATGATCTTGATCGTTTATCGCATCGGATCCTTTGTCCCGGTACCCGGTGTGGATACATCGGTTTTTGCTAATGCCAACCAGGGCACGGAGCTGTTTGGCTTCCTGAACACGTTCTCCGGCGGCGCGTTGTTTAAATTCTCTATCTTTGCGCTTGGTATATTTCCTTATATCACAGCTTCCATCATTATGCAGTTGCTGACGATGGATGTTGTGCCGAAGTTCGCCGAGTGGGCGAAAGAGGGAGAAGTGGGCAAGAAGAAAATTGCCCAAATGACGCGTTATGGCACCGTGGTTCTGGGTCTGATCCAAGCATTCGGTACAGCGATTGGTTTTAACCGGCTATATGGCTTGGAACTCGTTCCGAACGCCACGTACACGGATTACATCCTAATCGCCATCGTATTGACGGCGGGTACAGCGTTCCTGATGTGGCTTGGTGAGCAGATTACGGAGAAGGGAATTGGCAACGGGATTTCCATTATCATCTTCGCGGGTATCGTGGCAGGTATTCCAATGCATATCCAGGAGATCGCGCAGAGCCAGTTCATTGATGGCAATCAGCTGTTCTTAAACATCATTAAGATGATCATCATTGCGTTGTTCATCGTTCTCATCATCGTCGGGGTTATCTACATTCAGCAAGGTAACCGTAAAATTCCGGTCCAATACGCGAAGCGTGTGGTCGGGAACAAAATGTACGGCGGACAAAATACGCATATTCCGTTGAAAGTCAACGGGGCAGGGGTTATTCCGGTCATCTTTGCGTCATCGCTGCTGATGTTCCCTGCTACGATCGCCCAGTTCTGGGCAGATAAAACGTGGGCTCAATGGATAATCACCCATATGATGATCGATAAACCGCTGGGCATGGTATTGTACGTGCTCATGATTATCGGCTTCACGTTCTTCTACACGTTCGTGCAGTTGAACCCGCAACAAATGGCGGATCAAATGAAAAAGAACGGTGGTTATATCCCGGGCATCCGTCCAGGGAAAGCGACAGCCACATATTTGACGCGAGTCATGACTCGCATCACGCTGGCCGGCGCCATCTTCCTGGCGGTGGTATCCATTATACCGGTGTTCTTCGGATCACTCGCCGGATTGCCTCGTTCCGTTCAAATCGGCGGAACTTCGCTTCTCATCGTCGTCGGCGTCGCGCTTGACACGATGAAGCAAATTGAAAGCCAATTGATTAAACGCCATTACAAAGGTTTCATCAATAAATAGGCAATAGGTTCTGATGAAGCCTTGTGCTCATCGGCACCTATTGTGCTGTTTCTTGTATAGCAGAGGCTTAACGAATGGCATCGAAGCACCCCACTTCCGGCGAAGTTAAGCCTGTGCTTGCATAAAGGGGAGTGACATTCGATGAACATTCTATTCATGGGGCCTCCTGGGGCAGGGAAAGGGACGCAGGCCGAACGCATTGTTGCCGAGTTCGGTATCCCCCATATTTCTACGGGTGATGCGTTCCGCAAAGCGATGAACGAAGGCACCCCTATCGGGTTGAAAGCCAAGCAGTACATTGATCAAGGTCTGCTCGTTCCCGATGACGTGACTGTGGGCATCGTTCGCGAACGGCTCACGCAGCCGGATTGCGAAGCCGGCTTCCTGCTGGACGGCTTCCCGCGCACGTTGGCGCAAGCCGAGGCGCTGGACGGCATCCTGACGGAGCTCCACCGCAAGCTGGACCACGTCATTAATCTGAGCGTTGACCGTGATTTATTGCTGGCTCGTCTTACGGGACGACGTATCTGCAAGTCTTGCGGCGCGACGTACCATGTCATATTTAACCCGCCTACACAAGCAGGCGTTTGCGATAAGTGCCAAGGCGAGCTGTACCAGCGCTCGGACGATACCGAGGAGAAGGTCGGCACGCGCCTTGACGAATATATCAACAAAACGGCTCCTTTACTCGAATACTATGGGAACAAGGGCTTGTTGCGTGAGGTTGACGGTGAGAAGGAAATCGATACGGTGACGTCTGAAATCGTATCTTTACTGCGAGGTTAAAAAAGATGATCATCTGTAAGTCCGAGGTAGAATTAGGCTTCATGAGAGAAGCTGGGCGAATTGTTGCGGAAACGCATCGTCTTCTGGCCCAATCCATTAAGCCAGGGATCACGACTCGTGAACTCGATTCTATTGCAGAGACGTTCATTCGCAGCCAAGGGGCGACACCTTCGTTCAAAGGGTATAACGGATTCCCCGGCAGCATCTGCGTATCAGTCAACGAAGAACTGGTGCACGGCATTCCCGGCACACGCAAGTTAAACGAAGGCGACATCATCAGCATCGATATCGGTGCGGAATACCGTGGATATCATGGAGACTCGGCCTGGACCTATGGCGTCGGCACGATCTCGGAGACAGCCCAGCGGCTGCTCGAGGTTACGGAGCAATCGCTCTATGCAGGGCTCGCCCTGGTCAAGCCGGATACGCGTCTTTTTACGATATCCCATGCGATCCAGCGCGTAATCGAGGATGCAGGTTTTTCCGTCGTGCGAGAATACGTTGGGCACGGGATTGGAACGGATCTTCACGAAGAACCGCAAATCCCGAACTACGGGATTCCGGACCGCGGCCCGCGTCTCAAACCGGGCATGACGCTTGCGATAGAGCCGATGGTCATTGTCGGTGAGCGGTATGTCAAGACGCTCGCAGACAACTGGACGGTAGTGACGGCGGACGGAACGCTGTGCGCTCACTTCGAGCATACGGTAGCCGTAACGCCGGAAGGTTGCGAAATTTTGACGAAGCTGGTTGAGTAGGTGATGGACGATGAGTGAACAATCAACCCCTCGTCTCGGCCAATTCGTCAAGGTGCTTCGAGGTCGTGATGCGGGCAAGCTCGCAGTCATCATCGGCATTGAAGAATCGCGCTACGTCAATATAGCGGATGGGGACAAACGGAAGTTTGACCAGCCTAAGCGAAAAAACTTGCTTCATCTCGAGGTGCTACCCGAGACTAGCCATGAAGTTGTCCGAAGTTTACAGGAGAGCGGCCGGGTTACGAACAGTAAGCTCCGGTACGTCCTGACGAAATTTGCGGAAGAGTCAGCCGCTGCAGATGTTGAACAGAAAGGAGAATGACGTTGGCCAAGGAAGATGTAATTGAGGTGGAGGGCACGGTCATTGAGCCGTTGCCGAATGCAACGTTTCGAGTTGAGTTGGAGAACGGTCATCAAATTTTAGCCCATGTTTCCGGCAAGCTGCGGATGCACTTCATCCGTATACTGACAGGGGACAAAGTGGTCGTGCAACTTTCGCCATACGATTTGAGCAAAGGTCGCATCACATATCGGAAGTAGCGCCCGGCTATCGCCGAGGAGCACTTGCAGGCCGTCAGACGCGGGCTGGAGATACGGGTGCAACTTGATAACTAGGAGGTATTCAGCATGAAGGTAAGACCTTCTGTTAAGCCGATTTGCGAGAAATGCAAAGTCATTCGACGCAAAGGCAACGTTATGGTAATCTGTGAAAATCCGAAGCATAAACAAAAACAAGGATAAAAGAAGGGGGTGTAGCGTTAATGGCTCGTATAGCTGGTGTGGACTTGCCACGTGATAAACGCGTTGAGATCGCCTTAACATACATTTTCGGTATCGGAAAATCGACTTCTCAGAAAGTCATTGCGCAAGCTGGTGTGAACCCGGATACTCGCGTTCGCGATTTGACGGAAGACGAAGTGAACAAAATCCGTGAGGCGATTGACAAAAATGTAAAAGTAGAAGGTGACCTCCGCCGCGAGATCTCTTTGAACATCAAACGTTTGGTCGAAATCGGATCCTATCGCGGAATCCGCCATCGCCGCGGATTGCCTGTTCGTGGGCAACGTACGAAGACAAATGCTCGTACGCGTAAAGGCCCTCGTCGTACTGTAGCGAACAAGAAGAAGTAATAAGGGGGGATAACTAGCAATGGCTAAAGCGAAAAAAGTCGTACGCACAAAACGTCGTGATCGTAAAAATATTGAGACTGGTGTGGCTCACATTCGTTCTACGTTCAACAACACGATCGTGACGATTACTGACCCGCACGGCAACGCAATCTCTTGGGCAAGCTCCGGGAATTTGGGCTACAAAGGTTCCCGTAAATCGACTCCGTTCGCTGCGCAAATGGCTGCGGAGTCCGCTGCCAAAACGGCAATGGAACACGGCATGAAGTCGGTTGAGGTAATGGTTAAGGGCCCTGGCGCAGGTCGTGAAGCTGCCATCCGATCCCTGCAAGCTGCAGGCTTGGAAGTCAGCATGATCAAAGACGTTACGCCAATCCCGCATAACGGCTGCCGCCCGCCAAAACGTCGTCGCGTATAATGATGGCACACCGATGCGTGTAGTATTAAGCTAGCGCCTGTTGGGAATAATGGTTGTTTAGGCATACTGCATGAATCGACCGACCGTAGGTGTTTGACGTTGATAAACGCCAGCGACGTTTGAAGGAGGGTTATACAGTGATTGAGATCGAAAAGCCGAAAATTGAGACCGTGGACGTCAATGAGGAAGGCACATACGGCAAATTTGTCGTAGAACCGCTGGAGCGAGGATACGGAACGACGCTAGGTAACTCCCTGCGCCGTATTCTGCTCTCCTCCTTGCCCGGTGCTGCGGTGACGTCCGTCCAAATCGACGGTGTCCTGCACGAGTTCTCGACAATTCCAGGCGTCTATGAAGACGTAACGGAAATCATCTTGAACTTGAAGGCCCTGTCGCTCAAAATCCACTCCGATGAAGAGAAAGTTCTCGAAATCGATGCGGATGGCGAAGGGATTGTAACGGCTGGCGATATTCGAGCGGACAGCGATGTGGAAATTTTGAACCCGGATCTCCGCATTGCAACTTTAGCGCAAGGTTCCAGACTCCATATGCGAATCTTCGCAAATCGTGGTCGTGGGTATGTGCAGGCTGACGGGAACAAACGGGAAGACCAACCGATTGGTGTGATCCCGGTTGACTCGATATACACGCCGATCTCCCGCGTGAATTACAACGTGGAGAATACGCGTGTCGGCCAAGTGACGAACTACGACAAGTTAACCCTTGAAGTGTGGACGGATGGAAGCATTCGACCGGAAGAAGCGGTGAGCCTCGGTGCGAAGATTTTGACGGAGCACTTGATGCTGTTCGTAGGATTGACGGATGAAGCGAAAGACGCGGAAATTATGGTTGAAAAAGAGGAAGACAAAAAAGAGAAAGTGCTTGAGATGACAATCGAAGAGCTCGATCTCTCCGTTCGTTCCTACAACTGCTTGAAGCGTGCAGGCATCAATACGGTTCAAGAGCTGATTACGAAGACCGAAGAAGATATGATGAAGGTCCGGAACCTGGGCCGCAAATCTTTGGAGGAAGTTCAAGAGAAGCTCGAAGAACTCGGCTTGGGCCTTCGCATGGAAGACTAACAGGAACTTGGCTTAGAAGGAGGGGAAATAGCAATGGCATACCAAAAGTTGGGTCGTGATTCCAGTGCCCGTAAAGCATTGTTCCGCGACTTGGTAACTGATTTGTTCTTGTATGAGCGCATTCAGACGACGGAAGCGAAAGCGAAAGAAGTTCGCTCCATCGCGGAGAAGCTCATTACGCTGGCGAAACGTGGTGATCTGCATGCTCGCCGTCAGGTGGCTGCATTCGTTCGTCGCGAGACTCTGAACGGAGAACAGGATGCAATCCAGAAGTTGTTCTCGGATATTGCTCCACGCTACGCAGAACGTCCAGGCGGATACACCCGCATCATGAAATTGGGACCGCGCCGCGGCGATTCTGCGCCTATGGTGTACTTGGAACTGGTTGACCGCGCGTAAGTTCGCGGTCCTGTTTAGCGATACGATAACGACGCAGCAGCGGCGTGAAAGAAGGCTCCCATGAGGAGCTTTTCTTTTTAATCGCCTCGGGACGCGGTCGTCAGCGGACCAGGCACCCCGATGCCATGCATGCGGTTCACCACGGAGGTGCTATATGCGTAACATTGGAATGCTGTTGAGCTATGACGGCACGGGATACAGCGGTTACCAGACGCAGCCGGGTCGGGATACGATACAAGGACGTATCGAAGAAGCGATTCACATGTTGACGAAGGAGCATGCGGCCGTTACGGCTTCCGGGCGTACGGATGCCGGCGTGCATGCGCTCGGGCAAGTGGTTAACTTCGCGACCGAGTCATCGATACCCATCGAACGTTGGTGCGCCGCGATGAATTCGCGTCTGCCCGATGACATTGTCATCCGGGATGCATGGGAAGCTCCCGAATCGTTCCATGCCCGATTCTCAGCGAAGCGCAAGACGTATCGTTATTCAATCCTGGCGGAGCGGACGCGTGATGTTTTCCGGCGCAATGTGGAATTCCATCATCCCGCACCGCTTGATATTGAGGCGATGCGGCAGGCGCTTCAGCACTTCGTTGGAGAGCATGACTTTACGTCAGTCGCATCGCCCAAATCACCGAAACTAACCAATGTGCGCATGATTTACGAGGTGCGCTTGGAGCATGAACCGAACGCGAACCATGAGCCTGGCCGGGGCCGGATTCATGTGTTCGTGACGGGGAACGGCTTCTTGTACAACATGGTACGCATCATTGCGGGTACCTTGATCTGGGTGGGCGAGGGTAAGTTCTCTCCTGATGATATTGTACCCATTCTTGCAGCGAAAAACCGGGAGTCCGCAGGACCGACGGCAGTGCCTCACGGCCTGACGCTGTGGAGTGTTGAATATGACGGAGAAGACCGGTTGGTTCAGGCCGTCCCGGTTCTTGCCGAAGGGAAAAAAGACCTTGCATAATAGCACCGAATACGGTAAAATAACATCTGTGTTTCTTTAGGCTTTCCCACGGCCCCGCAAAGAAATCACGCTGCCTATGGGCAGTTTTTGACAGATTTTGTGACAGATCAAGAGAAAGAACGTACTGAACGAATATACACACGAACTATCGTAACGATGGTAATGAATAAAGATTGTGATATGCGACGCAGTGTGCCGTTCACACTGTATCGAAGGTCATCAGAGGAGGATGTTTCATGCGTACCACATATATGGCGAAGCCAGCTGAAGTTGAGCGCAAATGGTTCGTTATCGACGCAACTGGCAAGACACTCGGTCGCCTTGCTTCTGAAGCAGCGGCTCTTATCCGCGGCAAGCACAAGCCGACATTTACACCACATGTTGACGGCGGCGACTTCGTCGTTGTTATCAACGCAGAGAAAATCGTCTTGTCCGGCAACAAGTTGCAAGACAAGAAATACTATCGTCACTCCCTCTATCCAGGCGGTCTGAAAGTGACAAGCGCACAGGAAATGCTGAACAAGAAGCCTGAGCGTATGATTGAACTTGCGGTTCAAGGCATGCTGCCAAAAACGCGCATGGGCAACAAAATGAAGCTTCGCATCAAAGCATATGCCGGCGCAGAACACCCGCATCAAGCACAACAACCTGAAGTTTACGAACTTCGCGGATAATAGAAAGGGGAGGACAGTTTCATGGCACAAGTACAATACTATGGGACAGGTCGTCGCAAGCACTCGGTAGCACGTGTTCGTCTCGTACCGGGCGAAGGCCGCATCGTGATTAATAAACGTGACATTAACGAATACTTCGGTTTGGAAACGTTGAAGCTGATTGTAAAGCAGCCGCTGAACCTTACTGAGACTCTTGGCAAATATGATGTAATCGTATTGGCTCACGGAGGTGGAACCTCCGGACAAGCAGGAGCTATCCGTCACGGGATTTCCCGTGCGCTCCTTAAGGCAGATCCGGAACTGCGTTCTTCCTTGAAGAAAGCAGGATTCCTGACTCGTGATCCACGCATGAAAGAGCGTAAAAAATACGGCCTCAAAGCGGCTCGCCGCGCGCCTCAGTTCTCGAAGCGTTAAGAAGCCTGTTATATCAACGATTATCGCCCTTGGCCCTTGCTGGTCAGGGGCTTTTCATTTGTTCCAGAGGCCTCAAGAACCGTTCGTCACCAACCTTTCTTCCGGGCATACAGTGTATAGATGTTTACCCAAGAAGGAGGAAGCCATGATGAACGATACCGTGCTGCAAGCAGCGGATGTGACGTTGGCCGCCGATTCCAATCAGGTACTCACTTATAAGCGTGATCCGTACAATTACATTACGCAGCTGTTCGGGGAACAGCTCCCTGCGATAAGAAATGGACTTTTCAATGTCCATATGACCAGGGGCATTATTATACAGCCGCATTGGCATACGAATGTGACGGAAACGGTGTTTGTTATTAGCGGTGAAGTCATTACGGCGGTGTTTAACCCGTTTGCGCGTAAGCTGATGGTCTATCATCTGAGGCCAGGCCAAATCTCCATCTTCCCGAAAGGCTGGTTTCATTGGATTATTGCCGAATCCAACCAAGCTCATATCCTTACAATTTTCGATCATCCAACTCCGGATATTGTGTTTGGATCGGATTTCCTGCGGGCCGTGCCCAAGGAAGTGATGCAGCGCGCCTATTGCGTGAACGCAGAGGACTATGCAAAAGCGGTCGCTCCGATTACGGAATCGCTGATTCTCGGCCCTCCTCCCGGGTGTATGCAGCGATCGTATGATCCGACGGGCATGCATCACGACGCAAGGCCCTATTATTGAACCCTCCTTGTGCCTGCCGCCGGAACCCTATATTCCCGACTCCCCCTCTTTCCGCACAGGGAAACAGGGGTTTTGTTATATATGCGGACGGTTGCATCCGTTATAATGAGAAGTTCTCAATTCAAGTCTTGCAATGGTGGGACAGGAGGAAAGGCGATGAGATCACAAAAGAGGACGGAGCAGCGCTTGCTCTCCGCAAGCGAGAATTGTCAGCGGAACGAGGAGACGAGTGGCACGAGCGGATCTGTCTTCGATCCGGGCGTTCGGGATCGGGCCTATTGGCTGCATTCGCTGGAGCGATTGGCGACGCCAGTCTTGAAGGCGCTTGCAGAGCGGCGCTTGCAACGGGATATGCCGCTGGAGAGCAGCGGTGACGGTCGCGGCCAGTTCGCCGGGCTGGAGGTGTTCGGCCGCTTGATGGCCGGCATCTCGCCTTGGCTGGCGCTGACGGACGGTCTCCCGGAGGAGGCGGCACTGCGGGAGCGGATGAAGGGATGGTATATGCAGGCGATCGATGCGGGCACCGCGCCGGATTCACCGGACCGGCTGAACTTCAGCGAAGGGTATCAACCGCTGTGGATGCGGCTTTTCTGGCTCAGGCGCTGCTAAGGGCCCCGGAAGCACTGTGGCTTCCGCTGGGCGATAGAGTCCGCCACCAGCTCATTCATGCATTGCGAGAGACGCGGCGCATCCGGCCGCACTATAACAATTGGCTGCTGTTCTCTGGGGCTATCGAGGCGTTCCTGCACCAAGCGGGTGAAGCCGATTGGGATGCGATGCGGATCGATTACGCCTTGAAGCAGCACGAGTCATGGTATGCGGGCGATGGCGCCTATGGAGACGGTCCGGCCTATCACGCCGACTATTACAACAGCTTTGTCATCCAGCCGATGCTGGTGGACATCTTGACGGCGGTCGGCCATCGCTACCCGGACTGGGAACGTATGAAGGCGGCGGTATGGAAGCGCGCCAAGCGGCATGCCGGGTAATTGGAACGAATGATCTCGCCGGAGGGACCTTCCCGTCTCTCGGACGATCGCTCGCTTACCGCTGCGGCGTGTTCCAGTTGTTGACACAGCTGACCTGGCTGGATCGGCTGCCGCCCTCATTGTCGCCGGCGCAGGTGCGCTGCGGCTTGACAGCCGTCATGAGGCGCATGCTGGAGGCGGAAGGAACCTTCACTGCGGATGGGTGGCTGACCATCGGCTTCTGCGGCCATCAGCCAAGTATCGGAGAAGCCTACATATCGCCGGGCAGTCTTTATTTATGCTCGACGGTCTTGCTGCCGCTCGGTCTCTCTCCCGTTCATTCATTCTGGCAAGGGGAGGGAGCTTGGACCTCGCGCAAGGCATGGTCCGGAGAAGCGTTCCCCATGGATGAGGCAATAGCGGATTAGCAAGCAGAAGCAGTCGTCTTACAGAATAGAATCAGCATTGGGGATCGGGCTTGAACGGCAAGCCCGATTTTTGTTGTCTGTAAACATTCACCTGGGGCAATGTCCCGGTATATGCTGTAACATCGAGACGTTGCATATCGATGCGGAAAAATAAATTGACAAAGATAGGAAAGTAATTATAATTAAATAAACAAAACACATTGAAAAACTCGGAATAATTCATAAGTGGAGGAGCGACACATGAATCTGTTGGAAAAGGAAGCGTTGGCGCAGGAAAAAGCAGAGCAATTCGAGCATACAGCTCCGGAAGAACTGATTGCCTGGGCGGTCGAGACATTTCCGAAATTGACCTTCGCATGCAGCTTCGGCGCGGAAGACGTTGTCCTGGTGGATATGCTGCAGCGCATCAGCCCGTCAACCGATATATTCTATTTGGATACTGACTTTCACTTCCGGGAGACTTATGAGACGCGCGACCGGCTGAGCGAGCGTTACAATCTGGAGTTCGTCCGCGTTGCTTCGGCGATCTCGCCGGAGGAGCAGGTCGAACTGCATGGGGATGCGCTATGGGAGCGAGAGCCGAATCTATGCTGCAGTATACGGAAGGTCGAGCCGTTGACCGGCATTCTCGGGCAATATGATGCCTGGATTACCGGAATTCGCCGCGAACAGGCACCAACCCGGGCCAATGCCAAGAAGGTCGAGTATGATACGAAGTTCGGCCTGATGAAGTTCAATCCGCTTGCCGCGTGGACCTCCGAAGACGTGTGGAACTACATTCATTCGCATGACGTCGTCTACAATCCGCTGCATGACCTGAATTACCCCAGCATCGGCTGCAGCTACTGCACGCGTCAGGTGCTGCCTGGAGAAGATCCGCGCGCCGGTCGCTGGTCCGGAACCGGGAAGGTGGAATGCGGGCTTCATCAGCAATAAGCGAAGGGAGAACGAATAATGACTACAATCCTGCCGCATGGCGGACAACTCATCTCCAGACTCGTCCCGGAAGCGGAGGCCGGGCGAATCGAGCAGGAGGCTGCGGGGCTTCCCGCCATACGAATCAACCGACGAACGCTGTCCGATGCCGATCTCATTGCCATAGGGGCATTTTCTCCCTTACAGGGCTTCATGAACGAAGAAGATTACCGTCATGTCGTGGAACGGATGAGACTCGCGGACGGTACAATGTGGAGCCTTCCGATTACGCTCCCGGTCCAGGCGGAGACCGCACACGCCTTGCGCATCGGCGAAGAAGCCGCCCTCATTGGTGAAGAGGATGACGTATTGTACGGAACGATCGAGGTGCAGAGCATCTTCGAGATCGATCCATATCAAGAGGCGGAGCAGGTGTTCCGCACGACCGATACCGCTCATCCCGGCGTCCAGAAGCTGCTGGAGCGCCCGACGTTCTGTGTCGGCGGAAGCATTCGCTTGCTGCGCAGGCCGAAGCCAGAACGCTTCGGCGAGTATTACTTCGATCCGGCCGAGACGCGACAGATCTTCCGGGAACGCGGCTGGCGAACCGTCGTCGGCTTCCAGACCCGCAATCCGGTTCATCGGGCTCACGAGTATATCCAGAAGAGTGCGATGGAGATTGTCGATGCGCTGTTCCTCAATCCGCTCGTAGGCGAGACGAAGTCCGACGATGTGCCTGCGGATGTACGTATGCTCAGTTATGTTAGTCTGCTGGAGCATTACTATCCGAGAGATCGGGTCTTTCTCGGCGTCTTCCCCGCCGCGATGCGGTACGCGGGCCCGAGAGAGGCGATTTTTCACGCCATTGTCCGCAAAAATTACGGCTGTACCCACTTCATCGTCGGCCGCGATCACGCCGGCGTAGGCGATTATTACGGAACTTATGAAGCGCAGCATATTTTCCGTGAATTCGAGCCGGAAGAGCTCGGCATCATGCCGCTCTTCTTCGAGCACAGCTTCTATTGCACCGCTTGCGGCAATATGGCATCCAGCAAGACATGCCCACATCCGAAGGAGCGGCATGTCGCCTTGTCCGGGACGAAGGTACGCGAGATGCTGCGGAACGGCATTTGCCCGCCGCCTGAATTTTCGCGTCCGGAAGTGGCCCGGATCCTGATCGAAGGCATGTCGGAACCGGCCAATCTGAAGGCGTAGACCCGATCCCTCCACCTAGCTATGGTTAGTATAAATCGATGTATATTTGTCCACCTTGTCCCATATAGATGATTAGTGTCTGTATGGGAACGGAGGTGGACTTTTTGTATGATCAAATGGAATGAAAAGCGAAGCAAAAAAACAACAATTCTATGGATACCGCTGGGAAGCGTGCGTAAATGGCTCGTCAGCATCTGCCTTGTGCTGGCTGTCATCGCCATCATGACCGCCGAAATGCCGGCCACGAAGACATGGACCTATTGGACGATTCCGTTATCCGGCAAGGTCGTCATCATTGATGCGGGTCATGGAGGTCCGGATGGCGGCGCGGTCAGCAAACAAGGGGTGATTGAGAAAGATATTAATCTCTCTATCGCTTTATATTTGCGCGATTATTTGCAGCAGGCGGGAGCAGTCGTCTTTATGACCCGGGAAGGGGACTACGATCTGGCTGCCCCGGACACAAAAGGATATTCGAAGCGCAAGGCAGAAGACTTGAAGCGGCGCGTCAGCTTCGTTCAGGAAAGGAAAGCAGACATTCTGATTAGTCTGCATATGAATAGCATCCCGTCGGGCAAGTGGAGCGGCGCCCAATCGTTCTATACGAAGCGGCACCCGGAGAGCGAGCGTCTGGCCAAATGGATCCAGTCCGAGATCCGGAACAATCTCGAAAATACGGATCGGGTGGCCAAGCCGGTAGATCGGCGCTTATATCTGATGGATCACATCGAGATTCCGTCGGCGCTCGTGGAGGTGGGATTCCTCTCGAATCTGGAAGAATCCCGGAAGCTGGCCGACGAACAGTATCAGCGCAAGGTCGCAGCCTCGGTCTACAAAGGAATACTCCGCTTTATGGCGGGGGAAAACATTGGTAAATAGAGTTCCTATGATATAATAGACTGCGTAACGAAGCAGCATGTCCGCCTGCTGACCTTGATAGAGACGAGGTGCCATCATGATCACGAAAGAAGATATTTTGCAAGCGCTGCATGGATTAACAGAGCCCGTGACAGGCCAGGAATTGACTCATATTCAATGGATTCGCGATCTGATGATCAAGCCGGGAGAGGTGAAGCTAACCGCCCTGATCGCTCCCCAGGCTGCGGATGCAGAAGCGCGAGAGCGGCTTACCCGCGAGATTAAGACACGTTTGTCATCACTTGGCCTGGACGATGTCCATGTCCGCATCCGCCTGGCGACGGCGGCGGAGCTGCAAGCCATCGGCGTGCAGCCAGCCGAAGAAACACAGGGATCAGGCGCAGAGCCCGCAGGGCATGGAGCGGGGATGGAGCGGCATCCGCTGCTCAATCCGGCTTCAGGCGTACAATTCATCGCCGTCGCCAGCGGCAAGGGCGGCGTCGGCAAATCGACCGTCACCGTCAATCTGGCGGTTGCTCTGGCCCGGCTGGGCAAGCGGGTCGGACTCATCGATGCCGACATCTATGGCTTCAGTGTCCCTGATATGATGGGGATTGAAGACCGCCCGATCGTCCAGGACAACATGGTGATCCCGATTGAACGGTTCGGCGTCAAAGTGATGTCGATGGGCTTTTTCGTGGAAGACAATAGTCCGGTTGTATGGCGCGGCCCGATGCTGGGCAAAATGCTTCGCAATTTCTTCCAGGAGGTGGAGTGGGGCGAGCTTGATATCGTGCTGCTTGATCTCCCTCCGGGAACTGGAGATATTGCGCTGGACATTCACCAGATGATTCCTCACAGCAAGGAGATTATCGTCACGACCCCTCATTCGACAGCTGCCTTCGTCGCAGCCCGGGCCGGTTCGATGGCGCTCCATACGAAGCATGACATCCTCGGCGTCGTGGAAAATATGGCTTACGTCGAGTGCGGGCAATGCGGAGACAAGCAGTACGTATTCGGCCGCGGAGGCGGGGGCAAGCTCGCGGAAGCGCTTCACGCCGATCTGCTGGCCCAGATTCCGCTCGGTTCGCCGGACAATCACCCGGCAGAGCCGGACTTCTCGCCTTCGGTATACAAGGCGGATTCGGCTATCGGGAAGCTGTATACCGAGCTAGCCGAAGAAGTCGTTCGGCGCTTGTCCTGAACGGCATCATCGCTGCATACAAAAGGACTCCCGTGTGGAGTCCTTTGCATTTACAGGGGAGGGGAAGCCTATGAACCGGAGCTGCCGCCGCCGGATTCGCCTCCGCCCTCTTCTTTTCCGCCTCCGCCTCCACCTCCGCCTTCTTGACCACCCTTGCCGCCTTCACCTTCCTGCTTTTTCTTTTCTTCCGGCTGAAGCTCTTCCTTGACGACTTTGCTTAATAAATCCATGACTTCAAGCTTGAACAGCGGGCTGCCCATGGCATCCTTGACAAGCGTCATCATCTGCTTGCGATATTCCGGGGTCTTCATCATCTCAAGGTAAGCCTTCGTCATATCGGGAGATTTCAGCATTTCGCCGAACGACTGCTGGTATGTCGGATCTTTAATTAACGCTTTATGGAGCTCCTTATTTTCTTTATTGACGGCTTTGGCGAATTCTCCGGCGAATTTGGGATCCTTCATAACCTCCTCGATCACCTTCTCATACTCGGGAGATACGAGCGTATCCTTCACTGCCGTACGAATCTGCTCCTGCTGTTGCATCGTCATCGCCTGCATCTGCATGCCGCCGCCAGATCCTCCGGATGATGCCGATTGCACGGCTTTTTGGCCTTCTTCGCTCTTGAGAATATCGATAACCATGCTTTTTATTTCTTTATAATCCATGGTGCTCTGAGCAGCGGGCTGTTCGGCCCCGCAGCTGGTAAGGAGCAGCATCATCATGGCGCCAACCATTGCGAGACGGATAAATGATGTCTTCATGGCACGGCACTCCTTTCTGTCCCATTCATGCCTTCACGCGTAGTATGGCAGGACGAATTGTGAATTATGTTTGACAGTTATAGTTTTTTGCTGAGAACCTTGGTAAAATAATGAACATTGCGGAGGTGCAGTGCCTTGACGTTGAAAAAATGGTTTTATTTGTTTTGGACCACGCTCCTTATCGGAGGCGGAATCACATTAGTGATGGGTCTGTCCCTGCAAATCATTCAGGGGGAGTTCCAAAATTTCACTGGCCCGATGGACGGGGTATTGAATGTAGTGCAGCTGATTTTGAGCGGCTTTACTGTAAGCGTATACTCGCAGATGGGTTTTTTCGCGTATCTTACGTTGAATTTCATTGCCATCGGGTTGTTCAAAAAAGCTTGGCCGTACATACAAGTGGTGCTCACCGTCATTGCTCTGCTCGATTTGATGTTCCTGCGCATGCTGCTTGCGGATAATGGATCGCAGCGGGGCGGAGACGCGATGAACGATATTTTGCTTGGTCTGGCCGTGCTCGCAGTTGCCCTGATCGTCGGTTATTTTAAAGTCAAGGCAACCAACAGGACCGCATTCATTCCTACCTTATTCTTCATGATCGCCATTACGACGGTCGAGACGCTGTCTGCCTTGAATATTAGCGGGATTGCGACCTGGTACGTCTATCTGCCGCTCGCGGCATGCAACGCCTATCAGGTGCTGATGCTGAACCGGATACTGGGAACACCAAAAAGCTGACGGAATTCCGTCAGCTTTTTTTCATGCGGCAAGGCAAAGGTGCATATGCTACATTCCAACAGCCTTATGCAGGTGCTCGCTCATCGTCGTCTTGTCCTCGATCGGCTTGCTCTTCATGTCGGTCTGCTGAATCAGCTCCGATACGGTGACGAATTCATATCCTTTGGCCCGCAGACTGTCGATGATGTTGGGAAGAGCGAGATGGGTCTGCTTGCATGAATCGCTGGCATGGAGCAAGACGATATCTCCGGGGTGGGCTTTGCCGACGACGCGCTTGACGATCGTATCGACGCCCGGGTTTTTCCAATCCAATGAGTCGGTATCCCATTGAATGACTTTGTAGTTCAGCTTGTCGGCGATCCGGAGCACCCGCTTGTCGAAATCGCCGTTCGGCATCCGGATCAGATTGGCATCCTGACCAGTAACCTCCTTGAGATGATGATGGGCGGTCGTGATTTGCTTGCGAATCTCCTCATCGCTTAGGCTGCTGTAGTTGACATGCTTATGGCCGTGACTTCCGATTTCATAACCGGCGCTCACCATTTTTTTCACAATATCGGGATGCGTCTTGCTCCATGGGGAGGACAGGAAGAATGTCGCTTTGTTCACGCCCTTTTCCTTTAGTATCTGAAGGATCGGCTCAGCACGCTTATCGCCCCAGCTGATATCGAAGGTCAGAGCAATGACTTTTTTGTCAGTCGGCACACTGTAAATCGCGGAAGGGTTGGATTCGGAGAAGACGGTAATGTTGTCGCTTTCCACATATACCACACCGGCGGCCAGCAGTGCAGCAGCAATGATGAAAAAGACGCGTTTGATTTTTTTGCCGCTAAATACGTAAAAAGAACTCATGCAAGTGCGCTCCTCTCGTTACGATGAATAGGATACGGATCATAAGCTGCAAGCTTGTCACGCTTGTTTAGTACACTGTATGCTTGGGGTATTAAAATATGACAGCTCTTACCGGGCAGCAACCCGAATTCGATCGGGTGCAACGGTCTGGCGCGGAGCGGGAAAGGATAGAACTTATGTTGTCATTGCGTTCATGGTGGAAGACATTGGCCGAATTGCGCTGGTATTTGCTAGCGTCCGTGTTGCTGTTCGCAGTTGGCTATGTGCTCGGGAACCGGCTTGATGTTCTACAGAAGTTCGTAACTGATCAACTGGCTGGACTCGGACAGGTGAAGGAGCAGCTGATGAAGTCTGACAATCAGGAGCTGTCGTTCTTCGTATTCATCTTTTACAATAATGCGATCAAAGCGGTTATGATCATGTTTGCCGGATTTCTGTTCGGATTGCTTCCTGCTTTCTTCCTTGTGGTCAACGGGATGGTTATCGGTTTTCTCCTGCGCATGATGGATGTGATGGGGCAGAATATCACGGAGATGGTGTTCAAAGGACTGCTTCCGCATGGGATATTGGAAATCCCGGCTATCCTTATCGCTGCGGCCTATGGATTGAAGTTCGGCGTTCTCGTAATGCAGAAGCTGTTCGGTTCAAGGCTTCGACGGTCGAACATCTCTCTCATTGAATGGGCAAAGCGGACCGGAGCGGGAGCGGTATGGGTGACGGTTGTCTTGTTGATCGCGGCTATTATCGAGAGCACCGTTACGTTATGGTTGATGTCCCCGTAGCAACAGATGACGGGCAGAGTAGGAGACATGCATCGGCAGCGAGAGTTCGCATCGACTTGTGATAAAACTTCGCAAATTTGAGCATAACAGTAAAGCGGCATCCTTTGGCTTCCGGGGAAGGATATGCCATTGAGGAATGGACCGCTGTTACACTGCTGCAGGATAAGCGTTGAACTGTCGGTGAGGGAGGTTTTGTTGCGATGTTGGGTTTCCTGTTTAATGATAATGAATGCCGAGAATTAGAATATATGCTTCGCAAGGAATTGGATGAGATGTTGTTCGATTTGAGTGATAACCGCTTGGATTCGGAGGTGCGCCAGGCGATTTCCCGCCGGTATCGCACGGTATTCCGCATGTATGCGCGCATAGCGTCGCCGAAGGACTTGTCGAAATACGCACGCAATCACCGGATCGTTCCGATGTGACCGTGATGCCGCCCCGAGTAGGGGAGGCTTGGCCGAGAGGAAAGGGAAGCATCCGGCCGCATCGGACAAAAAGCCAGGAAAAGTGTTGACTGGACAGCGGAAATATGATAAATTATTTTTCGTTCCCCTGTCGTTTTATGCGTGGTATCGCATGATAGATAAGGTGAAAACATGAATCGAAAAACTTTTTTAAAAAAAAGGTATTGCGTTCGGTTCGAGAGTATGATATATTATAAAAGTCGCCGCTGAACGGCGGTGAAAAAAAGAAAGCAACTTACTGATGAAGTTGGTTGCCGGATTGTTCTTTGAAAACTGAACAACGAGTGATGTTTGTGCAAGA